>NZ_RBWY01000001.1:0-415407 GCF_003634275.1 Orbus hercynius
CCCATGCCGAACTCAGAAGTGAAACGCCGTGGAGCCGATGGTAGTGTGGGGGTTCCCCCATGTGAGAGTAGGTCACCGCCAGACTATTAAATATGAGAAGCGCCCTATCGTTCAGATGGGGCGTTTTTTTTTGTTAATTGCCTGCCATTTTATCCTGTTATTTATTTAATTTTTCTTTATCAACGTGTTTACCTTGATCCCTTTATATGTAACAATCTTAGATAAGTAAAAGTTTTTTTGAGGTAGTCAGTGATCGATAATGATGGCTACCGTCCAAACGTCGGAATTATTATTTGCAATCGGCAGAGCCAGGTATTGTGGGCTCGTCGTTTTGGGCAAAATTCTTGGCAGTTTCCTCAGGGCGGAATTAATAATAATGAGACTCCAGAACAAGCAATGTTTAGGGAGTTAAATGAAGAAGTTGGATTATTACCTAAAGATGTAAAAATTCTTTCAGTAACTAATGGCTGGTTGCGTTATAAATTACCTAAAAGGATGGTGCGTTGGGATAATGAACCTGTGTGTATCGGGCAAAAGCAGAAATGGTTTTTATTAGAATTGATTTCTGATGCTTCAGCGATTAATTTATCTCTTACATCTACGCCAGAGTTTGATGACTGGAAATGGGTAAGTTATTGGTATCCAGTGCGTCAGGTGATTGCTTTTAAACGCGATGTGTATCGTAAAGCGATGAAAGAGTTTTCTTTAGTGACATTTTCTCTGCAAAATGATAGAGACTTATCTACCCCTGTCAGCCATGAAGCTCATGTGGTATCCAATAAATCGGGAGCAAAAAAACGGTTTAACTTTTTTGCTCATAAGCGTAAAAATAGACAACGGGTTAAAAAATGAAGCAATATCTAACCTTTCCTAATTTTGATCCAATTTTATTTTCAATTGGCCCTATTTCACTGCATTGGTATGGTGCAATGTATTTGTTTGGTGTGTTGGGTGCATTTTTCTTAGCAAATTGGCGCATTAAAAAACCAAATAGTGGCTGGACAAGAGCACAGGTTGAGAACTTACTTTTTTGGGGATTTTTAGGCCTATTTATCGGCGGACGTGTAGGCTATACATTATTCTATAACAGCCAAGTATTTTTTACTGATCCATTGGTATTATTCCGGGTATGGGAAGGCGGAATGTCATTTCATGGTGGACTAATTGGTGCTTTAGTCGTAATCGGCATATTTGCGATAAAAAATCATAAGTCTTTTTTTCAAGTATCTGATTTTGTTGCTCCTCTTATCCCTATTGGCTTGATGTTTGGTCGCTTGGGTAATTTTATTAATGGTGAACTGTGGGGACGAGTAACCGATTCTTCTATTGGTATGCTATTTCCGAGCTCTTGGGCTGCCGATGCCCTTTATGTTAAATCACACCCCGAATGGTTAGCACTATTTAATTCAACCGGTAATTTATTACCGCGTCATCCCTCACAACTCTATGAAATGCTTTTTGAAGGGATTGTTTTGTTTATTATTTTAAATATCTTCATTCGTAAACCAAGGCCTATTGGTAGCGTATCAGGATTATTCCTGCTGCTATATGGGTGTTTCCGATTTGCGATTGAGTTTTTCAGACAACCTGACGAACAATTAGGATTATTTTTTAATTTTATTAGCATGGGTCAGATTTTATGTCTGCCTATGATTATATTTGGTGCCATTTTTATTTATTATTCTTATAAGTATCCAGGTGGCCTAAAAATTCAAATTGGTACTTACAGTCTTTAAATATGTGTTGATAGGATGACATAATGAAACAGTATTTAGCGCTTATGCAAAAAATTTTAGATGACGGCACGGCAAAGTCAGATCGTACTGGAACCGGTACGTTATCTATTTTTGGACATCAGATGCGTTTCAATTTACAAGATGGTTTTCCATTGGTGACCACTAAGAAATGCCATTTAAGATCGATTATTCATGAACTGCTTTGGTTTTTAAAAGGTGATACAAATATTCAATACTTGAAGGATAATAAAGTCTCCATTTGGGACGAATGGGCTGATGCTAATGGCGATCTTGGTCCTGTTTATGGCAAGCAATGGCGTTCTTGGCAGGCTGCAGATGGGCGCCATATTGATCAAATTAGCCAACTGATCGAACAAGTTAAACATGATCCAGATTCTCGTCGTATGATTGTTTCAGCGTGGAATGTTGGTGAATTGGATCAGATGGCATTAGCACCTTGTCATGCTTTTTTCCAATTTTACGTTGCTGATGGCAAATTGTCTTGCCAGCTTTACCAGCGTTCATGTGATGTCTTCTTGGGATTACCGTTTAATATTGCTAGCTACTCGCTTTTAGTTCATATGATTGCTCAGCAGTGCGACTTAGAAGTTGGCGATTTTGTTTGGACTGGCGGTGATACGCACTTGTATTGTAATCATATGGAACAAACACATTTACAATTAAGCCGTGAACCTAAAGCACTGCCTAAATTGATCATTAAACGAAAACCGCCAACGATTTTTGACTATGTTTTTGAGGATTTTGAGATCGAAGGTTATGATCCTCATCCGGCAATAAAAGCACCGGTCGCAATTTAATATCCCCTATTTAAGTATATAGGTTTATCCTATATACTTAGCTCCGTCTAAATAACTTATATTATGTAATCAATGCAAAAACTTAATCGTATTATCTTATATTGTCGTTCTGGTTTTGAAAAAGAGTGTGCTGCTGAAATCACGGATAAAGCGGCTGAGTTTTCAATTTTTGGTTTTGCAAAAGTTAAGGAACAAACTGGTTTTATCGAATTTGAGTGCTATCAAGAGGGGGAAGCTGAAAAGCTACTGACTTCACTGAATTTTCGAACCTTAATTTTTGCCAGACAAATGTTTGTTGCTGGTAGTTTATTGACTGACCTTCCTGTTAACGATCGTATTAGTCCTATTATTGCGGCACTTGATGAGTGTGTGATTAAAATGGGATCTTTGCGAGTCGAAGTTGCTGACACCAATGAAGGAAAAGAGCTTACTAACTTTTGTCGCAAATTTACTGTGCCTTTAAGACAAGCATTACGTGATAAACGCCTTTTATTAAAAGTTGAAAATCCGCTTAAACCAGTGATGCATTTATTATTTATTAATAGTCACAGTTGCTTTGTTGGTTATTCCTATAGTAATAATAATTCACCTTTTTACATGGGTATCCCTCGTTTGAAATTTCCTGCTGATGCGCCAAGCCGTTCCACGCTAAAACTTGAAGAAGCATTTCATGTTTTAATTCCCTATGAAGAGTGGGATGAAAGATTGAAAGGTGGCTTAAATGCTGTTGATATTGGTGCTAGCCCAGGTGGCTGGACGTATCAATTAGTCAAACGTAGTATGATGGTTTACGCCGTTGATAATGGGGCTATGGATGAAAAATTGATGGAAAGTGGTCAGGTTAAACATTACCGAGAAGATGGATTCAAATTTCAGCCCAAAAAGAATAACATTTATTGGTTAGTGTGTGATATGGTGGAGAAACCGCTCAAAGTGACGAAATTAATTTCTGATTGGTTGATTCAGGGCTGGTGTCGAGAAACGATATTTAATTTAAAATTGCCAATGAAAAAACGTTATGAAGAAGTAAAACACAATCTTCAGTTGCTTGAAGATGAATTGAAGGCAAACCAAATAAATGTCCAGATTCAAGCTAAACACCTTTACCATGATCGTGAAGAAGTCACGGTTCATGTGCAAAGAATCTGGGGATAACGAATTAAAAGTGATTAAAATTATAATCAATCTAACTGCGATTGATTATTGATGTTTATAAAATCGATGAGAGCATATAAGATAATGATTAGACTACACTCTTTAGATTGTCTAGCTGATTTTGGGAAGAAATTTTTTAAAATTGCTTTTATATCTATACTATTAGGACTTTTGGTCGGCTGTCCCGCTTATGTATCAAAACAATTGAGTTTTGATGAAACCAAGGGGTCTCAATATTATTTATCGCAATATTCGTCTACTTCAGGCAATGAAAAAGTGGATTGGCAGTTGATGGCTATTCGTGCTTATATTATTGAAGGAAACGCAATAAAAGCGGAGCAATTATTTCAGCAATTACCTACTGATTTAAATAAAGCGCAACGACAAGAGGCACTGTTATTACAAGGTGAATTGGCGGTAATTAATGGCCAGTCTTTTGATCTGAATAAGCTGTCTTTATCTGCGTTAACTGATGCTGAAAAAATCCGTTATTATAATATCAAGCTTGGTTTGGATGGACAAAAACACGATGTTAATGGGCAAATTCGAGATTATATTGAATTACAAAAATATGGTTCGCCAGAACAACAGCATCGCGTAATCAATGATACGTGGACTTTTCTTTTATATTTAAACCAGACCGATATCAATAGTGTTTTAGTTTATGCTAATGAATCAATATTACAGGGTTGGATTGATTTAATTTATACCTATAGAAATAATATAAACACGTATACTATTGATGACAATGATGATCCAGATACCATTGCGAATAAAGAAGATGCTCAGTTTAATTTATTAAAAAATGCTGTTAATGAATGGCAAATTCAATATTCAAACCACCCAGCAGCATTATATCTGCCAAGAAATATTTATGGTAATAAATACCGCTTACCTGATGATACCACCAAGAAAAATGTTGCTTTATTCCTACCTATGAGCGGTTCTTCTAAGATATTTGGTAATGCAATTTATCTGGGGTATTCCGATGCTAATCAATTATACACTCAAGAAGCCCAACAAAATATTACGCTTTATGATACTAACAGCGCATCGTTGGATTCTTTAGTTAAGCAAGCACAGCAACAAGGCGCGGAATTAATCGTTGGGCCATTACTCAAGCAAGATGTATTAACTATACTGACCCTTTCGCCATCTATACCTGTTTTAGCGCTAAATAAAATGGATAAGTCGGACGTTTCAGCGAAAACTTCGACACCAATTTGTTTTTTTGCACTATCACCGGAAGATGAAGCGATTGATGCCGCTAATCATATTTATACTCAGAATAAAAAGAATCCACTCTTGCTTGTACCTAAAAATGATTTAGGTGAGCGAGTGGCAAATAGTTTTGCAGAGCAATGGCATTTAAATGATGCATCATCAAATGGCATCCACGTACAGTACTTTGAATCAGAAAAAGCGCTAAGCAATAAAATGAATGCAGGAGTGGGTATTGAGCTAGAAGGCTCATTGTTGACCAGTTCATCACCACTTAAAAATCAACAGGATATGGTAAATAATCTATTACCATCTGATGAGAGTGCTGTTGATGTCATATCTTCCGTTAATAATTCAGGGCCGTATGATGCGATTTATATCTATGCTTCACACAATGAGTTGGTACTGATAAAGTCAATGTTGGATATGAAATCGAATAAAACACAATTAGATGAGAATGGTAAAGTTTTATTAGATAAAAAAGGTAAGCCCATTGAAGTGGCAAAAATAATTCCTGCGATTTATACCAGTTCAAGAAGTAACATCGAGGATACAACGCAAGATTATCGTTATGATATGGATCGCGTTCAATTTAGTGATATTCCGATGATTTTAAATCAAAACCAATTAATCGAAAAATTACCGAGTTATATTAAAAATGATTATTCATTAGCACGTTTATATGCGATGGGGCTTGATGCTTGGCAGTTAGCAAACCGTTTTAACCAGCTACAATCTTACCAAATAGATGTTCTTGATGGTATGACGGGTAAATTGTCAACCACTCAGGGATGTGAAATCAACAGAGCGCTACCTTGGCATCAATATATGAATGGTAGCGATGTTATTGTCCCTTAATGGAAAATAAACAGCAGTTAGGTAAATATTACGAAGAACAAGCATGCCAGTTTTTGTGTCAGCAAGGAATGCGGTTGGTTGGAAAAAATAGCATTTCTCGATTGGGTGAAGTTGATTTGATTATGCAAGACGGTATGTGCTTGATATTTGTTGAGGTTCGTTATCGTAAAAATGATGTATATGGTGACGCACAATCGAGCATTACGGTCGTTAAACAACATAAAGTCATCAACGCTGCATATAGCTGGATGCAAAAGCACGACATAGATATAGAAACGAGCGAGTTTCGTTTTGATGTTATTGCCATAACAGGGCGTAAATTACACTGGATAAAGAATGCTTTTAGCGCTTAAATATCGTGAACAAGATTCCAGTGGCACAGTTAGGATTTAGAGATGCAAAGTGTAATAAAAAATTATTTTACGGAAAGTATTCAAGCTCAAATTGTGATGACGGAAGCACTAAGTGGTCCGATTGAGCAAGCCGCAAGCACCATAATTAATGCCTTACTTAATGGTAATAAAGTATTAACTTGTGGTAATAGCCTATCAGCTGCAAGTGCACAAATGTTCACAGCTCAGTTGGTGAGCGGTATTGATATTGAACGTCCTAATTTGCCAGCGATTGCATTAGTGGCGGATAATATTTTAATTAGTTCAATTGCTAATCACTATAATCAATTACATGATATTTATGCCAAGCAAATTCAAGCATTGGGCAATCAGGGTGATGTCCTAGTTGTTTTATCGCCAAATGGTAATGAAAAATCAATAATCCAAGCGGTACAAGATGCTGTGATTAAAGATTTGTCTATCATTACATTAACCGGTGGCGATGGTGGTGCAGTTATTGGATTGCTAGGGCAAAATGATATTGATATACGCATACCATCGTACAAAGAAAGAACAATTAGTGAAATGCAATTAATCGTTTTAAATTGCCTTTGTCAACTCATTGAAAATACACTTTTTATACATAAAGAAATTAATTAACATACAATACTTATATAAATAAGTAGACTGGAAAAGGGGATGAATCCATGAAAAAATTTGTGTTGGTTGCCGCATTAGTGTCTGGTAGCATGATGCTACAAGGCTGCGTTGCTGCGCTTGTGGGAGTTGGTGCTGGAACGGCTAAAGTTGCAACGGATCCAAGAACAACAGGAACTCAAGTGGATGATACAACACTTGATTCTAAAATCGGTATGAAATTTAAAGATGAAGGCGATTACTTTAAAGGATCACGAATTGTACCATCAACTTATGATGGTAATGTGCTCTTAATTGGTCAGGCAAAATCGCAAGCTGTCATTAATCGCGCGGTAGAGCTAGCTGAAAGTGTTGAGGGCGTTAAGAAAATCTATAATCAAGTTCGTATTGGTCCTATGGTTAACGCAATTACTATGACTAATGACGCATGGATTACAACAAAAGTTAAATCTGCATTGATCGGAAATAACGATACCAAGGCTCGTGATATTAAAGTGATAACTGAAGATGGCGAAGTTTTTTTAATTGGGATTGTAACGCCAGAGATAGGCCGTACGGCATCGGATGTGGCAAGTAAAGTTGCGAGTGTCAAACTCGTTACCACTATTTATACTTATAGTAATTAGTTCTCATTAACGACGCCCATATTGCGCTGCTAATATAGAGTTAGTAATATGGGATTGTGCAGGACTAGAGTTGAATTTAAATTCGTGATTATGTTAAAATTGTGCACATAAAATAATTATGGTTTATTTAACGAAACAATATTGGGATAATCTAATGATTACCATATTGTTGTTTATTCGTGTTGCTATCGAGCCAAATCGAATAAATCGTGATAATTCCATTGACGAAAACGACATTTAACGGTAAGATGCGCGCCTTATGCAAAATAGATTGCCTTTAACAATTGACCCAACTAAAGCCGCTCAAAAGAGATTGGATTATGCCGGAAATTATCTAGCTAAAAATGCCAACCGCTTAAGTGAGTTAGTTGAAAATGTAAATAGTGATATTGAATGCAGTTTATCATTTGGTTTTGATGAGCAGCGACTTTGTGTGATCTCAATTGACGCTAAAGTTACTGTAAAGCTGGAATGTCAGCGTTGTCAACAAGCTTATGATAAGTTAATTCATGTTAAAAATAAGTTTAGCCCTGTTAAGAGCGATGCTCAAGCAGAGGCCCTACCGGAGCATTATGAACCCGCTCTTGTTAATGAGTTTGGGGAAATTGATATGCTTTCATTGGTAGAGGAAGAGATTATCCTTTCTTTACCGATTGTACCGGTACATGATAGTGAACACTGCAAAGTGTCGGAAGCAGATTTTGTATTTGGTCAGATTCCAACCGAGGATGACAAGCCAAATCCATTTGCAATTTTAGCCAGTTTGAAAAATAAGCCCTAAAGAGAGGAGTTAGTCCATGGCCGTTCAACAGAATCGAAAAACTCGAGCAAAACGTGGTATGCGTCGCGCTCATGATGCATTAACTGTCGCAAATATCTCAGTTGATGAATCAGGTAAAACCCATTTACGTCATCATGTAACCGCTGATGGTTATTATCGTGGACGTAAAGTTATCAATAAGTAGTTTCTTGATATTTGGGTGATATTTTGGACAGTCTAACCATTGCGTTAGATGTTATGAGCGGGGACTTCGGTCCTCGCGTTGTCGTTCCTGCTGCATTACAAGCATTAAATCACTATCCAAACCTTCATCTTATTTTAGTTGGTCCGTCAGCTGAAATAACGCCTTTATTACCTAAACATTATCAACGTTTAACTATTGTTGAGTCTTCTTCTGTTATCGCTAATGATATGAAGCCTTCGCTTGCTATTCGACACAGTCAGGGTTCTTCAATGCGGATTGCGCTAGAGTTGGTTAAAAATAATCAAGCTCAAGCATGCGTGAGTGCTGGAAATACTGGGGCATTGATGGGGTTATCAAAATTATTATTACATGCTATTGATGGTATTGAGCGCCCGGCATTAGTTGCTATTTTACCCGCCTTGAACCAGCGAAATACTGTGGTATTAGACTTAGGCGCAAATGCTGAATGTAATAGTGATATGCTCGTACAATTTGCGTTAATGGGCGCTATTTTAGCGCGTACTAGCTTAAACATTGATAATCCTCGGGTTGCTTTGTTGAATATTGGTGAAGAAGACATCAAAGGTCTCGATAGTATTCGTGCTGCAGCGAGCATACTAAAAGCGGATAAAAATATTAATTTTATTGGCTATTTAGAAGGCAATGAAATCTTGACGGGCAAAACCGATGTGTTAGTTTGCGATGGTTTTGTCGGCAATGTCACATTAAAAACGGTCGAAGGCCTTATTAAAATTTTTTTATCGTCAACGCAACTTATGACTAAACGTCACTCTTTATTAATGAAGTTAGTGGGTCATTGGTTGCAAAAAAAGATGACAAAACATTTTGGTCATTTAGATCCTAACCATTATAATGGTGCGTGTTTGCTTGGTTTACAAAGTATTGTGATTAAAAGTCATGGTAGTGCAAATCAAAAATCATTTTTTGCAGCGATTGAGCAAGCGATATTGGCAATTAAACATAATATACCTGAAAGAATTGCGACAAGCCTTTCTTCTGCATTACCTAAGAGTGAAAATAATTGATGTATACAAAAATTTTAGGCACAGGAAGTTATCTTCCAAAACAGATCAGAACGAATGCTGATCTTGAGAAAATGGTTGATACTAGTGATGAATGGATCACAACTCGTACAGGTATCAAAGAACGACGGATTGCCGAACCGACAGAAACGGTTACTTCGATGGCGTATGGTGCGGCGATTAATGCCATTGAAATGGCTAATATTGATAAAAATGATATCGGTTTAATTATTGTTGCGACAGCAACATCTGCCAACGCATTTCCAAGTTCTGCAACCGAATTACAGGCCAAACTTGATTTGCCTGACTTAATTGCTTTTGATGTTTCTGCTGCTTGCTCTGGTTTTGTTTATGCGTTAGATATTGCCGATAAATATATTAAGACTGGCACAGTTAAATATGCTTTAGTTGTTGGGGCAGATATGCTTACACGAGGCATTGATCCAGAGGATAGAGGGACGATCATTCTATTTGGTGATGGTGCTGGCGCAGTGGTGATTGGTGCATCGCAAGAACAGGGTATTATTGCGACACATTTACATGCAGATGGTCGTTATGGTGATTTACTTAAATATCCTTATGTTGATCGCGCTGCACTAAGCGAACCGGCTTATATGGTAATGCAAGGGAATGATGTGTTCAAAGTAGCCGTTAGGGAGTTATCTAATTTGGTAGATGAAATGCTAACGGAAAATAATATTGATAAATCTGAATTAGATTGGTTAGTTCCTCATCAAGCGAATTTACGTATTATTTCTGCTACAGCAAAACGCTTAGACATGGATATGAGTAAAGTGATTGTGACATTGGATAAACAAGGTAATACTTCCGCTGCATCGGTACCTTGTGCATTAGATACGGGTGTTCGAGATGGTCGAATTAAGCGTGGCCACTTGCTGTTACTAGAAGCATTTGGTGGTGGTTTTGTTTGGGGATCGGCTTTAGTTCGATTCTAATATTGTTTAAATATTGGCGGTAGACCTGATTAATCTACTTAGCATTGATTAATCTCGGAAAGTTTAAAAGGTAAAAGGTAATTGAATGACTAAATTTGCGATGGTATTCCCTGGTCAGGGTTCTCAGAGTATCGGAATGCTTAATGAACTTGGCGAAAAATATTCAACGGTAAAAGCCGTATTTGACGAGGCTTCATCTGTATTAGGGTATGATCTTTGGCAACTCGTTCAAGCTGGCTCTGCTGAAGAATTGAATAAAACTTGGATTACGCAACCTGCCCTTTTAGCTGCATCAGTGGCTACTTTCCGTGTTTGGCAACAGGAAAATGGTTTAGCGCCGGAGTATCTCGCTGGCCATAGTTTAGGTGAATATTCAGCGTTAGTCTGTGCTGGCGTGATTGATTTTAAAGATGCAATCAAACTCGTTGAATTACGAGGTAAGTTGATGCAGGACGCTGTTCCAGCAGGTACTGGAGCGATGTATGCCATTATTGGTTTAGATAATGATTTAATTGTTAAAGCCTGTGAAGAGGCTGCTCAAGGTCAAGTGGTTGCTCCTGTTAATTTTAATTCACCAGGTCAAGTGGTTATCGCTGGTAATAAAGAAGCCGTTGAACGCGCAGGTGCTTTATGTAAAGAAGCCGGCGCTAAGCGCGCTTTACCATTAGCGGTAAGTGTACCATCTCACTGTGCTTTGATGAAACCTGCAGCAGATAAATTAGCAATAACATTGGAATCGATTACTTTCAATCAACCAGCACATCCGGTGATTAATAATGTTAATGCGAAAATTGAAAATGATGCACAAGCAATTAAACAAGCGTTAATTGCACAATTATATAGTCCTGTGCGTTGGACTGAAATTGTTGAGTATATGGCTAATAATGGTGCTTCTATCTTAATTGAAATAGGTCCTGGTAAAGTATTAACTGGATTAACTAAGCGGATTGTTGATTCACTTTCAGCTTATGCTGTTAATGACTCTACATCATTAACTTCTGCGTTAGAAAGTGTTAAATAGTAAAAGGAGCTGACATGAATTTATCAGGAAAAATTGCCCTAGTAACTGGTGCAAGCAGAGGGATTGGCCGAGCAATTGCTGAGAAACTCGTTGCAAAAGGTGCGACAGTTATTGGCACTGCTACAACGGAAAATGGTGCTCAAGCGATTAGCCAATATTTAGGGGAGCATGGTAAGGGTTTTGCCTTGAACGTGATAGATGAAAGCTCAATAACAGCAGTCATTGATGCGATTAAATCACAGTATGGTGATATTGATATCTTAGTGAATAATGCCGGTATTACGCGTGATAATTTATTGATGCGTATGAAAGATGATGAATGGCAAGATATTATTGATACTAACTTAACATCAGTGTTTCGTTTATCTAAAGCATTGATGCGCACGATGATGAAAAAACGCTATGGCCGAATTGTGACTATTGGTTCTGTAGTTGGTACTATGGGTAACGCCGGGCAAGCAAACTATGCAGCGGCTAAAGCGGGATTAATTGGATTTAGTAAATCACTTGCTCGTGAAGTTGCTTCACGTGGAATCACGGTGAATGTGGTCGCGCCAGGGTTTATTGAAACTGATATGACCAAAGCACTGACGGATGATCAACGTACTGCGATTTTATCACAAGTTCCTGCAAATCGTTTGGGTGAAGCGGGCGAGATAGCCAATGCTGTGGCGTTTTTAGTTTCTGATGAAGCGGCATATATAACGGGTGAAACTTTACATGTCAATGGTGGCATGTATATGGTTTAATTTGTTAGAATAGTGTAAAATAGGTCGAATTTTTGCTGAAATGAATAAAAAGTAATCAATTGGGTTGAAAAATTTAGTTGCAACTTTTTCAACATTTTATAAACTTACAATCACCGCCGATTTTGGCGATATTTATAGGAAAAAAAGAGTATGAGTACTATTGAAGAGCGAGTTAAAAAAATTATTGTTGAGCAACTTGGTGTTAAAGAAGAAGAAGTGAAAAATGAATCTTCTTTTATCGAAGATCTCGGTGCTGACTCACTTGATACAGTTGAATTAGTTATGGCTTTAGAAGAAGAATTTGATACAGAAATTCCTGACGAAGAAGCTGAAAAAATCACAACTGTTCAAGCAGCAATTGATTATGTGACAGCAAATCAATAAGGTTGGCAGAATTTTAAAAAGGCGATCTTGTGGTCGCCTCATTTTTGTTTGAAAATAAATGTCATCGTTGGCTTATTATGCAAAATAAGTGCAGTTCTTTTTTTTATTATCCTTTTCAGGAGGAACAACGTGTCTAAACGCAGAGTTGTTGTGACTGGAATGGGGCTAATATCTCCAGTTGGTAATACAGTCGAATCTACATGGCAAGCATTGTTAGCTGGTCAAAGCGGTGTAGAATTCATTGAACACTTTGATACAACCCCTTTCGCAACACGTTTCGCCGCTACGGTAAAAAACTTCAATGGCGAAGATTATAATATTACACGTAAAGATGCTCGTAAAATGGATTATTTTATCCAATATGGTATCGCAGCAGGTATACAAGCGATGCAAGATGCGGGTATTGAAATAACCGAACAAAATGCAACGCGTATTGGTTGTGCCATTGGTTCTGGTATTGGTGGGCTTGGTTTAATTGAAGAAAACCATAGCGCATTAATGAATGGTGGTCCACGCAAAATCAGTCCATTTTTTGTGCCATCAACCATTGTAAATATGATTGCAGGGCACTTATCAATTATTTATGGATTACGAGGACCGAGCATTACCATTGCAACCGCTTGTTCATCTGGTGTTCATAATATCGGCCATGCAGCACGTATGATTGCGTATGGTGATGCTGATGCGATGTTAGCAGGTGGCGGTGAGAAAGCCAGTACACCATTAGGTATTGGTGGCTTTGGTGCAGCGCGAGCTTTATCGACTAACAATGATAATCCTACAGGTGCAAGTCGTCCTTGGGATAAAGATCGTGATGGTTTCGTTCTGGGTGATGGTGCCGGTATCATGTTCCTTGAAGAGTATGAACATGCTAAAAAACGTGGTGCTAAGATTTATGCTGAAGTGGTTGGATTTGGGATGAGCGGTGACGCTTATCATATGACATCACCACCAGAAGATGGTAGCGGAGCTGCATTAGCGATGGCGTGTGCGATTCGTGACGCAGGTATTACACCTGAGCAAGTTGGCTATATCAATGCTCACGGCACATCTACCCCTGCAGGCGATAAAGCTGAAACACAAGCAGTGAAATCGATTTTTAAAGAGAACAGCCATAAAGTTATGGTGAGCTCGACTAAATCGATGATTGGTCATTTATTGGGTGCAGCGGGTGCTGTTGAATCAATTTTCACTATTCTTGCATTACGTGATCAAGCGATTCCACCAACAATTAACTTAGATAATCCAGATGAAGGATGTGACTTAGATTATGTTCCTCATACGGCTCGTCAGGTCAAAAACATGGAGTACGCTCTTTGTAACTCATTTGGTTTTGGCGGAACGAATGGTTCTGTATTATTTAAGAAAGTCTAATCGCTTTTTTCCCGATTGATATTCCGTTGGTTTCAGCGGAATATTTTTCCTCTAGACTTACCGGTCTAGTATATTGGTTATCCATACGCTAATTTCTCGATAGTAGAACTCACAATTCATAATCATTATTTTAATTGTTCAATCACTTCGTTAATTTGTTGAGTCAAGCTTTCGATACCGCCACCGGACAAATACCAAAGATCAGCGGTGAGATAAACAATTTTTGTGCCCGCTTTAGCCAGTATATTATTATCAAAATGGTTGGTGTCTAGCGCTTTTTGACCTATTGCCTGACTTCTATCAACAATAAAAATGATATTAGGCTTATGAGTTGCAATATAGTCGTTATCAATTAGGATCATTGTAGGTTTTTCAGTGAAATTAGATACATGTTTACTTGAAGGTATGGCACGTTTTATTTTTAATACATCATAAATTAGCGCTGGTCTAGCGCCTGCATTGGTTAAAATTACTTTGCCATCATTATGCAGCGCAACAATAGCATTTTTATGACTTGCTTGTGCAATTTGTTGTGCTTGTTGTATATGTGCTTCGAGTGCTTGAATGGATTTGCGTGCAATATCCTGTGTACCGGTTATTTGCCCAAGTAGAGTGATATTGCTTTTAGTTGATTCAACGTAATTCGCAGGATTTGTTTCTAAGTTTATGACTGGTGCGATTTGCGATAATTGATCTAACCGTTTTGCTTGTCGACCACCGATAATAATAAGATCAGGGTGCTGGTTTTTAATCAGATCCAAATTAGGTTCTTTCATATTGCCAGTATTAATCACATGAGCATTGTTATATTGTGTTAAATAATGCGGTATTGCTGTTAATGATGTGCCAACAACCAAGTCTCTTTTTCCAAGTGCATCGAGCGTATCTAATGCGCCGTAATTCATGACGACAATTCTCTGTGGTAATTTAGGTATCACAACGATTTGGTCATTATGTTCCACGCTCATAGTTTCTGTTGATTTACAGGCTGCTAATCCTAAAATAATTGCGGCAATGCTACTTAAAATCAGTTTTCTTTTCATTAATCCTATCCTCATTCTAACTAATCATAATAATTATTAGTTAATTAACTATATTTGTCTACAAATAATATTGATAATCATTATCATTAATTTTTGGCTGTATGATTTGCCCAATAAATATAAGATAAATTAATTTTATGTAAAATAGCCTATTTTTTCATGTAATGATTGAATATCGTCGATAGGCTTTTTGACGTTAATCCTCTATAATTTAGCCAAAGTATTTTTATTTGGTTATCTATGCTTACCATTTATCACTCTAATCAACTCGACTTACTAAAATCATTGACTGCGCAGTTGATCAAGCGCCAGCCACTCAATGCTGTATTTGAAAAAGAAGTGATCTTAGTCCAAAGTCAGGGAATGGGGCAGTGGTTACAAATTCAGTTAGCACAAGAGCTCGGAATAGCAGCCAATATTCATTATCCATTTCCAACTCAATTTGTCTGGGATATTTATCGTATTTTTTATCCTGAATTACCACAAAAGAATGCGTTTGATGCTGATTTTATGCTTTGGGTTTTACTGGCAATTTTACCTGATTTAGCTAAAACACCGAGTTTTTCTGCTTTACAACGTTATTTTGAACAAGAGAACCAACAAAAATATTATCAGTTAGCTAGTTGCCTAGCTGATTTATTTGATCAGTATTTAGTGTATCGTCCAGACTGGATTAAAGCTTGGGAAGCGGGGGAATTAGTTGCTGAGCTCAGTCAAGATGAGCAGCAATGGCAGGCTATCTTATGGCGAGAAATGATCGCCTATAGCCAACGTTTATCAAGTAAACCTTTGCATCGAGCTGATATCCATCACACTGTAATTGCTGCTCTTAAGCAAAAAAAACTAACACGAACTCAAAAAAAATCCCTACCTAAGCGTATTTTTATATTTGGTATTGTCTCGTTACCGCCATTATATTTAGCGCTTTTTAATGCATTAAGTTTGCACCTTGATGTGCATATTATGTTTATGAACCCGTGCCGACAATATTGGGGTGATATTGTTGATCGTTCTTTTGTGAATAAATATATTGATGATGAACACGTTGCGAATATGATGTTACAACAGTCTCATCCCTTGTTAGCATCATGGGGAAAACTAGGGCGTGAGCACTTAGTTTTATTACAAGATTTTCAAAAACAAGATATCGATGCTTTTTTTGATTATGACGAACGGACATTATTAGCCAGTGTGCAGCAATCTATTTTGGATCTGCACAGTGAGCCCGAACTAGCAGCAAATTCGTATTTGTTGAGTTCAAGTGAACATAAGCAAGAAATTCTTCGTAATGATGATTCACTGACCATTCATGCTTGCCATAGTGAGCAGCGGGAGGTCGAAGTGCTTTATGATTACTTACTTGCAACACTCGATCGTCATCAATCGATTGATTTAAATGATTGTGTAGTGATGGTTGCCGATATTGAACACTATGCGCCTTATATTCAAGCGGTGTTTGATAATGCGCCCAAAAACCGTTATCTACCTTATACGATCTCCGATCAAACATTTCGTTATATTGAACCGATTGTGCAAGGTTTTTTCTTGCTATTGGAATTGCCAAAAAGCCGTCTAGAAATTGAGTATATTTTTGATTTACTTGAAATCCCGCCTATTGCGCGACACTTTAATCTTAATGCTGAGAATCTCGTTCAGCTACGACACTGGATAGTGGATGCAGGTATTCGTTTTGGTTTGGATTCAAATACTGACGAACCTCATAGCTGGCTAGTTGGCATTCAGCGAATGCTACTTGGGTACATTATGGAGAGCCAACTCGATAGTTGGCAAGATATCTTTCCTTATGACGGTACCACAGGGCTTGACGCTGAATTAGTTGGCTTTTTAGCTGATTTTATTGCCGCTATTGCTAAATGGCATCGTTTATTGAGTGAACCTCATTCCATTACTCAGTGGCAAAGTTTGTGTGCACCGTTACTTGATGAGTTTTTTCTGTTCGATTCGGATAGTGAAGCATTATTGATGATGATTGAAGAACAGTGGCAAAATATCATCGAACAGGCATTGGCGGCGAATTATTGTGATGAACTGAGTATTACTGTTTTACGAGAATTATTACAATCGAAGTTCCAGCATAATGCGATTTCTCACCGATTCTTAATCGGTAAGATTAATTTTTGTACGATGATGCCGATGCGTTCAGTTCCCTTCAAAGTTGTCTGTTTATTGGGAATGAATGATGGGGTGTATCCAAGGGGAATTTCACCGCTAGGATTTGATCTGATCTATCATCATTCCCGAATTGGTGATCGTAGTCGCCGTAATGATGATCGTTATCTCTTTTTAGAAGCCTTATTATCAGCGCAGCAACAACTCTACATTAGTTATATTGGTTATGATATACAAACTAATGAATTAAGGTATCCATCAATTTTGGTTGATGAGTTGATTGAATACTTAAAGCAGTGCTATGTATTGAATGGCGATCAGCATTTAGATGGCGAAAGCAGCGCAGCTGGTTTGGTCAATCATTTGATTCACGTGCATACTCGCATGCCATTTAGTCGGCAGAATTATTTACCGGGTGATACCAAAATTGTCAGTTATGCTGATGAATGGTTAGCGGCGGCAAAAGACGCTGGTCAATTTTCTAATTTTATCACACCACTATCGCAAGAGCTGATTGAGGATATCAACCTTGATAAACTCAAACAGTTTTATCTACATCCCATTCGGGAACTAGCTAAATACCGTTTTGGTTATGTCATTAATTATATTGATGAGCAGTTACCAAGCACGGAGAATTTTAATCTTAACAACCTAGAACGCTATCATCTCAATAATCAGATTCTTGATGTGTTATTGTCAAATAATCTGACTGGTGAGCAATTAGCTGACAAACTGTACCAGAAAATGTTGCATAGTAATCAATTGCCATATGGGGCTTTTGGACAGATTCTGTATCGTGAACAGCAAAAATTAATCGAGCCACTAATTAGCCGGATAAATAAAGAAAAGCAAGAGAGTTGTTCATCGTTAGATGTCGATATCATGGTTGATGATCTGCGCATCATTGGCCGAATTCAGCGAATTCAGTGTGATGGAATATTGCAATGGCGCAGTACTAAATTAACGGTTAAAGATGGGATAGTACTTTGGATTGAGCACCTTGTTATGTGTATTTTGCAGCCCGATTCACATTTATTACGTAATCGTATTTATGGCCGAGAAGAGACCACGTGGTGTTTTCGTACCTTATTGTCACAGCAAGCACAGGTTTTATTATCACAACTACTTGGTGCTTATCTAACCGGACTTAATCAGCCAATGTTCATGCCGTTACAAAGTACATGGCGGTGGCTAGAGACGGCTTATGATGCGACTACGCAACATATTAGTAAAGATAGCGCTGTATTATTGAAAGCTAAAACTCAGTTTATAACGCAATGGCAAGGTCATCTTGCGATCAGGGGGGAGTGCGATGACTACTATATTCGCCTCTATCCTGAGTTAACCGATGAATTAATCAATGAGGCGATACAAAATGCGATGATTTATTTATTACCACTCATGGTATATAGGGAGATAGATGATGCTGATTGACACGCACTGCCATTTTGATTTTCCGCCTTTTATTGATGCGCTAGTTCAGTCGATAGAACAATACCAACAAGCAGGGGTTGCTAAAATAATTGTCCCGGCAGTCTCAAGTGATCGTTTTGCCATTGTTGAATCATTAGCCCATCAATATCCATCTATCTATTATGCGTTAGGGCTACATCCTATCTATTCTCATCATCAAACGGATTTGGACTTACTAGCTGCAGCGATAGATAAGTCTCATGCTAAGCTTGTTGCGGTTGGTGAAATTGGACTTGATGGCTACATTGAGCATGCTGATCTTGATGTGCAAAAACTATTTTTAGCCAGTCAATTTGATTTAGCGAAGCAATATCATTTGCCGGTTATTTTACACTCACGTAAAACACATGCTTTATTATATACCGCATTAAAAATGGCGCAATTACCGAGCCTTGGCGTTATCCATGGCTTTTCTGGCAGTTATGAACAAGCGATGCAGTTTATTCGGTTAGGATTCGCTATCGGGGTTGGTGGTGTGATTAGTTACCAAAGAGCGAACAAGACGCGTGATGCAATAAGCCGCATACCCTTATCATCGATTGTATTGGAAACAGATGCACCAGATATGCCACTTTATGGGCAACAAGGTCAAGCTAATCGACCCGAAAATTCTGTGTTAGTTTTAGCGCATTTAGCCTGCTTACGCAGTGAACCACTCTCTGTGATTACTGAAACGATTTTAGAAAATTCGCTCTATTTTTTCCCACGTTTAGCAAGATGATCATATATCAATTTTTGCACTTTATTTATTTTTTGATTAAAATCGCTTAACACTATCATTTTTGATGAGTGTTTTTATACTATTTTCTATACTATGCTAAAATTTTTAATTTACTATGATGATAAGAGAGAGTGATCATGGCTAATCGTGCCAGCCAAATATTGATAAAAACAATTGTTTCGTTAACGCGGATGTTTCCAATTTGGGCTATTTTATGTGCTGTATTGGCATATATGATGCCAAATCTATTTTTACCGATTAAATCTTATACATCTGAATTATTGATGTTTGTTATGTTTACGATGGGTGTCACGTTAAGTGTCGATGATTTTAAACGTGTTATCGTCAAACCTAAAGCGGTTATTGTGTGTACATTGCTGCATTATATTGTGATGCCATTAACGGCTTTAATTTTAGCCAAATTATTTAATATGCGCCCAGAGCTATTAGTGGGTATGGTGCTAGTTGGCAGCGTCGCAAGTGGCACGGCGTCAAATGTGATGATCTATTTAGCGAAAGGTGATGTTGCTTTATCGGTGACAATCTCATCTGTTTCAACGCTTGTTGGCGTTGTCGTTACGCCATTATTAACATTGGCTTTAGTCGGAACGAGTGTCGAAGTGCCATTTTGGAGTATGTTCATGTCAATTGTAAAAATTGTCTTTATACCAATTGTGGCAGGAGTTATTGTGCATCATCTTTTGTATGGTATCGTGCGCAAGTTAGAGCGTTTTCTACCTCTCATGTCAATGATCTGTATTTTGATTATCATTAGTATAGTCGTTGCCGGCAGTCGCGATCAAATCACTCAGGTTGGTTTTATGGTGATTTTAGCGGTAGTATTACATAATGGTATTGGTTTACTTGGTGGTTATTGGGGCGGTCGATTATTGGGCTTTGATGAAGCGACTTGCCGAACAATGTCATTAGAAGTGGGCATGCAAAATTCAGCTTTAGCGGCAACACTAGGCACAACTTATTTTTCGAGTTTGTCAGCCTTACCCGCAGCTGTATTCTCGGTGTGGCATAATGTATCTGGTTCATTACTTGCTGGCTACTGGCAGGGTAAGCCAGTAAAAAGTAAAAAATTACCAAGCAGTAAATAATCAGTGGTTTACCGCTGACGTTAATAATGTACTTAACGCGCATAAATAGTCGATTATTCTTGGCTATTTATGCTATTTGTTTAGCCGAATTGGGATTGATAAAAATCAATTACTTTATTTTAGGCAGAAACAAAATATAATAAGGATAATTTCAGAATTATATTGATGCTAAATAATGAGCAATAATCAAGCCATATCGCCTTTGATGTATAAAATGATGCCATGGATAGCTGCCATCGCATTTTTTATGCAGTCTCTTGACTCTTCTATTTTAAATACCGCTCTGCCTGCCATGGCACAAGACTTGAATGAATCACCACTTAATATGCAATCTGCCGTGATTAGTTATGCATTAACGGTTGCACTGTTCATTCCAGTAAGTGGTTTTTTAGCCGATCGATTTGGTACGCGAAATATTTTTGTCTTCGCTGTATTTTTATTTTCAGCGGGTTCATTAATGTGTGCGCTTTCTCAGTCACTTGTAATGCTCGATACGGCGCGCGTGATTCAGGGGATTGGCGGTTCAATGATGGTGCCTGTTTCACGTCTCGCCTTGATTAAGTCATTTAAACGCAGTGAATTTTTAGCTGCGTTGAATGCGTCAACGATACCGGGTCTTATTGGCCCGGTTATTGGCCCTGTTGTTGGTGGATATTTAGTTGAAATGGCTTCTTGGCATTGGATTTTTTTGATTAATATTCCTATTGGCGTTATCGGTATTATTGCGGGTTGGAAATTATTACCCAATCTGAAAGGCGAAGAATTGCATTTTGATGCCGTTGGTATTTTCTTTGTTGCCTTCTCGGTCATTAGTATTACCCTTGGCTTAGAATTTGTGAATGCAGAATTTAATTTCTATTATTCATTAGGATTGTTTGTGATGGGCATTGTGTTGCTGAATTTATACATTTTACATGCCAAGACTTCAGCTCATCCTATTTTCCCGCTGAGTTTGTTTCATATTCGTACTTTTGCGATTGGGATTAGTGGTAACTTAATGAGTCGGCTGGGAATTTCGGCAGCGCCATTTTTAGTACCACTATTATTACAGGTCGCATTTGGATACTCAGCCATTGATGCCGGTTTAATTTTAATGCCAATGGCTCTAGGCTCTCTCTTAACTAAAACGCTAGTCGAGTCACTTTTAAGACGGTTTGGTTATCGTAAAATATTAATGATCAATACCGTCATTGTTAGCTTTATTATCATGGCAATATCATTGTTATCACCAAATACGCCAATTATATTTGTGTGTCTATTATTATTTTGTTTAGGCGCAGCCAATTCATTACAATTTACCTCTATGAACAGTATCACATTAGCTGATTTACCCCCTAATTTAACGAGCAGTGGTAACAGCTTTATGGCGGTTAATCAACAATTAGCAATCAGTTTTGGCATTGCTATCGGAGCGGTGCTAGTACGTCTATTTAGCTATGATATCTCAGTTGCAAATGCGGATGTAACACATGCTTTTAGAATGAGTTTTATTGTGCTTGGCATGGTGACTTTTTTATCGAGTTTTATATTCCATCGATTACATCCTGAAGATGGTAAAAACTTAACGATCAAAAATGCAAGACAAACGACAACGAAAGGAAAAGCGTAATGCAATATCAAATTATTCCAGTGACACCATTTCAACAAAATTGTTCTATTGTCTGGTGTGAGTTAACCAAAGAGGCTGCAATTATTGATCCCGGCGGTGAAGCCGCATTATTACAAAAAGCGGTCGAGAAGCTAGGTATTAAGGTGACAAAAGTTTTGTTAACACACGGTCATCTTGATCATGTGGGAGCCGCAAAAGAGGTCGCTAATATTTATCAAGTGCCAATTTATGGCCCTCAGCAAGAAGATCGATTTTTGTTAGACAATTTACCGCATCAATGTGTGCAATTTGGTTTTCCATTTCACGAAGCATTTGAGCCTGATGTGTGGTTAAACGAGGGTGATGTTATTAAAATCGGTGATATGCGTTTTGGCGTTTTACATTGCCCAGGTCATACACCAGGCCACATTGTCTTTATTAATCAAGAGGCTAAGCTAGCTTTTGTTGGTGATGTCCTCTTTAAAAAGAGTATTGGCCGTACTGATTTCCCTAAAGGCAACTATCAGGATCTCATATCATCAATTAAACATAAATTATTGCCGTTAGGTGATGATATTGCGTTTGTGCCAGGTCACGGTGAAATGTCGACCTTTGGCGAAGAACGCCAACATAATCCATTTTTAAGCTAATTTAGTTATTGACAGCTGCGTAATAAATCTATAATATGCGCGCTACATTTCGGTTCCTCCATAGTTCAGTCGGTAGAACGGCGGACTGTTAATCCGTATGTCACTGGTTCGAGTCCAGTTGGAGGAGCCAACTTCTAAAGTTGTTTCTATTGTTCTATAGCTTATATCCATCCAAAAATAATTGATTCTTAACAAGAATATATTGCCGTTTAACCTACATAAGCTTTTCAAGCTAAACCTGATTTTCTTTATTAATGTGATATTTATCGGATAAAATATAAAACGAGTGATATTATCGTTATTTTTCTTATATGATATAAAAATCGCTTGATACTGTATAATAATACAGTATAATAACTATTATATTACTAATAAATTATTGGAATCCGATTATATGAATGAGAATAAACAACGTGCCTTAACTGCTGCTTTAAGTCAGATTGAAAAACAATTTGGTAAAGGGTCTATTATGCGTTTAGGGGATACGCAAACTTTGGATGTTGATGCAATCTCTACTGGTTCATTAGGGCTCGATATTGCATTAGGTATTGGCGGTTTGCCAATGGGCAGAATTGTCGAAATTTTTGGACCTGAATCATCAGGGAAAACGACGTTAACGCTATCAGTTATTGCTCAAGCGCAAAAAGAAGGCAAAACATGTGCTTTTATTGATGCAGAGCATGCGCTTGATCCTATTTATGCGGCAAAACTTGGTGTTCAGGTTGATGATTTATTAGTGTCGCAACCCGATACCGGCGAACAGGCCTTGGAAATTTGCGATGCACTTGTTCGTTCTGGTGCAGTCGATGTTGTGATTGTTGACTCCGTTGCGGCCTTAACCCCTCGCGCTGAAATTGAAGGTGAAATGGGTGATTCTCATATGGGGCTGCAAGCTCGTCTGATGTCACAGGCCTTGAGAAAATTAACGGCTAATATTAAAAATGCGAATTGCTTAGTTGTATTTATTAACCAAATTCGTATGAAAATAGGGGTTATGTTTGGTAACCCAGAAACGACAACCGGTGGTAATGCACTTAAATTCTATGCTTCTGTCCGCCTTGATATTCGTCGAATTGGTGCGGTGAAAGAAGGCGAAGATGTCATCGGTAGCGATACCCGCGTTAAAGTAGTAAAAAACAAGGTAGCGGCACCATTTAGACAAGCAGAGTTCCAAATTTTATATGGTTTCGGTATTTCTAAAGAAGGTGAATTGATTGATTTAGGTGTTAAACATAAATTAGTTGATAAAGCTGGTGCATGGTATAGCTACAATGGTGAGAAAATTGGTCAAGGTAAAGCAAACTCGATTAAATTCTTACAAGAACATACTGAAATTTCATCTGAACTAGAAACTAAATTAAGAGAACTATTACTGAGTAATCCAGCAAGTTTTAGCGCTGAAGATGACACTACTGCTAGTGATGATGGACTCTAATTCTTTATACAATATTTTATTAAATAAAGCTGTGCAATTACTTGCACAGCGTAATCACACCTCGCTTGAAATTAAGCGAAAATTATCTCAATTTTACCACAAGAAGTACGCTAATTCTCCTGATGAGATAATTGATTTACCATCAAAAATTCAAGCGGTTGTTGATTACTGTATTAATCAAAAATGGCTCAATGAATTGGCATATATTGAACAATATGTGTTGATGCGATCGCGTAAAGGATATGGCAAAAATCGTATTGTATTGGAATTAAAACAGCGGGGCATTGAGGAGATCATTGCTTGGAAGCTGATTAATCAACAAGACATTGATTGGATTGATATCGGGATTGCTCAAGTCAGTAAAAAATATCGTGCAATGGATAAACATAGTTTGCAACAAAAAAACAAAATCTTTCAATATTTGTCGTATAAAGGCTTTGCACAGGAAGAGATTCGCCTTATTTATGACACTTTGTAATCTTTAAACATTAAATTGCGCACTTTCATAACCGCTGTAAATATTTTATCTCGTTTACCATGAAGTTATCCTTGAAGTCGTTGAACGATAACAGTATATTAATCAAATAAAGTATTAATAACTATTTATTGGAAGTAGACATGAAGAGTACTGCAGAAGTTCGTCAAATGTTTCTTGATTTTTTTCATAGCAAAGGCCATGAAATTATCGAGAGTAGTTCACTCGTTCCACATAATGATCCTACGCTATTATTTACTAATGCAGGGATGAACCAATTTAAAGATGTTTTTCTTGGGATAGATAAGCGATCTTATTCACGTGCCACAACAGCACAGCGCTGCGTGCGTGCGGGTGGTAAACACAATGATCTTGATAATGTAGGCTATACGGCACGTCATCATACCTTTTTTGAAATGTTAGGCAACTTTAGTTTTGGTGATTACTTTAAGCGCGATGCGATTCATTTTGCTTGGGAACTACTGACGGGTGAAGGTTGGCTTAATTTACCAAAAGAAAAGTTATTAGTCACGGTTTATGCGTCGGATGATGAAGCATTTGCTATTTGGGCCAATGAAATTGGTGTGCCTGAAGATCGTATTATTCGTATTGGTGATAATAAGGGGGCGCCTTATGCATCAGATAATTTCTGGCAGATGGGTGATACCGGACCATGTGGGCCATGTAGTGAAATTTTTTATGATCACGGTGATCATATTTGGGGAGGACCTCCAGGTAGCCCGGAAGAAGATGGTGATCGCTTTATCGAAATTTGGAATATTGTCTTCATGCAATTTAACCGTTTAGCCGACGGGACAATGGATCCATTACCAAAACCCTCTGTTGATACCGGAATGGGATTAGAACGAATCTCAGCAGTATTGCAACACGTTAACTCCAATTACGATATCGATCTATTCAAAAAATTGATTCAAGATGCTGCACAAATTATCGGCGTAAATGATCTTGAAAATAAATCATTAAGAGTGATCGCTGATCATATTCGATCATGTGCATTCTTGATTGCTGATGGCGTTGTACCATCGAATGAAGGTCGTGGTTATGTATTACGACGCATCATTCGCCGGGCAGTCAGGCATGGCAATATGCTTGGTGCAAAATCGATCTTTTTTTATAAACTTGTGCCTTCTTTAATTCAAGTAATGGCAAGTGCCGCAAGTCATTTAGCTCAGAGTCAAAAATTAGTTGAAGCAACTTTAAAGGCTGAAGAAGAACAGTTTCTCAAAACGCTTGAACGGGGGCTATTACTCCTTGATCAAGAATTAGCGCAAGTGAGCAATAATCAATTATCTGGCGAAGTCGCTTTTAAACTTTATGATACTTATGGTTTCCCATTAGATTTAACTGCTGACGTGTGTCGAGAAAAAAATATCACGATAGACGAAGCCGGCTTTAATCAGTGTATGGAGTTACAGCGTAAACGTTCTCGTGAGTCAGATAGTTTTAAAATTGATTATAGCAGCACAATTAAACTTGATAGTAAAACCGAGTTTTTAGGTTATGATACGATAGAAACCGTTGCCACTGTTGTTGCTATTTTCCAAGATGGCAAGCAAGTTTCAATAATACAAGCGGGTGATGAAGCGGTTATTGTGTTGGACAGAACGCCATTTTATGGTGAGTCAGGTGGCCAAGTCGGTGATAAAGGACTCCTCAGTAATCCTACTAGTGTTTTTGATGTCAAAGATAGTCAGAAATATGGTCAAAGTATTGGTCATGTTGGGACCTTATCTAAAGGCTCAATTTGTGTTGGTGATAGAATAACTGCAGCGATAGATGCAGAGCTGCGTGAGCGTATTCGCCGTAATCACTCTGCAACGCATTTACTACAAGCGGCATTACAACGTATTTTAGGTGAACATGTTGCGCAAAAAGGCTCACTAGTTAATGAACATTATTTGCGTTTCGATTTCTCTCATTTACAGTCAATTAGTGCTGAACAGATTGAAGAAATTGAGAATTTAGTCAATCAACAAATTCGTCATAATTTAGCTGTTTCAATTGAATTAATGCCAATTGAACAGGCAAAGAATAAAGGTGCAATGGCACTTTTTGGTGAGAAATATGATGATATTGTACGTGTATTGACAATGGGGGACTTCTCGATCGAATTATGCGGAGGGACGCATGTTGAGCGCACTGGCGATATTGGATTATTCAAAATTATTTCTGAATCAAGTATTGCTTCTGGTGTTCGGCGTATTGAAGCAACCACCGGGCAGATGGCAGTTGATTTAATTCATCGTGATGACAGGCGTTTTGCTGAGCTGACAAGCTTATTGAAAGTTGATAAAGCTAGTGTCGTTACTCGTTTATCTCAAGTGCTTGAACAAACTAAGCAGTTGGAGAAACTTGTTGAACAGTTAAAATCTGCGCAAGCTGTACATGAAAGTGCACAATTAATTAATCAAGTAGAGCGTATTAACGGTAGAAATATCTTAGTTGCTAAAGTTAACAATGCTGAAGCTAAAGTGTTAAGAACGATGATTGATGATTTAAAAAATCAGTTAAAGTCTGGAGTAATCGTTCTAGCGACTATAAATGATGATAAGATTAGTTTAGCTGTTGGTGTCACTCAAGATTTAACTGATCAGTTAAAAGCTGGTGTGTTAGTCTCTCAATTAGCTGAAATGGTTGGTGGTAAAGGTGGCGGGCGTCCTGATTTTGCCCAAGCTGGTGGAACCAACATTTCCGCATTAGCCGACGCTTTATTAACTGTTAAACAATCGCTAGCCCAAAAGTTGAGTGCAATATAAGCAAGTTCACATAAAAATGGGGGTATAATGTTAATTTTAACTCGGAGAGTAGGTGAAACGCTAATCATTGGTGATGATATTGTCATTACTGTTTTAGGTGTTAAGGGAAATCAAGTCAGAATCGGAATTAACGCACCTAAAGATATCTCTATTCACCGTGAGGAGATTTATAATCAAATCCATCTGCAAGCTGCAGATGAAGGTGATGAGCCTATGACTGAAGCTCAAACCCCCTAATTGAGTAGTAAATACACAATTGATACGGATATATGAAAAAAATATTTGACTTATTTTCTGTAAACCGTATTATGTGCGCCACACATTATGCATTTATGGCTTGTGTTTTATAAAAACGGTGAGATGGCCGAGAGGCTGAAGGCGCTCCCCTGCTAAGGGAGTATAGGGTCAAAAGCTCTATCGAGGGTTCGAATCCCTCTCTCACCGCCATTTTATATATTTGTGCATCCGTAGCTCAGCTGGATAGAGTACCCGGCTACGAACCGGGCGGTCAGGGGTTCGAATCCCTTCGGATGCACCATTTTCATATTTTCAGTGCATCCGTAGCTCAGCTGGATAGAGTACCCGGCTACGAACCGGGCGGTCAGGGGTTCGAATCCCTTCGGATGCACCATTTTCCTTTTCTACCTGCATCCGTAGCTCAGCTGGATAGAGCACTCGGCTTCGAACCGAGCGGTCAGGGGTTCGAATCCCTTCGGGTGCACCAATTCATATTCTTTCTATTAATTATATACAATCATTTTTTTATTCCGTAGGCATTCAATGAATGTTATGATAGCGCCAAATTTTGACATTAAAATTTATGGTTACGATAAATAATGAAAAATAATATGTTGGGAAATCGATTTAATAAAATCACGTTGTCTTTGAGCCTTATTTTTATTATAAGTGGTTGCACTTTGACGGGTGCTGATATATCGACTTATAACAAAAATATAATTAAGCAAGATGATCATAATTTCGATATTAATAAATTAGTTGATATCTATCCTGTTACGCCTATGCTAATTCGTCAGTTATATCAGCCGCCCGTTGTCGCCAAAAACAACCCAGAGTTAGATGCTCAGATTAAACGCTATCAATACCATATTGGTGTTGGTGATATTTTGAATGTTACCGTCTGGGATCATCCTGAGTTAACAATTCCAGCTGGATCCTATCGTAGTGCAAGTGAGGCGGGTAACTGGGTACATGCTGATGGTACTATTTATTATCCATATGTTGGTAAGCTTAAAGTTGAAGGTAAAACATTAGAAGAAGTCCGTAACACACTTTCTAACAAATTAGCTACTTATATCGAGAGCCCACAAGTTGATGTCAGTATTTCGGCATTTAATTCACAAAAAACGTATGTAACGGGCGAGGTTACTAAATCTGGTAAACAAGCTATTAGTAACGTACCGTTAACGTTATTAGAAGCGATTAATAATGCGGGTGGATTAACTGATAAAGCCGATTGGCAAAACGCGGTTTTAACGCATAATGGAAAGAAAGAACAAATTTCATTACAATCGCTAATTCAATATGGTGATTTGACACAAAATCGGTTGCTATCTGGCGATGATATTTTTTATGTGCCGACAAATGATACCTTAAAGGTTTTTGTAATGGGCGAAGTTGAAAAACAATCAACTTTGGTGATGGATAAATCAGGGATGACATTAGCCGAAGCGTTAGGTAATGCGGCTGGAATAAACCAAAGCACCAGCGATGCGTCGGGTATTTTTGTTATCCGCTCGGTGAAAGATAGCGATGTCGCAGATGGAGAAGGTAAAATTGCCAATGTTTATCAACTCAATTTAAAAGATGCAACTGCGATGGTACTTGCAACCAATTTCCAATTAGAACCTTATGATGTGGTTTATGTGACGACCGCACCAATTGAAAAGTGGAATCGTACCATTATGCATATTTTACCGACTATACAAAGTGCCAATAGCTTGACTGAAACTGTCCGTTGGATTCGTAATTGGCCTAATTAATAGAGAGTATTATTGAGAGTATGTTTAAATCAATTTGTGTGGTTTGTGTGGGTAATATTTGTCGTTCGCCAATTGGCGAACGCTTGTTACAACAAGCACTGCCAAATAAGCACGTTACATCCGCAGGGATTGCTGCTGAAGTTGGTAAACCCGCTTATTCAAAATCGGTGTTTGTTGCTGCCGAGCGTAGCTTATCGCTTGATGGTCATATTGCTCGGCAGTTAACCAAATCAATCTGTCTTGAGCAAGACCTCATTTTAGTGATGGAAAAAGGTCATATTGATGCTGTTTGTAACATCGCACCGGAAGTGAGAGGAAAAGTTATGCTTTATGGCCACTGGATTAATGAGGCCGATATTGCCGATCCTTATGGACATGATCTGGCTTTTTTTGAAAGAACGTATGATCTATTAGATAAATCCGCCCAAGCATGGGTGAATAAATTAAAGTAGATATAATAAGGGTCAGTTAGTTTATGGTTATAAAAGAAAAAAAAAATGTGGCTAAAGAAACTGATGAGATTGATTTAGTTGGTTTATTTTATGCACTATTGGATAAATGGAAAATTATCGTCGTATTTACTTGCATCACTACTATTTTAGGGATGATGTATGCCTTTTTCGCCACACCTGTTTATAATGCAGATGCTTTGATTCAGGTTGAACAAAAATCGGCTAGTGGATTATTAAATGACTTTACTAGTGCGATTACAGGTACAAAACCAATGTCCACGGCAGAGATTGAGTTAATTCGTTCTCGCATGATTATTGGTAAAACGGTGAAAGATTTAGCATTAGATGTTGAAGTTAATGAGTCATTTTTTCCAATTTTTGGTAGAGGCTTTGCTCGCTTAACAGGTCAACATCATAATGAAATTGCTTTGTCTCGTTATGACGTGCCTCGTCGCTGGTACGATCAGCCATTAGAATTGAAAATTGTTGATGACAATCATTATATCCTGACTAAAGACGGCAGTGAGATTTTATCTGGTACTGTTGGAGAATACAGTTCCAATAATGGCATTTCAATATTAGTGAGTCAAATTGATGCAGCCAAAGGAACGGTGTTTTTGATAACTAAACGCTCTCAAATTGATGTGATTAACAGTATATTAAATAACTTATCAATTGCTGATAAAGGTAAAGATACCGGGATATTGCAGCTGAATTTGCAAGGGGAAGATCCTTTATTGGTTCAAAATATTCTTGACCAAATTACTAAAAATTATTTAGCGCAAAATGTTGAAAGAGGCTCGGCTGAAGCCGGAAAAAGCCTTGAATTTTTAAAAAGCCAGTTACCTCGTATTAAAGCTGAGCTTGAAGATTCCGAAAATAAATTAAATAAATTTCGTCAGCAAAATGATTCTGTAGATCTATCTTTAGAAGCAAAATCGGTTTTAGATACTTCTGTACAATTAGAAGCACAGTTAAATGAATTGACTTTCAAAGAAGCGGAAGTATCAAAACTGTATACCAAAGAACATCCTGCATATCGGTCATTGTTAGAGAAACGACAAGTCTTATTAGATGAGCGTGATAGGCTAGGTGGTAAGATTACTTTTCTGCCACAAACTCAGCAAGAAATTTTACGCTTAACTCGTGATGTGAAAGCGAATAATGAGGTATATATGCAGCTGCTTAATAAGCAGCAAGAATTAAGTATTTCTCAAGCGAGTACGGTAGGCAATGTTAGAATTATTGATCAGGCGCTAGTGCAAATTAAACCTATTAAACCCAAAAAAATACTGATTATTAGTATTTCGTTTTTACTTGGTTTAATTCTTTCCTCAGGGATAATCATTTTATTTATTGCGTTGAGAAGAACAATTGAAACGGTTCAACAACTTGAAGATATTGGCTTGAATGTTTATGCTAGTGTGCCACTTTCAGATTGGCAACGTCAACAAAACAAAAATTTAAAGCAGCGCCTGAGTGCGAAGCAACAAAAAAATGTTCGTGCAAAACAATTAGTCTCAATTGGGGCACCAAATGATCTTTCGGTTGAAGCATTACGTAGTTTGCGAACTAGTCTTCACTTTGCCATGTTAGAGGCTAAGAACAATATTTTATCCATCTCGGGGTGCAGCCCTGAAATTGGTAAAACCTTTATTTCAACCAATTTAGCTGTTGTGATTGCTGATTTAGGTAAAAAAGTCTTACTTATTGATTCTGATATGCGCAAAGGTTATTTACATGAAATGATGAATCTTCAAATGAAACAAGGCCTGTCAGAGTATTTATCTGGTCAACAAGAGATTGATTCTATAATTTGTACAACACCACTGCATGACAATTTGGATTTTATTGCGCGGGGCATGGTTCCGCCTAACCCCTCTGAACTACTGATGCATCCAAGACTGAATGATTTGTTAGATTGGGCAAGTAAAGAGTATGATATTGTTTTAATTGATACTCCGCCTGTTCTTGCTGTAACTGATGCCTGTATTGTGAGTCAGTATGCAGGAACGGTCATGTTAGTTGTTGGTTATGGTAAAAATACAGTTAAAGAAATTGAGTTAGGCCGACAACGCTTTGAGCAAAATAATATTAATATCAAGGGTGTCATTTTCAATGGTGTTGTGCGTAAAAAAGGGAGTTACTATCAATATGGTTATAGCTATAAGTAGCGGGTTATTTTTTGCTAACTGATTTGTTTTTAGTTAACCATCCCAGTAATTGGGATGGTTTTTTTATGCTCAGCGCATAGTGACAAATTCTTCGGCTGCGGTTGGATGAATAGCTATCGTATTATCAAAGTCTTTTTTAGTCGCCCCCATTTTTAATGCGACGGCAAAACCTTGTAAAATTTCATCCATACCATATCCAATGCCATGAATACCAACAATTTTTTCGTCTTTACCAACACAAACTAATTTCATTTTGCACGGTTGTCGGTGCTGCGTTACTGCGGTGTACATAGCGGTAAAGGAAGATTGATACACTTTAACTTCGGCTGCGCCATGGGCTTTGATTGCCTCAGGTTCAGTTAGGCCAACAGTCCCAATTGGTGGATGGGTAAAAATCACCGTAGGAATATTGGTAAAGTCTAAATGTTCATCTGGTTTATTATTGAATAATCGCTCTGATAAGCGGCGACCCGCTGCAACCGCAACAGGCGTTAAAGCAACCGCTTCAGTATCATCACCGACAGAGTATATGCCAGCAATATTAGTATTTTGGTATTTATCAACAGCAATAAAACCTGATGAACAGATATGTACACCAGTGACGGATAAGTTGAGTTTGTCGATAGCCGGTTTACGGCCAATTGCCCAAATCAGGCAATCAACATGATATTGTTCGCTATTTTCGAGTGTTAAACACAATGATCCATCACTATTTTTTGTTACAGTTTTTGGAATTGAATTTGGATGCAGTGTTTGCCCTTCAAGTTTGATCACCTCCATCAATGTATCAATCAGTAATGGATCAAAAGCGCGTAACGGCGTCTCTTTACGGATGAATTGATGAACTTCGCTGCCTAAAGAATGAAGAACACTGGCAATCTCGCAGGCAATATAACCTGCACCAACAACGGCAACACGCTTAGGTTGCTCGGTGAGTGCAAAAAAACCATCAGAGGTAATACCATACTCAGCACCAGGAATATTGGGAATAAGGGCTTCACCACCAACGGCAATTAGAATATGATCAGCACTATATTGTTTACCATTTACTTCAAGTGTTTTTTGATTAATGAATTTAGCATAACCATGAATAACATCAACTTTATTATTAGTTAATACTCGATCATATGATTGATGAATTCTATCGATATACGCTGTTCTACTTGCAACTAATTTTGGCCAACTAAATTGATTAACGGTGGTATCAAAGCCATAATCTGGGCCATAGTGCTTAATGGCCTCTGCAATTTGTGCACCATACCACATGACTTTTTTGGGAACACAGCCAACATTGACGCACGTCCCACCTAAAGCTTTTGCTTCAATTATGGCGCATTTTTTACCGTAAGATGCAGCTCTATTAACTGAAGCAATTCCCCCACTTCCGCCACCAATTGCAATGTAATCATAATGTTCAATCGTCATTTTCTAAACCTCTTAATCATAATATTGTTGCAGCTTGCCATAAAACCAAATTTAAAAAAAGTCATAATATGACAATATTATTATCGTTATAACCTATTGAAAAAAATTAATGATATCTGGTTATGATTCTGGCACTAATTCATTAACTGTAATTTTCCCCATGTGGTGCGGATCGAGTATTTCCTGTAACCAAGGTAAAATCGTGTGCATTTGCTGTTTTAGTTTCCAAGGTGGATTAACCACAATCATGCCTGATGCAGTCATACCTTTTTGGTTATTGTCTGGCCGTATAGCAAGCTCTATCTGCACAATACGTTTAATACCGGTTTTAATGATATCATCAATCATATGTTGAGTTTGCTTTCGGCTAACAACCGGATACCATATTAAGTAAATTCCTGTAGAAAAACGCTTATAACCTTCTAATAATGCATGCGCAATTTTTTGATAATCATCTTTTATCTCATAAGATGGATCGATTAGAATCAGACCACGGCGTGACTCAGGTGGAAGTTTTGATTTTAATTGTAAAAATCCGTCTTGCTTAGTGACTTGTGCACGATGATCTTTACTAAACTCTTGTCTCAAGAGCGGATAATCCGACGAATGAATTTCAGTTAAAACAAGCTTATCTTGTGGGCGTAATAACTGTTTGGCAATTAGTGGCGAACCTGGGTAATATTTTAGTGCAGGATTGCGATTATAGTATTTCAAAACTGAAAAATAGGGCTGCAAAAGATCAATAATCTCGGGTTGCTCCCATAATTTGGCAATACCGGATAGATATTCCCCTGTTTTTTCAGCATGTTCGCTTTGTAGTAAATATCGTCCTGCACCAGAATGAGTATCAAGATATAAAAACGGTTTATCTTTTTCTTTGAGTGACTCTAAACATAGGGTTAGCACGATATGTTTTAATACATCGGCATGGTTGCCGGCATGATAACTGTGTCGATAACTTAACATTTTAATCTCTAAATCTAATAACATTACTGTCAGTATATACGAATTCATCGAGTGATGATGATTTTAATTTCAACGTGATGGACTTTAGCACTGTATTGTGGCATTGGTAGGAAATCTGCCAAAATTAGTCAATAACATGGCATGATGCCGAATGGAGTCGGCATCGGTTGAAATTAATTCATTGCCAGATGTAGTTTATGATAGACAGCAAGCAATTGTTGGTGCGCTGTGAATTGTGTGAGATTATCATCGACATCAAATAGCCCAAAAAAGCGTTTTTGTGCATTGGCATATTGCCACATCTCGTTAACGCACATTTCACCATACATTTTATTAAACGCGACTTGATAGTCGGAAAATTGTTCTTTACCTCGCATCAGTATAAAATCAATTAATGTCTGTAGGCATCGATAGGCATGATTACGTTCTGGGCTAAAGATAGAATTATTCATTTCAATTGTCCAATCTATCCAGAGTTTAGCCTGTTCAAGATCTTTTCCTGCTAAGGCTAACATGGCTTTTAATTCGCCCACTCGCAATGAAAACCACGCATTATCTTTACCAGTTGCTAATCCGAGTAGTTCACGCACACGCGCAAAATCATCTAAACCATCATCGTCGAGCTGCTCAATAAGTTCAAGATACTGTTTGGGTTTTAGTTGACTACTTGGTAACGATAAGAGAGTTTCTCGCCAGCTAATCGCCATATTATTATTGGCAATAATCAGATCTTCTGGTGGATAAATTTCAGACATACCAACGGCTAAAATGCGACAGGCATAAACCCCTAGGTGATGATAATCCATAATCAGTACTTCGATATCTTGCTGATGGATAATTGCCATTAGATCGCTAAACTCTTGCTCTGTCGAGCTACTGCCATTATGGCTATTGGTAAAGGACCAATCCACAAAAGGATAATCGGCAGTGTGTTTAAACAGATCCCATGAGATTAAACCACTCGAATCTATAAAGTGAGTTTCTAAGTTACTGAGATCGGCGACATCATCGTTATCAAATGAGGGTGGGGAGAACACATTTAAATCTTTTAAACTTCTGCCTTGCAGTAGTTCGGTAACGGTGCGTTCAAGAGCAACTCCAAAATTAGGGTGAGCACCGAATGAGGCATAGCAAGTGCCATTTGTTGGATTAAATAAAACGACACAAATGACCGGATATTTTCCGCCTAGTGAGGCGTCGTAACAAAGTAAAGGAAAGCCTTCTTGCTCAAGCATATTAATTGATTCTAGCGTGTTTGGATATCGCTGTAAAATTGAGTCAGGTATGGCGGGTAGGCTAATTGCTTCACTAATAATACGATTTTTAACGTAACGTTCAAATACTTCCGATAATCCTTGCACTCTTGCTTCATTCTGACTATTACCAGCAGACATACCATTTGACGCATAAAGATTAGCAATTAAATTAACGGGGACATAAACAGTTTGTTTATCTGATTGTTGCTCAAACGGTAAGCAGCAAATACCACGTTCAGCATTACTTGATTGAAGATCAATTAAATCCCTCGCGCAAAGCTCTTCATTTGGGTTATAAAATTCGAGTAGCTTACTTGTCAAAATCCCTTTTGGCAGAATGTTGTTATCTATAATGGGGAACCATTTCTCATTCGGATAATGAACAAATTCTGCGTTAGCCGCCTGTTTACCTAAGTAAAAATCAGAAAAAAAGTAATTAGTTGATAAACGTTCAAAATATTCACCAAGTGCTGAGGCTAATGCGGCTTTTTTGCTAGCACCCTTGCCATTGGTGAAGCACATTGGGCAAGCTTTATTTTGAATATGAACAGACCAGACGTTGGGCACGGGATTAAGCCAAGACGCTTCTTTCGCTTCTAAATCGTATTGTGTTAATAACATGTGAAAATGGTTAATTGAGTCTTCGAGGGCGGCATCTTTACCTGGAATATAGGTTTTCATATTATGTCTCATTTGTGCTAAATAATCGGGTTATTATCAGTGGAGAGTTCACTTAGTGGCCAACGCGGTTTGACGGTAATCGAAAGATCGGTGGTGAGGTGATTTTTAAAATGCACCATACCGGCATAAGCAATCATGGCACCATTATCCGTACAAAATTCGACTCTAGGATAATAGACGTGACCATGTCTTTTTTGCATTAACTCAGCAAGCTTTTGGCGTAATGTTTGGTTAGCGCTAACGCCACCTGCAATCACTAGTCTATTATAACCAGTTTGTTCAAGTGCGCGCTTTGCCTTGATAACCAAGGTATCGACAACTGCATCTTCAAATGCTCTAGCAATGTCTGCTTTAGTCTGTTCATCTAGCGGCTGATTTTGATGAACAGTATTGGCGGCAAATGTTTTTAAGCCAGAAAAACTAAAATCGAGTCCGGGCCTATCTGTCATTGGTCTTGGGAAATGAAAGCGATGGCTATCACCAAGCTGAGCAAGTTTAGATAGCTTTGCACCACCAGGATAATCTAGATCGAGTAATTTGGCCGTCTTATCAAAGGCTTCACCTGCTGCATCGTCAATTGATTCACCAAGCAGTTGATATTGACCCATTGCTGTCACTTTAATGAGCTGAGAATGGCCACCGGAGACCAGTAACGCGATAAAGGGAAATTGTGGCGGATTGTCTTCTAGCATAGGCGCTAAAAGGTGGCCTTCCATATGGTGCACGGCAATGGCCGGCACATTCCAAGCGTAAGCGAGTGAACGGCCAATTGATGCGCCAACTAGCAAAGCACCAACTAGGCCTGGGCCCGCGGTATACGCAATACCATCAATGTCGCCACTGGTCAAATTAGCTTCTTTTAACGCGGCTTGAATCAACGGAATGGTTTTGCGAATATGATCGCGCGAGGCAAGCTCAGGGACAACGCCACCATAATCAGCATGTAAATCGATTTGTGAATAGAGCTGGTTGGCAAGCAAACCCGCTTTATCATCATAAATAGCAATACCTGTTTCGTCACAGGATGTTTCAATACCAAGAATTTTCATACTTAATTATCTTTATCGCTTAGGGGGGCATCATCACCCCATAAATCTTGTTCACTAGTTTCATCAAGGGGGATACGATGCGTTTCATTAGCCCACTCACCGAGATCAATGAGTTGACAGCGCTTACTACAAAAAGGACGATAGGGATTTTTTTCATCCCATTCAATTGACTTTTGACAAGTCGGGCAGAGCACAATTAGGGTTTCTTTTTTCATGTAGTGTATATATCAATTTAATATCTTATAGGGCTTAAACTGCAGTACCTTAACAGCTCGCTAATTCAAATTCAACACAGCTTGCGTCTATTTTACTCATAATTGATGATTCAAAATTGACAAAACGAATCGCATATCGCGTTGCGTTACCTGATACTTGAGGATAAACACCTTGAGAAAGGCGCACTCGGATTCTTAACAAACTTGTAACTTCATTGGTATTTTGGTAAAAGTTATTTGAACATGCCAGTGATTTAAAAACGCCCGTTTGACGTGTAAGCTGCATATAAATCGAGATCGCTTGGTATAAAGTTAAAAAGCTATTGCGCCAAGCGGTAATTTGCGTATCTCGGTAGTCTTGCGGTTGTTGTAACCATAAATGGAATGAAGGTAAATCAAAACTACAGCAGCCGCCTGGAATTGTTAAACGCTTACGTACTGACGAGACAAAGCGATCTTCTTTTAAACTTTGTCCCATTTTAGGCTGTGTACTTAATTGAGCCAAAATGGCATTGAGTTTATCTAATAATTCGTTGAGTAAGTGGGTATCTACACCTGGCACATTAAGCCAAGTTGATAGTTTTTGTTTTTGTTCCTCAATATCTTTATTGAGATCGCCACGAACATCATTACGTTCAACAATTTCAAGTAATTCAGAAAGCGAATGAAAAAATAGCAGAGCATTTGATGCATTAACCGTTTTATTATATTCAAGTTGTTTAATGAGAAATTCAATACGTAACCAAGTTCGCATTTTTTCATTAAGTGGATGTTCAAAAATCACTTTATGCTTATCCATATTCGATCAACTTTTTAATTAGAATTTTGAGAGAGTTGTAAATATTTATTATGTAATTGCTTCACTTGCGAAAATAACGATGATTTTTGATTATTATTTATAATAATATCATCGGCATATCTGATTCTTTCTGCATTACTTAATTGGGATGATAACATGTTTTTTGCTAAATTTTCATTAATATTATCACGTTTTTTTAACCTTTCAATTTGTGCTTTTGCAGGGGTATCAATGATTAATATACGATCAGCTCGTTTATGCAGATTATTTTCAATTAATAGTGGCACCACCCAAATTACATAATGAGCATAGCTTTGTCGGAATTGTTTTTCTGTTTCAATTTGTATAATAGGATGTAAGCATTGGTTCAACCAGATACGCTGTTGCCTGTTATTAAAAATAATATGCCGCAGTTTAGCGCGATCTAAGTCCCCTGTTGGTAGTAATATGTCAGCACCAAATCGCTGCACAATTAAGGCGAGTGTCGGAGTGCCTTTTTCAACGACTTGTCGGGCTATAAGGTCAGCATCGATGATTGGCACGCCAAATTGTGCAAATAACTGTGTAACGGTGGTTTTCCCACTTGCAATTCCGCCGCTTAAAGCAACTATATAAGGCATAGACACTAATACATTAAAAGTAATGATAGTTAAGCTTATCACACTCGTGAGCAAGTTCAAGTTCTATGCAACCGAGCTTATTTATAAGTCAAAGGTGTGCCCAAAGTAATTTAACCATAATATTGCATAAGCTGACAGTAATAAACACGGGCCAAATGGAATTAATAAGCTATCTACCGGTGTTTTTTTTGTTATCGATAAGATGGCAATATAACCGATTCCTATAATCGATGCATACATCAGTAGTGTTGGCATCTGACAATAGGGTATCCATGTGCCTAATGCGGATAAAAGCTTAATATCCCCATAGCCTAAACCTTCTTTTTTCCTCAAATAATAATATAGTTTAGCAGGTAGCCATAATAAACAATATCCCAGTATCATGCTTAAAAGTGCTTCATAATAAGTCATAAAGTTTAATTGCCAATAACTAAAAATTACACCGAATATGAGTAAGGGATAAGTAAAACAATCTGGCAGTAATAAATATTGGTAATCAATAATTGCCATAATCGTAAAATAGATACCAAGTAGTATAAACATAATTGAATATAGTGTTACACCATAAAGCGATGTAATGAGTAAACTGTATCCTGATACGATAATTTCAGCTATCAGATAGTGGCTGGCAATTTTGCATTGACAGTAACGGCAATACCCGCGTTGTATTAACCATGAAAAAATAGGAATGAGTGATAACGTCGATAAATGATGGTCACAAACAGGACACTTTGAATGGCTAAATGTAATATGATAAAGATAACTACCGAACGTTTTATCGGGAGAAAAACGGCTAACTGCAAGGTGAGTAAAGCTGCCCAGACAAAGACCGAATAAACCGATTAAACATAGTATTAATAGTGACATTAGTGAATCACGCTACCGAGTTGAAAAACGGGTAAATACATAGCAATCACTAAACTGCCAATAATAATTGCCATTAACGACATCATTATCGGTTCAATTTTTTTCGACAAATTATCCGTTAATTCAAAACTTTTTTGCTGATAATTTTCTGCCAAACGAGATAGCATGATTTCTAATGTACCAGATTCTTCTCCAATCCGGATGAGTTGGACACAGAAACTAGGAAAAATGCTGTGATGACAGAGTGCCTGGCTAAATGATTGTCCTTGTTCAATCATCTCAATGATACGTTTTAAGCTTCGTTCAAACTGCCCATTCAACGCTGTTTTTTGCGCGGCACTAAGCCCTGTAAGCAGCGCAATTCCAGAGCATTGAGTCATAAATAATGTTTGGAATATTTGCGCTAGATTCGCGCAGGTAATGATTTGGCCAAAGATTGGGAGTTTAAGGGAAAACTGATCAATATAGGGTTTGTAGTGTTTGGCTATATAACCAAAATAAAACATTAAAGCGATGATACCCAATAAGACAATTGAGATAAAGTGGTTTTGGATGAGATTTGATACGTCCATCATCAGCTGAGTAAATGCAGGTAATTGTGCATCAAAACTTTGGTAAATTTCAGTAAACTTTGGTAATACCATCATCAACATAACCATGCTGATAATCAATGATACGCTGAATAAAAATAACGGATAACGCATTGCTTTTTTGACTTTATTATGTCGTTCTAAGCTATTATCAAGTTGTATTGCCAGCACTTCAAAACACTGTTCTAGCTGCCCAGTCAGTTCACCTGTCGCGATGATTTGTTGATAAAGCGCTGAAAATATCTCTGGATAGTAACTAAGTGTTTGAGATATTTGCTCGCCTATCATGATATGGTGTTTAAGCTCATTGAGTAGCCATTGCCATTGTGCTAGATGATGTTGCTCGGCTAATAGTGTTAAACTTTCTATAATCGGTAGACCTGCGCTGAGCATTGTTGATAACTGCTGGGTGATAATAGCAAGTTCGTTTTTTTTGAAGCTGTAGCGGGTTAAGTATCCGTGATGAGTTAATTTAAAAAAGGGTTTTTCTTGTCGTAATAATATCAGTTTTGCGTCGCTTAATGATGTTGCAGCTAACACGTGTTTATTACCAATTTGATCACACCAAGTGTACAGTTTTTTGATTCCAAGGCGATTAATCATATAATCCTCCCAATACGCGTTGAATCTCAGCTAATGACGTCACGCCTTGTTTGATTAAATCTAATCCTGACCAAGACAATGTTTTTACTCCACTTGTTTGCATTGCTTGCCGCAAAATTTGTAATGAGATATTGTGCTCAGAAAGTAGTAAAGCTTGAATCTGCGGTTTGATAGGTAAAAATTCATAGACTCCAGTGCGGCCATGATAACCGCCGATGCACTGTGGGCAGCTTTGAGCAACAAAATGAATATAATTTTGTTTATCAATAACAAATGGAGTGTCTGATTGTCTTTTACAGTGCTGACAGAGTTTTCTGACTAATCGCTGTGCAATGATAAGTTTTAAACTAGAGGCAATAGCATAATTTTTTATGCCCATTTGATTGAGTCGAATCATTGCCTCTGCACTAGAATTAGTATGTAATGTTGATAAAACTAAATGACCAGTTTGAGCCGCTTGGACTGCAATTTCAGCTGTTTCGTGATCTCTAATCTCACCAATCATAATGATATCAGGATCTTGTCTTAAAAAAGAGCGTAAAGTATGGGTGAAATTAAGACCGACCTTGGTATTAATTTGGGTTTGATTCATGCCATCAATAGGCATTTCAATAGGATCTTCTACACTACAAATGTTGTGTGTGTCATGATTAATTTCTTTTAAGCCACTATAAAGTGTAATTGTCTTACCGCTTCCTGTTGGCCCGGTGACTAAAATCAAGCCTTGGGGATGGCGGAGTGCTGTTTGATAATCGTTTAATTCTTGTGACGATAATCCTAGTTGTTGAATCGATAATATAAACTGATGATTATCCATCACACGTAATACAATTTTTTCGCCGTACAAGACTGGAATACAAGATAAGCGCATCGTTTTATCCATGATAGTGAATTGACCATCTTGTGGTAAGCGCTGCTCTGCGATATTGAGTTTTGCCATAATCTTCAACCTGACCGTTATCGACTTGGCAAGCAAAACGGGTAAGTTGCGAATGGTTTGTAATACACCATCGATACGCATTCTAATTCGATATTCATTTTGGTAAGGTTCAAAATGAATATCTGACGCGCGTTGCTTTAAGCCGTAATGTAAAAGCTGTTCAACAAGATCAACAACCTCATTTTCATTGTATTTGCTAGTGAGTGTTAACATATTTATTCAAATCTAAAAACAGCATTGCATGCATCATTAAGACTGGTATTAATCGGTGTCGTGATGCAGTTTTTCTGCCAATCTAAGTGACCATGAACCGTATTAATTGTTGGCTTTAGTGTTGTGGTTAGACCCGTTAAAGCACCTTGACCAACCAAGGTTATCACGCCAGCAGAGACACTGATGGCGGCGACGTAATAGGTGGTTTTAGTTAGTGGAATACCATTGTTACCACTATCGCAATCAGCTAAATGACCTTGTTGCAGCGCACAAATTTCAATTGAAGTTTTATAAGGCACCATGGTTTGCAGCATATCGGTCATGGCTGCTTTTTGAACATATCCTTGATAGGCGGGTACGCCAATTGCAGTTAGAATTGCAATCACAGCAATAGCAATCATTAATTCAAATAAGGTAAAACCACCTTGAGATGGGACATGGTTAGCCGATATTGGCATGAGAGATCCTTTTTAGAGTGATCGGATATTGATATTTAAATATTGGGACTATTGAGTAATAAATGATAATGTTTATCCATATTCATTGAATGTTTATTGCAAAGATTTTTGAATCTTGGCTATGAGTGATATAATTGTGCGATCAAGTTAGCAAGATTATTGTTTTTAAAGGTGAATATGTACTCAAAGATTCAACAGGGATTTTTAGCAGGTGTGAAATTTGTTCCCTCTCCTTATTTTAATGATCGTCCGATTGGTGAAATGATCTCGTTACTTGTTATTCATAACATTAGCTTACCGCCCAATCAATTTGGTGGTGATTATGTCGAACAGCTCTTTACGGGTAGACTAGATCCTAGTGAACATGAGTACTTTCAAACAATTTATCAGTTACAAGTTTCATCGCATTTATTTATTCGCCGTAATGGTCATGTGACGCAATTTGTCTCTTTTGATAAGCGAGCGTGGCATGCCGGTCAGTCTCAGTTTGATGGCCATGATAATTGTAATAATTACTCGATTGGTATTGAACTTGAGGGATGTGATTTTGAGCCATTTACGCTTAGCCAATATTCAACATTAGTTGAAATAACTCAACTGTTAAAGCAATATTATCCCATTAAACATGTTGTTGGCCATAGTGATATTGCGCCTAGTCGCAAAACCGATCCCGGTCCGTTTTTTGATTGGCCGCTTTATCGTTCACTCATTACATAGCAAAGATATGTTTTTGGTTTAATCTTAAACTCGTTTGGTGAATTATTTTATGTCAATAACCTTTAATCAATCTGTATTACAACTACTTAATGAAATTGAAACGGCTATGCAACAAAAGACGTTGTGGCAAAGCTTACCGCCCAAACCAGAGGCTTTTTTGAGTGAGCAGCCCTTTGCACTCGATATGATGTCATGTTATGAATGGTTGCAGTGGATTTTTTTACCAAGAATGCGTGCGCTAATTGATGCGGATGCAACGCTACCTCGCAATTTTGTATTACATCCTTATTTTGAGGAAGCGTTAAAAGAAGAAGATGAAGCACTCGTGCTTCTCTCCTTAATTAAACAGTTAGATCAGTTAGTTAAACAATAAAGAACACGAGTGTATTGACAATAAATACGGGAATTAAAATTCCTACTGACCACTTCATATAGCCAAAAAAACTGGGCATATTGATTTTGTTTTGGCAGGCAATACTCTTCACCATAAAATTAGGGGCGTTACCTATGTAGGTTAAGGCGCCCATAAACACCGAGCCCATTGATATCGCAAGTAATGTTGCTTCAAGTGGCCCCATTAAGGTATTTGCATCACCGGATGCTAAATTAAAGAACACTAAATAGGTTGGAGCATTATCTAAAAAGCCTGATAAAATACCACTTAACCAAAAATACATTGTATTAATTGGCCCACCATTATCATCGGTAACGAGTGAAACTACCGATGATAGTTGACCATCATATCCGACACGTAAAATGGCAATAACTGGCACAATGGTAATAAAAATACCGATAAATAGTTTCGCTACTTCTAAAATTGGTTCCCAGTTAAATTGATTAGCAGAGCGAATTTGCTTTGGTGTTATGGCGATCGATACCAAAGAGATCGCTACAAATAATAAATCACGAACAATATTTTGTAACGCAAGTGGTGTACCTAAAATGGTGATAGTCATGTTCGATTGCCAAATACCTGAAAGTAACACTGTACCGATTACGGCGGCTAAAAGAATAAAATTTTGTTTACCATAAATTTTGATTGCTTTATCAGGTGTTGGATCTTTATCAAGTTTTTCATTTTGCTGCTTATAATAATAATTATCAATAAAGTAAAACATGATTAGCAATAAGATCGCAGTCAATAAAACAGGAAGAAACATATGTTTCACTGTCCAAAAAAAGTCAACGCCTTTCAAAAAACCGATAAAGAGCGGTGGATCACCAAGTGGTGTTAGTCCTCCTCCAATATTAGCTACTAAAAAGATAAAAAAGATAATGACATGTACTCGATGTTTACGATTATCATTGGCTCGAATAATCGGTCTTATCATCAACATTGCCGCGCCTGTTGTGCCCATAAGTGAGGCCAGTACTGTGCCGATAGTGAGTAAAATAACGTTGAATTTTGGTGTGCCTTGTAAATTACCTTTGATTAATATACCACCTGAGACAGTAAACAGGGCTAATAACAATAAAATGAAAGGAATGTATTCCTCCAATATTGCATGGGCAACAACTGCAATCACACTATCAAAGCCGAATGTTATGGTGAAAGGAATAATAAACAACAGTGTCCAAATGGCAACAATTTTACCATAATGATGATGCCAAATAGTTGGTAATAGTAACGGGCAAAGCGCAATTGATAATAAAATGGCGAGAAACGGAATTCCCCAGCCTAACGATAATGTTGTTGCATCAAAGCCTGCAGCATAAACCGGACTAGATAATACACACATTAAACTTAGTAGAACAATAATTCGGGTGAACATGCTATTTTCCAATAAACAATGTAATCAAAAAAAGCATTCTAACAAAATTTTGCCGTTAAATTAGATTTTTATTGCTATACACGTTATTTTTACTAATCTTATCTGATTATCTATAATGGTTATTCGATACGATTAAAGGCGAGGTAGCGAATTTTGAATAGAGTTCTCTGGTAATTTTAGATATGATAGAGATGTAGGCGATTGTTCAATTGTGATTCCCATTATTTTGAGTGTAAGATTGCTTGGGTTTCAGTATGTAGTGTGTTGTGAAATAAGGAATATCTAAGGTCATGAAGTGCTCGATTAACTACTTATTATTGTGCTGCATATCATTGTTATTGTGGGGCTGCGATAATACAGATAAATCGGTAAATAGCTCAACCGATAACGGTGAGTATAGTATTATTATTGAATCTGATAATAGTCCGATTGATTATTCCGACAGTATCTCATCTGCAACTCCTGTTAGTGAAAACGGAGAGTTGGTGCTAGATGAGACATTACAAAAAAACTACAGCAATAAACCATTATCAGTATTAGATAGCGCCGAAATGATTATCGATGGGGCAAGTACGTTGGTTATTACCTTTTCAATCCCACTCGATTCGAAGCAAGATTTTAATCGTTTACTACGTTTAGTTGAAGAGGGGAAAGGTGATGTTGATGGTCACTGGGAATTATCAAGTAATGGACGAGAACTACGCCATCGCTATTTAGCTCCGAGTACAAAATTAACATTAAGCATTGATAAATCACTGACAGCGATTAATAGCAAACAACTCAAAATGCAGTATAAAAAAACACTAGTAACGCGTCATCGCAGTCCGATGGTTGGATTTACTAGTAATGGGTCGTTATTACCGAGTAAATCGATGACGGGGCTGCCTATTACGACGTTGAATGTGAATCAAATTGATGTCAATTTTTTCCGCATTAAGTCAGATCAGATTCATGATTTTATGCAAAATTATAGCTCAGCAAAGCAGTTATCGGTATGGGATGCTGAGAGCACACTATCTTATGCAGATCTCGTTTACTCTGCACGATTTGAACTGACTCCGCGATTGAATATTCAAGAAAATAAGATTATAGATTTAGGCCATATTGAGGCACTTAAGGCGGAAGGAACCTATATTGCGATACTAAATCAGTCAGGTAAATATAACTATTCTAACCCGATGACAATATTCTCAATTAGCAATATTGGCATTGTTGTGCATGAGTATGAAAAAGGGAAATTATCAGCATTTGCACACCGTCTCGACGATGGTAGTGCATTGGCGGATATAACATTAACTGCATTATGTTCAAAAAAAGATAAGCAATGCAGTCCGGTGACAGTTAGAACCAATCAGCAAGGTTATGCACAATTAAAATTAAATGCTAATGTGCAATATCGTTTAGTGACTGCAAGTGATGGTCATCAGATGTCGTTTGTTGACATTGAGCATCACGCCTTAGATCTCAGTGAATTTAATGTTTTAGGCGCTCCTTTTTATCAAAAACAAATTTTTACTTTTGGACCTCGTGATCTGTATCATCCTAATGAAATCGTCCATTTAAATGCGCTATTGCGTGATGCTGATGGTCAATTACTGCCGGAACAACCGATAAAAACACAAATTATTAGCCCTACGGGACAAATAATTAAAGATTTTGTATGGAAAAGTGTAAATGCCAACAGTGGCTTTTATCAAACAGAATTTATCATTCCAGCCAATGCTGCAACCGGTAAATGGCTATTTAAGTTCAATTTGGGCGATGATATTTATCGTTATCATTATTTTTCAGTGGAAGATTTTTTACCAGAAAGAATGGCAATAACCTTAAAGTCAGAATCAGTCAGACCGATTTTGACTAGTCAAAATGCGTCATTCACTGTAAAAGGTTGGTATTTATATGGTGCCCCGGCATCTGGTAATGAACTTCAAGCGATTATTGCCACTGCACAAGAGCGGCAAGTTCCGCAACTTACTGATTTTCAAATTGGCTCTGTCACTGAGGCCAATTTAGTTCGACAGATCAATCATATTGAGCAAACACTAAATAGCCAAGGTTTCGCAAATATGACCATTGATAAGCAAAATTGGAGTGATATTAAATCGCCAATTAATATTACGTTGCAAGCCAGCATACTTGATGTTGGCGGTCGGCCGATTATTCGAAAAGCAACACAATCTGTCTGGCCTGCTGAACGTATGCCGGCCATTCGACCACTGTTTGGTCAAAGTCAGTACTATGATTGGTCACTTGGTCAGTATGTCAGCGCACCGGTACTTGGACTTGGTGAGAATGCGAATTTTGAAGTGGCTTATGTCGATCAAGATGGTAATAAGTTGGCAGCAAACAAACTGATTGTCAGAATCGTTAAAGAAAGACGAGATTACTATTGGAGTTGGTCTGATAGTGAAGGATGGCAGTCAAAATATGATTCGAAAGAGTTTATTGTTTTAGACGATAATCTTAAAATTGCTGAGAATGGTATTGGTAAAGTGAGTTTTTTACCCGATGATTCTGGATCATATCGTATTGAAGTTATTGATCCCAAAAGCGCTCTAATGAGTAGCGTTCGATTTTGGAGTGGCTATAGCTGGGGTGATAACGCCGATCATCGCGCTGAGGTCCGCCCAGACCAAGTTAAATTAACGCTTGATAAGTCATCTTATCGCCCTGGTGACACAGCTAAAGTCCACATGGATGCGCCAGTCAGTGGGTCGGGTTATATTTCATTAGAAACTAATGATGGCAATCTTTGGATGAAAAAAGTCAATGTGGGAAAAGGGGGCATTGATGTTGAGATTCCAATTAAAAATTGGGGAAGACACGATATTTATGTTAGCGCCATTGTTATTAGACCAAGTACAGACTCAACGCTCGAGACCATCAAACGGGCAGTAGGGCTGTTATATTTACCGATGGATACTTCAGATAGGCAGCTTGCCGTTACCTTGGATGTACCACCAAAAGTTAATCCAGAAAAAGTAGTTAAGGTGAAGGTTAAAGTCAGTAATAATACGATTAAAGATCGTCAAATTACGGTGTTACTTTCGGCGGTCGATAGTGGCGTGCTTAATATTACTCATTTTATGACCCCAGACCCCTATTCTGCTTTCCTTGGACGTAAACGCTACAATGTTGAGCAGTTTGATGTATATGGCAAACTAATTGAAGGCGCGGGATCACGAGTAGGGATAGGCTTTGGGGGCGATAGTGATAACCGTTATAATAATAGTATGGCGGTTGGTGGTAAAAAGCCACTGACGATTATAAATATAGTGGCTCAGCAACTTAAAACGATTACTTTAAACTCACGTGGTGAAGCAGAAATCGATCTGGCTATTCCCGATTTTAATGGTGAATTGCGTATCATGGCACAAGCTTGGGATAAAGATCGTTTTGGCTATGCCGAAAAAAATATAACTGTCAGTGCACCGATTGTTGCTGAACTCTCAACGCCAAGTTTTTTGGCGGGTGGCGATAAAACAATATTGGCATTCGAGCTGCGAAACTTGACTGATTTAGTTCAAGATATTAGCCTTACTTTACATTCACAAGGGCCTATTTCTATACTTAATAAACACGTTCCAACCCAAGTACAGCTCGCGCCACAAGAGCACAAAGTTATGCCAATTACCACCGAGGCTCATTATGGATTTGGTCAGGGGCAGATTAACGTTGAGATTGGTAATATTAAGCTAATTGATGGGCAGACTTACCAACTTGCTCGGTCATGGAACATAGGCGTAAGACCTCCTTATTCAGCTACCTCACGTATCTCATCAGCTGCTCTCAACGGCGGTGAAGGCTGGAGTTTATCTCCGTCCGTGTTAACCGATTTGATTGATAATACCGTTGAAGCTGAGATTGTGCTATCACACAACTTACCTTTTAACCTCGCTAGGTATATTAAATCCTTATATGATTACCAATATAATTGTTTAGAACAGACGATCAGCCGTTTATATCCTTTGTTATATGTTAATGAAGAACAACTAGCCAAACTCGGCATTAATATTGGCTCAGATCAACAGCGCCGTGACATGGTACAAATGAAAATTGATCATCTGTTTGGCATGCAGCGAACTAATGGCAGTTTTGGTTTATGGAGCCAAGAGAATAATGAGGAGTATTGGTTAACCGTTTACGCGACAGAATTTTTATTACGTGCGAAAGAACATGGTTACCAAGTTAATCAACAAGGTCTGGCAAAAGCATTGGAAAGGATTGAACAATATTTGTATGAACCTTCAGCATTTTATAATCTAACGGGTTATTATAATCCTGATGCTGAGGATTATATTGAATTCTCAACTAAAGCATATGCCGCGTTAATTTTAGCACAGCAAAAGAAAATTACGCCGGCAATGCGTAACGAGCTTAAACGGCTATATCAACAAGTAAAAAGTAATGCAAACGGTGCATTATTATCACCTTTACCTATTATGCAACTCGCGATTGCTTCTAAGTTGACCGGAAATTATCGCAGTACCCAAGATTTATTCGATATCGCCATATCGACGCCTCGCGATACACAGTATTATTGGTTGGGGGATTATGGTAGTGTGATTCGTGATAAAGCGCAAATCTATAATTTGATGACTCAATATGAATTAGCTACTGATATGCAAGCTGACTATTTATTAGATTTATCAAATAGTCTAAAAACAGAGTTGTATTTGTCTACTCAAGAACTAAGTACGTTATTTATGGTAAGTTGGAATAGCTTACCACCTCAACAACAAGAAGTATTTAGTGTTTTATTAAATAATAAAGAGAAAATAAAATCAAATGAGACAATCTATCGAACTCTTGGGCCGAAAGAATTGTCCGCAGGTATTAGTGTGCATAATCCTTATAATGCAGCGCCGCTTTATGTCCAATTTTTGTTATCGGGATATACTAAGAAAATGCCAAAACCGACAGCAAGCGACGGCATATTAACTATTTCAAGGCAATATTATGATATTCAAGGTAAATTGATAACAGGTAGCGAATTGAAAGTTGGTGATTTAGCTATAGTCATGTTAGATGTTTCAGCTAGCCGAGTGATTAATGATGCGATGGTGGTCGATATGATTCCCGCTGGACTTGTACTTGAAAACCCAAATTTACCTAATAACAGCATTGATATACATGCCCTACCTGAATTGAGAGAACTTGTTAAACAAAGCAGTTTGACAAATATTAAACATCAAGAGTATCTCAATGATCGTTATGTCGCAGCAGTTGATATTAATACCAATACGGCTAAAGATCGATATAGTGCTAAGATTATCTATCTTGCCAGAGCTGTTACAGCAGGGGAGTATATTGTTCCCTCTCCATATGTTGAGTCAATGTATAAACCAGCTTGGAATGGTGTGGGTAATACGATTGGTGTTATGACAATTACCGGCCCTAATTAAACATAAGCGGCTTCAGGTTATTTGCTAGTGATTTAGCTTATGACCTGAAAATAGTTATAATTTCTTATTTTGCAGTATTGTGCTTGGTGTTTGGCATTATGCCAACATAATCTTTACGATTAATATTACAACATGAAACTAAAAAAATTACTCTTTGCGGCCGTGACTCTACCTGCTCTTTTTTTCGTTGCATTTATTATTGCTGATGCATTATTACCTTTACCGATGACTGAATTAAAGCCTACGCAGACGATTCTTGCTCAAAATGGCGTGCCGATGTGGCGATTTGCCGACAGTAATGGTATTTGGCGCTACCCAATTACGTTAGATGATGTTCCTGATTATTATCTACAAGCTTTGCTAACTTACGAAGATCGTCATTTTTATCAGCATGCTGGTATTGATTTTTTGGCAATATTACGAGCTGCATATCAAAATATTACGAATCGAAAAATTGTCTCGGGTGGTAGTACTATCTCAATGCAAGTTGCACGCATTATTGATCCTCATCAGCGCACAATTATAGGGAAATTTAGGCAATTATTTCGCGCATTACAATTAGAATGGCATTACAGTAAAGCTGAAATTTTAACGCTATATATTAATCGGGCTCCCTATGGTGGTATGATCGAAGGAATCGGTGCTGCAAGTTGGTCATATTTAGGTAAAGCACCGAGTGAGCTAACGCGCAGTGAGGCCGCTCTGTTTGCCGTTATACCTCAAGCACCCAGTCGCCTTAGACCCGACAGATATCCTGATAAGGCACAAAAAGCACGGGATAAAGTGCTCGCGAGATTACAAACCTATCAAGTTTGGTCTGCTGAAGTGATAGCACAAGTTAAACAAGAAGAAGTATGGATTTATCCCCGTAAGACGCCCCGATTAGCGCCGTTATTATCGCGTCGATTAAGTCAATCTTATCCTGCCAAATCAATTATCCGTTCGACCATTGACGAACCGCTCCAATATGCACTTGAAGATATGGCACTTAATTGGAAAAATCAGTTATTGCCTAAAAGCTCATTAGCTATTTTAGTGGTTGATCATACTGATATGACCGTAAAAGGTTATGTGGGTTCGGTTGATTTTCGTGATGCAAGTCGCCTTGGTCAAGTTGATATGATCAAATCTTACCGTTCGCCAGGATCAACATTGAAACCTTTTCTATATGGCTTAGCACTTAATGACGGTATGATTCATTCTGAATCATTATTGCAAGACGTACCGAGAATATCATCTCAGTACCGACCTAAGAATTTTGATACTGACTATCATGGTCCGGTGAGCGTGAGTGACGCGTTGCAGCGCTCACTAAACTTACCGGCAGTGCAGTTAATGGAGCTTTACGGCGCAACTCGTTTTACTAGCCAACTTAATTCTATTGGTTTGGAGCTGTCTTCACTAGAAAATCAGCCTAATATCAGCTATATTCTTGGCGGGGTATCGGTCAGGATGGATCAGTTGGTCAGTGCATATGGCGCGTTTGCTCGGCAAGGAAATGTTGCACCGTTACGTTTTACACTTGATGAACCGTTATTAGATAAAAGATTGATAAATAAGGGAAGTGCATGGGTGATTCGTCAGATCCTGGCTTTGCAGCCCGTTCCTATGTTAAAACAATCAAATAATCCGATTGTTCCTTTGGCATGGAAAACCGGTACGAGCTATGGTTATCGTGATGCGTGGGCAATTGGTATCAATCCTCGTTATCTTATCGGTATTTGGGTAGGAAGGCCAGATGGTACACCAGTTGTTGGGCAATATGGTACCCTTAGCGCTGTGCCCATTTTACAGCAGGTTAATTCGATTTTATTGAATAAGCAACGTAGCTTAAATCGTGATTTACCAACCGATCCGAAACCTGAATCGGTACGAGTCGCCAATATTTGTTGGCCGACAGGCCAAGAGCTCGATAGCTCGGATGAAAATTGCCATCGGCAAAAACGGGCTTGGATTGTCAATGACATGATTCCGCCAACGCTAGAACAGCTGCACATGTTAAAAAATAATCTCTACCGTTCAGGTACTATTACGATTTGGATTAATAAACGAGGATTAAGAGTTAATGCTGATTGTGTAGGGGCAACTAAAAAAGAGATTGCGCTTTGGCCTATCGAATTAGAAGGCTGGATTTTGGCAAAAGAAACCCGACAAACCTTAATTCCACCGACCGATTTATCGTGTCCGGCACTCGGCGATAACCAATCATTTCCCCTTTTAATTACCGGTATTCGCGCTAATGAAGTATTGCGTGCTCTACCCAATCAAGCTCAAATTACAATGACACTTAACAGCCAAGGCGGCAACGGTACTCGATGGTGGTTTTTAGATGGTAACTTAATGACTGAAACGATCAGTAATACGGCATTTACTGTCACTTTAAATGTTAATGATAAAGGTCGGCATGATTTATTATTATTGGACGAAAGCGGACAAATTGATAGAATATACTTTCATATTCAATAATAAGGTAGAGCCGTATGAGTGCAGAAAGAACATTATCAATTATTAAACCCAATGCGGTGAAAAAACGGTTGATTGGTAAAATTGAAGAACGGCTTGTACAAGCAAAGTTAGATATTATTGCCATGAAAATGGTTCATCTCACGAAAGAGCAGGCTGAAGGTTTTTATGCGGAGCACCAAGGTAAACCCTTTTTTGATGGACTGGTGCGATTTATGACATCCGGTCCAGTTGTTGTGCAAGTCTTAACTGGTGAAAATGCTATTTGCCGTTACCGTGAAGTCATGGGGGCAACCGATCTGGCAAAAGCGTTAGCGGGAACTTTGCGCTATGATTTTGCCGATAGCATTACTGAAAATGCGGTACATGGTTCTGATTCTCCCCAATCTGCTGAGCGTGAAATTGCGTATTTTTTTGCTGATGACGAGATTTTTGATTAAGTCATTGGTAAGAACAAGGCACTGATTAGTGCCTTGATTGCTAGATTAAACCTCTTCTGGCGTATAATCTTTTATACTTTCATGGGCGCGTCTTGCTTCACCTTTGTGTTGTAATTTATTTAACTGTTTTTCAAGTTTACTAATCAGTTCATTGACAGCAGTGTACATATCATCGTGTTTTGCGGAGGCAACTAACGGAGTTCCTTTCGTGGCAATGGTTGCATCAATAATAAATCCGTCTGGTTCTTTTGATAAAATAAAATGAGGATTAATAAGCTGCGCATGCCATTTATCAAGTTTAGCAAACTTTTCTTCTATGTAGCTTCTGATTGCAGGGGTGATATCCATTTGTTTACTGGTAATACTTAAAGTCATAAGTGACCTCCTTTCTGTTTACTAACAAATACCATCAAAATATTCATTACTGACTACATTGGCAAATTATTTTAAAAAGGTCAATACGTTATTCTTAACTCAGTTACCTTTAACCGAAAATTTACAAAAAATAGGAAATATCACTGAGTTATCATCGCATCATTATTTGTGCTTAATCATTGCCGTAACCAGAGTCGGGGATGGGTTTATGATCTAAATAGGCTTTACCATCGCGCATTTCCAGTCTGTTGTCACAAAACCATTTTATCACCAGTGGGTAGATCTGGTGCTCCTGAGCAATCACACGCTCAATCACGTCTGACTCTTCATCGTTGCTAAATATGGGCACTTTAGCTTGTAAAACAATTGGTCCGCCATCCAACTCTTCGGTAACAAAATGTACCGTGGTGCCGTGATCGCCATCTCCCGCTTCAATGGCCCGGCGATGGGTATGTAGTCCTGGGTACTTAGGTAACAGTGAGGGATGAATGTTTAGCATTTTACCGATATAACGCTGGACAAAATCGGCCGATAAGATACGCATATAGCCTGCTAAAACAATTAAATCGGGCTGATAGTGATCGATTTGCTTGGCGACCATTTGATCGAATGCTTCCCGCGATGAATAATCCTGATGATTAATCACGTGAGTTGCAATATGAGCTTGTTTAGCGCGCTCAAGTGCATAAACATCTGCTTTGTTACTGATTACTGCAACAATCTGGCCATTGATCTGTTTGGTGTGGCAGGCATCAATAATAGCTTGTAGATTTGAACCGCTGCCAGAAACAAGGACGACAATTTTTTTTATCATGACGATTTATACTCTGCATTGATTAAAAATAGAGGTAAAAAAGGCGATTGCTCGCCTTATTATCGTATTTATTTTATCACGACACGTTCTGGTGAATCGGATGCTTTTATCTCACCTAATAACCAAGCTTGTTCACCGTGCTGATTGAGTATTTTTATTGCATGTTCTACGGATTGTTTTGGCATAACAATAATTAAGCCGACACCACAGTTAAAAGTGCGGTACATTTCATGCTTAGCAACGTGGCCTGCTCGTTGTAGCCAATTGAAGACGGATGGCCATTGCCAGCTCTGTTCATTAATAATAGCTTGTGTGTTTTCTGGTAACACACGAGGAATATTTTCCCAGAAGCCGCCGCCGGTAATATGAGCAATGGCATGAACATCAACTTGCTCAATAAGATGTAAGACCGATTGTACGTAAATCTTTGTTGGAGCCAACAAGTGTGCTGTAAGAGGCTTGCCATCTAATTGTTCTTGGTCTGGGTTTACACCGCTAACTTCAATAATTTTTCTGACTAATGAATAACCATTGGAGTGGGGACCACTCGATGCTAAAGCGATAATGGCATCACCCTCTTGAACCTTGCTGCCATCAATAATTTTGGCTTTTTCGACTACGCCGACACAAAAACCAGCGATATCATAATCATCACCATGATACATGCCGGGCATTTCAGCCGTTTCACCACCGACTAAAGCACAGCCTGATTGTTTACAGCCTTCGGCAATGCCAGTAACAACCGTTGCGGCAACATCAACATTTAACTTGCCTGTTGCATAATAATCTAAGAAAAATAGCGGCTCAGCACCTTGTACAATGAGATCATTCACGCACATCGCAACTAAATCAATGCCGATGGTATCGTGCGAATTGAGATCGATGGCTAAACGCAGTTTGGTTCCGACGCCATCAGTACCCGACACAAGAATGGGTTCTTGATATTTTTGAGGAATTGCACATAAGGCACCAAATCCCCCTAAACCACCAAGAACTTCGTTACGGCGAGTCTCTTTTACGACATGTTTTATTCGATTGACTAATTCATTGCCGGCATCGATATCAACACCAGCATCTTTATAACTTAAAGATGTTTTATCTGACACAGTAAAACCCTCAAGGTCAATTGTAAGGTGAAATGAAGTTATATTCTAACAGTGTTAACTTATTATGGCGATAATGATTATTGCTTAATTTGTATTCTTTTGGTGATGGGAAGTTAAGGTAATGAGTTAATCAATTCTATTCAACATTAAGTGCGAACAATACGATACCTAATTCTACTACCGAGTCTATCGTGTGCTGATAAATATCAAGGCAATTTATTGCAATTTGGTTAAATTCAGCTATAATCTTTAACCTCTTACGGAAAGCGCTGGATTAGAGATCGGCCTTTCTTGGTGTTGATAATTTAATATTTTTTAGGAGTTACTATGTCTCTAAGTACAGAAAGCGTTGCACAAATCGTTGCAGAACATGGTCGTGGTGCAAATGATACGGGTTCTACAGAGGTGCAAGTTGCGCTTTTAACTGCGCGTATTAATGATTTACAAGGTCATTTTTCTGAACATAAAAAAGATCACCATAGCCGTCGTGGTTTATTACGTATGGTTTCTAGCCGTCGTAAATTACTTGATTATTTAAAACGTACTGATGTTGAGCGTTATAATCAATTAATCAAAAAATTAGGTCTACGTCGTTAATTCTGTCAGCTTTTTAGAAAGGGGTAATTATTACCCCTTTTTTTATCTCGATCATTTTATTTTGCATATTAAATACACATTGATTGTATTTATTATCACCTTTCAAAGCGATCGCAATATTGAATTGCTATAATGAGAAAATAGTTTTATAAATTAAATGGTTATTGTTTTTTAGTCACTATTTAATCACTGCGTTTTGTTTAATTATTAAGCAATCGATTGATTTCATGTCTTGCGTACATCTTTTTTCTCTCTATTATTTTCACAATGCAATGTCGCATATTTTTGAGATAACCTCATGGTCTTAACGATTATAAAAATTATTCTAAAAGTTCTCTTCCATGTTAGTGTTAAAGGTAACCTTAATCACTTTAATCACCAAAAGTTGATGATAACGGCCAATCATGTTTCCTTTTTGCATGGTATTTTATTAGGCGTGTTTTTACCTGTTCGGCCGGTGTTTGTTATTTATTCTGGTTATATTGATCATTGGTTTGTTAAATTAGCAAAACGTTATGTTGATTTTATCGCGATAAATCCAACCAATCCGATGGCGATTAAACAGTTAGTGCGACAAATCGATAAAAATCGGGCAGTGGTTATTTTCCCAGAAGGGAAAGCTGCATTGACTGGCTCATTAATAAAAATTTATGATGGAGCGGCATTTGTGGCTGCAAAGTCTGGCGCGACAATCGTACCGGTTTGGATTGAAGGCGCTGAATTGACATTTACCAGCCGTTTGAAAGGGATCTTTCGCCGCCGATTATTTCCGTGTATTACCATGCATGTGCTCGAGCCCAAACATATTGCGATGCCTATCGCTAAAAAAGCGAGCGAAAGGCGGTATATTGCCGGTGAAAAACTCCAGCAAATTATGATGCAAGCGCGCATAGAAAGCCGTCCTAAATTAACTCTCTTCGAGGCGCTATTAGAATCACAAGTACGTTATGGCGCTAATCTACCGATTATTCAAGATCCAACGACTACAAATTTGAGTTATCGTAAGCTCCTACAACAAATATTGGGTCTTGGATATATTTTTGACAAATTGACCCAAAAAAACGAGCGTGTAGGGGTTTTATTGCCAAATGCGGTTGTGAGTGTATCGGTGATTTTGGCGCTATCTCTCAAAAATCGCACGCCTGCGATGCTTAACTATACTGCTGGTGAAAAGGGATTAAATTGCGCGGTTAAGTCTGCACAAATTAAAACGATTATTACCTCAAGAAAATTTTTGAACAAAGGTAATTTGGATCATCTCTTGCACGAGATAAACGATGTGAACTGGTGTTTTTTGGAAGACTGTAAAGCGGATTTAACGTTAGTAAATAAAGCATCGGTTTTTATTTATCAATTTATACCTCGCTTGCTAACGCGAGCACATAACTCTGAAGAAGAGGCGTTAATACTATTTACTTCCGGCTCGGAAGGTAATCCAAAAGGGGTTGTTCATTCTCATAGTAGTTTGTTGGCGAATGTTGAGCAGATTCGCAGCGTGATTGATCCGATGCCAACTGATCGATTTATGTCAACGTTACCTTTATTTCATGCGTTTGGCTTGACGGCTGGATTATTCTTACCGCTGTATTCTGGTAGTCAGACATTTTTGTACCCCAATCCGCTGCATTATAAAATGGTACCTGAAATCATTTATGATCAAAATTGCACGGTACTATTTGGTACACCAACATTTCTTGCTAATTATGCACGTTATGCTCATCCTGATAATTTTATGCGCTTACGTTATGTCGTTGCAGGAGCAGAGCGATTATCAGATGCTACGCGTGATATTTGGAAAAATAAATTTGGTATTCGTATTTTAGAAGGATATGGCGTAACCGAGTGTGCGCCGGTTGTGTCACTCAATGTACCAATGGCATATAAACGTGGTTCAGTTGGTCGAGTTTTACCAGGCATGCGTACTCGTATTGTTCCTGTCGATGGTATTCAATCAGGGGGAAGGTTACAGCTACAAGGCCCTAATGTTATGAAAGGCTATTTGCTACTTGAACAGCCAGGTAAATTAGTCACGGTGAGTGCGACTGATAAAGACGGTAATGTGACCAAAGGCTGGTACGATACTGGTGATATTGTTGATATTGATTCTGATGGTTTTATTACGATTAAAGGTCGGCTTAAACGATTTGCAAAAATTGCTGGAGAAATGGTGTCACTAGAAAGTGTAGAATCATTGGCTAAAGCAGTTGATGCTCAAGGAATGCATGGCGCGACGATTAAAGCCGATGCAAGTAAAGGCGAAGCGATCGTATTATTTACTACATCTGATACTGTGAACCGAGACAAGCTCAATCAAGCAGCACAAACATTGGGTATTCCTGCATTAGCCGTGCCACGAGATATTCGTGTTATTAAACAGCTGCCTTTACTCGGAACGGGTAAAATCGATTTTGTTACATTGAGACAGATGGCTGATAAAAGTTAAACGATCCGTTTGCTAATCTAAATTATTATAGCGGTATGCTCATCATTATCGCTATAATTCTAGAGGATTATTATGAATAATCTCTCTTTATTAAGCCGATACATTGTGGCAACACTATTATAGCGATGGTTTCAGTGATAATTTCGCTTCTTTGATTTTATACATAAATAATTTAACAACATGATGGGCCGCTATATTATGCAAAATATTAATCTTTCTCATTTGGTCACTGAGAGCCGTAATCACGCCAGTGAGCAGATCGATGAACTATCGACTCTTGATATGCTCACTGTCATTAATAATGAAGATAAAACAATCGCTTTCGCTGTCGAACAAGTGTTACCGCAAGTCGCGTTAGCTGTCGATAAGATTGCTAACGCTTTTTTACAAGGCGGCCGTTTAATTTATGTCGGTGCCGGTACATCTGGACGTTTAGGGATTCTTGATGCAAGTGAATGTCCACCAACTTTTGGCAGCGCGCCCGAACAAGTCGTTGGCTTAATCGCTGGCGGTAATACGGCAATCTTTAAGGCGGTTGAAAATGTTGAAGATAATCAGTCTCTTGGCCAGCAGGATTTACAATCGGTTGGATTTACAGCAGCTGATATATTAGTTGCCATTGCGGCGAGTGGCCGAACCCCTTATGTGATCGGCGCGATGAATTATGCTAAATCGTTAAATGCAACGGTGGTGAGTTTATGCTGCAATCCCAATTCACCAATGGTTAGTTTAGCGGATATTGCAATTACCCCCGTTGTTGGGCCTGAGGTTATTACAGGCTCATCTCGAATGAAAGCGGGAACCGCGCAAAAGCTTGTACTTAATATGCTAACGACTGGCAGTATGATTAAAATCGGTAAGGTATTTGGTAATCTGATGGTTGATGTTGAGGCGACTAATGCCAAATTAGTTGAACGGCAAATCAACATTGTCATGCAAGCAACGTCGTGTACTCGGCAACAAGCTCAGCAAGCATTAGTTGTAACTAAGCGGGATTGTAAAACGGCGATTGTAATGATTCTAACGCATACTGACGCGGAGCAAGCTAAAGCGTTATTAAACCAGTGCGGTGGTTCTATCCGTAAAGTGTTGTCTGATGCGTGCTAGTATAAGAAGCGGTATTAATATAATAATTGTGCTTTAGAAATAATTATTTAATATTTATGGCTACTATTACCAGCTTAAGATTAGAAACCGCGATTGGATTAACTAAATTATAGGGTTCGTTTTATTACAATAAAAAGGCGACAAAGTTCGTTGACTATCTTGTTATTTACCTCTATAATCTCGACCTCTTTATAACCAAAGTGGAGTTTGTCTCCGCTCATTGTTAATAATTTGATTTAGGTATAAATCGTCATGAAACGTACATTTCAACCATCAGTTTTAAAGCGTAATCGTACTCACGGCTTTCGTGCTCGTATGGCTACAAAAAATGGTCGTCAAGTATTAGCTCGTCGTCGCGCTAAAGGTCGCGTTCGTTTAACTGTATCATCTAGCTAATATGTAAAGTTGAGTGATTAATTTGCTCACCTTTAGCAGGGAGTTACGTTTGCTAACTCCCGCCGACTTTAAACACGTCTTTAACCAGTCTATTCGGGTAAGTTCACCATATATCACTTTTGTTGCCAGAGAAAATTCTTTAACTCATTGCCGAATCGGTTTCGCAATTGCCAAAAAGCAAATTAAGCATGCACATGATCGTAATCGCCTTAAGCGTGTGATTAGGGAGCAGTTTCGTTTGGCACAGTGCGAACTTCCTGCAATAGATGTCATTGTAATGGCAAGATCTGCCGCTTCTGAACTCGATAATTCGGCGTTAAGGGCCGTCGTTGATAAATTATGGCAACGTCTCATTTTAATGCAGAAAAATCAACATTGAAATTATACTTGGCACAATTGACTTCATTAGGCGCAAATGGCTTTATTTGGATAATTCGGGGCTATCAGCGTTTTATTAGTCCATTACTTGGCCCACACTGCCGTTTTAATCCAACGTGCTCACACTATGCAATTATTGCACTAAAACGCTTTGGATTGATAAAAGGGAGTTGGCTAACGGTTAAACGTGTATTAAAATGTCATCCTTTACATGAAGGGGGCGACGATCCTGTTCCTCCTTGCAATGACAAAAAACAATAGAGAAAACACGAATGGCATCTCAACGTAACATTTTAATTATTGCTTTACTTTTTGTTTCTTATCTAATCTGGCAAGCTTGGGACAAAGATCATGCGCCTAAGCCTGCTACTGCAAATCAGTTATCAGAACAAATGGTAAGTAATGATGATGCAGTTGCAAACACTGCTGGACAAACCATCACCGTTAAGTCCGATGTGTTGTCTTTAGTTATCAATACTTACGGTGGTGATGTCCAATCAGCACAGTTATTAAAGTATGATCAAACCTTAGACTCACATACGCCATTTCAATTATTAATGGCTCGACCTGATTTTATTTATATAGCGGAGAGCGGATTAACGGGTAGAAATGGGCCAGATAACCCAAGACAAGGTTCGCGTCCGACTTATCAAGCAGCGCAAAAAGAGTTTGTTTTAGCTGATGGTCAAAATGAATTACGCGTGCCATTAACTTATTCGAAAGATGGCGTGACGTACACTAAAGTTTATGTGCTTAAGCGTGGTCAATATGCGTTAGATGTCAGCTATGATATTAATAACCAAACAGCCCAACCTATTGAAGTTGCGATGTATGGTCAGCTAAAGCAAACTGTTGACTTACCAACTGATGTAATAACTGAGGGCGGTGGTGGACTCGGTTTAAGCTCATTTCGTGGCGCAGCGTATTCAAGTTCTGAAACTAACTACACGAAATACAGTTTTGCTGATATTAAAGATAAAAACTTATCAGTGAACTCTTCAACCGGTTGGGTTGCTATGTTGCAACACTACTTTGCGTCAGCTTGGGTTCCAACACAAGATCAAGAGAACTTATTATATACGCGTTCAACCGCTAAAGGCAGCCAAGCAACGGTTGGTTTTAAAGGTGAAGAAACCGTGGTTAATGGTGGTCAATCGCAAACGATTACCGCTAAACTATGGTTAGGTCCAGAAATTCAAAGCCAATTAGCGGCAACTGCGAAGCACTTAGATTTAATTGTTGACTATGGTTGGTTATGGTTCTTATCGCAACCACTATTCCATTTATTGACTTTCATCCAAGGTTTTGTTGGTAACTGGGGCGTTGCAATTATCATTATTACCTTTATTGTGCGTGGTATTTTGTTCCCACTAACGCGTGCACAATATCGTTCATTGGCTAAGATGAAATTATTACAGCCAAGACTACAAGCACTTAAAGAGCGTTATGGTGATGATCGTCAAAAAATGAGCCAAGAGACGATGGCGCTGTACCGTGAAGAAAAAGTTAATCCTTTAGGCGGCTGTTTACCATTATTAGTACAGATGCCGATTTTCTTAGCATTATTCTATATGCTAGGTAGTTCGGTTGAACTTCGACAAGCACCATTTATGTTATGGATTCAAGATTTGGCCGCGCCAGATCCGTATTATATCCTGCCATTATTAATGGGCGGAACGATGTTCTTAATTCAAAAAATGTCGCCAACACCGGTGACTGATCCAATGCAGCAAAAATTAATGACGTTTATGCCATTAATCTTTACGGTGTTTTTCTTATGGTTCCCATCAGGATTAGTTTTATACTATATCGTGAGTAACTTATTTACGATTGTGCAACAACGTATTATTTACTGGGAGCTTGAGAAAAAAGGGCTTCACGATAAGAAGAAAAAATAATATCGCATTAAGGCAGAGCATTCTCTGCCTTAATTTTTTATGGACAAAAATGATATGCAACAACACATTATTTTAACGGGTCTTGAACAGGGCTATTGGTTTGTTAGTCAAAATGGTCGTTTATGGTTACCTAAAGGTGAAGTACCAAGTGGGCTTGCTAAGGATTTTGATTTTACCGGTGATAGCGCGCAGCCAATTGGCGAATGGCAAGGGCAAATTGCTTGGCTGATTTGTAAAGAGATGAAACACAGCATGGGATCGATTCGGCCTTTGCTGGGCAGTAGTGAGCAGGCGCTGTTTTTAATGGCTGGGCGTGCGGTACAATTGGCCGAATTTTATCGTTCACATAAATATTGTGGTTATTGTGGCCACCAAATGCATTTAAGTACCACTGAGTGGTGTTGTTTATGTGCGAAATGCCATCAGCGTTACTATCCCCAAATTTCGCCATCGATTATCGTTGCCATTCGCAATAAAAATAAAATTTTACTTGCGAAGCACACCAGACATGCTCAAGAAGATCTGTATACGGTTTTAGCGGGATTTGTTGAGGTCGGTGAAACGATGGAACAAGCGGTTGTGCGCGAAGTCTATGAAGAGTCGAAAGTGGCGATCAAGAATATTCGATATGTGGCTTCGCAGCCTTGGCCGTTTCCTAATTCAATGATGATGGCTTATTTAGCGGATTATGATCACGGTGAAATTAGCGTTGATCCCAGTGAATTGGTTGAAGCACATTGGTATCACTATAGTGAACTGCCTAAAATTCCAGAATATGGCACTGTCGCTCGGCGTTTAATTGAAGATACGGTTATTTTGTGCCGTGAATATGACGAGTTTGGCGAATAAATCTATTGAGCAAGGCTTATAGCTCTTGCTCAAACAAATCGAGAATCGTTTGATACAATTTTTTAACAGTAAAACCATTAGTTGGTGTGCTAAAAATCGTATCATCACCCGCAATCGATCCTAAAATGCCTTCTGATTTACCGATCGAGTCAAGTAATCGTGCAATTAGCTGAGCAGCGCCTGGGCTAGTGTGAATCACCACCATTGAATGATTATAGTCGATATCGAGCACTAAATTCTTGAGTGGACTTGAGGTCGTTGGCACGCTAATTTCTGTCGGTAAACAGTAAACCATTTCCATTTTCACATTGCGCGTTCGCACTGCACCAAATTTGGTTAACATCCGCGATACTTTGGATTGATTAACATGTTCAAACCCTTGCTCTTGTAGTGCCTGTACAATTTCCAGCTGTGAGCTGAATTTCTCTTGTTTTAGCATCTCTTTAAATATTTTAACAAGATCATCTGGTTTGTGCTGAGTTGTCATTGCTCAATAATTCCTATATTGATTGCATAAATCCGGATAATTATGCAATAAATTTGCATAAAATAAAATCATTAAATTACCCTTGTTTTATTTTAGTGCACTTTTTGGCCGAAATGCTTTAATTACTTGTTCTTGAGTTTCAATATAAGGCCCTTCGAGTAATTGAATACAATAAGGAATGCTAGCAAAAATACCGTTAACTAACACATTGCCATTAGCATCTTTAACGCCTTCAAGGGTCTCTTTAATCGATTTTGGTTGCCCTGGTAAATTGATAATTAAACAGCTTTTACGTATAACACCCACTTGCCGAGATAAGATAGCGGTTGGCACAAAGTGTAAGCTAATTTGCCGCATTTGCTCACCAAAACCAGGCATCACTCTATCGGCGATAGCTAAGGTGGCATCAGGCGTAATATCGCGCTTAGCTGGACCAGTGCCGCCAGTGGTTAAAATTAAGTGACACGAATGCATATCAACTAATTCCATTAATGCTTGCTCTACCAAAGGTTGTTCATCGGCAATTAACCTTGCTTCAACGGTAAATTCCCCTTTAATGGCAGTGGTTAACCAGTATTTTAGCTCTGGAATACCTTTATCTTCATAAACACCTGATGATGCTCTGTCTGACACAGAGACTAGGCCGATCTTTAACATATTCATATCCTTTTTACGCAGTTATGCTGCCATTATAGCAATAATCATTGGTATAAGCACCTTAAGGCGGCGAAGCCTATTCCAGTTGTTAAGACCTAATGGTGGGAAGGATTTCTGAGGTATTAACCGCAGCCTTGTTTATTAAAACCATCCTATTGATTGCGCTATCCGCCAAAAAGTAATAATTATGGTTAATCATCAATCAGTGCGCAATATTGTGTTGATTCTAAATTATGATAAATCACTAGTTTAGCATATCAAGATATTCAGATATCATGGCTTTGTCACCAATAAATACCGCCATCAGCCAGTACATCTTGGCTAATTATTAGTATATAATAAGCAAAATAATCCAATACATTGGTTGTTGTTATGAGTGAACTAAGCCTTGAAGCGCAGAAAGTGAAAACCGCATTAGAACAAAAAAATCTTGAAACCCCGCTTTGTCGCGTGGCGATGGATAATCGTGAACGAAAGGCGAAGATTGAAGCGCATTTTCGTGAAATCATGCAATTGATGGAACTCGATTTATCTGATGATAGTTTGGTTGAAACACCGCGGCGGGTGGCAAAAATGTATGTTGATGAAATTTTTTCTGGCTTGGATTATCATAATTTCCCTAAAATCACTTTAATTGAAAATAAAATGCAAGTCGATGAGATGATTACGGTACGTGATATTACATTAACGAGCGTATGCGAACATCATTTTGTCACGATAGACGGTAAAGCAACCGTGTCTTATATTCCTAAGTCATCGGTGATTGGATTATCTAAAATTAATCGTATTGTTGAGTTTTTTTCGCAGCGACCGCAAGTGCAAGAACGTTTAACGCAGCAAATCTTAGTTGCATTACAAACGTTACTTGGTACGGCGCATGTGGCTGTCTCAATCGATGCAACTCATTATTGTGTTAAAGCACGTGGTGTTAAAGATGCGACAAGCATTACCACAACGACGTCGTTAGGTGGTGGATTTAAAACGAACCCAAGTACTCGACAGGAATTTCTTCGATCATTAAAACACTATTGATAAACTATCGTTTAATCGTTGTTTTTGATAAAATTGTTAATTATTTAAGCTGGTATATAACCTTATTAATCCTATTTTGAAAGCGTGAACTAATGGAAATCATCCGAGGACTTTATAACTTACCGCCCGATTTTAAACACTGTGTGCTGACGTTGGGTAATTTCGATGGAATCCACTTAGGTCATCAAGCTTTGATTGCGCGTTTAAAACAAGTGAGCAAGGCGAAGCAATTGCCTGCCGTTGTCATGCTGTTTGAACCACAGCCACTGGAATTTTTTAGTGGTGATAATTCACCATCAAGATTGACCTCTTTCCAAGAGAAATATCACGTGCTTGATAAACTCGGCATTGATTATATTTTAGCGATTCCGTTTAATCAAACTTTTGCTAATATGCACGCAGATGCGTTTATTGAGCAGGGATTGATTAGTCGATTAAAAGCCCAATATATTGTTGTGGGTGATGATTTTCGTTTTGGCGCTAAAAGGCAAGGTGGGGCGGCATTACTTAAGCAATATGCGGCCAAGGGGCACTTTGAACTAGAAAGCTTACCTACATATATTGTTGAAGCGCAGCGCGTTAGCAGTACTGCTATTCGTCAAGCCTTATCAAACGATGATTTTACGTTGGCCCATATGCTATTAGGACGGGCTTATACCATTTTAGGGCGCGTGATTCATGGTAATCAATTAGCTCGGCAGCTTGGCTTCCCAACCGCTAACATCTTATTGCATCGTAAAAATCCGGCGCTACATGGCGTGTATTTTGTTAAAGTTCAAAATCAGTGTGATAATCAATTTTATCATGGCATTGCCAACATTGGCATCAGACCAACAATTAATGGGAAAGTCGCGGTTTTAGAAGTGCATATTTTTGACTTTAATCAGGATATTTATGGCCAGTATTTAGCGGTTGAATTTGTCAGTAAAATTCGTAACGAGGTGAAATTTGACTCGTTATCGGCATTACAGGCACAAATTCAACAAGATATTTGCATCGCTAAGCAGATTAGTGCAAAATTACAGATAACTTCCTGATACTGGCCTCTTTTAGGCTAATATTAAAGGCATTGAGTAAGTTCCTGATAGGGAGCTTGCCCAAATAGCATAATAGATTTATTAACTCAGTCATATTAAAGCGGAACAAATAGCATGACAGACTATAAAGATACATTGAACTTACCTGAAACAGGTTTTCCAATGCGAGGCGATTTAGCCAAACGCGAACCTGCAATGTTACAAAATTGGTATGATAAAGCGTTATATCGCCAGATTCGTACTGCGAAAAAAGGCAAAAAAAGTTTTATTTTGCATGATGGTCCTCCTTATGCAAACGGTAAACTTCATATCGGTCATGCGGTTAATAAAATTATTAAAGATATTATAATGAAATCTAAAACCTTAGCGAATTATGACTCGCCTTATATTCCGGGTTGGGATTGTCATGGTTTGCCAATTGAACAAAAGGTTGAAGAGCAAGTTGGTAAGCCCGGTGAAAAAATATCGCCTGCAGAGTTCCGTCAAATTTGTCGCGATTACGCGGCATCGCAAATCGAAATCCAAAAAGCTGATTTCATTCGCATGGGCGTGATGGGTGATTGGAATAACCCGTATTTAACCATGAATTTTGACACCGAAGCGAATATTATCCGCGCGCTAGGTAAAGTCATTAACAATAATCATTTGATTAAAGGGGCAAAGCCCGTTTATTGGTGTACTGAATGCATGTCATCGCTCGCTGAAGCTGAAGTGGAATATTATGATAAATCCTCGCCAGCGGTTGATGTAAAATTTAAAGCGGTTGATAGCAAAGCGGTTGCCAGTAAATTTGGTGTACAAACTGATTTACCCATTTATGCTGTTATCTGGACAACAACACCATGGACTTTACCCGCTAGCCGAGGGATTGCGCTTAACGCTGAATTTGACTACCAATTAGTGCAAGTCAATGGTCAAGAGTGCTTAATTTTAGCGACTGAACTGGTTGCTGCAATCATGCAAAAAATCGGTATTTCTGATTGGAAAGTGCTGGCAGCTTGTAAAGGTAGCGATCTGGAGTTATTGCGTTTTAAACATCCCTTATTTGATTTTGACGAGCCGATTGTTTTAGGTGATCACGTAACCGCTGATGCCGGTACTGGTGCTGTGCATACCGCGCCAGGCCACGGTGCAGATGACTTTATTGTGGGACAAAAATATGGGCTGGAAGTGGCTAATCCAGTTGGTGGCAATGGGTGTTACTTACCGGGAACTGGTCTTGGTTTAGATGGTGTATTTGTATTTAAAGCCAACAAAATAATTGTTGAAATGTTAAAAGAGCGTGATGCTTTATTACATTTTGAAAATATTGAGCACAGTTATCCGTGCTGTTGGCGGCACAAAACGCCTGTGATTTATCGTGCAACGCCACAGTGGTTTATTAGTATGGATAAACAGGGATTACGTGCACAATCACTTAGTGAGATTAAACAGGTTCGTTGGATCCCAGAATGGGGTGAAGCGCGTATTGAATCTATGGTTGCGAATCGCCCGGACTGGTGTATTTCACGTCAACGTACTTGGGGCGTACCAATGACGTTATTTGTCCACAAAGAGACTGATGAATTGCATCCTGACACGCTAGCACTAATTGAAAAAGTGGCTAAATTAGTTGAAAAATCAGGCATTCAAGCTTGGTGGGATGCTGACATTAAAGATCTATTAGGGCCTGATGCTGATGATTATCGCAAAATTCCTGATACATTGGATGTTTGGTTTGACTCAGGATCGACGTTTTATTCTGTGGTACAAGCAAGACCTGAGTTTAATGGTCAAGAAGCTGATATCTATTTAGAAGGCTCCGATCAGCATCGCGGTTGGTTTATGTCTTCATTAATGTTATCGACTGCGATTGATAATAAAGCCCCGTACAAGCAAGTATTAACGCATGGCTTTGTGGTTGATGGTCAAGGGCGTAAAATGTCTAAATCATTAGGCAATATTGTCACGCCACAAGAAGTGATGAATAAACTCGGTGCTGATATTTTGCGTCTGTGGATTGCTTCAACCGATTACTCTGGCGAAATTAGCTACTCTGAAGAGATTATCAAACGCTCAGCTGATAGCTATCGTCGTATTCGTAATACTGCACGCTTTTTACTGGCTAACCTTAATGGTTTCAATCCTGAAACAGATTTAGTAAAAGCGGAAGATATGGTGGTATTAGATCGTTGGGCGGTCAGTGTTGCTCGCGAAGCCCAAGCGGAAATTATTGAAGCTTATGATAATTACGATTTTCATAAAGTTGTCCAACGTATCATGCAATTCTGTTCAGTTGAAATGGGTTCATTCTATTTGGATATCATTAAGGATCGCCAATATACCGCTAAAGGTGATAGTGTTGCGCGTCATAGTTGTCAAACGGCGCTTTATCATATTGCGCAGGCGATGGTACGTTGGATTGCGCCAGTACTTTCATTTACGGCTGATGAAGTATGGCAATATCTACCGGGCACTAAACCGAGTGAATTTGTCTTTACCGATGAATGGTATCAAGACTTATTTACCTTGGCTGATAGTGAAAGCATGAACAGCGAATATTGGGGTCATATCCTGCAAATTCGGGATGCAGTGAATAAAGTATTGGAACAAGGGCGTAATGACAAAGTGATTGGTGGTTCATTAGAAGCTGCTGTTACTTTGTATGCTGATGAGTCTTTATTTAGTTCATTATCATCGCTACAAAATGAATTACGCTTTGTCTTGTTGACCTCTAAAGCAGAGGTTAAGCCGCTTGCACAAGCACCAAGTGAAGCCGTTAAGACTGAAATGGCTGGCTTAAAAATTGTGTTGGCTAAAGCGCCGGGTGATAAATGTCCTCGCTGCTGGCATTATACCGTTGATAATGATGCGACGACTCATTTATGTCAGCGCTGTGATAGTAATATTCATGGTTCTGGTGAAATTCGCCGATTTGCATAATTGCGTTATCAGCAACACAAGTGCTAAGGCAAGATCATAATCTTGCCTTTGCTGTTTAAAAGAGTGGTAGATATGAAGCAAACTTCCTTAAACAATAGTTCATCAAAAACCCGTTCCCTAAAAAACAGTGGTCTAATATGGTTAATCGTGACGATAGCTGTATTTGTTATTGATATTATGAGTAAATTTATTATTCATCATACGTTTTATTATGGCGAATCAATTCGACTATTTAGCTTTTTCTCAATCAGCTATCGCCGTAATACCGGCGCGGCATTTAGTATTCTTGAAGGACAACGCGGTCTGTTAGCGATAGTGGCAGTTGTGATAAGTATTTTTATTATCTATATGTTATATAAAAATGGGCGGCATAAAAAATTCGAGAATTTCTCATTGGCACTGATTTTGGGTGGTGCACTTGGTAATTTGTTCGATCGTATTTATCATGGTTATGTAATTGATTTTTTTGATGTAAACTTTGGAACTTGGCATTATCCCACGTTTAATCTGGCGGATTGTGCAATTTGTGTTGGTATTGCTTGTTTTATTTGGGCCAGCTGTAAAACACATAATAAGGAATCCTCATGAAAATCATATTAGCCAATCCACGGGGTTTTTGTGCCGGTGTTGATCGGGCAATTAGTATTGTTGAACGTGCGATAGCGCTCTTTGGCGCGCCGATTTATGTACGTCATGAAGTGGTGCATAATCGTTATGTCGTTAATCGTCTGAAAGAACTAGGCGCGATTTTTATTGAAGCGTTAAGCGATGTGCCTAATGAGTCGATTTTAATCTTTTCAGCCCATGGTGTCTCAAAAGCGATTCGTACAGAAGCTAAACTGCGTAACTTACAAGTTTTTGATGCCACATGCCCGTTGGTTACAAAAGTACATATGGAAGTGGCTAGAGCAAGTAATCGTGGTGAAGAGGTTATTTTAATTGGCCATGCCGGCCATATCGAAGTTGAAGGCACAATGGGTCAATATAGCAATTTACAAGGCGGCATGTATTTAGTTGAATCCGTTGCTGATGTGGCGACTTTAACCGTTAAAAATGAAAACTTTTTATGTTTTACTACTCAAACGACACTTTCGGTTGATGATACGGCTGAAATTATTGAGGCTTTGTACCACCGTTTTCCACAAATCCGCGGGCCACGTAAAAATGATATCTGCTATGCGACGACCAATCGGCAAGTTGCAGTGCGTCATTTAGCCCATCAAGCTGATGTGGTGCTGGTGGTGGGTTCAAAAAACTCATCGAATTCTAGTCGATTGGCTGAACTGGCTATACGAGAAGGTAAACCAGCTTATTTAATAGATTTTAGTTCTGATATTCAAACCGAGTGGTTAAAAGGAGCGAACGTTGTTGGGGTAACGGCAGGTGCTTCAGCGCCAGAAGTGTTAGTCAGTGAAGTGGTTGATCACCTTAAAATGCTCGGTGGAGTAGTGGTAAGCGAGATGGATGGAATCTTAGAGGATGTGTATTTTGAAATCCCTAAAGCGCTGCGCATTGATATCACGCAGGATTAGCGTGATTGCTGTAACTGGATAAATTTAGCCATTAACTCTTCATTGGTTTCATCATACTGCGGATCGGCAATAATCGCATTTTGGATCGGGCAAACGCGCTGGCAAGTTGAGTGATCATAATAACCGACACATTCAGTGCACTTTGCCGGATCGATTTGGTAAGTATCAAATCCCATTGAAATTGCATCGTTAGGGCATTCAGGTTCACACATATCACAATTAATACACTTGGATGTTATTTTTAAAGCCATTGAAAATACTTACCTATTTTATTATTACACCATCAAAATTACACCATCAAATTTTATGTCAGGTTTCACTCGCCTAAAAGGGGATTGGGTATTTGCCGCATACGCCTTTATCAGGCGCTCTAAAATAGCATAAAATTGTGATGTCGTCTAAATATCTTACGCGAGAAGTGAGCAGTTTATTTTATGATATCGCGGATTTATTTTTTTCAGCCAGTTTTTTTTCGGCAAAGGCTAAACAAATAATACCGGCAATAATGAGCCCTGCGCCTAAGCATCTAGCTAAGGTCAGGGTTTCATTAAAAATAAACACGGAGATGAGCATCACGGTAACAATTTGGGTACGTGAAGCGGCAAAAGCCGGTCCAACTGGAGCTTTTTTCAGTAGAATCATCCAGCTAAAAAACGCACCCGCATAACTGAGCGTGGTAATATATATCCATTTATTAGATAAAATACGCATGATCCATGCTAAAGAGTACTCAAGGGGCCTCGCCTCTAATGCCGAAAACTTGAAACCAGTTTGACCTAGTGTGTCAAAAAATAACAAACAGGCAAATCCTATTAAGTAAAATCGCGCCATCAACCCACTCCAACTAGAATAACGCCAGCTGTAATTAAGATCACGCCGATAATGCGCAGCGGCGTGAGCTGTTCTTTAAATAGCAAACGACCCACAATCATCACTGAAATAATATTAGCAGAGCCTAGCAAAATGGCTTGCGATAGGGGAAGCAGCGTTAAAAAGGCAATCCAAAATAAAAAACCAACGCCATAGGATAAAAAGCCAATCCACAACCAATAGTTGCGTAATAAACCAAGCCAATAACCCAATTTGGTCTGATTGCTCGGCGATATTGCCGCGTACTTAAAGGCAATTTGCCCAACCGTATCGCAGCAGACATTGATGAACCATAATCCAATAATGATTAGCGTCATAGTCGTTAAGAGGTTAGATTCGTCGATGAAGCACATGACGGGCATAGTCCATGTATTTCAATAATACTGTGTTTAATCATAAAGTGACTTTGATTGGCTAATTGTTGTAGCTGATGTTCAATTTCATGATTATTTTTTTCAAGAATTTGTTTACAGTTATCGCAAATAAATAAGATAGAAATGTGATTGGGATGGCTAAAATGCGGACAAATAATATAGCTATTTGATGACTCAACTTTATGAATAAATCCTTGTTCGATAAGAAATTCTAACGCACGATAAATGGTTGGTGGTTTAGCTTGAGGCTCATCTTGCTTTAATAGATCAAGCAGATCATAAGCGCTCATCGCTTTCTTGGCTTGTAACATAATCTCAAGCACCAGTCGGCGCTGATTAGTCAACTTGACATTGCGTTTTTTACAGACCAGTTCAATATCGTTAATAATTGAGGCATGATTGTTTGAATGCATAACTTGACCTCATTTCTTCTTAGCGCGGTTTGCCGCACGTTTGCGCCTGATTTCTTTTGGATCATTAATCAGGGGGCGGTAAATTTCAATACGATCGCCATCGTTGACCATATCGCTCAAGTCAACGAGTTTACCATAAATACCCACTTGATAGTCTGTCAGGTTAATGTTGTGTGTTGATAAAATATTGGATTGCATAATAGCTTGTGACACACTGCTATGCGCTGGCAGACAAACATCAATGATGGTTGGATTTTCCGGTAAGGCATAGACAACTTGTAGATTTATCATAGCACAATTCTCATTTGGTATAAATTTGCTTAGCTCGCTTACTAAAGGCTTTTACCATGTTTTCCATGAGTTCTTTAAACAGCGGCGTAAAAGTCAAATCAAGCAGTTTACTTTTAAATTCAAATTTTAACGCAAAGCTAATTTTACATTCATGTTCTGACAGTTCGGTAAATGTCCAATCACCTTGTAATTGCTTGAATGGGCCATCCACTAATGCCATTTCGATACGATATGGCTTAGTAAGTTTGTTGGTCGTAATAAATTTCTTCTTAAAGCCTAACTTTTCGACTTCCAGATAGGCCAAAATAAGATCGTCTTGCTGTTTGAGTATACCGGCACTGGCGCAATCAGGTATGAACTGGGGATAGGCATTAATGTCGTTGACTAAATCGAACATCTGCTCCGCAGAATAGGGCTCTCTTATTTCATAAAAAACATTTGTCATAAATTTAAATTATTAATTACACAAAAAATTGTGGCATATAATATCATGTAAATCTATAATATCGCATATTATGACAAAGAAAAAATCCCACAAGCCGGGTTCGGCAACAATTGCACTTAACAAGCGCGCACGACACGAATACTTCATTGAAGAAGAGATCGAGGCTGGTCTGTCTTTACAAGGTTGGGAAGTCAAATCGTTACGTGCAGGTAAAGTGAACATTAGTGATAGCTACGTATTATTAAGAGATGGCGAAGCTTGGCTGTTTGGCGCAACCATTACTCCGTTAACTGTTGCATCAAGTCATGTCGTTTGTGATCCTACTCGCACGCGTAAATTACTGTTAAATCAAAAAGAGCTCAGTGGATTATTTGGTCGTATCAATCGTGAAGGCTATACGGTTGTGGCTTTATCAATGTATTGGAAAAATGCCTGGGTCAAAATTAAAATTGGTGTTGCCAAAGGTAAAAAACAATTTGATAAGCGCGAAGACGTTAAAGATCGCGAATGGCAAGTGAATAAAGCCCGCATTATGAAGCACGCTAACCGATAGCGATCAGATATTGCTATGAGCACTTCACGTCAAGTTAATAAAAAACCGACCATAAGTGATGTAGCGAAGCTGGCCGGCGTTGGTAAGACAAGCGTTTCGCGTTATCTTAATAATGAATTCGATGCCTTATCTGAGCGCATTAAGCAGCGAATTGCTGATGCGATAAAAGTACTTGGTTACCGTCCTAATCAAATGGCAAGAAGCCTGAAAAAAGGTGGCTCTAAGCTCATTGCCTACGTTATTCCTGATATTACCAATCCCTATTCAATCGAAGTCATGCAAGGTTTAGAAAAAGCTTGCCAAGATAATGGTTACACGCTGCTGGTTTGCAACACCAATAAAGATAGCCAAAAAGAGAAATATTACTTACAGCTCCTAGTCAGTTATAACGTTGAAGGGGTGATTTTTCATTCGATTAAGTTGGATGTCACCAGTTTAAAAGATTTCCCGTTTCCCATCGTGCTAGTGGATCGTAAAGTGGATCACTTTAGCGCCGACCTTGTTGGCTTAGATAATGTACAATCCACAACACTGGCAACTAATTATCTGGTTGAATCTGGTTTTGACGCGATTTTGTTTATCACACAGCCCATTGACAATATTAGTACGCGCTTTGAACGGGTTAATACATTTAAACGCATTATTTCAGCACATAGTGTGATGATTGGCGAAGTATTAGAACTGGCAGATCAACAAGGCAGCGGGCAATATGAAGGCAAGCTAGAGCAGGCGATAAGTGCATTTTGCCAGTTGCACCGTGGTAAGCGTAAAGCGATCATTTCAATGAATGGCTCTGTCACATTAAGCATATCATTAGTGCTAAAACGATTAAATCTCATTAGCGGTAAAGATATCGGCTTTATTGGTTTTGATGATCCGCAGTGGGCAAGCGTTATTGGCGATGGTTTAACGTCAATTCGGCAACCGACGTATCAAATTGGTTACTGCGCATTTGAACTCTTACTCAAGCGGATTCATGGTTGCCAAGATGCTCCGCGTGAGCTGCTTTATCCTGGTGAGTTAATTATTCGTCACTCCACTTTATTACCTTAATCCTCTCCATAAACCGCCGATTTATTCTGTGATCTTTATCATATTTCTTTAGTTAAATAGTTTTGGAATCGGTTCCAATGATTTATATTAACGCTATCTTAGTGTGATTTGCGGCTAAAATAAGCCCCCAAAAGGGGATTATTGCGGCCTCATCGTCTGGCACGGCTGATCCATAATGCGTTGCTGGCCAGATCTCAACTCGGTGATAAAAAATACGTCGGGTTATTCATGAATTTAACGAATGAGGAAGGCTATGAAAACACAATTAGATGTCGTAACTTATGGTGAAGCGATGGCAATGTTTGTTGCCACGGAAGTGGGCGAACTGCATGATGTTAACGCCTTTGTGAAGCGCGCAGCAGGCGCTGAACTTAATGTTGCGACGGGACTGGCCCGATTAGGCTTAAACGTTGGCTGGATGAGCAGAATCGGCAATGACTCCTTTGGGCGATTTATTAAAAAAATGCTCGAACGCGAAGGTATTAATGCCGATTGTGTAATAACCGATGAGCTGCATCCTACTGGCTTTATGTTAAAATCAAAAGTTGAAGATGGCTCCGACCCTAAAACCGAATATTTTCGCAAAGGATCGGCGGCAAGCCACCTTAGCGTTACTGATGTGGATAACCATTATTTTGCCAATACTCGCCATTTACATTTAAGCGGCGTTGCTGCCGCATTATCAACCACCTCTTATGAATTATCGTCATTTTTGGCTGATTTAATGCGTCAGTCTGGTAAAACGATTTCCTTTGATCCCAACTTACGGCCATCGCTATGGAAAAACCAGCAAGAGATGGCACAAAAATTAAATCAACTGGCGTTTAAAGCGGATTGGGTATTGCCGGGTATTAATGAAGGTAAAATTCTCACTGGTCTTTGCGCGCCAGAAGCGATCGCTGATTTTTACCTCAACCAGGGGGTGAAGTTAGTGGTGATTAAAAATGGTGGCGAAGGCGCTTATTATAAAACAGCCGATAATCAGCGCGGCACGGTGCCAGCATTTCGCGTTGAAAACGTGGTTGATACGGTTGGTGCCGGTGATGGTTTTGCGGTAGGCGTTATCAGTGCTATGCTTGAAGGCAAAACAATTGAGCAGGCTTTAAGGCGTGGTAATCGCATCGGATCATTGGCGATTCAAGTGATTGGCGATAGTGAAGGGCTACCAAACCGACAGCAATTAGGCGATTTTTAATTGATCTGTGCATGCTCAGTCTGGTGATTATTTCAATAGCAAAGTAGGTACCATGAAAAAAAATATTGTGCTTTATAAGCGTATTCCCGATGATCAACAAGCGAAGCTAGCGGCTTATTTTAATGTCACTTACTTTGATGGCATTAACGATCAAAACCGTGAACAGGTCAAAGCAGCCCTAGCCAACGCGGAGGGTATCATCGGTGCGAGTAGCCCGATTGGGGCCGAATTATTAGACTGTGCCCCTCATTTGAAAGCGATTTCAACCATTTCGGTGGGGGTTGATCAATTTGATATTGCTGATTTAAACCAGCGCAATATTCGCTTGATGCACACCCCTGGCGTATTAACCGATACAACCGCTGATACCATTTTTACATTAGTGCTAGCAACCGCTCGCCGGGCGGTTGAACTATCGATGATGATTAGGGCGGGTAAATGGCAAAACAGTCTTGGCGAAGCGTACTACGGCGTCAATGTGCACCATAAGACGATCGGTATTTTAGGCATGGGACGCATTGGCTGTGCGGTGGCCAAACGCGCTTATGCCGGTTTTGATATGAATGTACTGTATATGAATCACTCAGCCAATCAAACCGCTGAGCAGCAATACCACGCGAAGCGCTGTGAACTTGATGAGTTACTTAAACTATCTGATTTTGTGGTTATCACGTTACCGCTAACCAACGAAACAACGCATTTGATCAATCAAGACAAACTCCGTTTAATGAAACCATCGGCAATTTTAATTAATGGTGCGCGCGGTAAAATTATTGATCAAAACGCCTTAATTGATGCCTTAAAAAACAACACCATTAGAGCGGCTGGGCTTGATGTGTTTGAGGTGGAACCCTTACCGGCTGAGTCGCCATTAATGACGCTGGATAACGTGGTGTTGACCCCGCACATTGGCTCTGCCACCGATGAGACACGTTATGACATGGTAGTCACGGCAGTGAATAATCTGATTGCGGCACTAAAAGCGGATAAACCCAGCTCGAATTGGTTCAATCCACAAGTGAGCTAACTTGTAAGAGGTCATTGCATACGCATAAAAGGAGAAATGATTTTCTCCTTTTATTTTTTTCAATTACGCATAAACTAACTTGATAATGTGTGAATATTAAGGAGAGATCATGAAAAAGAATGTGGTTTTATTTAGTAAAATCCCCGATGACCAGCAAAAAAGATTAGCTGACGCATTCAATTTATCGGTGTTTGATGGTAGCCCAGATAGTAACAAAGACGCATTTATTACGGCATTGGCGGGTGCCGATGGCATGATTGGCTCGAATATGGCCACCCGAGTGGATGATGCCTTTTTAGCCCTTGCACCAAAATTACAGGCGGCATCAACCATCTCGGTTGGTTACGATAATTATGATTTATCAGCCCTGAAAAAACGCCGTATTCGCTTAATGAATACGCCAACGGTATTAACCGAAGGCACGGCGGACCTGATTTTTACGCTACTGATGGCAACTGCCCGCCGAACGGTTGAACTCTCTAACTTAATTCATGACGGTAAATGGACCAGTGGCATTACGCCGCAATATTATGGCACTGATGTTTATGGTAAAACATTAGGGATTTTAGGCATGGGACGTATTGCCAAAGCCATCGTTAAACGTGCACACTGCGGCTTTGATATGAATGTGCTGTACTATAACCGCTCTGCTCACCTTGATGTTGAGCAAACTTATCAAGCCAAGCGCTGTGAGCTTGACGAACTACTGAAACACGCTGACTTTGTGGTGGTGATTCTACCGTTAACTAGTGAAACAGACCGCTTAATTACCAAAGAAAAATTAGCTTTGATGAAACCATCAGCCATTTTAATTAATGGCGCCAGAGGACGCATTATTGATCAGCAAGCCTTAACTCAGGCTTTACAAGCCAAAACGATTAAAGCGGCCGGCCTTGATGTATTTGAAGTTGAGCCACTACCGATGACCTCACCATTACTGCATTTGGATAATATCGTGCTATCGCCACATGTGGGATCGGCAACGCTTGAAACCCGCTACGTAATGGCAAAATGCGCGGTTGATAACTTAATTGCTGCCTTACAAGACAACCCCCCAACTGAAAACTGGGTCAACCCTGAAGTTGGCTGATTCACACTTTAACTATGCAAACTGCATCACCGTGCAACGCGTGCTGATGCAGTGTTACTTTGATTTATGGCTAACTTATAATTGACTTATTTGATATTAAATAGGCTGGCAAAAGGAGGGTCATTTTGTAATCAATTGATTCATCGATTATCAACTCAATAAAAAACTTAATACCAAAAGACGATTAGCAATAATCTATTATTACTGTATTTTATTTTTAAGTGCCACCATTATTGGTCTTGCACCGCAAGTAGCCATATTGCAAAGCACATTTCTAATTATATCAACAGGTATTATTATTATATACGCTTGTTTTATTAGTTTTTTAGAATCCCCTCGTGAATACAACAAGAAAAAAAGTTTTAAATAATCAATAATCATCCCCTCAATGATCAGTTCTGCTACCTACCTTGGTGGAATGGTTATCTCAACTACAACATACTCAAATTGTTAAGATTTTTATCCGTCTTTTTACAATACCTTTAAACTCGTTGATCAAAAAATGATCTAATGATATTATCAGTCACTAAATATTTATACATGAATACAAAGAGTTAACGTTAATTATCTTTTATATTTAACAGATAACAAGAAGTGCATAAATATAATTATATTATTATTTACAATGTATGAGTATGACAAAAAATCGTGATTGATTCTTGCAATGCCGAGGCGCTCAATCATTAAAATTAAATATGGAAGCAAAGGAATAGGTTAATTAGGACTCAGTAATGAAAAAATATTTAGTGATAAAAAATAAAAAATTATTACCCTCTTTGTCAGTTTTAATGGCGTTTATGTTATTAGGCTCAAATTATAGTTATGCGGCGGTAAGCTGTGATACTAACACCTGTACCAATGATGATGTGTTACCATCAACGGGGGCTGGCACATCATCTGCTACGTGGGTTTTTAATAATAATTATAATGGGATGGCGGTTACCAATACATCAACTGGCGCAATAACGTCAGAATCAACCGGTATTTTGGTTGGTGGTAATAATGTGGTTAGTATTACTAATAATGGCGCGATCACCACAACACAAAGTGAGACTGGCAGTTGGAATGATTCGGGAATACGCACGGAAGGAACGATTACTGAATTAATTAACTCAGCGACCATTAAATCTTGGAAATTTGGTGTGTTTGTTAATAGCGGGCTTGTAAAAGATTTTACCAATACAAGCACGGGTGTCATTAGCTCGACAAGCAGCGCCGCCATTGAGGATACGGGCACCATTGAGACGCTTACTAATGACGGCACAATATCGGGATATAATACGGGCGTGATCCTTGAAGGTAATGGTTCGATCACCAATCTGGTCAATAATGGCGTGATAACCGCGAGCAATGCCACCACACAATGGTTTGGATCATCTATCTTTCTCAATAGCGCATCAGCCAAGATTGGCACTATCACCAATAACAATTTAATCACTACTGATAAATATGGCATCCTTAATTATGGCACGATAGGGACAATTAATAATTATGGTACTATCGAGACAGCCAGCACTGGCATACTGAGCTACGGCAATATTGCCGAAATTAATAACTATGGCTCGATAACAACAACAACGCTAAGCAATGGACAAGGCATCTTTTTAGGAAATACTAATACGGTTTCATCAAATACGATTAATAATTATGGCGCAATCTTAGCAAAAAAATCTTCTGGAATAGACGTTAATAATAATACACTTATCATTAATAATCAGGGAACGGTTACTGCAGCCAAGCAAGGCATCTACGTCGAAAACGCCGCTTCAGGGGCTCTTATCAATAATAGCGGTACGATTACCGGTGACACGGGATCGATTAATATAAAGTCAGCCAATGCGAGCGTTTATAACTCGGGATCTTTAATTGGTGATGTAAGTTTGGGCGCATCGTCTTCCCTTTATTTGCTAGGTAGTCAAGCAACGGTTGACGGAGATGTTTCGGGTGGTGATACTTCGTTACTCTCAATTGGTACATCAGACGCCGCTTCATCATTCGATGCCAAGACAACAGAGAATGTCACGGTCAATAAAATTACTGTGGCAGAAGGCTCATCATTAAATCTCTATGATACTAACGCATGGACGGCATCAAGCACCGATGCCGATGCTTTTTTAAATAAAGGCTTGGTCACCCTTTACGGTGATACCACTTTAACATCTAACGTAACCAACAATGGCACCATTTTATTAAATGGTAATACCAACGGTAGATATAACACCTTGACTGTCTCAGGTGATTATGTGGGTAATGAAGGTTATTTGGTGCTTAATGCTGCACTAGCGGGTGATACATCAACCACCGATAAACTGCTGATTACTGGTGACGCTTCTGGTACAACTCATGTCACCGTGAATAACCTTGGCGGGGGCTTATGAATATAGCTTAGTTCAGGGTAATGCCAGTGGCACGGATACGAACAGTTGGTACCTAACTAGTAATGAGTATACACTGCGCCCTGAAGTGGGATCTTATATTGCTAACTTAGCTTCAGCGAATACCTTATTTAATACGACGTTATATGATCGTTTAGGTGAAACGCAATACACGGATTTGCTAACGGGTAAAAAGCGAGTCACGAGCATGTGGTTACGCTCGGTGGTTGGGCAAACTAAATTTGCGGCAGGCAACGGTCAACTGGATAATAAAACTAACTGGAGCTTAGTCCAATTAGGTGGCGATATTGCGCAGTGGACTAGTAATGACACTAACCGCTTACACTTAGGTGTGATGGCTGGTTTTGGTCGTAGTAGTAGTGATAGCGATGCGCGAGTAAGTGGCTATGGTTCATCTGGCCACATTGATGGTTACAGCGTTGGTTTCTACGGCACTTGGTATGATAATGATGCCGATAAAAGTGGCCTTTATGTAGATAGCTGGGTGCTTTGGAATCACTTTAATGCCAAAGTGGATGGTCAAGAGCAAAACCGAGAGAAATATAAACTAACCGGTGTGACCGCTTCGCTTGAATCCGGTTATAACCTTAAATTAGGCGAAACAGAGCGGTATGATTACTGGTTACAACCTAAAGCGCAAATCACGTATATGGGTGTTGATACCAATAATCACACCGAATCAAATGGTACCAAAATCAACGTTGATGCCAATAACTGGCAAAGCCGTTTAGGGTTACGTTTTGCAACCCGAAACAATGATAAGCTAAGCGCAGAATCAACCAGCACCGCTCAACTCTTTATTGAAACCAATTGGTTACATAATACCGAGTCATTTGCCGTTAAAATGGATGATAACCGTATCTCACAAGATGGCGCTCGCAACCTGGCTGAAATCAAAACCGGTGTTGAAGCCAATATCTTAACCAACACAAATGTGTGGTTTAACATTGGATACCAACGTGGTGAGCATAATTACCATAATATTGGTGCGATGTTAGGGGCTAAATACAGTTTTTAACGCACCATAATAGATGGATGCAAGTCTAAAGTGCAACAGACTTGTATCCGCTGGCGGGAGTTGAATTTTTTAATAATTACTTGATTAATTAAAATAAAAAAATTTTAATTTTTTTTCGTAGTCCAATTTGGGAGCCAATGATTATAATTAAAAATATTGAAGAGAATTATAGTTAAATGAAACTTAAAATATAAAAAATAGACTGAACTATATTTTAAATTCATTTGTTAAGATGATAACAATAGATGCTTATTTAAACTGGTTTCTAATATTTTTAAAACATTGGGACTATAATACATTAACTCTTGCGCTTTCTTTTTTTGAGCTAAACTGTAATTTAAATAATACAGAAAACCATCATATTTTTTATATAACTCATTAATTTTATCTGCATTATCGTAAGTAACAATCCATTTATAATTCGTTAAATGATCAATGGCATTAAATAGTTCAGAATGATCTTCTTCTGTATAAAAGTTAGTGTATAGGTCTTTGCCTTGCTTAAAATATGGAGGATCAAAGAATATAAAGGCATTATTAGGTGATGTTTGGGGAATTATATCTTTAATAAAAATGGTAGCATCAAAATTAGTCAGCTGAATTTTATTTTTAAGGGATTCCACCAGTTCTATTTTCTTTATCAAAGCTGGCTTATTAAAACGGCAATCAATTTTATAATTACCTAATTGCTCTTTACCACCAATCACTCCCGCTTTAATTATTCCTGAACGATTGGTTCTATTTAAAAAGAAAGTAGCAAATCCTAACTCAAGTAAACTATGTTTTTTTTGCGATGAATAAATCTTTTTTTGTTTTTCCCATTCTTTAATCGTAATCGGTGTTTTTTCTATCTTTTCTATAAAGTTTTCATGATTATTTAGAATAGAATACCAAAAAGCATAAATTGCGTAATCAAAATCATTAATAATAATGTTATCTACTTTATTGGATGCAAGCAATGAGAGAGCTAGACCAGAACCACCAGCAAACGGTTCAATATAAGTAATACTCTCCATGCCTTGTAACATAAAGAGTTCATTCACAAATTTTTCTAACTGCTTTTTTCCACCAGGATATCGTAATGGAGACAATGTTGTTGCCATTTTAAATCTCACTAATTAGAGGTAACCCTCTATTCTTATTGATTCTATTAATTTGTTGAATAATTGAAGAAACAAAGTCTGCTTTTGCTGTAAGATGACCACAATAATATGTCACATATTTTTTGAAATCAGATACATTCTGGTTTGCCCAACGTTTACAAACATCTATATTTGTTTGATTTTTTATATCTTCTATATTAAGTGACATTATTCCCGCATCAGTAAACTGGTTTAAGAACCAATCTTTTTCATTTCCAAATTTAGTAAAAAAAGCATCGCTCTTTGGTAGATCTATTATATAACAAATGATCCTACGTTCAATTGCTAAATTTTCATCATCAGGTAAAACAAGATAAGTATTTTTATTTTTAATTTTTTTCAACATACTTGGAACTACATCAGGATCAAAAAGAGCAAAAGCATTTTCAAGCAATAAAGGATAATTAGCACACAATGTTGCCAATGAAGTATATGGTGTTCCTGTATTTGAAGGATCGTAGTTGAGATTTGAATGGAAAGATATCAAATTTATAATTTCTTTTTTCTTAATTAGTTTTTTTGTGAAATGAATCGCAATTTCATCTTCACAGAACACATTAATTTTTTTAGCCTTTGCAACTTCATCAGGGGTTTGAAGGGTTAACTCTTTATATGCAACAAAATAATCTGGATTTTTTATAATAGGGTAATTTTTATCGTCAGAAGTTGAACAACTAACAAAGTTCAAAACGATTCGATTATGTTCTAGAGCATTTGAATACTTCAAATATATGTGTTGTATAAGATGTAAAGAGTGTGTTGTAAGGACAATTTGTACTTTATATTGTAGAGACCATTCATATAAAAATTTAAATAATCTAAGTTGTGCTATAGGATGCAAGCTACTTTCAAATTCATCTATACAAAAAATACCATTACCATATATCTGACCTTTTTGGTAAGCTCGTTGAAAACCAACTAATCTATTAAAAATAGCTCCTAAATTATCCTCTCCGGAAGATATAGAACTGAAGTCATATTGAATATTGTCACCAGATGGAGCATAAGTTGTTTTCGTATTTTTTTCGTGGATAGCTTCAAATTTTCCATATTCAGTACTTGGTAAAACTGACTCATAAAAATGCTTTTGGTCTCGTTGCTCACCATCCGAAAGCACAAATTTTTCATCGAGATCAGGTTTAGCTTTAGTATCAATCAACGGAAGTAGTCGTTTTAGATTAAGAAACGAAGTATTATAATTAAAATTTCCATCACCTTTTTCATGTCCTGATACAACGATCCTATGTCTATTCTCATCTTTCCTATAACTAATAGTAACGGGTTCTTTTATTAAGGTATCTTGTTCTGTAGCTTCTATATATAAATAGTATTTATACTGTTCTTGATCATATTTTTCAGAAAACTTAAATACTTCTGTTAATGGAGTTTTTAAAGACTTACCAAACGCATCTTTAGACTCTGCACCAAATGGGTGTGCAATTAACCCCATTAAAGAAGTTTTCATTGTTCCATTGCGGCCGATAAAGACTGTAATATTTTCACCAAGCTCAATTTTTTGATTATTAAATGTTCTAAAGGTCTCTATTTCAACCGCTTTAATTTTCTTAATTACAATTGATTTATTATCTTGTAAACCTAGCTCCACTTTTGATTTTGCTGATTGGAACATATCTTTTTCCTTGATTATTTATAATGCATCTAGAGATGCATCTGCTCTAGTAATGGATAAATATTAGAAAAGAATATAGGTATATCACCTGGCGCTATAGTAAATGATGGATTATGAACTAATTGATTCATTGAAGTGACGGATAAAACACCATCTTTTTTAGCTAACTCTGTTATAGCTCCATGAAGAAGTTTAACCATTTGTTTATCAGTATTATTCTTATTTAGATAAGTAGTGATATCACGTAATACATCACTTAGGGTTCTATCGCTACCATCATTCTTAATATATGATGGAGCGTTAGGAATACCTTGTTTTTTTAAGTCATCACAATAAGCTTTAGCCGATAGTTCAAATAATGCTCTGAGAAGAAAACAAAATGCTATTGGATTCTCTTTAATTTTTAAATTAAGCATTTCGCTTCTAATAGTAACAATTTTATTTCTATTTTGCCCTACCAGTTTTAAAGCTCTTAAATTTTTTCTTACTGAGCTTTGGTTGTTTGTTGCAGAAGCAGTAGCTACTGTTGTGCTTAAAATATAACTTGAAGAAGATGTGCTCACAGATGAACTTGAAGTAGTACCTGCCGTTCCTGTTTGTTGATTAGTTTTTATCACTTGAGCATTAGCCACTGATAAAGTTGAAGTATTTGATGCTCCTGTTGGTGTAGTGGAAGATGGAGGTTGTCCATTAGCTACAGGTATATTTGGTGGTAAACCATATACTAAAGCAAAATCATCTTTACCTCTAATTATAGGAAAACTTAACTTTTCCAAACCAATATCATAAATCATTTTATCAATAGCATTTTTTTCCACAATATTTGGATATTTATTCGCTAACGCTATTGATGAAGACAAACCAAGCCTTGGAAAGATTTTTTTCATTGCTTCATCAAGGACTGATAGATGAAATTTTCCGGCCCATTTTGTTTTTTGAGTGTGTGTAATATTTGAACCATACTCTAAATATTTTTCTAATAAATCTAAACCTGGCTCCTCAGCCTTATTCATTTTTTTATTATGACGAGCTTTAGCAACAGTTTCCCAATCATCACGCCCAGCTTTTTGGCTTTTACCATGCGTTAAATTTACAATTTTATCAACTAATTCCGCAGAAGACCTAGGATAAATGGCACAAGGAACAGAAGTATTATCTATTAACCAATTATTAGAAAGATTTGTAATTCTTTTTAAAATATGTTGTGGAATATCTAATGATGTTTTATCAACTAACCCTAATATAATTTTTAAAGAAGCAATACGTCGGTTACCTTCTTTAACCAGATATATTTTTTTAGAGTTTTCTGTATATTCAAGAATAATGATATTCTCAGTAGGAAGATAACCTGTATCCAACAAACTCTCAGTTAACGCCCAGAAATAATCAGGACTAATTGAAATCATAGCATTAATTGCGTTAATTTCATTTTTTTGAGTTACTGTTCTAAAGTTATTTAAATCAATAGCTAAGCTGTCAACTGGTAAGGACTTTGATTTAGACATTATTATCCTCTGATTATATATTTAACATGAATTAAGTTATCAGTGTGCATTTTTAAACCATTATATTATGAAACAAAGTCAATGTCAGTTCATAGTTATCTAAATAATGTAGATAACCATAGATAGATATAAATATGTCTTATCATTTAATTCCATAAAATTTTCTTATACTTATATCTATTAGAATTATTTTTTCTAAAGGTAAATTAATAACTTTTAATTTCTGCTTTAAAAAGCTTATTAATGTGAATTCTCTACCCCAAATAAACCCCAACAACCCCAATCCGCTCATGCCCAAGTTCTCTGCTAATTATCTGCCGAGCCCATTGATCTTTGATCTGCTGTTATGGTGTGAGTTCTTTACTGGTGAGTCCACCTGCTTTCGGTGATTTCCAACCCGTAAGCGTTTCGTATCGTGTTTGCGCATAAGCACGCCGTAAGCCGAATGTTTGTTGCAACATTAAACTCATCCGCACATAAGGGTCGGTAATCTGTGTCAGGGTTTGCTCATCAACCTGTTTCGCTTTATTTTCCTGCGTCACATATTGCCGATGCTCAATGCCAAGTTGAATGTTATCTTTGGGGATAACGCTACTTTTGCCGACTTTTTCCGCCCACCAACGTAGGTGTGTCATGCGGTTTTTAATGGTGCCAATCGATAAATCTTGCGCTTGCCACTGTGCAACTAAATAGTTAACGTGCTTAGGTTTGAGTGAACTCGCGTTCATTCGCTTAAAACCACCGCTTTTAAGCTGTTTGCTAATCAACGTTAAGGTGGTTAGCCGTTCAGCTTGGGTGGTATGGCCGCCATCTTTGTTACGCTGACATAAGCCACGCAAATCATATGTCAGATTATCGATGTTTACCTCGCTTTACGCATTTGCTGAAAACAATTTGGTTAGTGTTAATGCCCATTTATTACCCGAAGTAATAAATTATCTGTAACAGATCAAAGGGCTGAATGTTCAGCACATTCAAGATCTCTTATGAGACGTTTATGCGTTAACTTGTCAGCTAATCACATAAAGTTGATGTTTAAAATTAAATGAACCTCCTTTGGATGCCTGCATTATCTGCTTAGGCATAACGCAGTTGTTAAGATGAATAAAAACGCGTTATGCCATAAAGTCTGATAATGGCGAGTGATGTTAAAATGGCAACTCAGATAAGTAGCCGCTATCCCTCTTGTTTGGGTAACAAGCAGTGTGCTAACGGGAAATCACACTCTGGGTCATGGTTTATTCGGTCAACGACCGAACAGCGACTTAAAAAACCGGCCGCTCTGGGTTTGCGTGCTGCACCAGCACGTCTTTTAAACTGATTATAACAAGGGTTAATTGCTTGTAAATAGGGGCTTTGTGTAAAGGACTGCTCTGGACGAGTGTGGATTAAAAATAATTTTTAAAGGTTGTTTTTATGGACTGTGGCTAACTTGTTAGCGAGTGATATGAAGGTTTCTATCGTTCAATCATCTTATCCTAAAACGCAATGTCATCGGCTTGTGGCACAGGATCGATAACGCCAAAGCGTCACGATCACCATAACATTATCACACTAACCACGTTTTGTTTTTTTAAAATATAAAATGTACATAACCCCTAAATACAGCAAATTAAAAATAATGATCAGACTAAGCGTATCGAGCATAGAATATACCGCTCCAAGCATCTCTGAGGTATCGGTTGTCATTTCTACTTGATATTTAACCGTCAGAGAACAACCGACAAGTATCAATAATTCAACAATAACGACCATAATCATAAAAATTATCATGAATATTTTCATAATCAGCCTTTCTCCCATTTTTAATTTGCTGATGAACGTAAAAACACCGTTTATCAAAGCTGTTGATTCTACAACAGATGAGCTTGTTTTTTGTATCCCAAACAAGAATTTTCTATTTTCTATTGATAAATGTTCACATTTTAAAAAAAATATTTATTCTGTTAATATTATGCGGAACAATTCATCTCAAAATGGTAAACATGAAAAATAATATAGATAGCATTAGAAATGATTTTAAACTTGTCTATGAACAGTTGAATTATTACATATCTATGGCATTAGCCTCGTTTGCGATCATTGCACTTATTACATTAATCCTATCAAAGAAATCACAACATATTGATACTTTCGGATTTGTAATTTCTGGATTATTAACTTTAGGGTGCTTATATTGGTTAATTCGTTCAATCATGCAAGTTAGGCGATTAATTCAATTTAAAAATGAGCTGATTGAACACGCTAAACCTTATCAACTCACCTCAATTAAACTTTACACTATACATAAAGTAACCGTGCTTTTAGCTATCTATTGTTTATTTTTTTACTTTATTTAACACTTTCACAATAAGCAAATTTATTCCCATTAATGACAACAATAGGGCAATCTAACATATCTTCAGCATTTTTTATCTGACTAGAATCTTTTAAAAACAATACGGCCTCTTCCGATTGTTTATCAACAATAAATGCATTATATAATTGTTTGGTTAATGTACCTATCGTAAAACTATCAGCGATAACTTCTAATCCTAAAGCTGTTTTACTCATAAGTTGATAAGCTCGAACCATGTCTTGTTGATTGTGGTACCACAAAGAGAGGTTTTTATTACCGAACTGATTAACTTTGGAAGTAAGACCAAACATTGAATAAGCTGACAACCCTAAATCAACTGTATTATAAGCAATATCGCCATAAATAGCTTCATATCCTAAAAACTCAGCAATCCCTCGGTAGCCTTTCTTTACAGGACCATCTTCGTTAGTAATCCCTTCATAAATATTATTCATTCCATGAGCGGCACTCGGTAAGCTATAAAACAAGCAGGTAGCCCAGTTTTTACAAGCACTCACTCCTGAAACAATTTGTGATGTCCCTGCTAAAACAGAAATACCTCTTTGCGTCCATTCAATACTTTCATCAAGTAGCGCTTTTTTGTGTTCAGTTAGCGCAACAGAGCCTTCTTCGTAAGATAAACGTCCATTTTCTACTTTGTCAGCGACATTATTTGGAAACTGAGAAATATCATTTTTAAATTCTTGCTTAGTTTGCGGAAAATAAAATAAGTTATTACTCATTTGAGTTGCGTCTGTAATGAACTTATTTTTTTCAAACCGAATTTGTGCCCGTTGTTCATTTTTCTCATTTTGACTTAGCGTTGAAAAGTCTGGTAAAACATTATTATAAGCAGAGGGTAAAATACCAAAACTTGGTGAACTATTAGCGCCATCATCACAAAAAACCGAACTATTTGCCGCAATAACTCTATTTCGCCCAATCGGGCAGCCACAGGCAACAATATATCCATCAAGTACAACCGGTATACCATCCACAACCATTTTATGGCAACCTTCGATTATTTTTCCTGATCCTTTATTACATCTTGGGCAAGTTGCGATATCTCCCATTCTAGCTACTGGTTTACCAGCACCAAACATTCTGCCACTCGCGGAAATAATAGATCCGCCAGTTGTTGTTGGATCACCCAGTAAAGCAACTCTTTTTGCCATAAAAAACTCATATTTTCATAAATAAATTTAAAATTATATAGATAATTTAAACAGTGTAAATAAAAGCCTTGTGTAAAGGACTGCAATCGATGATATTAGACTAAAAAAAATTTTGCCCCTCATCATGTAGTGGTCATGTCGATAATCAATGTGAAAATGACGGTGTGGTTTGGAGTTGCCGTCGCCGTCACTGCGGAGCAGTGACGGTTGTATTCATGCTGAGGCTTGGTGTGCTCACTGAACTTAAAACCGTGGCAATCCCTTTTTGCACCTAATTTAAATTAGCTGCTAAACGGGATTTGGTTGTTTTCATCGGTATTTTTTATGCGCACTACGCGATTTTTGTTGGCATAACGAGAGGGCCAAATCTGCTTTGGCTCGATACCGAGTACACTCGCAATAATGAGTTCGCCTTTTGTCCACGGGCGCACCAGTGCGTTGGCAAGCGTTGAAGGCGCATAGCCTGATTGCCTTGATAATGCGGAGAGTGATGTTCCTTTCTTTTTCAATGCCGCGATGATATCGGCAGGGTGCCAGTCTTTTTCTTTCATAATAATTATCTTTTAGTTACACATATCACTTATTATGCAGTCCTATTTTGTGTGACGATACTACGAAGAACGTAGTATTTAAAAAGGTCATTTGAATTGAGTAAAAGTCAATTTTTAAGAAAGTGATATAAGCTGTATTATTATTTAATAATACAGCTATAGGATTTCGGTTAAATTAATTTTCTTTTAAAATCTCTACTGGCTCAAAGCCGGTAGTCTTTTTAAAAGACATATTATGAGAAAAATTTTTTAAAGCTTCCGAGGGATCAATTTTATCAATATTTAATTTGTTAATTGTTTCATTGATCATTAATGAAGATAAAATTGGAATATCACGTAGATAAGCAGTTGACTGATCTAATATATGATCAAATATTGTTATAACAGTTTCTTTCACTGGTAATAAAGCAAAGACTTCTCGAGCCACTTTGAATAGAATGCTACAAACATAATCTTGGTATATTTCGTAGTATTTCGTTTTTGACATTTTTTTTGTAGACACTTTGCCACTTTTCAATAGTAACTTTACTTCTGTTGGCACTATCTCTTGACCATTAATATAAATAGATATGCGCAGTAATTTATCTTCTTTAATGTCTAATTTATATTTTAAACAAGCGAGAGGTAGCTCGCTTCTATTCTGTAATATATGATTAAAACTTTCTTCATCATAACTTAGAACTTTCTTAGATAGTTCAATATCCTTTTTCCATTCAGATAATTTGAGATCAAATTTTTTTATTGATTGCTTATAAAGCTCTTTATCTGTATTTTCAGCTATTTCTATTTTTTGTTGTAGCAATTTCTTTATTTTATTTGTTCGTTTAAATAACTTTTGAAAAAAATTCGGTGAGAATGTTTCATAGGCATTGACTGCTATATTTTTATTTTCATAACTCATTATTGGTGGATTTGGCTTTGAAGAAATACTCAATTCTAACCAATCTATATATTTAGAAGTTTTGACGTGTAGTGTTATTAAAGCGTTAAGATGGTTCTCAAATTCTTTAACCTCATCTGCTGCATTATTAAATGCCAGCTGGCGTTCTATAGCTAATTGCATTTGTTTAAATTCTTTTTCTTGCTTTTGTTGAAGCCTAATATTGGCATTTCTATTTTTTTGAGCTTCTCGCTCTGAACGTTTTATTGATGCATTTAATGATCTGATAGTTCCTTTCCATCCCATGTTTTCACCTATGTAGAAGTTTGTTATGCACATGCTTGAATTCTATGCATATTGAAACTATAAAGCTTTGTTTATATAATCGATATAATATCAGCTCATCACTTAATATGAGTATTTAATTATTATACGCTTTTGCACACCAAGCCAATAACCACCTCTCACTTTTTTGTTATTAACATAGGCGAGGACTCGCTTAGTGATACCTGTACAATTTTGGATAGTGTTCACAACAATTCTGCTTTTCAATGCCGTAATATTGCTGTAAATACTTGTTGTAATCTTATTGTTATTCAGTACTGTAATCACATCGTTCTCAAGTGCGGTAAAGTGTCCGTTATAAGAACTACTCCTCATATCTGAGGAGCCACCCATAAAGCTCTTATTAATCATCATTACGCTACCTTTTCCAGTTGCTTGATCAAGTAACGGTTTGATAACTTATTTAGTTTAAATTTTCGCTCTGCTGTTGGTGTGTCTAAGTCCAATAACGCACAATTTCTGTTTTCTAAGTAAGTTAATAATGCTAACTGTTCGGCTGTCATATTGTTCCGTATTTCTTTTTTATCAATACTATGTAACTTCGCCCATTTGCTAGGGTCTGATCCTAATACTAATTTATTAAGGTACCGGCACTCATTGCCATAAGCGAAGCCGTGTTGATGATCGCCCGTGCGGTTAATATATCCTTTCAGTGATTCAGTCATATTTTTTTGTTCATCTTTCGCGTCTGCTCGTTCTGCTATCCATTCAGCCATACTATTAAATTGATTAATGTAGTTTTCTTTGAATGTGGCAGCCTTTTTGCCAGTGAAGCCCATAGTTAAAAATATAAAACCGTCTTTAGTCACTTGATAAGATATATAATTATTCCCTCTGTGATTATATTTGACCTGCCGAAAGTTACGGGTTAAAAATTGAGCGGAACAATCAAGATTTTCAATTCTTTTAACAACTTTATCATGGTCTTTATTGAAATAGGTCGCTATTGCTTGAGATCTTGTAACGGGTTCAATGCCAACAATAATAACATCTGGCATAGATAGATTATTATTTGATAGATTAGATAATACGCTATCCATATTAATTAATTTTGTCATTTTCATTACTCCAATTCTGTCTATTTATTCACCTAACTCTTGAATTTAGGCAAGGGGATACCGTTAACGCAATTTTGCGCTTTGTTTTTAAATCAATGAGTTAAGTTGCTTGTTTTTTAGGTAGCTTTTTATAGTTAGATTGGCTATGATTAGAAGTGTCTAAGTTCCAATCCAAGCCCTTTACTATTTGCAATATAAAAGGTTTTGTTTTATCTCTATTATGCCACCTCGCGACGTTCTACTTTACGAGATTCAAGCCAGCTATAAACTTCATCAGTTTTATAACCAACGCGACGCAAGCCGATTTTAATTTTTTGTTGAAAGATTTTATCTTTCTGCTCTAGCGTGTAAAGGCTAATATCAGATTTGAAATGAAGTAAAGTTTTTACTTCTTGCTTGGATAGGATTGTATTTGTCATTAGTTATATCCTTATGTATTTAAATGGTACTATCAAGATATAACTATTGGAGGTTATTTTCGAGGGTCATTTGAGGGTGTAAAAATAGGCGGATAAAACTAACTGTGAAAAGTTTCCGCCTAAAATTGATGCGTAATTTCTTCCGTTTTTCTATATTAGGTTAACATCTGAATATAATAGTTTTTCAGCTAACTCCTTAACCCTTTTCCTTATTGTTTCTTCTTGTATGTTCGGGTCATCTGGGAATAAAAGATTAGCTATTTGCTTATTTGTTAATTTATTACCTGTTATATCTCGCCACAATATTAAATCAATGTATGGAATAATATTATAATTAGCTATCTTTTTAAAATCATTATCACTTAACCTTTTACTTTGGTTTATTTCTTCTTCTGTTCTTTTATCTGCTAGCCATTGCTTAAACTCATCAATTAATAAATCATCACTAACGTTTAAATCTACCTTTACAAGTGCTTTATAAAATAGATTAAAATAATTATTGATTTCATTGTCTGGCAGGTCTTTAAGGTCAAACACTTCATTATGTGCATCTGTATATTGTACTGGATAAATTCTATCTTTTACTATTCCAATGTAGTGACCGAAAACAAAAAAATTACCTACATGATCAAAATCATAATCAAGGCAGCTAGTTATAAAGTTATCACTGGCGACTTGTTTAATAGATTCATAATATTCTTTGTTATTATTGTAATCGTCGGTATTTAGGTTCTCATTATAAAAATAAATATCATCGGCAACTCTGCGCCTTTTTTCGATAATATCAAATAACTTATCTCTTTTTATTTCCTTTATTAGCTCATAGTTTTTAAGTGTAAACCAATTAAGATTATCAATTTTTAATCTACGCGTTTTACTCTTTCTTTTATGAGGTCCTTTTTTTTCTCCCTCAACTGTTGGTATAAGTTGATCTTTGTAGATGATTTTTTCTTGAGATGATGCTATTTCTACTTCTATTTCAATTTCTTCAATGCAATCATCATTAAAAAAACTAAAATATTTATCTTTCTGCTTTTCTAATTCCTTCATCGGGTTTTCAAATCTGCTACGTTGTTTGGACATTTCCCCCCTCCTCGCATCCCTAATAGATATTTACGCCAGTTCGATAGGGTTGCGAATTTTCGGGGATCAGCCTAGACGAAAATAATACTGTTCAATATAAAGATTATATATTAACAAGATAAGTATTATTAAAATAATAGTTTTAAGTATGATGTTTTATTAAATATGAAGTTAAACTTAATAAAAAATCTTTCAACTCCTTAATTTCAAATGTTATTTCAAAATCGAACTCTCTGTCAGGACTCGGTCTGTCTTTTATTGTTATTTTATTAATTTCATTATCTCTCGATTCAAAATCTAAATGAAAATGAGTAATGCCATTTCTCATTCTCCTTACAATTGATTGTAAGTTCTTATCTTTATTCTTAGCCGTTAGATGAGCAGTATCTATGTTGAATTGACTTAATGCCATTGTTTTAATGTTATCAAAAAATGCCTCTTTAGGAACAACAAGTAAACCAATACAACAATTTATTAATAATGTAACATTATATTTCTCATCTTTATTTCTCTCTAAAATATCAAGAGTCCTTTGAATAAAATCTAAATTACCATTACTATATTCTGTCACAACTTTCACCATTTAAAAATTATTTAGATAATTATTATATTAACTCAAAATACAATGTAAAAAATCTTATAATTATAAAATTACCCTAGCGTATCCAAAAATTGATTACCTAACCAAGAACTGTTCTTTTTCCAGAGTCGGGACGTTGATAACGAAAACGCCATAATTTTCTATCTGACGGTTTAATTAACACATAAAGTCCATCACCATCATAGAGTGATAACTCTTTATCAATGGAACGAGATTTTTGTATTTCACTATTATGTATGCCAATCAATATGCCAATTTGGGTTGGACTCGCGCGGATTAGTCTGGATGGGGTTGGAAACAAAAAGCCCGTAATTCTTTATTTTTCAATGAATTACGGGCTTTAATGGACTGCTATGGAACAATAAGTGGTGGAGCTGGCGGGAGTTGAACCCGCGTCCGAAATTTCTACATCCTCGGCACTACATGCGTAGTTTGTCTTTAAGTTTCATCTACCCGCTGCGAACAAACACGCCACTGATAAACTAGCTTGATTGGTTTTAATGCTTCCGCCCCAAGCAAGGCTTCCACACGATCTCGTTTGGGTTTGACTCCCCTTGATCCCCGTCCTACGAGCGAAGGCTAGGGAGGGAAGGCTCTGAGCAGGTTATTAAGCTGCTAGTGCGTAGTTTTCGTCGTTTGCGACTATATTTTGCGGTTTATTTACGAGGCCTACCGCACCTCGGCATGCACCTTGGGTTTCGCAAATCCCGTCGAATCCAGAATCAGCCCCAAAAATGAAATGTCATTATACTAAAAATTGTTGCGTTTAACTAGCGCTATTATTGTGTTTGAGTTTATTGTACAAAAAATCGCGTAGTACAATGGCATGGTTATGTTGTGGGTCTTTGCTGCCATAAAGCAAGGTAATGACCTGGTTGCCTGTTAGCTGCTGAGATAATATAGCGACTGCTTGGTTATTTTCAAGTTCGTGTTGATACTGTTGATAAAAGCTATTCCACTGATCTAAGTGCTCATGGTACCACTTGCGTAGTTCGTTAGAGGGTGCAATCTCTTTTAACCAAATCACGTCAGCAAGTTTGGCTTTAGCAATGCCTCTTGGCCATAGTCGGTCAATTAAATAACTATTCTGGCTAATTGATAATGGTTTTTGATAGACCCGTTCGAGCAGAATGTTTGGCATAATTGTTGTAGGTGAAGAGGTTAAAATTCGGATAAAAAAACAGCACTATCACCGTTTAAATGATAGTGCTGTTTGCATGGTTATCACACGATTATTTTGTGTTGTCTTTACTTGTCAACTGTAAAGGCTGGTAAACCAGGGTATTGTTACCTGATGTGAAAACTAATTTACCATCAACTTTTTCAACTTTAACACCTTGAGCAAACATTTGACTAATTTGTGTATCTAATGCATTTAATACTGGCTCGCTACACATTGCTCTTGTCATCATAAAGTTACCTTGTAATACGCCGTTTTGGTAGTTGGTATCACCATTGAACACATTACACATTTTGCCGCTAACTTTAACTTGCGTAAGATCATCGTTAACTGACAAATTAATGACAGGTGGAATTGATTGAGGTAGTGGTTGCTCATTGGCGCTCACTAAAATATAGCTACCGTCAATAGTTTCATTTTTGCTATGGCTTGAACATGCAGCTAAAAGTGAAGTTACACCAACAACAGCGGCTAACGTAATAAGTTTTTTCATGTTTTATTCTCCTAGAACTTATTAAAAATATGGTATTTAAAAATACGGAACATGTATATTCAGCATTTTGTTGTATCGATTATATCTAATTCTCGTAAAGTAACTACATTATTAATGCTTATTTGATAAATTAAAGCAATTATAAAGCGGTTATTTTGCGCAAAAATTACATAATTAATGTAAATTTAACACTTTTTAATCATTAAATTCAAGGCAACGATTTTGATTATGTTTTACAATCGTTTGTTTTCTATTCAATAAATAATTAATCGCACGCGTTTTGAGCCGCTAACGTATATGGGGTCAATTTTATTATCCCGCGTCGTTCATCGTTAAGGCAAGTCTTTGTTTTTATAACTGATGTTATTTGGCATCAGGATCATTATCAACATCAATAGACTTGCACTTAGGGACTATAATTTATTGGTTAACTTGTTTTACCACATCAATCACCGAACCATCACGATAACGCACAATGCCCACAATACGATCGGCAAATTTGATCGCTTTTGGTTTACCCGTTAGCGATATCGCACGTTCATACAGTTTTTCAATGGTTGTCACCGGTAATTTTGCTGCGGTTAAACGCTCTATCAATTCAGGACGTTTAGGGTTAACCGCAATACCATGATCGGTAATTAACACATCGATATTATCGCCCGGTGTCACTTTAGTTGCCACATGTTGCACAACCGTTGGAATACGGCTGCGGATAAGCGGTGCAACAATAATTCTTAAATTTGCTGAGGCAGCCGAGTCACAGTGGCCGCCTGATGCGCCGCGCATAACGCCATCTGAGCCGGTCAATACGTTGACATTAAAATCCAAATCGATTTCTAGCGCACTTAAGATTGTCACATCTAACTCATCTACACAAGCGGCTTTGGACGCCGGGTTAGCATAAACGTTAGTCGATATTTCAAAATGATTAGGGTTCTTGGCGAGTGATTCGCCAGCAGTCTGATCAAAGCTTTGCGTATCAATGATTTTTTCAATTAATCCTTGTTCGTGCAGGGCAACGATACCTTCTGTTATTCCGCCTAGTGCAAAACGCGCGGTAATGCCTTTACGGACCATTTTTTCACCCAAGAATTTTGTACACGCAGTCGCTGAAGCGCCAGAACCCGTTTGTAGTGAAAATCCTTGTTCAAAATATCCCGAGTGTTCAATGACATCGGCAGCATAACGAGCGATCATCAGTTCACGAGGATTTTTAGTGACACGGGCTGCGCCAACACTGATTTTGCTTGGATCGCCAACTTGATCGACATGGACAATATAGTCAACTTGATCTTGACGAATACTTGGCGGCGTATTAGGGAAGGGGACTAGGCTTTCTGTTAATAACACCACTTTTTTCGCGTATTGCGCATCCACCATCGCGTAGCCTAATGCGCCACAGCGTGATTTACCCGATACGCCGTTAGCATTACCAAGCTCATCTGTCGTTGATACACCAAGAAACGCAACATCGATATTAATTTCACCTTGCTGAATGAGGTTAACTCGGCCACCATGTGAATGGATTTGGATCGGTTTTTTCATTAAGCCATGTGAAATCGCATCGGCTAGTTCACCGCGCATACCTGATGTATAAATTTGGGTAATTACGCCATTTTTAATGTGCTCAATTAATGGTGTATTACAGCTGAGTAACGAACTTGATGCTAATGTGAGATCTTTAATGCCCATTTTGGCAATGATATCAATCACATTGTTGATCGTTTTATCACCTTCGCGAAACGCGTGATGGAATGAAATCGTCATCCCATCTTTTAAGCCACAAGTCCGAATCGCATCTTCGACTGAATTGAGGATTTTTCGATGATGTTTTTGCTTAACGTCAGCTAAGTAAGGTGTGGTTGCATAAGGCGTCGAAAATGGGGTTAGATTTTTTAACTCCGGACATTGTTTGGCTAATGTATCTACTATATTTTTCATGGCTGTATTCCTATAATCGTTTAACTCAGTTTATTGGCGAACGCCTGAGGCTTCATAACGCGAGATCACTCTACGCGCTGAGTTAATGATCGGATTATCAATCATTTTTCCGTTTAACGAGATAACCCCTAAACCTTTCTTCTCTCCTTCTTCGGCGGCAGCGATGACTTGCTGTGCATAGTCAACTTCTGCTTGAGTTGGCGAGTAAGCATTGTGTAACGGTAGAATTTGACGTGGATTAATCAATGATTTACCGTTATAACCAAGGTGTTTAATCAGCTCAACTTCTTTTAAGAAGCCTTCTTCATCATCGACATCCGAGAAGACGGCATCAAAGGCATCAATGCCGGCAACGCGCGCAGCATGTAACACAGCGCATCTTGCATAAAACAGCTCGCTACCATCGCCGCGCTGCGTTTGCATATCGACAAGGTAATCAAACGCAGCCATCGCAATGCCCATCAAACGCGGCGACGACTGGGCAATCGATAGGGCATTGACAACGCCAAGAGCTGATTCGATTGCTGCCACGATTTTGGTTGAACCGACTTCGCGGCCACTTGCTTTTTCAATGCGCGCCATATGCACTTCTAGTTCGTGGATCTCTTGCGCAGAATCGGTTTTTGGCAGACGAATGGCGTCAGCGCCTCCCCAAATTGCGGCTTCAAGATCTTTTAAACCAAATTCGGTTTTTAATGAATTAATGCGTACAATCGTTTCAATACCAAACTCTTTATAGATTGGTAATTGCAGTGTGTGAAATACCAGTAAGCGTGCACTGTCTTTTTCACGCAATGAAACCGCGTCTTCTAAATCGAACATAATTGAGTCGGGTTGGTAGACAAATGCGGTCGATAACATAGCGGCATTTGAACCGGGTAAAAACAACATACTACGACGTAATCTACTCATTTTAGTTGACTCCAATTTAATTCGTTAACGTCAGCGCCTCGCAATACCGCAACTTCGACGCGCGCTTTAATCGCGCAATCAAGGGCTCCTTTGTCTTCGACAATAATTAAGCCATCAGTGAGTCCTAACTTTTTGAGCGTTTCTTTGACGGTTGAGGTAATTTGATCACCGAATTGATGCATTACATCACTATGGATGACGATTTCTAATCCTTTATGTGGCGAGACTTTTACCTGTATATCACTTGACTCAAGTGTGCCTGCGATAGCATCTTTAATGATTTTCATAACACCTCTCTGCTATTTCTATACTATTTTTTTCGATAAAGTCCCAAGTAGTAGTTGGGACCAATTCTTGAATTTCAGCAATTCTATTTGCACTCAATAAGCGCCGAACCGCGGTTGCAGAAACGGCTACATCGCGGATTTTTTTACGCTCAATTTCAATTAGTTCAATCTTAGGGCTATTTGTCTCGTATTGGTTTAACCAATACTTCATGCCTTGATTATATTTATCCGTTATTGGTGAGAAGGGCTCAGTACCGACAAATCGTTTAGTGATATTGAGCGATGGCGCAATATAGTTTCTAAACAATAACAGATCGATGCCAGTATTAGCATGCTCGATATCGGCTTTTTCCTTTAAAAAGTAATTAGGAAACGTCGCTTGCGAGACAATATATTCAGAGCTTGAGATGACAGACACATTTGCCAGGTGAGCGGTGCCTGCTTGTACCAGTTTAAAACGTTCTTGAAAAGTAAATAGGGAACTGTTTTCGCTCACCACAAAGACATGTAACCAATCACAGTGACTGGCCGCAAATTCAACTAAATATTGATGACCAAGTGTAAAGGGGTTAGCATTCATCACAATGCTGCCAATTGTTTTGCCAGCATGCTGATATGTTGACAGTTCCTGGCAATAATGTTTTATACCAACCGGCGTATTTTCCATTAACGTTGCTAAATTTGGCACCACAACTAACGGGTAAAAACTACATGCCGTAAATATGCTGATATTCTCTGGCTTAGTGTAGAGGAATAAGTGAAAAATCCCTCGGTCAGCCGCATAATCGATGATTTGATTAATCAGATAATTGGTTAAGTTTTCACCGCGATAGTTGGGATCAATGGCGACACATTTGACAATGTTATGATAAATTCCCGCACAGCCAATAAGATGATCGTGTTCATTATAGGCAACAACAAATAAATCAATTTGTTTATCGAGTTGTAAATTGCTTTGCTCAAGAAAGTGTTTGACTTCGCTTAGTGATGCTTCGCTATTGCCTACTCGTGCAAATCTAATATTATCATTTATCATATGCATTCATCATTTATCGTTTAGGATTAATTTCATCGGCGATAATATTGCTTAAGCGACCAATTTTTTCGATTTCAACTTCAATGCGATCACCCGCTTTCATAAATAACGGTGGTATGCGCTTTTTACCGACGCCGCCAGGCGAACCTGTGATAATCACATCACCTGCAGATAACGCGGTGAAGGTACTAATATACGCAATGAGTTCCGGTATTTTATGGACAAGATTACGGGTATTATCGTGTTGGACTTGATTGCCATTTAAATAAGTCGCAATGGTTAAATTGGCCGGATCGGGTATATCATCCGTTGTGGTTAAACACGGCCCAAATCCCCCCGTTTTTGGCCAGTTTTTACCAGCCGTAAACCAAGTATGTTGCCAATCACGCACAGAGCCATCCATATAGCAGCTATAACCGGCGACATGAGATAGTGCATCTTGTTCGCTAATATGCATGCCGTTTTTGCCAATAATGACAGCCAGTTCACCTTCATAATCAAATTCATTGGTAATTGCAGGCTTAATCAGCGGGCATTGATGACCGGTTTGTGAGTCTGCAAAACGGACAAATAGTGTTGGCGCCGGATCAGTTTGTTCAAACTCAGCGCGTTTGTCGGCATAATTCATGCCAACACACAAAATCTTATTCGGATTAACAATGACGGGTAAGAACTCAATATCAGCTTCACTAAAATCAACGGGTTCGTGTAAATACTTTTGGGCTTGTTTAAGCGCGCCAGCGGCAAGTAACGATTTTAAATCTTTAAATTGCTTCCCCATTCTGGTGGTTAGGTCAATAATACCTTGTTGTGTAAGAATACCGTAATGTGCTTGCTGATTATAACTGTAACTAATAAATTTCATAACTCATGCCTTAATAACCTATGACTAACTAAATAAACTGTGTTTGATAAAAAATTACTGGGTGTTTATATGACACCAGGAATAATAAATTTCATGATTAATAGTAATGACGGCAAAATAATCACTGATAATGCCGTTGATGCAAGGAAAATACTCGATGCTTCTTTTTGCTGTACATTCCAATTATACGCTAAAATAACGGCAGTTGAGGCGGTTGGCATAGCAAGTAAAAAGACCAATTCTTCTGCTTCCATGCCTGATATACCAAAAAAATGAACCACAGCTAAAGCGACGATAGGCGTCATAAATGATTTTAATACTACATTGATGATTAATGACTTATCGAAAGTTATTTTCACGCCATATACACCAACACCAACAGCAATAAGTGAAATGAAGTTACAGGCACCCGACATAATCGCTGCTGCATTCATCACAAAATCAGGAACCCAAGTTGTGCCGTCAGATTTGGTTGTGGTACTGACTATTAATCCTAAAATAACCGCCAAAAACATCGGTTTCATAATCGAATTTTTGACTGCATCTAACACCATTTTGGCACTGACATTTTTACCCGATATTTTGGCATCACAAAATTCAAGTAGAAAAATGGTGATCGGTATTAAGGTGAGTGCGACGACAAAATTAGCAATAGCGACCGAGATAGTTGATGAAGCACCTAACAATAATGTTAAAAATGGTACGCCCATACCCCCCATATTAGGGAAACAACATAGCATTGATTGCATGGTACTTTCTTTCAGTGTGCTGCGTAGGAAATATTTATTAACTAAAAAACAGATTATCCAAATACAAAGCATGGTGCAAAAAAACGCGACAATCCAACTGCCATTGAAGATTTCTGATGGTTTAGCATGAGATGTCTGTACAAATAGGAGCGCTGGGAACACAAAATTAGACACTAATCCTGAAAGCAATTTTTTAGCATCTTGGTTGAATATCCCTTTGTGTACACAAAACCAACCAAGAAAAATTAACAGAAACACGGGTAAACAAGAGCTGATGACTTGTGATATGGCTGACCAATATAAATTCATTCCGAATTCCTCATTATTCTTTATTATTTAATTTGTTTGTAACTATTCCAATAGTTTATTCCTTATTTGGTGTTAATTGTAAAATTTATAGCTACTTTTTATTCATATAATGCTATTTGGCACTGGCCTTAGTTGCACATGAGTAATGAAATCTTCATTAATGTGATAACTCGCGTTGTATTAAGCAGTAGCGGCAATAGGTCATTTGCTGATCAAATATAACGGTAAATTTTACTGTTTAAATTTTGACAATTATTGCATATCGCAAGGATCGAATTGGAGATGATGGCAACAGTGGAATAGTTGGCTTGGGTTATTATCCATGAAGTAAGCTTTTGTGTCGTGCTTCACCGCAAATCAGTATCATTATTTGATTGAAATAAACAACCGCTTTTGCGGTTATTTATTGTTAGAGTTAAAAAGCTCCCATTCATCAACGACTTGACCATCAGGTAAATGACATAATCCATAAGATCCTTTTGGATCGGTGACAATCTCAGACTTACCGCCGATATTAACACAATATTGTGATGCCGGATTGGGTGTATTGATGGTATCTTTTTTAGCACATGCAGCGGATAGAAAGGCTAACGATGCGATTAATAATAATTTTTTCATCTTATTCTCCAGTATAATGAAATTATTATCACCAATTAGGGTGATTTTTCCTGCTATAAGTTCTAACGCTTCTTTACTTAATTGTATTTAATTAAATAAAGCGCCTATGCTGATAAGCATCGAATATTATCTTCCATATCATTACAGAAAAATCAAAATTTAACAAACTACCTAATTGTATAGAAATGCAAAAAAAAAGTTAAAATAGCGGCGATTGGGTGAATATTTTTATATCTATAAAAATCACTCATACCATTGATATAGGTGCTTGATTGATCTCGTAACTAGATAGCTAGGCGATAATGTTACTTCGTGGGCAACATACCACAACTCATTTAGCCACTGACAAGTCGGATGATTTCAAGTTCCTTATAAATTCGCGTTGCTGTAACTAATGCTAATTGATGGGGGTTAGTATCATAATATTCAGTGACTAGGATTATAGCTCGGTTAGCGGGGGACATTGAGGCTGCAAAACCAGCATTATTTATATATTGCCTCGTTAAAGAAAAGGATCATTGTGTACAACTTGCTGTCGATCACGTGCTTATATTTATATATGATTAGCTAAGTGCATTTATATGATGGAAAAAAAAAGCGAACTAACGATTAGTTCGCAAAATCATAAGAAATAAGAAAAAAGGAAATCAATGAATTACTCATAAGCATTCTTTGAATTTTTATTATCCTCTTTACAACCCCGCTTGTCTGTTAAGAAATCGTAAGAGTCATTTAAAATCGTGATTTTCAACTTGATTGGTTTTTTTATAAAAAAACCCAACATAAATGTTGGGCAAATAATAAGGAATAAGAAAGGAAATGTAACATAATTATCACATCACAAATAAATTCTACCATATTTCACCAGTAATTCTATATTTTCATTGTAAATAAATGTAATAGCTTTTTTTTATTTGTAATGAAATATGTAAATTACACAATTTAAATAAGAAAATTGAGATGTGTCTTTTAGTCTAACCGTAGGTAATTAGTTTAATTTTAGCGATATCTTAATATACTTTAATCATTTTCAATTTTTAATTGATATAAATTAGAGGATTACTGTATTTGTCGATAAAAAAAAAGCGAACTAAAAATTAGTCCGCAAATAATAAGGAATAATAAAGGAATGTAATATGAAAAATATTACTGAGTTATAATAACATATAAAAAAATAATTTATTATTTTTATTCGTAAAATTAATTACATTTCTTATTGTTTGTTTTTTTAATAAATTGTTATGCCGTGAAATATTTTAATGAGCAAATTAAAAAATGTATCAACTGATGTAATTTCGATAAGACTCAGCTAAATAACGCGATAAAAAAACGCTTAAGTTAAAGCGTTTTTTTATTTACCCGATGAATTTACAAGCTATCTTTTAAATGCTGCAACAATAAGCAATACCCAACCAAGAATAAAAGCAAACCCGCCAACAGGTGCCGTGCCGATATTAGGCAGCTGTAAATACGTAATACCGTACATCGTGCCACTAAAGCAGATAATACCAAGGATAAATAACCAACCCGAGAGGATAATAAAGCGATTACGCTGGTAATTTAACCATGCTGCAATCGCGAGTAGTGCTACAGTATGATACATTTGGTATTCAACGCCGAGCTTAAAAATAGTCATATTTTGGCTAGATAAAATATGACTTAAACCATGAGAGGCCAACGCACCTAAAATAATACCTGTTGCACCAAAAAAACCGGCAAAAATCAAAAAAAATCGATTCATTTTATTTCCTTAATTAGAGTTCAAAAGAGCAATGAAAAACTCGTCCAATAATTTCGACTTCTTTTAAATCAGCTGTCTCATCGGGGTGCTCATCTGAATTGAATGAGTTAATCCTTACCTTATTATTTGGTGCTAAATACAGGCGTTTTAAACGATATAAATTATCTTGGCAGATAGCATAAATGTCGCCATCAATGATCTCTTTTTTTGCAGTATCAACTGAAACGGTTGCCCCATTAGGAATCACAGGTTCCATCGAGTTACCTCGAGCGGGAAAGCAGAGTACATTCTCTTTTTGGACCCCTTTGCGCCTAAAAAAGCGTTTGCCAAAACGAAGTTTATAGCCATCATAGTCGATTTCTGAGGTGGCACCGGCGCCAGCGGCTAGTTCAATTGATTTATAATAGGGGACTTCAACTTCATCTGTTTCCAGTGGTGTTGAGTCATCCCATTCATCTACAGGAATTTTATTGAGCTCTTTCATTATTTCATCTGTTCGCTTGACTTGACCTTTACCTGTTCTTAACCAATCAAGGCTCACGTGTAAAATTTTTGCGAGGCGATCAAGCTCTTTAGGCGTATTATCGCCTTTTTCCCATTTAGAAACCGCAGCTTTCGATACGCCAAGCATTTGAGCAATTTCTGGTTGAGTGAGTTTGCTTTGTAAACGGGCAAACTTAATTCGTTCTCCTAACATATCTAGGCCTTTTTTTAATTAAAGTTAACTTATATTAACCGAAATATTGTAAACTAAAGTTGACTGCCGGGTCAATTATTATTATTATTTAGTTAACCTTATGAAGGTTGTATCTGTTGAACAAAAGAATAGGACGTCAATATGTTTAATAATAGTATCAATAAGTTAACTAATACCAGTCATTTACCTGCTACTCATTCACTCCATCATCAATATGAAAATATTGATTTATTCGTCAATATTAGTGACAAATTGATGATGTGGGGGAAGTATCATCGTTATAAAAGCGATTGTGGCTATAAACGTAAATCATCATCATTTATTAGCTCACCTGCTTCAAAAGGTCTATTTTTTGATTTCGAATTAATTGATTTTATTGATAAAATCCTGCTTTCGCTAAAAACATCTTCGTTAATAAAACATCAACAGGAATATGCGGTGATTGACGCTTACTATAAGGGGATTGACTTAGCTATTGATGGATATGATTGGAGCCAAAAATTAACGATTAGAGATATTGCACAATATTTAAATATACCTAAGTCAACGGTTGCTAATCGAAAAAAAACAGCCGAACAGTTTGTTTTAAATGAATTTATAAAATTAAGTAAACTTTAGTTGATTTAACGGTTGACTTTTGGGACGGTTAGTGATATTATTATTCCATAGTAAAAATTCTGTATAGCCTCCTCATAGCGGTTAATTGGGGATAAGCCATCACAGATATAATTTTTTATAGATTGCCCAGCTAAGTACTTAGCTGGGCTTTTTTATTATCAAACCTTTTACTAGTCAATTACTTATTTTTATCTCGTTTATTCAAATACAGGGGTTCACAGATAACATAATAGATGTGTTTATCATAAACAAAAGAGCTGTGTTAACCCCTTTTTTTTCGACTCGAAATTTTGATGTACATAAATATTCTATATTTACCTCACATTTATTGGGTAGGTATAGTTTCTAACAATCAAGATAATATTGGAAATTGCGAGGCTTAAAATAGTAACCGACCGATAAAAGTCGGTTTTTTTATTTCTAAAATCAGGCTAAGACGGCCACGCGAATTCAACGATATTTTTATTCGGCTTACTCAAACCACACTTGAATAATTAACACGGCTAATTTAAAGCGTGATTATTGTCAGCGACAGTAGCTGTCGCTATTTTTTAACTAACCGCTTCCAGTTATAGGGGGCATGCATGAAGACATTAAATATGGATAAATTCACATCGCCCTTATCTTATTTCTGGGGGGTTATTTGTACGTTAATTGGAGCGCTTAGCTTGAACGATATCGCAATTATAGTCGGGATAATTTTATCTATTGCGACATTCTGCATTAATTGGGTTTACAAACGGCGTGACTTTCAGCATAAGAAAAAATTACGGGAGCAGGTCTATGAAAAATTTATCGAAGATCGTAACCAGCTCGATTTGTAGTGTGGGTGTGATTATTGGCATTGTACTGACTAACTACCGTGATGATATTAGCATCAGTCGACAAGGGCTTGAGATTATAGGGAACGCTGAAAGCTGCCGGAACGAACCTTATTATTGCCCAGCGAATATTTTAACGATTGGCATTGGCTCAACAACTGGGCAAATCGAGCAACGCATATACTCGGATGATGAAATCGCGGTGCGTTGGGTGAGTGATATCAAACAAGCCGAGCAGTGCGTTAATCAATACGCGAGCGGGGCCAAGTTACCGCAATCAGTGTTTGATGCAACCGTCTCAATCACCTTCAATGTTGGCTGTTCTAAGATGAAAATGTCAACGATGTACCGGTATTTAAACACGGGTGATTATCAAGCTGCTTGTCATGAGCTGCCAAGATGGAATAAATCGGCTGGCAAAGTGCTAAACGGTTTAGTTATTAGACGAGAAAAAGAGCGTGAATTATGTCTAAGCGATTTAAATTTATCACAATAGCCGCCATTATTGCGATGTTGGTATTATTAACCACCATCCTAGCTGATATCAAAAACACTTATATTAAACTTGGCACACTGACAACCGAATTATCACAAGTTAAAGCCGAATTCAATCAATATCACACATTAGTACAAAAAGTTAACGAGATTGATAATAAATTTACAAGGAATTTAGCAGATGCAAAAGCTGAGAATGATCATCGCTATAATAATGTTATTAATGATGTTGCCAGGTTGCAGCTCAACAATGGTAAACCAAATCAAACCAGCTCCGCCGGCATGGATGATGCAAACGCCTGCGAACTCACTGGAGAAGCTCGACAAAATTATTATCTACTCCGAGACGACATCATCACCAAAGACACCATGATATTGGGATTGCAGCAGTATATCAGTCGTATTTGTCTTGCTGAATAATCTTAGCTTATCACTCTAATGTTAAATATTATCCATCTAAAGCCGGTTTACACCGGTTTTTTTATTTTTAAAAACGATAAAAGGATCGCCATTATGATCGAAACCGAAATTGAATTAGCACTGATTACGTTATGTGATGGTCGAATTAGTCCATTAATAGCAAAACCTGGTACCGAAACTCCGTATATTTGTTATCGCAAAAAATCTGAATCATCGATTGATGTATTTGATGGGCCAGTTGGCTCATCTTATTGTTTTCAGGTACATGTTTTTGCCGATGATATGAAGCAAGCCGAAGCGATTAAAAATCAAGCTTTTGAAAATCTAAAATCGTTACGTCCTTATAACATCAAAGGTATGCAGCGCTATGACAAAGATAACGCTCTGTTTTGTGCAACGTTAGAGTTTTCGTTATAGCGTGTCAGACAGTATGTCTACCTCTCTTAGCACTCACCGCATTCATCACTCGTCATGTTGGCGAGGAGTAACCAAATAATCAACAGTATCCACCTAATTCGGTGGTTTTTATTTATGGAGTATTTATGACAATTACAACCGTTTGCCAGCTGGATATGAGTGTTGTCAGACAATTGATCGCGCAAGTATTAGGACTACCTGTTGAGCGGGTTATGGAGAATAAATCACAGGCTGATACCTCTCAATATGATCACTTTCTCACTGTTATTAACTCTTCTCAATTCGAAATAGGTTCACAGCTTAGCTACAGCGGCGAGGATGAGCTTGAAACGATTAACAGTTTGCGAGAGGTCACGATTTTAGTAAATGCTTATGGCGACAATTCGATGTTGATGCTCAGTAACCTAGTTAATAGCATGCAGCTTGCTCCGATGCGGCTAAAAATGCGTCAGCTCAGAATCGGTTATTTAAGAGCATCAGAAATAAAACATGTCATTTCAGACAGTGCCGAAGAACAGGAGGTGGGGGCAACCGTTGATCTAATCTTCTCAATCAATCACATCACACAAGCTAACGTCAATCGTGGCGAAAGCGTTAAAATTATTACCAAGGAGAATTAATGAGTTTACCAATTAATCAAGTTGTTAATGTATCTGTCGAGCAGTCAGCAGCAGGAGCAACTAAGCGAGACATGAGTGTTATCGCCATTTTTACTGACGAAACTGGCAGCGATTTTTACAATGACAATTCACGCTATGTGGTTGTGACCAGCGCCGATGACGTGGCTAATCGATTTGGCGCTAATTCAAGAGTATATCAAGCAGCAAAAAGTTTATTTGCCGCAAGACCAAAATTAAAAACTGCCTTGATCGCCAAATACGTTAAAAATGAATTCACCTTAGCAGCGACGCAAAGCAAACTACTTGGCTCATATGCATCAACAAGTTATGTCACGTACAAGCAAATTGATAACGGTTATTTTAGTTTTATGCTAAATGGCAAAACGATCCAAGTGAGCGGCTTATCCTTTACAACGGTGTCTTCGTTAAAAGAGGTCGCAACGATTATTAATGAAGCGATTGCTGATGCCATGAATAATAAAGGAACGTTTTATTATGACGAAACTGGCGTACGGTTTGCCATTCAGTCGTCAGCGAGCGTATCTGATACGCTTGGCTATGTTTTTGATGAAGCGCTAAATGGTACTTACATTGGTGAAATGTTAAATCTGGTCGATGGTAAAGCAACTATTTTACCTGGCGCTGATGCACTTACGCTGAAAGCGGAAAGTATCTCACAGGCTATGACGGCATTAGAGAACCAATATCAAAACTGGTATGGCGCCTACTTCGCGACGATTTTAACTGATAGCGAATTACTTGAAGCCCATGATTGGGTGGTGAGTGCCAATATGAAAGTCCTTGGTTACACCGAGACCCGTAGCGACAATATTGAGTATATTGATAGCAATATTTTGAAAAAATTGGCTAAAAAAAATAGCGGTCGTTTAATGGTGCAATACAATAATACAGGTGATGAGTTTGCCGGTATTGAGATGATGGCTATTGCTTTATCAACCGTCTGGACAGGTGCGAATACGGCCAAAACGGTCAAGTTTAAGCAGCAAACGAGCGTAACGAGTGATGACAAAATCACTATGATTGAGGCAACCAAGTGTAAGCGGTTAGGGATTAACTATTATACCGATTACGCTGGTGTCAATATGTTAGCTGAAGGCACGATGCTAGGTGGAACATTTATTGATATCACAACTGGTTTGGATGCCTTTACTGATGCGTTACAAGTTCAGTTGTTTAATACCTTACAAGGCTCACCATCAAAAATTGCGCAAACTGACGAAGATCAAGAAGTATTACTGGCCTCAGCCAAAGTGATTGGTGAACAGTTCCGCAATAATAAGTTCCTCGCGACAGGGCAATGGACGAGTGCTGATGTCGGCTCGTTAAGCTATGGCGATAAGTTAGAGAGTGGCTACTACTTTTACTCTGATAGCTTTGATACGCAAGATATTAGCGATCGAAACAGCCGCAAAATGATGCCAATTATGTGTGCGTTAAAGCTTGCGGGTGCCGGTCATAGTGTTGATGTTGTCGTTAAATATAATATTTAGGAGCTAAATCATGGAATTTTCTTTATCTGATGCAGTGCTTACCATTAATGGTAATCGAATTACTGGTTTTGAAAACGCACAAGATGCGATTTCTATCGCACCAATTGGTGATGATGGCGATATTACTTACGGCACGAGTGGTGATGGCGTATTTGTTCACGCGTGTAATCAAGGCGCAACGATTACGATTAAGATTTTACAACATGCTGCGGCAAATAAATTGTTGATGGATTTACGTAATGAGCAGGTGAATAACTCAAAAACATCAGCGCCAAGTACCATCTCTTACAAAGATTTGCGCAATGGCGATGAGTTTTTGTTAACTAAATGTTGGTTTACTACGTCACCAACACATGCTCGCGGCACATCGCATAATGGTTACACTTGGACACTGAAAGCAACGAAAGCTGAATTTAAACTAACGGAAGGTAAATAATGCAAGATCATGAGACTCAAATTGGTGAATGTACTTATAAATTGCGTGCTGCCAATTTTATTGAAGCGAAAATCGAGGCTTTTAAATTAACAACCCTGTTGAAGGGTTGTTTTTCAGCCAGTGAGAGCGTTAATTTTGATATTGGTCAGTTACTGGTGAATATTAACTCACCAGCAATGGCTGATGTTGAAAAATTTATTTTAAAACATGCAGTTGTTGTCGATGAACATAATAAAACGTTTTTATTACAAAAATCAGATGAAGCTAATACGTTTTTCAATACTCACCGAGATCACTATTTCTCGTTTATTTTTGAAGGGTTGAAATTTCATTTTTTGGGTTTTTTACCAAATGGCCTCGCATCCAAAGTAAGTACGCTGGACTTGGGCAAGCTGGTGGATTCAGCGATGTAGATTGGTTTATTTGGACGCCAATTACCAAGGGTTTTGCAACACTTCATGAATTAAGAACGGTTTATTCACTTAACGATGTACTTGATATGCATGAAGTGATTGCAGAACAATTATTAGCAGAAAAACAGGCGAACGAAAAATCATGAAATTAGATCAAGCTCTGATAACAATAGGGGTTGAATCAACCCAAGTTCAAACGATTAATACCTTAGTCTCTGGGATCAATAACACTGCCAATGAGCTTAGAAGCAGTACAACCTTAATTAATAATAGCCTTAGTGCGACGTTCATGAGTCTCTCTGCCACTATGGAAAAAACCGGGGAGAAGACAGAGAAAACAACCTCGCTTTTACAACAATTAAAACAAGGTGTTATCAGCGTTGCAAAAGTGGTAAACCAAGCTGCTAAGGCGTTTGATGAGTCAATTCGGCAAACGGAAAGCCTGGCAAAAAATAAAGATGCGTTATTTAAAATCTCTCAGGATGAAGTGGCGGTGTCGAAGGCCTACACCAAAGCTTTGGATAAATCGCAAACGGCAATTAGCAGTGTGAAAAATAAAATTGCCTTAGGGCTTGCGCCGACGGTCATAAAATTAATTGGTTATTTTAATGATTGGTTACTGATTAATAAAAACTTGATTCAAAATGGCATTAGCAATTTAGTGACCATTTTGAGTAAAGTGATACAGACTTTTATGAATACCGCACGGTTTATCGATGCCATCATCAGTAATACGGTGGGTTGGCAAAATGCGTTGATTATACTCGGGTCGGTATGGGCGCACTTTAATCGTCAATTATTATTAAGCCCGCTGGGTGTGGTTGCTGCGGCCATCATCGGATTGATGTTAATTATCGATGATTTTATGGTCTATATGGATGGCGGGGATAGTTTATTTGGTAACTTCTGGGGTGTCTGTGTTGAGTGGATTAGTAAACTCAAACCACTATGGAATAGTCTATCTGATGAGATGAAAAATGGCCTTGGTAATATTTTAGCATTACTTGCTGTGCTCGCGACAGCGACGTCTTTTATCTCGGTTATCCGCAGCAGTAAAACGTTTATTTCTGTTATTAAATCATTAAGTGGAACTCTCAGTTTTTTAACCAAGATCACGGGCTTGTTAAGTAAAGCCGTAATATTTTTAGGACGCGCTTTTTTAATGAATCCAATTGGGCTGATCGTTACGTTGGTTGCCGCTTTGGTTTATGCCTTATTTGATCTATACCAATGGGTAACGACGGGTGAGTCGACATTTGGCAGTTTTTGGCAGATGTTCGTTGATGGCTGGAACTACGTTAAAGCGCTCTTTTTTGCCGTTGTTGATTGGATTGTGGCTAAATGGAATGGGTTTGTCGAATCGTGTAAAGCGATCTGCCAAACTATTATCGATGTATTTGATCAGATCGTTACGGCGATTATCTCTGCATTTACTACTGCCTATGATTGGGTGATGGGAATCTTTGATGAGTGGGGGCAGGCTATTGCGTCCTTTGTTGATAACATCATTAGTGTCTTTGCTGCCATTGGTCAGGCTATTATTAAGCCTTTTGCTGATGCAATAGCATGGGTGAAAGAGAAATTTATCGGTGGCATTGAAAGTGCGGTAAAAAAAGTTAAGGGATTCTTGTCCTTCTTCGGTGTTGGTGATAAGTCTTCAGATGATAATCAAGACATCGCTAAAGCGTTTAGTACCGAACAAATGAGTAATGCCGCAAGGCAAGCTACGATAGCGAAGACATCCAATACCACCAATACCGTTAATCAGGGTGACGTGACGAATAATATTACCATTCATTCATCTGACACTCGAACATCGGCACGAGAGGCGGCTGAGTTATACCAAACACATCTGGTCGATGCGCGTAATAATCTTAATTCATCAGTGGGGGCGGCTTAATGGCATTAATGAGTATTTTAGATTCATCATCTCGTCAGTCAGCGAGCTTGTTAACTAACCAAAATGGGTCATTTAGTTTTGATGCGGTTACCGTTGAACAGCATACATCAAAATTAAAAGTGACTGAAAACCCAATTGAAAGCGGGGCTAATATTGCTGATCATGCGGTTTTAGATCCGAAAGATGTTTCTATCAGTGGCATTATCGTGGGTTATACACCCGCAATAATGCCCGCGGCGGCAGTAACTAGCAGTATGCGCGTTGTTGATGATGTAGTACCGATGGAGGTGAGTACTTTGTCTGAATTGATGCAACAAAGGGCCAATGAGCTTGCGCTCACTTATGCGAATGCAAATCAGCAGTTAAATCAACCGATTGCCGATTTTTTAACGGATAGTTCGCTTGATGTGAATGCTCAGTCATCAGATCGCGTGGCCAGTGCCTACGAAAAGTTGTTGTTATTACAGCGTAATGGTGAGCCCGTTTCATTACTGACTAGCTCAAAATTATATAAAAATATGATTTTAATTTCGATTCAAATGAACCAAAAAAATCGGATGTCAGGTGAATTTTCTCTGGTACTACGTGAGGTGTTTATCGTTGAGACCCAAAAAGTGGGTGGCATTAATGGATCGAAACGAAATTTAGGCCGAACGCAGCCTCAAAAGGTTGAGGATAATCGTTCTAATCTCAAATCTGTTTATGATGCAGTGACAAATAAGTGGATACCTTATGCATAAAATATCAATAACATCAGCGAGTGTTCAAGAGCAATCATTTGCGCTATATGACATGAATCTGCGTTTAACTTTGTATTACAATAAATGGTTAAAAGGCTATCAATTTGACTTATTTGATCTCAATAACAATGTCTTTATTACCAAAATGAAAGGACTGACGGTGGGGAGTCCGGCATTAATTGAGTTTGATTTACCCTTTGTATTGACCCTCGGTGACAAGTCCGGATATGGGCTTAACGCCGTGAGTCAGACTGATTTTGCCAATCGGATGGCGCTTTTCATCATGACGAAGGAAGAATACCATGAGACAATTCGGACGAGTTATACAGCTTAATATTGGCAATGAAACAGAAAGTGTCATATATAATAATTTAAAAATCACCTTTAATATTACCAAAACCATCTCTTCTGAGCCCAATACATCTGAAATCTCAATTTACAATCTTAATCCCAATAACCGTAATTTGATTACCACTAAGGTTTATAATCATGTGGAATTGTTTGTCAGTTATCGCGATGATGATTTAAGGATGATATTTAAGGGCGATATTATTGAGGTGACGAATAGTGAATCTGGACTCGATATTATTACCAAGCTGAAATGTTCGGATGGTTATTTTGCTTATACCGAGAAGACCATTATCACCACGATTGCAGCAGGGCTTGATGATTCTGATGTGTTAAGTGAGGCTCTGGGTAGTTTTGGTGCACGAATACAAAAAGGCAATATTGATTTACCTAATCATTCTGTATTACCTAGGCCGCGCGTATTAATGTGTGACACGCGAGAGGCAGTCAATCGCGTTGCGCTCAATAATAATGCGGATTGGTCAATTCAAGATCACCAATTGGTGATGCTACCAAAAGAGAAAGCCATTCGTGCTGATGAGGGCTTTTTGATATCCAGCGCAACAGGCATGATCGGCTGTCCACAAAAAACCAGCAACGGTTTAGAAGTCACGACGCTGTGTAATCCCCATTTTAAAATAGGTGCATTAGTGCGCATTGAATCCAAATCGGCAGAATATAATGGTGATTATAAAATTCAGTCGATACAGCACAGTGGCGATTTAACCGGTAATGATTGGAAAAGCAAGTTGGTATGCATTGGCGGGAAATTTACCCAGATCAACTTGTAAGAGATTGGTTGTATTGAGCGCTAACGTCTAGATTACATTCAATTAGCTCACGCTAAGAGATTAAATCCTATTATTGGCCCCTGATCGGGGCTTTTTTATTGCCTAATATTGAGGTGACTGATGTATGAATCGTTAACACAAGTGATCAAAGAGGGGATTAAATTAGACCGTTCAAATCTGTATACGGCACTTCCCGCGCGAGTAGTAAGCTTTAATGGGCACACGGTTACTTGCGAAATTATGATCACCCGAATTATTACTAATGGTCAGGAGATTGACATCCCGCCTTTAGCTGATGTTCCGGTGCAATTTCCCCATGCAGGGGGATTTTGCTTTACCGTGCCGATTAAGCCGGGTGATGAAGGGTTGGTGGTATTTTCCAGCCGCTGCATTGATGGTTGGTATCAGATGGGGCAAAAATCAAAACCGCTCGATCACCGTATGCATGATCTCAGTGATGGTATCTTTATTGTTGGGGTGAATAGTGTGCCCAATAAGATTGCCGATTTTTATCACGATGGTGCCTCGATGCAAAGTGATGATGGGTCGACTTATATCCGACTGACTCAGGGCAAAATTCTGATTCAAGGCGATATTGAACATCTGGGTAATAGTCGGCAAACCGGTAATACAATCTTAATTGGTGCTTACAGTCAAACGGGTGCCTGGACGCAGCAAGGCGGCGATGCTAATGCGGTAGGAACATTGTCGGCAAGTAAGATTATTGGCGGCGGGATTGATTTGCAAAATCATACTCACCTTGAGACAGGAACAGTGACAGGGAAACCGATTAAATGAGAGTGAGAGAATTAGATCGCAATCATGATTGGACATTTGGCCGAGGTAACGCAAATTACCTTAGTGGCTCAGATGCGATTGCACAAAGCATTAAAACCAAACTGTATGCGCTAAAGGGTGACTGGATTTTTGATTTAAATAGCGGCATCGCATGGTTTGATTATTTGGATAAAAATCCCAATGCCCAGCAACTAGCGATCGATGTAAGAACCGAAATATTAAAAGTCAGTGGGGTACTTGAGATCACTGAATTTGATATCAAACTTGATCCGATTGAGCGCCATTTTTTAATACAAATTACCTATACCGATAAATACAACGACACGCGAGAGGTTGAGTTTAATGTTACAAATAACAGATAAAGGCATCTCGATAGATGATTTTTCAACAATTTATACGCGATTAGTTGAACGTTTTAAGCAGATATACGGCAATGACGTTAACCTTGATAGTGATACGCCTGACGGGCAATTACTCAGTTTAATCGCGCAAGAGCTAACGCATATTTACCAAGCCGCTGCCTTTGCGATTCAAATGCTCGATCCTTATCAGGCTGTTGGCCAGTGGTTAGATCAACGGGCGCTTTATGCTGGCGTAGTACGTAATAAAGCTTCTTATTCGTATATTGATGAAGTGATTATAACGGGAACGCCTCAAACAACCATTCCAACCAATACGACGTTGCTTGATGGCAATAAAAATAAGTGGCTGATTACTGAGCCCACGACACTCAATGCTCAAGGCAGTGCTCGGGTTAGAATTCGCTCGGCATTGGTGGGTGATTTTACTGTCAAGATCGGCGATACATTTACCCTGTCGGCAATTATGCTTGGCATCGACAGAATCACTGCTCACAGCAGGGGTTATGGTGGTAGTGATGAAGAGTCAGATATTGCGCTGCTAAAACGTTTTATGTTATCGCATGCGATTAATAACTATGATGATAAATCGGGTATTAAGGCAGCGTTATACAATCTGACTGGCGTGACCAAATGCGAAGTTTATGAAAATTATACCCATCAGGCTGATGATAAAGGCGTGCCAGCCCATTCGATCAATGTTGTGATTGTAGGCGGCGCTGATGAGCAAATTGCTAAAGTTATCACAAAAAAGAAACAAGGTGGCTGCGGGCTATTTGGGCAAACAACTGCAACTAGTGATTTGCAGGGATTAGCAAGAGTTGTGCATTTTGACCGGCCAAGTAAAAAAGCGATTGCGGTGGTGATGACGCTGGGTCGTTATCAGGCTTTTAGTGATATCGACCAAGATGCAATTAAAGCTAACCTCACGGCATTAAACTTTGCCATTGGTGAAACAGTATACGCTTCAAGGATTATCTCGAGTATTAATTTAACCGATGGTTTTTATATTAAATCATTAACCGTCAACGAGTCGAATATGGCTAACATTGGTTATCGCGAATATGCGGAAATTAACCAAATTGAGGTGCTGATCGATGAGTGATAATAACGACTTGATCTGGCAATACCGAGATAAACCGAACGCGGTTGCGACTATTAATGCGTTGACTTCAGAAACTCGCAGCACACTGCAAAGCACGCTGGATATTGCTGAGCTGTTAAATATTGATACCGCGCAAGGCTATGCGCTGGATTTAATTGGCCGCCATGTCGGGATGAGCCGCATTTTATCTAAAGCGATTGCTAAGGAGTATTTCGGTTTTTTAGCTAGTGAAGCAGCGCAAGGATTTAATACCGGTGAGTTTTATCGTTATGGCGATGCATTAACGGCATCAGTTCGCCTGAATGATGACGATTATCGCTTTTTTATTAAAGCCAAGACCGTTAAAAATTATCAAGATGGTACGATTGAAAATATCATCAATAGCGTGCGGTTTTTATGTGGTAACCATAGTAATGCGATTGATTTGCTCGATATGACGATGAATATCGTCGTTGGCTCACAATCACTCAATACCATCATGCTGTATGCCATCAAATATTTAGATATTTTGGTTCGCCCGGTTGGCGTGCATTATAAATTATTGATACTCACCAATAATCAGCCATTCGGTTTTTATCGTGATAAAAATGCACATGGTTTTGGCTTTGGTCAATTTGTCAGATTACAACAAATAGGATAACAAACAATATGAAAATACAAACACAACCCGATTATTTGATTTTTGCTCAAGATGCCAAAACCAGTGAATTACAAGAATTTCCTGATGTATCTCGTGGCTGGGGCGTGACCATTGATCAAACCCAGTCTAAGCCACCGATGGAGTGGATGAACGGTGCTTTTAACCGCGTGGATAAAAATATGCTGTATTTACTACAGCAAGGGATCCCGCAATGGAATAGTGATGTGCTTTATCCAGTTGGCGCAGTGATCAAATATAACAACACTATTTACTTAGCTAAACTTGAAAATGATAATGCTATGCCATCAACCAATACCTCGAAATGGGATAAACTGCTTAATGATGCTAGCACCACACAAAAAGGTATTGTCAAACTCAGCTCAGCGACCAATAGCCCTTCTGAAACAGAAGCGGCGACAACCAAAGCGGTCAAGGTTGCTTATGATTCGGCGAGTTCTGCAAATGCCATTGCAAATACGGCTAAATCTAATGCTTTAACCGCTCAAATTAAAGCAGATAGCGCTTATACATTAGCTAATAATGCCAATATTACAGCTGACACCGCGCTATCGCGAACTTTGGGGGGGGTTGTGTCTGGTAATACTAACTTTACCGGAAAACTAAAACAAGCGGGAAGTGATGTCATTACCGTTGAAAGCATTTATAAGTACAACACTACTCTTGTTTCAGTATTATATCCAGAAGGATCTGAGAGCTCCCCTCCTATTTTATCTAAAGGTAATAGAAAAGTAATAGCAAATCCGTATAACACGTTAAACTGTATAGTTAAGCTTGAGCTTAGGATAAATAATATTTGGGCTGAATGCCCAAAATCTCAGGATACCGGCAGTAACTACACAAGAGGTGCAACTGCTACAGCGATGAGTAATGGTACGATAGTTATTCAATGCGGGGGAGTATCGCTGCTCACGGGTGCTCAAGGTGATGGTAATCCGTGGAATTCCGGTCTTGTAGAGTCAGCACCTTATCGTGTTCGAGTTATCAAATTAAGTGAGTAAATACGTATTCCAAGCCTCTATTAGTTCTGATACTACCCCGATAGTCCGTATCATAGCGGATAATATTCTATAATTTATCTATTCTAAATATTCACATTTTCCGTGTTCTTAAGAACAATTACTAACGCCACCTAATGGGGTGGTTTTTTATTTATGGAGAAAACAATGGCTAATAAATATGAATTAACACAAAGGACTAAAATTAGCGTATCAAAAGAAGCTACAATTGAAGAAAATCCGGCAAGCACTGCTTGGCTTGATCTTGATAACATTATAGCTGAGTTTAGCTATAATGGTGGAAAAAATTCGAGATTGAAGTAACATTTCAATATTCAATATAGCAAGATATGACCAATGGTTTGCCTGCTCTTAGTGAAGTTAAGTTTTTAGGGAACAAGCCGACATGGAAGACATTGCAGGCTAACTCATCTCTCCTGTTATTACTCTATCAATTCTAGTATATTTTAGTTTTCCATAATAACATGAATTGAGCAGGCCCCCCAGCTGGGGCTTTGTTTATTTTGTTGTATTAATAGGTGATCCGCCCTCTGCTATTGGGGTATCAACAGGAGCTTGCTGCACTGTGGCAGAAGTTGATTGTGCCGGGGAATCGAAATAGCCATCATACCATAGCCAGCCACTTGCTGCGGCAATACCAATCATAAGCGCAATGAAAAAGGCTAAGTAGTATTTGTAGCGATTTTTTTTCATTGGATCAATTAAACTTCGGCTCGCATTTTTTGGCAGTTCGGCTTTTGAGGTAAGTTGTGTCCCCAAAAACAAATTAATTTTTATTTTGCCATTGATCGCCCAGCCAGATGCTTCAAGCAGTGGACCAAGTGTACGTTGACGTAGCTTAATCCACGCTAAAATGACCGATGGACCTGAAATAATTAAAAATATACCTAAAAAGACAAACGGGAGTTGCCACCAATAGAGTTGAAAGAGTGAGCTGGCAATGCTTGCAATTGCGGTACCTAAAGCACCGAGTGCAAGGCCGATAGCTGCAAAAATTCCCATGCTTTTGCCAATATCAAATTTTACCGGATCGGCGGTTTGGGTTGTTTGAGTCGCGGAATTGATAATCGCTGAATCTTTAGAGGTTGCCCATTTATTGATCTGTTCGGTGATAAAACGGCCAATTCGTTTATAGGGATCCCAAATTGCTTGGCTAATGCTAATTGGTTTACTGATGATTTTGACTACTTTGGCATCCCAGTCATTACCTTTATTATCAACAAATACGCCATTACGACCATCAAGTAAAAAATCAGCATCACCCGCGGTCATTGCGGCAACAATCGTTTGTTTTTGCTGTGTACCGTTAATAGGTGGCGTTTTTCGGGTACATTCACAATACATTAAAAATAATTCAGAATAATTAGCTAATGTCGTATGTTTGGCGATATCGGCGACCGGAATACACAATGTACAACAGCGGCCATCAATAAAAAGACGCCCAGTTTGAAAGGCTGCTGTGCGAGTGTCTAAATCAAAAAAATCATGAAATGACACAAAGTTCATCAACAATCGATATAGGTGTCTATGAAATACGACTAGTTTTTCGACATCAGCAATATCAGAGGCGGCGGCTGGTGTTTTACTATCTTTATCGGCAAGTTCGGCAAATCGTTCGAATAGATCACTATTTAGTAGTTGATCGATTTTGGCTTCGCCCAGTTTATCAATGGTTATTTTTGGGGCGATAGTTGTATCGACTTTAGTTAAAGCTGGTTTTGATGCAACCACAGTTGAATAAGGCGTTAACATTTTTTGGATATGGATCCAATCTGTCTGTGATAGTGCATTTTGTGAGCTTAAAAATGGCTTAACTAAGCTCATCAAACGTAATACTTTATCACGCCATATTGGATTTAATCCGCTAGTCAGATTAAGGTCTGCATTTGCTTCTACTTTTGATAGGGGTAATTCAGCCAAGGCGCTATCGGCTAGTAAACCATTATCCATTGGTACAATATATTTTTCATCAACATTTAATGATTTCTCTGCTTGTGGGGCATAACTTGCAAGCTCAGTACGCAAAAAATAGTCGTTGATTTTATCTTTTAATTGCAACACTAATTGCCATGCTTCCTCTGTATCATTAGCTAGTGGCGTCGTTGCTGAACTGACGTTTTTGTGCCACTTCACCCACTCTTCTAAAGATTGTTTAAACGCGCTAGCGATTTTATTATCAATCCCATCTAAGCCACTGGCATCTTTAACCCCACCCATCACACTGAGTGCATCTTTAATAAAATCTTGTAAATCATTCGCAATTTTGTTTGTTGGCGGGACAATACCATCACCATTAAATAAATTACTGCTATTAACTAGTGTTGAGGCATTTAAATCATCTACACTAACAAAATTTTGGTCATTTTTACCAATATTGGCGAGAATCGCTTTTGCGGTTGCTAATAAACGTGACCCATTTTCTGTCGTGCTATCAATGGCTGCGAGTGGTAATTCACTAGCACACTCAATTAGGCTATCAAGCTTTATTAATCTTGTTTTTAGCCATTTCACTGCATCAACAATGTCGGGTATGCGAATACGATCATCATTATTGCTATCAAGTAACGACAATGTTTTGGCATCTAACTCAAGCCCTGAAGCGGGACAACTCAATGCGACCCAAAGCTTAGGATCGAGTTCATCTAAATGCATGATATCTTGAGCATTTCGTAAAATAACTTGATCAATTCCACCAATGCGCTGAAATTGCCATGGATACGTCGTTGTTGTATTTGCCATTTGCTATTACCTTAATTATCAAAACACATAGCTATTATTATGCTATAGATGTTTTTTTAATGCTACCTTGATAAAACCTATTTATTACAAAGCTTTTATATTTGATAATGTTTAGATAATTTTAGATGAAATACAATCTATTGGCATAATAAGTCCTGTTTGAAACATGACTAAAACAATTTTTACTGAATTATTATGTATTGCCGTTAATACGTGGCATAATTTCATCATTAGTGAATTATTTTAATAACATGGCTTAATATTATGGCTTTAATTACATTACATAACGCATACCTCTCTTTTAGTGATGCTCCTTTACTTGATCATGCAGATTTATCGATTGAACCCGGCGAGCGAGTGTGTTTAGTCGGCCGAAATGGTGCCGGCAAATCGACATTGCTCAAAATTTTGGATAAAGAAGTGACATTAGATGAAGGACAGCTTATTTTCGAAAATGATATTGTTGTCTCTCGATTACAACAAGATCCACCAAGGAACATACAAGGTTCAATTTTTGATTTTGTCGCAGGTGGGTTACGAGATGTCGCCGATTTACTCAAAGCATATCATAAACGATTAGTACAAATTGAACATGACCCGAGTGATGAAAATCTATCGCAGTTAGCAAAACTTCAAGATCAAATTGATCAAAAGAATGGGTGGCAAATCAGTAATCGGATTAATAATGTGTTATCCGCTTTATCACTGGATGCGGATATGGAACTTTCCGCATTGTCAGGTGGTTGGTTACGTAAAGCAGCACTTGCCAAAGCGCTGGTAAACGAGCCTGATATTTTGCTATTAGATGAACCGACTAACCATTTAGATATTGACGGTATTGCCTGGCTTGAAACATTTTTAAAAAGCTTTCCTGGTAGTATTGTGTTTATTTCTCATGATCGGTCATTTATCCGTAAAATGGCAACACGAATTCTTGATTTAGATCGCGGTAAAATTACATCTTGGCCTGGTAATTATGATGCTTACCTATTTGGAAAAGAAGAAGCTTTACGTGTGGAAGAGTTGCAAAATGCTGAGTTTGATAAAAAACTGGCTCAAGAAGAAGTATGGATAAGGCAAGGCATCAAAGCGAGAAGAACTCGTAATGAGGGGCGAGTACGCGCACTTAAAACATTGCGACAGGAATATTCAGCGCGTCGTCAGGTCATGGGAACGGCGAAAGTGCAGATCGAAGAGGCGTTACGTTCAGGTAAGATAGTATTTGATTTAGAACAAGTATGTTATCAAATTGATAATAAACAGTTGGTTGAAAACTTTACAGCACAAGTACTACGTGGTGATAAAATTGCCTTAATTGGGCCAAATGGTATTGGTAAAACAACGTTAATCAAACTGATGCTAAATCAACTGATGCCAACGTCAGGATCGGTTCATTGCGGTACTAAATTAGAGGTGGCCTATTTTGATCAGCATCGTGCAGATTTAGACCCGGATAAAACCGTGATGGATAACTTAGCCTATGGTAAACAAGAAGTGACGGTGAATGGTCGAAATCGCCATGTTCTGGGTTACTTGCAAGATTTTTTATTTCATCCTAAACGAGCGAGAACGCCTGTTAGTGCCTTATCTGGTGGCGAGAAAAATCGTCTATTACTTGCAAAATTATTTTTAAAACCAAGTAATTTATTGATTCTAGATGAGCCAACAAATGATTTAGATGTTGAAACCCTCGAATTGTTAGAAGAACTCGTCAGCGAATATAATGGCACAGTCTTACTTGTTAGCCACGATCGGCAGTTTGTTGATAATGCGGTTAATCAATGTTGGTTTTTTGAAGGCCAAGGCGTGATCCACGCTTATGTCGGTGGCTATTTTGATGCGCTACATCAACGTGAAACAACTCAGCCAATTGATAAACGAGCCTCATATGAGCCTGTGGTCGCACCTAAGATCGTCGCGCCTTGTTCAACGGATAACAATAAAGTTGCAAGTAAAAAATTAACTTATAAGCAAGCGCGAGAGCTCGAATCCTTACCTCAAGAAATTGAACGTGTTGAACAAGCCATCGCGTTATTGCAACGTAAAGTGAGTGATGGGGATTTTTTCAATCAACCTCATGAAGTCACTAGCAAAACGCTACAAGAATTAGCCGAACAAGAACAGAACCTTGAACGTATTTTTAACTTATGGGAAGAATTAGAAGCTATAAAAAATAGTTAAGGCTAATTTGATAAATAATGCTTTGTGTTTATGAGAAATTTTTTTTATAGGTATAATGACGATTCTGTTAAAAAATGCAAAGACGTGGAAATTTTTATGCCGCTTTCTAATGAGAGTGATAAGAACTATGTTTTATGCCATCACTGTGATTTACTTAGTGAATTACCCGTGATTGCAAATAAACATAAAGCTGTTTGTCCAAGGTGCCATACTCGTTTAGCGCGTGGTCACACCGATATGAAAAGGGACACGATTATTTATTCACTCTGTTCGCTAACCATGTTGTGCTTAGCGTGTTGCTTTATTTTTATCGATATCCGAGTTATTGGCATTGTGAATAATTTAAATCTTATTCAGTTAGCACATATCTTATATCAAGATCAATACCTGTCACTAACGTTGTTATTTTTGATTCTGGTACTTGTGATCCCTTTTTTATCTTTGCTTATTCAACTTGCTCTTTGTAGTCACTTACCGTTATCTAAATATCGGCAGCGATCTTTGTTGAAATTATATCATCAATTAGAGCCTTGGAGTATGCCCGAAATTTTTATGGCTGGGGTGTTAGTGAGTTTTGTAAAATTGATTAATTATGGTGATGTTGGGCTTGGGAAGGCATTTATATTATTTTGTCTTTTCATCGTATTTTATTTGAAGTCATATATTATTTTTGGTAAACGTGATATTTGGAACGAGATCGATAAGAGTAATTTTGCGAACACTGAGCTGGTTTCTGGCACAATGGGTATCGATCAAAATATTCGATTATGTTTATGTTGCCATGCGATTTTACCTGCGGATCTGACGCGCTGTCCGCGTTGTAAAAGTAAAGGTCAACTGAGGGAGAGTCGAAAAATTCAATGGACGTTTGCCTTATTATTCACCTCATTAATACTGTATATTCCCGCAAATTTATATGGTGTGATGAACACGGTTTTTCTCGGTTCTCAGTCAAGCTCTACCATTTTAGATGGGGTTTTGTATATGTGGCAAGAAGGTGATTATCCTGTTGCGTTAGTCATATTCTCGGCAAGTGTTATCATTCCGGTGTTGAAAATTGTTGCATTGAGTTGGTTGTGTTATTTCGTTGTAGCCGTTAAACACAAGAGTGACAAAGACTGTTTCAAAATGAATAAAATATATAATATGGTCGAATTTATTGGGCGTTGGTCGATGATTGATGTATTTGTTGTGTCAATTGTGGCTTCATTAATTCGTAATGGCGAGATGATGGCGGTCTATCCGTATATTGGTGTGATATTTTTTGCATCAGTTGTGATTGTCACGATGATTGCTTCACATAAATATGATCCTAGATTGATTTGGGATAAAGTTAATTAGAAAAGTTAGGTGAGTTATGTCTGTTATTTCCAAAAAATTAGCAAAAGTCATGAAGAACGATCGCATCTCAGCGATCTGGATTATACCCATTATTACCTTAATGATCGGTGGATGGATGGTATATAGCCATTTTGCCGATCAGGGCCAAAGTATCACAATTTTAACTGCCAATGCCAATGGTATTGTTGCTGGCAAAACGGTGATCAAAAGCCGCAGTGTTGATGTTGGCATTGTTGAAAGCGTGACACTCAGCAGTGATTATAATCAAGTTGTTATCAAAGGGCAGATTTATAAAAATATGGCGCCATTGGTAAAAAATGATTCAATATTTTGGCTGGTAAGGCCACAAATTGGTAAAGACGGTGTGACTGGATTGGGTACGTTATTCTCTGGCGTGTATATTGAACTTGTATCGGGTACCGATGGTTCAACCTTTCGTAATAAACCATTTCAATTATCAGACAATCCACCACTTTTTGTGCCTAATGAAGCCGGTATTCGGGTTAATCTAACGAGCAATCTTAGTGGCACAATACCGCGAGGAGCGCCCGTGATGTTCCGCGGTTTCAAAGTGGGTAATGTTGAAAACTCAGAATTTGATATCACCTCACGTAGCATGAAATATCAATTATTTATTCCTAAACCTTACGATACGTTGATCACGCAAAATGTGAGATTTTGGAAGGAAGGTGGAATTGATTTTTCTTTATCATCAAAAGGCGCCAGTTTAGATGTCCCATCGCTTGATGTATTGATATCAGGAGGCATTAGCTTTGATGTGCCCGACGGTGTGAAATTTGGCAAACCGGTAGAAGCGCTCACCTCATTTACACTTTATAAAGATAAAAATGCAATACAAGATTCACAATATACTGAATTTCATCCATTTTTATTATTCTTCACAGAATCCATTTCAGGCTTAAGTGAAGGTTCACCAGTTGAGTATCGTGGTATACGAATTGGTACAGTAAAAGAAGTACCATTTTATAATAAAGACATGCTAGAAGAATCAAATGTGTTTAGTTATACCATTCCGGTACTAATCTATATTGAGCCTGGGCGCTTGTCAGATGTTATTGATCTGCCAGTTGATTTATCTAATTTGATCATCAAAGAGCAAAAACAAGGTCTGCGTGCATCGCTTAAATCGGCTAACTTTTTTACCGGCGCATTATATGTTGATCTCGATTTCTATCCAGATATTAAAGATAATGGTAATAGTTTACCAACCCAGAAATTTGGCTATGATATCATCGAGACGGTGCCAGCCGGATTGTCGCAGTTACAAGCTAAATTAGCCCAAGCATTAGATAATTTCAATCAGTTACCGCTAGATAAAACAGTCAATGAACTTAATAATTCATTAATCAGAATTCAAGCCTTGCTTGACTCAGTGACAGCGATCACTAAAAGCAAAGATATGCAAAGTTTACCAAAAGATTTGAAACAGACGCTTGATTCTTTAAACAGCACATTAGAGGGAATACAACCAGGCTCGTCGATGCATAATCAACTGAATGAAGATTTGAAAAAATTTGAGAATGTGTTAAATGAATTGACGCCATTGCTTAATACGTTAAATGAAAAAAGTAATGCCTTGATTTTTGCCGCACCGCAAAAACAAGATCCACAACCTAAGGCAAAAGGGAATTAAAGAATGAAAAAGTATGTCATCATTGCGCTACTCTTTTTAGTAGCCGGTTGTTCATCAACCATGTCCAATAAGGTGTATTACCAGTTAACGAGTGATTTTTCTGTCAATAATTTACAACCACAAACAGTTGATAATGTGATCGTTATTGATAGCGTTAATGTGGCGAACTATTTAGATAAAACCGGCATTGTTTATCAAACCGATGCGATTGAATATAGCACTGCCAATAATAATTTGTGGTTAACGACTTTATCGAATCAGATTCAACAGCGCGTTATTATTGATCTATCTGCCTTATTACCGAACTATTATGTGACCGCGGCGCCTACACAAAATCCAAGAGCGACAATCAAACTTTTTATTGATTCGTTTCATGGCAGCTATACTGGTGATGCGCTGATCAAAGGTAAGTGGGTGATTACATATAAAGATAATCAAGTAATCACTAAAAATATTGATATGAAGTTAAGGCAATCTGAAGATGGTTATGCGGCATTGGTTAAAACGCTTTCTAAAGGTTGGCAAAATGAAGAGCTTGACTTAATAAGAACGGTTAAATTTTAGGTTTCAATCGCGCCACCTAATGCGGTATCTATCAGGTGGCGTAACGACTATTAATACTATTTAATGACCGCTATTTTTACGCCGTAAGGCGTTTTTTGTTGTGAGGTTGAATGGATCGGCTGATTAATTCGGCAGGTTTCTGCGCAGACAAAGTGCCGATAACTATTTTCTTGTAGATCCTTAATCGTTTTTGATTTTTCAGTCCAAGGATTCCACACCACAACATCACTATAGTTATGATGGGTGATCTCAATTGTACGGTGATTATCGTTAATTAGTGTGATGGCATCCGCCTGAGTATAGATACGATCAACTTCTTGATTAAAGCGCATTTTACCCGCGATACTGGGTATATTTTCGGTGCTTAGTTTCTCAATATAGTTTTCACCAAGCCCGGAGACAGTAGTGTGGCTAATATCATCGATACCAAAATAAGTGTGTAATGCGGATGTTGCATCAAAATTCCCTAATGAAGTAAGTTCCGCCGAGCAAGTCTCACCAAGATGCAAATGTAAACTCAATTCAAAGTCATTTTGCCAATACGGTTGTGTTTGTTCATTTGCCGTCAAACATAACACAATGTCGATCCCATTTTCGGTTTCTTGATGAGATTGTAATGTCCAATCGACAATGCGCGCAAAACCGTGTGCTGGGTTACCGGCTTGACCAAACCAAGGCCAGCAAATTGGCATACCGCCTCGAATGGCAACGTGTTTTTTGAACTGGGCATTTTCACTTAACCAAATGATAGGTGTGTTTTCACCAGTTGGTTGCCAATAGAGTAAATGCCCGCCTTGCAGTGAAATCGCTGCATGGCATTTGGGATGCGTGATTAGGAGTAAGGTATGCTCCTCATAATTAACGCGTTTTAGGCTATGTGTTAATATCACTTGATTTGATGTGGTCGCTTGCATTTTTTCAATAATAGTCATCTTAATTCCCCATAATTAGTGTCATTGTGATGATTCTACGCATCTTATTATTTCAATACAGAGAAGTATATCGCAAAAATAGGGTTTTTATGTTTCTGATCGTGACTTCATCAGATGATTAAATCATATGCAATGATTTGTAGGGAATATTTTAAGCCATAATAATCATAAAATTTATTAATCAGTTTCGTTAAAATTAGTTTATTATAAGCAGATATCATCTTTTTAAGTAAAAATCATAGAGAGTGAATAGGATGAAACGTGTTTTTATTATGGTATTAGACTCTTTTGGCATCGGTGAAACACAGGATGCTGATAAATTTGGCGATGTTGGTGCCAATACATTAGGCCATATTGCCATGTGGTGTGACGCTAATCGCAAAAATAGTGACGGCAGTAAAAAACCGCTCTCCTTGCCTAATTTAAGCCGATTAGGCTTAGGTAAAGCGGCAGAAGGTTCTTGTGGTGAATTCCCGATTGGTTTAGACAAAGATGCTAAAATCATTGGTTCATATGGCTACGCACAAGAGTTGTCGTCAGGTAAAGATACTCCATCGGGGCACTGGGAAATTGCGGGTGTTCCGGTCTTATTTGATTGGGGATATTTTGCGAATAAAGAAAATAGCTTTCCAACGGAATTATTAGATGAGTTGGTACGAGAGGCTAATTTACCGGGCTATTTAGGTAATTGCCATTCATCTGGTACGGTAGTACTTGATTTGCTCGGTGAAGAGCATATAAAAACCGGTAAGCCGATTTTTTATACGTCAGCGGATTCTGTCTTCCAAATTGCTTGCCATGAAAATACTTTTGGTTTAGAACGATTATATGAATTGTGTGAACTGGTGCGTGTAAAATTAACGGATGGTGGTTATAACATTGGTCGCGTTATAGCACGGCCTTTTATTGGTGATAAAGCGGGTGAGTTTGAGCGTACAGGTAACCGTCATGATTATGCGGTAGAGCCACCTTCTGCGACAGTATTGCAAAAACTGGTCGAAGAAAAGCAAGGCGAGGTGGTTTCAATTGGTAAAATTGCCGATATCTATGCCCACGTTGGGATTACTAAAAAAATTAAAGCAACTGGCATTGATGCGCTATTTGATGCCAGTTTAGTTGAAATGAAACTGGCTAAAGATCAGACGATTGTTTTTACCAATTTTGTTAATTTTGATTCGGACTTTGGTCACCGACGTAATATTGAGGGATATGCTGCTGCGTTAGAGCAGTTTGATCGGCGTTTACCAGAAATGTTAGCGTTGGTTGAAGACGACGATATGCTTATTATTACTGCCGATCATGGTTGTGACCCATCATGGCATGGTTCAGATCATACTCGTGAGCATATTCCGGTTCTTATCTATGGCCCGAATCTACCCGTTAAAAATTTAGGTTTATGCGCGACGTTTGCTGATATTGGCCAGACGGTCGCGCATTATTTTGATACCTCACCAATGGATTATGGTAAAGCGCTATTTACATTTAGCTAGTCAGCAAAATGATGGCATAATACCCATTTTACCGTGGGTATTATTGTTGAATATTATCGATATGTGAAATTTTACTTTTCATGATCATTTTACGCCAAAATGGGGTCGTGAGTATTTTCGCTTTAACGATTTTACTCAGCAGTTTGAAGCGTAATTTAAGGGTTCGTTGATAATAGGCTTTATTTGGATTTTTCAGCTTATCATTAAAAATTTTACTTAAAATTTCTGCGCTATCAAAGGCGTAACTGATCCCTTCTAACGAACTGGCACTGATAAATCCTGCCGCCTCACCAATGAGAAAAATTTGTTCATTACCCACATGAAAATCTCGCCACCGATTAGGATAGACGACCGGGCATTTTTCAGTTTTTAGTGGCGTGCCGAAAATAAATCCATTTTGTTCAAGTTTGTGTTTGAGTTGTTCAAATTTTTGATTGGCATCTTTTTTAGGGAATGCCCCACCAAAAATGAAATGATCATCTTTAGATATGCTCCAGGCATAACAATTGGTGACGGTATTGTCAAAAATACAAGAGTAAAATGGCACCGGATGCTGCTCGGCAAACCACTGCTGTATGGCGATATACTGCCGCACGGTATGGTTAGGATAACGCATGCGCCGCACCATTGAATTCGCGCCATCAGCGCCGACCACATATTTGGTGGTGATAACATGCTCTTGACCATCTTGCACGAAAGTGACTTGGTAGCCATCGATAATGCGTTCAATGTTTTTGCATAAAGTATTGTGCCTAACATCAACGTGATTTGGAATCAATGATTTGAGCCATAAATCAAATTTGTGGCGATCGAAGTTAATGTAAGTACGTTGATAATTACGCACCAAGCCCGTTTGGATATCAAACGTTTTCACGCTAAAAATTTGTGGATTCGTGAGGATATCCAGTGGTAGATTAAGATTAAAACGGATGAATGAACGCTGAGAATCCGTGGCTAGCAATCCGCCAAAAGGCTTATTAAACCCATCTGTTCCACAGGTGAGTTTTTTATCTAAGGCTAAGACCTTAAATTCTGATTTTAATAAACGTGCTAGCGTTGCACCCGCCGGTCCCAAGCCGACAACGACAATGTCATAATCCATGTATAGTCTTTGTGATTGTTATATTTTTTACCATTTTAGCTTATGCAACGGATAAATTATAGTGAATCCTCCCTTGAATTTATAAAATTTGCGCCAATATTAAAGTAATAATATTAAATCGGTATGACGTAAAAGGTATGACAATGACAAATCCATTATTAAGTTCAGCGGAGTTACCGCAATTTTCACACATTAAACCGGAACACGTTTTACCCGCTGTTAAACAGGTTATTGCCCATTGCCGTGACGTAATTGAGCAAGTTGTTAATCAATCCGAGTATACTTGGGATAATTTGATTCAACCTATTGATGAAGCTGATGAAAAATTTGGCCGAGTTTGGTCTCCAGTCAGCCATTTAAACTCGGTTAAAAATAGTAGTGAATTACGCGAAGCTTATGAAGCATGTTTACCTTTATTATCTGAATACAGCACATGGGTTGGGCAGCATAAAGGACTTTATCATGCTTATAAATCATTAAGAAATAGTGCGCAATTTAGTAGTTTAAATAAAGCTCAGCAAAAATCGATTACTAATGCCTTACGTGATTTTGAGCTATCAGGTATCGGACTTGATGCTGAAAAACAACAACGTTATGGTGAAATTGTCGCTAAACTCTCTGAATTATCGTCTAATTACAGTAATAATGTTTTGGATGCCACCATGGGGTGGAGTAAACTTATTACTAATATTGATGAATTAGCGGGTTTACCTGAAAGTGCACTTGCTGCTGCTAAGGCGCAAGCCGAAGCGAAAGAGCAACAAGGTTGGTTATTAACATTAGATATGCCCAGTTATATTCCGGTCATGATGTACTGCGATAATCGTGAATTGCGCTATGAAATGTATTATGCCTATTCTACTCGCGCATCAGATCAGGGACCGAATGCCGGTCAGTGGGACAATACTGATAATATCAAGCAGATTTTAGCACTCCGTTATGAGCTAGCTCAGCTACTCGATTTTGAAACTTATGCACATAAATCATTAGCAACCAAAATGGCCGATAAACCCGAACAAGTTTTAGCATTCTTAACCGATTTAGCCAATAAAGCCAAACCTCAGGGTGAAGAAGAATTAACCCAATTAAAACGTTTTGCTTATGAGCATTATGGAGCAAGTGAGTTAAAACCATGGGATATTACCTACTATAGCGAGAAACAGAAACAGTTTTTGTATACCATTAATGATGAAGAGCTACGACCTTATTTTCCTGAAAATCGGGTGATTAGTGGCCTGTTTGAGGTAGTCAATCGTGTATTTGGCGTCACAGCAAAAGAGCGTAAAGATGTTGAGGTTTGGTCGCCAGAAGTCCGCTTTTTTGATCTCTATGATAAAAAAGGCGACTACAAAGCTAGCTTCTATCTTGATCTTTATGCACGCGAGCATAAACGTGGCGGTGCATGGATGGATGACTGTCTTGGCCAAATGCGGTTTGCTGATGGGCATTTACAAAAACCCGTTGCTTATTTAACCTGCAATTTTAATCGTCCAATTGGCGATAAGCCAGCGCTCTTTACGCACGATGAAGTTACCACGTTATTTCATGAGTTTGGGCATGGTTTACACCATATGCTAACCGCAATTGAAACCGCTTCTGTTGCCGGTATTAATGGTGTTGCATGGGATGCCGTAGAGTTACCGAGTCAGTTTTTAGAAAATTGGTGCTGGCAGCCAGAAGCATTGGCATTTATTTCGGGTCACTACCAAACAGGCCAGCCGTTACCAAAAGAGATGCTCGATAAAATGTTAGCGGCTAAAAACTATCAAGCAGCCTTGTTTATTTTGCGCCAATTAGAGTTTGGTTTATTTGATTTCCGTCTGCATTATGAATATTCACCGAAAAACGGTGCATTAATATTGGAAACGTTACAACAAGTCCGTCAGCAAGTGGCTGTCACGCCAACCGCCGAGTGGGGGCGATTTCCACATGCCTTTAGTCATATTTTTGCTGGTGGTTATGCAGCAGGATATTATAGTTACTTGTGGGCGGAAGTATTATCGGCAGATGCGTTTTCGCGCTTTGAAGAAGAGGGCATTTTCAATGTTAATACCGGTAATGACTTTTTAGCGCATATTCTGTCACAAGGCGGTAGTGATGAACCGATGACGTTATTTAAAAATTTCCGTGGTAGAGAGCCACAGTTAGATGCATTATTACATCATTATGGTATTGCGTAAGCGTTTCTAATTACGTTTAAAATGCATCACGATGGTTGGTGCATTTTTTTGTTTGTATAATGATGACATGATCGATTGAATTAAAACTGATTTTGTCAAAATGGAATCCTGATGACACTACTTGAACAAGCGAATAATTGGCTAAGCTATCATGATCGAGATAAGGTATTTGCGTTATCAAATCGTAGTGGTTATTTAGAGCTGCTTAAAATTGATGAACCTAAATTAGGCGGAATTTATGTGGATTTTGTCAGTGGGGCAATGGCACATCGACGCCAATTTGGTGGTGGCCGCGGTGAAGCGGTAGCAAAAGCGGTTGGCGTAAAAGGCGATTATTTACCGGCTGTCATTGATGCAACGGCTGGATTAGGGCGCGATGCTTTTGTATTAGCGGCTATCGGTTGTCAAGTCACCATGTTTGAGCGTCATCCTGTTGTCGCGGCATTACTCGAGGATGGATTAAACCGCGCATATCAAGATGAAGCGATTGGTGATTGGTTGCAAGAGCGACTAGTTTTAACCTTTGATAATAGTGCTCAAGGTTTGTCATCTGTGATAATGAGGCCTGATGTGGTTTATCTCGATCCGATGTTTCCACATCGACAAAAAAGCGCATTAGTCAAAAAAGAGATGCGCGTTTTTCAGGAACTAGTCGGAAGCGATAATGATGCCGATGACTTATTAGCGATTGCCAGAAAAATCGTTAAAAAACGTGTTGTAGTTAAGCGTCCGGATTATGCGCAGTTTTTAGCTGAACAAAAACCCGTTTCTTCGATTAAAACCAAAAATCACCGTTTTGATATTTATGCCCCCCTTATTGAATAAATTATCCCTTGTATTTCTCGTTATTGATAAAAAAGTATTGGTTAATCGAATTTTTCCTTTAAAATAGCTAACATATATTACTTTTTATAAGTTAGTTGTTATGCGATTGGATAAATTTCTTTCCCACCATTTAGGTATTAGTCGAACCCTTGTTAATAAAGAGCTAAAAGCCTCAAATGTGACCGTTGATGACCAAGTGATTAAGTCTGGTGCTTACCAGATTAATGCTCAGCAAGTAATTAAGTACCAAGATAATATTATTGAACAAATTAATGGTAAGCGCTACTTTATGCTACATAAACCACAAGGTTATGTTTGTTCGACTGATGATCCCGATCATCCAACTGTATTGTATTTTCTTGATGAACCAATGGCAGAAAAACTACATGCTGCTGGCCGGCTGGATCTTGATACAACGGGCTTAGTTTTACTCACTGACGATGGACAGTGGTCGCATCGTATTACCTCACCGAAGTATCATTGCGAGAAAACGTACTTAGTTGAGTTAGAACAACCGTTAAGCGAAGATTTGATTGAGCAGTTTACTCAGGGAATTGCGCTAAAAGGTGAGTCTACCTTAACTAAGCCTGCCATACTTGAAATTATCGATGCACATCATGCCCGCTTAACGATTAGTGAAGGTCGTTATCACCAAGTTAAGCGCATGTTTGCAGCGGTAGGTAATCATGTTGTGGCTTTACACCGTCAACAAATTGGTGCGATTAATTTAGATATTGCTGAAGGTGAATATCGCCCTTTAACACAAGTTGAGGTCGACTCGCTTTAATCGAACATGTTGATCATTTATCGATTGAAAACGTTGATGTCAACTGGGGCAATATGCTAACTGTATTGCCCTTTAAAGGGGTGAACGTATAAACTTTATGCTATTTTCAATGCGTATAATATTCATTATGTGCCTTCTCATTTTCCCTATCTTTCGACGCCAATCAATGGCCTTGCTGATTTTAGGCTCAAATCAATATAACACTCATCTTTATATACACATCACATCGTTGTGAATATTTTCATATTTTATTGCTACTCAATCTCACTTGACTTAATAAATAAGTTGGCGAAATAACTATCATTTTTTGTTTTTTTGTGGTAAAAAGTGGAGAAAAGTGGTGTATAAATAGATAATATAATAACAATCTGATTTTTAACAATTTTATTTTTTTGTTAGAGTCAGCAAGGAAAACATAATCATGTTCAGTGGCGCAGTTTCAATCAATTTAGATAATAAAGGTCGATTAGCGATTCCAACTCGCTACCGTGACGTATTATCTGATGGATTAGTCTGCACTATCGGCCTTCATCACCCCTGCTTAATGTTGTATCCTACTGACGCGTGGCAACTCATTGAGCAAAAACTTGCAAAGTTATCTTCAATGATCGAAGTTGAGCGACGCATAGCTCGATTATTACTTGGCCATGCGAGTGAATGTCCAATGGATAATGCTGGACGAATTCTCATTCCCACAACGCTAAGACAGTACGCTAAACTTGAAAAAAGTACGATGTTTGTCGGGCAATCAAATAAATTTGAAATTTGGGATGAAACGTTATGGCATACACAAATTGTCGAAGATATTGCAGCTATTCCTGCTGATATTGGCGAACTATCAGAAAATCTTAAACATTTAACAATTTAGTGGTGAAAATGAATTACTTGCATCAAACTGTATTATTACATGAAGCCATAGATGGATTAGCGATAAAACCTGATGGTATTTATGTGGATGGTACTTTTGGGCGAGGTGGGCATTCAAAACTGATTCTTGAACAACTCGGTCCAACTGGCCGATTAATTGCCATTGATCGCGATACCAATGCGATAGAATCAGCAAAACAGATTAACGATTCTCGTTTTACGATGATTCATGGTCAATTTTCACAGGTTAAATCCTATATTGAAGCACTAGAGTTGGTCGGATGTATCGATGGTTTTTTGCTTGATTTAGGGGTGTCATCTCCACAACTCGATGATCCTGAACGTGGTTTTTCGTTTATGCGTGATGGGCCACTTGATATGCGAATGGATAGAAGCAAAGGAATGTCAGCGAGTGAATGGTTAATACAAAGCAGTGAGGATGATATTGCTTGGGTGCTTAAAACATTTGGCGAAGAGCGTTTTGCTAAACGTATCGCTAGAGCTATTGTGTTACAAAATCAACAGCAGCCTATGACCAGAACACTTGAATTAGCCAATCTTATCGCAAATGCAAGTCCAGTAAAAGAACGTCATAAACATCCAGCAACTCGAAGTTTTCAGGCAATTCGAATTTATATTAATAGTGAGCTTGAAGAAGTTGAATTAGCATTAAAAGAGAGTTTAGCAATATTAAAAGATAGCGGCCGATTAGCGGTGATTAGTTTTCACTCTTTAGAGGATCGCATTGTTAAGCAGTTTATGGCAAAGCAGAGTAAAGGACCAGAGATTCCGAGAGGGTTGCCGCTAACAGAGCAGCAAATAAAGCAATATGGTTCTTGTTCATTAAAGTCGTTAGGCAAAGTGAAGCCGTCTAAGGATGAAATTGATCATAATCCAAGATCGCGTAGTGCGATCTTACGTATTGCAGCTAGAGTCCGATGAATAATAGTAATGCAAAGACTAGGTTTAGTTTAGTTAAATTAATGATTGATGATTTTTTTAAACATCAAAAGTTATCGATGTTATTGGTTATTTTAATTATTGGATCAGCTTTTTCTGTCTTATTAGTCACTCAACAGACCCGAAAGCAGCTGTTTGAAAAAGAACAACTTATCTTAGAACGTGATGTACTTGAAAGTGAGTGGCGAAATTTAATTATTGAAGAGAATGTACTTGCCGAACCAAAGCGGATAGAACAAAAAGCAAATACGTTGGGTATGCAGTATGTATCATCCAAAAATGAGACTGTAATTGTTATAAAGAATAAATAATGAAATTAGCGAAGAAAAAACCAACAGAAAATAAATTTTTTGCTAAATGGCGATTTTATGTAGTTTATGGCGTCATTTTTGCGGCTGTTTTAGGTTTGGTGTGTAAGCTTGCTTTATTACAGTTAGTCGAACCAGAGCGATTGATTACCGAAGGTGATAAACGTTCAATCCGTTATCAAGATGTTGGCGTGCCAAGAGCGATGATTCTTGATCGTAATGGGCGAGCACTTGCGGTTAGTGTACCGATGTATGATGTATGGGCTGATCCTAAAATTGTTGCTCAAACTGGCGGTTTTGATGCCGCAGACGTGAGATGGCAGGAGTTAGCAAAAAGCCTTGCTATGTCGATAACGATGTTAGAACAAAAGTTGACGCAAAAAACGCTGCGTTTTGTTTATTTAGCTAAACAAATTACACCGACTAATGCGAATTATTTAAAAAAATTGAAATTATCAGGGATTCACTTTGATAAAACATCCAAGCGCTATTATCCAGCCGGCGAAAGTGTGGCGCAGTTAATTGGCTTAACTAATATCGATAATAATGTTGAAATTGGTTCAGATGGTATCGAAAAAAGCTATCATAAATGGCTGATTGGTGAATCAGGTCAGCGGGTGGTACGACGAGATCGCTTTGGTCGAGTGATTGAAGAGTTAGAGCGAGTGGATGGTGAAGCTGCTATTGATTTAGTGCTTAGCATTGATGAACGATTACAATCGCTCGTGTATAAAGAGTTGGCTCAAGCGGTTGAGTTTAATAAAGCCGATAGCGGTACTGCAGTATTGGTTGATATCAAAACAGGCGAGATTTTAGCGATGGCGAGTAATCCATCTTATAATCCTAATAATCGCTCTAAGATCAATCCTCGGTTATTACGTAATCCAGCAATAACTGATGCGTTTGAACCTGGCTCAACTGTAAAACCATTAGTTGTGATGGCCGCGCTTGAGAAAAAAATCGCTGATTTAAATACCGTAGTTGATACTAGGCCATTTTATGTCAATCGCTATGAAGTCAAGGATGTTTCATACCAAAAAGCACTTAATTTGGCGGGAATTTTAGAAAAATCGAGTAACGTTGGGGTGAGCCGCTTAGCGTTGCAAATGGAACCACGTGATTTAATCGAATTTTATGCTCGTTTTGGTTTAGGACAATCGACCTCATTAGGAATTAGTGGTGAGTCAAGTGGATCAATTGCGGCAAACCGAAAACGCTGGTCTGATATTGAAAGAGCGACTTATTCTTTTGGTTATGGATTAATGGTCACGCCATTACAATTAGCACGAGCATATGCAACTATTGGAAGTTATGGTGTCTATCGACCTGTATCGATTTTACGAGTCAATGAACCGGTAAAAGGTCAGCGAGTTGTCGATGAAAAAACCGCTAAAACGGTGGTACAGTTAATGGAAGCTGTAGCAGTTAGCGGGGGGGGAACAAAAGCATCAGTTCCGGGCTATAGTGTCGCGGTAAAAACGGGTACCGCCAAAAAATTAGGTGTCGATCATACGTATATTAATCAATATATTGCTTATACGGCAGGGATTGCACCCGCAACAAATCCAAGGTATTCATTGGTGGTGATTATTGATAATCCAAAATCAGGCCAATATTATGGTGGTACGGTATCTGCCCCTATTTTTAGCCGAATAATGGGTGGAACGTTAAGAACAATGAATATTAAACCAGATAAAGAATTAGATAATCAGATGATTATCTACTAAAAAATAAAATAATCGTAGAATGATGTTGGGATGAGAATAGTAATGGCTAATTATAGTTTAGAAAAGCTAATTAAATATTTTAACGCAAAGGTGCAATCAAAAGAAGCACATGCTATTTTTTCGTCTAAAAATTATGCCATTAACCAATTGAAGTTAGACAGCCGCCTCGTTAGTACTAATGATATATTTGTTGCTTTGAAAGGGCAATGTCGTGACGGTAAAGACTTTATTGCACAAGCCATAGACGCTGGCGCTATTGCGATTTTAGTTGAGACAAATCAGCATTCCGATGATGGTATAGTCACATATTATCAACCTAATAATCGCCCTTGTATACGAATTGATGTTTATCAGTTATCACAACGAATATCCGCATTTGCAGCTGAATTTTATGGCTACCCATCTGACAAAATGAGGGTTGTTGGAGTAACAGGCACGAATGGTAAAACCACTGTCACTCAGTTAATTGCTCAGTGGGCTGTCTTACTCGGCAAAAAATCAGCCGTACTTGGCACGATTGGTAATGGGGTTTTGGGTCAGCTTACTCCTTCAGCGAATACTACACCATCAAACGTTGATATTCAGCATTATTTAGCTGATTTTTTAGCAAATAAAGTTGATGTGGTGGCGATGGAAGTCTCATCCCATGGTTTAGCATTAGGGCGCGTTGAGGATGTGAGTTTTTCGGCTAGTGTTTTTACCAATTTAAGCCGTGATCATTTGGATTTTCATCATACAATGGCAAAATATGAAACGGCTAAATGGTCGTTATTCTCACCTGCAAAAACGGAATTAGCCGTTATATCATCAGGAAAAAGAATTATCAATTATGATGATACCGTTGGCAATGCATGGATAAATCGGCTTGATGATGTGATGGTGGTTTCTGCCAATCCAGATTATTTAATGCGAATTCGTCAGTTAGATAAACCTTATATCGCGGTGTCTTCTTTAGAGTACCATAATAAAGGTGTATCGATTCATTTTGATTCAAGCTTTGGTCATGGCACCTTAGAGAGTCGATTGTTCGGTGCTTTTAATGTGTCCAATTTATTGGTGTCATTTGCAACCTTGTTAGCTTTGGATTTTCCTTTTTCTCGTCTTGTTAATACGGCGTCTTATTTGTTACCGGTGACAGGTCGAATGGAAATATTTACAGGGGCAGGTAAACCAACAGCGATTGTTGATTATGCACATACACCTGATGCCTTAGATAAAGCACTTAGTGCCGCTAAAGAGCATTGCCATGGGCGGCTCTGGGTTATATTTGGCTGCGGCGGTGATCGCGATAACGGTAAACGTTCATTAATGGCCAAAGTAGCGCAGTCTTATACTGATAATATTATTGTGACTAATGATAATCCAAGAACTGAAGACCAAGATCAGATTATTGAGGATATTTTAAAGGGTTTTAGTCAAGGCTTGAGAGTCGAGGTGATTAAAGAGCGATATCAAGCGATTAAATGGGCAATGAAGCAGGCAAATGAAGATGATGTTATTTTAATCGCCGGTAAAGGTCATGAGGATTACCAAATTATTGGCGAGATAAAACATCACTATTCTGATCGTGAAGCCGTACAGCAATTATTAGGAATAGCAGAATGATAGCCATTTCAATTAAAGATTTGTTACAAGTCGTTGGTGGACAATGTGTTGCCGTGAATAATGATGATAAAATTATTACTGATATCACTATTGATTCAAGGAAAATGTCCAGCGGCGCATTATTTATTGCTTTAATGGGTGAAAAATTTGATGGACATGAGTTTGTTAAGCAAGCGGTTACCGAGGGGGCGAGCGTTGCTTTAGTTAGCCATCAAATTGATGATAAGACACCGCAAATTATTGTGCAAGATACTCACCTTGCATTAGGTCAAATTGCCACTTGGGTAAGGGAACATTCAACCGCAAAAGTTGTTGCTTTAACGGGATCATCAGGTAAAACATCAGTCAAAGAGATGACGGCAGCGATTTTATCTCAATGTGGTCAAACCCTATTTACTAAAGGTAATTTGAATAATGATATCGGTGTGCCTTTAACGCTATTCCAATTGACTGAACAAGATGAATTTGCCGTGATTGAGCTGGGCGCGAATCATATTGGCGAAATTGCTTATACAACACAAATGGTCAAACCCCATAGTGCATTGATTAATAATATTGCTCAGGCACACTTGGAAGGTTTTGGTTCGCTCGATGGCGTTGCAAAAGCAAAAAGTGAAATCTTTTTAGGGTTACCCATGCAGGGTATTGCCATTGTAAATTTAGATAGTTATCGTCAAAATTGGCTCGATGATTTAAATGATAAAAAAATTTATTCTTTTGCTTTACAAAATACAGATGCGGATTTTTATGCTCAAAATATTGTGCAAAGCGCAGGAACCGAATTTATTTTGCATACACCAATTGGCAAGGTTGTCATTCATTTACCATTATTGGGGCTACATAATGTTGCTAATGCCGTTGCATCTGCTGCTTTAGCCATTTCAGTAGGGGCTAATCTTGAGCAGATCAAAACGGGATTACAATCGGTAAAAGCGGTGAAAGGGCGACTATTTCCTATACCGTTAAACGATGATCAGCTGATTCTAGATGATTCTTATAATGCCAATATTGGCTCAATGACCGCTGCAATTGATGTTTTAGCGGGACAAAGAGGCTATAAAATTTTAGTGGTTGGCGATATGGCTGAGTTGGGAAACGATTCAGTGTATTTACATCAGCAAATTGGTGAAAAGGCCCATAATGCGAATTTAGATTGCGTTATTAGTGTGGGTGAAAATAGTGCTTTAATTAGTCAGTTTAGTGGTGTTGGGCATCATTTTCAGGACAAAAGTCAAGCGAGTATCTTTTTACGTCAAATATTACAAATGCAGCCAATTGCAACGGTATTGGTAAAAGGTTCTCGTAGTTCGAAGATGGAAGAAGTTATTCATAATATTAATCATTGTCAGGGTTAAACTATGTTATTTTTGTTATCCAGTTTTTTAGTTAAATATGTGACGTTTTTTAATGTATTTTCTTATGTCACGGTAAGATCAATTTTAGCGTTATTAACCGCGTTGATTATTTCGTTAGCCTTTGGGCAAAAGGTGATTGATTGGTTGCAAAAATTACAAATAGGCCAGGTCATCCGTAATGATGGTCCAGAAAGCCACTTGAGTAAAAAAGGGACACCGACGATGGGGGGAACGTTAATTTTAGCCTCTATTACAATCTCGGTTTTATTATGGGCTGATTTGAAGAATCCCTATGTATGGGTGACGCTATTTGTACTCATTGGTTATGGCATTGTTGGCTTTGTTGATGATTATCTGAAAGTGGTGCGCAAAAATACCGATGGTTTAATTGCGCGTTGGAAATACTTTTGGCAGTCATTGATTGCTTTAATTGTGGCATTTGGATTATATGCCTATGGTAAAGATACGTCAGTTACGGTTTTAGTGGTGCCTTTCTTTAAAGATGTGATGCCTCAGTTGGGGGTGTTCTTTATTTTGCTGACTTATTTTGTCGTTGTGGGCGCAGGCAATGCCGTTAATTTAACCGATGGTTTGGATGGATTGGCTATTGTGCCAACGATCATGGTTGCGGCGGGATTTGCGTTAGTTGCATGGGCAACAGGAACGGCGAGTTTTGCCGGCGGATCGGTTAGTTTTGCTCAGCACTTACATATTCCTTATATTCGCTATAGTGGTGAATTAATGATTATTTGCATGTCTATTGTTGGCGCGGGGCTAGGATTTTTATGGTTTAATACTTATCCCGCTATGGTATTTATGGGGGATGTTGGTTCACTTGCATTAGGGGGTGTACTCGGTATTATTGCGGTTTTATTACGACAAGAGTTTTTATTACTGATTATGGGTGGCATTTTTGTGATTGAAACGTTATCGGTGATTTTACAAGTTGGATCATTCAAATTACGCGGTAAACGTATTTTCCGCATGGCACCGATTCATCATCATTATGAATTAAAAGGTTGGCCAGAACCTAGAGTGATTGTTCGTTTTTGGATTATTTCACTGATGCTGGTACTAATCGGCTTAGTTACGTTGAAAATACGTTAAGTAAATGGAATGAATATGATCAATTATCGTGGAAAAAACATTGTTATTGTTGGGCTAGGTATCACAGGATTATCTTGTGTAAATTACTTTTTGACCAAAAATGTTATTCCAAAGGTCATTGATACACGTGTGAAGCCTGATGGTTTAGATCTGCTAGATTGCCGAGTACCTTATCACATTGGCAGCTTAAAACTTGATTGGTTGTTATCTGCTGATTTAATCGTTGCAAGTCCAGGTATTGCATTATCGACACCAGAGCTAGTAGAAGCACAACAACACGGTGTTGAGATTGTTGGTGATATTGAGCTTTTCTGTCGGGAAGTTAATCAGCATAGTGGTAAAAAAATAGCAGCGATTACTGGCTCAAATGGTAAAACCACCGTGACCACGTTAGTGGGTGAAATCGTTAAAGCTTCAGGTGCTAAAGTGGGTGTTGGCGGTAATATTGGTCAAGCTGCACTCAGTTTGTTAGATGAAGATTGCGATGTTTTTGTGTTAGAGCTTTCAAGCTTTCAACTTGAGACAACCTTTAGCTTACGCGCTACTGCTGCGACGATTTTAAATGTTTCAGAAGATCATATGGATCGCTACCCCGATGGCATTAAGCAATATACGGCGGCCAAGCAGCGCATTTATACCAATGCTAAACACTGCATTATTAACTATGATGATCAATTAACCTATCCAATTGATCCGTCTGAGCAGTCGAAGTGTATTGAGTTTGGTGTGGCAAATGGGCAATATCATTTAGATGATCTGCAGCAACATCTGGTCATTAATGATGTAGCAGTCCTAGAAACTCAACAAGCCCAGCTTATTGGATTACATAACTATCTGAATATTCTTGCTGCGTTAGCTATTACTGATGCATTAGATATTGCAAGAGAAAGTAGTTTAGCGGCGATAAAACACTTTCAAGGATTATCACATCGCTTTGAATTAGTATTTGAAAATAAAGGCGTTAAATGGATTAACGACTCTAAAGCCACTAATGTGGGAAGTACTGAAGCTGCTTTAAACAGTATCGTATGTCAGGGGACGTTATATCTTTTATTAGGTGGTGACGGAAAGTCGGCTGATTTTTCACCATTACTTCCTCATTTATTACGACAAAAACAGCTTGAGATTTATTGCTTTGGCCGAGATAAAGACTTGCTTGCGCGATTAAGACCAACGGTCACAACTAAAGTTAATACAATGCAAGAGGCTATATGCGCAATTGCTCAAAAAACGCAAGCGAATGATGTCGTGTTATTGTCTCCAGCATGTGCGAGTTTAGATCAATTTAAAAACTATATCGAACGCGGTAACAGCTTTGCAGCTTTAGCAAAGGAGCTTGGATAATGCGTAGACTCATTCGGATTAATACACAGGTCAATGCGCAAAGTATGTTATATGATCGTGCATTACTATGGACGGTAATTGGACTGATGATATTTGGTGTACTGATGGTCACGTCAGCATCAATGGCAATGAGCGAAAATCGTCCTTTTTTTTACACGCAACGTGAACTTGTTCAGTTAGGGCTAGCAATAACGGTTATGTTGATTGTTTTATATATTCCAATAGCTCGCTGGAAACAAGCTAGTATGCCACTATTGTTATTAACGATTATTTTATTGATTGTCGTGTTATTTACTGGTTCAGCAATAAAAGGTGCGTCTCGCTGGATTCCACTTGGGATATTTAATTTTCAGCCAGCAGAGTTATCTAAATTAGCGCTATTTTGTTATCTAGCGAGTTATTTAAAGCGTAAGTCAGACGAAGTTCAAAGTAGTTTTTGGGGCTTTTTTAAACCAATGACGGTTATGTTGGTTTTATCGTTATTACTATTAAAACAGCCCGATTTGGGCACGGTCATTGTTCTATTCTCGGTCACATTAGGTATTTTATTTATTGCTGGGGCCAGGTTGTGGCAATTTATAGCGATACTGGCAACCGGTATTTTTTCGGTTGTATTATTGATATTATTTGAGCCCTATCGCTTAACGCGTTTTACCACCTTCCTTGATCCTTGGAAAGATCCAACCGGATCGGGCTATCAATTGACTAGTTCTTTGATGGCAATTGGTAATGGTGGATTCTGGGGACAGGGGTTAGGTAATTCGGTACGAAAACTCGGTTATCTGCCCGAAGCTCACACGGATTTTATTTTTTCAATTATAGCAGAAGAGTTGGGCTATTTTGGTGTCATTATGATTTTGGCGTTGTTGTTTTTTTTGACATTTAAAGCATTATCTATTGGTTATCGTTCACTGAGCGTTGGTGCTCAGTTTTCCGGATATTTAGCCTGTCAAATCGGTATTTGGTTTGGTTTTCAAACGTTTGTAAATATTGGTGTAACATCGGGTATGTTACCAACTAAAGGATTAACGCTACCATTTATAAGTTATGGTGGATCGAGTCTAATTATAATGAGTGTCGCTGTGGCGTTATTACTTCGTATCGATTTTGAGTTTCGTCAAGAGCAGATCCAAGCCAGAGTAAGGGTAAAAAAATGATCAAAAAAATATTAATTATGGCAGGTGGAACCGGCGGCCATGTTTTTCCAGGACTTGCTGTCGCGCAGGAATTAATTCAACAAGGTTGGCAAGTTCGTTGGCTGGGAACAGCTGATCGAATGGAGGCTCAGTTAGTTCCTCAGCATGGTATCGACATTGATTTTATTACCATATCAGCAATTCGTGGCAAAGGTATATTGGCAAAATTGTTAGCACCAATACGGATTTTTAAAGCGGTAATACAAGCAAGAAAGATTATAAAAATTTATCAGCCTGATGTGGTCTTAGGTATGGGCGGATATGTTTCAGGTCCGGGTGGACTTGCGGCAAAACTTTGTGGCATACCCGTTGTTTTGCATGAGCAAAATGGCATAGCCGGCTTGACTAATCAATGGCTATCAAAAATAGCAACAGTGGTGTTGCAAGCATTTCCATCAGCTTTTAAGGATGCTAAGGTGGTTGGTAATCCGGTACGCACCGATATTTTATCACTCCCCTCACCACAAGAACGTTTTACTGAACATCAGGGTAAACTACGCATTTTAGTTATGGGTGGTAGCCAAGGTGCAAAAATATTAAATGAGGTTATCCCGGTTGCCTTCAAGCAAGTCGCTGATCGATTTGAGATTTGGCATCAAACCGGTAAAGGTTCGCAAGATAAGGTTTTATCTGCCTATGAAGGTATTGATATGACACATAATAAAGTTAGCGAGTTTATTGATGATGTGGCTGAAGCATATCGCTGGGCAGATCTTATTATTTGTCGTAGTGGGGCATTAACGGTCAGTGAAATTCAAGTTGTTGGACTCGGCGCTATTTTTGTTCCTTTTATGCATAAAGATCGGCAGCAATATTGGAATGCTAAGCTGCTGCAAGATATTGGTGCGGCACAAATTATTGAGCAGATACATTTTACTTCTGATAAATTAGTCACAATATTAACATCGCTTGATCGCAATCAATTGTTGAGTATGGCTAATAAAGCAAGCAGCCTTGCAATTAAAGATTCTGCGTTAGAAGTTGCACAAGCTATTAATGATTGTGTGACGCAACCTTAAAAACAATTAATAAGAACGATGATGAATGTAAATAAATTAGTAGCGTTAAGAACAATCATTCCTGAAATGAAACGAGTCAAACATATTCACTTTGTGGGAATCGGCGGTGCAGGAATGGGTGGAATCGCAGAAGTCCTTGCTAATGAAGGGTATGAAATTAGTGGTTCAGATATTGCTGAAAACACAGTCACTCAAAATTTATCTCACTTAGGGGCCCAAATTACTATTGGTCATAAAGCGGAAAATATTATTGGCGCTAGTGTGGTTGTTATTTCATCAGCGATTTCAAACGAAAATATTGAAGTGATGGCGGCAATTGAAGCCAGAATTCCCGTGATCCAGCGTGCTCAAATGCTCGCTGAGCTGATGCGTTTTCGTTATGGTATTGCCATTGCCGGCACGCATGGCAAAACAACAACAACCGCGATGGTGACAGCAATTTATGCGGAAGCAAAACTCGACCCGACATTTGTAAATGGTGGACTAGTTAAAGCCGCTGGCACACATGCAAGATTAGGTACTAGCCGTTACTTTATTGCGGAAGCTGATGAAAGTGATGCATCTTTTTTGCATTTACAACCGATGGTCTCAATTGTGACAAATATTGAAGCTGACCATATGGATACCTATCAAGGTAATCTTGATAATTTAAAACAAACATTTATTACGTTTTTACACAATTTACCATTTTATGGTCTAGCTATTATGTGTTTTGACGATCAGATTACGCGCGAATTGTTGCCAATTGTTGGACGGAAAATTATTAGTTATGGATTTGATGATGGTGCTGATGTAAAGATTAAACATTATCGACAAGTGCTTAATCGAAGTTATTTTACTGTCGTTAGGCCCGGATTAAGCGAATTAGATATTGAGCTTAATGCGCCAGGTAAGCATAATGCATTAAATGCAACTGCTGCATTGATTGCGGCAACAGAAGATGGTATTGATGATGCATCAATTCTTGCTGCATTGGCAAAATTTGGTGGCACAAATCGTCGTTTTGACTTTTTAGGTTCGTATGTTCATCCTAATGGTGGTGAAATCATGCTTGTTGATGATTATGGTCATCATCCAAGTGAAGTTAGCGTGACAATTCAAGCGGCTCGAAATGGTTGGTCAGAAAAACGATTAGCTATGCTATTTCAGCCTCATCGTTATACGCGAACCCGTGACTTGTTTGATGACTTTGCAAATGTTTTATCGCAAGTAGATGTATTAATTATGCTCGATGTTTACTCAGCAGGTGAACAACCTATTGCTGGAGCGGATAGTCGGGCATTATGCCGAACGATTCGTAATCGAGGTAAAGTTGATCCTATATATGTATCTGATCCTAATACATTACCTCAGGTATTATCCGAAGTATTAAAGGGCGGAGATTTATTATTAACTCAAGGTGCAGGTAGCGTTGGCAAGATTGCTAGCCATTTATCGAAAATGGGGTTATTTGCACAAGAATCATTATTAGAAGGTAATCAATAATGGCGGATAAAGTTGCTGTATTGCTAGGTGGAACTTCTGCTGAGCGTGAAGTTTCGCTAAAATCAGGGAATGCTGTTTTAAATGGGTTATTAGCAAAAGGTATTAATGCTCATGCTATTGATACAAGTACATACCCAATTACACAATTAAAAAAAGATGGTTTTACCAAAGCCTTCATTGCACTGCATGGTCGGGGTGGTGAAGATGGTATTACGCAAGCGATTTTAACCTACCAAAATATTCCTTATACTGGTAGTGATGTTTTATCTTCAGCATTGACGATGGATAAGCTAAAAACCAAGTTAATTTGGAAGTCATCTAATTTACCGGTTGCTGATTATGTGATGTTAGAGAAAGGCCAAGCGGTTTGTTGTGAGACGATCGTGAAACAATTGGGTTTGCCATTATTTGTAAAACCTAGCCATGAAGGCTCAAGTGTTGGAATGAGTCGCGTCGATAAAGTAACTGATTTACAATCTGCGCTTGATCATGCTTTTAAATTTGATAGTTCTATCATGGTAGAAGCATTCTTAGCGGGCGCTGAATACACGGTCGCTATTGTCGGTGATGAGGTTTTACCGACAATAAAAATTCAACCTGCAACGACATTTTATGATTATGATGCAAAGTATCTTTCTGATAAAACACAATATTTTTGTCCAAGTGGTCTTGATCAACACAATGAAATGGCATTAAGAGAATTGGCGTGGAAGGCCTATCAAGCGGTAGGTTGCCGTGGTTGGGGGAGAGTTGATATCATGTTTGGCAAAGATGGTCAGCCTTATTTATTAGAGGTTAACACCGCGCCAGGTATGACCGACCATAGTCTTGTGCCGATGGCAGCAAAGCAACAGGGTTGGTCTTTTAGTGATTTAGTTTATACAATTTTAACTTTAGCAACAGTTTAAAGTTAGTTAAATTCCAAGTAATCGTTAGAAAAAATTAACATGAAAAAAACACGACAAGCCGCACAACGAAAAGAGAGCCATAAAAAGGTCATATTCGTGTTTGCCAATAGAGAGCAGTTGGTTGGTTTTGTGTTTTTCATCATCGTATTATTATTTGGATTTTGGACTGTTTTAACCGTAACGCGTTGGGTGGATAACCCTGAGCGAGTAATCTTATCGCAATTAACGTTAACGGGCGATCATGCTTTTACAACCGAAGATGATATTCGTCGGGCGATATTAGGTTTAGGGTTACCTAATACTTATATTGCGCAAGATGTTGATGATATTCAACAAGAAATTATGCGACTACCTTGGATTAAACAAGTGAGTGTGCGCAAGCAGTGGCCAGATCGATTAATTGTTCATCTTGTTGAGTATAAGCCGTGTTATTTTTGGAATGAAGTGTTTTTATTAGATGAAGATGGTGTGCTATTTAGCGTACCAAAAGATCGTCTTAATAACGACTTAATTCCGAGACTATCGGGTCCTATTGGTAAAGAAAAACTAGTTTTGGCAACATTTCGTCGACTGGATGAAATATCTAAGGAATCTGTTAATCGTTCACTAACATTATCGATTCTTGATGCTAGTGCGGATGATAGAAATGCTTGGACCTTGATAGTTCGGCCTTGTGTAAATGGTTTTTGTGTGGATGATCAAAACATTGAATTAAAGTTGGGTAGAGAAAAAATGGTTGAACGTTATCGACGTTTTATTCATTTTTTGTCAGATATTCAGGCTGGATTACCAGATGGTGAAAGGGTTGTGGCGGTTGATTTACGCTATGAGAATGGTATTTCAGTAAAAAAACAAAAAATTGAGAAATAATTAGGAATTGAAGTATGAAAGCAACAGATAAAAAGTTAGTCGTTGGACTGGAAGTTGGTACATCCAAGGTACTTGCGCTTGTTGGAGAAGTACTTCCAGATGGTATTGTTAATATAATAGGTGTCGGTCACTGTCCTTCTAAGGGTGTTGATAAGGGCGGTGTTAATGATCTTGAGTCTGTGGTTAAATCTATCCAGCGTGCTGTTGATCAAGCTGAGTTGATGGCCGATTGCCAGATATCATCTGTCTATTTAGCGCTGTCAGGTAAACATATACGTTGTCAAAATGAAATTGGTATGGTGCCAATTGCTGCTGAAGAGGTCAGTGTCGATGATGTTGAAAACGTTGTCCACACTGCTAAATCGGTCAGAATATTAGACGAACATCGTATTTTACATGTTATTGCTCAAGAATATTCTATTGATTTACAAGAAGGGATCAAAAACCCAATTGGCTTATCTGGCGTACGAATGAAGTCTAAAGTTCATCTCATCACTTGTCATAATGATATGGCAAAAAATATCGTCAAAGCGGTTGAACGGTGTGGACTAAAAGTTGATCAGTTAATTTTCTCTGGGCTGGCATCAAGCTATGCGGTATTAACTGACGATGAAAAAGAGTTAGGTGCTTGCGTGATTGATATCGGTGGTGGAACCATGGACATTTCAGTGTATACAGGAGGTGCGTTACGCCACTCTGTTGTGATTCCTTATGCAGGTAATGTAGTGACTAGTGATATCGCTTATGCATTTGGTACGCCACCTATGGATGCTGAAAATATTAAAATTAAATATGGCTGTGCAACCGGCGCGCTTGTTGGTAAAGATGAAGTAATTGATGTACCCAGTGTGGGTGGGCGCCCTTCTCGAACGCTTCAAAGGCAAACACTTGCTGATGTGATTGAACCACGTTACACCGAATTATTATCGCTTGTACAAAAAGAACTGGCAACCTTGCAAGAGGGGCTGAAACAGCAAAATGTTAAACACCAACTGGCAGCAGGTATTGTATTAACTGGTGGGGCTTCACAGATTAAAGGTTTGGTCGAATGTGCTGAGAAAGTATTCCATAATCAGGTTAGAATCGGTTACCCACTGAATATTTCAGGCTTAACCGATTATGTACAAAAGCCTTATTGCTCAACAACAGTTGGATTATTGCATTATGGTAAGCAAAGCATTTTAAATGATGATGATCGCGTGAAAGATAAGGCATCAATAAAGGGATTAGCTAAACGTGTAACCGGTTGGTTTAAAAAAGAGTTTTAGCTAAATTTATAATAATTCATTCATTAACTGCGTGACTTTACGGATGCTTATCTGTACAATATTAGCTAAGCGTTGTAGAGATGCAGATAATGTCAATTTGGAGAGTAATTATGTTTGAACCGATGGTTGCATCAAATGAACCAGTAATTAAAGTTATCGGTGTCGGTGGTGGAGGCGGTAACGCTGTTGAGCACATGGTCGCTGAGCACATTGAAGGCGTCGAGTTTTTTGCTGCGAATACAGATGCACAGGCATTAAGACGAATTAGAGTAGGTCAAACAATCCAAATCGGTAGTAACGTTACTAAAGGTTTAGGTGCTGGTGCTAATCCAGAAGTCGGAAAAACGTCTGCACAAGAGGATCGAGAGATTATTCGTACTGCACTGGAAGGTGCTGATATGGTGTTCATTGCTGCCGGTATGGGTGGTGGTACAGGTACGGGTGCTGCGCCAGTTGTTGCTGAAATTGCAAAAGAACTCGGTATTTTGACCGTTGCTGTTGTCACAAAACCATTCGGTTTTGAAGGCAAAAAAAGAATGGCTTTTGCTGAGCAAGGTATTACTGAATTGGCGAAACATGTTGATTCGTTAATTACAATTCCAAACGATAAATTACTTAAAGTATTGGGCCGTGGCGTGACTTTACTTAATGCTTTCTCAGCCGCTAATGGCGTATTGATGGGCGCCGTGCAAGGTATTGCCGAGTTGATTACTAAGCCTGGTATTATTAATGTTGACTTTGCCGATGTAAGAACTGTCATGTCTGAAATGGGATATGCGATGATGGGTTCGGGTAAAGCATCAGGTGATAATCGAGCCGAAGAAGCTGCTGAAATGGCGATTTCAAGTCCACTACTCGAAGATATTGATTTATCTGGAGCGAGAGGGGTGCTTGTCAATGTAACTGCCGGTTTTGATCTCAGCTTGGAAGAGTTTGATACTGTTGGTCGTACTGTGCAAGCATTTGCATCTGATAATGCAACAGTTGTTGTGGGATCAACTATTGACCCGGAAATGAGTGATGAAATACGAGTGACTGTTGTTGCAACTGGGATTGGTATGGATAAAAGGCCAGAAGTTAAAATGGCACAATCTATTGCTCCTCGTCAGAGTTATCATCAAGCAGCGGCGCCGGTTCAAGCAGAAGTGAAACCTGCGCAAGTTGTTAATGATCAACCTGTCGCTACTGCGAGCAAAGAAGATTATCTTGATATTCCTGCTTTTTTACGTAAACAAGCTGACTAATTGGAACTTATGACGTATTTTATTGTCATAACTATGTATAAGATAAATCGTTATTAGATAATGATAGGTGCAAGAGTGAAACAAAGAACATTAAAACAGAAAATTCAGGCAACGGGAGTGGGCTTACATACAGGTAAGAAGGTCACGTTAACGTTACGTCCTGCACCTGAAAATACCGGTATTATCTATCGTAGAATGGATTTAGATCCCGCTGTCGATTTCCCTGTTAATGCAAAATCAGTACGTGATACGATGCTTTGTACATGTTTAGTTAATGAGAATAACGTTAGGATTTCGACTGTTGAGCATATCAATGCTGCATTAGCCGGTTTAGGCATTGATAACATTATTATCGAAGTGGATGCGCCAGAAATTCCAATTATGGATGGTAGTGCAAGTCCTTTTATCTATTTATTACTTGACGCGGGTATTGCTGAGCAAGGCGCGAATAAAAAATTCTTACGAGTGAAAGAAACCGTGAGAGTCGAAATCGGTGATAAGTGGGCTGAAATACGGCCGTATAGTGGTTTCAAATTGGATTTTACCATTGATTTTAATCACCCAGCGATTGATAGTAGTTCACAGCGTTATCAGATGGATTTTTCATCGGAATCTTTCATTAGACAGATTAGCCGTGCAAGAACCTTTGGCTTTATGCGTGATATTGAAATGTTGCAATCAAAAGGTTTATGTTTAGGCGGAAGTCTTGATTGTGCAATCGTAGTTGATGATTATCGTGTATTAAATGAAGATGGTTTACGGTTTGAAGATGAATTTGTACGCCATAAAATGCTTGATACCATCGGAGATCTTTATATGTGTGGACATAACATGCTTGCAGAAGTGGTATGTTATAAATCAGGCCATGCATTAAATAATCAGTTGTTACAAGCATTATTAGCGAAACAGAGTGCATGGGAATTTGTCACATTTGATGATACTGAATCGGTTCCTGTTGCTTTAGGTGATCAATCTCTCGTTTTAGCTTAACCTACAGTTACATCATACAAATTGAACGCTTTCATCTAATCGTGAAAGCGTTTTTTATTTTCCATAAAAACATTACTTAAATTTGATTAATTATGAAAACAAGCCATTTTTTTGCTCATCTTTCTCGGTTAAAATTGATTAACCGTTGGCCCTTAATGCGTAATGTTAGAATAGAAAATGTTTCTGAACATAGTTTACAAGTTGCTTTTGTTGCTCATGCTCTTGCTATTATTAAAAATCGCAAATTTAATGGTCAACTTAATCCTGAGCGGATTGCCTTAATGGCAATGTATCATGATGTGTCAGAAGTATTAACGGGCGATATGCCAACTCCAACTAAATACTATAATCCGCAAATCACAATTGAATACAAAAAAATTGAAAAAATTGCTCAAAATAAATTGATCAATATGCTACCAGCCGAATTTCAAGACGACTTTAGAGCATTGATCGATGATGATTTTTATAGTGAAGATGAAAAAAATATTGTTAAGCAAGCTGATGCATTGTGCGCTTACTTAAAAACGATTGAAGAGTTAAGTGCTGGCAATAATGAGTTTAAATTGGCAGAGCAACGGTTGAAGAAAACACTATCACAACGAGAAAGTGCTGAAATGGATTATTTTCTTGAGGTATTTGTACCGAGTTTTAGTCTATCATTAGATGAAATTACTTTAGAAGAATAATTTTTATTTTAGTGATTATTATCAGCTATATTTTGTTATAAAATTATTTTATTCGGACTATATTGTGTTTTTATTTTCTAAGGTGTATATAGTTAATTGAATATTGATAAATATTCATAACTCAATAGTTTTTTAACTAAGGATAGTGAAAATGGCTAAGACACCAGCTAAAAAAGAGCCAGCTAAAGCACCTGCCAAGGCACCTGCTAAAGCTCCAGCTAAAAAGAAATAGTTGAAACCGAATTAATTTGATTAAAGGGTCATTTGACCCTTTTTTCATGCAAACAATTTAGCCAATAGTCTATTTTTTTATCTTAGTGATGCGATGCTAATCAGATACTGGGGCATGATACTGTATTACGAGTATCGCGTAATAGGCTTTACCGTTTGGTGTATCAACGGTGATTTCATCATCAACTTTATGGCCGATTAAGCTACGTGCAACAGGGCTGTCGATAGAGATCCAGTTTTTTTTCGGATCGAATTCATCTGGCCCAACTAAACGAAAGATTTTTTCATGACCATTTTCATCTTCCAGTGTTACCCAAGCGCCAAAAAATACCTTACCTTCTTGCGCAGGATTGGGTTCAACAATTGTCAACGCTTCAAGCCGTTTGGTTAAAAATCTAACGCGGCGATCAATTTCGCGCAGTCGTCTTTTACCATAAATATATTCGGCATTTTCGCTGCGATCACCCATTGCGGCTGCTTCCGAAACTGCTTGGGTTACTTTAGGTCGCTCTTCTTTCCAAAGATATTTTAATTCACGATCAAGTGCCAAATATCCTTCTCTTGTTATATAATTGCTCTTTGCCATAATTAAAATTGTTGATTTTGATTCCACTAATAAAATGTAAGATAAGTATTTATGATAAATTCACAAATTAGCCATATTATAGCTGGTGAACTGAGTGTAAAACCAGAACAAGTTTTTGCTGCCGTCAGCTTACTCGATGAAGGAAGCACGGTTCCTTTTATCGCGCGATACCGAAAAGAAGTGACCGGGGGACTTGATGATACTCAATTACGTACCTTAGATAGCCGATTAACTTACCTGCGTGAACTTGAAGATCGTAAGCAGACTATTTTAAAATCGATCGAAGAGCAAGGTAAATTAACCCCAGCACTGCAAAAAAGCATTACAACAACACTTAATAAAACTGAATTAGAAGATCTTTACCTACCTTATAAGCCTAAACGACGAACGCGTGGACAAATTGCAATTGAAGCAGGATTAGAACCTTTAGCGAATGCTTTATGGCAAAATTCTCAGCTCGATCCTGAAGCTGAAGCGACAAAATACCTAAATAAAGATAAGAGTATTGATGATACGAAATCCGCATTAGATGGCGCACGCTATATTTTAATGGAACGGTTTGCTGAAGATGCGACATTATTGGCTAAAGTGCGTCATTATTTATGGAATAATGCGCATTTAGTTGCGACGGTCAATCAAGGTAAAGAAGACGAAGGCGCAAAATTCCGTGATTATTTTGCTCATCACGAGTTAATTGCCAAGATTCCCTCTCACCGTGCTCTAGCAATGTTTCGTGGACGTAATGAAGGAATTTTGCAGTTATCACTTAATGCCGATCCACTTGCCGAAGAGCCACCGAAAGAGAGTTATTGCGAACAGATTATTACCACCCACTTAGGTATACACCTAAATGATGAGCCAGCAGATAAATGGCGCAAAGCCGTGATTAGTTGGACATGGCGTATTAAGATTTTAATGCACATGGAAACGGAGCTAATGACAACGCTCAGAGAGCGTGCAGAAGAAGAAGCGATTAATGTGTTTGCTGCTAATTTACATGATATGTTAATGGCAGCACCCGCTGGTATGAAAGTGACAATGGGGATGGACCCTGGGCTACGTACTGGTGTAAAGATCGCGGTGGTGGATCAGACAGGGAAACTCGTTGCAACTGACACAATCTATCCTCATACGGGTCAGGCGGATAAAGCGGCGATGATTATTGCGGCACTCTGTATTAAGTATCAAGTTGAACTAGTTGCGATCGGTAACGGTACTGCTTCCCGTGAAACGGAGCGATTTTTCATCGAGTTGCAGAAAAAATATCCAGATGTTAAAGCTCAAAAAGTGATTGTCAGTGAAGCGGGTGCTTCGGTATATTCTGCTTCTGAACTTGCAGCCCAAGAGTTTCCAGCGCTTGATGTATCGTTACGTGGCGCGGTTTCCATTGCGCGCCGGCTACAAGATCCTTTGGCAGAGTTAGTTAAAATTGATCCGAAATCCATTGGTGTTGGCCAATACCAGCACGATGTCAGTCAAACGTTATTAGCTAAAAAACTTGATGCTGTTGTTGAAGATGGGGTAAATGCCGTTGGCGTTAACTTGAACACGGCATCCGTTATGTTATTATCGCGCATTGCAGGCTTAAATAAGGTGATTGCACAAAATATTGTTGATTATCGTAACGATAATGGTCAATTTATCGATCGTAAACAATTGTTAAAAGTTGCTCGACTTGGGCCAAAAGCCTTTGAACAGTGTGCGGGCTTTTTACGTATTATCGGTGGTAAAAATCCGTTAGATGCTTCGGCAGTTCACCCAGAAGCTTATCCAGTGGTTGAACGCATTTTGACTGCATTAACTAAGCCATTACAAGAGATTATGGGTGAGAGTGAGTTGCTCAAATCGCTTAAAGCGGTTGATTACACCGATCAACATTTTGGTTTACCAACAGTAACCGATATTATCAAAGAGTTAGATAAACCGGGTCGAGATCCAAGGCCTGAATTTAAAACGGCACAGTTTACTGAAAACGTCGAAACGATGAATGATCTCAACGTGGGCATGATTATGGAAGGCGCCGTGACAAATGTGACAAATTTTGGCGCATTTGTTGATGTTGGTGTCCATCAGGACGGACTTGTCCATATTTCGGCATTATCCGATCGTTTTGTTGAAGATCCTAGAACGGTGGTTAAAACCGGTGATATTGTGAAAGTCAAAGTGATCGAGGTGGATATTGCACGCAAACGTATCGCGTTATCTATGCGCCTTGATGATGATACTACCTCGATTAAGAATAATGAATCACCGCGAAGAGATGCAAAAGCGACTAACACTAAATCGGTTCAAGCTGCAACCAATAGTGCAATGGGCAATGCCTTTGCTGCTGCATTTAAGAAAAAATAAGGGCCACGATGAAAAAGCGTATTCCAAATACATTTAATTTACCTGTTTATGCCCAAGATGTGATAGCTGTAAATCATGTTGATGAGCTGATGGCATGTTATGAGCACGCTACGGCCAAAAATATACCGATGCTTGTTTTGGGAGAAGGAAGTAATACTTTATTCACCGAAGATTTTGCCGGTATGGTAATTCTTAATCGCATTGGCGGCGTGGCGATTAGCGAAACGGAGGATTGCTGGCTCATTAAGGCTGGCGCTGGTGTTATTTGGCATCAATTAGTGAGCCAATTAATTGAGCAGCACATCCCCGGACTTGAGAATTTAGCGCTTATTCCGGGCTGCGTCGGCTCTGCGCCTATTCAAAATATTGGCGCATATGGCGTTGAGTTTGAACAATTTGCGGATTATGTTGAGTTATTAGATTTGACGAACGGTGAGTTAATCACCGTGACCGACGGTGAATATGGTTATCGTGAAAGTATATTTAAGTCGCAATATCGCCAACATTATGTTGTCACGGCTGTTGGAGTAAAGCTGCCTAAACAGTGGCAACCGGTGTTGAGTTATGGTGAGCTGAAATTATTTGATCGCCAAACCGTCACTGCCAAAATGATTTTTGACAAAGTCTGTGAAGTTCGTAGCAGTAAACTACCTAATCCGAAAGTACTTGGTAATGGTGGCAGTTTTTTTAAAAATCCGGTTATTGATCGTACTCAATATCAGCAATTAGCTAAGCGATATCCGGATATGCCAGCTTATTTTCAAGCTGATGGGCAAGTGAAGCTCGCCGCTGGCTGGCTGATCGATCAGTGTGGTTTAAAAAATCACCAAATTGGTGGGGCAGCTGTTCACGATAAACAAGCACTGGTATTGATTAATAAAGATCACGCGATAGCACAAGATGTGATTGATTTAGCCAGAGTGGTAAGAAATACTGTACAACAACGATTTGGAATCTCTCTTTCCCCAGAAATTCGATTTATTGCTAAGCAAGGCGAGATTGATGCTAATTTACTATTGAGCTAATAAATATATTAGGGATTAGGTCCAGGTAGATTTAATTAGTTAATTATTTTATTCATATTAAGAGTTGATAACATGGGGCGTCGTTCATATTCTTTTCCGGTTTTATTAATTAGCTTACTATTTGTCACAATATCCCTTTCTACATTAAATACACAAGTGCCTTTGTGGTTAGTTCATAGCTATTTTCCTGTTTGGCAAATTGGTTTGATTGGATCGAGTTATTTTGTTGGTAATCTTGTTGGTACCATCGTTGCGAATTGGTTCATTGGCAAATTCAATGCCAAACTGACCTACAGTTATGTCTGTGTTTTATTTGCCGTTGCCACTTTAGGGTTAAGTTTTTCAATGGATTTTTATAGTTGGATATTTTGGCGATTCTTAATTGGTATTGCTTGCGCGGTCACATGGGTTGTAGTTGAAAGTTGTATTTTGGTTACTGGGACGTTACGTACTCGAGGTAAAATGCTAGCCGTTTATATGACAACTTATTATTTAGGGACGGTGTTTGGGCAGGCATTACTGCGTTATTTTCCAACAGATGTTTTGTATTTTAGTCTTGTGATATCCACGTTGATGGCACTCGCTGTATTATTTATTTTATTAACTCACTATAAACTACCGAAAAAGAAACACAACACGTTTAATTTGATGCCAATGATTTTACACAAACAAGCCAGATTTGGTTTGATTGGTTGTATGATTGCGGGAATGATTATTGGTTGTTTTTATTCATTACTGCCAGCTTATTATGCACATTTGGGCTATAATGATAGTCAAGTTGCCAATTGGATGATTGTATTGATTATCTCAGGTGTGATTGCCCAAATTCCAGTAGGATGGATTGCTGATAAATATGGCAAACAGACTCTACTTATCGTTGAGATGTTGATTGCGATAATGGCATGTCTCATGCTAATTAGTGGTTTATTTAATGTCGTTGCCACAATTATTTTGGGAGCAACGATTTATACGATTTATCCTATTTCTATGGCTTGGGCCTGTGAATCGGTCAGAAAACCCGATATTGTTGCTATGAATCAAACAATGTTATTAGTTAACACCTTAGGAAGCTTAATTGCACCGGCATTTATTTCATTAATAATGGATATATGCGGTGATATTTACTTATTTGTTAGTTTTGCCATTATTTCACTCTATTATGTCTGGGTACTTACTAATAATATGATAAAAAACAGATGGAGTCATAATTAATATGCGCGATATTTCTAACCCACTTAAAGTGGTGGCGTTATTGTCAGATGGTCAGTTTCATTCGGGTGAAGAGTTAGCGGCTATATTTGGCATCACTCGAGCCGGTGTTAATAAATACATCAAAGTCATTCGAGAATGGGGAATAGAGCTGCTATCGGTGCAAGGTAAAGGCTACCAATTAACTCATCCACTCGATCTGCTTAATAACGACAAGATCGCTAATTATTATCACCGTAAAACTAAACAATCGCCTAATTTCGAAGTCATTCCAGTAATTAATTCAACCAATCAATATTTATTAGAGCGAGTTCAGTCATTACCGGTTGGTTTTGCCTGCATTGCTGAGTATCAACAAGCCGGTCGAGGGCGCCGAGGGCGGCAGTGGTACTCACCATTTGGTAGTAATCTTTATTTATCAATATATTGGCGCTTAGAGCAAGGCCCCGCGGCGGCAAGTGGATTGAGTTTGGTGATTGGTATTGTGATAGCTAAAGTGCTGCGTGAGTTATCCGGTCAAGATATTAGAGTTAAATGGCCAAATGATCTCTATCTGAATGACAAAAAATTAGCCGGGATTTTAGTTGAAATCACAGGTAAAACTGGCGATGTTGCCCATGTTGTTATGGGGGTCGGTATTAATTTAAGTATGCACAATCCTAATCAAGATATTGTCAACCAAGCGTGGTCTAATTTAGGTAATATTGATCGTAATCAACTGGTTGCTGAGCTTTTATCTTATTTGCGTCAAGCATTAATCAACTTTGAAAAAGAGGGGCTGACAGCATTTTTATCACAATGGAGCCCAATCGATAATTTTGCTAACCGCTCGGTTAAATTAATTATTGGCGATACCCTTATTAAAGGGATTGCTCGAGGAATTAATGAACAGGGCGCACTCTTGCTCGAGCAAGATGGTCAAATCACGCCGTATATTGGCGGTGAAATTTCGCTTAGGGCCGATAGTTAATGTACATGCATTAACAATGTTAATGCTGTATTAATTGGCCTGCATCTTGTAAGTCTTGGTAGATATAGTGTTTATAGCTTTCAACGAGTTGCTTGTCTTCACAATCATCTAATTTACCATCGCAAAGATAGCGCATGGCAATATTCGCTCGGTAAAAGTCAGAATATTGCACCCCCGTTTTTTCTAAAATTAAACCGCTAACGAGTGAGACATCGGTCAATTCATTATGCTCAACACTGCTTGGATAATTGGTTGTTAATGTATATTGCGTGAGGTAGTCAGCAGCACTTAACTTTGTTTTATAGTCACCGCCCCAGCTCAAAGCAGGTTGGTGATCACCAAAATATAGAAAGAGTGTCGGATTTTGCCGGTGCTGTATATAACGACTGAAATCTTGTGTCGCGCTATCGAGTGGCGTTATACGGCTTAAATAATCATTAAAACGACCAACAAACTGTTTATCAGTAACTGAAGATTCGATTTGTGTCTCGTCCACAAAGTTAGGATCGTAAGGCCCATGTTCATTCATCGATAAAACAAAAATAAACAGTGGTTTGTCTGTATAAGTGTCAAGAATCATTTTGACGCGATCGAGTAAGTCTTGGGTCGGTATTTTCCATAAATTTTCATTTTGCTCTGCGGCATAACCTAAGTCTTGTGGCATAAAAAACTTTTGCATACCAAAGGACGTATACGCCGGGCCTGCATTATAGTTACCATAGCCCATCGGAGATAATACAACGGTGAAATAGCCATTGTCATTGAACTCTTTAAAAAGGCTAGTTTGTATATGTGGGGCAACGACATAGTAAACCGAGTTTTTCCGATAAGAAAAATCATTGGTATTGAGTCCTGTTAGCATTGAAAATTCAGTTAGCCATGTGCCACCGCCAAAGGTTTGTACGCGCATTAAGTTGCTATTAGGTTGCGAGAACATCTCATAACTAGGTACATTCGAAGATGGGATATCAAATAACTGGGGATTGACGGTGGATTCTTGCAAAAAGACCACGACATCCGGTTTTTTAGTTAATACTGGCGTAGCTGCTGAAATTGACGGTTGAAATGTCGATAATTTATCTAAAAAGTAAGCTGACGAATTTCCAAAAATTGGTGGCTCATAAGTGAATTGATTGGATGAAATAAACAGATTGGCAATTGTACCGCGTCCTTTGGGCAAATATTGTTGCCATAGGCGATTGACATGAGCTTGCTTACTCACATAAACGATACCGCAGAATAATATAATTGAGATAAGTAAACTTCCCCATCTACTCAGCTGGCTAATTTTTTTTTCTGTTCGAAATAGCCAAATATTAGCGATCAAAAAGATAAGTAATGCAAACAAATACAGTGATGCACTTGGATAGTGCAATAATGTTGAAAAATTTTTTGGATCAAAGGCGACATAGAAATCAGAGAAAAATAGTCTTTCTTTATAGTAGTGAACTTTAATTTGATTCAACAGTTGCAAAATGATGAGCAGTGAACTGGTGATGACTAAAGATAGTGCGATGCGGCGTGTTAAAAAGACAATCATTGTTGCTAGTGAAGCGTAAAATCCAAAAGCGATAAAGGTGAATACTGACAATCCGACGGCATTAGTACAAGTAATAAATGCAATAATAATAATAAGCAAAGCATAGGTAATTTTTAAACTAAATAAAATTTTCTTCACAGCATCTGGTTCTAATTTGGATTATAATAGCCAGAGATAATAGGTACTGATCTGATAAATGTAAATAGTAGGAGCAAAGATTGTGCAAAATTTTCAATTTTATAATCCAACACGGATTATTTTTGGTCAAGATACCATTTCGCAATTAGCCACCTATTTACCAAAAGGCGCCCGCATATTAATTGTATACGGCGGGCAAAGTGCGATTAATAATGGGACGCTTGATGAAGTCAAAACTACCCTTGCTCCTGATTTTTATTATCAAGCGTTTGGCGGCATTGAACCCAATCCTCATTTTGAAACGTTGCTTAAAGCGGTTGACATTGTCAAAAAACATAAAATTGATTTTTTGCTTGCAGTGGGTGGTGGCTCGGTAATTGATGGGACAAAATTTATTGCTCAAGCAGCACTGTATCGCGATGATCCCTGGAAAATTTTGACCAAAACCGGTGTGGAAGTAAAAGATGCGTTACCGCTTGCAACGGTTCTAACCCTGCCAGCGACTGGCTCTGAAATGAATTGCCGCGGCGTCATTACTCGAGCTGAAACTCAAGAGAAACTTTCGTTTAGAACTGAACTGATTTTTCCTCAGTTTTCAATACTCGATCCTAGCAAAACCTATTCACTACCAAAGCGCCAGTTAGAAAACGGGATTGTCGATTCATTTGTCCATACGCTTGAGCAGTACTTAACTTATCCGGTAGATGCCAAAGTGACTGATTATTTTGCCGAAGGGATACTAAAAACGTTGCTTGAAATTGCGCCAGACGTCATTCATAAGCCTGATGATTATCAAGCTAGGGCGAATTTTATGTGGGCGGCAACCCTTGCTCTTAATGGTATTTTAGCAACGGGAGTTCCTGAAGATTGGGCAACGCATCGTATTGGACATGAGCTTACAGCGCTTTATGGTTTAGACCATGCTCGTACGTTAGCCTTGATTTTACCAGTACTTTGGTCGCTGAAAAAAGAGGAAAAACGAGCGAAGTTATTGCAATATGCGTTACGGATTTGGGGTATTACATCGGGAACGGATGATGAGAAAATCGATAGCGCGATTGAAAAAACCGTCCATTTTTTTCAATCTTTAGGCATGAAAAATACCCTTGCTGACTATGGTATTAGTAAAGATGTTGATCTATTAGTGGCTAGGCTCGAGCAGCATGGACACACGGCACTAGGTGAGCAAGGTAATATTACCTTAACCATTAGTCGGCAGATTTTAGAGCGTATTTAGTGTATTGCAAATAGAGGGCTGCACGAGCAAATTGTGTGGTTGTTCCTTATTATAGAGAGTTTAAACAAGCCCGGTAGGGCTTATATCAATAGAAGATATATATGATTAAAATTAATAATGCTCAATATAAAATTGGTGATTACACGACGTTTTCTATTCCTGAGCTGACGATTATGCCGGCAGAAAGTTGGGCATTTGTTGGCTGTAACGGTAGCGGAAAATCCAGTTTAGCGAAGGTATTAACTGAGCAATTACTATTACTTAACGGACAAGCTTCTCATCAGTTTTCCGCTGTTGAACAGATCTCTTTTGAATTATTACAAAAGATGATTGAAGATGAGTGGCAACGTAATAATACTGATATGTTAAGCGAAGGTGAAGACGATATTGGTTTAATGACTAAGCAAGTGATTAGCGAGAATAGGCAAGATAGTGAGTTATGCCAAGTTTTAGCTAAACGTTTTGGCATTGATCATTTACTTGATAGGCGCTTTAAATACCTCTCAACTGGTGAAACACGTAAAGCGCTATTATGTCGTATTTTAATGTCTTCGCCTGATTTATTAGTACTCGATGAACCTTTCGATGGTCTAGATGTTGAATCTCGTCGTCAGTTCACTTTGTTGTTAGCAGAATTATCGCAGCAAGGTGTTACCGTTGTTTTAGTGTTAAACCGATTTGATGATATTCCAACCTTCGTTCAGTCTGTTGGCGTATTAGCACAGTGCCAACTCATTAAGGTTGGTCCCAGAGAGCAGATTTTAGCCGATGAAGTGGTAAAGGCACTGAGTAATATTGAAGCTCTCACTAATATCCATTTGCCAGAACCGGATATTGAGCTTGAACGCTTGCCCGTTGAGGTCGCTAGAGTCAAGTTAAATCACGGGTTTGTACAGTATGATGGCAAAGCAATTCTTAATGATATAACTTGGCAAGTTAATGCCCAAGAAAACTGGCAAATCGTTGGGCCCAATGGCGCAGGTAAGTCGACTTTGCTCAGTTTAATTACTGGCGATCATCCGCAAGGCTACAGCAACGATTTAACGTTATTTGGGCGTAAACGTGGTTCAGGCGAAACGATTTGGGATATTAAAAAGCATATTGGCTATGTCAGTAGTAGCTTACATTTAGACTACCGAGTAAGTAGCAGTGTGAAAAATGTTCTATTATCTGGTTATCTTGATTCGATAGGCGTTTATTGTGCAACGAGTGATAAGCAGGTTAAATTGGCGGAGGAGTGGCTCGCTTTATTGAATTTGACTAAACAGGCAAATCAACCCTTTAAATCATTATCTTGGGGTCAACAGCGCTTAGTTTTAATTGCCAGAGCATTGGTTAAACACCCAACTTTGTTGATTCTAGACGAGCCATTACAGGGTCTTGACCAATTAAACCGAGAGTTAGTAAAGCGTTGGATCGACTTATTAATGCAAAAAGGATACAGTCAATTACTGTTCGTTTCTCACCATGTTGAAGATGCGCCTCGATGTATTACCCATCGATTAATATTTGTTGCTCAGGATCATGATAACTATTCTTATCAGATGGAAAAATTACCCGCTAATTAATTTAGATAATAACTATTAATTTATAGGGTAAAAATAGGTAAAAAAATAATTTATTTTGATCATTTGTGCTATTATCAGGATCTTTATTGCGGTAAACCCCTGTAAAATTAAGGGAATAAAGCATTCATAAAGTTATCCCCGATGGCTGTGGATAACTTTGTGAATAGTTTCTTGAAAACGTAGCTAATCGCTAGAAATAACACGCTTTATTCTAATTTGTTTAGATAGTAAACATAAAATATCAATATTATATAAATCAAATAGTTAGGATAAATCAAGTGTCGGTTATAGCCAGCTTTAACTTGATTTTTAAAACGGCCAATGTGGAAATGAATTAATGCCAAAGGTCAAGCCTTTTTTGGGGATAAATTTTATTTACTACACATAGATAATGTGATAATAGAAAGGACAATGTATGCGAAATTTCAAATTATGTTCAGAATTTAGCCCAGCAGGGGATCAGCCCGAAGCAATAAAAAAAATTAATCAAAATTTAGATGATGGTATTGCACATCAAACCTTACTTGGTGTAACGGGATCGGGTAAAACCTTTACAATGGCTAATGTGATTGCAACCCATAATCGTCCGACTGTTATTTTAGCACCTAATAAAACATTAGCCGCTCAGCTATATGGAGAGATGAAATCCTTCTTCCCTGATAATGCGGTTGAGTATTTTGTTTCATATTATGATTATTATCAACCTGAGTCTTATGTTCCAACAACTGATACTTTTATTGAAAAAGATGCGTCGATTAACGAACATATTGAGCAGATGCGATTATCCGCGACGAAATCGCTATTGGAGCGACGTGATGTTGTCATTGTTGCATCGGTTTCGGCGATTTATGGCTTAGGTGCACCAGAAACCTATATGGCTATGATTTTACATTTAACTAAAGGTACTATTACCGACCAACGCGCGATCCTGACGCGTTTAGCTGAAATGCAATACAAGCGTAATGATATTGGTTTTAATCGCGGTACGTTTCGCGTGAGGGGCGATGTGATTGATATTTTCCCTGCTGATTCGGACACATTAGCGGTGCGAGTGGAATTATTCGATGAAGAAGTCGAAAAATTAGTATTATTTGATCCTTTAACCGGTAGCGTTGTTAATGAAGTCTCGCGTATTACAGTTTATCCGAAAACGCACTATGTTACGCCTCGTAATATTCTTGAGAATGCGATTGCACAAATCAAACAAGAGTTGGTTGATCGACAAAAAATTTTATTAGATCAAAATCGTTTGCTTGAAGAGCAGCGTTTGACCCAACGTACTTTGTTTGATTTAGAGATGATGTCTGAGTTAGGTTACTGTTCTGGCATTGAAAACTATTCACGTTATCTATCACAGCGTAAGCCCGGCGAACCTCCAGCTACATTGTTTGATTATTTACCGGCAGATGGTCTACTGTTTATTGATGAATCGCATGTTGCAGTGCCACAAATAGGTGCAATGTATAATGGCGATCGTTCTAGAAAACTTAATTTGGTTGAATATGGTTTTAGGCTGCCGTCAGCGTTAGATAATCGACCGCTTAAATTCAGTGAATTTGAACAGATCATGCCACAAACAATTTATGTGTCAGCCACACCCGCAAAATATGAAATAGAAAAATCGGGTGAAGAGATTATTGAACAAGTCGTGCGCCCAACTGGCTTGCTCGATCCTGTGTTGGAAGTCAGGCCGGTGATGACACAAGTTGACGATCTATTATCTGAGATAAAACAGCGCATCATATTAAGTGAACGGGTTCTCGTTACTACGCTGACTAAACGAATGGCTGAAAATTTAACAGATTATTTTTCAGAACATGGCATAAAAGTGAAATATTTACATTCTGATATTAATACGGTTGAGCGAATGGAAATTATTCGTGATTTACGTCTAGGCGAAGTTGATGTTTTAGTTGGAATAAACCTATTACGTGAGGGACTTGATATTCCTGAAGTATCTTTAGTGGCTATTTTAGATGCTGATCGTGAAGGTTTTTTACGTTCGGTAAGCTCATTAATTCAAACTGTTGGTCGGGCAGCTCGTAATGTCAATGGTAAAGCGATTTTATATGCTGATAAAATTACGCCAGCGATGCAACAGACTATCGATGAAACGGCGCGAAGACGTAATAAGCAGCAAGAATTTAATCAAGAGCATCATATTGTACCTTCATCTGTTAAAAAACAGATTCAAGATATCCTTGATGCGGGTTTAAGTACAAAGAAATCAATCAGTAAAGCGAAAATATTTGAACCTGGCAAGAACTATGATTATGTGTCGGTCAAAGAGGTACAAGCTCGAATTAAAGAGCTTGAAAGTATGATGTATGAAGCGGCTAAAAATCTTGAATTTGAACGTGCAGGCGTGCTACGCGATGAAATTAAACAGTTAAGAAGTGATTTTATCACGTTATCTTGATTGATCTTTCATCAATAGTTACCCGTAATTAAGTCATAATATCGGCTTGGCATAATTGTTACAATTGAAATTGTCTGTTAGTTTGATATCTGCTAGTATGCTTAACAAAATTGATTCGTAAAGGAATAAAAATGGAAAATAGCAATATTATTCAAGTTGAAGTTGATGTTTTTCTCATGAAAAAAATGTCATTTATTGGCACGATGCAGAAGATTTTTGGCGTTTTTGCCATTATTGGTGGCGCATTAACATGTCTTGGTATTATAACGGCAATATTGGGCGTTCCTTATTTGATAGCGGGGATAAAATTATTTAAATCGGGTAGTGCATTTTCTTATGCTTCATATACTCATGACAGTAAATTTATGAAAGAGGCAATTGTAAATTTGGCCTCATATTGGCTATACACGTTAATTATGATTATTATTACAGTTGTATTTTATATTATTGCTTTATTGATGATGTTTACCATTTTTGCACGTGGGCAGTATTATTAAAGTTAGTAATACACTCGTTGTGACAAGGAGAACAGCGTGACAATTATTCGAATCGATGCCGATGATCGTTGGTCGGAAGCGACTATACATAATGACGTTATCTATTATACCAGTGTGCCAGCTAATTTAGTTGCTGATGTTTATGAACAGACTAAAAGTGCATTAAGCGAGATTGACGCAATACTTGCTCGAGCGAATAGTGATAAAACGCATATTTTGGATGCAACAATTTTTATTGTCGATAAAGCCGATTTCGCCGCTATGAATAAAGCATGGGATGAGTGGGTGGTTAAAGGCCAAGCGCCTGTACGCTGCACTGTGCAAGCAGGGTTAATGAAAGATAGCTATAAAGTTGAAATTAAGATCATTGCTGCGGTTAAAAAGTCGTCTTAATATTTTATTCTTATCGCTACTTTGCGTAGCAAGCAGGTTCTGCCGTTGTATGCAGAACCTTTTAATCATTAAAAAGCGGTCGTATCTTGGAATAGACCGACTTTAAGATCCGTTGCTTGATAGATAAGTTTACCATCAACAAACACTTCACCATCGCCAATCCCCATAATCAGACGACGATTAATGACACGTTTAAAGTGGATTTTGTAGGTCACTTTTTTTGCTGTTGGCAGGACTTGGCCGGTAAATTTCACTTCACCAACACCTAGCGCACGACCCTTGCCTTTACCACCTACCCAACCAAGGTAAAATCCAACTAATTGCCACATTGCATCAAGCCCTAAACAGCCTGGCATTACAGGGTCATTAGTGAAATGGCATTTAAAAAACCATAGATCAGGATTGATATCAAGTTCTGCTTCTACATAACCTTTTTCAAAGTGCCCACCTTGCTCGTTCATTTCGACCACTCGGTCCATCATTAACATTTGATCTGACGGTAATGGTGGTCCATCAATCCCAAATAATTCGTTATTACCTGATTTTATCAGGTCTTCTTTTGTATAAGATGATTTGCGTTCAAAAGTCATACGTAACCTTTTATATGTTATATCTTTAAGTAAAAAATTAAGCGTACAAGTGTAAGCTTAAACAGGCTTTTTTGCAATGCTATTTACGCCATTTATGAAACCAGCCAGTGGGGCGTTTTTCGTGACTGATGGTCATTTGTATTCTGGCTTGAATGAGTTTGTATAAACTAATAGTATTTTCATCTCGATAAGCGATGCCTGTGAGTAAGTATAATGCATCTGCGACATTATCGACCGTCCAAATTGAAAATTGTTCATTTTTAATCGCGGTGGTAATGTCATTATTTAAACAGAGATGGCGCTGATTACTTGAAGGAATAATGACCCCTTGTTGACCCGTCAAGCCTTGATTTTGGCATACGGCAAAAAATCCAGCTATTTTTTCGTTTACACCACCAATTGCTTGTACGTGACCAAATTGATCCACAGAACCTGTCACCGCTAACTGCTGATCAATTGGCTGCCCTGATAAGGCGCTAATTAAAACACATAGACCCGCAAGTGACGCACTGTCGCCATCCACTTCATTATAAGATTGTTCAAAGACTAATGAGGCTGAAAAAGGCAGTTGGTGAGTGAGGGCAAATTCAGATGTAATGAATGATTGCATTATCATCATGCCTTTAGAGTGAATATTACCAGCAAGTTCATTTTTACGTTCAATATCAATGAACTCACCATCACCAAAATGGATTAAGCAGCTTAAACGGGTAGGTTCACCAATCGCTTTAGGATGACCTGGGTATTCAACCACTGATAAGCCATTGATTTGCCCAACCACTTGTTCTTTGGTATTAATCATTACTTGGTTTGTGAAAATGGCCTCTCGAAAACGCTCAACTAAATAATTTTCACGCCAGTTTTTTTGCTCGATTGCAATGTTGACAGCACTTGCATCAATATCATCAACGGCTACTTGTGCCGCATAAGTTAATTGATTATTTAGCCAGTCAGGCAATAAGGGTATAAGCGATTGATCTTCTGTATATTGTGTTCCTGCTTTGATTAATTCACTGATGGCTGAGTGATTAATGTTCGGTAATTGTTGATAACTTGCTAAAAATTTTACATATGCTGACCATTTTTTGATATCGTCATCAGATTTAATCACTAATTCGTTTTCAAACTCTGCATACAGGGCTGACTCATAGAACTCGGGATCATCCTCTTGCAACTCAGCCATACTGAGCCTATCACCCACTAATACAATGCGTAAATCAAGTGGCATCGCTGGAATGGTAATAGGCAATGGATTGGCATCATCGGTTGAGAACCATTCATATTCACCACTCATCACCATATTCTTTAAGCGAGCCCAAATATTTGGCTGTGAAAGAAGGGTGCGTAACCCTAAGATTAATACACCGCCATTGACATTGTGCACTAGCCCTGGTTGCAGTTTAAATAGATTATCTTCGGGTTGTCTGACACATCCAAACAAACGTTCATGATCTATCCAAGTAGAAAATTGGCACCGATCTATGGCGGCAAAATTATCTTGTTTAGACTTTGCCGGTGACAAGGTGATTTTTCGATCGTTAATATGGTAAGCAAAGCCCATTTGTACCGATGGCGGCAATATTGATTCAATCGAATGATGTAGTAACGAAAAAAATAGCTGACTTTCAGGTGCTTTTAATAACATAAATCGAGGCTGATAAGTCTTCCTGTTGGTCGGACATAACATCGATAACGCCGATTGAATCCGAGGCTGCAGTGTTAACAAATCTGCCTCGAGTGTGAGATTATCTAATAATGACGAAATATGGTCAGTAATTGGCTGTGTTTCTTGCCAAGTCAGTCGTTTAATTGTCAAAGTCGTGGTCTTTTAAAAAGTATTAAATTAATTAGATGATTATACCTGATTTATGGCAATAGATAAAAAATTTACAGAAAGATTTTGTAAAATCGGTTAAACTACTCTTCATTCATTGAGATAAACTAATCAATTGGCATTTTTACTATTTTATGGTCAAGCTTAAACCGAATTCATTACGCGATGATCGCGCCACTCAAATCGTTAGCTGGGGCCATTGGTTTGCACTATTTAACATCTTTTTAGTCATTATTCTTGGCAGCCGTTATCTATTTATAGCCGATTGGCCACAAACATTGCTAGGCCGAGTTTATGCCATTATCAGTTGTATTGGGCACTTTAGTTTCTTAACGTTTATTGTTTACCTTATTGTCTTATTTCCACTGAGTTTTTTTCTTCACTCATCAAGATGGCAGCGTATTATTGCGGTTATTATTGCGACCGTCGCTATCACTATATTACTGATTGATATTCAAGTGTTTGCTCACTTTCGCATGCATTTGAACTTTTCAATTTGGCAGATATTGACCTCAGCCGATCAAAGTAATGTGCTAAGTTCACAATGGCAACGTTTATTTATTTTTGTGCCGTTTATTTTACTCATTGAGAGTATATTTGCGATCTGGAGCTGGCGTAAGCTACGCAGTTTGACTAAGCGTAGCCAGTATTGTCGACCTTTTATTGCTTTGTTTATCTTCTGCTTTATTAGTTCTCACTTGATTCATATTTGGGCTGATGCTAACTTTTATCGTCCAATTACTATGCAGCGCTCTAGCTTACCGATCTCTTATCCGTTGACGGCAAGGCATTTTTTAGAGCGCTATGGTTTTATTGAGCAAGGCAATTATGAGTCACGTGTGAGGCAAGAAGGTAATCCTTTTGCGATTGCTATTGAATATCCATTGGAGAAAGTGCGCTATGAAAGCACTCAAGCACCTTATAATATTTTAATGATCGTTGTCGATAATTGGAATGCTGATAGTCAGCTGAGTAACATGCCAAATTTAGCTGAATTTGCTAATAAAAACATTCAATTTATTAATCATTTCAGTGCTAGTGATAAATCATTTTTGGGTGAGTTTTCACTTTTTTATGGCTTGGATCCTAATTATTATAATAGCATTCTGGCAAGCCATAAATCGTCGATCTTTATCGATACATTAACCAAGCAGCGCTATAGTTTGGGTTTATTTTCTTCCGATAGTTTTGACCATCCTTTATATCGATATGCATTGTTATCTAATTTCTCAATGCCGGCAGAGACACAATCACAATCATTTGCCGCGACAACCGACTTATGGTTATCTTGGTATTACGATTTGCAAAAAGTGGATAACAGTGCACCGTGGTTTTCAGTGATTCAGTATAAAAATAATGAAAAAGCCCATACCGTTAAACAGCAGCAAGCATTGGATAGTGCGATTGAACGTGTTATACAATCCTTGCAAACGACCGGCCAAATGGAGCGAACGGTTGTTATTGTCACGGCCAGTAATACTGCTTCACCTAATGATGATCACGAGTTTAATCGGCAACAGCTACGAGTGCCGTTGATTATTGCGTGGCCAAATCGAGATGCTCAAGTGATTACCACACCGACATCGCATGTTGATATTATGCAAACCTTAATGCAAGAGGTACTACAAGTTAAGACGGCATCAAAACAGTATAGCCAAGGTGAAAACTTATTTTTACCGAATGGTCGCCAATGGCTAGTTGCTGGCACTGAGCAAGATATTGCCGCGCTTTATCCTGATAAAACCATTGTGATTGATAATTCAGGGCATTATCAAATTTATAATTTTGCGGATGAATTACAAAAAAATGAAACACTCGGTCTGTCCACTTTTTTACAAATCGTGACGGATAATCGGCGATTTATGGTTAGTCACTAGGGCAGCGCCATGAGAATATTGACTTGCGAAAGTCATTTACTAATCTCCCTTTGGACGTAAAATAATAGATTAAATCAACATAACCAGATTGATAGAGAGAAGAACATGATTATTGGCAATATTGAGTATTTAGAGTTAGTGCCTTATTTACCAGCAAAAATCAAACAAGCAATTGAGTATGTGCGAGATAATGTCAATGGTAATACGCCAACAGGAAAGTATGAAATTGATGGCGATAAGGTATTTTTTATGGTGTCAGAAAATGTTCCTCGTTTAGCGTCTAACGCAGATCCCGAATATCATCAACGTTATTTGGATGTGCAAATTGTGCTTGAAGGGCAAGAAGGCATGTCTGTGGCGACCTTACCACCCTATACTGAGGTGATGGAAGATCGTCTGGCTAACGGCGATATTGCCTTTGTTGCTACGCCAGTTGAAGAGACGATGTTTGTTGCGCATAAACATGATTTTGTCATTTTTTATCCTCATGAGGTACATAAACCACTTTGTGCGATCGATGGCAAGCTTGATAAAGTACGCAAAATTGTGATTAAAATGGACGTCAACTATCTATAATTTTCAGTCAGGCTCCGCTTTCGCGGAGCCTTAAATCAGCAGCTTAAAATGATCACTTAGGTTGGCTAATCAATTAAACTCATCACAGTTTCTTTTACTATTTATCAAATCATCGAGATTATGGTAATCTTAAACATTACTTTATTGTTGTCACTTGATACCCATGAAATTACCTCGTTTATCGCTATTATCACAAATTTGTATTACGCATTTAATTAGTCATATTCATATGTTAGTGCTACCGGTTTTAATGCCTGTCATGCTACTTACGCGCCAGGATGTCGATTTTATCCAAATTGGTTTTGCTATCAGTGTTTTTAATATTGTTTCTGCGGTGGTTCAAGCACCGGTCGGTTTTTTTGTCGATCGCATCGGACCGAAGCGTGTGTTATTAACGGGTTTGATTATTGGGAGCTTAAGCTTTTTATCCATCGGCTTAATTGAGCACTATATTTGGTTGATTATTGCGATGGGGATTGCGGGCGCAGCCAATGCCGTCTATCATCCTGCCGATTACGCAATTTTATCGCAAAATGTGACTGAAAAACGAATGGGTAGAGCCTTCTCATTACATACATTTAGTGGTTATATTGGTTTTGCAGTTACGCCGACGTTAATGTTAACGGTGAGTGCGTTTTATAACGTGGGTATGGCATTTATTGTCAGTGGTGTTATTGGACTCATTGCGGTTGTGATTTTATATCCTAAAGCACGTAATGAAGGGCGTAAAAAAACAGAGGAAAGCCAGTCAATTGAGCATAAAGAATCAACAAACAAAGTCAGTACTAAATTGCCTTTAATGACACCCGCCATCTTTTTTATGCTGATTTTGTTTTTATTACTCAGTTTAAGTGGTGGTTCAATTCAAAACTTTTCGGTTTCAGCATTAGTGACTGGTTATCATATTTCGTTAGCGGATGCCAATGTGGCTTTAACGGCATTTTTAGTCGCTAGTGCTGTGGGCGTATTAGTTGGTGGGCAACTTGCTGATTATTCTAGTCGTCACGGTTTTATTGCCACTGCTGCACTAGCCGTGACGGCGCTGCTGGCCGTGTTAGTTGCGCTCTTATCTGTGTCATCGACGCTCATTATTACGCTGATTATTGGGGTGATGGGCTTTTTATCTGGACTCATTGCGCCCTCGCGCGATATGCTTGTGCGTAATATCTCGCCTAAAGGTGCGGAAGGGCGAGTGTTTGGAATTGTATCGACAGGATTTAATATTGGCGGTACGATTGGCCCTGTTTTATTCGGTTGGATTTTAGATCAAAACTCCCCAAGAGGTATATTTTGGTGTACTGCTATTTTTATGGCGTTAACTGCAATGATTGCATTTTATCAAGAGATAAAAGGCACAAAAAGACAGTAACAAAGGAACAAGACGATGATGTGGTGTTATATTTACCGAAGCTCGAAAAAAGAAAATAGTTATTTATATGTAGCAAAAGAAAATGATTTTTCTCAAGTACCTAAGGTCTTGATGGACGTGTTTGGCACACCTAGTTTTGCCATGAAAGTGCTATTAGATGGTAAACGGCAGTTTGTCGTCGGTCATGCACAAGAGATTGAGGATAAAATTAATAGCGATGGCTTCTTTTTGCAGATGCTAAAAGACGATGATTTTTATATTGGTACCAACTAAGGTCACCCGCTAAATGGTGAGGAGTTATTGATGAAACTGATTAAAGCACTGGTGCTGATTGGTGGTATTGCTGTGTTATGGGGATGCGCTAGTCAATCTGAACAGACATCCAATGAGATCAAAACCAGTGTTATCGGTTTTGATAAGCCACGGGAAGTGCACTATTTTCCTGATTATATTGAGGCGTTAAAGCATTATGCTAAAACGCAAGGCATTAATGATAAAACCATTGAAATCGCCTTTACAGATGTGCATTTTGTTGAACATGTGGTTCAAGCTGATAAAAATCAACCTGAAAAAAAATCGACGCTTGATGAGTATTTAACGCGCGCAGTGTCCCCCACACGCATTAAATTGGCTCAACAGAAATATTTAGAGTTTCATGACCAGATACGCAATGCAACTTTATTGACGCATGTGCCACAAACCTATATTTTGGCATTATGGGGCGTTGAAAGTGGCTATGGTAAATATCAAGGTAAAGAAGATATTATTTCCGCTTTATCGACATTGGCATTTGAAGGTCGACGAGAGACCTTTTTTACCAAAGAGCTGATGTCAGCATTAACGATTCTACAAAATGGCCACATTGAAAAATCACAGTTTAAAGGTTCTTGGGCTGGGGCAATGGGACAAAATCAATTCATGCCATCATCCTATCTTGCTTATGGCTTAGATGGCGACGGCGATGGCGTAATCGATATTTGGAATAATATGTCAGATGTGTTTGCTTCAACCGCTAATTATTTAGCGACAGTTGGCTGGCAAGCTAATGAAGGATGGGGTAATAAGATTAAACTGCCGGATAATTTTGATAGTCAGTTAGCGGGGCTCGATAATGACAAAGTTCGCGCGGTATCTGAGTGGCTCAAAACCGGCATTACGTTTAGTGATTCTAAAGCTAAACCCAACAATAATACTCAAGCTTGGGTGATTATTCCTGATGTAGGCAGTGGTCAAGGTTACTTGGTGTATCGTAATTTCAGAACATTGATGCATTGGAATCGTTCATACCCATTTGCCATTAGTGTGGGTATGCTTGCTGATAGCTTAACGGATGATTCATTAAATAACACGGAAGGGAATTAATTAATCATGATCGCATTTTGGCAAAATAAAACATTAGACGAGCTGAGTGATAGTGAGTGGGAACAGTTATGTGATGGCTGTGGGCAATGCTGTTTAAATAAATTAATTGATGAAGATACTGATGAAATTTTATATACCAACGTTGCCTGTAATCAGCTTGATAGCCAAACTTGTCAATGTAAGCATTATGCTAACCGTTTTGATTATGAACCGGATTGTATTAAGTTGACTCGTCAAAATTTATTTACCATTGAGTGGCTGCCTAAAACCTGTAGCTACCTTTATTTTCAAGAGCATAATCGATTACCCGATTGGCATCCGCTGATAACGGGTAGTAAAACAATGATGCATAAAAAGCGTATTTCGGTGCAAAATCGTATCGTATATGAAGAGGATGTAATTCACTGGCAGGATCATATTATTCGTTAGGCGTACCACGATATTTGGCTTTATGTTGTTTTGCCCGTCACTGGGTTGGAATTTTAATGTTAATACCAATCCTAATAAATTATGCGCCGTAGAGGTGCTCTGCTTGAATATATTGCCACACTTTAGGGGGTAATAAGGACTCACAGCTCTGTTGCTGGCTAATTCTATCCCTAATTTCTGTCGCTGAAATATCTTCTAATGGCGTATTAGCAAAATAGATAAAGCCACTGGCATTTTGATGTAAATCATGAATATCATGGGTTTGATGCTGATTAATCCAAGCTTTAAGCTGTGTATCATTGGTTGTCTTTGCATACCCCGGACGACGGCAAATGAGTAAATGGCAATATTTGAGTAATGTTTGCCAATTATTCCAAGTAGGTAGGCTAAGTAACGAATCTTGGCCTAAAATAAATGCTAAGCCTTGCTGAGTACCGTTTTCTTGCCGCCAGGCTTGTAGTGTCTCAATCGTATAAGATGGTCTATCTAATCTTGCTTGCACGATTTCACGCAGATCAATTGATAATATTGGCTTATCTTCAATAGCAAGTTTGAGCATCTCAATACGCTGATGGGTCGATGCTTCTGGCTGCGGTTTATGCGGCGGAATATGATTAGGCAACAGGCTAATGTGCGATAATTTTACCTCTTTTGCTAAGGCTACGGCCGGTAATAAATGCCCATAATGGATCGGATCAAATGTGCCACCAAAGAGTGCAGTTAAACAATTAGTCATTGCTTGAGCCTATAAATAGTATATTGAGCGCTGTAATTCGTTCCCAAGCAGGAGAGTGATAATCATGTTTTAGCATCACTTCAATTTCAGCCAGTTTTTTTAATACCTGATAAAGCTGATTAAGATTGATGCGATTAAGATAAGGCGTTATTAGATTACGCCGACTTTGCCAGACTTTATAAGCATCATAAGCGGCTTTTAAATTATGCTGCATAGTATATTTTTTTAAATTAATCAACAAAATCAGCTCTCTTTGAATACTACGTAATAGAATTAATGGCTCGATATCATTAACTTTGAGCTGCTGCAAAATGTGCATTGAGCGTTTGGTTTTACCAAGTAACATGGCATCGATCCAGTGATAAGGCGTAAAGATAGCGGAATCATTGAGCTGACCTTCTAATTGGTCATAACTAATGGTGCCTTTAGGATAGAGTAGCTTAAGCTGGTCTAATATCTGGCTTAGCGCGAGTAAATTACCTTCATAATAATAAGCTAATAGCTCAATTCCCTGTTTTTCAATGGTTAATGTTAGCAGATGTGACTGTTGCTCTATCCATTGCGGTAATTGCTTAGCATCTGGTGTATTGCAGCTGACAATCAATAATTGTTCGGATAAATTTTGCAACCATTGGGCATTTTCTTGTGTTTTGCTCATTTTAGTTAATGAGATTAACACGCTCACATCGGGTGATAAGTGTTGCGTTAGTTCATCGAGTTTTTTGGCAATCGCCACATTTAAAGCGGTTTCACCAAACTGCAAAATAAGTAAGGTTTGGCTCGAGAATAAGCTCATCGCTTGACTGCTTTGATAAACAAGATCCCAATCAGTTTGATTATCAATGGCAAATACATTGTGTTCTGCAAATCCTAATGTGCGTAACTTAGCGATAATTTGATTTTGAGTTAAGTATTGCAAATAGGGATCGCTTCCCACGGTTATGAAATAGCGTAGCGAATCATTGTTAGCTAACTTTGCCAATAATTGGCTATCGCTAATTTTTATCATTGTGTGTTAATTTTTTGCTCTATCATATTGATTGATTTTAGTTTACCAATCAACTGAATAGCTGCTTGGCTATACATCTCTTGCTCAATCATGTACTGCTCAGTGCTTTTTGCTAATGCACTGGCCGGATTGTCAAAAAAGGTTCTAAATACTTTAACAGTCAATGGGTAGATATCGCTACCGGCAATAATGACTTGAGCATTAACCATTAACGTTAATTGATATTCAGCCGATTTACCATCTGGATAAATTGAGATAGTCGTTTTATCCATATTGTCATCAATAACTTTTAAAGCGGGATAATTATGTTTATCATCATTATTAACGATTTGCACATTGTTCTCTCTCAATACTTTTTTGATTTCTCGAGAGAGTGAGCCATATGGGTCACTGCTATAAAAAGCCATTGTTTGAAATTGCTTAGGAATTTCTGCATCGCCCTGTAAGTGAAAACCACAACCACTTAATAGCAGAGACATTAATGCAAACAAGCAGAGCCATTTTTTCATGTATTTTACCTAAAATTTATGGGGTAAACAAATTTACCCCGTATTTTCAATGATTAGCCAACAACAATATTCAATAATTTGCCCGGTACATAAATGACTTTACGAATAGTTGTGCCTTCCAAGTATTTTTGGATATTGACTTCAGATTTAGCCATATCAGTGACAAATTGTTCTGTGGCATCAGCAGGAACGGTCAGTTTTGCGCGTAATTTACCGTTAATTTGTACAATAATAAGTTTCTCATCTTCTACCATGGCTGCTTCATCAGCAACAGGCCATGAGGCATTATCGATGCTGTCTTGATGACCGAGTGCTTTCCACATCATAAAACACGCGTGCGGCATCATCGGTGAAAGTAAACGTACAATGGCTTGTAATGCTTCATCCATTAATGCACGATCTTGTCTAGAGTCTTGCGCCGCTTTTTGCAGACGATTCATAAATTCCATGACGGCAGCAATTGCGGTATTAAATGTCTGGCGACGACCAATATCATCGCTAACTTTGGTAATCGTTTTATGGAGTTCACGACGTAACGCTTTTTGCTCATCGTTGAGTTCATTACAATTTAATGTGGCAACTGGGCCTTTTTCTGCATGCTCGTACACTAAACGCCAAACTCGTTTAATAAAGCGATTTGCACCTTCAACGCCAGACTCTTGCCATTCAAGCGTCATATCTGCAGGAGAGGCAAACATCATAAATAAGCGAACGGTATCTGCGCCATATTTTTCCACCATTTCTTGTGGGTCAATGCCGTTATTTTTAGATTTAGACATTTTTGTCATGCCGGCATGAATCAGTTCATTACCCTCTTTATCGTAAGCCTTGGCAATCCGGCCTTTATCATCTCGTTCAACGGTGACTTCAGTTGGTGAAATCCAAATACGTTCCCCCGTCGCTGTTGTATAGTAAAAGGCATCAGCAAGTACCATACCTTGACATAATAAGCGTTTGGCTGGTTCGCTTGATGTTACCATACCAAAATCACGCATCAGTTTATGGAAAAAGCGGAAATACAGTAAATGCATAATGGCATGTTCAATTCCGCCAACATATTGATCGACCGGTAGCCAATAATTGGCAGCTTTTTCATCTAACATGCCTTTATCATAGTGAGGGCAGGTATAGCGAGCGTAATACCAAGAGGATTCCATGAATGTGTCAAACGTATCGGTTTCGCGTAGCGCGGATTGACCATTAACGGTGGTTTTTGCCCACTGCGGATCGGCTTTGATCGGGCTTGTGATACCGTTCATTTCCACATTTTCTGGTAGAATAACCGGAATTTGATCTTCCGGCGTAGGAATGGTTGTACCATCTTCTAACGTCACCATTGGAATTGGCGCACCCCAATAACGTTGACGAGAGACGCCCCAGTCACGTAATCGGTAGTTAACTTTGCGCGCACCGACACCTAGGTTAATCAATTTACTAGCGATTGCGTCAAACGCTTGTGCAAAATCAAGCCCGTCAAATTCACCGGAGTTAAAGAGTTTGCCATGCTCAGTATAAGCTTGTTGAGTTAAATCTGGCGCATTGTCATCTTGATCTAAAATAACCGCTTTTATTGGTAAATCATATTTACTTGCAAATTCAAAATCACGTTGGTCGTGACCCGGTACTGCCATGACGGCACCTGTACCATATTCCATTAACACGAAGTTGGCAATCCAGACTGGAATCTTTTCATTAGTTAATGGATGAATCGCATAAAATCCGGTAGCGATACCTTTTTTCTCCATTGTTGCCATATCTGCTTCTGCTGTTTTGGTATTTTTACATTCAGCAATAAATGCAGCGATATCAGCATTGTTTTGAGCGGCTAATTGAGCAATTGGATGCTCGGCAGCAACCGATACAAAGCTCACCCCCATGAAGGTATCGGGGCGGGTAGTGTAAACGCGTAATTTGTCGTTATAGTTTAGTACATTAAAATCGATCTCAACCCCTTCAGAACGACCGATCCAGTTTTTTTGCATCGTTTTGACTTGTTCTGGCCAGCTTTCTAAGGTCTCTAAATCGTCTAGTAACTCTTGTGCATAAGCGGTAATTTTAATAAACCATTGTGGAATCTCTTTACGTTCCACCGGTGTATTACAACGCCAGCAGCAACCTTCAACCACTTGTTCATTGGCTAACACGGTTTGGTCAGTTGGGCACCAGTTTACCGCTGAGGTTTTTTTATACACTAAACCTTTTTCATAAAGCTTGGTAAAAAACCACTGTTCCCATTTATAGTACTCGGGTCTACATGTTGTGATTTCTCGATCCCAGTCATAGCCAAAGCCAAGTAGTTTTAATTGCTTTTTCATATAAGCAATATTTTCATAAGTCCATTTTGCCGGTGCGGTATTGTTTTTTACTGCGGCGCCTTCAGCTGGTAAACCAAACGCATCCCAACCAATTGGTTGTAATACATTTTTGCCTTGCATACGCTGAAAGCGCGAGATGGTATCACCGATAGTATAGTTACGAACATGACCAAGATGGAGCCGACCAGACGGGTAAGGTAACATCGATAAGCAGTAGTATTTCGGTTTATTATTATCTTCGGTAACATGAAATGTTTTATTATCGTGCCAGTATTGTTGAACTTGCGCTTCAATTTCATCGGGGCGATATTGTTCTTGCATATGTGTTGACATAGTTGGTCTGCGTCCTATTAACTATATTTTGTACGTGTATTTTCGATACAATTAACTAAATAAATTATCTGCTAATTGTAGGGGGTATTGGGCAAAAATGAAATATCTGATTGCTAATTTGCCCCATTTTTATGTTATTAAATTCTGCGCGCATGATGTTCGACATTGCTCGCAATGCATTAAGTTTGGATGATGAGATGTTTTGTATCTTTAAAATTTGAGATTTATCAAAATATACCATATCACAAAATCAGATTAACTTAATGATTTATATGGTTAAATTAAATTTTAACGTTTTCTTATCTCTTCTTTACTTTATTTTTAAGTAATATTTTAAAACCCCGCTTTAGAGTGACTAAACTGAAAATAATTATCATATTTTATTGCTAATAATTATCTCTATTTCTTATTAAAAGACAAATAAATACAGTGCATTAGAAAATGGCTTGATAATGAATACCCACAATTTGAAACACCGATTTCTTTTAAATAATTGATCATTTTATGTAAATCTTTTCCAAATAATGGTAATTAACCACTGTCCGCTTGTTTGACCGAGTATGAAATTCAAGCAAGAATACCAATTATTAAACATAAATACGATTTTAAAAAAATTAGTGTAATCCGATGAAAAACCATTTTATTTGTCATGCTAAGATAATAGTTTCAGCGCTAACTCAACTGAGCGCATCTTATTTACAGCGATTAGTTTCATTAATTCTATTGGGATTTATAGGTGTGGCTACATCGCTCATACCTTTATCTGCAAAGGCGGGATATGCCGTTACCACTATTGCTGATGTGCAAGGTACACCTCCGTATTTAACATTTGATGGTGGTATGACTAAAGTAACGACAACGGAAGGTTTGCTTGGCATTACGCTATCAGATGGCACAGTTATTACTGCCTCAAGTGATAATTCCAGCTCGGCATCACCAATCATATTACCCAATGAAAATGATACGTTTGCCAGCATTACGACCATGGTTCCCTTATCTACAACGAATGCTGATTATCCGTCAGTTTCTTTGAATGAATTAGTTAATACTTATAGCTATTGGGGAGATTCTGATGGCGATACTAATCCTACCGCGACAGGTAGCTTGACAGTCAACTGGCTTGATGTGAATGGCACCGACATTACCAATACCGTAAAAACGACACCTGATACTGCACTTGGAGGATGTGATGCTCCTTACATTGGGCCTTATCAGCTGACTGTTTCATCAACCGATGGGAGCTTATCAACACAATATGGCGATCCAAGTACGAGCTATTTTACCCAGAGTACTAAAAGCTATTATTTACAACCGCCTGTCAGTGGCTCAAAAGTGTGTTATATCCAACCTAATTTAAATTATGGGACGGGTGTGTACGCTGGCTCTACTACTCAATGGAATCCGGCGAAAGGATTTTTAGTGCAAGATGTTAATACTCCAAGTCGTAACTTTCCAACGACCGGATTTAATCAAGCTTTTTTTGACATTTTGTTAAATGGTGTATTGGGTAGTTCGGTTACGGCAACGAAAGTATCAGGGAGTAGTAATATTAGCTTGACGTTAACGCCAAATCCTAATGGTGCTGGCGCTAACATTGTGCGAGTGACGTTAAATGGCCCTAGTTTTGCCAGTCCCGGGTCAAGCGCTTTTACAGCCACAACATTCAAATTATCAGCTGGTTCAACTGACTTATACAGTTTTACCCTTAAACAATGGTTTATTGCACGTAAAAATACAGACGGTAATTACAGTAATTCAGCCAGTTATTGTGCGTCAGTTGCCGGTGGAAATTATCGCATGATGGCTGTGCGAGACTTAACAAATGCTACAGGTGAAGTTGGATTTGAAAATCCAAATAATCCTAATGAAAATTATCAACGCCAGATTGGTGGCGGATTATTTTCAGAGTGGGGAGTGACTTCATTTCGCTACTATACTGAAAGTGATTTTAACCAAACAATTTTTTGGACTAGTGATAAATACGGTAGCACCTCACAATATATAGTCAACTCCGCGACAGGTGAGGTAAGCACTTATGATTCCAATAATATTTATGTTAGGTCAGCTTGTGTCAGTAAGTAATCATTATTATTACTGCAGCCGTTAGGCTGCATTTTGTCACTGGTAATACTAGATGGGTAGAGTGAGTTTATAACAATATCCAATATTATTTTGTTGGCTAGTAAATAAATTTATACCATTCACTTTTTCATAAAAAAAAGTTGCACTTTTATAAAAAGCGAGTATTTTGATTAAAAGTACATGGTATTTACAGTATATGACAAATACCCATTCAGAGAGATTAAAGGTAAAAATTACATAGTATGAACTTAATTAATATTCGTATCGTCCTCATCAACATTATTAGCGTGGTCATTATTATGCCAACGCGGGGGCGCTATTGAGTTAAATTAAGTCTATATCAACAATTTAAAACCCCCGCAATATTGCAGGGGTTTTTTTTTATTAATAATAAAGCAAAAGGGGAGCAGTCATGACGACAGGAGCACAGTGGATCGTTAAGTCATTAAAGCAGCAAGGGGTAAAAACCGTTTTTGGTTATCCTGGTGGGCAGATAATGCCACTTTATGATGCTCTTTATGACGGCGGACTTGAACATCTATTATGTCGTCACGAGCAAGGTGCGGCAATGGCAGCGATTGGTTATGCTCGCTCAACGGGTAAAACTGGGGTGTGCATTGCAACATCGGGGCCGGGTGCAACCAATCTTTTAACCGGGCTGGCGGATGCGTTAGTTGATTCCGTGCCGGTGGTTGCAATTACCGGTCAAGTGCCTCGCGCATTAATTGGCACAGATGCCTTTCAGGAGGTTGATATATTAGGAATGTCATTTGCCTGTACCAAGCACAGTTTTTTGGTTGATGACCCAACCGCCTTACCTGATATCCTTGAGCAAGCTTTTGCGATAGCCAACTCAGGGAGGCCGGGGCCGGTTTTAATTGATGTTCCTAAAGATATTCAATTAGCTCAACTTGATTTTGAACACTGCTTAACCCATTCTCATTATTATCATCCATTTGACACTTTAACTCATTCACTGACCTCCACGACGACTTCACAGATCCGAGCTGCTAATGACCTAATCAATCAAGCTAAAAAACCGATATTGTATATTGGTGGTGGGGTGATGATGGCTGATGCGGTAATGGAACTGCGAGAGTTAGTGACACAGACCGGTATTCCTGCGGTGACAACGCTAAAAGGTATTGGGGCGTTAGATATCAATCATCCGTACTATCTCGGTATGGTTGGGATGCATGGTTTTAAGTCAGCTAACTTGGCCGTGCAACAGTGTGATTTATTGATCGCTATTGGTGTGCGATTTGATGATCGTGTAACTGGCAATCTTAATCAATTTGCCACGCATGCTAACGTGATTCATATTGATATTGATCCCGCGGAATTGTGTAAATTGAAACTGGCTCATATTGCAATCCAAGCGGATGCTAAATTGGTGATACCGATGTTAAAGCAATCTGTGGATATTGGTGATTGGCAGCAGCATATTTTATCATTGAAGCAGCAATATGTGCCGCGTTACGATCACCCTGGTGAGGCGATATATGCGCCATTAATGCTCAAGCAGCTATCTAATGCGATTTTAGCGCAAGCAGCGATCGCAACATTTGTGACAACCGATGTTGGCCAGCATCAAATGTGGGCAGCACAGCATATGTTATTTAAAGATCCTAATACGTTTATTAGTTCTAGCGGGCTTGGCACGATGGGATTTGGCTTGCCAGCAGCAATTGGTGCGCAAATTGCCAGACCAGATGATTGCGTGATTTGTATTTCAGGTGACGGCTCTTTTATGATGAATATTCAAGAGCTAGCAACCATTAAACGTAGGAACCTGCCGATTAAAATGGTCTTAATCGATAATTCTCGTTTAGGTATGGTGCGCCAGTGGCAGCAACTATTCTTTAAAGAACGTTACAGCGAAACCGATTTATCGGATAATCCTGATTTTTTAGTTTTGGCCAGTGCATTTAATATACCGGGTCGATTAATTACCACCAAAGCAGAAGTCTTACCGGCGATTGAGCAGTTACTCACCACAGAAGGGGCCTTTTTATTGCACGTCAAAATCGATGCAATGGAGAATGTGTGGCCACTTGTTCCACCTGGCGCCGCTAATCATGACATGCTTGAGTCGATTACAGAATAAGAATTTTTAGGAAAAATCAAAATGGAAACGTATCAATTATTAATTAATGCTCATGATAGACCGGGTTCATTAGAACGTATTTTGCGTGTCATTCGCCATCGTGGCTGCAAAGTGGTCACACTCAATATGCAGACACATGACCAAACTCGGCTACTAATTAAGGTTGAGCTAACTAATGTCAAATCAAAACAGCAAATCTATGATCAGCTGCTCAAGTTAGCTGATATTGTTACGATGAATGAACAAGAATAATAGCAAAATTTATCTAAAGGAGTAATAAAATGGCAACAACGGCAAAATCTGATTATATTTGGTTTAATGGCGAAATGGTTAAATGGGCTGATGCTAAAGTTCATGTGATGTCACACGCGCTACATTACGGTTCTTCGGTGTTTGAAGGGGTACGTTGTTATGAGACTCATCAAGGCCCTGCTGTTTTTCGTCACCGTGAACATATGCAGCGTTTACATGATTCTGCAAAAATTTATCGTATGCCATTGGCATACAGCGTCGATGAGCTGATGGCTGCAACGCGGCAAACGCTCAAACAAAATCATTTAACCAGTGCATATATTCGGCCGTTAGTTTTTATTGGTGATATTGGCATGGGCGTGAATCCACCTGAGGAATATGGCACTGATGTCATTATTGCGGCTTTTCCTTGGGGCGCTTATTTAGGTGAGGATGCGTTAGAACAGGGCATTAATGCAATGGTTTCTTCCTGGAATCGTGCTGCGCCAAATACCATTCCTACGGCGGCTAAAGCGGGCGGCAACTATTTATCTTCACTTTTAGTGGGTAATGAAGCGCGTCGCCATGGTTATCAAGAAGGGATTGCTTTAGATGTACATGGCTACGTATCAGAAGGTGCTGGCGAAAATATTTTCGTTGTTAAAAATGGCATACTTTATACCCCAACGTTGACGTCGGCTGCATTGCCTGGGATTACGCGCGATGCCATTTTAACATTAGCTAAAGATTTAATGATTGAGACTTGTGAACAAACCCTATCGCGTGAATCACTGTACTTGGCTGATGAAGTCTTTATGACAGGCACTGCCGCTGAAATTACCCCAGTGCGTAGTATCGATGGTATTCAAATTGGCATAGGTCGCTGTGGCCCTATGACCAAACAAATTCAGCAGGCATTTTTTGGTCTATTTAATGGTAAAACCACCGATAAATATGGTTGGCTTGATTTGGTGAAATAATCCATAACGCGTTTAGCGCGTTTTATGCTTTAAGTTATTGATCCCTGACAATTTTGCTAGGGAATGCACTAAAATCTGCAATTTTTAGTTAATTATGTATATACTTATTAAATTATTGGAAAAAGAATTGGGAGCATTATATGCCGAAGTATCGTTCAGCAACATCTGTAGAAGGCCGTAATATGGCTGGGGCACGCGCATTATGGCGTGCAACTGGCGTTAAAAATGAAGATTTTGGTAAGCCAATCATTGCGGTGGTTAACTCATTTACGCAATTTGTTCCGGGTCATGTTCATTTAAAAGATATTGGTCAATTAGTCGCGAAAGAGATCGAAGCGTCCGGCGGCATTGCGAAGGAGTTTAATACCATTGCGGTTGACGATGGGATTGCCATGGGGCATGGTGGTATGTTGTATTCGCTTCCTTCACGTGAATTAATTGCGGACTCGGTTGAATATATGGTTAATGCTCACTGTGCTGATGCGATGATCTGTATCTCTAACTGTGACAAAATCACTCCTGGTATGCTAATGGCTGCGTTGAGAATTAATATTCCCGTGATTTTTGTTTCTGGTGGCCCAATGGAAGCCGGTAAAACTAAGCTTTCTGATCAGATTATCAAATTAGATCTTATTGATGCGATGATTCAAAGTGCTGATCCAACCGTTTCTGACAGTGTTAGCCAGCAAATTGAAGAATCAGCGTGCCCAACGTGTGGCTCATGTTCGGGCATGTTTACCGCCAACTCCATGAACTGTTTGGCGGAAGCGCTTGGCTTAGCTCTACCGGGTAATGGCTCGTTAGTGGCAACCCATAAGCAGCGTGAAAAATTATTTATTGATGCGGCAAAACATATTGTTGATATTACTAAGCGTTATTATGAGCAGAATGATGAATCATTATTACCCCGTGCGATTGCAACAAAAGCCGCTTACGAAAATGCCATGTCATTAGATATTGCCATGGGAGGATCAACTAATACGGTACTTCACTTATTAGCAACCGCGCAAGAAGGTGAAATCGATTTTACCATGTCAGATATCGATCGTTTATCACGTAAAGTGCCTCATTTATGTAAAGTAGCGCCAAGTACCCAACTATATCATATGGAAGATGTACACCGTGCTGGTGGCGTAGTTGGCATTATGGCGGAACTTGATCGCGCCGGTTTACTTAACCATAACGTTAAGAATGTGCTTGGCTTAAATTTAGAGCAGACTTTTGCGAAATACGACATCATGCAATGCCAAGACGAACAAGTGAAAAAAATGTACCGCAGTGGCCCGGCTGGTATTCGTACAACGAAAGCATTTTCACAAGATTGCTATTGGGATACGTTAGATAATGATCGCCAAAATGGCTGTATTCGCGATAAAGCACATGCTTATAGCCAAGATGGCGGACTGGCGACGCTTTATGGCAATATCGCACTTGATGGTGCTATTGTTAAAACAGCCGGTGTTGCAGCAGAAAACCTTGTCTTTAAAGGACCAGCTAAAGTGTTTGAAAGCCAAGAAGAAGCGGTTGATGCGATTTTAGGTGGTAAAGTGGTTGCCGGTGATGTGGTGGTGATTATTTATGAAGGACCAAAAGGTGGACCCGGCATGCAAGAGATGCTTTACCCAACGAGCTATCTAAAATCAATGGGTTTGGGTAAAAAATGTGCCTTAATTACCGATGGCCGTTTTTCGGGTGGCTCATCAGGCTTATCGATTGGTCATATTTCACCTGAAGCGGCAAGTGGTGGCTTGATTGGTTTAGTGCGCGATGGCGATATTATTGACATTGATATTCCAAATCGTAAATTAGTATTAGACGTTACCGAAGTGGAACTTGCAGCACGTCGAACCGCGCAAGAAGCGCGTGGCGACAAAGCATGGACCCCATTAAATCGTCAGCGAGCAGTGTCTTATGCATTAAAAGCTTATGCAAGTTTAGCGACCAGTGCAGATAAAGGTGCCGTACGCGATAAAAGCAAATTAGGGGGCTAAGGTGAATGCGACAACAGAACAAAAGTTAACTGGTGCCGATTATTTGAAAGCAACCTTATGTTCATCTGTTTATGATGTTGCAATTGTCACACCTCTTGAGGAGATGGAAAAAATATCACAACGACTTGGTAATCAAGTCTTTGTGAAGCGAGAAGATCGCCAACAAGTCCATAGTTTTAAAATCCGTGGTGCTTATGCGATGCTCGCCAGCTTGAATGAACAACAACGAAAAAGTGGCGTTGTTGCCGCTTCAGCGGGCAATCATGCTCAGGGCGTGGCATTATCAGCAACCAAATTAGGGATTAATTCTTTGATCGTAATGCCCATGACGACCCCTGATATTAAAGTCGATGCGGTAAAGGGATTTGGTGGTGAAGTGCTGCTACATGGGGCGAACTTTGATGAGGCAAAAAATAAAGCGATTGAACTGGCCACAGAGCAAGGTCGAACCTTTATCCCTCCCTTTGATCATCCTTTAGTGATTGCAGGTCAAAGTAGTGTCGCGATGGAGCTGCTACAACAAAATGCTCGGTTAGATCGTATTTTTGTACCTGTTGGTGGTGGTGGACTGGCTGCCGGTATTGCAGTTTTAATTAAACAGATCATGCCATCAATCAAAGTGATTGCGGTTGAAGCGGCAGATTCGGCTTGTTTAAAAGCGGCTTTAGATGCCGGTAAACCGGTTGATCTCAACCGAGTTGGTCTATTTGCTGAAGGCGTTGCGGTTAAACGAATTGGTGATGAGAGCTTTCGTCTATGCCAGCAGTATATTGATGACATTGTCATTGTTGATAGCGATGAAATTTGTGCGGCGGTAAAAGATCTGTTTGACGATGTACGGGCTGTCGCCGAACCATCCGGTGCCTTGGCGCTAGCTGGCTTGAAAAAGTATGTTGAGCAGCACAATATTCGCGGTGAAAATTTAGCCCATATTTTATCCGGTGCTAATCTGAATTTTCATACTTTACGCTATGTTTCTGAACGATGTGAATTAGGTGAAAAGAAAGAAGCATTATTTGCTGTGACGATTCCGGAACAAAAAGGCAGCTTTTTAACTTTTTGTCAATTGTTAGGCGGGCGGACTGTGACCGAATTCAACTATCGATATCATGATAAGGGGCTGGCGTGTATCTTTGTTGGTGTAAGAATTAATAATGGTGAGCAAGAGAAGGTAGAGATCATTTCTGAATTAACGGCGGGCGGTTATCAAGTTGCTGACTTATCTGATGATGAAATGGCAAAATTGCATGTGCGTTATATGATTGGTGGCAAACCTTGTCTACCAATTAAAGAGCAACTGTATAGTTTTGAATTCCCTGAATCACAAGGGGCGCTATTAAAATTCTTACAAACATTAGGCACTAATTGGAATATTTCACTTTTCCATTATCGTAGTCATGGAACTGATTATGGCCGAGTGTTAGCTGCATTTGAGATTGAACCGGATAACCATGCTTTTGAAGCTCACTTAGCAGAGCTCAATTATGATTATCATAATGAGACAGATAATCCATCATTAAAGTTCTTTTTAACTAACTGATAATAAAAGGCCTATTTAGGCCTTTTATTTTTGATCACGAGAGGCATTATGATTAATTTAGCAGTAATTGGTAGCAATTGGATTTCGGATAAATTTATTGCAGCGGCCTTACAAACGGGTGAATACAAGCTTGTGGCCGTGTACTCTCGCCATTATCAAACGGCAACCGAGTTTGCGAGTAAATATGCTGTTGATACTGTATTTACTGACTTAGCGGCATTAGCAAGTAGCGCTAAGGTTGAGGCCGTTTATATTGCTAGTCCAAATTCGTTACACTTTGAACAAGCGAAATTAATGCTGGAAAATGGTAAACATGTGATTTGTGAAAAGCCGCTTGCCTCAAACGCAGAACAAGTGAACGCCTTAATTGCGATAGCTAAGCGACATCACCGTGTCATTTTTGAAGCACTAAAAATCTTTTATTTGCCTAATTATGATGTGGTAAAACAGTTTTTACCAAAACTGGGCAAAATTCGTAAGGTGTTTTTAAGTTATTGCCAGTACTCTTCTCGCTATGCTCGATATTTAAATGGTGAGAACCCAAATACTTTTAATCCTCAATTCTCCAACGGTTCGATTATGGATATTGGCGTATACCCATTAAATTTCGCGGTCGGATTATGGGGCAAGCCAAATCATATTAATGCACAGGCCAGTTTATTAGCGTCAGGTGTTGATGCACATGGCACGGTGCTCATGAACTACGGTGAGTTTGATGTGGTTATTTGTCATTCAAAAGTCAGTGATTCCCATATTCCAAGTGAAATACAAGGTGAAGAGGGGGCGCTAATCATCGAACATCTTTCAGTCGGTGAAAAGGTGATGTATAAACCGCGTCAAGGTGAGTGGCAAGATATTACTTTACCGCAACATGATAATACGATGTATTACGAAGCAAAACAATTTGCGGTTTTATGTCAACATGTAGCTGTTGATCATAGTGGACTTCACTTAAGTTTAACTACAGCTGAATTGTTGACCGAAATTCGGCGACAGACTGGCATTGTTTTCCCCGCCGATAAAGTATAGTTAAAAGTTGCAATAATTTGTATTGGGTAGCTAGCGATATTATTTTATTTCTGTATAATAGTTGCACCCACGTTACGGCAATGTTTTCCCAACATTGCTTTGTTGTTTTATTTGAAGGAATTTATTGCTCGAAGGGGTGAATATTTCTTGCTAAATAAGCAAATAAGTGTAGATAAGTCAAATGGTTGATTTATTGACGTGAGATAAACTAAAACTTTAGGTAAAATACTAATGAGTACTTTTTCAGCTAAACCAGAAACAGTAAAACGCGACTGGTACGTTGTTGATGCAAGTGGTAAAACACTTGGTCGTTTAGCAACAGAAATCGCAAGCCGCCTTCGCGGTAAACATAAAGCAGAATATACACCCCATGTAGATACAGGTGATTATATTATCGTTATCAATGCAGAAAAAGTTGCTGTAACTGGCAAAAAACGCACTGATAAGATCTATTATCGTCATACTGGCTATATTGGTGGTCTTAAGGAAGCGACTTTCAAAGAAATGATTGAACGTCATCCTGAACAAGTCATCGAAATTGCTGTAAAAGGCATGTTACCGAAAGGTCCTCTTGGTCGTGCAATGTACCGTAAATTAAAAGTTTACGCAGGTAGTGAGCACAACCATGCGGCACAACAACCGCAAGTCTTAGATATTTAAGGGGATAGAAGATGGCTGATAATCAATATTACGGTACAGGTCGCCGAAAAAGTTCTTCTGCTCGTGTTTTTATTAAACCAGGCAGTGGTAACATTGTAATTAATCAACGCTCTTTAGAGCAATACTTTGGTCGTGATACTGCTCGTATGGTTGTAATGCAACCACTAGAGTTAGTTGAAATGGTCGGCAAATTTGATCTTTACATCACAGTTAAAGGTGGTGGTATTTCTGGTCAAGCTGGCGCGATTCGTCACGGTATTACTCGTGCGTTAATGGAATATGATGAAACTCTTCGTTCTTCACTACGTCAAGCGGGCTTTGTTACTCGTGATGCTCGTAAAGTTGAACGTAAGAAAGTGGGTCTACGCAAAGCACGTCGTCGTCCACAATTCTCAAAACGTTAATTGCAATTGCAAAATGTCAAACCCAGCTTATGCTGGGTTTTTTTATGCAAAATGACTTTGATGATATTCATTCCTATGAATTTATTGAGTATATTATTATATTGTCAACTGGCTAAATAAAATTTTTAATATATCTTGCTGATAATTGAGAATAATAACGATATGAAATATCAACATTTTTTAATTTCTATCTGTCTTTTGGGGAGTTTTTTATGGTCAAACAATATTTTTGCTAACTCAATCAACGATTATGACTCACAATCACTATTAAGTCATTTTGAGCAATCTTTGGCAGATAAAAATTTTACCGATATAACATCAATATTACGGCAGGATTTGAGCCGGTTAAAAAGTTTTCCACTTAATCAGGAGACTTTGCCGATTATTAAATTTGATTCGGTAGAGCAAGCGGATGAGTCGGATGAGTCGGATGAGTTTATTATCATCGATCGAAATCAAATACAGCAAATGGTAAAACAATTAGTGAAAAATCTTTCTTTTTCACAATCAATTGAAGATGAAAACTCAATCATACAACTTGCTGGTTTATCTGATGATATAAGAGATCAGTTAACCACTTATAAGCGTTATAATTTTACTCCCCCCCTGATTGCCCTGAATAAGGTTACTTTTTATGATGGTACATTTTTAGAGCTCAACGATAACGCTCTCGATATGTATCGTGCACGCTTACAATATTCTGTTGAAAGTACCAAACGAATTACAATTATCGATATTCTAGTCAATTATATGGTCCCAGATAAGCCGCTAGAAACATTAACTTTTACTGCATCAAAGTTATCTACTAAACAAGGTGATATTAATTTATTGTTCGTAGATAATAATGTGGCTGAATTTGAATTCGTTAATCGGGATCCTGATAGCATTTTACATGTAGAAGCAATAGACAAACAAAATCATATTGTCAACTCATCAAATCAATGGTCATACCAATTTAATCAGCCTGAAATAGACATTATTATCAATTTTTATCAAATATTATTGAATCAAATTGATCAAAACGTTATTACCGACAAAACTCAACTTTTACGTTATTTAGAAGATCATATTCAGGTATTATCAGATAATCTGCAGCAGGTTTATGGGCAATTGACGACTAGGGTTGCCTATTATTTTAAACGTCAACCGATGACAATAACCTTATTTGTTAAGCCTGATCCACAAATCATGGCATATCAAGCGCAGATTAATACCTCTAAATCTCCATATTATAATCATGCGATTGTTTCTTCCTTCGGTGATAATAATGTTAAAGGATTGAAAGCTGAAACCGGAGAGATAATCGTTGATGGGAATTATCGTGATATTGACTACCTGGTTGATCAATATTATCGGGTTTCACTTATTAATGATGGCTGGAATTATAAAATTTATCGATTAGATACGGCCAATCAACAATTTGCACCACAACCATTTTATATGATGGATAGTAAACTGTATTTACAGCGCTGGATTATCGTTAATCAGGACGCAAATAATAATTTTATCAAAGGATTAGTCGATATCCAAAATCATCAATTAGCGATTCCTCTGCAATATAGTAACATTAATATTTCTGAATCTTTTATTATTGCTAGCCGGATCAATAAGGCAAAGCAAATAGATGATAATGAAGTTTATAACAGCAATAATTTACAAAAATTGTTTTCGGGTCAAGGACGAGTAACGGTTGATAAAAATAATTTCATTGTAAAAAATGAGATATGTGTAACACAAGAACCAAACTATTATAAATATAGTACAACAAGCCGTGATAATATCACTTACTATTGTTATGATAATTATCATCTCTACGACGATAAAGGGCAACAATTATCAACGGCCCCTTATTTTGATGTATCCGATAATTTTAGTCAAAATAATCTATTATTAGTGACCACTGATAAACAGCAACAACGCTTTGTTAATCGTCAGGGTCAGGACGTGGAGATTGCTTTAGATTCATATATTAACGTGTCGCCTTTTTCAGAAGGACTTGCAGTGGTTGAATGTAGCAGTAATCAATTATATGGTTATATTAATACTCAAGGTAAATTAACGATTCCTTGTCTCTATCAAAGTGCGAGTCAATTTATTGGTGGTTCTGCATTAGTTGAACAAAATGATCAATATCAATTGATTAGTCCAACTAATTCGGTTATCAAACGATTTGATACATCCTTAGCTGCCAGTGAAAGAAATGGGCCAGATAGTATCACTTACTTTTTTCATGATGGTTCGACATATAATAATAAAGGAGAACATATTGATTAAGCTTGGGTTGATATTCAAGGGCGTGTAGCATCAGTTATGTTTGATACGATATTTCTTACCATTGGTAAAAAGATGCACACAACCTGAATTTCTGTGCATCTCAGTCTATTTAAATAATTCTTGAAAACTGTCGTTGGCGAACCTGTTGGCGCATATAAATATCAAAACACATACAAATATTTCGAATCAATAAGCGTCCTTTCGCAGATACTCTGATAGATGTTGATTCATTCGTGACTAAACCGTCTTGAATAAAGGTCGATAAAAGTTGGAGATCTTCGGCAAAGTAGTGATTAAAATCAATATGGTAAGTTTTTTCTATTGTGGATTTATCTAAGTAAAAGTGACAAATAAGCTGTTTGATGACATCGCGGCGAATTTTATCATCTTCACTCATAGTAAAGCCTTTCCAAAGCGCATTACCGGATAATGCAACTTGTTCTTGATAGGTTTTTAACTCTTTTTGGTTTTGAGCATAACTATCACCTAAAATACTAATTGCTGATACACCAAGTCCCAATAAATCGGCTTCACCTTGAGTTGTATAGCCTTGGAAATTACGGTGTAATACGCCATTTTGTTGGGCGATTGCCAGTTCATCAGTGGGTTTGGCAAAATGATCCATACCGATTAAGCGATAGCCCGACTGGGTTAAAAACTCAATGTTGGTTTGTAAAATAGCTAATTTTTCAGCCGCACTAGGTAAATCATGGTCTTTGATCTTACGTTGAGAGGCAAACCGAGCTGGCAAATGTGCATAATTAAAGACACTTAGCCTATCAGGAGACAGTTTGACCACTTTTTCTAATGTTTTAGTAAAACTATCAACGGTTTGTTTCGGCAATCCATAAATTAAATCTAAACTAATCGATTTAAAATGGTTGATTCTTGCCCGTTCAATTAACGATTCAATGAGTTTATCGTCTTGTTCGCGGTTGATTAAACGTTGGATTTCGGGATTAAAATCTTGAATCCCCATGCTCAGGCGATTAAAACCGACACTAGCTAGATGATCAATCGTATGAGGCTCAATTTCGCGGGGATCAATCTCAATCGATAGCTCTGCATCAGCAGAAAACTGAAAATGGCTTTTTAATGTCGTAATTAAATAGCTAATTTCATCATCATTAAGATATGTCGGCGTTCCGCCACCCCAGTGCATTTGAGTGACAATTCGATGTTTAAATAGCGCTGCGCGTGAGGTAATTTCTTGCGTTAAAGCGGTTAAGTAAGTGGCGACACGATTATGATTACGAGTAACCATTTTGTTACAACCACAAAAATAACACAATTTATGGCAAAAAGGGATATGTACGTATAGCGATAGCGGTCTATTTGGGTAACGCGATGTTGCCGCTAAAAATTGCGCTTCACTATACTGCTCATTGAATTCCAACGCTGTTGGGTATGAAGTATACCGCGGTCCAGAGTAGTTATATTTTTGGATTAATTGTTGATCCCAAATAATCTCGGTATTACTGTTTTTGTTTGACATTGCGTGTTTTTCTATTTTGTTTGAGACTGACTTTACGTTTTTTTCTTATCAAGAAAGAACGTTTTATTTTGCTCAGTTTGTGCATATAAAGGATAAAACAGATAAATAAACCAAAATATAAACTGAGCATAATGAGTGCTAACATACTATCACTGTTTTTTTAATAAACTGACAATATCTTCCTTGGTGTCATCGGCAAATTCATTATCTTCGTCTTCCTCGATAGTTAAACCAAGTTGGTTCATGAGCGCATCAATGCGATCAAGCATTCTATCGAGATCTTGCTGTTGTTTGTTTGAAAGTGTTTCACCTTCATCAATCAAATCGAGCAATTGATCTAAATAAGGATCATTTTCTAATTGCTCAAGCTCTTTTTCAGGGGTGAGTTTGATTGGTTTTGCCGTTACTGGTTTAGTTTTGTGTGGTTTAGTCTGACTCACTGCACCATTTGCAACTAATGGAATTGGTTTTTTACTGCCAATTCGAGGATCATTGATAACATTATCGTTTTTTTTCGATGTGTTATCTGCACCTTGAATACGAGAGCCACTTGGTAGCCCTTTATGCTTGCGTTTACGTTTCAGTTGACGAGATTGTTCATTAATCTCTTCACGGCTTTTACTCGGTTTCTTTTTAATCATAATAGGCCATTTAATATTTCATTAATAATTCATCTGTATAGTGATGAACAAATAGGAACTGATGCAGGAAATTATACACTCAAGTCACTTTAATGTGCAGTATATATGTGATTTTAATTATTGCTTGACTAATTTTAATTGGTGAAAATCCATTTTATGTGTAAGCTAGCACAAACGGATCTTGCTAAGCGAGATTAATAAGAGCACGATGTTCATATTAATAAAGTGATAATTGTTTATGAGTAATCAGTTAAGTCCATATATGAAGTTTAGTCGTCAAGAGTGGGCATCTTTACGTAATGCTGTACCGATGACGCTAAGTGTTGATGAATTAAAGTCTTTACAAGGTATTAATGAAGAGCTATCGCTTGATGAGGTAACGGATATTTATTTGCCGCTCTCTCGATTGCTTAATTATTACATTGGTAATAATTTTACACGACAAGCCATTTTGGCTAAATTTTTAGGTAAAAATCATAAAACGCCGTATATTATCGGTATTGCAGGTAGCGTTGCTGTAGGCAAGAGCACCACTGCTCGGGTATTAAAAGCACTGTTAACTCGCTGGCCAGAACATCGCAAAGTTGCGTTAGTAACTACTGATGGTTTCTTATATCCGAATAAAGTGTTAGAAGAACGTGGTATTATGCATAAAAAGGGCTTTCCACAGTCATATGATTTGAAAAAGCTATTGCAATTTGTGTCTGATATTAAATCGGGTGTTTCACATGTTTCAGCCCCCGTTTATTCTCATCTGGTGTATGATATTGTTGAAAATGAATCGGTAGAAATTGAAAGTCCGGATATTTTGATTCTTGAAGGACTCAATGTATTACAAAATCCTGTTGATTGTCATGCGACCAGTAATCGGGTATTTGTGTCAGATTATGTTGATTTTTCGATTTATGTTGATGCTGAAAGACCATTATTACACGATTGGTATATTAACCGATTTTTAAAATTTAGGGCCGGTGCTTTTAGTGATCCAAACTCCTATTTCCACCATTATTCGCAGATCCCTGAAACGGAAGCGTTGAAAAAGGCTGAGCATATTTGGAAAAGTATTAATGAATTAAACTTACTTGAAAACATCTTACCTACTCGTGAAAGGGCGAGTTTAATTCTAACAAAAAGTGTTGACCATCGAGTCGATAATGTTCAACTGAGAAAATAACTAAATATCATTATTTAGTGAATATAACAAAAAGGAAGTAATTATGAAAAATATATTAAAAATGAGTCTTATTACATTAGCTGTTACTATGAGTGCATCGGCTTTAGCTAATCAATTTGAAGGTTTAACTTGTGCCGGTAAAAAAACCGCGATACAAACACAACTTGATTATGCTAAACAAGCGAATAATGTTTATCAAGTTCAAGGGCTAGAAAAAGCATTAACTGATGTGAACACTTATTGTTCTAATGATGATCTTGCAAAGAAATACCAAGAGAAAGTTCAAGAGAAAACAGCTAAATTGCAAGAGAAACAAGATGATTTAAAAGAAGCTCAGCTTAAAGGTGATCCAAGTAAAATAGCAAAACAGCAAGCAAAATTGCAAAAAGCTCAATATGAGTTACAAGAAGCACAAACTCAACTCGATTCATTTCATCAAAAACTAAAAGCAGAGTAGTTTATCTGGTTAATCTTAAACGCAATTTGGCATACAAATTGCGTTTTTTTTTACTTTATAAACGCATTTTGTCATGAGTGAAATTTAATCGTATGGCATTAAACGGTTTGATTATTTGGTATGCATATACTCAGTATTTGTGTCGCTCTTAGAATAGACAGATTAAATCATATATATTGAACAAGTCTGTTTGAAAAGATGTCGCAAAGAATGATAATTGAGTCATGATGTGTGTGATGAGCGAATGACAGGCATAAAAAAATCACCATCAGGTGATCTTAATAAATTGGTGGGTCGTGAAGGATTCGAACCTTCGACCAACGGATTAAAAGTCCGCTGCTCTACCGACTGAGCTAACGACCCACTAAAGGGACAATACCAATCAAATCTATTTCATCTTAAAGATGGTGGGTGATACCGGGTTCGAACCAGTGACCCCCTCCTTGTAAGGGAGGTGCTCTCCCAACTGAGCTAATCACCCTAAGGCTAAAACAAAATATTATTTTATTTTAACTTTCTACACAGTAAAGATTTGGTGGGTGATACCGGGTTCGAACCAGTGACCCCCTCCTTGTAAGGGAGGTGCTCTCCCAACTGAGCTAATCACCCTTACTGTGTGGAAAAGCATTATAAAGATCATGCTGCCCCAGTCAACTATTTTTTTTATTTTTCTGCAAATTATTACTCTTTCGTTTTAAATTTAAACACTTTTTGTGAGATTTTTCGCATTTGCTGTTTTTTTAAGCTATTACCAAGCGTATTTTAACTGACAATTAGATGCCGAAAAGATCAGGAGAGCATCTCATGTATTACATCACATTTTTTATCAAGGCAGAAAGTGTGCTTGGTTTTATTGTTCATCTTAAGGGTAAAAATTATAACATTCTTGACAAACAGACTATAGAAATTATTGATACTAGTGATATTAGCACAACCTTAAATTCATTCATTAGTCAATATTGCAGTTCAATTCTTCAACACCAAGACAGGATTATCTATCGCATAATTTTATTAGATAATCAAATTATGCATAGGCAATTGCAGCTACCTAATATTGGTTTACAGTCTGGTGAAATTGAGCAGTATATTGATAGCGTTTTAGCTAAAATTTTTCATACAGCGTTACCATTGAGTTATGATTATCTGCTTGAACCCGAGTTGAATCGGCACCAGAACCTTTGTGTTTACGCTTATCCTCAGTCAGTAATAAACCGTTATTTTCAGAGTATTCCTGTATCATCATTACATTTTCTTGGTATAACCACTGATTTACTTTCATCTTCAACAGTACTCGAACAGCATGCACCTTATTTTGAACAGTTAGCTTGTCAGTTTCAACTTGGTGGCATCAACTTTTTGCCTTGGCGTCAGCAACAAAAAAGGCATAAAAGAGTGGGTTTATTGATTGTTATTGCCTGCTATTTTCTAGTGAGTATTGTGATCACTGCATTACTATTTTGGCAAACAATAATCCAGTATCAGCAGCAAGTTAATGATAATTTACAGCTGCAGATGCGGTTAACTCAAAGCAATCGACAATTGGCTGAGTTGGTAGAATTAGATAGTCTCATTAGGCAGTTACAAGTTGATGTTGATAGGTCCGAATTACTAAATAAACGATTGATGATGTTGGTCAATGTATTCCGTTTGATGAGTAATCGCTTACCTGATGGGCTATGGCTTCGCTCATTTGAGTATGATAAGGACTCCATAGTGTTTATCGGCGAAAGTTTTTCTTATGATGATATTCTCACTTTTTCACAATTAATTGATGTGTCTGGTATTTTTCAACAACGTCAGGTGCTATCAGTGAATCAACATGATTACTTATTTCAGTTTAATTTATCCGTGCAAGTTATTCTTTGACCGACTTGGAAAAAAACTATGATTGAATGGCTTGATCGATTTTTGTTGCGCTCGGCGAAGGTCCGCCATTTGGTAATCATATTTAGCGTGAGCTTATTATTCCTTTTATTCTATTTTGTGTTCATTGCGCCAGTTAAAGCGCAATACTTACGTGAGCAACTTAATTACCAGTCTCTGTTTGCAGACATAAAATTGTTAGAACAAAAAATAAATTATTATCCAACAAAATCACAACTTTTAAACGCGATAGAGCATAATCGACACAATATAACCAAAGATAGTATAAGTACTATTACTGATTTAATTACATTTGTTTCACAGCAATTATCAAACAGTCATTTAGCACTAATTCAATTGGTGAGTCAAGACGGGGATAATTATGTGAATCTTAGTATGAAATTCTCTGGATTATACCATCATTTTGTCAATTTTATTGAGGTAATGTCACAGCAAAATATGGGGAGTAGTATGACCGGTCTCACCATTATAGAACAAGACAAACACTTAATTTTTTCAGTTAATATCTAATATGAAAATCGAGATGAGGATTGACGATGAGTTCTATAGCTCGCTTATTGTTGTGCGTTTTGCTGTATCTACCCAAGATAAGCATACCTGATGTTAAAGATCCTTTTTTATCACCGACTCTTAGTTCTTGTCAGCAATTGGAAGCAAACTTGATCACAAAAATTAATGGTTGGCAGTATTTTGGTGGAATACAGGACGAATCTTTACAATCAAAATATCCTGCAATCCTTGTATTACGTCATCAGCAGGCCTGGTTGACCATCTTTAATGGCGTCATTCCTTTGAGCTTACTGCCCTGGCAAATTTTAACGATTTCAACGAAGTCAATTAAATGGCAAGCACCGCTGCCTAACTATTGCCATAAAAATATTATTTTTACGATGAATTGGGGAGCAAGGTAAGATGAAACGATGCTTTATCATGAGTATGATTACATTAATAGCCACGCTTTGCTATTTAATTTAATCAAATGTATTGGCTCATGAGCAACAAGATACTGTGATTTCAATGCGTTTTCATCAAACACCAACGAGTATGATTTTACAATCATTAGCCGATTATCGTCAGATGAATTTAATCTCAGATGTTGCCGTTGATCAAATCCAAACGATTAATTTATACCATATCACTTGGGATAAGGCACTAGCGCTTATTACTCAAAATGCAAAACTGTATTATATTATTGATAATAATTTTTTAACGGTTGGACCTTTACCAAATCCTTCCGATGAATTAGAACAACAACGATTGCAGCAGAAAGAGCAGGAGTTATCTTTACCATTAGTCTACTTACCGTTAAAAATACATCATAGTGATATTACATCATTGTTAACTATCATTAAAGATCAACACGTATTATCTGAACGGGGGAACATCTTTATTGAGCAAAAGACCAATGTATTAGTCGTCTACGATATTGCCAAGAATGTCGATAAGATAAAAACATTAATTGAAATATTGGATCAGCCGACACCACAAGTTCAAATATCAGCTCACATTGTCACAATGAATAATGAAAGCGCTTCGGAGCTTGGTATAAAATGGGGATACACAGGTTCATCATCACAGTTTATAGATCAGCTTAATACTAATTTGGGCGCTAGTAGTCCTTCTACTGTAGTTGGTTTTAATTTGGCTAAGCGATCTGGTCATTTATTAAATTTAGAATTATCTGCACTCGAGGCTGAAAATCAATTAGATATTATTGCTAGTCCCATGTTAATGACAGCAGATAAACATACTGCATCGATTAAACAAGGTACTGAAATTCCTTACGAAGTTACAACAGGTTATAATGGCTCGACTTCAATTGAGTTTAAACAGGCAGTTTTAGGGCTGGAAGTTACGCCACGTTTGCTAAAAAATGGACTCATGGAACTTACCTTATATATAACACAAAATTCAGCGGGGCGATCAATTAAACGTAGCGATGATGGTGAAACGTTAGCAATTGACACACAAGAAATTCGTACGCAAGTGTTTGTTAACAGTGGTGAAACATTAGTGCTAGGCGGAATTTTTCAACAAACCAAACATCAAGATCATCGCACTGTGCCAGGTCTTAGCAAACTTCCTATTTTCGGAGGGTTGTTTCGATATAAAGGATCTAAACTTGAACGACGTGAGTTGGTGATTTTTATTACCCCACAAATAATCCAGTTTTAATTTACTTTTATGGTTGGCATCAATGGAGTATAATTATAACCATATATTATTGATAATAAGAGTGAGTTATGTTTCATATTGTAGCATCCGATCTTGACGGTACATTGTTAAATTCTCAGCATAGTTTATCTGCTTATACTAAAAAAATTCTCCAAGCATTACGAAAACAAAACATCAATTTTATTTTTGCAACTGGTCGCCATCACATTGATGTCGCACAAATGCGCGAAAATATGGCTATTGATGCTTTTATGATTACCTCAAATGGTGCAAGGGTACATGATAGTCAAGGCAATTTGATCTATAGTAAAAATGTTGATCCTAATATTGCTGCTGAAATTGCACAAATAGCGATGCATGAACCGCTTATTTATACACATGTTTATCGAGGAGATGAATGGTTGATTAATAAAGAAGATGAGTATTCTTTAGGCTATTTTAAAGATACTAATTTTACTTATCAGTTTTTCGATCCTCTAGACTTTGATACACATCATATTGCCAAAATCTATTTTTCGATTACTGAAGATGGGCATCATGCACATTTAGTTAAGGTGAAAAATCGGTTAGAAGCGAAATATGGGGCGCAAATTAGTGTCACTTTCTCTACATTAAATTGCTTAGAAGTTATGGGAAGTCAAGTTTCAAAAGGTTATGCTTTGCAAGCTGTCGCAAAACAGTTAGGATTTTCGGCACAAGATTGTATTGCATTTGGTGATGGAATGAATGATTTTGAGATGTTATCGATGGCGGGTAAGGGCTGTATTATGCAAAATGCTAGTGATGAACTAAAAATGCGATTGCCTCATTTAGAAATTATCGGTACAAATGCTGATGATGCAGTACCTCATTATTTGAATAAACTTTTTTTTGCCTCAGCGATTTAATATGCAAGCTGATAAAGAATTAGATACGTTGGGACTGCGTTGCCCAGAACCCATTATGTTAGTACGTAAAACAATAAGGGATATGGTCATTGGAGATGTCCTACATATTATTGCTGATGACCCTGCGACCGTAAGGGATATTCCAGGATTTTGTCGACATATGGATCATCAGCTACTACAGATGCAGACAGATCAAAAACCTTATCACTATTGGATTGCAAAACGCTAATTAGGCAGTAACTAATTTGTATTGATACAATCGAATGCTGAATGAAACAATAGGTACCTATGAGAGGTAAGTGCCTATTTTGTTAACTAAACCGACTAATATCCGTTACTATAGAGATCAGCATAAGCACTGCAACTATCTTCATCACCAAGTGCACAGGATTTTTGATATAACTCTTTGGACTTTGCATAGTTTTGCCGTACTCCAAGGCCTTCTTCATAGAGGCTAGCTAAGTTATAGCATCCGACCGATTCATCTAAATCACAGGCTTGTTTGTAATACTTAGCTGCTAGTGTATAGCTTTGTGTGACACCCTCTCCATTATCATACAAATAGCCAATGTTATTACAGCTAGATGCATGTTCGTTATTGCATCCTTTAGCGTATAATGCCATCGCTTTTGGTACATCCTGCTTAACACTATCACCTTCTTGATACATATTACCTAAATTGTAACAACCTGAACTTTCATTACCATTACAAGCTAATTCATATAATTTAAATGCTTGCTGGGTATCTTGATCTGTTCCTTCTCCATGATGGTAAAGGAATGCAAGATTATTACAACCGGTCATATTACCAAGATCACAGGCTTTTTTATAGAAAGTGAATGCTTTATTATTATCTTGCTCAATATTTGTTGAATATCGATACAGATAGCCTAGATTTGTACAGCTTTCAGCATAATTAGCATTACAGGCTTGCGAATAGAATTCGATGGCTTTTGCTGAATCTTGGGGGATTTCTGCCGTTCCTTCTTGATACAGGTAGGCAAGTTGATCACAACTTGCTAAATCACCATTTTTACAAGATAGTTCGTACTGTTTATCGGTTTGTGCATTAGCATTAGACATCAATCCAATTAAACATCCGCAACTAATTAATAGAGTAAATAGAATATTTTTCATAATTTCTTCTTATTTTATTCGTGAGTTGATAATGGTTATTTCCTGTATTTGCTCATAAATTATATCAAGCTATTTGTCTCTTCACACTTTTAATTCATCATTTATGCTTATCGTTGAAAAAACGTATCATTATTACAAACTATTTTCTCTAGCGTATTTTAAAATTTTCTCGTTATTGCTGTTATTGGCTTTAATATAATAGGTTTGTTACGCAGCTAAATTGGCTATCACTCAAGTGCTTATATTTTATCGATTGGATTAGTCTAAGCGTCATATTGATGATTGCTTAGTGTGATCAATTAATATTCAATGATTAAACACGACGCATAAATAACAAGAGTATTTATTAACTCAGGAGGCATGAGGGAGTTTTACTCCCTCTAATTTTTAACTACATTAGAAAATCCATAAGAAGGGTTTATCATCGTCAAACGGTGAGCTAACATTACTCAAGTTTGCTTCTATAAGCTGGTTGGTTTTATTCGCTTCTTCTGTTAACCCTAATTGGTTATAGGCATCACGCATTAATAATAGCGCATGTTTAGTCGCATCGGTATCAGGGAAGGTTTGTAGCATCCCATCAACACGATTAACCACGGCCACATAGGCACCTCGATCAGTGTAATATTTAGCCACTTTTAATTGATATTTGGCTAAACGATTTTTTAGAAATACTAAACGTTTTTCTGCATCATAACTGTAAGGACTATTAGGGAAATTCAGAATTAAATAATTGAAGTCTTTAAAAGCAGCTTGCGCAAATGCGGTATCCCGATCCGATCGATCAACATTGAACCACCCTTGGATTTGATTATCATCTTGAGCCATGTTAGCAAGTCCACGCATATAAATGACCCAATCGACATTAGGACTTGTTGGATTGAGTTTTAAAAAGCGGTCGATAGATGCTACAGCAAGTGGTAAGTCACCTGATTTATAATAGGCATAAATTAAATCAAGTTGAACTTGCTGTGAGTATGGGCCAAAGGGATATGCTTTATCGAGTTCTTCTAAAATTGTAATTGTTGAACGAATATTGCCGCTTTGTAATTCCTGATCTGCTTTGGCGTAGAGTTCTGATTCTGGTACATTTTCCACATCGGGCTTGGAGGCCGTACAGCCGATTAATAAACCCGTTATTACTGCGATAAAAGAATATTTAAGATATAATTTCATTCAATCATTAATCCATTAGTATGTATTTTAAAATCTTGGCATCAAGTTTTAGATAAACTTTTATGTCAGAAATGCAAAATAAACATTAACCCATTTAAGTGTATATGATACTCTAATTTATCATAGCTTAAAACACTCAAGAGTGAAAACTCCTCATAGTATAGATAATTATGTCAAATAGCACACTACAAAAAATAGAATTAATTGCAGATATTGAGCAACATCAATTAGGCATGCGATTAGATCAGGCTCTTGCTGAGATATTTTCTCAGTACTCTCGCTCACGAATTAAAGACTGGATTGTCAATGGTTACGTTAAAGTTAACGATGTTGTCGTCGATAAGCCCAAAGAACGTGTATTAGGAGGAGAACATATTGTTCTAACCGCATTGATTGAGGAAGAGACCAATCATCAAGCACAGCCAATTTCACTCAATATTGTTTATGAAGATGATGATATTTTAGTGATTAATAAACCACGTGATTTAGTTGTTCACCCTGGTGCGGGTAATCCAAACGGTACAATATTAAATGCCTTGCTGTATCATTATCCACAAATCGCAACCGTCCCACGAGCTGGTATTGTGCACCGTTTAGATAAAGATACAACCGGTTTGATGGTTGTCGCTAAAACAATAGAGGCACAAACTCGTTTAGTTGAGTCACTTCAATTACGGGAGATTACCCGTGAATATGAGGCGGTGATTATGGGGATTATCACTGCGGGCGGAAAAGTGGATCAGCCGATTACTCGTCATCCAACTAAACGAACACATATGGCTGTATTTCCAACGGGTAAGCCGGCGGTAACGCATTATCGTGTGATGGAAAAATACCGTGCTCATACCCGATTACGTTTACGTCTTGAAACCGGGCGAACTCACCAAATTCGTGTCCATATGGCGCATATTGCACATCCTTTAATTGGTGATCCGTTATATGGTGGTAGACCAAGACCGCCGAAAGGTGCGTCCGAAGCGTTTATTCATGTTTTACGTGATTTTGATCGTCAAGCACTACATGCAACGATGTTAAGATTATTCCATCCTATTAGTGGTGAGCAGATGGAATGGCATGCGCCAATTCCCGATGATATGATGCAATTAATCAAAGTCTTACAAGAAGATACGCGCTTGCATCAAGATGAAATTGACTGGTAGAAGAAACGAGATGAAGGTGATTTATCCGAGTTGGCCTGTGCCTACCCATGTGCATGCTCTGACGACTACGCGTCAGGGCGGCATTAGCCAATCACCTTACGACTTTCTGAATTTAGGGATTCACGTTGGCGATGATCTTAATCGGGTCATTCACAACCGTCAATTGTTGAGCTCTGCCTTGTCATTGCCAAATGAGCCGGTATGGCTCAATCAAATACATAGTACTAAAGTACTTGATTTAGCCAATTACCAACTCACAGATGCGGATGGTTCATACAGTAATCAAGCAAAGTCAGTGAGTGCCGTATTGACTGCTGATTGTTTGCCTGTCTTATTTTGCTCAAAGCAAGGTGATGAAATTGCAACCGCCCATGCTGGGTGGCGTGGTTTATGTAATGGTATTTTAGAAAATACGGTGCGTCATTTTAACTGTTCCGCGTCGCAGATTATGGCTTGGCTTGGTCCAGCTATTGGCCCGAAGCGATTTGAAGTAGGTCAAGAGGTGAAAAATCAGTTTGTCGATTATGATGCTGATGCTATAAAGGCATTTGTACTCATTAATGCTAGCGAGCAAAAATATCTTGCGGATCTTTATTTACTTGCGCGGCAACGTTTGCAATCAGTGGGTATCCGCCAGATTTATGGTGGGGATTACTGTACTTACACACAAAGCGAATTATTTTATTCCTACCGGCGTGAACAACAGACCGGTAGAATGGCATCGCTCATTTGGTTCGACTAGTTAAAGGGTTTTTCCTTTTAATAGTACGTTGGCAATCAGTGTGGAGATAAATGTCCCGCCAATACTGATTAACGCGATAAGCATCGCGATGAACACAGTCTCATCGTCAGCGAACGCCGTTATTATTCCCACTATCAAGCTATAAATGAAATAAATGATACAACCCAGCGTTGGCAGTAGCCACAGCATTTTCGCCTTAGAACGTTTTAGAGATAAAGCACCATAGAGAATACCGGTAATTAAGGCCGGAATAAACGTCACAATATAGGCGATAGTGACAAATAGCTGAAAGTCTTTTGCTTTAAAATAAAAACTAGCATTGTCTTGCAGGCTTAAGAATAGATAGGCGAAAGTGCCATTAAAAATTGGACTAATAATAAAAAATAACAGTAATGATAAAAGGATATAGTAATATTTTTTCAAGGTAATAGTCCTATTAACGTTATAAATGAAACGATTATATCGAGTTACAAAAATAGCTCTAGTAGCGAATTAAGAAATAATTTACCATGCGGCGTTAAATACCAATAATGGTTATCTTCAGTGATATAACCTTTTTGTATAGCTTGTTCAATTGGCCGCTCGACAGTCTGAATTGGCAGTTGTGTCCGTTGCTCAAAACGCGCTTTAGGCGCTGCTTCAAATAGGCGAAATTGATTCATAAAAAACTCAAAAGGCAGTTCATCTTGCGGAACAATATAGGATTTTTCTAAGTATCGTCCGGTCATATAACCTTTTGGGTGGCGTGTTTTTATCGTACGCATAATGCGCCCATCGGGCTGGGTGAGCTTACCGTGTGCACCACAACCGATACCTAAATAATCACCAAAGCGCCAGTAATTAAGGTTATGTTGGCATTGAAAACCGGCTTTTGCATAAGCGGATGTTTCATATTGCTCATAACCATTTGTGGTTAATAATTGATGACCTTGTTGATAAATATCCCACAAAGCATCTTCATCAGGCAATTTGGGTGGTTTTGAACCAAAGAGCGTATTAGGCTCAATGGTGAGTTGATACCAAGATAGGTGTGGTGGTGATAGCGCAACCGCTTGGCTAAGATCTGATAAAGCATCAGCTAATGACTGCGTGGGTAAACCGTGCATCAAATCAAGGTTAAAACTGCGCAAAGGCAATGATTGTGCTAGCTGTGCGGCTTTAATTGCATCATTGGGATTATGCACGCGACCAAGCTGAACTAACTTATCGGCTTGAAAACTTTGCACACCAATTGAAATACGATTAATACCTGCATCAAGATAACCGACAAAATAGCTAGCATCGGCTGAATTAGGATTGGCTTCTAGCGTAATTTCGGCATTGTCTTCAAAATCAATATAAGAGCGGATGGTAGTTAATAAATGTGCAATGAGTTCCGACGAAAAAAGACTCGGTGTACCACCGCCAATAAAAATGGAGTGGATGGCACGGCCAAGGCTCAATGGCAAATCATGCCGTAAGTCAGCGAGTAGATGCTCAATATACGCTTCATAAGGTGGCGTTTGCTTAATGTTATGTGAATTAAAGTCACAATAGGGGCATTTTTGCACACACCAAGGCATATGAATATAGAGGCTTAACGGAATTACGCTCATCACTTAATTGACTTCTTGCCATAAAATCATATTTTGTTCCTCAATATTTGAAGCATCAAAACTGACTGCCGGTATCTCTTCACGATCAAACGCGAGATCGCCACCGTTAACAATAGTATCGCCTTTTTTAATGGCTTTAAAATCAAAGAGATTCGTATCACAAAGATGAGATAGCGTAATGTTTTGTGTGGCACGAAACATCGTCTCAATCCGGCCTGGAAATTTTTTATCCCAATCATTGAGCATCTCTTTAATCACTTGACGTTGCAAGTTAGGTTGAGAGCCGCAAAGATTACAAGGAATGATTGGGAAGTTTTTTAATTGTGCATAAGCACTAATATCTTTCTCTTTGCAATAGGCTAATGGCCTAATAACAATGTGTTCACCGGTATCATTCATTAGCTTGGGCGGCATCGCTTTTATTTTGCCACCATAAAACATATTTAAAAATAAGGTTTCTAAAATGTCATCTCGGTGATGGCCCAGTGCGATTTTAGTTGCCCCCAATTCGGTTGCGGTGCGGTATAAGATGCCTCTTCTCAAGCGTGAGCAGAGTGAACAAGTTGTTTTGCCTTCAGGCACTTTTTCTTTCACAATACCATAGGTATTCTCTTCCACAATCTTATATTCCACGCCCAATGATTGCAAGTATTGTGGCAATATATGATCAGGGAAGCCGGGTTGTTTTTGATCAAGATTGACGGCGATTAAATCAAAATGAACGGGCGCGCTCATTTTCAAATTCATTAAAATATCAAGCAGCGTATAGCTATCTTTGCCGCCTGATAAGCAGACCATAATACGATCGCCTTCTTCAATCATATTGAAATCAGCGATCGCTTCACCAACTTGTCGTCTTAAACGTTTATGTAATTTATTTTGATTATAAACTTTCATGTCACTTATTTTATGATGGAGTGTTAAAAAAACGTTTTGGCATAAAACGTAATAAAACGTTAGCTAAGTAATCACTGGCCGGCGTTATTAAGAACCAGCTGAGTACAATACTGGTAATGGCTAATGAACCGACATAGACATCAGTAAACCAGTGTGCACCAGCAATAATACGTGGTGCTGAAAAAATAACTACAACGATAGCTGATTGAATAAACGCTTTTAAGCCAAAATAGCGCCACATAAATGCGGCAAAAATCATTAACATCATACCATGATCACCCGGAAAACTGTCCCCTGATGCATCTTTGGTGCCGAAATGGGTCAGTTTAGAGATACGATTGACGGGTTCAAATTGTTCAAAGTAGAGCGTTGGGCTTTCATGTGCAATGGGGATAAAACGACCCCATTGCTTGATGCAAACAGCCATGATAAGCATCATTAAACCAATAACAATCATTCTTCGTTTATTTGCATTGTTCTGCTTATGAAAATAGCAAAAGTACAACAGCGCCATGGCTAAAAATGAGACAATATCAAAGCTGCGGTGATTCGTTATAGCAATAAGATAGAGAAAACCTTGATGGCTACCATCTAAAAACTGATTAAAATAATGGAATACATCGGAATCAATATTGAACCAAAAACCCTGACGATAGGTATAGTATTGACTGAATAATAGCACAATACCAAAGACGTTCCATAAGAGGATCTGCGTTAATTTTTTTTTCATCATCTACACTCAATAAAATTAATCAGCTCGGCTCATATAGCGGCGCTCTGCGACGTGAATTTTAATTTTTTCGCCATTATCAATATATTCTGGTACTTGCACAGTTAAACCGGTTGTCAACGTAGCGGGTTTACTGCGTGCACTGGCAGATGCCCCTTTGATACCTGGATTGGTTTCAACAATTTCCAGTTCTACGGTTTGTGGAAGTTCAAGGGCGATGATTTGTCCATCAACAGTTAACACATGTATGCCAGGAATACCGCCTTCAGGAATAAACAGTAATTCATCTTCGATTTGTTCTTGTTTAAATGAATAAGGTGTAAAGTCTTCATCATCCATAAAAACATATTCATCGCCATCAATATAGGAGAAGGTGACAGGGCGACGATTAAGTTCGATAGTCTCTAAAATATCATCGCCTTTAAAACGCTCTTCAACTTTTAAACCGGTTTTTACATCTGCAAAACGCATTTTATAGAGAGTACTTGCGCCACGGGCACTTGGGCTTTGTACTTCAACATCTTTAACAAGTAATAATTTGCCGTTATAAGCGATTGCATCGCCACGCTTAACTTCGTTTGCCTTTGCCATAATTTTGTACCTAATTGTAATATGCTAAAATAAGCTCGCTATTTTAGCGCTATCTTGCTATTGTCACCAGCAAATTTATTGAATAAGGCATGAGTTGTGAATTGTGGTTTTCAATGTCGAGAAAATTGTGGTGCCTGCTGCGTAGTGCCATCTATTTCCAGTTCAATTCCAGGAATGCCAAATGGTAAACTTGCTGGCGAGCCTTGTGTTCAGCTCGATAACCAACACCGTTGTTTACTGTTTGGTAAAACATCAAGACCAACAGTATGCGTTCGATTACAACCTAATCAGGAAATGTGCGGTAATAATCGACAAGACGCTGTTGATTATCTACAAAATCTAGAAAAACAGACTCAACCTTAAATAATTTTAATATAAGATAAGTTTTATTAGAATTATTTATCTCGCATCCGCTTTTTTTTGTTAAACTTCCCACAAATTTATTTTTATTAACATTTTAATATGCAAAATACTCTTAAACGTGATCTTAAAGCGCGTCATCTTACGATGATTGCAATCGGTGGCTCGATCGGAACGGGCTTATTTGTTGGTTCAGGCGCAACAATCGCCCAAGCAGGCCCTGCTGGTGCATTACTGTGTTATGTGATTATTGGACTGATGGTTTACTTTTTAATGACAAGTCTTGGTGAGCTCGCTGCTTATCTTCCCGTATCGGGGACCTTTGCCACCTATGGTGCTCGTTATGTCGATGAATCATTCGGTTTCGCAATTGGCTGGAATTATTGGTATAACTGGGCAATTACCGTTGCCGTCGACTTGGTTGCCGCTCAACTTGTTATTTCTTATTGGTTAGATTCTGGTAGTTATAGTTGGCTGTGGAGTTTGTTATTTTTAAGTCTGATTTTTGCCTTAAACTATATTTCAGTAAAAGGATTTGGTGAGGCTGAATTTTGGTTTGCACTCATTAAAGTTGTCACTGTTATTGTATTTATCATACTCGGCGTAGCCATGATTGCAGATATCTTTTTGAATTGGTTCAATCATGCGACCTTAGTGCAAGTCGATGGCGTGACAACAGTTGTCTCTAATGCCCCTAGTCCATGGCAAAATTGGCAAATTGGTGATGCGCCTTTTGTTGGGGGATTTGCTTCGATGATTGGCGTAGCGATGATTGTTGGATTTTCATTTCAGGGGACTGAGCTTATCGGCATTGCAGCGGGTGAATCAGAGGAGCCAGAAAAGAACATTCCTAAATCAATGAAACAGGTTTTTTGGCGTATTTTACTATTTTATGTATTAGCTATTTTTGTGGTTAGTTTAATTATTCCTTATACCGATCCATTGTTATTACGTAATGATGAAGCTGATATTAGTGTAAGTCCTTTTACGTTGGTATTTGAAAATTCCGGCTTACTCTTTGCTGCAGCGCTGATGAATGCCGTGATTTTAACCTCAGTCTTATCTGCGGGTAACTCAGGTATGTACGCCTCAACTCGTATGCTTTATGCACTAGCAAAAGAAGGTAAAGCACCAAGAATTTTTGCACGTTTATCTAAATCGGGTGTGCCAAGAATGGCCTTATTCGCCACAACTTGTGTTGCTATGCTCTGTTTTCTCACCTCAATGTTTGAAGATAAACGTGTTTATCTTTGGTTACTGAACTTATCAGGTATGACGGGCTTTATTGCTTGGTTAGGTATCGCAATCAGTCATTATCGCTTTAGAAAGGGATATATTGCACAAGGGTTGGATATTCAACAATTACCCTATCGTTCAAGCTTATTTCCATTTGGACCAATATTTGCGTTTGTGCTTTGTTTAATTATTACGCTTGGACAGAATTATGAAGCATTTTTACAAGATCAGATTGATTGGAATGGCGCAATTGCAACCTATATTGGTATTCCAATGTTCTTATTGATTATGCTCGGTTACAAGCTAGTTAAACGTACAAAGTGGGTGAAGTATCAAGATATGGATTTTAGTCGCATTAAACCCTAGTTAGACTAAGTTGTTCATTAAGATAACAAGTATCGCGCTGCGCTGCGCGATACAGTATCACTGAATATAGGGAAAGTAGAAGAATATTAGCGACTACGAAAGATAATGCGGGCTTTAGATAAGTCATATGGGGTCATTTCAACCGTGACTTTATCGCCAGTTAAAATTCGGATATAGTTTTTGCGCATTTTGCCAGAAATGTGCGCAGTAACAACATGACCATTTTCTAGTTCTACACGAAACATTGTGTTAGGTAATGTATCAAGTATTGTGCCTTGCATTTCAATGTTATCTTCTTTTGCCATTGGGTCCTCGTGATGTTTATTTTACTAAAAGTGCTAAATTTACCTACATACAAGATCTTGCTGATTTAGTATGTACCAGTCTTTCCAAATGATAAATAGCGACAAAATGATGCCCAAAAAATTGCCAGATGTAAAGTGGTTTCTATGATTTTAGCGAATTAAGTTTACTTTAGCTAAGATACTGTTCGTTTTTTAACAATATACTTTGGGGCTATTGTAACACATCAACGAACAGTTTATTAGCAACTTTGGTACTATTGGTACTTTTTGCCAGTAATACGACACCACTCTTCTTGCGTTGAGATAGGGTCAAGATCAAAATGAGTTTGGTAAGCCTTACAAACTCTGTCTGACTGATTCTCTAAAATTCCAGATAACCCGAGTAAGCCAGAAGGCTTGATTAGAATACGAATATTGGGTTCTAATTCAGTTAAAGGACCGGCTAAGATATTAGCAACAACAACATCGGCTAATAGGTGATCAGGAATATCCTTTGCTAGATAAAGTGCAAGTTTCTCGCTGACGTTATTGCGCTGGGCATTATCGCGGCTCGCTTGCAGGGCTTGTGGATCGATATCAATACCGATTGCGGCTTTAGCACCGAGTTTTAATGCTGCGATAGCCAGAATCCCTGAGCCACAGCCATAATCAATAATCGTTTTACCTTGTAAGTCTAAACTGTCTAGCCATGCTAAGCACAGCGCCGTTGTTGGATGCGTTCCTGTGCCAAAAGCCAGCCCAGGATCAAGCATAACGTTGACTGCATTGGGATCGGGAATTTCACGCCAGCTTGGGCAAATCCAGAGTCGCTGACCAAATTGCATTGGGTGAAAATCATCCATCCATTCACGTTCCCAATCTTTATCTTCAAGCTGTTCGATTTTATAGTGCAGATTATCATTAAATAATGGTGATAATTTTAAGACTTCAATGAGCTGCTCGGTATTGGTTTCAGCCTCATATAAACCAATTACATCAGTATTACCCCATAAACGGGTTTCACCCGGCAATGGTTCAAATACTGGCGTATCGTAGGTATCTTGAAAAGTCACCGACACTGCGCCACTCTCTTCGAGTAAATCACTCAACGGCTCGGCAAGTTCATAGGTTGTGTTAATTTTGAGTTGGATCCAAGGCATTATCTATCCTTTTTTTGTAAAGAGTTACCCAATTGGTTGGCAATAAGAAACGTGATTAATCCTAAGATTAATGCGGGTACAATGGGATGAAAATCAAATAATTTAATATTAAAACTTGCCAAAATGGCATAACATGCTGCCCCTGAAATCATTGAGCTTAGTGCACCACAAGCATTGGCTTTTTTCCAATATAAACCTAATACTAAAGGCCATAAAAAGACGGCTTCAAGTCCACCAAAGGCAAGTAAATTTAACCAAATGACCATATCAGGTGGGGTCCAGGCGGCTAAAATTAATAATCCACCAAAAATAAACGTAATAACCACCGATAATCGCGTGAGCAATTTGTCGTATTTCTTCATCTCGGGTTTAATAGATAAAAAGAGATCCTTGATAATCACTGACGAGACTTGTAGTAATTGTGAGTTGATTGTTGACATAATTGCGGCTAATGGCGCAGCAAGGAAAATACCCGCAGCAATAGGGGGCAATACTTGCACAATTAAATTGGGCACTACTTGATCAGGAATCGCGAGATCGGGCAAGATAGCATGCCCAAGTGCGCCTGATAAGTGCATGGTAAACATGATAATTGCCACAATGATCGTACCGAGAATAATACCACGATGCACCGCTTTACTATCTTTATACGCCATACATCTCACCGCGGTATGTGGTAAGCCAACTACGCCAAAACAAACTAAAATCCAAAATGATGCCATAAATGGAAAGTCCATAAAATTATTTGGACCTTGTGGCGTGAGCAGCGCCGGATCTATTTGCTTTATCTCGCTTAGTATATTTGGCAATCCACCACCGACGTAAATGACTGCGATGAGTAAAATGATAGCACCAACAAGCATGACAATACCTTGAAAGGCATCATTTAAAATACCGGCTCGAAAACCTCCAAAAGCGGTATAGATAACAGTACCAATACCAAATATCAGTAATCCATAACCATAGGGGATTCCCACTGAAGATTCAAGTAAACGAGCGCCACCGATGAATTGCACGGTCATTGCACCAATAAAGGCAACGACAATTGCAAGGCTTGCAAACCAGACGATTAAATGGCTTTTATAGCGTACATATAACATATCACTTAAGGTTATTGCATTGTATTGACGGGCAAGAATAGCAAATTTTTTACCTAAAATGCCTAGTGACAATAAAACGGTTGGTACTTGAATCATCGCTAGCAACACCCATCCCAAACCGAATTTATAAGCAGCCCCTGGACCGCCAATAAATGAGCTGGCACTGATATAAGTTGCAGCAATTGTCATGGCAAGTAAAAATCCGCCCATTGTTCTATTACCGATAAAGTAATCAGTAAATTGGTCGGTTTTTTTGCGCTTGAGATAAGCATAGCCTGAGATTGCAAAGACGAGTATTAAATATAATATTAAAGGAATAATGATATCGATATGCATGGCTTATTTACTCATTACACGTTTTTTTGTCAGCCTGAATTTCAAGGGAAATATCTTTAAATAGATATTTAACGACGATGCTGCAAACAATAATAAAGCTTATTGGGGCGAAAATACACGAAAGTTCGAACCAGAGAGGGAGACCAAAGATGCCGATTTCATCGTAACTAAAATAGGCAAAAAAGCTCCAACAAATAAGGTAACAAACTGTAATATATAATGATAATTTCGCTTCTTTATTAGCTTGTAAATAACGTTTATCCATCGCTGTACTTATACTTAATTACCATAAAGGGAGGGTAGAGTAAAATAAACTCTTAAAATAAGCAAGATTTTAAGTGGTATGTTACAATAAGGTGTTTTTAAAAAAGGAGAGTTTTATGACTAAATATCAACATCAAAAAGGGAGGATTGTTGATAATGCATTAGCTGCATTAATACGTGATCCGCTATTTAAACAACGCATTGAAAAAAATCTAAAAGGTAAAGGTAGCTATATCCGTAAAGTAAAACATAGTAAACAATACGATCAGGGCGCAGTTAAAAATAGATTATACAGTCTGTTTTTATCTGCTTTTTGATCCTTATCTCATAATACCGATCACGCTGCATATTGTATTCGATCCTATTCTTCCATTTCATAGTTAGTTATATATTTACGTTTAAAATACTGATATAATATACAGTTTATTGTTGGGGAATTACCCAAAATTGTTGATTTTAAAATCAATTGAGAAGATAGACATGGCAATTAAAGATATAGAAATTCGTGGCGCACGCACACATAACCTCAAAAATATTAATGTGACTATCCCACGTGATAAATTGGTTGTGATTACGGGTATTTCTGGTTCTGGTAAGTCATCGCTGGCATTTGATACCCTCTATGCTGAAGGACAAAGACGTTATGTTGAATCACTATCTGCTTATGCTCGTCAATTTTTATCCTTGATGGAAAAGCCTGATGTTGATCACATTGAAGGGTTATCTCCAGCGATTTCAATCGAGCAAAAATCTACCTCACATAATCCGCGATCGACGGTCGGTACGATTACTGAAATATATGATTATTTGCGTCTACTTTATGCTCGTATTGGTGAGCCTCGTTGTCCGACTCATCATTTACCGCTAGCGGCTCAAACTGTGTCACAAATGGTTGACTCAATTATGGCGTTGCCAACAGAGCATCGATATATGTTGCTAGCACCTGTTGTCACTGAGCGAAAAGGTGAATTTGTTAAGCTATTTGAACAGTTGTCAGCAAGTGGATATATCCGTGTTCGTGTCGATGGTGATATCTATGATTTATCAGATCCACCAATATTGGAACTGCAAAAGAAACATACTATCGAGGTTGTTGTTGATCGTTTTCGTATTCGCGATGATTTGAAATTAAGATTAGCCGAATCAATTGAAACCGCACTATCTATTACAAACGGTATTATTAAAATTGCCAATCTGGATGATGCATCAAGTGAAGAAATTCTGTTTTCAGCTAATTTTGCTTGTCCGATTTGTGGTTATAGTTTATCTGAACTTGAACCAAGATTGTTTTCATTCAATAACCCCGCAGGGGCTTGTCCGGACTGTGATGGGCTAGGCGTGCAGCAATATTTCGATGAAAAGCGCATTGTGCAAATGCCCGATGTTTCGCTCGCAGCGGGCGCAGTAAAAGGCTGGGATCGACGTAACTTTTATTATTTTCAGATGTTAAAATCGTTAGCCGAACATTATCAATTTGATATTGATTTACCTTTTGAACAGCTACCTGAGCAGGTTAAAAATATTATATTACATGGTTCTGGTGATGATGAGATCGTTTTTGTCTATACCAATGACCGTGGCGACTCTGTTAAGCGAACTCATCCATTTGAAGGAATTTTAAACAATCTCAGCCGCCGCTATAAAGAGACTGATTCGTCAACGATACGTGAAGAATTGGCTAAATATATTAGTAATCGAGCTTGTCCAACTTGTCATGGTTCAAGATTACGTCTTGAAGCGCGTAATGTATTTATCAATGAAACTAATTTGCCTGCGATTAGCGAATTAAGTGTCTATAATGCGAAAGCGTTTTTTGGTTCATTAGAGTTAACTGGTCAGAGAGCAAAAATTGCTGAAAAAATCTTAAAAGAGATTAATGAACGGCTACAATTTTTAATCAATGTTGGTTTGAATTATTTGACGTTATCTCGTTCAGCCGAAACCTTATCAGGCGGTGAAGCGCAGCGTATTCGCTTAGCGAGCCAAATTGGCGCGGGCTTAGTTGGAGTGATGTATGTTTTAGATGAGCCCTCAATTGGGCTGCATCAACGCGATAACGCTAAGCTGATTGATACTTTGACGCATTTACGTGATCTTGGCAATAGCGTGATTGTGGTGGAACATGATGAAGAAGCGATTTTAGCCGCTGATTACCTAATTGATATCGGACCTGGTGCTGGCGTGCACGGCGGTGAGATTATTGCACAGGGGACCCCTGCAGAAGTCATGAACAATAAAGACTCTTTAACAGGGCGATATTTATCGGGTAAAGAGAAAATTGAAATTCCTGCACAGCGAACTAAAATGGATAAGAAAAGATTATTATCCTTGATTGGTGCAACCGGTAATAATTTAAAAAATGTTACTTTAAATATTCCGGTTGGATTATTTACCTGTATCACTGGGGTGTCTGGTTCAGGTAAATCAACGTTGATTAATGATACGCTTTATCCACTGGCGCAAAATGAACTTAACCGCGCTGAAAAGAGCGACATAGCACCTTATAAAGCGATTAAAGGACTTGAACATTTTGATAAAGTCATTGCAATTGACCAAAGCCCTATTGGACGAACGCCACGCTCAAACCCGGCAACTTATACAGGATTTTTCACCTCGATTCGGGAATTATACGCCGGTGTGCCGGAAGCACGAGCGCGTGGCTATACGCCAGGTCGCTTTAGTTTTAATGTTAAAGGTGGCCGCTGCGAGGCTTGCCAGGGCGACGGTTTAATCAAGGTTGAAATGCACTTTTTACCTGATATTTATGTGCCTTGTGATCAGTGTCATGGTCAACGTTATAATCGAGAAACGTTGGATATTAAATACAAGGGTAAAGCCATTAACCAAGTATTAAATATGACTGTTGAAGAAGGCCGGGAGTTTTTTGATGCCGTGCCGATGATTGCTCGTCGCTTACAGACATTGATCGATGTTGGTTTATCTTATATCACCATCGGTCAATCCGCGACTACGCTATCTGGCGGTGAAGCCCAACGTGTTAAATTAGCTAAGGAATTGTCTAAACGCGATACGGGGAAAACGCTCTATATTCTGGATGAGCCGACAACGGGTTTACATTTTGCCGATGTTAAGCAGCTACTCAATCAACTGCACCTATTACGTGATCGAGGTAATACGGTAGTTGTTATTGAACATAATTTAGATGTGGTTAAAACAGCTGATTGGATTGTTGATCTTGGCCCTGAAGGGGGAAGTGGTGGCGGTGAAATTATTGCTGAAGGCACGCCTGAAGATGTTATTAAATGCAAACATTCATATACAGGCATCTATTTAAAACCTATACTAGAGAAAAAATAGCTAAAAATGTAAGGGAAATCATTTGCTGCTGATTTTTATCATGTTAATAGTCGCATATTTATGCGGCTCATTGTCAGGTGCGGTCATTTTAAGTAAAATGCTGCACTTGCCAAATCCAAGTGAACATGGCTCACATAATCCAGGTGCAACGAATATGTTGCGGGTTAATGGGCGGCTTCCGGCATTAGCTGTCTTGTTTTTTGATATGGCCAAAGGACTGTTGCCGGTCTATTTTTCTTATCGGTTTGGTGTTTCTCCTTTCTTTTTAGGCATGATTGCGATTGCAGCTTGTCTAGGCCACATCTTTCCTTGTTTTTTTCATTTCCATGGCGGTAAAGGCGTGGCTACTGCTTTAGGGGCAATTGTGATGATTGGTCTGGATTTTTCTGGACTACTTATTGTGACCTGGCTCATTTCTGTTGGTTTGACTGGATATGCCTCGGTTGGTGCAATTGTCACATTTTTGTTAGCACCGCTATATGTGTGGTTTATACGGCCAGAACTGACGATGCCGGTTGCTATGTTATCGTGTTTAATTTTGGTTCGTCATCATAGCAATATTCAGCGTTTGCTTAAAGGTGAAGAACCAAAGACATTTCGAAAAAAAACTCATTGATGATGAGTGGGTATTGAACAGTTTTTTTTTGCTTCAACAATCGGTAATTTTAAATGCCAGTAGATGGCGAGTAAGCGGATACTGAGTGTCACAATAATGCCTAGTAGTGTGGCAATATCAAGTGATAAATTGCCGTATAAATAAGCTGAAACATGCACCGCACCACCAATTAAGCAGGCCGTTGCATAAATATCTGTGCGAAACACCATCGGTATATCACGGGCAAGCACGTCGCGTAAAATACCGCCACCCACTCCAGTTAATACACCCATACACGTCATCACCAGTCCATTAACTTCCGATGCGATCGCTTTATTGACACCGATGCCAACGAAGACTGCAAGACCAATTGCATCAAGTATTGGCATGAGCCATTTTGGATATTTCGACGTGGATGAATAGCGAATGAACAACATCGACAGTAATGAGGCGATAATTGCAACCCACAGGTCGGTTGAGTCGGTGATCCAAAAAATGGGTCCGTGATTAAGAATAATATCACGAATTGTACCACCGCCAATGGCAGTGATAACCCCTAGCACCAAGGCTCCAATAGGATCCATCTCTTTTTTAGATGCAAGTAGTACACCTGAAATGGCAAACACGATTGTGCCTAAAATGTCACACCAAAATATGTAGTTCATCGCTAACCCAACATGATTATTTAAGTTGTTTTAACATCGATTCAACAATAAGGGATGACTGCTTGGCGGATAATGGTAAAAACTCTTCAAAACTAATAGCGGATTTTTTATCACCATTATCAGAGATAGCCCGAACGACAATAAATGGTATACTAAATAGCCAGCAAACATGGGCGATAGCGGTTGCTTCCATTTCAACCGCAATAGCATCAGGAAATTTTGTTTTAATATGAGTTAGCGCATTTTCACCGTTAATGAATGCATCTCCACTGGTAATCACACCTTCAACAGCGTTGATGTTTTGCTCGGCAATGACCTCTTTGGCAAGGCTTTTTAAAGAGATATCGGCATTAAAGGTAATTGGGCATCCTGCCATTTGGCCTGGCTGATAACCAAACGGCGTTAGGTCAACATCATGATAGATTGTGCTATTTGAGACAACGATATCACCAATTTTCAGGCGTGGGTCGAGGCCACCGGCTGAACCAGTATTAATCACGGCGCTAACCTCAAATCGGCTCAATAATAAGGTGGTACCGGTTGCCGCGGCAACTTTACCAATTCCTGACTGTAGCAATACCACATCACAGCCTTCAATTTGTCCCAGATAAAAATCAAATCCCAAGATATTTTCAACATGGCAATTGATGATTTTACTTTTTAAAATGGCAACTTCTTCTTCCATTGCAGCAATAATGGCAATTTTCATAATATTGAGCTCAAAACAGTAAATTGATCGATTAGTGATACAATCATAATCACTAAATTATGCTGAGTATAATAAGTGGTATAACTAGTGATTACAATATAATACTGCCAATTTTATTTAATTCATGAGGAGAAATTAAGTCGTTTAAAATGTGGTCTTTTACTTGCATATTAGTCGATTTTGAGTATAACTATGCTATCAAGCAACAATTGGAGTTTAAGGTGAAATCAATATTTATCACGGGTTGCTCAAGTGGGGTCGGTTTATTGGCCGCAACCGCACTTAAGCAAAGAGGTTATCGCGTGATTGCATCATGTCGCAAAGCTGATGATGCGCAGCAGCTAATTGCACAAGGATTTGAAACGGTATTATTAGACTTAGATGATCCCAATTCAGTGAATCAGGCCGCCGAGCAAGTCTTAGCATTAACCGGCGGTAAGCTCTATGCATTATTTAATAATGCGGGCTTTGGCGTGTATGGCAAATTAGCAAGTATTAGTCGGGCGCAAATGGAAGCACAATTTTCGACCAATTTTTTTGCGATTCACCAGCTAACCCAGTTACTTTTGCCTGCCATGATAGCGCAGGGCGAAGGTCGCATTATTCAAATGAGTTCGATTGTTGGCATTATTGCAACGCCAGGTCGTGGTGCTTATAGTGCAAGTAAATATGCACTCGAATCTTGGTCTGATGTTTTGCGACTTGAGCTGGCGAAAACCAATATTAAAGTGTGTTTGATTGAGCCCGGCCCTTTGACAACCAAATTTTCGGCTAATGTTGAGCAGACTGAAAAAGATCACCTTGTTAAAAATCCACCCATCGCGAAAAAATTCACTTTGCCGCCAGAGGCTGTCTTACCTAAGCTGTATCATGCCTTAGAGAGTAAATCCCCGAAAGTACGTTATCGGGTGACTGTCGTTACTCAGTTAGCTGCGATGGGTAAACGCTTGCTACCGGATAAACTAATGGATAAAATTTTAATGAGTAAGTAAACTGTTTAATTAAGCATTTAAAAAATAGGATATGTTATGCAAAACGCGTTTATCGTTGATATAAATGAACAAAATATTCAGCAGATACTGCAACAATCAGCTACAGTTCCAGTGATGTTTTATTTTTGGTCTGAGCGCAGCCCACAATGTCAGGCGTTGACAGACACACTTGAGAACATGGCTCAAGCGTATCAAGGTAAGTTTATTCTGGCAAAATTGAACTGTGACGAGCAACAAATGTTAGCAGGGCAATTTGGTTTACGTGCTATTCCGACCGTGTATTTATTTCAAAACGGCCAGCCGGTTGATGGGTTTCAAGGGCCGCAACCTGAGGAGGCGATTAAAGCCTTATTAGATAAAGTGCTACCTAATGAAGATGAACTTAAGCTGCAAGACGCCCAGCAATTGATCGCTGATGAACAATATGAGCAAGCACTACCATTATTAAAACAAGCTTGGCAGAATTTAAAGGATCATTTAGGTAAACCACGTAGCGATATTGCTTTTTTAGTGGCTAAAGCGCAAATCGAGCTCAAACTGCTTGATGAGGCAAAATCATGCTTAGCAACCATTCCATTACAGGATCAAGATTCGACTTATCATGGCCTCAATGCCGAAATTGAATTGCTCGAGCAAGCGGCTAATTCACCTGAAATTCAGCATTTACAAGTCGCGCTGAATAATGATCCAGATAATATTGAGCTGATGATCCAATTATCATCCCAATTGATGCAAGTGGGGCGTCATGAAGAAGCATTAGCGCTGATATTTAAGCCATTAACCAAAGATTTAAATGCGGGCGATGGTCAAGCCAAAAAAGCCCTGCTAGACATGTTAGCGGCCTTAGGCACAAGCAATCCAGTTGCGGCTAGTTATCGTCGTAAGCTGTATACGTTATTGTATTAATTTCCGCGATGTTTAAGCGTTGTTGATATTGATTGAATATTGTGCGATGACTATGAAGTTAACAAATAGGGGAATATCATATTCCCCTATTTGTTAACTATCTATGGTTGAGTTTTATTTATGCGCAATGATACGGGGTAAATCTTCATTAGAGCGCAGCGTTAAGATCTCAACGCCAGTTTCTGTCACTAAAATGGTATGTTCATATTGCGCAGATAGCCCGCGATCTTTGGTTTTAACTGTCCAGCCGTCTTTCATAGTACGTGTGCGCCAATCACCGGTATTGATCATCGGCTCAATGGTGAATGTCATGCCCGCTTGTAAAATAACACCATTATCATCTGAATCATAGTGTAGCACTTGTGGTTCATCATGATACACTTCGCCAATACCGTGACCGCAATATTCACGTACACTTGAGAAACCAAATGATTCAGCATATTTTTGAATCGTTCTACCAATTTCACGTAAGCGCAGACCCGGTTTAACAATTTTAATCGCTTCATAAAGGCTTTGCTGAGTGACGTCACACAGTCGTTGACCTGCAACCGTTGGTTTGCCTGCAATATACATTTGTGACGTATCGCCATGGTAACCATCTTTAATCACAGTCACATCAATATTAAGAATATCGCCCTCTTTGAGTTTTTTATCAAAACTTGGAATGCCGTGACATACCACGTCATTAATCGAGATGCAGCTAGTATGTTGATAACCGTGGTAACCGATGTTAGCCGGAATGGCTTTTTGTTCGTTGATAATAAAATCATAACAAATTTTATCTAATTCACCCGTCGAGATGCCTGGTTTGACATAGGGAGCAATCATCTCAAGCACGTCGGCGGCTAATTTACCGGCAATGCGCATTTTTTCGATTTCTTCTTGTGTTTTAAGCCTAATTGTCATGTTATTTTTCCCTAAATCTGTAAATAGTTATCATTCTATCATAGTTCTTTTAACGGATAAATTGCTTCCCAAGATTACTTCATAAAGTATTAATGGTGTTTATTGATTGAGACTAAATAAAGTGATGTACTAAGGAATCTGTGTTCCGGTTCTTTTGATATCGGGCACCTATGGCGCCGATATTAGATATGCGTCAAAATCGCTAAAATCAATGGTGTGGTAAATGAGGATAACACAGTTGAAACCAATAGACTTGAGGCAATTTCGGGTTGTAGTAAGTTAAACTGTCTGGACATAATATAGCAGTTAATGGCAATCGACATGGAGCCTAATAGCACAACAACATAGGTTTCGAGAGTTGGTAAATTCAGTAGTCTTGCTATACCATAAATAACTAACGGTAAAATAGCCAGTTTTAAGACGCAGATTAGCGAACTGACTTTTAAGCCTTCGCGAATTTTATATTCAGCAAGGCCCATCCCTAGCACGATCAGCGATAGGGGTGCGGCCATATCACCGACCATTTGTGTTGATTTATTGACAAATTGTGGCAGTGGTACACGGCTATAGTTAACGATAAGGCCGGCTAATATGCCAAGAATCACTGGGTTTTTAAATACACCTTGAATCGCTTTTTTGATGCCGCTCGATGAGAATTTACCGATTTGCGCAAATTCAATCGAGATCGTTGCCAGCGTCCACAAAATTAATGCGCTAAAAACGACAACGAGTGCCACACTGGGGACTGCCTCATCACCGAGTAATGCGCGTACAATCGGTAGACCAACAAAAACATTATTGCTGTATATACCGCCCATTGCAAACATGGTACCTGATGCGCCATCTAATTTGAAACATTTCGCGGCAATGATCCGCCCTAAAATAAAGACCAACAAGGTACCGCCAAAAAAGGCGAATAGTAGGCGGTAATCCGCGCTAGGCTGCTCAGAGAAGTGGCTCATGATATGAAACAACATAATGGGAATCGCCACTGAAAAAGTAAATTTTGTTAAGCTATCGGTAACCGTTTTTGGCCATTTTAGTCGCTTAATCAATAAAAAACCCAGCAGAATTAAGATAAATAATGGCAGAGTAGAGAGAAACTGAAACCACAATGTTGGTAAAAAGCCCATTTTCATGCCTATTGCTTGTTATAATTTATTTTAGTGATTTTTGTGGTGTTCAGCTTGTTGCTCGCTGCGTGTAAAGACCCATTCGACATCCGTTGAGCGCATCGCATCAAATTGGTAGCCCGCTAAATTAAATGATTGGATATCGTGAGCTTTGTCTAATTGATGCTTAATAATATAGCGGCTCATTAATCCTCGTGCTCGTTTAGCGTAAAAGCCGATAATTTTATAATCGCCTTTATGCTCATCAAGGAATACTGGGCTAATAAGATTACCTTGCAGCTTTTTAAGATTTACGGATTTAAAGTATTCATGAGAAGCTAGGTTGATTAAGTCTTGATGTGAGTGCTGAGCTAGCGTTTGGTTTAGCACTTCGGTAATGGTATCTCCCCAGAACTGATACAAATTACTATTATGGCCATTTTTGAGTTTAGTCCCCATTTCTAAGCGGTAGGGCTGCATCAAATCGAGTGGTTTAAGCACGCCGTATAATCCTGATAAAATACGTAAGTGGTGCTGAGCAAAGGTAAGATCATCATGGCTGAAATCTTTAACGTGTAAGCCTTCATACACTTCACCATTAAACGCAAAAATAGCTTGGCGCGCATTTTGCGGAGTGAAAGGGAGTTGCCAGTCTTGAAAACGCTGATAGTTGGTTTCAGCTAATTTTGGGCTGATTTTCATTAAACTGCCGATCTCTTGCGCACTAAGGGATTGGCACGAAGGAATCAGTTCTGCCGAATGGCTGAGGAGTTCTGGCTGAGTATAGTCACTCGTTTTGACTGACGTTTGATAATCTAATTTTTTGGCTGGAGAAAGAACCGTAAGCATGATTTTTTCCTATGGTATTGAAAAGAAAATAAGATGTAAATTAGCACTATTCTACCTCGTAAATTTTGATTTTAAGAGTATTATTTAAAACGTAAGCTAACTTAAATAAGGAGAAATACGATGAATTCAACTAAAAAAGAGCTACACCAAATCAAAGCATGGGCTTCTTTACGTCAAACTTCAATTGAAATTGCTGAGGCTATTTTTGAATTAGCCAAGCATGATGAAGCGTTAGCTGAGAAAATTTGGCAAGAGGGCAGTGATGAAGTTTTACCGCTTGCTTTTGCTAAAACCGAGGCTGATCAATTATTTTGGGGCGAGCAGATGATTGAACGTAAAAACGTATAATTGAACTGCGGCAATGAAATTAATTTTCCTCGGTACCAGTGCCGGTACAGTCACCAGCGAGCGTAATGTATCAGCATTGGCATTAGATTTGATCAAAGAGCGTAATGCGATATGGTTATTTGATTGCGGAGAGGCTACTCAGCATCAAATGATGAAGGCAAAAATCAGTTTAGCCAAACTTGAAAAAATTTTTATTACCCATTTACATGGTGATCATCTTTTTGGTTTGCCGGGCGTTTTAACCACCCGTTCCCTAATGCAAAATATGTCACCGATGACGCTTTATGGGCCAAAAGGCATTAAGCAGTTTATTGACACGGTGATAAATATTAGTTCTTCCTGGCTCACTTATCCACTTGAGATTATTGAGATTGAACAGCCGATGGTTTTATTTGACGATGGGCAATTTCGCGTCAATTGTGCCGCCCTTAGCCATCGGGTGCCTTGCTTTGGTTACCGTATTGTTGAGCATGATGTTAGCAATAAGCTTGATGTAGCGAAACTCAGTCAACAGGGCATTGAGGCCGGCACTTACTATGCCGACCTTAAACGGGGCAAGACCGTGACACTTGACGATGGACGAGTGATTGATGGTAAAGCATATTGGGGTGAGGTGAAGCTTGGTCGCAAACTGGCTATTTTAGGTGATACCATTCCCTGTGATGCCGCGATTGAACTGGCTCATGAGGTTGATGTGTTAGTCCATGAAGCAACTCAAAAACATGAGTTACAAGACAAAGCTAACTCGCGTGGGCATTCGACTACGATTGAAGCCGCCAATATTGCCCGACAAAGTCAGGCTAAAAAACTGATTATTACGCACATTAGTCCTCGATACCGTTTAACTGATAACCCATCAATTATCGCACAATGCCGGCAAGTTTTTGCCAACAGTGAAATTGCGACCGATTTTTATCAAGTCGAGATTGAATAAGGCAGTTCGAGTGAGAATAATGGTCATTATGCGACCCGTTAAAGCTCACTCGCTGCTTTTTATCCCCGCACTATTTGTACGCATGAATGGCGCCTAATCCCCTGCAAATAATCCTCAATAATAACAATACAATTTTACGGTAATTTGTTATATAATCGACAATATTTTGCTCTGTCGCACTATATGTTGTGTTTAGGGCTGTGTGGATAATGTCGATTTTATACCCGTAATGCGTAAAACGATAACTAAAATAAACATGATGGGCACACGATAAATTCGAAATTATATTGATTCGTATTGGAAAGGATAACTATGACTGATTTTTCCCAATCAGTGCCAGAACTGGTCGCTTGGGCAAAAAAGAATGATTTCTCTATTTCGTTACCATCAGAACGGTTGGCATTTTTGCTCGCTGTTGCGGCCTTAAATGGTGAACGCTTTGATGGTGAAATGAGTGAAGCGGAGTTGGTTGACGCTTTTCGTCATGTCAGTAAAATTTTTGCACAAAGTCAGGATACGATTGCTGTTAGAGCCAATAACGCAATTAATGATTTAGTCCGTCAACGGCTGATTAACCGATTTACTAGCGAAATGACCGATGGTCTGGCAATCTATCGTTTAACACCTCTTGGTATTGGCATTACCGATTATTATATTCGTCAACGCGAATTTTCATCGTTACGTCTCTCAATTCAGCTCTCGATTGTAGCGCAAGAGCTAAAACGCGCGGCGGATGCTGCTATTGAAGGCGGTGATGAGTTACATTGGCACCGTAATGTGTTTGCGCCACTGAAATATTCTGTTGCTGAAATATTTGATAGCATTGATATGACGCAGCGTATTATGGATGAGCAGCAAACCGAGGTTAAGCAAAATATTGCTGCGCTATTAAGCCAAGATTGGCAGTCAGCGATTACCAGCTGTGAAGGGCTATTATCTGAAACGTCCGGTGCACTGCGTGAATTGCAAGATACCCTTGAAGCCGCTGGTGACAAATTACAAGCCAGTTTACTCTTGATTCAAGAAGCGACGATTAATGATCCTTCGCTTGATAAAGTGAGTAATGTGGTGATTGATTTACAGACTAAACTTGATCGCATTATGGGTTGGGGTCAGCAAACAATTGATCTGTGGATTGGTTATGACCGTCATGTTCATAAGTTTATTCGAACGGCGATTGATTTAGATAAAAACCGCGTTTTCTCTCAGCGTTTACGGCGGTCTATCCAAACCTATTTTGATTTACCTTGGACACTCACTTTTGCGAATGCCGAGCGTTTACTTGATATGCGCGATGAAGAGTTGGCACTGCATGACACCGATGTGACAGGCGAATTACCCGCTGAACTCGAATTTGAGGATATTGAACAGATTCAAGCACACATTATTGCCCATATTGAACAAAATCTGCGGGTATTTAAAGAGCACAAACGTCCGCTGGATATGGGAACATCAATTCGCAGCTATTTAGCACAATTCCCTCGTGAACAACATTTTGATGTGGCACGTTTATTTATTGATCAAGCGATTCGTCTAGGAATTGCTGATGCTGATTTGGCTGGCATACCGGCTCAATGGCAACCAATTAACGATTATGGAGCTAAGGTACAAGCACATGTCATCAATTCATACTGAAAACGATTTTGAACTTGAGAATAGTTCGGCACTTAACGATGTAATGGATCGTATTGCTGGCGCATCTCAAGCAGCGTTAGACAAATATATGCCAGTTAAGCTGGCGCAGGCAATTGCCAACCCTCTTTTTCCTGAACTTGATAGCCTACTACGTAGTGGGCGCCATATCGGTTTAGATGAGCTGGATAATCATGCGTTTTTAATGGATTATCAGCGTGAACTTGAACAATTTTATGGTCGTTATAATGTTGAGCTGATTCGTGCACCGGAAGGTTTTTTCTACTTACGTCCGCGTTCAACTACCTTTATTCCGCGTTCAGTTTTATCTGAACTCGACATGCTAGTTGGTAAGGTTCTGTGTTATTTGTACCTGAGCCCAGAGCGATTGGCACACGAAGGTATTTTTACCTTGCAAGATCTGCATGAAGAATTGATGTCTTTAGCCGATGAAAACAAGCTGCTCAAGCTAGTTAATCAGCGCTCAACGGGGTCGGATTTAGATAAGCAAAAGCTGTATGATAAAGTGAAAACGTCTTTAAATCGTTTACGCCGTTTGGGTATGGTGTTTTTCCTAATCGGTAACGACAGCAGTAAGTTTCGCATTAATGAAGCCATTTTTCGTTTTGGTGCTGACGTTCGAAGTAGCGATGATATGCAAGAAGCACAACTGCGTTTAATTCGTGATGGTGAGGCGATGAGTGTTGAATCAGCATTATCGTTAGCCGACAGTGAAGATAATGATGTTAATGAGGAGATAGAGGAATAGTTATGATAAGTCACGGAAAATTTCACTCATTAACCCTAGTTAACTGGAACGGTTTTTTTGCTCGTACTTTTGAGCTTGATGCACTGGTGACAACATTATCAGGTGGTAATGGTGCCGGTAAATCAACCACGATGGCGGCATTTGTTACCGCCTTGATTCCCGATTTAACTTTACTACATTTTAGAAATACCACCGAAGCCGGCGCAACGGGTGGTTCTCGTGATAAAGGTTTACACGGTAAGCTTCGCCCCGGCACCTGTTATTCATTACTTGATGTCATTAATTCGCGTAATCAACGGATTATTTGTGGGGTGCGATTACAGCAAATTGCCGGTCGCGATAAAAAAGTCGATATTAAGCCGTTTATTATTCAGGGCGTTGAAAACAGTATTGCGCCAACTGATCTCGTTACTGAGCGTTTGAATGATCGTCAAGCACGTATCTTATCTTTAGCTGAGCTGAAAGATAAGCTTGAAAGCTTAGATGGCGTTGTTTTTAAACAATTTAACTCAATTAGTGATTACCATTCGGTAATGTTTGATTTTGGTGTGTTGCCAAAACGTTTACGTTCATCCTCTGATCGGAGTAAATATTATCGTTTAATTGAAGCGTCATTATACGGCGGGATTTCAAGTGCGATTACGCGTTCTTTGCGCGATTATTTACTACCGGAAAACAGTGGCGTGCGTAAGGCATTTCAGGATATGGAAGCCGCATTACGCGAAAACCGCATGACGCTTGAAGCGATTCGTGTTACTCAATCTGATCGTGATTTATTTAAGCATTTAATTACTGAGTCAACTAATTATGTGGCGTCCGATTACATGCGCCATTCGAATGAAAGACGTGTGCATATTGAATCCGTATTAGGCCTGCGTCGTGATTTGTTTAAGATCAAACAGCAGTTAGTCGATAATCAATATCGCCATATTGAGATGGCAAAAGAGCTACAAGAAAACAGCGAAGCACAAGCTGGATTAGAAATGGATTATCAGTCGGCTAATGATCATTTGAATCTGGTTCAAACAGCATTTAGGCAGCAAGAAAAAATTGATCATTACCAAATTGATATTGATGAACTCAATGAAAAACTGACTGAGCAAGCTGAGATTGTTGAGCAAGCTAATGAGCAGTATTTAACCTATCAAGAGCATGCAGAGTCAACTGAGCAAGAAGTGGATGAGATTAAAACCCAACTTGCTGATTACCAACAAGCACTTGATGTACAGCAAACGCGTGCGATTCAATATCAGCAAGCTTTGCAAGCACTTGAAAATGCTAAAAAATTATGTCAACTGCCGACATTAAACGCCGATGAGGCCGATGATCATCTGGCAATTTTTGCGGAAAGAGAAGCTGAAATCACGGAGACGGTGCTACAACTTGAGCAAAAATTGAGCGTTGCTGATGCTGCGGTGAATCAATTTGAGCGAGCATATCAACTGGTGGTTAAATTAGTTGGTGAGGTAACGCGTAGTGATGCCTGGCAAGCTGCACGCGATGCATTAAAAGCATGGCCATCACAGAGCTACCAAGCACAGCGTGTTAATCAAATACAATTACAACTTGATGAACTTGAACAGCGTTTCTTTGAGCAAAAAGAAGCGCAAGAATTACTCAATCAATTTTGCAAACGTCTTGGCCGTAAAGTCGAGTATGATGAACTTGATGAACTCAAACAAACCTTAGAGGCAACGCTTGATGAAAATGCGGCGATGGCGAGTGAATCGAGTGAAAAACGCATCGCGATTAGGCAAGAACTTGAGCAGATTGAGCATAAAATTACTGATTATAGGCAAAAAGCCCCGAGTTGGTTAAAAGCGCAAGATGCCCTTATCGCTCTATGCGAGCAAGTGGATGCGCCACTAAGCTCAAGTCAGCAAGTGACTGAATATATGCAAAAGTTACTTGAGCAAGAACGTCAGTATACGGTTGAACGCGATCGCGTGGTTGGCCGGCGTGATAAGCTCGATGAATTAATCACGCAGTTGAATCAGCCAAACGGCGCTGATGATAGCCGTTTAAGTACATTGGCCGAGCGATTTAATGGTGTCTTGTTATCGGAAATTTACGAAGATGTCACCATTGATGATGCGCCGTTCTTCTCGGCACTGTATGGTCCATCGAGACAAGCAATTGTGGTTCCTGATTTATCATTGGTGAAAGCGCAGTTAGATCATTTAGAAGACTGCCCAGATGATCTCTATTTTATCGAAGGGGATCCATCATCATTTGATGATAGTGTATTTGAAAGTGAAGAACTGACGAATGCGGTGTTAGTTAAAGCCGGTGATCGGCAGTGGCGTTATTCGCGTTTTCCACAAGTGCCATTATTTGGCCGCGCCGCCCGCGAGAAGCATCTTGACAAGCTTACTCATGAACGTGATGAGCTGCATGAACGTTATGCTAACTTATCGTTTGATTTGCAAAAAGTCCAACGCATTGAGCAAAATTTTAGTCAATTTATCGGTCAATACTTAGGGATTGCTTTTGAGATAGATCCAGAAGCAGAAAGCCAAAAACTGTCGGTAAGACGTAATGAAATTGAGCGCGCACTCAATTCCCAGCAAATGGTTGATAAGCAAAACCAGCAACAGGTTAATGAGTTAAAAGAGCAATTAACCTTACTCAATAAATTAACTGCACATTTACATTTACTAGCCGATGATGATTTAGCTGATCGGGTTGATGAACTGCGTGAGCAGCTTCACTGGGCACAAGATGCGGCAAATTATGTCAATAAAAACCAAAAAGTGATTACAGAGCTTGAACCCCTTGTTGCGGTGTTGCAAAGTGATCCTGAGCAAAATGAGAGTTTACAGCAGCAGTATCATGACATTAAGTTAAAACAACGGGAAGTGAAGCAAAAAGTTTTTGCCTTAACGGAAGTGTTACAGCGGCGTGCGCACTTTAGCTATACTGATTCACAAGCGATGGTGGGTGATAATTCCGATCTTAATGATAAGTTACGTAAGCGACTTGATAGTGTTGAAAAAGCTCGTACGGAAGCACGCGCTAAAATGCGTCAATACCAAGAACAGTATAATCAGTATAACCAAACATTTGCTTCACTCAAAAGTGCATTTGAAACAAAACGCGATATGCTCAGTGATTTGAAAAAAGAGCTTGAGCAAATCGGCGTTAAAGCTGACGCCATAACCGAAGAGCGCGCACGGTTACGTCGTGATGAAATGCATCAGAAAGTAAACCAAAACCGACAAATTTGCACTTCATTAGAAAAACAATTAGTGATGTGTGAAAACGAAATGACGCAGTTACAAAAGAGATTGCGTCAAGTCGAAAAAGACTACCAAACCCTGCGCGAACAAGTGGTACAAGCTAAAGTGGGTTGGTGCTTGGTGCTGCGCTTGGTGAAAGATAATCGAGTGGAACGCCGTTTACACCGCCGCGAGCTTGCTTATTTAAATGCTGATGAACTACGTTCGATGTCGGATAAAGCGTTAGGGTCTTTACGACTTGCGGTTGCCGATAATGAGCATTTACGCGACGTGTTACGTTTGTCTGAAGATCCAAAACGACCTGAGCGTAAGATTCAATTTTATATTGCGGTTTATCACCATTTACGTGAACGTATTAGGCAAGATATTGTTAAGACTGATGATCCAATTGAAGCAATTGAGCAAATGGAAATTGAATTATCTCGGTTAACCGAAGAACTGACCTCGCGTGAACAGCAATTGGCTATTAGCTCGAAAAGCGTGGCAAATATTATTCGTAAAACCATCCAACGTGAGCAAAATCGTATTCGTATGCTAAATCAGGGCTTACAGTCGGTTGCATTTGGTCAGGTTAACGGCGTACGTTTAAATGTTAACATTCGTCAAGCGCATGCGACGTTATTAAGTGCGCTTGCTGAACAACATGATGAATATCAAGATCTATTTGATAATAACCGGATTACCTTTTCGGAAGCATTAGCTAAATTGTATCAACGACTTAATCCACATATTGATACCGGCCAACGTACTGCGCAAACTATCGGTGAAGAGCTGTTAGATTACCGTAATTATCTAGAACTCGATGTTGAGGTTAATCGTGGCGCAGATGGCTGGCTGAGAGCGGAAAGTGGTGCATTATCGACTGGTGAAGCAATTGGTACCGGGATGTCTATTTTATTAATGGTTATCCAAAGCTGGGAAGAAGAGTCAAAACGTCTACGCAGTAAAGATATTGTGCCATGTCGATTACTATTCCTTGATGAGGCGGCTCGTTTGGATGCCAAATCGATTGCGACATTATTTGAACTGTGTGACAAGTTAGCGATGCAGCTCATTATTGCAGCGCCAGAAAACATTAGCCCAGAGAAAGGCACCACCTATAAGCTTGTGCGAAAAGTGGTCAATAATAATGAATTCGTTCATGTTGTTGGCTTAAAAGGATTTGCTTAGCAGGGGGTTATCTTTGCGTTAGTGAAATAAAAAACGGGATAATTATCCCGTTTTTTGATCTGACTATAACCAATGCTGTAAATAGTCACTTTGCAAGATCGCGTCTGTCTCGCCATAATCATACAGTTTGCCTTGATCAATAATAGCAACATTATTAGCGAGTTTTTTGACCTCATTAATGTTATGAGTGACATAAATAATGGGGATATTGATTTCATTAACTAAATGTTGAATATAATGAATCAACTCTTTTTTTCTTGGCATATCTAGCGCGGATAGTGGTTCATCCATTAATAGCAATTGCGGGTTAGTCAAGAGTGCTCGGCCAATGGCGACGCGCTGCTTTTCTCCCCCTGATAGCATTGCTGGGTAGCGGTGCAGTAAGTGGCTAATATTGAGCACTTGAATAATTTCATCAAATCTTGTTACCATCGCTTTGTGTAAGCCATAATGTAAATTTTTACGTACGGTATAGTGCGGGAAAAGAAGCGGATCTTGAAAGACCGTACCAATATGGCGCCGCTGAGCGGGAACAAATTGATTGCTTGTGGTATCAACTAAAGTTGTATCATTCAGTTTAATGATGCCGTTATCGGGTTGGAGTAAACCATTAAGTAAATTGATTAGCGTTGATTTTCCTGAACCAGAGACGCCTAAGATAGCGGTAATGCCCTGACATGTAATTTCTTGATTAAATGCAAAGGTAAAAGAGGACAATGTTTTAGTCACATTAATCTGTAGCATGATTTATCCCGCCAGTTTCTTTTTGTGCCAGCGGTTTAACCATTCTGAAATGATTAACGCGATGAATGCTAACACGATCGAGATAATACACAGTCGCATTGCTGCATTTTCACCATTAGGAATCTGTAGCAGTGTATACATCGCTAAGGGAATCGTTCTGGTTTCTCCCTCAATATTTGACACGAAGGTGATGGTTGCACCAAATTCGCCAAGGCAGCGAGCAAAGCCGAGTACAATACCCATTAAAATGCCAGGGAAAGCAAGCGGTAACGTAATGGTTAAAAATACACGGACTCTGTTCGCGCCCAAGGTTCTGGCGACATTTTCTAAACGAAGATCAATCGACTCAATGGCCAATCGAATCGATCGAACAACCAGTGGAAAGGCAACAACAGCTGATGCCAATGCGGCGCCTTGCCAGTCTAAACTAAAACTGAGTCCTAAATTTTGGTATAACCACTGACCAATAATGCCTTTCCTGCCCATCGTCATGAGCAGGAGGTAGCCAAGCGCAACGGGGGGTAAAACCAATGGCAGGTGAATCACGCTGTCAAATAACGATTTACCCCAAAAGTTACAACGAGCAAGTAACCAGGCCGCTAAGATAGCAATAGGTAAACTAAATACAACAGCAACGCCGGCAATTTTTAAACTAAGTAGCAATACCTGCCACTCATATTGCGTTAAGATCATTGCGTCACAAAACCGTATTGTTTAAATATCGCAGTAGCTTGTGAACTTTTTAAAAATTGGTAAAAAGCTTTCGCATCATTTGAATCGGTGAGTCTGGAGATTGGATATTCAATCGCTTCGAAGCTCTCTACTGGAAATTCGCCAATGACTTTAACTTTTTGACTGACTTTGGCATCCGTGCTGTAGACAATCCCTAATGCGGTTTCATCGCGTTCAACTAGCATTAAAGCATCCCGTACATTGCTAGCTCGAGCCAGCTGAGGCTCAAGTTGTTTAAACACACCTAAGTGAGTTAATGATTCTTTCGCATAAAGACCCGCTGGTACGTGATCAGGATCGCCGACTGCCATTTTTTCGTTGGCGGGTAAAATGGTTTGCCAATCGGTGTTACGGTCAATAACCACATTATTAAGTTTTGAGTCAATTGGGGCAATAAGCACTAACGCATTTTTGAGCAAGGTCTCTTTATTATTGGCTAGCTCCTCGTTAATTAAGTAGTCCATCCATTTTTGATCCGCTGACATGAAAATATCAACCGGCGCACCTTGCTCGATTTGTCTGGCAAGTACTGAGGAGGAGGCAAAAGAGAATAAAATGTTGCTATCAGGATGCTCAGTTTTATAGAGCGCACCAATATCTTGCATCGCATTGGTTAATGATGCGGCAGCAAAGACGGTCACTTTCTCGGCTGAAACAGCACAAAGACTAACGAGTAGGGCACTAGTTACGATAATCATTTTAATGAATTTGTTCATATACTTTCCTGGTTGAATACGCAGATTAAACGATGATATGTGATAATGAGGGTTTAATTTCGTTATATAAAAAATAATATAACGATTTTAACAAAATAATTATACGATGTATATGATATCGCGCGTTAAGCAGTGCGGTTTTTAGGTAGCGCGTGATGAACGATGAACGGTGGCATGCAGAGTATAACGATATTAATGCTGGGGCGTTAATACTAAAGGCGACAATTTGTCGCCTTTATGTACCTAAAAAATTAACCTAAACGATAATTAGGTGGTTCTTTGGTAATCGAAACATCATGTACATGGCTCTCTTTAATACCGGCGCCCGTGATACGGGTAAATTGTGATTTAGTTCGTAATTCATCGATGGTTGCACAGCCAGTTAAGCCCATACATGAACGTAATCCGCCCATTTGCTGATGGATAATCTCTTTTAATGGCCCTTTATAAGCAATGCGACCTTCAATGCCTTCCGGGACTAATTTATCGGCAGCATTATCGGTTTGGAAATAACGATCAGATGAACCTTTAGACATCGCGCCTAGTGAGCCCATCCCTCGGTAAGATTTGTATGCACGTCCTTGGTAGAGCTCAATTTCACCAGGCGCTTCTTCCGTCCCTGCAAACATTGAACCAACCATAACGCAGCTGGCTCCTGCAGCAAGTGCTTTGGCAATATCACCCGAATAGCGGATACCACCATCAGCAATAACAGGAATATGATGGGCTTTAGCTGCCTCAACCGCATCCATAATAGCGGTAATTTGCGGTACACCAACACCCGTCACAATTCTTGTTGTACAAATTGAACCAGGGCCAATGCCCACTTTCACTGCGCTAACGCCCGCTTTAATCAGTGCTAATGCCCCTTCAGCCGTTGCAACATTACCACCAATAATTGGCAAATCTGGATAAGCTTGTCTTGCTGCACGAATACGTTGTAATACGCCTTCTGAGTGACCATGCGATGAATCGATTAATAATACATCAACGCCGGCTTCAACCAGCGCGGCAATACGCTCTTCATTACCCGGTGCTGCGCCAACTGCCGCGCCTACACGTAGGCGGCCTTGTTCATCTTTACACGCATTTGGTTTGGCTTCGGCTTTTTGGAAGTCGCGTACGGTAATCATGCCTTTTAAATGAAAAGCATGGTCGACGACTAAGACTTTTTCAACTCGGCGTTCGTGCATGCGTTGTAATACTACTTCACGAGGTTCATTTTCAAGTACGGTGACTAAACGCTCTTTTGGTGTCATAACGGCAGTGACTGGTGAGGTTAAATCGGTTGCAAAGCGCACATCACGCGCGGTAATAATACCCACGAGTTCATTATTGCTGTTGACGACAGGAAAACCGGCAAAACCATAATCTTTCGCCAGTTTTATCACATCATTAATCGTAGCGGTTGGTAAAACCGTGATTGGATTTTGCACAACACCGCTTTCGTGTTTTTTCACTCGTTTGACATGCTCTGCTTGCATTTCAATCGGCATATTTTTATGAATAAAACCAATACCGCCTTCTTGCGCTAAAGCAATCGCTAAAGCCGCTTCGGTCACAGTATCCATCGCTGCCGAAATCATTGGCAGGTTAAGTTTTATAGTGGGGGTTAACTGTGTGCTAATATCAGCCGTGTTAGGTAAAACGGTCGAATGAGCTGGAACTAATAAGACATCGTCGAAGGTCAGTGCTTCTTTAATTATGCGAGACATAGCAATATTCACCGTGAGAGTTGAAGAAAAGTTTTGATAAAATATTGCCGAAGCATTCTATATTTTTTTATTGGGTAAAGCCAGTTATTTTTAATAAAAATGCGAATTAAATCGATTGTTGTCTTTATTAACGTGGTATTTACTTTATTTTTGCAGTATGACTTAGTTCGGTAGACTTATTTTGCCGATTAAAAGATAAACCGATATTAAATCAAAATTAACCTATAACTCATTAGGTAAATTCTTTATAATGGTGCTCTCTTGATTTTGATAAGGTGCCATTATGTCTAAACAATCCTTAGCCAGTTCCATTGTCAAACCATTACAGAGTCAGATCGCCATTGTCATGGGGTCCAAGAGTGATTGGGGCACCATGCAACATGCCGCAGATATGCTAATACAGCTTGCCGTGCCGTTTCAGGTAGAAATTGTTTCCGCGCATCGAACGCCGGATAAATTATTTCAATTTGCTGAAAAAGCGAAAGAGAATGGCTTTAAAGTGATTATCGCCGGAGCGGGCGGGGCCGCTCACCTACCGGGTATGTTGGCAGCAAAAACCTTAGTCCCTGTGCTTGGCGTACCAGTACAAAGCGCCGCGTTGAGTGGGATAGATAGTTTATACTCGATTGTGCAGATGCCAAAAGGCATACCAGTTGGCACTCTTGCCATTGGTAAAGCCGGCGCCGCGAATGCTGCGTTATTAGCCGCCCAGATTTTGGCAATTGATGATGCGTCACTTTTCCAACGGCTTGAAACATTTCGGCAGGCTCAGACTGATGATGTGCTTGCCAATTCAGATCCCAGAGTAAGTTAAGCGCTAATGACAAGGAGCTTTCCATGAAATCGGTATGTGTATTAGGTAATGGTCAATTAGGACGAATGCTTCGTCAGGCGGGCGAGCCATTAGGTATTGATGTGTATCCGGTTGGTTTAGATCTAGATCCCGCAACTATCCCTTATCAAAATTCGATAATTACGGCTGAAATTGAACGCTGTCCAGATACGCCCTTTACGCAAATTTTAGCGCAGCATCAGGCTTTTATTAACCGCGATGTATTTCCGATTATTGCTGATCGCTTAACACAAAAGCAGCTGTTTGATCGTTTGCATCTACCGACGGCAGCCTGGCGAATTCTAGAACATGCCGATATTTGGCCGACTTTATTTAATCAATTAAGTAATTTGTTGATTGTGAAGAGCCGAGTCGGGGGATACGATGGACGAGGTCAATGGCGCGTGACGGCTGACTGTGTTGAACAAGTACCTTTAGAGGCTTACCAATCTTGCATTGTTGAGCAAGCAATCAACTTTGACGGTGAAATGTCATTAATTGGTGCACGTAATCGCCAAGGTAAAATGGTGTTTTATCCTTTAACGCATAATTTTCATCAAGCTGGTATTTTAAAAATGAGTGTTGCGCAACCTGATGTTGATGCAACGCTACAACGGCAAGCTCAAACCATGTTAAGCACCATTATGACCGAACTTGATTATATTGGCGTAATGGCGATGGAGTGCTTTGCTGTTGGCGATAAGCTTTTGATTAATGAGCTTGCTCCTCGGGTACATAATAGTGGCCATTGGACACAAAATGGCGCATCGATTAGTCAGTTTGAATTGCATTTAAGGGCGATACTCGATTTACCACTACCAAGCCCAGATGTCTTTTCGACTAGTGTAATGGTTAACTTGATTGGCACGCCTTATCATCAAGATTGGTTATCGGAGCCGCTCGTTCATTTGCATTGGTACAATAAAGAGGTTCGAGCAGGGCGCAAAGTGGGTCATTTAAACCTTACTCATCAGGATCACGAGCGCTTAAGTCATTCGCTAAGCACGTTAAGAACGATGCTGCCAAGTGATTATTTGAGCGCGATTGAGTGGGCACAAGAAAAATTATTAGCGTCAGGGATTGAGGGTTAATATGATTGATTTTAAAAGTAAAATTAGTTATCAGCGCCATGTTGGTGGGCAAAAAGAGTGTGAGGCTAATGAGTATGCGCTCATTCGCCGTTTTGAAAGTGACCGTGGTCGCATTTTGAATTCTGCCGCTATCCGTCGTTTGCAACAAAAGACACAAGTTTTCCCATTAGAGCGCAATTCGGTGGTACGCACCCGGTTGACGCATTCACTCGAAGTCCAACAAGTTGGTCGCTATATTGTCAAAGAGATTTATCAGCGCTTAGAGATGAGCCATCAATTAAAGCAATATGGTTTGGATAAACTCAGTGTTGTGATCGAAAGTTTAGTTGAAATGGCGTGCTTAATGCATGATATTGGCAATCCACCCTTTGGCCATTTTGGTGAAGCCGCAATTAATCATTGGTTTACAAACCGTTTAGGCGTTGATAAACAACAGACAGATTATACCTTACTGAATTATCAGCCAACAGATAGTGCGGCTTTGAATGAGCTGCGCAAAAAAGTACGACAAGATTTATGTCATTTTGAAGGCAATGCGCAAGCGATTCGTTTGGTGCATACGATTTTAAAACTCAATTTAACCTATTCACAAATTGCCTGTATTTTAAAATACACCAAGCCGGCTTACTGGACGCAAGCATTGCCTGCTCAGTTTGATTATTTAATGAAAAAACCAGGATTTTATTTAGCTGAAGAACCCTTTGTAAAAGAACTACTTAGTAGCCTTGGGCAACAAGAGTATCACCGTTATCCGTTAACTTATATTATGGAAGCGGCTGATGATATCTCTTACTGCATTGCCGATTTAGAAGATGCGGTGGAAAAACGTATTTTTACGGTTGAACAACTGTACGATTATTTGCACGAGGAGTGGGGGCCAATAAAAGAGGGTGATCTTTTTGATGTGGTAGTGAAACGGGCCTACTCGAGTTTAAAACACAGTGCATATTATCCTATTGGCGTTGATCAATTTTTTATGTACTTAAGAGTGAATACGATCGGTAAATTGGTGCCACACGCAGCTGAGCGTTTTATTGAGAATATTGATGCGATTTATGAGGGTTCGTTTAATCACGCTTTACTCGAGGATCATGATGCGGAGTTTAAACTGCTCGATATTTTTAAAAATGTTGGTTTTAAGCATGTGTTTAATCATGAGTCAGTGGAAAATATTGAGTTACAAGGTTACCGCATTATTAATGGTTTGCTCGATATTTACTGTCCTTTGCTCGCCATGCCGGCTCATGATTTTTTAGAATTAGTCGAAAAAGGTCGCCACAAACATTATATGATTGAAACGCGATTATTCCATAAATTATCCGCTAAGCATTGTATTGCTTATGAACAAGCGATTGAACAACTCGATAGGCAAGCGGAGGGCTTTTTGGTTTGGGAGTTTTATTATCGGTCGCGTTTGATTCAAGATTATATTAGCGGCATGACCGATCACTTTGCCTATGATGAATATCGACAATTAATGGTGACTGATTAGCAATAGGTCGACCGCATAAAATAGTAGATATGTCATAAAAATGACATGATCTCTTTATAAGCTATTTCTTATCAAGCTCGGTGTTAACTTAAAAGGAAATAGCTATGCAATTAACTTCAATCAAACTTCCCGCTCTGTTGTTATCTTCTTTATTTCTTAGTCAGAGTATTATGGCTGACGAATTTTTTTATACTCGGTCAGCGGTAGGAAATATTACAGATTTTGGCGGGGCAAAGCGTTTAAATCGTCAACAGGTAAGTGAATTACAGCAGATTATTAATAATAATAAAGCGAAGAATGTCATTTTATTAATTGGTGATGGCATGGGCGATGCTGAAATTACCGCCGCACGCAATTATATTAAAGGTGCTGGCGGTTATTTTTCGGGATTGGATAGCTTGCAGTTTACTGGTTCTTATACACACTACTCTCTTGATAAATTGAGTCACTTACCAAATTATGTTACTGATTCTGCGGCCTCTGCGACGGCATGGACAACTGGCGTTAAGACTTATAATGGCGCATTAGGCGTCGATGTATTTCAGCAACCACATAGAACTTTGTTAGAACTTGCTAAAGAACATGGAAAAGCAACTGGAAATATCTCTACTGCTGAAATTCAAGACGCGACACCTGCAGCATTATACGCTCATGTCATAAATCGAAAATGTTATGGGCCCGATGTTACCAGTGACATTTGTCAAATCAATGCGTTAGAAGCGGGTGGTGCCGGTTCGATTACGGAGCAATTACTCAATGTTCGTGCCGATGTTACATTAGGTGGGGGTGTCAAAACATTTGCGGAGTTAGCAAAAGCGGGGCAATGGCAAGGAAAAAGTTTAACTCAGCAAGCTACTGAGCGTGGTTACCAGATTGTTACCAATCTCGATCAACTTAACAATATTAAGCATGCAGGTCAAACAGATCCTCTTTTAGGTTTATTTGCGCCAGGCAATATGCCAGCACGATGGATTGGTCCTCAAGCGGTTTACCACGGCAACTTAGATGATAACGCCGTGACATGCAGCATGAATCCACAACGTAAATCCCAAATACCGACTCTTGCAGAGATGACTAAAAAAGGCATTAAATTGTTGCAAAGTAATCCTAATGGGTTCTTTTTGCAAGTTGAAGGTGCATCGATTGATAAACAAGCGCATTATGCCAATCCGTGTGGTCAATTTGGCGAGGCTGCTGATTTGGATGAGGCAGTATTAGTGGCATTACAATTTGCCAAAGAAAACAGCGATACGTTAGTTATTGTGACGGCTGACCATGCTCATGCTACGCAGATTATCCCCGTTAACAGTCAGGCATATGGGTTAACGCAAACATTAAAAACCCAAGATAATAGTTTTATGGCGATAAGTTATGCGACGAGTGAAACGGAAAGCCAAGAACATACAGGCACACAAGTAAGAATAGCGGCTTACGGTCCCTCAGCCGCCAATGTGACGGGACTTATCGATCAAACCGACTTATTTTTTATTATTAGTGATGCATTATCATTAAATCAAGTAACATCGACGCAATAGCTTGTACATTTGGATAATACACTTCGTGTATTATCCTTTGGTTATTTAATTAAATAACATGATTTTACCCATCAACTCATACCGTAACGAATTAAATTAAAAACTGGCACAACATTTGCAGGACTATTGATGATTTTTTCAATTACGAGGAGCTGCTATGAAGTTAGTTACTGTTATCATTAAACCTTTCAAACTAGAAGATGTACGAGAAGCCTTATCAAATATTGATATCAATGGATTAACGGTGACTGAAGTCAAAGGATTTGGCCGCCAAAAAGGGCATGCTGAGCTCTATCGTGGTGCGGAGTACACCGTGAATTTTTTACCTAAGGTTAAAATTGAGGTGGCAATTGTTGATGAGCAGCTTGATGATGTTTTAGCAACAATTACGAAGGCGGCTTACACCGGAAAGATTGGTGATGGCAAAATTTTTGTCACTCCCCTTGAACACGCTATTCGTATTCGTACTGGTGAAACCGATGATGCTGCGCTTTAAGTGATATTTGTATAAATGATGAAAAACTCGAGAACAGGATTTTGATTATGTTAAAAAAATTAATAATACTAGCCAGTCTTTTTATATCAGCGAGTGTGCTAGCTGATGATAGGATTGCTGAAAAAGTCGCTAGCAGTGCAGATAAAGCTGATAACGCGTTTATGATGATTTGTACTGCATTAGTGCTGTTTATGTCAGTCCCAGGCATTGCGTTGTTTTATGGCGGATTGCTACGCTCTAAAAACATTTTATCGATGTTGTCACAAGTACTCTTTACCTTTTCATTAGTTTGTGTGCTTTGGATTTTATATGGCTATTCACTTGCCTTTGGTGATGGCAATTGGTTCTTTGGTAACTTTGATCAAATTTTGTTATCTGATATTAAGATGACAGATGTTGAAGGATCTATCTATCAATTAGTTTGGGTTGCATTTCAAGGGTCATTTGCTTGTATTACTTGTTGTTTAATTCCCGGTGCCTTTGCTGAGCGAATTAAGTTTTCTGCAGTCATTATTTTTATGCTGATTTGGTTCACTTTTTCTTACATTCCGATGGCGCATATGGTGTGGGGTGGTGGTATCCTTGGCGATGAAGGTGCATTGGATTTTGCAGGCGGAACGGTAGTACATATTAATGCTGCGGTTGCTGGATTAGTCGGGGCCTATTTAATTCGTAAACGGTTAGGTTTTAATAAAGAAGCATTAAAACCGTTTAATTTACCGTATGTCTATATTGGTGCTGCCATTTTGTATATTGGTTGGTTTGGTTTCAATGCTGGCTCTTCAACTCAGGCAGATGAAATTGCGGGGCTTGCATTTATTAATACTATGGCAGCAACTGCTGCCGCAGTACTTTCGTGGTCGACGGTTGAATGGATTCATCGCAGAAAACCATCGTGTTTAGGTGCGTGTTCGGGAGTGATTGCTGGACTCGTTGGTATTACGCCAGCGGCGGGATTTGTCGGTGTTGGCGGTGCGCTTATCATTGGCTTAGTATGTGGTGCGGTTGGGGTATGGGGCGTATCAGCATTAAAACGTATGCTACGTGTTGATGATACTTGTGATGTATTTGGGGTGCATGGTGTCTGTGGAATTGTTGGCTGCTTATTAACCGGTATTTTTACGGCTGAATCGTTAGGTGGCGTTGGTTATGCCAATGGTATTAATATGATATCGCAAATTGGTATTCAAGCGCTGAGCATTGTCACTTGCGTTGTTTGGACGGGAGTCGTTGCCTTTATTGCCTTTAAAATTGCCGATAAACTTGTTGGTTTACGTGTGTCAGAAGAGCATGAACGTGAAGGATTAGATATTAATAGTCACGGTGAAAGTGCGTTCAACCAATAATGGTGCAGAGATAAGAAAGGCTAGCAAAGCTAGCCTTTCTTTTGTTTTTAATCAATACATTATAGAATAAATTTACTTAGATCTTCATCTGCAACTAATTTATCCAGATGACTACTCACATAATCGGCATCAATCGTAATGGTGTTACCACCTAGATCACTGGCATCAAATGACACTTCTTCTATTAAGCGCTCAAGTACGGTATGTAAGCGACGAGCACCAATATTTTCATTTTGTTCATTAACTTGCCATGCGGATTCGGCAATTTTACGAATACCTTCTGGAGTAAATTCAATATTGACACCTTCCGTTGCCATTAATGCTTTATATTGCACGGTTAATGACGCGTTGGGTTCCGTTAAAATACGCTCAAAGTCTTGCGTTGTTAACGCCTGTAATTCAACTCGAATAGGTAAACGGCCTTGTAGCTCAGGAATCAAATCAGATGGACTTGCTGTTTGGAATGCCCCTGATGCAATAAATAAAATATGATCCGTTTTTACTGAACCATGCTTGGTTGACACAGTGCAGCCTTCAACCAGTGGTAATAAATCGCGTTGTACCCCTTCACGTGATACATCAGGGCCTGACGAGTTACTGCCACGTTTACATACTTTATCGATTTCATCAATAAAGACAATGCCATTTTGCTCTACCGACTCGATGGCTTCATGTTTTAAATCCTCAGGATTAACCAGCTTAGCGGCTTCTTCTTCAATGAGCTGCTTAAAGGCATCTTTAATTTTCATTTTTCGAGGCTTACTTTTTTGCCCACCCATATTTTGAAACATGGATTGTAATTGACTGGTCATCTCTTCCATACCTGGAGGTGCCATGATTTCAACGCCAATATTAGTCGCAGAAAGTTCAATTTCAATTTCTTTGTCATCTAAAGACCCTTCACGTAATTTTTTACGGAAAGCTTGTCTTGCTGTTGATTCGGTCGGATTGTCAGTTTGACCCCATCCATCTTTAGCCGGCGGTACTAACACATCTAAAATACGTTCTTCAGCAAGTTCTTCAGCGCGATTACGATTTTTTTCAATCGCTTGGCTTCGGATCATTTTTACGGCTGAATCGGTCAGATCGCGGATAATCGAATCAACTTCTTTACCAACGTAACCGACTTCGGTAAATTTGGTCGCTTCAACTTTAATAAAAGGTGCATTAGCAAGCTTAGCAAGGCGTCTGGCAATTTCAGTTTTACCCACACCCGTTGGTCCAATCATAAGAATATTTTTGGGGGTGACTTCATGACGCAATGCCTCATCAAGTTGCATACGTCGCCATCGGTTACGTAGCGCGATTGCAACGGCACGTTTTGCTTTATCTTGACCAATAATATGTTGGTTAAGTTCGCTAACTATTTCTCTTGGGGTCATTTCGGACATAATCTGTTCTCTTCAATATGTTTATCAATTTATTAAATTAGTATCATTGGTATTACACCAATGATGATTAATAATTTAATTCTTCAATTGTTTGGAAACTATTGGTGTACACGCAAATGTCACCAGCGATGGTGAGTGATTTTTGTACAATATCTTTTGCTGATAATTCAGTACTATCAAGTAAAGCTCTTGCGGCCGCTTGTGCATATGGACCACCTGAACCAATAGCAATTAAATCGTCTTCTGGTTGGATAACATCACCAGTACCAGTGATAATCAACGAGGCAGTTTCATCGGCAACAGCAAGTAGCGCTTCGAGTTTTCGTAGCATTCTGTCTGTTCGCCAATCTTTGGCGAGTTCAACAGCCGCCTTCGTTAGGTGTCCTTGGTGCATTTCAAGCTTTCGCTCGAATAGTTCAAATAATGTAAAAGCATCCGCTGTGCCACCGGCAAAACCTGCGATCACTTTATTGTTATAAAGGCGGCGCACTTTTTTTGCATTGCCTTTCATGATAATTCGTTCCCCTAGAGTCACTTGGCCATCCCCGCCAATGACAACTTGTCCGTTACGACGGACGCTTACAATTGTAGTCACATTTTGCTCCTTGAATTTATATCAGTTGATCAATATTCACGATCAAGCTGAGGATAGATATAGTTTATATTGGGATGATAAAATGCTTTTCAACTCGAGAAGTGTAGAGAAATGTTAATGACATGGTGTGTAATTCCTTAGTTAATCATTTAGATTAGATATCGTTATTTGCTCATTGAATATAATCATTGTTGTTGATATTTCTATGATAAACGTTACTGCTATGACTAAAATCATGACTCATTAGAAATAGTTGCTTGACACTCGGTCTAATATTTGATAGAAATAGCACTATTATTTTTAAAATTTATTAAGAGAACTAAATGTTTAACTCAATGAACCTCCTACTCAGCCTCCTCCTCCTCGCATCGTCTTGCGCGGATAGTCTGTATTCGGAGTAAAATTGGATTAACATTTGCTTCATGATTAACAGAAACCCGCGCTAAGTTGCGGGTTTTTTGTTTTTTGAGATTAGAAAAACTTGCAGCATAAACTGGCAAATTTAGTATTTAATATAAGGAAAAAACAAATGAGCAATCAAGTAATTATTTTTGACACCACATTACGTGACGGAGAGCAAGCATTACAAGCCAGTTTAAGTGTGAAAGAAAAGCTACAAATTGCTTTAGCATTAGAAAGAATGCGCGTTGATGTGATGGAAGTGGGCTTTCCCGTTTCTTCTCCTGGTGATTTTGAATCCGTGCAGACGATCGCCAGAACAATTAAAAATAGTCGCGTTTGTGCATTAGCAAGATGTGTTGATAAAGATATAGATGTCGCTGCCGAAGCTTTAAAAGTCGCTGAACAATTTCGTATTCATACTTTTATGGCCACCTCAACGTTACACGTACAAGATAAATTAAGAATGTCATTTGATGATGTTGTTGCCAGAGCGGTTCATAGTGTGAAACGTGCGCGTAATTATACTGACGATGTTGAATTTTCTTGTGAAGATGCAGGGCGTACGCCAATCGATAATTTATGTCGCATTGTTGAAGCGGCAATCGCTGCTGGGGCGACAACGATTAATATTCCCGATACAGTTGGTTATACCGTTCCTTACCAGTTTGGTGGTATTATTCGCACCTTATTTGAGCGTGTACCAAATATTGATAAAGCGATTATTTCGGTGCACTGCCATGATGATTTGGGTATGTCAGTGGCCAACTCAATTAGTGCGGTACAAGAGGGAGCTCGTCAAGTTGAAGGCGCGATGAATGGTTTAGGTGAGCGTGCTGGTAACACGGCTTTAGAAGAAGTGATTATGGCGATCAAAGTTCGTCAAAATATTTTAAATGTCCATACCAATATTAATCATCAAGAAATTTATCGTACAAGCCAAATTGTCAGTCAAATAGCTAATATGCCAATTCCGGCCAATAAAGCTATTATTGGTAGTAATGCCTTTGCCCACTCTTCAGGTATTCATCAAGATGGCGTGTTAAAAAATCGTGAAACTTACGAAATTATGACGCCAGAATCGATTGGTTTAAATCAAGTACAGTTAAATTTAACATCCCGTTCTGGTCGTGCCGCAGTAAAACACAGGTTACAAGAATTAGGTTACCGTGATGAAGATTATAATTTAGATGCGATTTATGCAGCGTTTTTAGCCTTAGCAGACAAAAAAGGCCAAGTGTTTGATTATGATTTAGAAGCTTTAATTTTTATGAATAATCTAAAAGATGATGAAGAGCACTTTGCCTTAGATTATTTTAACGTACAATCGGGTACGACGGTGGTATCAACTGCGTCAGTTAGTTTAACCGCAGGGGATGAGAAAAAATCAGACGCAGCAACGGGTAATGGTCCTGTCGATGCGGTTTATCAAGCTATTAATCGTATTACAAATATTCCGGTTTCTGTTGTAAAATATCAATTAGCCTCTAAAGGGCAAGGTGAGAATGCATTAGGTCAAGTCGATATTGTGGTTGAATATAATAGCAGACGTTTTCATGGTGTGGGTTTAGCAACGGACATTGTAGAAGCATCAGCTAAAGCGTTAATTAATGCGTTAAATAATATTTATCGTGCTTCAATTGTTGCCGCAGCAAAGCAGCGTTTACACGGTTAATATGTAAAATTACCTAATTAGAAAATAACACAATAGAAAAACAATTGAGGATCATTTATGTCACAGTCATACCATATAGCCGTTTTGTCTGGGGATGGAATCGGCCCAGAAGTGATGAAACAAGCCTATAAAGTACTCGATGTTATACGGGAAAAATACCAATTATCGATCACGACCAGTGAATATGATGTTGGAGGCGCTGCCATTGATATTCATGGTTGTCCATTACCTAAAGAGACACTAGCAGGGTGTGAAAAAGCTGATGCCATTTTATTCGGTTCTGTCGGTGGACCAAAATGGACTCATCTACCACCGGATCAACAGCCTGAACGCGGTGCATTGCTACCACTACGTAAACACTTTAAATTATTTGCTAATATGCGTCCTGCTAGTCTTTATCAGGGATTAGAAGAACTTTGCCCGTTACGCGACGATATTGCAAAGCGTGGTTTTGATATTTTATGTATGCGTGAGTTAACTGGTGGAATTTACTTTGGATTACCAAAAGGCCGTGAAGGCAGTGGCCCACAAGAAAAAGCATTTGATACTGAAGTTTATCACCGTTTTGAGATCGAACGTATTGCTAAAATGGGTTTTGAAGCGGCAAGATTACGCCGTAAAAAAGTGACCTCAATTGATAAAGCCAATGTCCTACAAACTTCAATTTTATGGCGTGAAGTGGTCAGTGAAGTGGCAAAAGCTTATCCTGATGTCGCCTTAGAGCATATGTATATTGATAATGCGACGATGCAGCTGATCAAAGATCCTGCTCAATTCGACGTGATGCTATGTTCAAACTTATTTGGTGATATTTTATCTGATGAGTGCGCGATGATTACTGGATCAATGGGAATGCTACCTTCTGCAAGCCTAAATGAAGAAGGATTTGGGCTTTATGAACCAGCCGGTGGCAGTGCGCCTGATATTGCTGGTAAGAATATTGCTAACCCTGCAGCGCAAATTTTATCGCTTGCTTTATTAGTACGATATAGCTTAAAACGCGACGATATCGCTAAACAGATTGAAAATGCTGTTAATAAAGCGCTTGAACAAGGTTATCGCACGATTGACTTAGCGCGTGGCGGCAAACATATTAGCACCGATGAGATGGGCGATATTATCTGCAATTTGATCTAATAAAATTTATAAAGGAATACAGCAATGTCGAGCAAACAACCTAAAACATTGTATCAAAAGTTGTATGATGCACATGTGGTGTATGAAGCACCCAATGAAACACCTATTTTATATATCGATCGTCATTTAGTTCATGAGGTCACTTCACCACAAGCATTTGATGGTTTACGCGCGATGAACCGCACGGTTCGTCAGCCGCATAAAACATTTGCAACGATGGATCATAACACGTCGACCAAAAGTAATGAACTAAGTGCATGTAGTGAAATGGCTAGAATTCAGTTAACTGAATTGGCTAAAAATACCAAAGAGTTCGGTATTTCATTATATGATATTCAAAGCCCGTTAAGAGGGATTGTCCATGTTATTGGGCCTGAGCAAGGGATGACATTACCCGGTATGACGATTGTATGTGGTGATTCACATACGGCAACGCATGGTGCTTTTGGTGCTTTAGCCTTTGGTATTGGTACATCTGAAGTTGAGCATGTGTTAGCGACACAAACCTTAAAACAAGGCCGCGCTAAAACAATGAAAATCGAAGTGAATGGTCAAGTTGCTGAGGGTATTACAGCAAAAGATATTATTCTGGCGATTATTGGCAAAACAACCAGTGCCGGCGGAACCGGTTATGTGGTTGAGTTTTGTGGTGATGCGATCAAAGCATTATCGATGGAAGGTCGCATGACGTTATGTAATATGGCGATTGAAATGGGCGCAAAAGCGGGTATCGTTGCACCTGATGACGTTACGTTTAACTATGTTAAAGGGCGTCAGTTTGCGCCAAAAGGCGAGGATTTTGATCGTGCAGTTGCTTATTGGCAAACATTAAAAACTGATGATGGTGCGCATTTTGATAAAGTGGTCACTTTAGCGGCTAAAGATATTGCACCACAACTTACTTGGGGCACAAACCCAGGTCAAGTGACATCAATTGATGGTGTTGTACCCAATCCGCGTGATTTTGATGATTCAATTGAGCAACACTCTGCTGAGCGCGCTTTGGCCTACATGGGATTAAGCGCTGGTACCAAAATGACGGATATTAAAATTAATAAAGTGTTCATTGGCTCATGTACCAATTCACGTATTGAAGATTTGCGCGCAGCAGCAAGTATTGCCAAAGGCCGTAAAGTTGCTGATGGTGTGCAAGCATTAGTTGTGCCAGGTTCAGGTCCGGTTAAAGCGCAAGCGGAAGCAGAAGGATTAGATAAAATTTTTATCGAGGCTGGATTTGAATGGCGCTTACCGGGTTGTTCAATGTGCCTTGCAATGAATGACGACAAATTAGCACCGGGTGATCGCTGCGCATCGACAAGTAATCGTAACTTTGAAGGTCGTCAAGGTCGTGATGCTAGAACGCATTTAGTGAGCCCTGCAATGGCCGCAGCTGCTGCTATTACGGGTCATTTCACCGATATCCGTCAACCATTTTAAGGCTATTACTTTTGGGAAACAATCATGGCTAAATTTACTAAACATCAAGGCTTAGTGGCACCTTTAGATGCTGCTAATGTTGATACAGATGCAATTATTCCTAAGCAATTTTTACAAAAAGTAACCCGCACCGGGTTTGGCCAACATGCCTTTCATGAGTGGCGATTTTTAGATGATGCAGGGCAAAAACCGAATCCGGAATTTGTATTAAATAAACCGCGTTATAAAGGCGCAACTATTTTACTAACACGTGAAAACTTTGGTTGTGGCTCATCACGTGAGCATGCACCATGGGCGTTAGCTGATTATGGTTTTAAAACGATTATTGGTTCAAGTTTTGCTGATATTTTTTATAATAACTCATTTAATAACCAGTTATTGTTAGTTAATCTATCGGAAGATGAAGTGGATGAATTATTCAAATTGGTTGATGAAAACGAAGGCATTGAATTTACCGTTGATCTTGAAAAAGAAGTGGTTATTGCCGGCGATAAAACCTATTCGTTTAAGATTGATCCTTTCAAACGCCACTGCTTGCTAAATGGTTTGGATAATATTGGTTTGACATTACAGCACGAAAGCGCGATTAGTGACTTTGAGCACAAAGTTCCTCGCTTTTTAGCGTAATACAATACGGTTCATAGCCCATAAATGGATATTTTATGGGCTATTTTGTTTTATACCAGTGAAAGAAGTATGAGAGACTTATGACACAATCAGATAGCCATCACGACAGAGTAAAGCTGCAATTTGGCGAGCAAGCAAATGCTTATTTAACCAGTTCTGTGCATGCTCAAGGTGACGATTTAAAGCAACTTGCCGTATTATTAGCCAATTATCCTAATGCGAACTTATTAGATTTGGGCTGTGGGGCTGGGCATGTGAGTTTTTTAGCCGCACAAGCGGTTAAATCAGTCACTGCCTACGATTTATCTGACGAGATGCTAAATGTTGTTAGTAAAACAGCTAAAGAGAAAGCGTTGCATAATTTAGTGACTACGCAAGGCATCGTTGAAAAATTGCCATTTGCTGATAAAAGCTTTGATATTGTCACTAGTCGTTATTCACTTCATCATTGGCGAGATGCTGGTGTGGCAATGCGCGAAGCGGTTCGCGTGTTAAAACCCGGTGGTAAACTTTTTTTAATCGATGTGACGTCACCAGGCCATCAGGTGCTTGATATCTGGTTGCAAACGGTTGAGGCATTACGAGATACGTCTCATGTTAGAGATTACTCGCCAGGTGAATTACTGACCTTTATTACCGAAGCTGGGCTAATGGTTGATAAGACCTATCGCTATCGCTTATTATTACAATTTGAAAGTTGGGTTAAACGGATGAGAACGCCTACGCATTTTATTGATGCGATCAAACAATATCAAGTTTCAGCTAGCAAAGAAGTCCAGCAATATTTTGAGCTTCAAGACGATGGCTCATTTACCAGTGATACACTCCTAATTGAGGCAACTAGTCATGAATAAATTATTTTTAACCAAAGCTGTTTTGTTTGATATGGATGGTGTCTTGCTCGACTCAGAGCCATTATGGGATGAGGCGGTTAAAGACGCGCTAGCCATTTACGGTGTTGATTATGATGAGTTACACCGAAAATATGAATTATCATTGACTGGGGTACGTATTGATCAGGTAGCAAATTTATATTGCCAGCTTGTGCCGGAAAAAAATATGCACAGCGAAACGCTGGTAAACAAAATTATCGACTTAGTTATTGAGAAAGTCTCTGCAACTAAGCCCATTTTTGCAGGGGTAGAAGAGGCATTAATGCTCTGTCGTGAATTAGGTTTGAAAGTTGGCCTTGCATCGTCTTCACCAATGCGCGTTATTGATGCGGTAACGGATTGTTTGAATCTCACCCATTATTTTGATGTGCGCGTATCAGCTGAAAAGTTGGCTTATGGCAAACCAAATCCAGACGTGTATTTACTGGCTGCCCAAAAATTGGGTGAAAGTCCGTTTAACTGTTTGACGATTGAAGATTCTATTCCAGGTATGATTGCAACGAAAGCGGCGCAAATGAAATCGATCGTGATTCCAGCCGCGCATGAGCGCACTCTTCCACAGTGGTGCCTTGCTGACTATCAATTTAAATCACTATTGGAACTGTCTCGAGCACATTTAAAATAATCGAAAAGTGCTGATTAAGTTTGGAATTTTGTCTACTTTAAGTTATAACTAGTATATACTTATTAGTAGTTTGATAATTTATATATTCACAATTTGATATAAGGGGTTATTCATGGAAAAGGATAAAGTAGTAAAACCTTCATTCCAGAACGTATTAGAGTATGTTCGTCTATCTCGTCGTTTAAATAAACTCAAACGCGAAATCACTGATAATGAGAAAAAAATTCGTGACAACCAAAAACGTGTGTTGCTACTTGAAAATTTAAGTGATTATATTAAACCTAATATGACGTATGATGAAGTTCAAGCAATTATTGCCAATATGAAACTTGATTATGAAGATCGTGTTGATGACTTTATTATTAAAAATGCTGAAATCTCAAAAGAGCGTCGTGAAATATCATCAAAAATGCGTGTAATGAGCTGCAGCTAAGCTTTAGCGAGTTACTAAAAAACCAAAACAACTGTTTTGGTTTTTTTATGCTTAAAACAATCTAACTATCCACCAGCGAATTTGACTCTAAAGCCTTTTGATTCCAGTAACTCTTTGAGTAGTTCTCGTTTATCGCCTTGAATCTCAATGGTACCCTCTTTGACGCTGCCACCACAACCACAGCGTTTTTTTAACTCAGCGGCAAGCTTAGTCAATTCTATATTCTCTAAGTCTAATCCGGAGATGACACAAACTCCTTTGCCTTTTCTACCCGCCGTTTGTTTTTGTATACGAACAATGCCATCGCCTTTGGAACTGATAGATTTATTGGGTACTGGTTTTATTCGACCTGTTTCAGTCGAATAAACAAGATGATTTTCTGACATAAGACAAACCTTAAACGGGCTCGAGTGTTGATAATATATCTCGTAGTGTTTGCTCAGGCTGATCAGATTGGGTAATTGGGCGACCAATAACTAAATAATCTGACCCTGCTGCTTGAGCACGTTGCGGGGTCATTATTCGGCGTTGGTCATCTGGATCCGTGCCAACTGGACGGATGCCTGGTGTTACTAATTTGAAATCGCTACCTAAGCGAGTCCTAAAACTTTGTACTTCTTTAGCTGAGCACACAACACCATCTAAACCACAGTTTTTAGCAAGTACTGCCAGCCTTGTCGCTTGCTCTAATGGTGACACATTGATGCCAATTTCATTTAAATCAGCTGATTCCATACTAGTTAACACGGTAACGGCAATTAGCATGGGTGCATCTTTACCATAAGAATAGAGCGCATCTTTAGCAGCTTGCATCATGCGTGAGCCACCACTTGCGTGAACATTCGTCATCCAAACACCGAGATCCGCTGCAGCGGTCACTGCTTTTGCAACTGTATTTGGAATATCATGAAATTTTAAGTCAAGGAAGACTTCAAAGCCTTTATTATGAATTTGTTTAATAAATTCGGGACCTGCTATTGTAAATAGCTCTTTACCGATTTTTAAACGGCAATCTGTTGGTTCAACACGATCAATAAAATTCCATGCTGATTTAATATCGGCAAAATCGACAGCAACAATAATTGGTGATGGCATGATATAATTCCCTTGTATAAATGCACTATTCTAGCAATTCATCGAAATATAACTGAGTGCTATTATAGCAATACTTACACTCTATTTTGAAGTTAATTAGCCGAAGAATAGAGGATTATTTCCGATTGAGCTAGTAGATTACTTATGATTAAGTCTTGATTCAAACTTGTGATGGTGGCAAGTTGTTTACGGGTACTTTGCCACCGCTCATAAAGCTCAATGATTTTTTCAACTTTATATGTAGCAATTAATCTAATGAGTGGCACCTGATCGCGGTTAATAATGAATCGACCTGATTTCTGTTTAGCTTTGAGCGCATCGCTAATGAGTGTACAAAACCAGTCTAAGTACATGAAGATATTGTCTTGATGAATTAATATCTCACGCAACGCCCACATCTCTTTTTGCATCATATTATGTTGTAATTGCTGATTAAATTGCTCACGTGCTTGCCAGCACTCGGTCGTTAATAGCGATAATGCAGCCAAAGGAGCATTACAACTTAGTAACAAGGCGGTTGCCAATTGATTGTCATTATACTGACCGCAATCGCACTTTGTTTTTAGCCAAGAGATTGATGTTTCAATATCAGGAACCGCTAAAAAATAAAATTGACAACGACTGCGAATTGTCGGTAATAGTTGACCATTATTTTTGTCTGAAAGTAGAAAATAGGTATTTTCTGGTGGTTCTTCTAATGTTTTTAGTAACGCATTGGCTGCGGCTTCTGTCATCTGTGAAGCGGCTTTTATCCAAATAACTTTATTGCCACCTTGCTGAGCACGTTCATATATTTTTTTTGTTATTTGTCTAATTTGATCAACGCCAATCAACAATTTATTTTTTTCGGGTTCAATCACATCATAGTCAGGATGATTATTTGCTAAGAATAGCTGGCAGTGATGGCATTGTTGGCATGGTTGGTTATGCTTTGGCGTTAAGCACAGCAAACGCATTGCCAGCTGACTCATGAGGAGATCTTCACCCGAGCCAGGCAGATAATGAATTAAGCGCGCATGGTGAGCTCGTCCTTGATTTAAAGGTAGCGTTAAATCCCGATAGCCATTTAGCAACCAAGGATAAGCTGCAATAGTCGAATTAGTCGATTCCATTTGAGTGCAACCAAAGATTAAGGACGTGTTGAAGATCATGTGTTACGTGTTCTAGCGATTGTGAAGCATCAATTGTGATGATACTTTTATCACGACGGGCTAGTTCTAAATAACGAGCACGAATGCGCTCGAAAAATGGTAAGGATTCTTGCTCGATACGATCAAGTGCACCACGGGATCTTGCGCGTTGTAAACCTAATTCAGGTGAGATATCCATATAAATGGTTAAATCGGGTTTAAATCCTGCCAATACACCTTCTCTTAACATTGAAAGGAATTGTGGATCGATTTGCCTGCCGCCACCTTGATAAGCTTGGGTTGACAGATCATGGCGATCACCAATCACCCATTTATTGGCCTGTAATGCTGGTTTTATGACGTTTTCGATGAGTTGAATACGAGCGGCATAAAACATCAATAACTCTGCTTTATCAGTGAGTGGCTCATCGTTGAGACCCTTTTTTATAATAGTTCGTAATGCTTCTGCAATCGCAGTGCCACCAGGTTCTCTTGTATAGACAAGTTCAGTAATATTTTTCTTGATTAAAATATGGGTAACAGCATTGATGGCGGTTGTTTTTCCTGCGCCTTCAAGACCTTCAATAACAATAAACTTACCAAGCATAAGATCAATCCTTCGTTTTTAACAATCAGAATTATACGCTATTATCATATAAAATACTTATCAATTTATTTATCTTTAGTATGATTTTTAATCATTTTATTTGTTTTTTTAGTTATCGATATATTTTTTAAAATTTATTTGTTTTTAAAAAAGAAATAAATAAACGTAAAAAATTAGATAATTGTGTTTTTTGTGTTGAAAAGCAAAAAAAAGCCATCATAATAACACTAAATGAGTAATCTATTTAATATTATAATTTGCAAGTGGGAGATGAAAAAATGGTTAACGATATGACACTAGAACAGCTTGAAGTTGTACTACGTAAAATAAATTGGGCTCAAGAAATTCTTAATTCAGCACAAAATAGTGCTGAAGATTCGAAAATTATTGATATTTTATCTGGTATTTCATTTATTATTGGCTCAGCATCATGTGATGTCGAAAATTTATATAGTGCTTTACGATAATAAAAAATGAATGTTTAACTCAAAATGATCCCGCTGAGTGCGGGATTTTTTTATAGATAAGTGGTTATTTCTTCTTTAGACCATCTAAATTGTGTTGATTGCGGATTTTTACGATATCCAAAGGCAAGACATAAGGCAATACCAAAATTGTGTTCATTAATCTGAGGGCTAGCTTTAGCAAGTTCTGCGAGCAATTTATCTGCTTGAAAACCACCGATCGCACACGAGTCAATTTGACGATAAGCCGCTGCGGTCATCATATTTGCGCACGGGATGTAGCATTGCATTTCAGACCAATTATCTACACTTACGCCATGCGATAATCCGTTATTACAGTAATTGATAAAATATTGACAGGCGGCATCAAGATCAAAAGAAGCACCATCAGTTGGTAATGAACGTTGGACGGTTTGCCTTAAATATTCACTTTGCATTGTAAATTGTGTTGATTTACGATATAGGACGACGATGAAATGAGAGCAGGTTGTTACTTGCTGCTGATTATAACAGGCTGTTTTTAATTTTTCTTTCAGTGAGTCATTCGTAGTCACAACAAAGTGCCAAGGTTCCATGCCAAATGAAGAGGGTGAAGTTCGTCCTGCTTCCAAAATATAATCAATATCTTGTGCGGATATTTTTTTTGCCTCGTCGAAAACTTTGCAAGCATGACGAAAATTAAAAGCTTGAGTGAGCTTATCCATGTTGTCTCCAGTCTAAATTATTTTGATTGCCACGGTGCTACTTTATATAGTAGCAACATTCCGGGAATAGCAAGTATCGTACATAACCCAAAAAAATTTGTCCATCCCACATTTTCGACAATAACACCAGTTGATGCATTGATCAGTGTTCGAGGAATTGAGGCAAAACTAGTGAAAAGTGCAAATTGGGTTGCGGTATATAATGGATTGGTTGTTTTGGCAATAAAAGCGACAAAAGCTGCCGTCCCTAAACCCACACCTAACGCTTCAAAGCCAATGACGGCTGCCAATAAAATAAGCTGGGCTGATCGAATGTTTTCAAATGGTCCTTCAATTGATAACCACAAAAATCCGAGTATTGATAACAATTGCACAATTCCAAATAACCATAATGCACGATTAATTCCAATTTTAATCATCGTAATGCCGCCGATTAAGGCACCAAATACACTTGGCCATAGTGAGGCATTTTTGGCAATTAATCCGATATCTATGCGGGTAAATCCCATTTTAAGATAAAAGGGTGTTGCAAGGGATGTTGCCATGCTATCGCCTAATTTATACAGGAAAATAAATGCCAGAATCGTTAGCGCTGATTTTATGCCATTACGCTGAATAAATTCAACAAATGGTTTTGTGATGATATTTTCAATTTTATACGGTTTAGCAGTGAATTTATTGGGTTCTTTAACCAATAATGTCATAACGATGGCTGGGAACATAAAACACGCGGTAATCATAAATACAATGTCCCAAGCATAAAAATTAGATAAGATTAATGAAAGCGATCCCGGTACTAAACCAGCAATGCGATAAGCGTTAATATGAATACTATTACCGAGTCCTAGCTCTTTATCTGAAAGTAGCTCTCGCCGAAAGGCATCAAGCGCAACATCTTGGGTAGCTGAAAAAAGTGCTATTGCAAAGCTGAGAATGGCGATAAGCATAATATTGAGCTGGGGTGAAATAAATCCTAATACTGCGATACTAAAGAATAATAAAATTTGTGTGCAAATCATCCATCCTCGTCTACGCCCCATATTAAATAATGAAATATTATCCATGAACGGTGCCCAGAGGAATTTCCATACATAGGGTATTTGAGTAAGTGTAAATGCACCAATTGTTTTGATGTTAACACCTTCACTTTCTAACCAAGCAGGCATTAGTTGAATTAAAAGATAGAGTGGTAATCCAGATGCAAAACCAGTAAAAACGCAAATGAGCATTTTAGTTGTTAAAATGGTGCGGATGATCGATTCAGTATTTTGTGCTTTATTATTCATGTCAATCGCATATGCTATTTTGTATTTTTATCTATAGGCTATATTGATTATACCACAGCTTGCGTGTAGGAATATCATCTGTTTTAAAAACCATGAATATAGAACTTAGTATCAATATTTTAGTCTCTATCATCATGCTAAATCAGAAAATTGCAGCAATAGCTATCTATTGATTTATATTTAGAAAGGATTATGCTAATAAGAATAGTCGGGGTTAATATGCAATTCAATGAGGTTATACGATGAACAATAAAATTAAAGTTGCTGTGTTTAGTAGTAAGCACTACGATCGTGAACATTTAGAAATGACAAACAAATCATTTGGTTTTGATATTGAATATTATGAGCATAAACTCAGTTGTAAAACGGCCGTGACGGCAGATGGTTTCGATGCTGTCTGTATTTTTGTTAATGATGAAGCTGATGAAAAAACCTTACAGCAGCTTGCTGCATCGGGCGTAAAGATTTTAGCATTACGCTGTGCCGGTTTTGACAATGTTGACCTAGACGCAGCTAAAAAATTGGGCATCACAGTGGTTAGGGTACCTGCATATTCACCAGAAGCTGTTGCTGAGCATGCTATGGCTTTAATGATGACACTAAATCGTCGTACTCATAAGGCGTATCAACGCACTCGAGATGCTAATTTCTCTTTAGAAGGATTAACGGGTTTTAATATGCATAATCGTACTGCTGGTGTGATTGGTACCGGTAAGATTGGGCAAGCGATGATTCGTATTTTGAATGGTTTTGGCATGAAAATCTTAGCGCATGATCCATATCCAACTGATAAAGCTATTGAACTTGGAGCAAATTATGTCAATTTAGATGAGTTGTATGCGCAATCTGACCTGATTACACTACATTGCCCAATGACGCCAGATAACTATCATTTATTGAATGCACAATCATTTAGTAAAATGAAAAATGGGGTAATGATTATTAATACTAGTCGAGGTGGGCTACTTGATGCTGCAGCCGCAATTGATGCACTTAAAACCTCAAAAATTGGTGCATTAGGGATGGACGTTTACGAAAATGAACGAGACCTGTTTTTTGAAGACAAATCAAATGATGTTATTCAAGATGATGTATTTCGTCGCTTATCGTCATGCCATAATGTGATTTTTACGGGACATCAGGCATTTTTAACGCAAGAAGCATTACTCAATATATCTGAAACAACGTTATCGAATATTCAACACGTATTTGAAAATCAAGAATGCCATAATATAGTATAAACGGATGTCATACTCGATTTAAATCGTTGGCGTGATATTAATAAGATAATCCGATGTTACGTCGGGTTATTTTAACAATAATGGATTAAAGCCCATTTGAATCAGGATTTGATTGAGTTTAATCAGCGGTAAACCAACTAAGGCGTTAATATCATGGCCTTCAAATTTTTCAAATAGTGTAATACCAAGCTCATCGCATTTAAAGCTACCAGCACATTGTAGCGGCCTCTCTTTTTGCACATAAGATTCAATTTCGGCTAAGGTTAATTGCCTAAATGTGACTTTGAAGGGTTCATATAAGGTCGTTATTTGCTGTGAAGATTGATGAATGACGCAAAGCCCCGTATAAAAGTAAAATGTTTTACCACTACTATTTAATAATTGTGCTATCGCATTATCTGTTGAATGCGGCTTGCCAATAATTTTACCATCTAGTACGCCTACTTGATCTGAGCCAATCACAATATCATTGGGGTGATGCGCGGCAACTGACTCGGCTTTAATTTGTGATAAACGCAGCACCAAATCGATTGCACTCTCATTAGGTAAGGGAGTTTCATCACATTGTGGCGCAACACAGTCGAAAGGTAAGGCAAATTTTTTGAGAATCTTTTTCCGAGATTCCGATGTTGACGCTAAAATGAGTTTCATATCAATCTTTAATTAATGTCCAGGCTGATGGATGAGGGCTAAATCCAATATGAGGATAATAGTTTACGGCTTGCGGGGCTGATAATAAAACAATTCTGCATTCCGGCGTTGTCTTGTTTTGTACTTCTTTAATCAATTGTTTACCAATGCCTTGATGTTGATAATCTTCATCAACCGCCAAATCCGATAAATAGGTTGTAAAGACAAAATCTGTCATACAGCGGGCAATACCGGTAAGTTTGTCGCCATCCCAGGCAGTAATAAGCAAGTTAGCGTTATCAAGCATGGCTTGAAAACGAGGGGCATGAGTGGGCGCCTTTCTCCTAAGGAACAGCGAGAGTATAAACGGATTGTTTCTTCTAATTGTGGTTTAATATCCGCACGATAAATCAGGTTATTCATTTGGATATCCTTCAGGATTTTTTGCCTGCCAGTTCCAACTATCCTTTGCCATATCATCAAGGCTGCACTCGGTTTGCCAATTCAGTTCTTGCTTCGCTTTTGATGCATCAGCCCAGAAAGCGGCAATATCTCCGGCTCGCCTGTCAACAATTTGATAAGGTAGTTTTTTTCCACAAGCTTTTTCATAAGCAGCAAGTACCTCTAGTACACTACTGCCTTGCCCTGAACCGAGATTATAAATATGTACACTAGGTTGGTCCATTTTTTGTAAGGCCGCAACATGACCTAAGGCTAAATCTTCAACATGAATATAATCACGCACACCGGTGCCATCTTTGGTTGGATAATCATTACCATAGACAGAGAGCTTGTCACGTTTGCCTATCGCAACTTGTGATAGATATGGCATCAGGTTATTGGGAATACCTTTCGGGTCTTCACCCATTAAACCTGACGGATGGGCGCCAACTGGATTGAAATAACGCAGTAATGCGATGCTCCAATCTTGCTGTGCGTTATATAAGTCGATATAGCTTTGCTCAACCATAAATTTACTCCAACCATATGGGTTGGTAATATTACCTGTCCGATAGCTTTCTAAATAAGGGGTTGGATTTTTTTCGCCATATACCGTTGCTGAAGAGCTAAAGATCAAATTTTTTACCTGATGCGCTTGCATAACTTGTGCTAGGCAAATAGATCCATAAACATTATTTTCGTAGTATTCTAAGGGTTTAGTAACCGACTCACCAACAGCTTTTAAACCTGCAAAATGGATGACCGCAGCAATTGTGTGTTGTTGAAAAATAGTGTTTAACAACGCTTTATCTCGAATATCACCATAATAAAATAAAGGCGTTTTACCTGTAATGCGTTCAATGCGCTGTAAAACGCTTTTTTTACTATTATACAAATTATCAATAATAATTGGATGATAGCCTGCTTCAAGCAATTTGACACAGGTATGACTACCAATATAGCCTAAGCCGCCAGTGATCAGAATGTTCATTTTATTTACTTAATACAGTCAAATATGCTTTAAGTATAACGTGAATCAATCGATAAATATAGCTTAAAAATATTGAGATCATTTGATTAAATAGGGGAAAATTTGGCTCCATTGATACTATTGTTGTTGTCTTTTCGCTATTTTTAGTGGATAATTAGTCCTCTTCTATGGAGGCCCTATGGGTCCTCCTGCAACATTTGCTTGCTCACTAGGTCAGGTCCGGAAGGAAGCAGCCAAAGTAAGTTATATGTGTGTGGGATGTGGCTGATAGGGACTCCTCCAATCTTGTTTGATGCATTTTTATTGTTAAAACATGCATGATAATTGCCTTCTTGCACTTTAATTCGTTTATATCGCCAATTTTGCAGTATTTTATATAATATATGACTTTAAAATTGTGTTAATTGTCCATATATTATGAGTAGATATGTCTGTTATTAATAAGGAATAATCATATGATGCGAATAGGTCTTTTTATTCTGACTAACTTAGCTGTTATGTTTGTATTTGGTCTTGTTTTAAGTATTTTTGGCGTTGATGCGCGTAGTACCTCTGGTTTACTTATCTTTGCGGCCATTTTCGGTTTTGGCGGCTCAATTATTTCATTATTGTTATCGAAAACGATGGCATTACGTGCAGTTGGCGGTACCGTTATCAAACAACCCCGCAATGCTCAAGAACAGTGGTTGTTTGATGTTGTGCGTCGGCAATCAGAGCAAGTAAATATTAAAATGCCAGATGTTGTTATCTATAAAGCGCCAGATATGAATGCTTTTGCAACCGGCGCTCGCCGTGATCACTCATTAGTTGCAGTGAGCACTGCATTACTCGAATCAATGAGCCAAGATGAAGCAGAAGCGGTGATTGCCCATGAAATAAGCCATATTGCCAATGGCGATATGGTCACTATGACCTTATTGCAGGGAGTATTAAATACTTTCGTCATTTTTATTTCAAGAATATTAGCATCTGTAGTAGTACAAGCAATGTCAGAGCGTAATCGAGGAATGTCGACTATGGTCTATTTTTTAATTGTGATGGTGTTTGAATTTGTGTTTGGTATATTAGCGAGCTTGATTACGATGTGGTTTTCACGTCGACGTGAGTTTTATGCTGATGCAGGATCGGCAAAAATTGTCGGTACGCAAAAAATGATAGCGGCCTTAGAGCGTTTAAAAGTAAGTTATGAACCAAAAGAAGATGTATCTATTATGGCCTTTTGCATTAATGGTGTTAAAAAAGCAAAAATGTCAGAACTATTTATGTCCCATCCCCCACTTGATAAACGTATCGAAGCATTGCGTAATGGGACGTATTTATCTCAATCAACCGATGGCCGCTTGATTAGCTAACTTTTATTGATTAAAAGGTAGCAATTCGCTATCTTTTAATCTTGTTCTTCAATCCAAGCATGAATAATGTTATAAGATAATGCTAAAATTACTGGGCCAATAAAGAGTCCCATTGCACCAAATCCGAGTAGTCCACCTATGACACCAAATAAAATCAATAAGAAAGGTAAATCGACTCCTTTTTTGATTAAATATATTCTCATAATACTATCAAGGGTTGTGAGAATAATAGTGACAGTCAGTAGAATAAAGCCCGAAACAAGGTGACCATCCCAAAATTGCCAAATAGTACATATTGCCATGATTAATGTTGGGCCAATCTGTACTACGCAACAAAGGAAAAGGAGTAAAGTTAAGAAGCCTGTAAATGGCATGGATGTGATTGCCAGACTCAGTCCACCAATTAATGTCAAAGTTACAGCCGTGACGACTACACCGAGTGCTACGGCTCTAATTGATTTACCCGCTAAGGTAATGGTATTTTCACCATGTTGTTTAGATAGTTTATAGGCAAAGTGATAAACATATTTTTTAACATCTTCACCCTTAAGAAATAATAGGGCACTAAACACTATCATGACCGCACAGTGAAAAACAAATACACTAATGTTAGTCAGTTGTTCAATCATCCAAGATACGACAGTACCAAAATAAGGTTGTATTTCTTTAACTAATTCGCTGCCATCATTGTTGATGACTTCTTGCCATTTGGTATAGAGTTCGTTTCCAATTAGTGGGATTCGAGCTAACCAGTCAAAAGAGGGCAGACTTTGTTGAGAAAGATTTTTGGCTAGATCGAGTAAAAAACCACTGTTTTTAGTAATACTCATAATGATGAGCATAAATGGAATAATAAAAAATAATGATAAAATGATGGTCATCACTAGCACAGCTAATAGGCGTCGATTGAACAGTTTATGTTGAAGTTGTATCATTAGTGGCCAAGTGGTGATAACCACCATGACTGCCCAAAAGAAACCAAATAAAAAGGGTTCTATTACTCTGTAAGTAATGATAATAAATAAACCCATGATAATCAGGTTTAAAATTAATTTTAATAAATCATTATTTTTTTCTATAGGCATAGTGTTTGCATCATCGAATTAAAAACAGTGATATGATAGCTGATAACAATCTTTGCGGCTATTAATTTATTTACGTTAAACTTGCAATGATTGCGCTAGTATTTATGATAGAGAAAACCAAAATTGTTGATATTAATTGTTGATAAATAGGAGGATAAATGAAAAAAATTATTGTGTTAACATTAAGTGCATTGAGCTCATTTCTTGTTGCATGCTCGGGAGTATCTCATCAATCTGATGCAGTGAATAAAGAAACTATCGCGCCTTTCCCTGCCGCAAAAAGTGGTGAAGTGCGTTCTGTTATTTATTTGCCTCAACTTAAAGATGAACAAAATGCCAAAGTTGAATTAATTATTGGTAAAGACATGCTAGTTGATTGTAATATTCACCGCTTGTCTGGGCAAATCAAGCAAGAGGATTTAAAGGGCTGGGGATATTCATATTATGTCGTTGAAAATGTAGGAAGCGGTATTTCGACGATGATGGCATGCCCTTCTGATGAGCAAAATAAAATGGCATTTGTGACGATGAATAACGATATTGGACTTATTCGTTACAATAGTAAGCTACCGATTGTGGTTTATACGCCGAGCAACGTACAAGTCAAATACCGTGTTTGGTCAGCTCAAACACCATTAAAGGCTGCAATTATCGATAAATAAGTACAGATGAATTGCTGATATAAAAAAACCTGTCTATTAAAGGCAGGTTTTTTATTTTTGAGTAATTAAAACTCGAGTGTGTTAATCAATTGTTACTATTGTGCTGGTTTCTTTACCTAACATGTTATTTAACTCGATTAGATCATTCGCATTTAATGTACCAATGGCACTTTTTAATTTTAACAAGCTAATGAGATAATCATACTTTGCATCAGACAGTTGTTGTTTCGCATCGTAAAGCTGTGTCGTGGCAGTAAGCACATCAACAATAGTACGAGTACCGACTTCATAACCAGATTGCGTTGCGTCTAATGAACTTTGCGCTGAAATTACACTTTGTTCATACGCTTTAATAGAACTAATTGATGCTGAGATATCATTATATGATGAACGAACCAAATTAATCACTTTTCGATTGGTTGTTTCAAGTTGTTCACTAAAGCTGACATAATTATATTGGGCTTGTTCAACTTGTGACATGGTGGCTCCACCAGAAAATATTGGCATGCTAAAGGTGATACCAATCGAATTTTGCCCAGATATTTTGTTACTGTGACCATAGCTTGGCCCTGCGTTGAGTTTGTCACCGTAAGACTCATTTTTATTCAGCGCCGTAGATGCATTCAAAGTGAGCGTTGGTAAGTGGCCAGCTTGTGCTAATCTAATTTGATCTTTCGCGACATCTCGGCTTAAGCGGGCAGTTAGTAAATCTAAATTAGAATTTTCAGACTGTTGCAATAGTTTGTTTACTTGATCTGGTTTTTGCGTGGTGAAAACTTTAATATCAATCGTGGCTAAATTGCTATAGAACCGACCACTAATTTGTCTAAGATCTTCTAACGCATTATTGAGATTATTTGACGCAGTTACTTCTTGTGCGATTGTTAAATCATAGTTAGCTTGTGCATTTTGTACATCAGTAATCGCCACTAAACCAACCTTATGCTTTTGGCGAGTTTGTTCAAGTTGGCGGTAGATTGATTTTTTTTGCGCTTCAATATAACTTAGGGTATCAAGTGCTTTTAACACATTAAAATAATAAGTTGAAGTATTTAAAATCAATGCTTGTTCTTGTGATTGATAGGCAATATCGTAAACACTAGCTTGTTTCTTAGCAATATCGAGATCTTTCCATTTTGAATAATCAAATAGGCTTTGGCTGAGGTTTAGCCCTAAGTTACCTGTTTTTTGATTTTGATCATCACTATCTCGGTAACCATAATTAAGGCCATAAGATGCTGTTAAACCTAATTGTGGTAGCAAACTTGCTCGTTGGCCTGCAATTGCTGAGTAGACTTTATCTTTGTTAGCCAATGAACTTTTTAGTTCAGGGTTTGTCTGCCTTGTTTGCTCATAAACTTGGATTAAATTTTCAGCAAATGCTGAAGGCGCTATGATTAAACTGATTAAGAATGGTAATACTTTTTTCATCGAGATTCCCTAAGAATGCAACATTTATTTTGACAAAATAGATTGCGCAATTTTAACAGATAATTAGTATATACATAAGAGCTAGTTTTTCACTATTAGCACTTTTTATTAAAAATTAATTCCATATGGACGCTAAATTATGAAAAATAGTAAATCTAATCCAATACAATTTGGTTATCAAGACGTCTTAAATTTGACCAAAAAAGTGCTATACAAAGGCTTCTTTTCGTTATCAGAGTATCGATTTCAGTATCGAAAATTTGATGGATCTATCAGTGAAACTGTTACGCGTGAAATTTTAGAAAGGGGTAATGCGGTCGGGTTGCTCGCATACGATGCGAAGCGCGATCAAGTCGTTTTAATTGAGCAAATTCGTATTGCAGCCATCGAGACTCAGTCAACACCATGGATGCTTGAGTTGATTGCCGGTATGGTTGACCACCAAGATGAATCAATAGAAGAAGTAGCACGTCGTGAAGCCAAAGAGGAAGCCGGAATTGAGATTGGTCGTTGCAAACCAGTATTAAGTTATCTCTCTAGCTCAGGTGGATTAACCGAGCAATTGCACATATTTTTGGGTGAAGTCGATTCATTAACTGCAAAAGGTATTCACGGCCTAACTGAAGAAAATGAAGATATTAAAGTGCATGTTGTTAGTCGAGAACAGGCTTATCAATGGGTTTGCGATGGAGTAATTGCAAATGCCGCATCTATTATTGCTTTACAGTGGTTACAGTTAAATTATCGCACTGTGCAATCTGCGTGGAATCGTGTGTGACTTTATTCACATTTTAAACATGACCTCATTAATTTTTGAAAAAATGTGCGCTATCTGACAGAAATACAGATATTTTTATCATAGACTACAATAAAATAATTAACACTATGAGGTCAGTATTGGAAACGCATTTGAGTATTTCGCTTAGTCAACGCGATAATAACGCGAAAATTTTGCATATTACTGACACGCATTTGTTTGCGAATAACGATGCACTTTTGGGTGTTAGAACCAATGAAAGTTTTCAAGCGGTGATTGATGAGATTAAACACCAATCGGATGATTATGATTTGATTGTAGCGACAGGTGATTTTGTTCAAGATGGCAGTAGGGCTGCATATACACGGTTTGTTCAAACGATCAAACAGTTACCCACTCCTTGTGTTTGGTTGCCAGGTAATCATGATGTGTATGCAGAAATGAAAGCTGTTTTTACACAACATGGACTACCGGAAAAAAAGGTTATTTTAGTGGGTGAGCACTGGTTAATTGTGCTATTAAATAGTCAAGTCGTTGGCAAACCTTACGGGTATTTACCGCCTTCTGAACTGGAATTTTTGGCTGCAACATTAGCAAATTACCCTGATCGTTATGTTGCCGTGTTTTTGCATCATCATCCGATTAGGTCAAATTGCGACTGGTTGGATCAGCATTGTTTAAAAAATAGTGACACACTCGGCGAAATCGTTAGTCAACATCACAATATCCGCTCGATTGCTTGGGGACATATCCATCAAGCGATAGAAAAGACTTGGTATCACTGTCATGTGTTTTCGACCCCTTCAACCTGTGTCCAATTTAAGCCTGCATGTCACAATTTTACGCTAGCTGATGATGGGCCAGGTTGGCGTGTTATTGAGCTCAGCGATAATGGAGGTGTGAAGTCTATGAGTTATTCACTGGAGAATGATTCATTTCTTCCTGATATTTCACAGCAAGGCTATTAATTATCGGGAAACATGCTTGATTTAGAGTAGTGGCGCAAAAAAATAAAACAACCGTTCAATGACATGATACCAATAAGGTCTTTTTTGCCATTTGATTGCCGATATCTCGGTGGATTGACTCAAATAGCTTTTGAGTAAATTATTTAGCTTATTTGCAAACTCAGTATCATCAATTACAGCCGTGAGTTCAAAATTGAGCCATAAGCTTCGCATATCAAGATTTACGGTACCTACAAGGCTGAGTTGATTGTCAATGAAAACACTTTTTGTATGTAGTAAGTTATGTTCGAATTGGTAGAGTTTGACGCCGCTTTCTAATAGATCACTGAAAAAAGCACGACTAGCCCATTTTACCATTACGGAATCATTTTTTTCTGGAATGATAATCGAGACGTTGACACCGCGTTGTGCAGCAGTACAAATTGCTTGCAATAAATCATCACTTGGCACTAAATAAGGAGTTGTAAAGATGATTTCTTCTTGGGCGGAATAAATCGCGGTCAACAAGGCTTGATGAATCATATTTTCAGTATAACCAGGCCCTGATGGAATAAGCTGCATAATATGTTTTTGGGCTTCCGGCGGTTCGGCAAACACAGTGACTTTTGGCAGCAATATTTTTTTCCCGGTTTCTAGCTCCCAGTCACTGGCAAAAATCGTACTCATTAAAGCAGTGATAGGGCCATCCATACGAATCATAATATCGACCCATTCGCCCACATTTTTATCTTGTTTGAAAAAACGAGGATCAACAATATTCATACTGCCAGTATAGGCGATATGGTTATCAATAATCGCAATTTTACGGTGCTGGCGTAAATCAAGCCGACGAAACATAAAACGTAGTAGGTTCACTTGCAAAGATTCAACAATTTCAATTCCAGCTTGTTTCATTTTATGGTTTTCATCGGTTTTCAAAAATTGTCTACTTCCTGCAGAGTCAAGCATTAATCGGCATGTTACTCCACGTTTTGCAGCTTGAATTAATGCCTCTTCAACATCATTTGCCCTGCCTCCTTTATACCAAATATAAAATACCATTTCGATATTAGAGGTGGCTTGGTTGATATCATTAATGAGGTGATCGAAGATTTCATCTGGCGTACAAATTAAATCAATGTGATTGCCTCGGATTCCATCCAAACCTGTTTGATTCTTACATAACTGAAATAATGGCTTGGCAACACTACTAACATTGTTGGTAAAGATGAACGGGTAGTCGTGTAGTTGTTTGACAAAATTATCAACAACGGGCCTCATCTCTTGTGCTCTTTTGACTCTACGTTGGCCTAGCCGGGTTTCACCCAATAAAAAATAGAGAATAATTCCCACAATCGGTAAAATATAAATGATTAGCATCCAGGCAACAACAAAGGTTGTTGGCCGTCTTTTAGTTACAATTCTTAATGTGGTGGCGACAATTAAACACCAATAGCTAAAAAGAATGAGATAACTCATCCAATCATAAATAGAGATCCATGAAATTGTCATTAAGCATTACTTAAGGCTAATTTGCTAATATCGTCCATCTCGCAATTGTAGTGTTGAATTTGTTCTGGTAACGGACGTGGTTTGTTGTGCTTATCAACAGAAACATAGGTATAAATAGCTTCGGTAATGCAATAACGTTGACCAATTGTATTACTTTCATCAGAAATTTTCTTGACCCAGATTTCAATAGAGATTGTGATGGATGATGTCCCAGTTTTCAAACAATGTGCATAGCAGCATACAACATCCCCCACCATTGCAGGTTTATGAAAAGTAATACTACTTGCATTAACAGTCACAATTCTTCCTCGCGCGATTTCTTGTGCTAAAATACTACCACCAAGATCCATCTGTGACATAATCCAGCCACCAAAAATATGGCCGTGTGGATTAGTATCACTTGGCATTGCGAGTGTACGTAGGACAAGTTGCCCTTTTGGGGCAATAAATTCTTTTTTCATTTTTAATATTCCATATAACTATTTATCGTTATTTTTATCCATGTGGCTATAGATATATATACCTGATACTAGGGCTAATAGTAAAGAGGCGCCAGGTAAAATAAATGCCTTGAATATACCAAAAAATTCGGTAGACATGTGATAAGTAACATATAAGCTAATGAGCCCGCATAAAATAAAAAATATTGCCCATAATATATTAAGTTTATTCCATACCGATAGTGGTAATTGTATCTCTTTACCCATCAATTTTTGGATAAGGTTTTTTTTGAAGCCAATTTGACTTATGAGTAAAATAATAGCAAATAAAAAATTAATCAGTGTTACTTTCCATTTTATAAAATTTTCGTTATGTAGGTAAAGTGTCAAAGCACCAAAGACGAGTACCATCAAATAAGAAAATAGCTCTATTTTTTCAATTTTTTTATAAGTCAACCAGATTATAATAAAGACAATGGTTGATGAAATAATTAAGGCTTTAACACCAGCAAAAATATCGTACATCATTAGAAAAACAAAGAAGAAAACGAGGGGAATAAAATTAAGTAATTGTTTCATGCTAACGCAAACCTATGCAAAACGCGATATGAATATTAATGATAAAAACCCGACGATTCATCAGGTTTTCCATACGTTATGTGATTATTTTTTGTGATGGAGAGAAGGCGTTTGTTTACAATCACCACCGGCACAGTGTCCATAAAGATATAAACTATGGTAAGTCAGTTTTATACCATGTTGCTCAGCGATTTCTTGCTGTCTTTTATTGATTACATCATCACTAAATTCAAATACATCTCCACAATCTAAACAGATCAAGTGGTCATGATGATTTTGTGAGGCCAGTTCAAAAACCGCTTTACCACCTTCAAAATTGTGTCGTGTCACAATACCTGCATCATCAAACTGATTTAATACACGGTAGACAGTTGCTAACCCAATTTCTTCGCCTAATTCTAATAGCTTTTTATAAAGATCTTCCGCAGTTACATGCTGATATTGTGGATTTTGCAATAATTCTAAAATTTTTAGCCGCGGTAGCGTAATCTTTAAACCCGCATTTTTCAACGCAGTATTATTTTCTTGAGTCACTATATAAAATCCCGATACACGATTATTCATTAACCTTATTATAGGAAATAATTGCTAAAAATACAGCAATCATTTTAAAAGGATATTCCAATCTACTTATTTTAACGCGTTATCGCGAGAATTAAGCCGATTAGAACGCCCTTGTATGTTAGCAAAAAGGGTACTTAGATTGCCATCTCTTTTTTCACTTGTTCAACCCAGTTAGCAATACGCTCTTCGGTCAATTCTGCTTGTCTATCTTCATCAATAGCAAGGCCTATAAAGTGGTTATCATCAACTAAGCCTTTTGACGATTCAAAGTGGTATCCTTCAGTTGACCAGTGACCAACAATTTTAGCGCCTTTAGGTTCAATGATGTCTCTTAATGTTCCCATTGCATCACAAAAGTATTCAGCATAGTCTTCTTGATCGCCACAACCAAAAATAGCCACAACTTTATTAGTGAAATCAATTTGTTCTAAATTCGGGAAAAAGTCATCCCAGTCACATTGTGATTCGCCATAATACCAAGTTGGAATACCTAAAAAGAGCAAATCATATTTTTCAATCTGTTCTTTTGTGCTTTTAGCAATATCATAGAGATCAGCGTTATCGCTACCCAATAATTGCTGAATTTGTTCTGCTACTTTCTCTGTGTTTCCAGTATCGCTGCCGAAGAAAATTCCAATTTTGGACATATTTTTACCTTATTTTTATGGTTACTTATAAAATGAGAATTATAGCATCACGCCATAAAAAAACAGCAATAATGCTGCATTTATTATAGATTTTTTTTATGAAAGGGTGACAAGACTACCCAATCGTTAAATATTGGATTACACTTTCCAAATATTAACTCTATCTATTTGGTGTAAGTTTATAACCAATTTTTTTGGAATCCATTTATGAATCTGCATGAGTATCAATCAAAACTTTTATTTAAAAAATATGAATTACCTGTTCCTATTGGATATATTTGTCATTCTATAGATGACGTTGTTGAAACATTGGCTGAACTCACAGTACAAAATGTATCGGCTAAATGGGTGGCAAAGTGTCAGGTTCATGCGGGCGGCCGTGGCAAAGCTGGTGGGGTTATTTGCACGGACAAATTGTCAGAAATTAAACAGTTTAGTGAACATTGGTTAGGCAAGCATTTAGTGACTTATCAAACAGATAGTAACGGTCAGCCAGTAAATAAAATTTTGATTGAACAAGCTTGTGATATCCATAATGAGATTTACCTTGGCGTGATCGTTGATCGCTGTTCTCGGAGGATTGTGGTGATGGCTTCAACAGAAGGTGGAATGGAGATTGAAGCGGTTTCGGTGAATACACCTGAGCTCATTTTTAAAGTCGATATTGATCCATTAGTTGGTCCTTGTGCATATCAAGGACGAGAGCTGGCTTTTAAACTTGGTTTAAGTGGTAAGCTCATTAATCAATTTACCAAAATTTTTGTTAATTTAGTCAAACTATTTATTGAAAATGATTTATCAATAGCTGAAATTAATCCATTGGTGGTGACTCAGCAAGATTCATTAGTATGTCTAGATGCTAAAGTTATACTCGATGATAATGCTTTATATCGTCATCCTGATCTTAGTGTACAACGAGATATTACTCAGGAAGATGAACGCGAGTCTATTGCCACTAAACAAGGGATTAGCTATGTGTCATTAAATGGTAATATCGGTTGCATGGTTAATGGTGCGGGTTTAGCGATGGCAACGATGGATATTATTAAATTATATGGTGGTGAGCCGGCCAATTTTCTTGACGTCGGTGGTGGGACTACAAAAGAAAGAGTGTGTGAAGCATTCAAACTTATTTTATCAGATAGTCATGTCAAAGCTATTTTAGTCAATATTTTTGGTGGCATTGTACGCTGTGATCTCATTGCAGATGGCATTATTGCAGCAATTAAAGAAATTGATCTAAGTGTACCCGTTGTTGTTAGGCTTGAAGGAAATAATGCTGAAATTGCACGACAGATATTAGCGGATAGCAAACTCAATATCATTAGTGCACAAAGTTTAGCTGATGCGGCACAAAAAATATCTACAGTGGCTAAATAGGGTAATGGAGTCAATATGTCAATTTTAATTAATAAAGATACTAAAGTGATTTGCCAAGGCTTTACGGGTAGCCAAGGAACATTCCATTCTAAACAGGCACTTGAATATGGGACGCAATTAGTCGGCGGGGTAACGCCTGGTAAAGGCGGTACAGAGCATTTAGGTTTGCCTGTTTTTAATACGGTCAAAGAAGCAATTGATGCAACAGGTGCAACGGCGAGTGTTATTTATGTACCGGCTGCATTTGGTAAAGATTCAATCCTAGAAGCCATAGATGCTGGTATTAAACTTATCGTCTGCATTACAGAGGGGATTCCGGTCTTAGATATGTTGTTAGTAAAATATAAATTACAGCAGACTGACACGATAATGATTGGACCAAACTGTCCAGGTATTATTGTGCCCAATCAATGTAAAATTGGTATTATGCCTGGGCATATCCATCTAGCTGGTAAGGTTGGAATTGTGTCTCGCTCAGGAACGCTCACGTATGAAGCCGTTAAACAAACTACAGATATTGGCGTTGGACAATCCGTATGTGTTGGAATTGGTGGTGATCCCATTCCTGGCAGTGATTTTATTGCAATACTTGCTTTATTAGAGCAAGATCCACAAACTGAAGTGATTGTCATGATCGGTGAAATTGGCGGGACAGCTGAAGAAGCCGCTGCAGAGTATATTAAAAAACATGTTTCTAAGCCTGTTATAGGCTATATTGCAGGTGTCACTGCACCTACCGGTAAACGAATGGGACACGCCGGGGCGATTATTTCTGGCGGTAGAGGGACGGCTGCAGAAAAAATAAAAGCATTAGAAGAAGCCGGAGTGACCGTTGTATCTAGCCTTATTGGTATCGGTGAAGCAGTAAAAAAACAATTTAATTAAATTTTTTTGATTATTGTCAATTTTTATTGTTGAATTTTAGTGTACAATAGCACGAATTTATTTTTATCATTCATTGTAGGCTTTAATGGCAGTCTTTAGGGAGTTAATATGCTAGATATTGTTGAACTATCCAGACTCCAGTTTGCACTTACCGCAATGTATCATTTCATATTTGTCCCACTCACGTTGGGAATGGCATTTCTTCTTGCTATTATGGAAACTGTATATGTTGTTAGTGGGAAGCAAATCTGGAAAGATATGACCAAATTTTGGGGTAAATTATTTGGTATCAATTTTGCGCTAGGTGTTGCAACAGGATTAACCATGGAGTTCCAATTTGGAACAAACTGGTCTTATTATGCCCATTATGTTGGGGATATTTTTGGTGCACCGTTGGCGATTGAAGGGCTAATGGCCTTTTTCTTAGAGTCAACAATGGTTGGCTTATTCTTTTTCGGCTGGGACCGAATGAGTAAAGGTAAGCACTTGATGGTAACGTGGTTAGTTGCTATCGGTTCTAACTTATCAGCGCTTTGGATTTTAGTTGCTAATGGTTGGATGCAGTTCCCTGTTGGTTCTGAGTTTAATCCGATCGTTTCTCGTATGGAAATGAGTAATTTTCTTGATTTGATTTCAAGCACCGTTGCTCAGTATAAATTTTTACATACTGTTTCGGCTGGTTATGTCACGGGTGCGGTATTCGTTTTAGGTATCAGCTCTTATTACTTACTGAAAAATCGTGATGTTGAATTTGCCAAGCGTTCATTTGCCGTTGCAGGGGTTTTTGGTTTAGTAATGTCCGTTAATTTAATCATTATGGGTGATGATGCGGGTCATGAAATGGCGACTATTCAGCCTACTAAACTAGCAGCGATTGAAGCTGAATGGGACACAAACCCTGCACCAGCAGCATTTAATTTAATTGCTTTTCCATCGCAATCTAAAGAAGAAAATCTTTTTGCTATTGAAATTCCTTATGTCATGGGAATTATTACGACACGATCTTTTGATACGCCAGTAAAAGGTTTGAAAGAAATTATGGCTGAGAATGAAGTTAAAATACGTAATGGTATCTTAGCATATAGCAGCCTTGAAAAAATCAAAGAAGGTAATACAGATCCCGAAGTTCGTCAAATGTTCAATGAGTATAAAAATGACTTGGGTTATGGTTACTTAGCACAACGTTTTACAGATAAAGACAATGTTAAGCTTTCTGATGCAAACGAGGTTCATATTCAAGCGGCTGTTCAAGATTCTATTCCAGCAGTTGCACCATTGTTCTGGGCATTTAGAATCATGGTTGGCTTAGGTTTCTTAATGTTGCTTGGTTTTGTCATCGCAGTTTGGTTAACTTGTAAAAATAAAATTGGTGAAAAACGTTGGTTCCACCGCTTCTTATTGTTTAGCATTCCTTTTCCATGGATTGCGGTTGAATGCGGTTGGTTTGTTGCTGAATACGGTCGTCAACCGTGGGCAATCCAAGATATTTTACCAACAAGTGTAGCCCATTCATCACTATCTGCTGGGGAAGTTCTGTTTACATTGCTACTTATTTGTGGGTTATATACGTTGTTCTTGGTAGCTGAAATGTTCCTAATGTTCAAATATGCGCGTTTGGGCCCAAGCTCGTTAGAGACGGGTAACTACCATTTTGAAAATACAACCCCACAAGCAGAAAAAGAATAGGGCTCAAGGAGAATACACTATGTTTGATTATGAAGTTTTACGTGTGATCTGGTGGGTGATTATTGCTGCCGTGTTAATTGGTTTTGCTATCACAGATGGTTTTGATATGGGCGTTGGAATTTTACTCCCTATAATTGGCAAGACCAATAATGAGCGTAGAATTATGATCAATTCTATTGCCCCACACTGGGATGGCAACCAAGTTTGGTTAATTACTGCTGGTGCGGGTTTATTTGCTGCTTGGCCAATGGTATATGCAGCATCATTTTCTGGGTTTTATATTGCGATGATTCTCGTACTTTGTGCGTTATTCTTCCGACCACTTGGTTTTGATTATCGAGGTAAATTAGAAAGCTCAAAATGGCGAAATATGTGGGATGCCGGTATATTTCTTGGTAGCTTTGTTCCTGCATTAGTTTTTGGTGTTGCCTTTGGTAATTTATTGCAAGGTGTACCATTTGAGATCGATCTTTTCCAACGCATTTTTTACCATGGTAATTTCTGGGGTCTACTTAATCCATTTGCTTTACTTGCAGGTATTGTGAGTTTAATGATGATTGTAACTCATGGCGGTGCTTGGCTACAGCTGAAAACAACAGGTGAACTGTATTTGCGTGCTCGCAAAGCAACGCAAGTTGCAGCCTTAATCATGGTAACCGTATTTATTATTACTGGCTTATGGATTACTTTTGGTTTATGGGGATTCCATGGTTATGAAATAACAAGTGCTATCGATCATAATGCTGTTTCTAATCCTTTAGCTAAAACTGTAACGGCTGATGGGAGTTGGTTAACCAACTTTAATACCTATCCTATTTTATGGGCAGTCCCATTGTTTGGTATCATTTTCCCATTTTTAACGGTTATACTGTCTGGTTTAAATAAAAATGTATTGGTATTTCTGACTTCTTCATTAACGATTATTTGTGTATTACTTACATTTGGTATTGCTACATTCCCATTCATTATGCCGTCAAGTTTGATGCCCAATGTTAGTTTAACTATCTGGGATGCGACCTCTAGCCAGCTAACATTAACAATTATGTTTTGGGTTGTGGCGATATTTTTGCCGATTGTTTTACTCTACACTATTTGGGCTTATGCCAAAATGTTTGGTCGATTAAACAAAAACTACATTGAAAAGCACGATCATGGGCTTTACTAAATAAAATATAAACGGGGAAAAACGCATGCATTATTTTTTCTGGGTTGCTATAACGGCAGCGGCAAGCCTTCTTTCAGTGGTCATTGGATTATGGATTGACCGAAAGATTGATGAGAAGAAAGTAGATTAGTTTTTAGGTGAAATAAAAAGCGGATATGATATCCGCTTTTTTTATCTTATTACTCACTGGTTTACATTCATAATCGTATTGTTATGTGACTACAAATATTGAATACTTAGGAATGATTAAGTTCCTCTTTTGCTTGTTCACTGATTTCATTTTTTATTGGTTTTTTCACTTCAATACCCATTTCCCTGAACTGTTCTAACTGACCGACGATATTACCGCGTCCCTTTGTTAATTTATTCATTGAGCTATGATAAGTCTGTTGTGCTTTATCTAAACTATTCCCAAGTACTTCCATATCTTCTATAAAACCACGAACTTTGTCATACAGTTTGCTTGCTCGCTCGGCGATTAATTCTGCATTACGATTTTGATATTCATAGCGCCATAAGTTATTAATGGTTCGCAGTGCAACCAATAAGGTTGTAGGGCTGACAATCATGATATTGTGTTTTAATGCATCATTAATCAATGATGGATCTTGGTCAATCGCCGCAAGGAAAGCGGGCTCAACAGGAATAAACATTAATATATAATCAAGTGATTTCACACCGTTGAGTTTATGGTAATCTTTTTGGCTGAGCTGTTTAATGTGATTACGAACAGCAATAAGATGCTCACTCATCGCTTTGAATTTTTCTTGCTCATCGTCACTATTAAAATACCGTTCATATGCAATTAACGTCATTTTAGCATCAATAATTACATCATTACCTTGCGGTAAATGAACAATAACATCGGGCTGCATGCGTTGATTATTGTCGTTATTTAAACTGACTTGTAACTCATACTCATAGCCTTCTCGCAAACCAGAATTTTCTAAAATTCGGTTAAGAATCACTTCGCCCCAGTTACCTTGAGTTTTATTATTACCTTTGAGTGCATTAGTCAGATTGATAGCTTCTTTCGCCATCTGGTCATTAAGTTTTTGCAGATTGCGAATTTCAAATGTGAGGGTATGCCGCTCTTTTGCTTCTTGTCCGAAGCTATCTTGAACTTGTTTTTTAAACCCTTCTAACTGTTCTTTAAGTGGCGTTAAGAGATGATTTAAGCTTTGCTGGTTTTGTTGTTCAATTTTTTTACCACTTTGATCAAAAATTCGATTTGCTAGGTTTTCAAACTGTTCATTTAATCGTTGTTCGCTTTGAATTAAGATTTTTTGTTTTTCATCCGCTAAGATTCGACTCTCTTCAAGGCGTGTTTTTTGTTCGCTGTTTTCAATACTAAGCTGCAAGTTTTGTTGTCTTATTTGCGATAATTCATTTTGTAATAGGGATATTTCAGCTAGTAATACCTCATTATCCGTTTTTTTTTGTTCAAGTTGTAAATCAAACAGCTGCTGTTGATTATTGAATGTTAGGCGTAGTTTAACAATCCAGACAATAAGGACTAGTAGAATTAATAAGGTGATACCACCGAGTGGCAGTACGAGCAGATCAAGTAGCGTGGTATCTGGCATTAAGCATTCTCCAGATTGAAACTCATTACTTGGCTAATCGTCATTTGATTGAGTGCTAACATAATAAGTCGATCTAACCCTACAGCAACTCCAGAACATTCAGGAAGTCCTGCAGCCATTGCTGCTAGCAAATATTCATCAATTATTTGAACCGGTAGCCCTTTACTGAGGCGATCTTGATTATCGCGCTCAAAACGTGCTCGTTGCTCTTTAGTATTAATTAACTCTTTGAAGCCATTAGCCAGCTCAACACCTTTATAGTAAAACTCAAAACGTTTGGCTGTGCGGTGATCCTCGCAGCAGATTTCAGCTAGTGCCGCTTGTGTTGCAGGGAAATGGTAGATAGCGGTAGGTTTTTCCTGGCCGATATGTGGTTCAATACCAAAGGTGAATAAAAATTGTAATAGGGTATCGATATCAACATCTTGGGTATTAAAGCTTAATTCGAGTTTATCTACCGCGTTGATGAGATCTTCTCGACTCGCTTCAAAAGGATCAAGGCTTAAGTATTTGATAAATGCGTTTTGATAACTTATATATTCAGCAGGCTGCGTGTCTAAAATAAGCTGTAACAGATCATCAACTTCGTTAATCATTTGCATCATATCAAATTGAATACGATACCACTCTAACATGGTAAATTCTGGATTGTGATAACGTCCGATCTCTTCATGGTTACGAAAACATTTGCAAATTTGATAAATCGGCCCACTTCCTGCGGCGATAAGTCGTTTCATATGGTACTCAGGGCTAGTGATTAAGGATAATTTTTTCCCTAATAGTAAGTCCATATTACCCGGTTTAGTAAAGATAGTTTGGAATGAACTTAAATGTAAATCGGTCACTGCTGCTGCGCTTAAAATTGGTGTTTCGACTTCGAGAATGCAACGATCGGCAAAAAATTCCCTGATTTTTTTAATAATCTTAGCGCGCTTTAATAAAAGATCGATGGATGCTGTTGGTTGCCAATTTTCTGGGTTTATCATAACGTGGTTAGCTCGTGTGTAATAAAAATGTTAGGTTAAAATTGGTGACTAGTTTAAAGAAATAACCCCAATATTAAAAGCCAATAATGGCCGATAGCTTAAAAATCACCGGCTCTCTAGGCTGCTTGTTGTGAGTTCTTGTTTATTTTAACATCATTTTACGTGTTATATCGCAAATCGATCTGTTATTGTGCCCATTGCTACCGTTTTCACTTATTATTTTGATATTCGTATGATGGCAGAGTTTTGCTATATGAAGTTCACTGGATTTTCATTATTAGAAATATTGGTCGTGATTTTGATGACATCCATCCTCTCTGTGGGAGGGATAAGCAGTTGGCGGGACTTAAGAGATCGTAATGAACTACTGACCGTTACACTAGCACTCACCTCATTTTTAAATGAGGTTAAGTCTGATGCTAACCGACACAATGATAATTTAACGGTATACGTGATTAGATCGCATTCTCTGCCGTGGTGTATTGCTGTAAGCCGGCATCATCGGCCGGCTGATTGTCAGACCAAATTACGCTTTATACCTGATCATAAGCAAGTTGATTTGATTGGTTTAACGACTGATTCGGCATTGATTTTTTATGGACGGCACAATTCGGCAACGCCGACCAGCATTCGCCTTAGCAATCGTATCGGTAATAGTCAGATTATTATTTCTATGCCGGGAAGAATTCGTTACTGTAGTTATCAGACCTATTTAAGCGGATTTAGCCCGTGCTAAGACGTGGATTTTCATTGTTAGAGATGCTGCTAGCGTTGGCTCTAACATCATTTATTATGCTGAGTATTGTAGCTTTTTATCCTAAGTTTCATATGGGGATGATGAATATTTATCAACAAAATCGTCTTGAGCAGTTAACTGAGCAAGCTTTATCTGGGTTATTTAAAGATCTCAAGCGTGCTGGCTTTATTGCCAGTTCCCCAAAGGATATTAAACAACCAGCGATAACGATTAATCCATCGGGTGATTGCATCATAATTCGTTATGATTCCACAATTAGTGGTATTTGGCGCGATCACACAAATTTGGGGCAACGATCTGATGTTTTCGCTTACCGTTATTATCAACATAATCTTAGCGCTCAAAATGGTGCGACGCATTGTGGCAAGGCTGTCACTCGTTGGGAAAAATTATTTGATCCCAATGAAGTTGCTGTATTGCAATTTGAGGCAAAGCAATACCGTTCTAGCACAAAAGTAACTATTTTGGTGGGATTAATCCGTTTTCCTTCGATTAAGTATCAAGCGACTTATTATGTTAGGAATTATAATGTCTAAATTTATTTTAAAGAAAAGTGATGGGTTTAGTGCGATAGCGATGGTGATGATGTTGTTTTTGTTGACGAGCGTTTTACTAACTGAGTTTCGCCGAACTTCATTATCGACTCAAAAACGCACGGTTGTTGACAAACAACATTATCAAAACAAAAATTACGCTTTATCAGCGATTCAATGGGCATTAACATTGGAGTGGGAATTACCCGATAACACTTGGTATTGCAAAAAACATCCTACTAGCTTGTTTTATGCTTGTATCAAGTTAGCGACATTATCGAATAATAATTACACAGTGATTAAAGGGCAATCAGGGGAATTTACTTATTACCACTTGGCAAATTATCGGCAAGGTCGGCTAAAAATTGAGCATGGACATTGGCTTGATTATTGCCCACAAAAAAGACAAGCAGATTGTGAATAATGATTTTAATGGGCAAAGTGGAATATCTTTGCTAGAGGTCTTGATAGCAATTTTATTAATCAATATTGTTATTTTAGGATTTCTGAATATGCAGTCTGTCTTACTCGCTAATCTATCACAGGCTAAAGAGCAACAACAGGCAGAACATATTGCTTTTCAGTTGCTAGACATATATCCCAATACTGACTTAATTGAGCTGCCATCTAATTGGCTTTATCGAATTATGATTACACCTTATTTGGATCATTGTCATATTGTTCGTATAACAGTTCAACCTAACTTAGGTAATAGTGTTACCCAAGATAGGTGGTATTGCTATTGATAAGGTTAAATTAAGCCTTATTCATGGGTTTTTTAGTGCGGCGACCATTATTAAAAGGGCGTGGTGCTTTGGGTTTTGGTAGATCGCTCAACAACGCACTAGAATCATAATGACTGACCGGAATTGAATGACCTATAACATTTTCGATTCCTGGTAAATTATGAGAATACCGATCGCACGCAAAGGAAATTGAAACGCCATCATCACCAGCACGGCCAGTTCGACCGATACGATGACGGTAATCATCACAATCATCCGGTAGATCATAATTAAAAACATGTGTAACATGTGGAATATGCAAACCTCTGGCGGCAACGTCAGTTGCAACAAGGATATCTAACTCACCTTGAGTAAATTTTTCAAGTACTGTAAGTCGCTTTTTTTGCGCGATATCGCCGTTAAGTAAACCCACTCGATGCCCATCGGCAACTAAATGCCGCCAAATTTTATCGCAGGTAACCTTAGTGTTAGCAAATATGATTGCGCGCTCTGGCCATTCTTCTTCAATTAATGTTTGTAACAGCGGTAATTTTTCTTCATTTGATGGGAAAAACAGTTCTTCTTTAATACGATGGCCAATTTTTTGTTCGGGCTCAACTTCAATATACTGTGGTTCATTCATATATTCAAATGCAAGCTCTCTAACATTGTGCGATAGGGTCGCTGAAAATAGCATGGTAAAGCGTTTTTTAGCTGGCACCATTTGGCGAAATAGCCAACGAATATCGCGGATAAAGCCTAAATCAAACATGCGATCGGCTTCGTCTAGTACAACAACTTGGACCGCATCTAAATTAATATATTTTTGTTTTGCATAATCTATTAATCGACCCGTTGTTGCAATGAGAATATCAACGCCTTCCGCTATTACTTTTAGCTGTTTATCATACCCATCACCACCAAACGCTAATCCTAAATGTAAGCCAGTTTCAGCAGCGAGTATTTGAGCATCATGATGAATTTGTACAGCCAGTTCTCGTGTTGGCGCTAATATGATTGCCCTTGGCTGATTTTTTTGATGATTTTCAATTGGTTGGTGATTAAGTAAATAATTAAATGTTGCTGTTAAAAAAGCAATAGTTTTCCCCGTTCCTGTTTGCCCTTGTCCTGCTATATCAAGACCTTTCGTTGTATGATGCAATGATTTTTCTTGAATCGGTGTACAGTAGTGAAAGCCATTTTTGTGCAATGCACTCAACACTAACGGGTTTAATTCGAATTGATCAAATGATGTTTTTGTCAAATAAGATTGTGTCATAAAATTATAGTTTACTTCGTGTTTTTCCAAAATTGCTGTGAGTATAACACATCATGTAGAAATACAGCACTAATTATTCCTCCCTATTGTTTCAATTACTGGTGAAGAACTAAAATATAGCCTAATATGTTTGACAGTAAAATCGAGTTTAATAACTTATAATTATCTAATAGGTGGAGAATAAAATGAGTAATGCTATTGTCGCGTTAACAGAAGCTAATTTTGATAAAATCCTGGCTGAAACAACTAAACCTGTTTTGGTTGATTTTTGGGCTGAATGGTGCGGTCCATGTAAAATGATTGCACCAATTCTTGAAGAAATCGCACAAGATTATGCTGATCAATTAGTTATTGCAAAATTGAATGTTGATCAAAATCCATCAATTTCTCCAAAATTTGGAATTCGTGGTATTCCAACATTACTCTTATTTAAAGAGGGTAAAGTAGTTGCAACGCAAGTAGGTGCTTTATCTAAACTACAATTAAAAACGTTTTTAGATAATCATCTATAATTATATTACGCTTATTACTGCATCATTGATGCAGTAATAAGTTTATTTTTGTCATTCTCTTTTATTCAAGATAAATATTGTTTACGCTGAGTTAATTATCTTTTTGATCATTGCAATTGCTAGTCTATTAATTGTTATTACTCTGCTGTTTTAACTTTCCCTTCTGATAAAAATTACTGTTTTTCATGTGTGCATCGAAATTAACACAGTTGGCTATATCTATCTGCTAGAATTAACATTATAGTCACATAAAATCGTCTTTTTACTGTTTGAGTTAATTGTATTGATTCTAATATATGCTAAGTGTTGGCAAAGAATCTATTCTGACAAATTAAAGGTTACCTATTTAGTCGTGCTCTTGTTGTTGGTAATAACGTCTGTGTGGCGGAATTTACTAACGCTAAAGCAACAGATGTACAGCAAGTATATGCTTACTAGCGACTACAAATACCCTATTAACAATGGTTGATTTTCAAAATGAAGAGGCACGTGGTAAGTTGGCCTGTTTTGCTCCTTAAACCTCAAGGAATAACAGTTTGTGTATTACTTGCAGATAGCTTGCTGCCATGGTTAATTTCAATAACTTGGGTACCGTAATCATGATCAGCTGCCATTATAATCTCCAAATATTTAGCAATAGATTAGTGTAAGTGGTGGCATATGATAAATAAAGAAGATAGAAGTTTAACTTGAGAAATAGATATTTACAGATTGGCATTGTTGTTTGTAGAATTAAGAATAACCTTTAGTAACGTACTGCGAGAACTTTATGGGATTAAGGAACTGGATATTTAATACAACAGGAATCTGTTTAAAAAAAACAGAGGGACCATTTGTTTTTAATGAATTATATAATAAAAAGGTTCAGTTAAATGCAGTGAAAAAGCTAGAAATACTTGCTTTAGGTTCTTCTCATGGCGCTTACTCATTTATTCCTGAAATAATAGGACGAAATTCATTTAATTTATGTTCTACCAGTCAAGATTTATATTATTCATACCAATTATACAAAAAGTTGAATAATTCTTATGACGAGTTAAAAACTATCGTTTTATTTTACTCTATTTTTTCCAATGGTTTTGAAATCGAAAAAACTAAGGAAAAATCAATAAGTGCTTACTTTAAGTTTCTATATAATATCGAACCTAAATTTAATAATAACGAATTAATTTTAGAACAGAAGAAAATTAAAATTTTTAGAATGCAAACTAATATGTTTGAAAAAATTGATAATGGATTCTTGTATCATAAAGATAAACCGCTAGACTGTTTTAATGTAAATGATCGAGTGAATATACACCTAAGAGAAAATAAACGAGAGAATGATCAATTAGATTATGTTGTAAAGTTGATAAATGAATGTAATAAAAATAATCAAAAATTATGTATTATTCTATCGCCAGCTAGGCGTGATTATAAGCGACTAGTTCCTAATAACTCTTTTGAGAAAATACTTGAGTTAAAAAAACAATACAAGTTTGAAATGATTGACTTTTTTAACTCAAATCTCTTTAATGATGATGATTTTTTTGATTGCGATCATGTTAACTTAGTTGGTGCAAAAAAATTATCAAACCGTTTAAAAGACTATTTATAAATAACTGTTTTATGCGCTGGCGGGCCGTTGAGCCCCGCCTCACCTGCGCACTAACGCTATGAGAAATTGTGCATTTTTTAAAACTGGCGAAACAGCCTTATTAACAACAAGTTTTGATACATTTTTGATTAAAAATATCTTTGTAAATCCTTGCAAGTCAGTATTGCAGGCTCATTTTAGTAAACAAAATAAGATAAGGTAAAATTTAGAATTAGGGGCGATTTCCAGAAAAGTTATTCAGTTACCATTTTATAACCTGCGAATTATCAAAATTACTTTTCTCCAGGTAACCTGAATTTTGGCGCTATATATTATATGGCTAAATATTAATCAATTTATTATCTATGATTATTTATACAATATTTGTGCTGGAATAATTGATTGAGTGCATGAACATGATGATACAGATAGGAATAAAATTGCTGGTTAAAAAATGAGCCTTATTCTTTTTGAGGTGATTTGGTTCGTTTTGTGTATTGCTGTTACGCCTTGGGAGAGAATGGCGGAAGCGCAGGACAAATAAAGTTTTGCCAACTCTGCATCTATGGTTTTGATTTTTTTACATATTTTCATATTGAAAATTCTCCATAAATTACTTGTTATACGTTTTAGTAGACGTTTAAATACTGGACTGCTATGGACTAAAATAATATGGTGTACAATCAAAGTAAAATCTAATTTTTTTATTAAATACTTATACTTATTTTTTTGTGGCATTTTTATGAGCATAGCCATAATTCAGAACTAATTATGCACATTCTCGTTTAAATTCACTACTTAATTGTCTTGTCACGGGATAATCTCCTTAATTGATGGTTTATCATGTCGCTAAGAATGTCTCCAAGAAAAATATACCGTTACTGATTTTTACTTTTTTATTTTATGAACATAAAACTATATCGAATCAATTAATGTAGTTTCATTTAGTTCATTAACTAAAAAATCTATCACGGCTCTTATATTATTTGATGAACGCAACTCAGGGTAAGATACAATCCAAAGCTCATCAAAGAAAATATGCTTTTTAATAGCGATTAATTCTTTATTATTTTTGACTAACATATCAGGTAATACTGCAATACCTAACCCAGCTTCCACAGAAGCAACTTGGTTAGCAACACTGGTTGTAACTAACTTAGATGCTGTATTCGGAATATTTACAGCTAACCACTTTGCACTGGGTAAATGGGAATAGCTATTACTCCAAGTAATAAAGCTATAGCGATCCATATTATCGGCATAAGGCTTTTTAAAAGGTAATAGATAGTTTTGGTGTGCATAGAGACTGTATGACATTCGGCCTACTCGCCTAACTAATAAATTATTTTGCTCTGGCCGCACAAAACGCAATGCAATATCTACTTCATGCGTTACAAACCCCACACTATTAATACCCGAAACAATTTCTAATTGTAATTTAGGGTATTTTTGATAAAGCTTAGGTAAAACAGGAATAATTAAGTGGTTAGCCAGACTTTCTGCCGTAGCTAATTTAACGTTCCCCTCCACATCCATTTGTAACGTTGCTGCCGTATGCTCAAGCCCCATAAACTTAGCTTCAATTTCCTCGGCATAATGAAAGATACTTTTTGCTTGTTCGGTTAAATAATACCCTGTTTGATGGCGAGTAAATAATGTGACTTTTATATCTTTTTCGAGGGCACTAATTCTACGTGCAATTGTTGATTGGCTCACTTTTAAATCAAGTGCAGACTGTGTAAGGTTACCCGTTTTTGCAACATGCAAAAAATACTGTAAATCATCCCAATTTAATCGTCTATTCATAATATTTAATACCTATATTTTTCATTTTTAGAAAATATATCTCTATTATTTTGCATTTTTAAATTAATAGCAATGCCATATGATGCACTTATCAAGTTTCTAGCAAACTTAATAACCACCAATTAAATGGAGTAGTATAAAATGTCGGATAAAGAAGAAATAAAACAAGTTAAAAACATTATTCAAAGCTATTTTAAAGCCTTTGCAGAATGTGATGTAGAAAAAGCAATTTCACTGCTTACAGATGACATTGTTTGGCATGTTGATGGGGATACGAATATTTTTAGTATCGGGCTTATGTCCGGTAAGGAACAAATAGGCAAATGGATTAGTCATTTTCCAAAAATGCTAACACCGACTGAATTTAATATTAATCATACCCTAATCAATGGTAATGAAGTTGTTACCTTGGGTAATTTTCGCTATCGTGTTAATAAGACAGGACACCTAATCAGTAGTGATATGGCTATTCATTTTACTTTGCGCGATAATAAAATTGCCCGCTACCATATTTTTGAAGACTCTCTATTACTATCACAAAGTTTTAATTATTACCAAGACTGCACAAAAAAAGAAATTAATCTCAACGGTACTCGATATGCCTATTCTGATCGAGGAAATGGTCCTACATTAATCTTTATGCATGGATTGTTTGCAGATCGTTCAATCTTTGAGGCACAAGTTTCTGAGTTAGAAAAAAACTATCGCTGTATTACTTTCGACTTACCGGCTCATGGTATGTCAGATTATCCTAAAGAGGGCTGGGAACTAAAAGATTTAGCTGAGGATGTTACTTTATTTATTAAAGAATTAAAACTCGATCCTGCTACCCTAATTGGACAGAGCCAAGGCGGGATGATTGCTATGTTAATGGCTGCTTTGAATCCATCGCTTATTTCAAATATGGTACTAATAGGTACTTCAGCACGGCAAGAATACAGTGAACGAATTGAACAATGGCAAAAAGCAAAAGAAACTATTATGCAGGGCAGCTTTAATGAAAAAGAATCTCTCTTCAAAACATTACAATCTTTCATCAATACACAACACTGGTTAAAGGTTCATGATACAGAAGCTATAAGTGAACGCAAAAAAATGCAGCTCAATGATAATATTGGCTTATGCTTAGCTATTGATGCAGCAACCATCAATAGACAAGATATTCGCGCCTATTTACCTAAAATTACGGCTAAAACATTGGTTATTTGCGATGAAGAGGATCATGGAACACCTATAGAAATTAATAAAGAAATCAGTGATGCAATCGCTAATAGCCAACTTGTGATTCTAAAAGGTGTGGCTCACCACCCACCAACGGAGTCTCCATCTGAGGTATTAGAACATATCCAATCATTCTTGCAAAAAGATAGTTGTAATTAATAAATTATTATTGTTTGATTGAATTTAAGTTTAGTACTGTCAAATTAACTTTCAATAACGAATTTTAATTTGGCAGTTAACCTCTAATTCTGAATTTTAGATACAACTTAGGTGATCTCATTCCAATCTTTAAATCGACGTTCAGCTAAAATTCTAAATGTTTTAGCTGTGCATAAATACCTTGCGCAATTGAAATGGCCATAAATATTTTCAAAACACGATAAGAATAATTGGGCTTGTTTTAATGATTTAAATTTACGCATTTTCTTCTCTTTAAGCCGCGTTGGTTGATGTGAATGGATTCATAAGTAACAGAAATACCTTTTTGCATCATGATAAGTTCAATATCGCGATAACTTAACGTAAAACGATAATAGAGCCAAACGCAATGACTGATAATGGAAGCTGGATAACGGTGACGCCGATAGATTTTACTTGTTTTCATCGGTATGATTATACTTAGGATTGGTTAAGTTGACAGTACCATTTTAGCTTCTCTTTGATGGGGATTAGTTGTCTTGTCACGGGATAATCTCCTTAGTTAATGGTTTATCATACCGCTAATAATGCCTATAAAAAAAGTATACCGTTACACTGCCAAATTAAAATTCGTCATTGAAAATTAATTTGACAGACCTATTTTTCGGTCTACCTTTTGAAAGTGGATTGGTGTGGATTACTCTGGATGAGTATGGAATTAATAAAAAAATTGAGAGCAAAAAAAATCCACTCGAACCCTTTATAATAAAGGTTAGAATGGACATCTTTGTACTACTGTGGAATCTGCCACAAAATAAGTGGCGGAAGCGCAGAGATTCGAACTCTGGGAGGGTTTCCCCTCGCCGGTTTTCAAGACCGGTGCCTTCAACCGCTCGGCTATTTTATCTAAAAATCCTGTAAATACTTAGATTTACAAGAGATATCAATAACCTTTTCAACATTCTTCGAGCTATTCAATAAAATTGGAAATGACCAATGAAGTGTCAGTTAAGTTACACTAATTTATCTCATTATTGCAAGCTATTTTTGTACAAATTAATCAATTATTTTTTATCTATCTAACTGTTTAAAATAGATAAATCTTAAGGGTGGGTACAGGGGATTAGGAGTAAATATTCTATAATGCAATACTCCTTAAAATTTTCTCACAGAAATGTTTATAAACTTCTATGAGATCTTTTTTTTTCCATTTTAATTGCTAAGCTATAGGTATATATATTAGTTGGGTATAGAGAGTTGCACAGTGGATTTCTAAGATAGTTTTATTACATATACTATTAAATATAAACAAATACTAAAATTTATCATACAATAGCGGTATATCAATAATCATTAATTGGCAGATTTCTTCTATGCAAACTGAATTAATAAAACAACTTAATCAAATATTAAAAGAATTTCCTGAATATTGGGAAGGTGAAACATTACAACGTTCAGTTGTTATTAATGATATTAAAAATAAAAAGCCCATTTTGATTAAAGCATTAATAAGCAACCCTAAAATAAAAGAACTATATGGCTCAGAAATTGAGGGTGTATTGATATTTGATTTTGAATCATTAATTAGTTTATTACGTTATAAAGAATATTGGGCAAATAGTTTTACTAAATATCGTAATAGTGTAGGGCTTACTAGTGAAGGAAAATACTTAAATTATAATTCGGATGTTGTACTAGATTTTCCTTTTAAAGATTGTGTACTTGAAGGCGGAATGACTAAAGAAGAACAAGGTAAGAATGAAGTTTATTATAATGAAATCATCGCGCGTGATGAAATAGATAGGCTATTTTCTCCTAAGGCACTAACTAATGTTAAACGTTACAGTAAAGATGGAGTGGAAGACAACATAACAGATTTTAAAGATAGTGATAATCTCATTATCAAAGGTAATAACTTAATTGCATTGCACTCTTTAAAAGAACGTTATGCGGGTAAAGTTAAATTAATTTATATAGATCCTCCTTATAACACAGGTAATGATAGTTTTAAGTATAACGACCGTTTTAATCATTCCACATGGCTTACGTTTATGAAAAGTAGACTTGAAGTGGCTAGTGAATTGTTGAGGGATGATGGTGTAATATTTATTCAATGTGATGATAATGAAAGCGCCTATCTTAAAGTGCTAATGGATAATATTTACGGAATAGATAATTTTATTAATACTATTATTGTGAAATCATCGACACCAAGTGGAACAAAAACAGCTCATCGAGAAAAAACGATAATCAAACTTAAAGATTGTATACTTGTTTATAAAAAAAATAATGTTAAATTTAATCCGCAATTTATAGTGAAAGATAAATGGGATTCTCATTATTCTTTATTTTTAGAAAAAATTGATAATCAATGGGTATTAAAAAATTTAATAGATATATTAATTGAGAATAAAATAATTGATAGAAAAATATCACTAAAGGATTTAGATATTAATAATAAAGACTTTAAAAAATTTTATTTAGAAAATTGCGAAAATATTTGTAGATTACAATCACATAAAAATATTGACGCGAAGCAAGCCTCTAATAACATAGGGAATAGAGTTTATGAACATTTTAATGAGAAAGGTGACTTGTTAGGGCTATACTATAATGGACAAGTAATTACGCCGTTAAAACAGGGAATTCAAAAGGTTATTATTAATCGGCGATTTACAAATGACTTAGGAATGTTACTTTGTGATTTTTGGGATGATATTGATTTTCAAAATACTCAAAATGAAGGAGGTGTAAGCTTTCCAACAGCTAAGAAACCGGAAATGCTCATATCAAGAATAATTGAAATGACTACAAACAAAGATGATATTGTTCTCGACTTTTTTTTAGGTAGTGGAACAACTGCATCTGTTTGTATGAAATCAAGTAGAAAATTTATTGGTATTGAACAGATGGATTATGGGACAGATGATAGTGTTAAACGTCTTACAAATGTTATTGGTGGTGAGCAATCTGGAACTTCAACATTATATGCTTGGAGAGGTGGTGGTAGCTTTGTTTATGCTGAGTTAATGGAGTTTAATTATCGTTATATTCATGATATTCAAAAAGCACAAAACTATGATGAATTAGTTAAACTGTTTGAGCGAATGAAGGAGACTGCGCATCTTAATTACCTAGTTGAATTGGATAAAATTTTAGCTACTGAATATGAGACTGATGGTATTAGTCAAATGGTTGGATTTAATGAATTAGCACTAGAGGAACAAAAACAACTTTTAATTGAGTTACTTGATAAAAATCAACTGTACGTTAATGTTAGTGAAATGAATGATAGCGATTTAAATGTTTCTGAGCCAGATAAAGCATTTACGAAAAGTTTTTATGGGAATGATTAATTATGGCAAAAGAAATTAAGACGAATAAATTGTTATTCAATCAATTTAAGGAGTTTGATAAATTCGGATTGTTTACCGAGGTTTATCAAGTGCCTAGTTATATTAAAAATAACTTAAAAGATACATTACGAGCATATCAAGAAGAGTCCTTGCGTTATTTACATTATGCACAAAGTAGCCCTAGTGCGAGTGAACAATATAATCATTTACTGTTTAACATGGCAACGGGTGCAGGTAAAACCATGGTGATGGCTGCGACAATACTTTACATGTTTAAAGAGCAAGGTTATCAAAATTTTATTTTCTTTGTACACACTGATGCTATTATCCAAAAAACTAAAGAAAATCTATTAAATACGTTATCATCTAAATATTTGTTTACGCCGTCAATTGAAATTGATGGTGAAAAAATTCAGATTGAAGCGGTTGAAACATTTCCGGTTACGCCAAATAAAAATACAATTTATTTAAAATTATCGACTATTCATAAGATTCACGATGAACTAAATAATTATAAAGAAAATACTGTGACGTATGATGACTTAAAAGAGTTACCATTAGTGTTATTAGGTGATGAGGCTCACCATTTTAATGCCGAGACAAAGGCGAAAGGTAAAGCGAAAAATTCATCAGAAAATGAAGAACTCACTTGGGAAAGGACGATTGAAAAAATCCTTGCTCTACAGCTTAAAAATCGACTATTTGAATTTACCGCCACTATTAACTTAGATAGCAAAGAGATTTATCAGAAGTATAAAGATAAGATTATTTATCAATATGACTTGAAACAGTTTATGGATGATGGTTATTCTAAAAAAGTGATGTTACTTGAGGCTAATCAGAATGATAATGAAAAAATGCTTGATGCAGTATTATTAAGCCAATATCGTAAGTTAGTTGCAATAGATAATAATATCATTGGGTTTAAACCGATTATTTTATTCAAATCAAATCAGATTGCGATATCTAAAGCAAAACAAGATGACTTTATCCAGATTATTGATAATTTAACGCCAGAGAAAATCACCACGCATTTAAATAATAAGAAGACACAATTAAGCTCAGTAAATAGTATTTGGCATAAAGTGATAACGCGTTATAGTCAGAGCGATTTAATTGTTATTGTTGAGATGATTAAAGATGACTTTAATGAAATGAATCTTCTTAATGTAAACAAAAGTGATTTAATGGAGGAGCAACCAGTATTACTTAATACGTTAGAGGAAATTGATAACCCGATTCGTGTTGTATTTGCGGTTGCTAAAGTTAATGAAGGATGGGATGTTCTTAATCTCTATGATATTGTCAGAATTAGCGAAAAAGCGTCATCGACGAAAGCCAATACTGACAGTGAAGCCCAGTTAATTGGACGTGGAGCTCGTTACTATCCATTTATTTATGATAGTGATAAAAGTTATACACGTCGTTTTGATAAAAACAATCACGAACTAGCGATACTTGAACAGCTTCATTATCACACAATCAATGAGCCATCATATATTAAAGTCTTACACGCCTCGTTAAAGCAAGCGGATATCGATTTTAATTCCGATGGTAATGGTATTGTTTATCATGCCAAATTAAAAGATAACTTTAAAAAATCAAAAACCTATCAATATGGTAAGTTGTATTTTAATAAAGTTGAAGAAATTACGAGTGAACAGCGCTCATGGAGCTCATACTCGCTTGAGACACATTTTGAAGAGGAATATAAAACAGCTAATGAAACATCATTAAGTGAATTAAGTGATACTAATCTTAATGGGCAATATAAACTTGAGCCATTGAAGTTGGATAAGCGATTTATTAATAAGGCAATGGCAAAACAATCATTTTATTCATTTAACAATCTTCAATATTACTTTCCTAAATTAAAAAGCATGACTGAGTTTATCGATAAAGACAGTAATTATTTAGGTAAGATTCAAATTGATATCAAATTACCATCATCTTTAAGTGTTGATGACTTTACACCGAAAGAAAAGCTACAATGCCTCGAAAATGTATTAAGTAAAGTAGCGGATAACATCCGTCGTAATTATCGTAAGTATAAAGGAACGTATGAGTTTATTAGTCAACCTTTAAAAAATATTATTATGGATTATAGCGCCTATATAGATTCTTCAATTGCCATCAATCAAAAAATCACAGCAAACAGTACAATAGGTAAACCGTGGTATGTGTTTGATACAGCAATTTTAAATCAATTAGAGCACCGATTAGTTGAATTACTTGATAAGTTTATCGTTAAACTGAAAGAAAAATATGATGATATTTACCTTATTCGTAATGATGAACAGTCAACACGTTTTAAATTGACAGAGTTTGATGGTGTAAGAGGGTTCATGCCTGATTTTATTTTACTTATGAAAAATAAGCATGAAGATGCTTATTATCAAGTGTTTCTTGAGCCTAAAGGCGATGACCGTTTATTGGGTGATAAATGGAAAGAAGATATGCTTGAAGCAATTAACGAAGAAAATATTATTTTCTTAGACGGTGATGATAACATTCGTTTAATTGGAATTAAATTCTTTGCAGATAGTCGACGGAATGAGTTCGTTAAGGATTTCTCTAACAAGCTTTATGATGGGAAACCACTTGAAGATGATTTATTAATATCTTGATGACAAGTACAGTATAGAACTTTAGCCTAAGTGCGGTATTGGTAGTTGTACATAGAGTGTAATCTATAACAAAATTAATCATTAATGATTTAATTTGCGTATTTTAATTTATTGTTTTAACGTAAGAAATAAATTATATTTCTATATTTTATTTTCATAGAAAATAATATAACTAGTTATTCTATTTTTTAATCGTAAACGTTAGATATTTTTAGTATCAACAAATACGGAAGTATGAGTTAACGTTGTGTTACGCTATATAATGCGTAGCATTAATTAAACTTAATAATTAACTTAGTTATGATACATAAATAATAACACTTAAAAAGATAGTAAATTGAAATAGGATGATAGATTTAAATATAACATTAAATTCAATCTTAATTTAAGTAATATCAATGAATAACATAAAGAATTGATAATAACATTGATTAAATGATAACGATAAAATGTATTACCTAAACTAAGTAAATTAATGTTATTAAAAAATACTGTAACAATGTTTAATCTTAGTAAGCGTAAGATTAATAATATAGGCTTACTTACTTTTTTAGGTAAATACACTTATGTTATCATTATTGAGTTAATTTATTTTCTGTCTTAACTGTATCTCATTTTCAATGAAAATATTTGAATATCACATATATAGACGTAATTTAAGAGAAAAAAGTGCAATTTATTTTTTAGTTTTTGAATACTTTTTGCAATTTATTTTTCAATGTGTCCAATTCGTACTTAATCGTTCTTTCAGACATGTTAGCCCTATTTGATGTTTCTTTTATTGTATATCCATCAATTAAATGAGGTATGAGTATTTGAGGATAATGTCTTCTAATTGTTGATTCAATTAATTCATCCTCTTTATTGTTTAGAACAAAGTCATCTAATTCACTACTAAAATAATCATTATCAGTCATTTCTTTAGTGCAGATAACATCTGATGGTATAAAGTTTTCAAGCGCTAGTCTTTTTATATTTTGATTTTTTCTTAGCTCGTCATTAATAAGATTGGTAATGGTTGTTTTCATATAAGGCATTAGCTCATAAACAGGTTTAGTAAGTTTTCTATCGAGTAATTTTAAAAAAGCTTGTTGAACAATATCCTCACAATCTATATGACTTACATTTAGGTGATTTGTGTACATTTTGTTTTTCGCAAACTTACGTAGCTTCTTATAATTCTCCTCATAAAATTTTTCTATGTATTGTTTTGCGTATTTGAGCGAGGTAAATACACCTTTATAATTCACGTCTGATTGACTAATTGTAACCGTCTCTTTTAACTCGTGGTACTCACCAATATTGAATCCATACATTCTGTTAAGGTGTTGTTCAGCCGTTTTTATATCAAGGTGAATAGATGTTGTTGTATCTATTTTTCCTGTTACATGTAGTTCATCCATGTAATGAGTGACAAATCCAACCCCACATAAATAACTCGCAGTTTGCTGATTGTCACAGGTAATAGTATGTTTTCCGTCGTAGAAAAAATCCATTGTAATATTCCTTATTTTTATTCTTTTGAGTAAAGAAGCAAATACTTTTATGTTTGCTCTCTATCAATATGATAGTAATAAAGTTCATGACTAGAATTCCGAAAATAATTTATAACTACTTTGACGTTTATTATCTAGCTAAAAACTTTTTGTTTTTAAAATAATGGAGATATTTTATCAAAAACAAAACAAGAAGTACAATATGTAGTATCTATTAATGGGATTTTATACTATATGTTGTATCTTGTTAGTTTTTGAATCGAGATAAACTAAACAATGAAAAGACTGATGGAATGCCATTGACGATAATAGTGAAGGCTAATGGCCACATAACGAGTAAGATAGCCCCCCAGATTGGCCATTCCCATGCATTGACAGCTCCATATAAAGCTGCAACAGCTAATATGATAGGAAATTCCAATAATATGAGCGCTATAATAAAAGCTATAACCTTATTCATGTCGAAAGCTATAATTATTCCATCCCAGCCAGCAAAGAAGACAACGGCACTAATTGAAAGCATGACACCTCTTATTATGAATATCATATGATAACTCCTTATTTATGTTGAATTTTAAAAATATTTTAATTAGATACCATTCAATGGAAGACTTCAAATCGTTTACATCGATCCATTGATGGGTTATTGATCGTTTTTAAAGATCAATCCTTTTTAACGATTTTACTAAAGCCATTTCAAGTGAATGATGCAGGGTTTCTATATGAATGGCTTTTCCATAAGTATCATAAGCAAGGCTATTAGAACTATGCCCTAGGATTTGCTGAGCCGTTGATAGTGGCGTTCCGCTGTTCTTTAATACGGTGGCCAGGCTATGCCTAAAAGAGTGGAAGGATAAGCCATTAACGTTGTTTAATGTATGCTTTAATAAGGTGCGATTAAACCATTTACTGACTTTATCACTATATCGTCCTTTATCAGTCCAAGTGACATCAAAGAGTAAATTATCTTGATGTCCACGAGAAGAAACATAGTCCATAAACTCATTACAATCAAAACCAAAGGCATGATTGACTAAAGGAATAGTACGAGCACTGTATTGGTTTTTTAAGCTCTTTCCTTCAACCCCGTGAGCATTGATATCTAGGTAAATAATGTTGTTATCTGTTTTTATTACATCTTTGACTTGTAATTGGCAGATTTCATTCAGTCTAGCGCCTGTTATTGCTGAAATAAGAGGGATGTAATATTGCCACGCTAAGCCGTTTCTAGCGTAGTGAATTTTACATGATGATAGTATTAGCTCTATTTGTTTTAGGCTAAAGGCGTTACGTTTATCCGCTTCTTTTTGGCTATCCTTTAACAATAAGTCTGTTGCTAAATTCTTTTTGATAAGGTCATTCTTCTCAGCCCAGTTAAATACTGAGGATAAAAAGATTAGGTGTCCATTAATGGTTCTGATTGATAGTGTTTTATCATAGGATTGGCTTAATACTTCGGCTAATGACTGGTCTTTAAATACCTGTTTTCTGTTTACAGGGAGTCGTTTAATCACTTCTCTAACTTCTAACATATCTTTGCGAGTAATACTGCCCACATCATTTAGCTTTAAGTAATCAAATATTTCAATGAGTAGGGCTTTATTCGCTTGTGAGCTTAGCTGTGTCGCATATTTCCAGTTACTCCCTTTTTCCTGAATGTAGTTATTACAAAGCTCACTGATTGAGGTGATAGCTTGTGAGGGAGAGAATAAATCAGTTGGTGATGCTTGAGTGATAAAGCATACAGGTTTAATTTGATTATCTAATTCTACAGTTGATTTGAAATATCTCTGTAGCTCTTGATATGAATTAAACTCGGAGATTAACTGTTGTAATTCAAGTTCCTGTTTAACCATCTGTAACTTGGATAATGCTGTTTTCTTATGTTTAGTTCTTAGTGATAATGAGTAGATAGAGTCTTGATATTTTAATCTGATGTAATAGACAGGTTTTCTAAGATAAAGTGAAATAGAATAGTTTAAAAGTTGTTGTGATGTAAGCTGATTCATAATAACCTTCTGTATACAGTTATGTTACAGTTTAATTAGGTCATTTGAAATTTCTGAATGGAATCAAAAAATTTGTTGAAGATGGCGGAAGCGCAGAGATTCGAACTCTGGGAGGGTTTCCCCTCGCCGGTTTTCAAGACCGGTGCCTTCAACCGCTCGGCCACACTTCCGCAATGGCTGTGCATATTAAAGTAGTGTGTTAGATTTGTAAATAGGTAAGTATCATTTTTTTTTCGTTTGCTTTAAATTTCACCAGCTCCCCTGATTGAAGATATATCGGCATGATATATTTCAAACGCAAAGATGTTGTATTTTCTTTATTATTGTATAATGAAGAATATTTTATTACGGTTAGTTAATTATGCTAGTATTAAATGGTAAAACAATCGCTACTGATGAAAGTGGATATTTGAAAGATTGGCAAGTATGGTCACCTGAATTAATGAATCTAATTGCGCAAAATGAGCGAATAGAATTAACCGATGCACATCTTGAAGTCATCTATTTTGTACGTGAGTTTTATTTAGAATATAAGACATCACCAGCTATTCGTGCTTTAGTTAAGGCGATGGAAAAAAAATTGGGTCCAGAAAAAGGTAATAGTCGTTATTTGCAGCGCTTGTTTCCTGATGGACCTGCTAAGCAAGCAACAAAATTAGCAGGTTTGCCGAAACCTGTTAAATGCATATAAGAGTGGTTATAACATGTTAGCCAAGTGGAAATTGCCAATTTTACTCTGTGCCATATTGGGATATTTACAATATGATTTTTGGTATGGCAAAAATAATTTTTTTGATTATAAACAGAATTTAGATTCAGTCCAAATTATGCATGCTGAGAATGAAAAATTAAAGCTACGTAATGAGCGAATGTTTGCTGAAATATCCAATCTTTATGATGGTTCTGATGCAATAGAAGAGCGCGCAAGAAGCCATTTAGGTATGATTGCTCCCGATGAACACTTTTATCGAATCGTTTCGGAATCTTCGTCCTTATGGGGACAGGAATAATATGGTTAGCCAGTCTATTATTGCTATCGTTCCTGCTGCAGGTGGTGGCCAAAGAATGAATATGTCATTACCTAAACAGTATATTAAAATTGGCCAGGCGACTATTTTAGAACACACATTGCACAAGTTGCTATCTTTGCCATTGATTAGTCGTATTATTGTGGTGATAAGTCCGGATGATCATTTTTTTACCACATTAGCGATTGCCAGCAACCCGCGAATCTCTTTTACTCATGGTGGCAGTACGCGGGCTCAATCCGTACTTGCTGGATTAACACTTGTCAATGATGATAGCTGGGCATTAGTCCATGATGCGGCAAGGCCTTGCGTCACTCATGCTGATATCAAAAAATTAGTTGATGCCGTGATTCAGGCTAATTGTGGTGGTATTTTAGCAACCAAAGTAACCGATACTATTAAACAGTCATCACATCAATCTAATATTGACTTTCCTACCATTATAAAAACATGTGATCGTGAATATTTATGGGCGGCAGCAACGCCGCAAATGTTTAAAGCTAAATTGCTAAAAGAGAGCATGCTAAAAGCAAAAGAAGATGGAGTGAGCTTAACGGATGAAGCATCAGCGATCGAGTACTGTCACGGGCAGCCATTACTCGTTGAGTGCCAGCGCGATAATATTAAAGTCACGCGCCCAGAAGACTTGCCACTGGCAACGCTATATTTGCAAGAACAAGGTTATATCACAAAATAATTTTTACCAGTAATTGGCAACATGATTAAAAACGAAATGATAGGGTTGATATGATAAGAATCGGACATGGTTTTGATGTGCATCGTTTTGGTGGTGAAGGGCCATTAACATTAGGTGGTGTTAAAGTGCCTTATGAACAAGGGTTTATCGCTCATTCTGATGGGGATGTAGTATTACACGCGGTGACTGATGCGATTTTAGGTGCTCTGGCGCTGGGTGATATTGGTAAACATTTTCCTGATACAGATAATCAATATAAGGGCATTGATAGCCGTATTTTATTGCAAAAAGTATTCGGCTTAATTCAGACCAAAGGTTATGCATTATCAAACCTTGATGTCACCATTATTGCGCAAGAACCGAAAATGCAATCTCACATACCACAAATGCGAATTAATATTGCCGAAGACTTACAGGCACATTTTGATTTAGTGAGCGTGAAAGCAACGACGACCGAAAAATTGGGCTTCACTGGCCGTAAAGAAGGTATTGCTTGCGAAGCAGTAGTGTTACTCAAAAAAATAACCGACAAATAAAGAGATTTTAGCATGTTAGACGCATTACAATATTTACACGGCAAGCCAATTGTATCAGGTTTGTATAAAGAGCAAGATAGTGATTTTTTTGTTAAAGAGGATCTTGGCTACGAGCTTGAAGGTGAGGGTGAGCATGTGTTTGTTAATGTGCAAAAACAAAATTGTAATACACTTTTTGTTGCCGAGCAGCTTGCTAAATTTGCTGGTATCTCGCCTAAGTTAGTTGGTTATGCGGGATTGAAAGATCGTAATGCCGTTACACAGCAGTGGTTTGGTTTGCATATTCCCGGTAAATTTACTCCGGATTTTTCGACCTTTGAGCTGGAAGGATGTAAAATTTTGGCGGTAAAACGACATAATAAAAAACTGCGTATTGGTAACTTAAAAGGTAACTTTTTTTCATTAATACTGCGTAATATTGATAATCAAACCGAAGTTAACGATCGTTTAGCGTTAATTAAAGCACATGGTGTGCCGAACTACTTCGGTGAACAGCGTTTTGGCAAAGAAAATAATAATATCGAGCAAGCAATTTTGTGGGCGAAAGGTGAGCTAAAGGTTAAGGATCGTAAAAAACGAAGTTTTTACCTGTCAGCGGCTCGTAGCGCGATTTTTAATCATATCGTCAGTGAACGAATTGTTAAAAAATTGAATGATACGGTGTTAAATGGCGATATTTTACAATTTGCTGAGCGTGGTAGCTGGTTTGTCGCACAAGCGGATGAATTAGCGCTATTACAACAACGCCTTGAAAGTGCTGAGCTGAATATTACCGCACCAATGCTCGGGGATAATGGCGCGCAAACTAAAGATGATGCACTGCGCTTTGAACAGCAATCTATTGATGATTACTGGGCGGATTTTCTACCGTTATTTCGTCAAGAACGCGTTGAGACAGCGCGTCGATCCGCGCGATTAAGAGCAAAGAACCTCGATTGGCAGTGGCAAGATAAGGCAACATTAACTCTCGATTTTTGGTTGCCAGCAGGGAGCTATGCGACAGCTGTTTTGCGAGAGCTTATATCATAACCTGAGCATAAAGGATTTATATTGATGGCAAATATAAAAATGAAGTCTTTAATTTCTCAGTTAGATGCTTTGGGAATAAAAGATGCTCGCGTTTTACAAGCGATTTCGGCTGTGCCAAGGGAACATTTTATCGATCAGGCATTATCACATCAAGCATACGATAATCGTTCATTACCTATTGGCTCAGGGCAGACTATCTCTCAGCCTTATATTGTCGCTAAAATGACTGAATTGCTACAATTAAGACCCGATTCAAAGATTCTTGAAATCGGCACTGGGTCGGGATATCAAACCGCAATCTTGGCTAATTTGGTCGAGCATGTGTGCTCGATTGAACGTATTAAAGGATTGCAGTGGAATGCTAAGCGCCGGCTCAAACAGTTAGATATTCATAATGTGTCAACGCGTCATGGTGATGGTTGGTTGGGGTGGCCAGAGAGAGCCCCTTTTGATGGCATTATTGTCACTGCCGCTGCGGCGGAAATTCCCCAAGCCTTAGTTTATCAGCTTGCTGATAAAGGGCGGTTAGTTATCCCTGTTGGTGAACATGATCAATCATTACAAGTCATTGAACGAGAGAATGATAAATTTAGATTAAACATTATTGAGTCGGTCAAATTTGTGCCTTTGGTGAAAGGCGAATTACTATAATGCGATTGTTAGCCATTAACCGTACTTGCACATGATAGCGCTGCATTAATTATTAAAGGAGAGAATATGCTGTACGGTTTTGATATTGGTGGCACAAAAATTGAAATCGTTGTCTTTGATGAATCGCTCACACCATTATGGCATAAACGGATAGCCACACCTTTAACTAGCTATACGGCATTTTTAACTAGCCTAATTGAATTAATTCGCGAAGCTGACGAGAAATTTTCGGTGCAAGGTCGTGTCGGTATTGGCATACCGGGCTTAGTTAATCATCACACTGGAACGGTTTACTCGACGAACATTGCCATATTACATGATAAACCCTTTATACGCGACTTCGAACACGCCATTGCAAGGTCTGTATTCATTAATAATGATGCCAATTGCTTTGTACTGTCAGAGGCGTTTGATGATGATTTTAAGTCTTATCAGAGTGTGCTTGGTATTATTTTAGGTACCGGTGTCGGTGGTGGCATTGTTGTTAATCAGCAGATTATTTCTGGCGCCAATGGCTGCGCTGGTGAAGTTGGACATATACGATTACCGATTGATGTTTTCGATATTCTCGGTAAAGATATTCCTTTACTGAAATGTGGCTGTGGATTGGTTGGCTGCTGTGAGCAATATTTATCAGGTCGTGGATTCGAATGGTTATATACGCATTTTTACCACTATACACTCGATGCCCCAAGTATTATTGAGCGATACTATCAAGGTGATAAAAGTGCCAAGCAACACGTTGATCGTTATTTAGAATTATTATCGGCCTATTTAGCACACTTAATTATGATCATCGATGCTGACTTGATTGTATTTGGTGGTGGATTATCGCATTTTGAAGCGATTTATCAGCATGTTCCAACGCGTATGAGTAAGTATTTATTAAAGCAGATGGTTGTGCCTAGACTTGCAAAAGCCCGATATGGTGATGCAGGAGGTGCTCGAGGTGCCGCTTTATTATGTTTGAATCAAAATAATGAATAGAGGGAAATCTATTATGCAACTTAAAAAAGTAATTGTGTTTCTGTTTGTGTGCTCAATACCAACCATAACTCTGCAAGCTTTAGCAAGTGAATCGACTGCTAAAGTTGATTTGACTAAAGTTACCTTATATTTAAGCGGCGCTGAGTTACAGGGCACGTCAGTTGTGAAAGTCCCAAAAGGCGAGAGTGAGATTTTATTAATTGGTTTAGCTAAAACGATCAATCCAAATTCGATTAACGTCGGATTGAATAATAAAGCCATGATTTTATCAACCACATTAGTTGATGATTATATGGTACAAAAATCTAGCTCGGACAAGCAAATGGCATTGACTACGGCATTAAAAAAATTAGAAGACGAAAAAGCAGTCCTATCGATAAAATTAGCGGCAGTTAATGAAGAAATTGCGTTATTGAAGGGTAACCGAATTGATACGATTATCAAACCAAATGGCTCTATTAATGATGCAAAACAGGTAATGGGATTTGTAAAAGAGAACTTGATTACTGCTTTAACGGAGCAGAGAGCAATAGAACTTAAACAAGCTGAACTCCAAAAGTCAATCAAACAATATCAGCTGCAAATTAATCAAGAAGATCGAGGTGACAATTTACCACAAAAAGCAATTAAAGTGAAAATTTATAGTGATGAATCAATTGAACTGCCAATTTCGCTCTCATACATCACGCCAGAGGCTGGTTGGGAACCGATTTATGATGTAAGAGTAAAAGATATTAGCTCACCAGTTGGTTTAACGTACAAAGCAAATGTGTATCAATATAGCGGCTTAAATTGGAATAATATTGATTTAACATTATCGACAGCAAATCCAAGTCAAGGTATTACTGCACCAGAGCTCGCTCCCTGGAATATTTCCTTGTACGATAGCAAAAGATATGGTGTATCTAATGCAAAAACAGTGCTTTATGAGGCGAAACAAAGCGAGGTAAATTATGATGTTCTCCAGCAAAAAAATAACGTTATAAATTATATTGTAACTGATAATAATGGTTTAAATTTACAATTTAATATCAAGCTACCTTATACAATCACAGGTTATAGTAATGATAATATCTTAGTTTTACAGCAGCGGGATGCTGCGGCTCAATATCGTTATATTGCCATTCCTAAATTAGATAATCATGTATTTTTACAAGCGCAAATTACCCATTGGGATACCCTTGCCTTATTACCAGGCAAATCAACAGTCTTTTATGCCGGCAATTATGTGGGTGAAGGATATCTAACAACACAAGGCGTCAAAGATACGCTTAATATCTCACTTGGTCGTGATAATGAGATCATTGTTGCGCGTAATCAGGATCTAAATGAAACATCTAAGCCATCTTTTTTTGGTAATGAAGTATCGCAAAAATTTGCTTACACCATTGATGTTAAAAACCTGAAAGAGCGTGAGATTAACATGACGGTTTATGATCAATTACCGGTTATCGAAAATAAAACGATTACCTTAGACGATACAAAATATTCAGGTGCTAGTTATGATAAAGATACAGGATTACTCACCTGGCAAATACATTTGGCAGCTAAAGAGACCAAGCAGCTACCATTTAGTTTTAAAATAACCTACCCAAAGGATAAAGCTGATAATATCATCGGCTTATAAGTGCTAATTTAGAAGGGCTGTTGATGGGGCATATTGCATTGTTAGATAAATTAAAATCAAGTGGCATGATTATGCCACTTGATTATCATCTCGCGCTGTTTTTTATCCGGCAATCTAAATTAACCGATTCTTTGGCTTTGTCTCGATTTGCTTTTTTAATTGTGTGGCTAAATATTGAAGTGAGAGCAGGTCATGTCTGTATAAATATCACTCAAATCACCAAACACAATTTAGAATATCGTTTTGGCCGCGAATATGTTACTCGAATTTTTTCTGATTTAGATGAACCAACATGGCATGATTGGATAAAATTATGTGAACGAGTTGGTCAAAACATAATCAGTGATGGTAGCTGTTTATCCCCATTAATACGCAATGACAATCGAATCTACTTTCAGCGTATGTGGTTATATGAAAAACACGTGGCAGCATATTTTAATAGTGCATTAACATGTCAGGTTGTAGAGCGGCAAGCAAATCAACTATTAAATGATTTATTTCCATCAACGAGTGCGTCACATGATATAGATTGGCAAAAAGTTGCTGCGGCTTTAGCGGTTATTCATCCCGTCGCAATTATTTCAGGTGGACCGGGTACGGGTAAAACCACCACCATTAGTAAAATTTTAGCCGTACTCGTTTCAATGCATCAACATGATAGCTTATCGCCATTACGCATTGTTGCTGCAGCACCTACGGGCAAAGCCGCAGCTAGATTAACAGAATCACTATCTAAAGCAATATCGACATTACCGGTGCCTAAATCAATCAAGCAGCGTATTCCTATCGAAGCTTTAACATTGCACCGATTACTCGGCGCTAGTTCTAATAACCGTCAATATCGATATCACCAAGGCAATCCATTAAGTATCGATATCTTATTAATTGATGAAGCATCAATGATTGATTTACCCATGATGTCGAGTGTGATTGCTGCCTTACCTAATAATGCTAGATTGATTTTATTAGGCGATAAAGAACAGCTCTCCTCTGTTGAAGCTGGTGCGGTATTTGGTGATTTATGTGCACAATTACAGCGAGGCTATAGTGAGCAGCAAGTACAGATGATTAGTCAATTGACCGGATATGTTTTAGAAGCAAAATCTGCGCAGGTTTCTATTGCTGATCATGTGTGTTTGTTACAAAAAAGCTACCGATTTTCTAGCGAGTCAGGCATTGGTTTGCTAGCTAATGCTATCAAAGCGGGTCGATACCCGCATGTTATGACATTATTACAATCTAAAAACTACTCGGATTTAACATTTCATGAAATAAGTTGTCGTGATCAATATCAGCAAGCGGTTGAACAATGTGCTAATAATTATTTAAATTATTTACAAATAATAATATCCAAATCGAATGACATCAAAACCATATTAGACTCTTTTGCGCAATTTAGATTATTGTGTGCGTTAAGGGAGGGCCCGTTTGGGGTGCTTGGTTTGAATGAGATGATTGAGCGGCTATTAGCTCAAAAAAAAGTCATTAATCTTATTAAACGCGATGGTTGGTATATTGGTCGACCGATAATGATATTAAAAAATAGCTTTTCACTAGGACTATTTAATGGCGATATTGGTATTACGCTACCTTCTCTTGACGATGCTAATAAACTCAAAGTGTATTTTTTATTACCTAATGGCGAGATAAAAGGTGTTGCACCTTTTCGGCTTCCTGAGCATGAAACCGCGTATGCCATGACGATTCATAAATCGCAAGGTTCGGAGTTTGGATCGGTGAGCATTATTTTACCAAACGAATATTCACCATTATTGACGCGTTCATTACTATATACAGCAGTTACTAGAGCAAAAAATCACATAACACTTTATTCACCTTATACCATTATTGAAAAAACAATTAATACTCAAATTGAGCGGCAAAGTGGATTGGCTAATTTACTAATTTAAATTTATTTTGTAATTATTGAATTGATAAAGGGTCTTTCGACCCTTTAAGAGATTATTAGTGGATAATTTTGGCAAGGAAGTCTTTCGCTCTATCAGACTGCGGATTATTAAAAAATTGTTCTTTTGACGTATCTTCAATAATTTCACCCGCATCCATAAAGATAACGCGATTAGCGACCTTTCTAGCAAATCCCATTTCATGAGTAACAACCATCATAGTCATTCCTTCATAAGCGAGTTCAACCATAACATCTAGCACTTCATTAACCATTTCAGGATCAAGGGCGGATGTTGGCTCATCAAATAACATCACCACCGGATCCATACATAATGCTCTCGCAATTGCAACACGTTGTTGCTGACCACCTGATAGTTGACTTGGTAGCTTATTAGCATGGTCAGATAGACCGACTCGCTCAAGTAAAGAACGCGCTTTTTCTTTTGCTTCTTTATCAGAACGACCAAGCACTTTGATTTGCGCTAATGTTAAGTTCTTCAATATTGTTAGGTGTGGAAATAATTCAAAGTGTTGAAATACCATCCCCACTTTAGATCGTAAATTAGCTAAATTAGTTGATTTATTCGTGACTTCAGTGTCGCCAATAAAGATTTGCCCCATTTGCACCGGTTCAAGCCCATTAACAGTTTTGATTAATGTTGATTTACCAGAGCCTGATGGGCCACAAACAACGACGACTTCACCTTTTTTAACATCTGTTGAGCAATTTTTTAATACTTGGAATTTGCCATACCATTTTGAAACATTTTTTAAGGAAATCATTTTTAGTCCTTTTTCAAATAACTAACTAAACGTGATGCACTAAAGCTGATAATAAAGTAACAGATAGCGGCAAAAATGATCATTGAATATTCAGCTGTGCCGCCTTGTCCTTTACCGATGATAGTGACGCTTGCACCAAATAGATCCGTCAGACTCATCACATAAACTAATGAGGTATCTTGGAATAAGATAATACCTTGTGTTAATAATAGTGGTACCATTGCCTTGAATGCTTGCGGTAGTATAATCAAACGCATTGTTTGGCTTTTTGTCATACCTAAGGCAAAAGCTGCATGATACTGGCCTTTGCTTACTGCATTAATACCTGCTCGAATTATCTCAGAATAATAAGCCGCCTCAAACAGCGCAAAAGCGATCATAGCGGATGCAACGCGCACATCAGCATAGGGTGGCAGATTAAACACGTGTTTAATGACTTGTGGTAGCACAAAATAAAACCAAAGTAACACTAATAGTAATGGTATGGAACGGAAAAGATTCACATAACATTTAGCAAAGACACGTAATATTTTAATATTTGATAAACGCATTAAAGCTAATGCAGTACCAATGATAATCCCAAAAATAATGGCAGTAATCGTAATTTTGAGTGTTAATCCTAAACCACTGAGTAATAAATCTGTATTATCCATTACAAGTGACGGAATATTAATAATCCATTCAAATAACTGCATCATTAACCTCCACTCATCATGTTAGGTAAGCGAGTTTTCTTTTCAACTCTACGCATAATCAAAATAACCGCATAATTTACAATCGCAAAGGCTAGGGTCACACCGCATAGTATCTCAACGATACTATTTGTTTGCTCATTGATACGGTCAATTTGCCCAGTCAAATCAAGCAGGCCTATTGTTGAGGCAACGGATGAGTTTTTAATAATATTGGTCATCTCTGAGGTTAACGTTGGGATAATTTTACGATAAGCATTAGGCAGCAATATATGATAATACGTCTGTACTTGCGTAAGTCCTAATGCGGTAGCGGCGTATTTTTGCCCAACAGGTAATGTTTGGATACCGGTTCTTACTTGTTCTGCAATACGTGCAGAAGTAAATAGGCCTAGTGCTACCATTGCTAAAACAAAGCATTGAATATTGGGATCAAGATCTTCCATAAACCAGACTTTAAGCGATCCACTTAATATCTGTGGCAGCAATGTATACCACAGAAACATTTGCACTAATAGTGGAATATTACGGAAAATATCGACGTAATAGATAGCAAACTTTCGTAAAAATTTACTATTCGACGTGCGCATAATACCGACTATAGAACCAAATATAAAGGCAATAATCCATGCTGATATGGCCAGAGAAAGGGTGACAGTCAACCCACTCAAAAGCCAATTAAGGTATATTCCATCACCATAAGGTGTGGGTTCAAAAAATAGTGTCCAATTAAAATTCATATTATCAATTTATCAGTTTTGTACTGAGTATTTACTATACTCAGTACATTAATGAACAAAATAAGCGAGACTAAAATTAGTCTAATGCGTTATCGTTAGGGGCAGCAAAAAGCTCTACCATTTTAGATGAAATCTCTAAATCCATGTTAGCCCCTCTAGGTGGTACGGGTTGAGTAAACCAACGATTATAAGATTCTAATGCTTGCCCTGATGTTTGAGCATCTGCGATGGCTTTATCCATGAGTTGCTTAAATTGAGTATCGCCTTTGCGAAGCATACAGCCATAAGCTTCATAAGATAGTGGTTCGCCGACAATAGTCCATTGTGTTGGGTCAATAGCTCTTGATCGTTCGCCCGCGAGCAAGGCATCATCCATCAAAAATGCAGCGGCACGGCCCGTTTCAAGTGCCTTAAACGCATCACTGTGATCTTTAGGAGTAATGATACGCATTTTCAAATTATCTCTATTATTAATTTGATTTAAGCGAATTTCTGAGGTTGTACCTGCTGTTGTAACAACATTTTTACCTTTTAAATCGTCAATACTGTTAATCTTTCCATCGTTTTTGACAAGGAAGCGGGTACCTACGATATAAATAGTATCTGAAAAGTCGACCACTTTTTGGCGTTCAAGGTTATTGGTGGTTGAACCGCATTCAAAGTCATAAGTATAGTTATTAAGTAACTGAATACGTGTTTTTGAAGTTACTGGTAAATATTTCACCTGTAAATTTGGCATGTTTAACTCTTTTTTTACTGCATCGACAATCAGGTTAGAGTAATCCTGAGAATATCCCACAACATTTTGATCATTATCATAATAAGAAAAGGGAATCGAGGATTCTCTGTGACCAACAACAATGACACCTGAGTCTTTAATTTTAGCTAATGTCCCGGTTAGTTCTTCTGCGTTTGCCACTGATTGAACTAATCCAAGTAAAGCAAAAGATAAAATTAACTGGGTCAATTTACCTGTAGGTTTTTTTTGATTAATCATACTCATCTCCTCTTTCTTTAGATTGTATTGCCTTTAAAATAAAGAATATTTTATTGGCAGCTGAACATTATAACTGATTTTTGATTATAAATGTATTATTTTTGCATACTTATGCTATTGCTAGCATTTGGTTGAGCTTAATTCACGACATCTTTTTAATGATTAAGCAAGAAATATGCCATAACTTTATTTAGCGTTTTTTACCGATAAAAAGGATAATAATTAGCGCAAGTAATAGAATGTAATAAAGATAGTTTCCCCATCTTGCATACGGCGTAAGTCCGATACTTGGATTAAGCGTTGTCGTGAGCGTTGTGGTTTCAAACTGTGGGATTTGATTACTGATTAGACCTTGCGGAGTAATGACGGCTGTAATACCGTTATTTGTACTTCGCAGTAGTGTTCGGCCAAATTCCAATGCTCTTGCTCTGGCCATTTGTAAATGCTGCCAAGGTCCAATACTATCGCCAAACCAAGCATCATTGGAGACAGTTAATAAAAAGTCAGTATTCCCATCAAAGTTTTGTAAGATGAGATCAGATAAAACCACTTCATAGCAAATCACCGTTGAAAAGCGGAATCCTTTCATGACCAATGGTTTTTGGATAGTTGGGCCAGATGACATTGATGACATTGGAATATTTAGTATCGATGCTATCGGTTTTAATAATGACTCTAATGGCGTGTATTCGCCAAATGGCACCAAGTGATGTTTGAGATAGCGGTTTGTAGTTGGATATTGATAAGGCTGAGTATCGCCCAATACAATTAATGAATTATAAATCTGAGTTTGATCCGCTTGACGGACAAGATCAATAATGCCGACGGCAACCGCTGTATTATTGGCTATTGCCAGCTCATCAAGCGATATGAGGTAACTTTGTTGATTGATCTCTAAATCAGTGATCGCCGCTTCCGGCCAAATAACGATATCACTTGTCTTAATATGCTGCTGAGTTAAATCACTGTATGTTTGACGTGTGGTATTTAATTGTTCTCTACTCCAGCGTATAGACTGGGGGATATTACCTTGTACCAACGAAATATTAGCTTGACGAGTGCTATCAATCTGTGTCCAATGAATCGTTTTGAACCAAAATGAGGCGGTAAATATCACTATTATGGTGCAAATGGCACTGTAAATATGCCACTTACCACACATATTATAATGCTGCCAATTTATGACAATTCGGTAATATACATAGGCAAAAATACCACTACAAATGGTAAAAGTCAGTGTCACACCATTAATACCTAGAATTGGAAATAATCCGCCTAAAGGCGATTCTAATTGGCTATAGCCAAATATTAGCCATGCAAAGCCATTTAATAATGTACCGCGAATATATTCGGTGAGCTGCCAAAATAATGGCGCTAAAATGATAAACTGTTTAAATGAGTAAGGCTGACAGTGTTTTCTTAATAGCCGCAATAATAGCGCAAATATCATGGGGTATAATGCAAGATATGCAACCAATAGGAACAAGATACCAATTGATAAGATAGTTGGAACATCACCGTATTGTTTAATACTAATATAAACCCAGTGAACCCCAGATAAAAAATAACCAAAACCCCAACTAAATGCGACCAATGCAGTTTGTTTGGCTGTTTGTTGATTGATAAATAACAAAAGCCCAACGAATGAGATAAACGCAAGTGGCCAGTAGTCAAAAGGGGAATAGCTAAAAACCGCTATTCCACCGAAGATAAAACTTAGCAGGCATTTTATGGATAATTTTTGTCTCATTCGTGCTCGGTATGTTCTAAATCAGGTTCAGCAGCACCGGTTGGTAAAGTGACATGCAATTGAATAATGCGACGTTTATCGACCAAAACAACTTTAAATTGGTAGCCTTTTATCGTGGTTGTTTCACCTTTGACAGGTAAGCGGCCAAATTGCTGCATGACTAATCCGCCAACAGTATCGACGTCTTCATCACTAAAGTTTGTATTAAATATTTCATTAAAATCTTCTATATTGGTCAGTGCGCGAACAGTATAGACAAAAGGGGCTAGTTTACGAATGTCACGATCTTCAATTTCGTCATACTCATCCTCTATATCACCAACAATGAGCTCTAACACGTCTTCAATTGTCACTAGACCGGAAACGCCACCAAATTCATCAATTGCGATTGCCATGTGATACCGATGCATACGGAACTCTTTTAACATATGATCAACACGCTTACTTTCGGGCACCACAACTGCGGGTCTAAGAATTTTTTTGATATCAAAAGATTCACTGCCTTGTTTCATAAACGTGAGTAAATCTTTAGCCAGCAAAATGCCTTCTATGTGATCACGATCTTCACTAATGACCGGATAGCGAGAGTGACCGTATTCAAAAATGATATCTAAACATTCATCAAGCGTGTAATTGACTTTGATAGGTACAATTTGAGTTCGAGGAATCATAATATCGCGAACACGTTGTTTGGCTATTTCCATCACCCCTTCAATCATATCTAAGGTATCTGGAGCAATGAGCTTGTTTTCTTTGGCATCGCGAATAAGTTCGATTAGTTCGTCTCGATTTTGCGGCTCGGAATTAAATAATTGACTTAACCATAACGTAAATCCTTTTTTTGATCTCCGGTGATTGTCATCATTCATCTTACTATTTTTCCTTTCAAATTATTACGTTAATGTTATATAGATAGCACTGAAAATAATATCAATATCATGAAATTACTGCAAGATGCAAGTTAGATAATTTATTGGGATGTGACTGGAATATGCCGAGTTAAATAGAGTAAAACTAGGCATATTGTATCGGGTTTTAATAAGGATTATCAAATCCGAGTTGTGCCATGATTTCTATCTCAAGGCTTTCCATCTCTTCTGCTTCATCATCTTCGATATGATCATAACCGAGTAAATGCAGGCAACCATGTACGATCATGTGAGCCCAGTGCGCAGATAGCGATTTATTTTGCTCTTGTGCTTCTTGCTCAACAATTTTTTTACAAATTACTAGATCACCGAGTAACGGCGTTTCGATCTCAATTGGCGACTCAAAGGGAAATGACAACACATTAGTTGGTTTATCTTTATGTCGATAAGTGTGATTCAACTGCTGGCTTTCATCGGCATCAACAATTCGAATCGTCAATTCAGCATTAGCCATAAAAGGTGGCAAAATGACGTTTAACCACTGATTAATCTGCTGCTCGCTAGGCAGATTATCATCATTTTCAGTGGCAATTTGTAGATCTAAAATAATAGTATCCATATGAATTATTCTCGATGATAAGGATGATTGGTTGTGATACTCCACGCCCGATAAAGACTTTCAGCGACAATCACTCTCACCAGCGGATGCGGTAGGGTGAGTGGCGATAGTGACCAACTCTGATGCGCTGCGGTTTTACATGATGGGGATAAACCTTCAGGGCCACCAATTAATAAACTGATATCACGGCCATCGACTTTCCATTTTTCAAGCTGCATCGCAAGCTCTTCAGTTGTCAGTGGTTTACCGGGAATATCTAATGTAACAATACGAGTGCCTTTGCCACAAGCGGCAAGCATTTGCTCGCCTTCTTTATCTAAAATACGAGTGATATCGGCATTTTTCCCTCGTTTACCTGCGGGTATTTCAATCAATTCAAGAGGCATATCTTTAGGAAAACGAGAACAATAATCATCAAATGCTGTTGTAATCCATTTCGGCATTTTGGTTCCAACTGCGATAAGCTGAATTTTCATACTTAACTAAGCCCAAAGCTTTTCAAGCTCATAAAGCTGTCGGCTTTCAGCTTGCATGATGTGTACGATCACCGTATCCATATCAACGACAACCCAATCTGAATCGCTTTTGCCTTCGCTACCTAACACTAAATGCCCTTGCTTTTTGGCTTCATCGACGAGATGCGAAGCGATTGAACTGACATGGCGATTGGATGTGCCTGTACAGATAATCATGAAATCAGTAATGCTGGACTTGCCTTGGACATCAATAGTAACAATGTCTTGAGCTTTTAAATCATCGATTTTATCAATAATGAAATCTTGAAGTGACTGCTGCAAAATAACCCTCTTATCATATATATAGTTTCTTATTAATTATAGCATATTTCTAGCACATAGAGTAGGTTGAATACGGTGTTAAATCAGATATTTGTCAATTTTAATTGTGTATTTTTGCATCCTGTCAGGAAAATTTGTACTATTCTTTCAAACTCAGTCAGCTTACAAGTGTTCATTTCTTATCAATTTATTTGATGATCAACTTACTTAATTGAAAGGTAAAGAAGATAAAATTGAGCAGGGAATAATAATTATTGTTGTTCAGCTTACAAGTGTACGCTATAATTGCTACAAATTTATATATGTAGTCTATTATATTTAATAAGCGGAGCTTTAGGTTAATGAAACGAGTTGTAATAACAGGATTAGGTATTTTATCCAGTATTGGTAATAACAAACAAGAAGTATTAGATTCACTTAAAGTTGGAAAAAGTGGAATTACTTTCTCGCAAGAAATGAAAGATAGCGGAATGCGCAGTCATGTTTGGGGTAATGTAAAATTAGATACAACCGGATTAATTGATCGTAAAATTGTTCGTTTCATGAATGATGCCTCTATATACGGCTACCTAGCAATGCAACAAGCAATTGAAGATGCGAAATTAACACCTGAACAAGTGTCTAATCCACGAACAGGTTTAATTGCTGGATATGGTGGTTCAACAAAAACACAGTATGCTGTTGTTTCAGGCATGAAAGAAAAGGGATTGCGTGGTGTTGGACCATATGCGGTGACCAAGTCGATGTCATCGGCAATTTCTGCTTGTCTTGCTACGCCGTTTCAAATTAAAGGTGTTAGTTACTCAATGACTTCCGCTTGTGCAACATCCGTACACTGTATCGGTCATGCTGCTGAGCTAATCCAATTAGGTAAACAAGACGTAGTTTTTGCCGGTGGCGGTGAAGAACTATGCTGGGAAATGTCTTGTGAATTTGATGCTATGGGCGCACTGTCAACCAAATATAATGATACGCCAGAAAAAGCATCACGCGCTTATGATGCCAACCGGGATGGGTTTGTTATTGCTGGTGGTGCTGGTATGGTTGTGGTTGAAGAACTTGAACACGCACTTGCTCGTGGCGCTCATATCTATGGTGAGATTGTTGGTTATGCAGCAACTTCTGATGGTTATGATATGGTTTCACCTTCAGGTGAAGGTGCTTTACGTTGTATGCAGCTAGCGGTTGCTGATGTCGATACGCCAATTGATTACATTAATACTCACGGCACATCAACACCGGTTGGTGATGTGAAAGAGTTATGGGCGATTAAAGAAGCCTTTGGTGATAATATTCCGGCAATTTCATCGACTAAATCAATGACCGGTCACTCTTTAAGCGCAACGGGTGCGCAAGAAGTGATTTATTCTCTGCTTATGCTAGAAAATAATTTCATTACGCCAAGTATTAATGTTGATGAACTCGACGAAGCGGCAAAAGATATGAATATTATTACTCAGCCAACTGAGCGAGAACTAACGACGGTTATGTCGAATAGTTTTGGTTTTGGCGGTACGAATGCCGCAATTGTGCTACGAAAATTAGCCAAATAATGGTTGTTTAAAAATATGATAAAAGGGGCTTAATTAAGCCCCTTTTTACTCGACATTACATGATGATATGATCTGACGGTTATAATACTTTACTTAAAAATAGCTTGGTTCGCTCATTTTGTGGATTATTAAAGATTTGTTCTGGTGGACCTTCTTCTTGAATAATACCTTGATCGATAAAAATCACACGGTTAGACATTTCTCTGGCAAAGCCCATCTCATGGGTCACAACAATCATTGTCATGCCTTCACGTGCAAGGGATTTCATTACAGCAAGCACTTCACCGACTAATTCGGGATCAAGTGCTGAAGTGGGCTCATCAAATAACATCACTTCAGGATCCATCATCAGTGCCCTAGCAATCGCAACTCGCTGCTGTTGACCGCCGGATAATTGCGAGGGGTAAGCATCAATTTTATCGATAAGGCCAACTTTATTGAGTAGGGATTCGGCTTTGGTGATTGCCGAAGCTTTGCTTATTTTTTTGACATCCATTGGCGCGAGAATTAAGTTATCTAACACCGACATATGTGGAAATAGGTTGAAACGTTGGAACACCATGCCAACGGTTTCGCGCAACTTATTTAAGTTAGTTTTAGGATCGTGAACGTTGAAACCATTAACGGTAATTTCACCAGATGAGATCTCTTCTAGCGAATTGATGCAGCGTAAAAAGGTACTTTTACCTGAACCCGATGGCCCAATAATGGAGATAACCTCTTTTTTGCTGATATCGCAAGAGATGCCTCGCAATACGTGAGTCTGCCCGAACTGTTTTTGTAAGTTATTAATGTGAATCACTTTTGCCTAACCTTTTTTCCAGATACTGAACGAGTAGTGATAATAAAAATGTCATAGACCAATATACAACTGAGATAACTAGATACGGTTCGCCGTATACACCATAAGCCGCGCCAGCAGTTCTGGCGGCAAATGCCAACTCAGCCAGCCCAATTGTTGCGCCTAATGACGAGTCTTTTAAGATCGCAATCGCATTATTACCTAAAGGTGGTAGCATGCGTTTAAATGCTTGAGGGAGAATCACTTTACACATTGCACTGTTGTATGACATACCTAATGAACGTGCGGCTTCCATTTGACCTTTATCAATCGATTGAATACCGGCTCTAAATATTTCGGAAATATACGCACCCGCATTTAAGGTGATCGCAATAACACAAGATATGAATGCGCCGTATTGAGAACGCAGCATACGCGCCGTTTCTGCTGAAATTAAGCTATCTGAAACCAGTAAACCATCTCTTGGATTAATTAAGTAAGGCATCAAGGCAAAATGAACCACCATGATTTGTACAAACAGTGGTGTACCTCTAAATGCACTGACATAAATTCGCACTGGCCACTGGACACACAAATAAAGCGCGTATTTCCAAAAACCATGTCTGGCGTGAGCAGTTCGGCCAATGCCCAGTATTAATCCCCATAGGGTACCTAACACCACGCAAAAAACAGTACATTTGAGCGTCATTATTCCACCCTCTATAAAAAGAGGGTAGTAATCTTTGATAATATCCCAATTAAAAGTCATAAAATCGTTTAAGCCCGATGAGTTTATTGTTCAAATGGTAAGACAGGCACGTTATTATCGAACCATGTTGTGTAAATATTAGCGTAGGTACCATTAGCGATAATTTTTTTCAATCCATCATTTAATTTATCTTGTAATTCTTGGTTACCTTTTGCAACGGCAATACCAAAATATTGTTGTTCAAAATTATTGTCATAGACGAGATCAAAATCTTTGCCTGGATGCATTTTGATATAAAACTTAATGACACCGACATCACCGACCGCAGCATTAATGCCTTCTTCATACAGCTCTTGTAATAATAGTGGCGTATTATCAAAGCGTTTGATTGCCGTGCTATTTCTACCTAAAATTTTTGATACGACCACATCTGCCGTGCTGCCATTTACCACACCAACACTATAGCCTTTTAGGTCTTGTATATTGCTAATCGGTGAGGATTTTTGCGTGACAATCACTTGCTCTGCGGGGAAATAAGGCAGAGTAAAATCAACTGATATTTTACGTTTATCGGTAATTGTAATCCCAGAAATAATAATATCGCGTTCGCCATTATCTAATGTAGCAAAAATCCCTTCCCATGGCGTATTAATTAGCTGGATATTGAATTGTTCAACTTCAGCAATTGCTTTAATGATATCAATATCAAAACCTTCTAGCTCTTTTTGGCTATTTTCATATTCAAATGGTCGGTAAGTTCCACCAGAACCAACTACATAAGTCGGAGTTGCCGCATTCGCTATTGCCATTAAATTTAAGACTAAAAAGAGGCTCGCAATAATTCTAAAATACATATTTATTCCTTTTATATGCATAAAAATGTAATTGAATATAAAGATAATTTCGTTTTATTGCAAGGGAATTTATGTTTTTATTCGACGGTTTAAGTTTAATGAATTGAATAATAATGCTTTAATTTTAAATTAAAATTTAATTTAAAAATTATAAGGGAGCGTTTGAGATTTAAAATTAAAGTGTTAAATTGCATATTAACTCAATCCAATTTAAGCATAAGTTTTATGATCGTTATAATTACTCATTGTGTTCATTATTAAGTAGGTGAAATTATAGCCTAATTTATTTACTACTATAACTTGGAAATGGATTTAGGCACATTTATATATTTTTCGGCAGTTGAAATGTGTAATAAAACGAGATTAATTTGAATAATTTTGTTTTCTGGTTTATTTTATTCAGTTGAATTTACTGATATAAGCACGATATTTTGAGGAACGCTATGCAGCCATCATTTAAAGAAACACAACAACGAATTTCGTTTGTTAAATCCTATTTTGCACAACAGCTTGCTGAGAAGCTATCGTTGATCGAAGTACAAGCGCCAATTTTAAGTCAAATTGGTGATGGTGTTCAAGATAATTTATCGGGTAGTGAGAAAGCTGTCCAAGTTAAAGTTAAGTGTATTCCTGATGCCAGTTTTGAAGTAGTACATTCACTGGCAAAGTGGAAACGTAAAACATTAAGCGTAAATCATTTTGCTATAGGTGAAGGCCTTTATACTAATATGAAAGCCTTAAGACCTGATGAAGATATGTTATCGCCTATTCATTCCGTGTATGTTGATCAATGGGATTGGGAAAAGGTGATTGCACCGCAAGATCGCACGATCGCATTTTTAAAATTAACGGTTGAAAAAATCTATCAAGCGTTAAAAACAACGGAAGCGGAAGTGGTTAAACAGTACGGTTTAACACCATTTTTACCACAAACTATTACCTTTATTGATAGTGAGAGTTTATTAAAACGCTATCCGACCTTTTCAGCCAAAGAGCGCGAGAATGCGATTGCTAAGGAGTTTGGTGCAGTATTTATTATTGGTATCGGTGGTTTACTGTCTAATAACGAGAAACATGATGTCAGAGCGCCTGATTATGATGACTGGAGCACGCAAAATGAAGATGGTCACTTTGGTTTAAATGGTGATATTATTGTCTGGAATCCGGTATTACAAAGTGCGTTTGAAGTTTCTTCAATGGGGATTCGAGTCGATCCGCGAGCATTAGAAAAGCAGTTAGCATTAACCCATGATCAAGAGCGTTTAAAATTTGATTGGCATAAAGCATTAATGCACGGTGATTTATTGCAAACAATTGGTGGTGGTATTGGTCAGTCAAGATTAGCGATGCTATTATTGCAATTGTCTCATATTGGTCAAGTCCAATCGAGCGTTTGGGACGAAAAAACGAAACAGCAGTATCATCATTTATTATAAGTAAATTAGATATTATGATGATAAAAAAGGGCGCTAATTAGCGCCCTATGAATTGGATGATATTATTTTATATCAGAACAATTTAAACAGTATATATAACGGTTTTGAGGATCACTTAGATTATCCCAAAACGCAATATGTTGTTGTAATTGATTAGAAATGGGTAATTGATTATAAATCAATTGCGCTAACGATTTTGGTAAAATGGCAGAATAATCACTAAATAAGATTGCAAACAAATCGCTTTCTTTTTTCGGCCAGTCGAGCTGATAGTCAGATAACCCGGCTAATGATGCAGCTTTAGTTACGGCATCGTCAAAGTCGCCGAGTTCATCCACCAAACCTAATTCTTTTGCTTCCTCACCTAACCAAACTTGACCTTGAGCAATTTTATCAACGTCTTCATAGGTCATATTGCGCGATTCTGCCACTAGTGAAATAAAATTGTCATAACCATATTCAATATTCATTTGGATTAAGTCATTCGCTTCCGGAGACAGATTTTGAGCAATATTCATGCTAGCAAGCGGCGAGGTTGCAACCCCATCAGTATAAATGCCAACCTGAGCTAAAGTATTTTCAAATGTTGGAATAATACCGAATATGCCAATCGAACCGGTTAAGGTATTGGGATTGGCAATAATATAATCCGATTGCGTGGCAATCCAATAGCCGCCAGATGCTGCCATTCCCCCCATTGAGACAACAACCGGAATATCTTGTTGTCGTAGCGCTGCAATTTCACTTCTAATGGCTTCTGACGCATATACACCACCACCTGGGCTATTAATTCTTAATACCACAGCACGGATATTTTTATTTTTTCCTAATTCTTGTAATTGTTTAACAATACTGTCACTACCCGCCACATTGTTGGCACTTTGCCCTGTTGCAATTGTGCCATCAATAAAGACAACGCCAATAAGTGGGGTGGCCATGTCCATTTCGCCTCGCTGCTCAGCAGACGAAGACATTTTTGTTGGATTCAGTCGATAGTCATATATACTTAATTCAGGTGCAGCATCAAAGGCTTTATTAAGCAATTGATCTGCTTGATGCGATGAAACCACATTATCAACAATGCCATTTTCTAACGCGTATTCACTGATATTGCCCGATACAGCTTTTAAACGTGATAGCATGATATTTGGCGCTGGAGATAAATTATCTGCTTCCTCATCTCGGTTTTGAGCGATATCATTAAGGTAGTTACGCCACATCGTTGATAGCCATCGGGTAGTATTTTCTTTGGCAGCGGGAGACATATCATCTCTTAAAAATGGCTCAACCGCTGATTTATAAGTTCCTACACGAAATACATGCGTATTAACTTTTAAGTTATCAAGTAAGGATTTAAAATAGAAGTTATTAGTGGCAAAACCATATAGTGAGACACTACCTTGGTTGATTAAGTAAATTTTATCCGCAATACTGGCCAGATAATATTGCTTTTGATCGAAGTTACTACCGACAGCATAGATAGGTTTACCTGCATTTTTGAATTTTTTGAGATATTCAGTGACGTACTGTAAGTTAGGTAAATCTCCCCCGACAAAGTTATCTAATTTCAAAATCATCCCTGTAATATTCGGATCATTCGTTGCTTGGTCTATCTTCTGGGTTAACTCAAATAAGCTATTTTGTAATTTTAAGTCTGGCTTATTATTGTTCATTTTTTTACTTAACTTATAAAAGTCTTGTTTATAAGGTGTTGAGTCAACAATGACACCTTCAAGATCGAGTACTAGTACGCCAGATTGTGGTGTATTATTTATACCATCAGGATCACTGACTAAGCCAATAATACTCACCACGGATAAAATCAGAATAATGAAAATAAGATTTAAAATAACTTCTCTGGTGATATTTAAAATTTTCCAAATACCTTTAAGTATTTTACCCATCGAGCGCCAAAAATACATAGTCAATCCTTTTATGAAGAGTGGATAGATTTTTATTTATATAAAGATTAATCGTTGCCGCCGTCTTTATTACGTTTTTTGAAATACTGTTTATCTTCCCATCTAAGACACGTTAATTTACCCCCCCAACAGCAACCAGTATCAAGAGCGTAAATATTGTCAGGGGTACCTTTTCCTTTCAATGAAGCCCAATGACCAAAGGCGATACTATATCGCTCTGGAATTTTGCTAGGTAATAAAAACCACGGTTTTAATTTACTTGGTGTTTCTTTTGGTGAATCTTTACAATAAAAATCAAGGCGTCCATCAGCATAACAATACCGCATACGAGTAAAGGCATTAGCGATGTAGCGTAGACGTTCTAATCCTTGTAAATTCTCACTCCATGAATCAGGAAAATCACCGTACATCGCATCAAGAAATAACGGATAAGTATCACTTGATAACACTGAACTTAAATCGTTGGCGCATTTTAATACGGTAGGTAGATCCCATTGTGGTGAAATACCTGCATGTGCCATGATAAGTCCTAAAGGCTCATCGACTTGTACCAATGGCTGGCGTCTTAACCAATTGATTAGTTCATCACAATCTGGTGCTGTTAGGATATCATTGATATGATCTTTTTTATGACTTTTGCTAATACCTGCATAAACGGCTAATAAATGAATATCATGATTACCCAATGTTAAGCGTATTTGACTGCTATATTGTTTAACAAATCGAAGTACATCTAAAGATTGGGGGCCTCGGGCAACTAGATCACCTGTTAACCAAATCGTGTCATCATGGCTAAAATTAGCTTTTTCAAGAACGCGCATTAACTCATTATAACAACCATGTACATCACCAATGAGCAAATTTGACATGGTTAACTACCTAAATCGGTATGTGCATTAGCGAGTTGGCAGTATTGTTGTACTGTTAAATTTTCTGCACGTGAATCAAGATTAATGCCAAGTTCAGTAAGTTGTTCGGGAGTAAAAAACTGACATAAACTATTTCGAATCGTCTTTCTACGCTGATTAAAGGCAGCGGTAGTGATGCGTGATAATGATTTAATGTCATTAACAACATAGGGCATATTTTGATGTGGAATTAATTTTACAACTGCAGACTCGACCTTAGGTGCTGGTTTAAATGCTGTTGGCGGCACTTCTAACACCGGAATGATTTGACAATAGTACTGCGCCATGACACTCAAACGGCCGTAAGTCTTTGAATTTGGTCCAGCAACAAGGCGGTTAACGACCTCTTTTTGTAACATAAAATGCATATCACTTATAGCATGTGTAAATTCAAAAAGATGGAACATTAATGGGGTTGATATGTTATAAGGTAAATTGCCGAACACTCTTAACGGTTGCTGCATCTTAGCTGATAATTCTGTAAAATCGACGGTCATTGCATCTTGTTCTATGACTGTCAGTTTATTTTTTAAGAAGGGATTTTGCTGTAGTCTAGCGGCTAAATCTCTATCAATCTCGATTACGGTTAAGTGATCAATGCGATCACTTACCGGTAATGTTAATGCTGCTAGACCGGGGCCAATTTCAACTAACGCTTGATCATTTTTGGGCTGTATTGCAGCAACAATATTTGCAATGACGGATTCATCATGTAAAAAGTTTTGGCCAAATCGCTTACGCGCAAAATGACCTTGATGTACGCGATTATTCATTATTCTTTATCTTCACTCATAATTTTCACGTAAGCATCACCTCTAAGCTCCTGAATCCAAACTTGTAGTTCTTCGGTGAATTTACGATTAAAGATTAAACGATAGGCTTGATCTTTTTGTGCCATATCCGTTTTATCAACATTTCTGCTACCAACTAATTCGATTAAATGCCAACCAAAGGAGGATTTAATCGGTTGACTCAATTCACCTTTTTTAAGTTTTAATAGGGCACTTTTAAACATTGGATCGTAACGATCGGGATCATTCCAACCCAAATCGCCACCTTTTTCCGCTGATCCAGGATCTTCGGAATAGGTTTTTGCTGCGGCGTCAAAGGTGGTTGTTCCACTAGTAATTGCTTGACGGATATCAAGTAGTTTCTGTTTTGCCATGTCATCATTTACTAGTGCGTTGGTTTTAATTAAGATATGCTTGGCATCGACTTCTTTGATGGTCACCGCTTTGGCTTTTTCTGCACGCGTATCATCCACTTTTAATATGTGATAACCGACTCCAGAACGTAATGGGCCAATAATATCGCCTTTTTGAGCACGTACTAATCTTTCTTCAAAAATGGTTGGTAACTCGTTAAGCTTATGCCAGCCCATACTACCGCCTTTTAATGCGTTCTCATCATTTGAATAGGTTGCTGCCAGTTTTGCAAAACTTTCACCATTTTTTAGTCGACTAATAACTTCTTTTGCTTTCGCAGTCGCACTCTCTACTTGTTGTTTTGTTGGATTTTCTGGAATTGCTATCATAATATGACTAATACTAATTTCAAGATTATTCATCGGTTGCTTAGCAATCGTATCGGCCAACGTATCAACTTCTTTATCACTGATGTTAATCCGTTGTCTTACCGCATTCATGCGAGCACGATCAATTAGCATTTCATTACGAATACGCTCTCGATATCCTGAATAATGAACACCGATGCTTGACAAATAACCTCTAAGTTCATCAACAGTCATGCCATTACCTTTAGCAATACCGCTGATTGTTGTGTTTAACTCGTCATCGCTGACTGTAATTTTTGCACGACTCGCCTGTTGTAAAATCAAGTTATCGACGATTAATCGCTCAATGATTTGATGTCTTAACGTGGCATCATCAGGCAAATTTTTAGGATCTGCACTTGATTTTACACTGCTTAGCATTTCATTAACATCACTGGTCAAAATAACATTATTGTTCACTATGGCAGCCACACTTTCAACGATGCGGGGCGCAGCGTGGATACTGGTTGATAAACATAATGTAATAAACATAACGGGCAATAATTTTTTGATCATATTGAGTATTCTTAGTCTGTTATTTATACTTGATTATTGGACAATTACTTTGTTAATTAGTTCAATAATCTTCTTCAAATGCTGTTTTATAAGGTAATAAACCAAAATCTAACATTTTTGCGGTCATATTACTATTTTTAGTCAGGCCACGTAATTCAAAATTAATGGAAAATTTATTCTCGTAGATACTTTCTTTAGAGATGTTATCCCAGTCGGTAATTTTACGTCCGTATTGTAATGTAACGCCCCAACAGCAATCAGCATAATGTAATCCGACATAGCTATTAGATGATTGCTTATTATCAATATCATAAAACAGAGAACCGACCACGCTCACCGTCTCAGTAAGAGGCCAAGAAGAGATTACTCCAATTTGAGAAATACTTTGCTGATAAGGGGTAGTATTATTGGTGAGATTGATCCCGTTGATATAATTTTTATTAGCATAACGATACGAGAGTTGCACGAGTTTATTATCTGTTTTGCGATATTCAATAATGGCATTTGCAAGCGATATTTCGTTAATACGGGTATCATATTGTATACCGCTGCGCGTAATAATATCTTGATTAATCCGCCAAAATGTATCTGTAGCCCAAGTAACACTTCCTGTACCATCATTTTGATCGAGTGGGGACGAGGTATCGCCGGTTCTAGATTTAGTAAAATAGTAAATTTGCCCTAGGGAGAGATTAAATTTTTCTATTTTATTGGCATCATAAAATCGAGTGGTTACTCCAGTTGCAACTTTATTTGAGGACGCAATCCTATCTAAACCACTATAAGGCTGGTCTCTAAAGAGTCCAATATAATCAGATTGTAACAGTGATGAATCGTAGTTACGTATTTGTGATTGATTACGATAAGGGATGTAGAGATACTTAATCCGTGGTTCTAATGTTTGTGTATAACCGTCAAGTAATACGGCTTGGCGTTCAAAAATGACCTTACCGTCAATACCAATTTTTGGCATAAATCGATTGACACTGCTTTCGAGATCAGCATTTTTATTCACTCTAGGAATGTCTTGATTGTAATGCGTTGCCATAAATCCAGCTTCTGCAGTAACTGATGCCCAAGATGACAAGATAGTGTAATCAAGAGTTGGCTCGACATGGAAACGCCAGGCAGTTGGATTGGCACTGCCGCTGCTTACAAAATGAGAGACTTGGCCGAACGTTCGGAAATTTATTCCATCGTTATCATTATTATAATAATTAATGTTTAGTTGAGGTTCTGCTCGGTATAAATCATCTTTAATATCATCACGTAAAGCTTGAAAATATTTATAATTTAAGCCAATATCCCAATATTGATCGGTATAACCTAATTGATAGTGTTGCGTTAGATAACCATCAGTTTCAGAAGCATATTTAGAACTCAGATCAGTAATATATTGATTATCACTTACACGAGTTGCATCAACATTAAACCGCCAGTTATCATTAATTAACTGATTATTTTTCCAGTGAAATAACCAACGATAGTCATTCTCACTGTAACCACTGTTATTGCTATCTTTTCTATCGTTACTGTAGAGTCTATCGTGCTGTAGCCAGTCAAAGGCTATCGTACCTAAACCGACATAATTTAAATAACGCATTTCGGTCTGGAGCTGTACGCCTCGACGCTGAATAATTCTCGGTGTAAACGTAGCATCATAATTAGGCGCTATATTCCAGTAAAATGGCAAAGAAACATCGATACCATCAATGCTATCATAAGATATTTCAGGCATTAGTAATCCTGAGCGCCGTTTATTGCCTGTAGGTAGCTGTAAATAGGGTGAATACAATACTGGCACTTTACCGATTTTAAATACGGCATTCCAGACTTCAAGTAACTGTTCCCTATTATCATAAATGATTTTAGAACCTTCAATATTCCAGCTACTGTCATTAATGGGGCACGAGGTAAAACTACCATTGTTTAAAACAATATACCGATTGTCATTAAAGGTCATATTATCTGCGGTGCCGCGCCCAAGGCGCCCAACTAGGTGATATTGCCCATTTTGGATTTCGATATCATCGGTATTTAAATTCATTTCGGCTTTATTGCCTTGCATCTCAATCAAATTATCTTGATAAACCACATTACCGCTTAGAACAAGGTTACGATTTGTATTCGCGGTTTGATTAATGATAATTTGTTCAGAATTAACCATCCGATTTCCCTGTGTTGCAAGCACATTTCCGCTGTATATCGCTTGATTTGGCAAATCTATCTCAAATTTGTCGGATGAAACCTCGATAGGTAAAGTATTGACATCCCCTTCAACAAGGGGACGATTATATATTGGCACATCAATTAGGCATTGATTATTTGTTGATGCTGGGGGCACAAGCTCCATATTAGCGAAGCTGTCTTGACTGTGCACTGACAGACAAACCGCCGCTGCAATAAAAGATGGAGTTAATTTTTTCATTAGCAATTAGCCGTCATTACATAGTAAAATTCAATCGTGATATTATAACGTTAAATTTTAAAAGTGCTAACTAATAACTTAAATATCTTAACAGTTTTATCACGCTATTGTATTTTTTTGCTTAGACGTGAATTTTTGTTTTTACGATACTTAGCAGGCTGTTTCTTCTCACGATTGACAATTTGTAGGACCATATTTTCTCGTTTAGCTGGGTCGGTATGTTGATACTCATCCCACCAACTTGCTAATTCAAGCAGTTCGCCTTTTTCTAGTGATGCTCTAAGTTCAAGTAGATCATAACCCGCACGGAATTTAGCATGTTCAAACACTGCATTAACGCGTTTTATGCTGAGTTTATTTAAGCGTAACTGGAGACGCCATATATCACACATAACGCTGGTAAAACGTTTTGGAATAGCAATTTTCGAACACTGCTCATCTAAAATATCATGCATAGCGAGATCAAACGCATCGTGATAAGTTAGGCCACTTTCTAAAATTAACATTTGGGTTTGTTCGCAAAGTGGATACCATAACATGGCAGCAAAAAGGAATGCTGGATTAATACGCTGATTGTGACTAATTCGGTAATCAGTATTTTTTAATGTTTGTTCAAGCATTTGTTCAACTAAACTTAAATGCGTTTTGTTATTAATATCTTGAGCAGGTAAGAGACGGGCAATAGTTGGGAATAGTGGTGCAAATAGTTCGTATTTTCTCAATAACAAATAGGTCTGATAACCATAGCCACCTTGCAGTAATTTGAGTGATTCATCAAACAATCTGGCTGATGGAATATTGTTAAGTAATGGTGCTAGATTTTTAATTGGCGCTGCAGATTGTTCTTCAATTGTCATATCGAGTTTTGCGGCAAAGCGAACTGCGCGGAGCATCCGAACCGGGTCTTCGCGATAGCGCGTTTTAGGATCACCAATTAAACGAATGACGCCATTTTTCAAATCTTCTACGCCATTGCAATAATCTCGAATCGTAAAATCTTTCACATTATAGTATAAACTGTTAATGGTAAAATCTCGGCGCATTGCATCTTGTTCGATGGTACCATAAACGTTATCCCGTAATAGCATCCCAGTTTGAGAACGTTTGGACTGATTATTATCTACAAGTTGTGCTGAAGTATTAACATCACCATCAGACTCAAGATGTTCTCCTCGGAAGGTTGCAACTTCAATCGTTTCTTTACCGAACATGATATGTGCTAGGCGAAAACGTCTTCCCACTAAGCGGCAGTTACGAAATGACTTTTGTACTTGCTCTGGGGTTGCATTAGTTGTAATGTCAAAATCTTTAGGACGGCGACCTAGTAATAGATCGCGAACGCAGCCACCGACTAAATAGGCCTCATAGCCTTGATTGTTTAAGCGATATAAAACTTTTAATGCATTATCACTAATTGCTTTACGTGAAATATTATGTGCATTTCGAGGGATAATTTTCACCGAAACGTTGTCATTAGCATCAAACGAAGTATTTAACTGCGTTGTTTGCATTGGCTTATTAGCGGTTTTTTTAACCTTATCAGCATGAAAAAGTTTACGATAAACTTGTGAGACTCGCTTAAAAATAATGAACTCCAAAAGCAATGATAGATGGGTAATAAAAATTGGCGCTAATTATAGCGCAACATATTAAATTCGCAAAATATCTTTCAAATGACAGAATTATTAGCGGATTAATTGCCTTTGTAAAATTCTGTACTAGAATAGAGCATACTCTCTCATTAATAACTTTGAAATCGTTGCGAGTTGAATAATATGAAAACCTATAATTTTAGTGCTGGACCAGCTATTCTTCCTGCTGATGTGTTAAAACAAGCCCAAACTGAACTTTTGGATTGGAATCATACTGGTGCATCGGTTATGGAGCTTAGTCACCGCGGTAAAGAGTTTGATGCTTGTGCGATTGAAGCGACGCAGAATTTAAGATCGATTCTTAATGTGCCTAACAACTATAAAATTTTATTCTTACAGGGCGGGGCAAGAGCGCAGTTTGCCGCAGTGCCGTTGAATATTCTTGGGGGTAAGCGCGCGGCTGACTATATTGATAGTGGTTACTGGAGTCAATGTGCTGCCGATGAAGCAGATAAATATTGTCAGGCTAATCGCGTTGATATTAAAACCAAGCACGATGGCAAAGTAGCACTAAAACCGATGGCAAATTGGCAGCTTAATCAAGATGCGGCTTACGTGCACTACTGCCCGAATGAAACAATTGATGGTTTAGCGATTTTTGAAGAGCCCAATTTTGCTGATAAAATTGTGGTGGCAGACTATTCATCTTGTATCTTATCAAAGCCGATTGATGTGAGCCGCTATGGCATTATTTATGCTGGTGCGCAAAAAAACATTGGCCCGTCGGGTATTACCATTGTGATTGTGCGTGAAGATTTATTAGGCAAAAGCCACACGGCATTACCGTCGGTGCTTGATTATGCCATTGAGAGTAAGCATGATTCGATGTTTAATACGCCACCAACGTTTGCCTGGTATCTCTCTGGTCTGGTGTTTAAATGGATCAAGCAACTCGGTGGTTTGGCTGCGATGGAGCAACGTAATTTGCAAAAAGCGACCACGTTATACCAATATATCGATGGCTCTGATTTTTATCAAAACCACATTGCCAAGCCTAACCGTTCGATCATGAATGTACCTTTTGTTTCGCCAAATGAAGAGATTGATAAATGCTTTGTCGCACAAGCAACAAAAGCGGGGATTATTGGCATTAAAGGACACCGAATTGTCGGCGGAATGCGTGCATCTATCTATAATGCGATGGATCTTGATGGGGTCAATTACCTGATCGATTTTATGCGCCATTTTGAAAAAACACAGGGATAGGCTTAAGCCTGATACCGCGTCTATTCGTTAACCCGCTTGGCGAGTTTTACATTAAGGATGAATTGAATTTGATGGCGATACTGGGGCGAGTGGTATCCGGTTTGTTAGTATGCTTAAGTAGCATTTTGTTGTTAACCGGCTATGCAAAAAACGAAAATAACCCAATCAATAGTGAAGTTAATACTGTGAAGAACAGTCAAACTGAAATTGTGCATTCTAAGATAATCGGTGATTATAAAATCGCGATCTATCATCCTGACACAGCGATTCCGCCACAAGGATGGCCAGTTATTTATTTACTTGATGGCGATAGCTTTTTTACTGATGTGGTTGATTTTGTGCAGCGGCAGTCAATGCCGATCATTGTTGTTGCGATTGATTATCCAGAGCAAACTCGGCGTATGCGCGATTATTTACCTAATCCACCAGAGCTGATTCCAGAAGTTTTATCGAATGGGAAAGCCAATGTCCTGGAGGCTTATGGCGGCGCGGATGATTTTGGGGGCTTTTTGCAAACAGAATTGAAACCGAGGGTTGAACAGCGATTTGCGATTGATCCTAATCGACAAATTATTTTTGGTCACTCAATTGGCGGCATATTTGTGTTACACACGTTATTTACGCAGCCTAACGCATTTTCAGATTATATTGCCTCTAGTCCATCAATTTGGTTTAACGATCGCTATATTTTGCAAGAAGCGCAGAATTTTCTTGCCGATTCTAAGTCGATTAACTTGGCTCATCCGGCCCATTTATATTTGTCGGTTGGTGCATTAGAACAATCGCTCACTGGCAAAGAAGTTTTCCCTTCTGAAACAGCAAAACAGCTACGAGCTCAGCATTTGCAAAATCGACGTATGGTGGATAATGTGCGCGATTTAGCAACCTTATTATCAAATTCATCGACGGATGCGCTGAGTGTGGAGACTAAAATTTATCCGCAGCAGATTCATCAAACCGTTGGTATTTTAGTGCTTGAAGAGCGTTTATCGCAGTTATTACAGTAGTGATAGGTTGTATTGATTCAAAATAAAAAGGCGGCTAAATGCCGCCTTTTAGATCAAAGTACGCAATTTAGAATGAAAGATTGGTACTCACAAAGAACGTTCTACCCGACTCATTATAGGTTGCAGCTCCAGCGCCATAAACGGTCACTGCACCTGTTGTTGGGTTTTTCAGTGAAGATGCATTCCCTTCGCGGAATAAACGTTTATCAAAGATATTATCAACGCCCATCGATAGGGTGAAATTCTTATTGAACTGGTATTTGCCGCTAAAATTAACGATAGAGTATGGGCTTAGTTGATTGGTTGAACTGTCACTCACAATATCGCCGTTGAAATCATATTTTTTCGGTTTTTGTCTGCCATACCAGGTTAATGACGTCAGTAAAGAAAGCTGATCGGTAGCCTGCCAGTCAATCGATGAATTCAACGTAAATTTAGGAATGACCGATAAATAGTCACCGGTTTCTTTATTTTCGGTGGTAATCATCCAGGTTAAATTATTGCGCCAATTGATTTTATCGGTGACCGGCAAAGAGAGTGATCCTTCAATCCCTTCAACCAGTGCACGCGGCACATTTTCCCATTGGAAAATATTAGAACCGCTGCCACTAGTGGCGTTGCCAATAACTGTGTTACCCGCTTCAATTTTATTATGGTAATCGTTACGGAAATAGGTCACACCTGCAACTAAACCTTGATTGTTATGAAATTCTAAACCAATTTCTTTATTAACGCTGGTTTCTGCTTTTAAATCCTCATTCCCCATTAAATAGCAACTACCGCCTCCGGCATAACAGCCTTGGCCACGGCTATATAGTAGGTAATTAGGGTTAGATTGGTATAAGTTCGGTGATTTATAAGCTCTGGCAATACCCAGCTTTAAGGTGAAATAATCACCGAGTTCTTGCGATAGATTTAACGCCGGGCTCCAATTACTGCCTGATACACTGTGGTGATCAAAGCGCAGTTCTGGCGTTAACATGGTAGTTGATGTCAGCTCAATATTGTTTTCAACAAAGACGGCATAAGCATTGGATGATGCTTTAGTTGAACGGTTTTTATCATCGATGCCCGGAACACTTCCCCCTTCAGCTGTTGATTGATCATTTGAGGTAGGGTCATTGAGTTTTTGATAGTTATACTCTGCGCCAATGGTTAACATTTGCGAGACCCATGCGTCAAACGGAATATTGGTTTCATTATGTAGGGTTAAGTTATCATAGTGGATAGTGTTAAATCCACCTAAAAATCTCCCTTCTGTACCGCCAGCTTTACCTTCATTAATACGGCTGTTATTGGTTTTTTCATATTGAATATAAGACAGCGAGTTAACACCATTATCCCAATAACCTCGATGAGTAATCGCATAGTTCTGGCGATAAATGCGGTTGGTCTCTTGACCATATAAGCTACTCACTAATGGGCTAGGATTGTTATTTTGAGTATCGCCAGCATAAATATTGCCTTGTCGGCTGGTACCTGCTTCAAAATCGATTGATTGTTGATCAGTAATATCCCAACGTAGTAGCCCATTAAGATCTTTGTTTCTTACCCCTTCACGGCCAGCGGTTAATGATGCTGGGTTAATCTGATGATTTTTGTTAATATCCCAGTCATCAGCATCGGTTTTGTTTAAATTACCATATAATCTAAAACTTAAATTATCGGTTAAACCGCCCGTTAGCATGATATCCGTGCGTTTAGTCGCACCTTCTTTGCTGTGTTTGGGGAAATCGATATAGCTGTTGATTGAGCCATGGAATTCGCCAGTTGGCTGTTTAGTCACAATATTGACTACGCCACCGGCTGCGCCATCGCCATAGCGAGCAGCAGCTGGGCCACGAATGACATCAATGCGTTCAACTAAATCAGCTGGTACCCAGTTAGTATCACCTCGTGTATCTCGCTCGCCACGCCAGCCATAACGCACTGACATGCGGCTTTTGACCGGCTTGCCATCGATTAATATGAGTGTATTCTCAGGGCCCATACCGCGGATATCGATTTGGCGATTATTACCCCGTTGACCGCTGCTTGAGTTACCGGTTAAATTGACGCCCGGCATGGTGCGAATGATTTCTGATAAATCATTTTTCGGTGGTGATTTTTGTAAATCTTGTGACGAAATAACCGAAACACCCAGTGCTTGACGCGTTTGTTCGGCGGCGGTAATAACCATAACATCATCGGGTTCTTGCACATCAGATTCCTGTGCAACGGCCATACCACAGCTCATGCTGATAAGCAGTGATAAATAATAAGACGGTTTGAGTTTAAACATAGATTGCCCACATGGTAATAAAAATCGTTCTCATTATCATCAAAAAATAAGTATTGTAAATAACAATTTTATCGGTTTTTAAGCAAACAAAAATTAATCGTTTATTTTTAACGCATTACCTTAGGCGGGCTATTGCATACTCAGTAAAAGCTCACCATCAGGTGAGCAAATATTCATGGCATAATTGGCTGGTATTATTTAGGCGGGGATTTATCACTTGGCCAATCATCCTCATCGTCATCATAAGGGATCGGTTTAATACCTTTCTTTTTATCTAAGTAGCTTTTAAAGCTCGTTTTGCGCAGATCTTTGATGGTATTGATAAAAATGCCTAATAAGACAATGAGAATCAACCACCAATACCCTTTTAGCCATTCCATAGATTAACCTATTATTGTGAAATTACGTTAAATTGATTGCTGCCAAGTTAATTAAATACACGAGCATATTGAGAACCACGATCTTGGCGGTATTTTTTCACCCCCCAAGATTGTGTTCAGTAATGCTCCATTTTGCATGATGTGTATCATGTTTGCCACTGTTTAGGCGAGTAATTTTGTGATGATGCCTTGATAAATCGTTTTGAGTTTAACCAGTTCGTCACAATGCACCCGTTCATTGACTTTATGAATGGTACTGTTGGTCACGCCAAGTTCAATCACCTGACAGCCCATTTTCGCGATGAAACGACCATCGGAAGTGCCGCCACTGGTTGATAGCTTGCTATCAATATTCATCACATTTTTAATCACATTTTGCGCCGCATCAGTGAGTTCGCCTTGCTGAGTTAAAAATGGGTGACCAGATAAACGCCAACGTAGGCTATAGTTCAAATTGTGTTTATGTAATATCTGTTCAACGCGCTGTTTGATGATTTCATCGGTTAATTCACTGCTATAACGAAAATTAAATTGCACGGCTAAATCACCGGGAATCACATTTTCAGCGCCAGTGCCACCGTTAATATTAGCAACTTGCATTGAGGTGGCTGGAAAGTATTCATTACCTTTATCCCACTCGGTATTAACGAGTTCGTTTAACGCTGGTGCAAAGCGATGCACAGGATTATCGGCTAAATGTGGATAGGCGACATGCCCTTGAATACCGTGCACAACTAAATTGGCGGTGATCGAGCCTCGGCGACCATTTTTAATTTGATCACCAATAATTTTATCACTCGACGGTTCACCAACAATGCAGTAATCAATATGTTCGTTACGCTCCATGAGCGCTTGTACGACTTTGACCGTGCCGTCACTGGCATCTGCCTCTTCATCGGAGGTGATTAAAAACGCAATCCGCCCCTGATGATTGGGATTTTGCTTGATAAAATCCTCGGCTGCGCAGATCATTGCGGCGATGCCGCCTTTCATATCCGCCGCGCCTCGACCATATAAATAACCTTCACTATCAATAGTTGGCTGATAAGGAGGGTAAAGCCATTTGGATTCATCGCCCGCCGGCACGACATCAGTATGGCCTGCAAACATCAATGTTTTACCGTTACCATGATAAGCCCATAAGTTTTTAGTTTGATTATAGTTGAGTTCTTCAATTGTAAAATTCAACGCTTTTAAGCGCGCAATAAGCATTGCTTGACAAGCTTTATCATCAGGGCTAACTGATTTTTCGGCAATCAGTTGTTTGGTCAGTTCAATCACAGATTCAGACATAGATTAATTCTCAAAAAATTGTTGATAGAGTTCGGGTGAAAACCCTGCGAGTGCTTTGCCACCCGCAATTAAAATGGGGCGTTTAATAATCGATGTCTGTTCCAACATCAGCTGCTTCGCGGCGTCTGCATTATCAATGCTTTGACGAAACGCTTCATCAAGCTTGCGCCAAGTTGTGCCGCGGGTATTTAAAATAGTTTGCCAACCTAATTTATCCATAAAATTTTGTAGTATTTCGGCAGACAAACCGTCGGTTTTATAGTTATGAAATTGATACTTAATTTGGTGTTCATCGAGCCAGTTAAAGGCTTTTTTCATGGTGTCACAATTTTTTATACCATAAATGGTTAACATAAATTACCCCTTATCTAAAGTGGAAAGTAGTCGATCTAATTGGTTAGCAAATTGTTCGCGATCTTTGCTAGATAAAGGCGCAGGGCCACCTGATTGAATGCCACTTGCTCGCATGGTTTCCATAAAATCACGCATCACGAGTCTCTCCTTGATGCTATCAAGGGTGTAGCGTTCCCCTCTGGGCGTTAATACATAAGCGTGTTTGTTAAGTATATCAGCGGCGAGTGGAATGTCAGAAGTAATAACTAAATCGTTAGCAGCAACTAATCTTACAATCTCATTATCGGCGATATCAAATCCTTTGTCGACTTGGCGCATTTTTATCAACGGAGATATGGGAATAGTTAGCCGCTGGTTTGCAACAAGTGTTACGCAGATCTGTTTTCTATGTGAAGCACGATAGATAATCTCTTTAATTGGGTTAGGGCATGCATCAGCATCGATCCAAATGTGCATAAAGGTCCTTAAATATTGAATATAAAGCAAATTGTAATAACTGTTTAGTTATGTTGTATGTATTAATCGAAATCGGCTTAAAATAACAGATTGTTTTTTTTATTATCGTATTTTAACGAAACTTTGTTTTATCTGCTTAACAATCTCAATTAAATCATTATAATTCTATTTATTCAAATCAATAAATTATGATCTTATTTTATCTTGTAAGAAATCATAGCGGAGGCAAGCATGGCAAAATTGTCGGGTGCAGAGATGGTTATCCAATCTTTGATCGATCAAGGTGTTAAACAGATTTTTGGTTATCCAGGCGGTAGCGTATTAGATATTTATGATGCAATACATACGTTAGGCGGCATTGAGCATGTGCTTGTCAGACACGAACAAGCGGCTGTTCATATGGCTGATGGTTATGCAAGAGCAACCGGTGATGTTGGTGTGGTACTTGTGACCTCTGGGCCAGGTGCGACTAACACGATTACCGGTATTGCGACAGCTTATATGGACTCCGTGCCAATGGTGGTGATATCAGGCCAAGTGGCAAGCCATCTAATTGGTTATGATGCTTTTCAAGAGTGCGATATGATCGGGATTTCACGTCCGGTTGTCAAGCATAGTTTTTTGGTGAAGAAGACGGAAGATATTGCTGAAACAATAAAAAAAGCATTTTACATTGCCTCGACAGGACGGCCTGGGCCAGTTGTTATTGATTTGCCAAAAGACGTCATGAATCCCGCGATAAAATATCCGTATAGCTATCCGTCATCGGTAGCAATGCGCTCTTACAATCCAACGGTACAAGGCCATAAAGGTCAAATTAAGAAAGCATTAAAAGTGTTGCTTAGTGCTAAAAAACCGGTGTTTTATATTGGTGGTGGAGTGATTGCTGCTAATGCAGAGGTCGCCGTTATGCAATTAGCAGAAAAATTAAATCTGCCAGTTACAACAACCTTAATGGGAATTAGTGCGTTCCCAGGTACACATAAACAAAATTTGGGCATGCTCGGTATGCACGGCGTTTATGAAGCTAACATGGCGATGCATAATGCGGATGTGATCTTTGCGGTTGGTGCACGTTTTGATGACAGAACTACCAATAATTTGGCTAAATATTGTCCTGAAGCTAAAATCGTTCACGTTGATATTGATCCAACCTCAATCTCAAAGACTATTATGGCAAGTGTTCCAGTTGTTGGTGATGCAAAATTTGTTGTTGACAATATGCTTGAGCAATTAGCCGAGGATCACAGTAAACGTGATTTAGATGCGCTGGTTAATTGGTGGAAGCAAATTGAACATTGGCGGGCTAAAAAATGTTTAAGTTATAGCCATGATGGTGATTTGATTAAACCACAAGAAGCCGTTGAAACCCTTTACAAACTCACTCATGGTGAGGCTTATGTTACAACTGATGTTGGGCAACATCAAATGTTTGCCGCGCTCTATTATCCCTTTGATAAACCGCGGCATTTTATCACATCAGGTGGACTTGGGACGATGGGCTTTGGTTTCCCAGCTGCGCTAGGCGTTAAACTTGCATTTCCACACAAACAAGTAGTCTGTATCACTGGTGATGGCAGTATTCAAATGAATATTCAGGAATTGTCAACCGCATTGCAGTATGATTTACCTGTTGTCATTTTGAATCTCAATAACCGTTTCTTAGGTATGGTTAAACAGTGGCAAGATATGATTTATGCTGGGCGACACTCGAGTTCGTATATGGAATCATTACCGGATTTTGCTAAAATTGCTCAGGCTTACGGACATATTGGTATTTCAATAAAAAAACGTGAAGACCTTGAGCCGATGCTAAAAGAAGCTTTAGCAATAAAAAATAAACTGGTATTTGTTGATGTGATGACCGATGAAACTGAGCACGTCTATCCTATGCAAATTCGAGGCGGTGCGATGAACGAGATGTGGTTAAGTAAAACGGAGAGAACATAATGCGTTATATATTATCAATTTTAATTGAAAATGAACCCGGTGCTTTATCGCGTGTTATTGGTTTGTTCTCTCAACGTGGTTTTAATATCGAAAGCGTGACGGTTGCGCCAACAGAAGATCCAACCATGTCACGCATGACGATTCAAACTAGCGGTGATGCGCATGTACTTGAACAGATCCAAAAACAGTTACATAAATTAATTGATGTCTATCGAGTTTATGATTTGACTGAAGGTCCTCATGTTGAGCGTGAAATTATGCTAATTAAAGTTGCCGCTAAAAGTTCAGCGGCAAGGGATGAAGTCAAACGCTGCGTTGATATTTTTCGCGGATCGATTGTTGATGTCAAAGCAACACAATTTATTGTGCAACTTGCCGGCACGAGCGAGAAGTTAGAGTCATTTTTAAATGCTATTCGCGAAACGTGTGACATTATTGAAATGGTTCGCTCTGGAATTGTTGGATTATCGCGTAGTGACAAGAGCTAATAATAACTAGTTGTTTTTATTGATTAAAAGGAGCTATTAGCTCCTTTTTTATATCTAGTTGGCAATTTGGTCTTGAACTGATTGGTTAAATAATTGTTGGAATGTAAGTCCGCAACGGTTACATACCCATATGCCATCTTTAAAATCAAAGTGATAGCCTTGTTGACGACTTGCCATCCAGATTTGTAATAATGGCTCTTGTGTATTGATAATTATTTTACTGTGATTCTCAAATGTAATCGAAATAACATTGCCATGCGTTTCATAATCAATATCGGTATCGTATTGTTGAGAAAATGCATCAAGTTGCTGTTCTATATTAGAAAAAAGCTGCTCTGCCAGTTGATGAAATTGGTTAAGATTCATAATCGTTCTCAGTGTCTAATTATTGCCACAGTTTAACATAGCTTGATAAATTTGCACTAATCGAGCGATGATATTCCTAAAACAATTTTGATATTTATCGTGTTTGATATTTTCATCATTTTAATACCTGTTTGTTCAAACTTACCAATAATGCGTATATAATCATTTCACAAAAACAATAAATTAGATCGGACTTTTTAAATCGTAAAAGTTAATCTTTGCATAGAAAAATAAGGTTAATCACAATGGGAATTTCACTGATCCTAAATCTCATTATCTTAGGTATAGGGCTCTTTTCTGCTATTGGTTATCTCATTCAACGTAGTGATAATAAGCATAATTTAAAACAGGCACTTGAAAATAACCAAGCAATTAGGCAGTTAACTGAAGATGAATATCTTTTGTTAAAGCCTTATCTTGACGATAAATCATTAGTACGACCTTATAAATATCAATCCTCATTAGTTAGTTATGACGTGTCTGTGATTTCTGGATCATGTGTGCGTCATAGTTTTAGTACCAATGGCGCGGAGTCAACTTATTATTTTGTTATTGGTGATATTGAAGTCTTTCTGCCATATGGTATGGATTCGTACACCGCGGCAGATAATATCGCCGAGGTCGTTTTTACCGAGCAATATGCCTTTGTGGTCAGTATTAATGGATACGACTTAGCGACAGCAAAAGCCGAGTGCGATGCGCAAGGCTCTCGTGATGAGCAGTGGCATACCGGGGGGCATGGGCAGTTTAAAACAATTAGTGATGAAGATATTGCACAGCTCGAACAGCAAGAGCATGACCCAGATCTAGATCCCCTTATTCATCAAGCCAAACATCGTCGTTGTGAAATTTTAGCCCAGCGCGATGAAACACCCTTCGAATCTGAGCGTTATAATAAATCAAATTTAGGTATTCTCACGGTCATTTTTTGGGTGATGGCAACCATTATGGCGATAATATACAGTGATGATAATGATAGTTGGCTATTAATTATCAGCGGCATTAGTGCGGTTTGTGCAATCATTTTTTATTTCCATCGACCAAAAAGGCACCGTGGTAAGGTGAACCGTATTAAAGGCACTATTGAAGAGCAAGATCCAACCATTCAAACGATGTTGATTGGTGATAGCTTAATGGTGTCTTATCCTAAGCATTGGCAAGGCATTTTGCCGGAAAAAACCAATATTGACAATGATATGGATATCGCGGTAACCGAAAAAAGCGTGCTGCGTTATGGTCATAGTTTATCAATTAGTAAAGAAATTGAGCAATATGGCCCGCCAGCATTTTGGGGACGTAATTGTGCGCTATTTATTACTGGCTTGATTTTATCTGGAGTTATTTATGTATTCTCATCTTCGCTTTATGATGATGTGCTCGTTAGTTATCGTATTTTAACTAGTAAAATATCCTCTTGGCATATCATGGATCAATCAATGCTAAAAAATGCAACGATTAAAAGTGGCGATACTGTGGATATTGAACTATTAGGCGCGTCATGTGCTGTGACTACCGATTATCGTTGCGATCAGATCTTTATTACGGATGAGATTGTCGATGATAGTGAGCTTGGTACCCCATTACCCAATTGGGCCGAAAAGCAAGCAAATGGTTCATTAATTGTCACCAAACGTGATTCACAAATTGAGATACTCGAAAATTATGAAAGAATGTATGCCAGTATGCTTGGCAATACAAATAACTACAATAATAATCGCCAAATATACACCAAACTATTAGATGTGCAAAATATTGTGGCAGCGATTGATGAAGCTTGCACGACTGACAATGGTACGTGCACTGAGCTTAAAGATACTTTGCTGATATTAATGACTGATCAAGATGACAAAGAGTTTGCCACCTGGCAAGCGTTATCTGATTTTGTCAAACAGCAAAACAGCCTAAATATCATCGTATACATTCGCTCTGCTAATGCGATTGAAAACCTTTTTGCCACCTTAAGTCGGGATATTTTTGCACAGCGCAAAGAGTTATTAAAAACGTTGTTGCAACAGCAGCAGGCAAGCCCAAACAGTTTGAGCTTGACGATACTTAACTCTCAAAGTGATGTGGCGACGCCGTTTGTGCAATCACAGCGCTCGTTAAGTAGCTATAAAGAGTGGATGAACAATTACAGCGCTATGCTTCATGGACTTGGCACCGTGAAAATTGCCGGCTTAGTTAGCGCGATTACTTACCATGAAGACGGCTCGGTTGCACATATGACGATCAATCCGAGTTATCGTTACCAATTTGATGGGCATCACAATGTCTCGGTGATTGTTGTAAATACAGGGATTTTCGCTATTATTTTATTGGTTACTGTTTTACAATTAGTCATCTGGATTAGCAAAATGGTGAGCAATAAACGCCGTTTGCAGCGTATTCAGGCGGATTATCATAATTTGATATTGTCATGATTTTAGAGTTGATTTAACAGGTACGACATGTCTACGATAAAAGATATTGCTAAAATGGCAGGGGTCTCTCACGGTACTGTTTCTAATGTACTTAATGGGCGAGGAAATGTTAGCGTAAAAAAAATCAAATTGGTTGAAGATGCGGCGCAAAAGTTGGGTTACCGGCTCAATGCGCAAGCTAAAATTTTGAAAGAAGGATTTGCTAAAACTATTTCGATTGTGTTGCCTAATATTACCTCTGAGCAATATCATTGTCTGTATGAGCGATTATTTAGTGATTTGGTTGCGCAAGGCTATGAGCTTACACTCTATATTACTCGTGATGCGAAAGAGCGTGAGCTACAATTTATTCAGAAAATTGCAACTAAGCGAGATTCAGCAGTGATTGTCGTGTCCTGCTTAGACAGTGCTGAATCTTATTACCAAATGCTGCAAACACCTAAAAATAAAATTATTTTTGTCTATCGTAAACCGGCTTGTGCAGAGCAGTTTATTTCGCTTGATTTTGAGCAAGCTGGTCGTGATATTGCTGATGCCGTTATGACAAAGCAGTATCATCGTATTGGACTATTTAGTAATTCGATTAAAAATGCGCATTCTTATGCATTAAAACAAGGATTATTAAACCGCTTTGATGAGCTTAAATATGCTGTGCAACTGTATCATGCTGAATCAGTTCCATCCGATGGCACTTATAATCTTGCTTTTTCGTTTTTCAATCAGCCTAATGAACCATTCGAAGTGATTATTACCAGTGATATCGAACGGGCTCATTATGTGAGAAGCGCTAACTATTTTGGTCATCAAGCGAAATGCCCACCTATCTATACGTTATCTAATGAGGGATTTCGTTACGATGATAATTTTTATCAGTACCATATGAATTATGGCTTGTTGAGTCAAAATATCGTTAATTTAGTTGAGGGTGACGAGCTGATAGCAGTTAAAAATAAAGGCTATTTCTTTTTTGCAGATAATTTTGATCATCAGCCTATAACCACACCATGCAAAACGCTTAAGTTATTGATTTTACCTAGTCCTTCTACTGAAGCGCTGCGTAAATTATTGCCTCATTTCAAGAAAAAAAGCGGCATTGATGTCACATTAGACGTTCGGTCATTTGATGAGATGTACTGCCTATTTGATGAACTTGATCAACATCCTGATGTTGATATTATCCGTATAGACATGGCCAGTTTACCTTGGTTCGCACCGTCAATTTTACGACCATTAAAGCAATTAAATCTTGATTTGACCAAATTATTAAACCATTACGCTAAGCAAGTGACCGAACGTTTTACTTATCTTAATGGTGAAGCGTATGCAGTGCCTTTTGATCCCAGTATTCAAATGTTATTTTATCGGCAAGATTTATTTGATGATCCGTTGATAAAACGGCAGTATTTTGAAAAATATCGGCGTAATTTAGACGTACCAACGGACTTTGAGCAATTTACGCAAATTAGTGAGTTTTTTAACCGGCAACATAATGTCGATTCGCCGATTGAATTTGGCGGTGGGATTACTTTAGGTAATACCGAAATTATCGCATCGGAGTTTTTGTTGCGTTATTATGCCAATGGCGGCCAATTAATCGAGCATGATCAAATCGTATTAGATAAATCAATTGCGATGAAAACATTAGTGGAATTAGCTAAATTTATGAGTTCTGCTCATCATTTAGAGGCAGCGTGGTGGCAAGCCTCCGTTGAACAATTCGAGCGGGGTGACTTAGCGATGCTGATTATTTATATGAATTTGTTCTCGTATATTTCAACCAAAAATATTCTGCCATTAATTGGTTGTGCACCAGTGCCAGGTAATCGTCCTCTATTTGGTGGTGGATCGTTAGGTATGTCGCGTTATAGTGATAAAATCACTGAGGTGAGTCAGTTCTTTGATTGGATTTTTTCTAAGGAAATTAGTGAGCAAATTGCTTTACTCGGTGGTTCAGTTGCACAAGATTGCCTGTTTCAAAATCAAAAAATTATGCATCATTACCCATGGTTTAATTTAGTGCAGCAAAATTATGTTCATGGTGTACGTGAAAATCAACTTAACAATGGGCAATCGATTAATTTGCGTCAAGTTGAACGTATTATTGGTGAACATATTACGCTATGGTTAACGGCCAAATGTGATAGTGAATTAATTATTGATTACCTTAATCATGAATTAAAACGGCAATTATCATCAATTTGCTCATAGCTATGTAGTGAGTTTATCAGTGAGTAAAGTACTACATATCAAAACAACATTCTTATTGCATTGTTAATGGTTAAATTAAGGGTAAATGGGCTATTTTATAAGCAATTATTCGCTTGATAAGCCTCCCATATCGCTATAAAGTATTGTAAAATCTTTATATTACTTAGAAATATCATATTGTTCGATTATTCGGTATTAGTATTTTGTGATACGGTATCAATCAAATAGAATATTTCGATTTAAGAATTTATTCATTATTAAACTTAAAAGGAGTAAGCAATGTCTAGTAAAAACACTTTGACAACCGCTAATGGTGCGCCAATTGCAGATAATCAAAATTCTCGAACAGCTGGCGCTCGTGGCCCTGTGCTGCTTGATGATTATCAGTTAGTTGAAAAATTAGCCCATTTTAATCGAGAAAATATTCCTGAACGACGCGTACATGCTAAAGGTTCTGCCGCGTATGGCACGTTCACTGTTACGAATGATATTACAAAGTACTCTTATGCTAGCGTTTTTGCCCACATTGGTAAACAAACACCAATGTTAATTCGTTTTTCAACCGTAGGTGGTGAACGTGGTTCATCGGATACGGCGCGCGATCCACGCGGATTTGCAGTTAAATTTTATACCGATCAAGGCAATTGGGATATTGTTGGTAACAATACGCCGGTCTTTTTTATCCGTGATGCACTTAAATTCCCCGATTTTATTCACACTCAAAAACGTGATCCTAAAACCAATCTAAAAAGCCCGCAAATGATGTGGGACTTTTGGTCATTATCACCAGAATCGTTGCACCAAGTAACGATATTATTCTCTGATCGCGGCATTCCCGATGGTTATCGTCATATGCATGGTTATGGTAGCCACACATATAGCGTGATCAATGCTGATGGTCAACGCTTCTGGGTGAAGTGGCATTTTAGAACCGAGCAAGGGATTAAAAATATTCACCCTGATCAGGCAGCCAAGCTTGATGGCGGTAACCCAGATTCGGCGCAAGAAGACTTATTTAATGCGATTAAAACCGGCAATTTTCCAAAATGGCGCCTATTTATGCAGGTGATGACCGAGGAACAAGCAAATCAGCATGCAGAAAATCCATTTGATGTGACTAAAGTCTGGTCACAAAAAACCTTTCCGTTAATTGAAGTTGGTGTTGTAGAGCTAAATCGCAATCCTGAGAACTATTTTTCTGAAGTTGAGCAAGCGGCATTTGCGCCAAGTAATGTGGTACCTGGTGTTGGTTTATCTCCAGATAAAATGTTACAAGGCCGCGTGTTTGCTTATGCCGATGCGCAGCGTTACCGTATTGGTACTAATTATCAGCAGCTACCAGTTAACGCGCCAAAATGCCCGTATCACAATTATCAGCGCGATGGCGCGATGCGTTTTACGAGTGAAGGTGCACCGAACTATGAGCCTAATAGTATTGAGAGTGCACCAAAACAGCAACCTCAATATGCAGAGCCAGCATTACATTTCGGTGATGTGACAGCCGATCGCCATAATCACCGCGTTGACGAGGATTATTATTCTCAGCCGCGCGCTTTGTTTAACTTAATGAAAGATGACCAAAAACAGTTGCTAATTGATAATATTACTGCATCAATGAAAACGGTGTCTAAAGATGTACAAATTAGGCAATTAAAGCATTTTTATCGTGTTGCTGCGCCTTACGGTGAAGGTATTGCTAAAGCGCTTGGTATTGACGTTAATCTCATCAAGTCATAACTACTGCTGACAGACCAACCACACTTGCAGTTTAAGTGTGGTTTTTTTATGGCTATCAAATATAAAAATACCGATTTAAGTGATAGCGTGGCGATGTTTTTGCGGCAAGTGACGGCGGGATTTTTCTACACGGTACACTTTGTCATCGCTTTATTGTTAAGGCGTTATCTTAGCTACATTTGGCATCAATAGCTCGGTGTGATAAACTTTGCGCAAACTTGAATAAATAGGGTTTGTTATGATTAATTCTGCGATTGATTACGTTTCAATTGGCCAGCGTTTAAAAGCGCATCGCATTGCGGCTTCACTTAAGGCTGAAGATATTGCAAAAAATTTAAAAATTTCTCGGGCAGCGGTGTATCGACTTGAAAAAGGCGAGATTGTTAAAATTGAAACACTCGATCGTTTAGCGTCGTTACTCAATACTTCGGTGAGTAGTTTACTTGGTGTTGATGTTGAGTATTATGCCAGTGGCGATGGTTTTTTTGAACGTATGCGCCAGTTAGAAGAAAAATCCACTAAAATTTATTCTCATTTTGATCCCTTCTCGTTCTTACTGACATCCAATGATTATTTGCACCATTTATCGACCATGTTAGCTGAAGCGAATATGCCGCAAAATGAACAGAAAATTTCGACAACGCTCGCTATTCTCAAGGAGCGTAAAGGCAATTTTCGTACTCATTATCCGCAATTTATGAACTTAATTGGTTTGCAAAACATTGAACGTTTTTTGCATTTAGGTTTAGTCGGTAATTTGAATATTTCACCTAGCAAAAAAATGGAGCGTTGCTTATTAGCACGCAAAGAAGTTGTACACCTGATTGAATTGCTGGAAAGCCAGGGCGATAATCTTGAAATCGCCATTACGCAAGAGAGTTTACCATCATTAACCTTCCAAATCTTTTATCAGCAGCAGGAACCATTAGCACTGGCAATGAGTCCGTTTAGACTCGGTGAACTGCCCAATGTGTGCAGCGGCATTGCGTCGATTACTTCGTCAAACGATGCCATTAAGCATTATCAAATTTTATTCGATAGGTTGTGGCAGAGCAGTGCTAAAAATAAACACGCAATTGATTTATTGAAAAAGACTCTGGAACGCTATTAATTGTAAAATTATGATTGAGTTATCAAGGCATTCTTTTTAAAATGCCTATTCATTAACCCTTAATTAAAAAGAGTATATCCATGTCAGATATTCACAATAAGCTCACTTTGCAGCCAGTCAAACGGTTTGCTGGAACGATTAATTTACCGGGCTCAAAAAGCGTTTCAAATCGAGCATTATTATTGGCGGCATTATCACAGGGCGTGACACGTTTAACTAATCTGCTCGACAGTGATGATGTGCGATATATGTTAGATGCACTATCCGCATTAGGCGTTAAATACCAATTATCAGACGATCGTACTATTTGTGATATTCACGGCGTCAATGGGCCACTGCTTGCCGATAAACCGCTAGAGTTATATTTAGGCAATGCGGGAACCGCGATGCGGCCACTGACTGCTGCGCTATGTTTAGGACACAATAATATTATTTTGACCGGTGAACCACGTATGAAAGAGCGACCAATCAAGCATTTGATTGATGCGCTGTGTCAGGGTGGGGCAAAAATTGATTATCTTGAAAATACCGGCTACCCACCATTGCATCTGCATGGTGGCTTTGTGGGCGGCAAAATCTCAGTTGATGGCTCGGTATCAAGTCAATTTTTGACGGCGTTACTGATGGCTGCGCCGCTAGCACCACAAGACACTGAAATCACCATTATCGGCGACTTGGTATCTAAACCTTATATTGATATTACCATTAAGATGATGGCGACGTTTGGTGTATATGTTGAGAATAATCATTATCAAACATTTACTATTAAAGCCGGCCAATCTTATGTTTCGCCTAAGCAGTATCTCGTTGAAGGTGATGCCTCTTCGGCGTCGTACTTTTTAGCTGCTGCGGCCATCAAAGGCGGCACGGTTCGTGTGACGGGCATTGGTAAACATAGCCTGCAAGGTGATACGCAGTTTGCTCATGTGTTAGAGAAAATGGGGGCAAAAATCACCATGGCTGACGATTATATCGAGTGCTGTCGTGGCGAACTTAATGGCATCGATATGGACATGAATCATATTCCCGATGCGGCAATGACAATTGCCACTACTGCGCTATTTGCCAAGGGACCAACTACCATTCGTAATATTTACAACTGGCGAGTTAAAGAGACCGATCGATTAGCAGCGATGGCGACAGAATTACGCAAAGTTGGCGCAGAGGTTGATGAAGGCCATGATTATATTACCATTACTCCGCCAGCAGTATTACGGCACGCTGAGATTGAAACCTATAATGATCATCGCATTGCGATGTGCTTTTCATTAGTGGCGTTATCTGATACGCCGGTGACTATTTTAGATCCAAAGTGCACGACTAAAACGTTCCCGACCTATTTCAGTCAGTTTGCTAAAATGAGTGCTTAATGGCAATTCAGGTGGCAATATTGCCACCTGCGTGTTGAGGTGTGCTTTTAGCAAAATCGTTTAATTAAGCCTTGAATAGCCGCTTTGGTTGGCTTTAAATAGTCGATTGATACAAACTCATCGGGTTGGTGAGCTTGTTCAATTGAGCCCGGACCAAGTACGATGGTTGGCGAGATTTGGTTTAAAAAGGGTGCTTCAGTACTATAATTGACCGTTTGCGCGCGTTGATTAAGTAATTTTTCTACTTCCTGTAAAGCGGGCTCTTCTTTGTTACATTCATAACCCGCAATGGGATCTACTTCGTTTTCAACTTGAATACGATTTGGGTAACGCTCCATAATCGGTTTTAGCGCCTGACATACCACTTCATATAATGAATTGGCGTTCATTTCTGGTAAAACGCGAATATCGAGTAGTAATTCACAGCAGCCACAAATTCGATTGGCTGAGTCACCGCCTTTAATCATACCTAAATTCATGGTTGGATAGGGCACAGCAAAACCCTCATTGTGGTATTCGTCTTTGAGTTTTTGTTTTAGTTCTAATAATTTAGTTATCACTAAGTGCATAACTTCAATAGCATTAATGCCTTTTTCTGGGTCGCTTGAATGACCTGACTTACCGATAACTCGAATCACATTCGCGGTAAAGCCTTTATGAGCACGAATGGGAATTAACGATGTGGGTTCGCCAATAATGGTACAATCGGGTTGCAATTTTGCATTTTGAGCAAAATAGGCGGCGCCGGCCATAGTAATTTCTTCATCTGCGGTCGCTAAAATATGCAGTGGTTTTGTTAATGCTTTTAAATCAATATCACGAAGCGCATCTAAAATAAACGCGAAGAAACCTTTCATATCGGCAGTACCAAGGCCATACCATTTATTATTTTCTTCTGTAATTTTAAATGGATTTTTAGTCCATTGCCCGTCATCAAACGGCACGGTGTCTGAGTGGCCACTGAACAATAAACCACCTTGAGTTTGATTGCTATCGTTAGTATACGTCGCTAATAAATTATATTTGTTACGGGTATTGGGTACGGCGACCACGCTGATGCTAAAACCTAACTCCACAAACCATTGTGCCAGCTTATCAATCAACTCTTTATTGGGGCAGTCGATTTTTTCATTGGTCACACTACTAATTGTCGCAATAGCAATCAGCTCGTTATACATTTGTATAAAAGAAGGAAGGCTCATCGTGTATTCTCATTATTTGCTAGGATTAGGTAATACCAATATCATACAATAAAATGATATTACCCGCATATGATTATGTTGCTAGAGAGTTGAATCTTGTTGTTTTTTCAATGTTCGCGCTAAAATGGCCGAATACAGTGGCTGACTATTTAAGGCTTGAGCAATAAAGGTTGAAGCCAGACAGGTAATAATCATCGGAATAATGAGTTGATAGTTACTGGTCATTTCGATGACTAACACGATCCCAGTTAATGGCGCTCTGATGGTCGAGGCAAATAAACCACTCATACCAATAATGGCAAAAGCACCGAGTTCAATTTGATACTCAGGGAATGACGATTGCATGAGTGTGCCAAAAATCAGTCCTGCTGCGGTGCCTAACGCCAGCGTTGGTGAAAAAATGCCACCCGGCGCACCAGAGCTAAAACACATCACGGTCAACATAAATCGTAATATAAAAATATAGCATAAGGTATTAAACAGATAATGACCGGCAATTGCTGGCGGCACAAAGGCAAAACCACTGCCGGTAATGGTTGGCACGACTAACGTTAGTAGGCCAAATAGGGCGCCAATGGCGGTACCGGTAAAAATAAAATAATATTTGCCTTTTTGATAAAACTTTTGAAAGTAGGTTTGACTCACCAAAATCGTCTGATTAAACAGCACACCAGCTAATCCCAGGATTACACCAAATACGATATAAATCCAAAGTGACTCAAGCGGTGCGGCATGAAAGGTTCCAATTTGGAATAAAGCGCTTGGACTCATCAATATTTGATACATCAAGCATGCCATGATAACGCCAACACCAACGGCTTTAATTGAGGTGTTACTAAAGCGGAATTGTTCCCTCATCTCTTCAATAATAAAAATAATACCGGCGAGTGGAGCGTTAAAAGCAACTGTGATCCCAGCTGCCGCACCAGTTGAGATAAAAATATGACGATAATCATCTTTTTTCATTCGAAAAAGATCAAACACCATCTTCCCAACATTACCACCAATTTGCACAGTTGGACCTTCACGGCCTAATATCATACCTGAACCCAATGCACCAAGCCCGCTTAAAAATTTTACTGGCAAAACACGTCGCCAGCGAACAGGGCGTTTATTTTCTAGCGCACCTTCAATTTCGGGAATACCTGATCCTCCTGATTCTGGAGCATAACGCTTAACTAAAAAATAAGCCAAGCTCGCCATTAAAGCGGATAAAACAACGGATATTAATAAATTGAGATAAAAAGATGAAAAAAACGCTAAACTGACAGTGGTACGATAAGTCCCAATCCAGTTGACCGCATATTGAAAAGCAACACCGATAATACCCGTTAACGTTCCTATTAAAGCCGCAAAAATTAACACTATAAAAGGTACTCTATCTTGCAGAGTTTGAATTTTATGCAACAAGATTACACGTTTTTTTAGTTTGACATACTCAGCATGATTCATAAGGATCGTACAGGTTATTTTTAATATTAAAAATTTTAAACCTTTTTTTAAAAGATGAAAAGGCGTAAATAAAATTGATTTGAAGAATAAACTTGCTTATCGTACCGACAGATAAATCAAAAAATAATGTTGCTAGAGGAATGGATGTTAGTATAGCCAAGTAAAAACTCCCGATGATTGGCATGTATCAGGAGTCTGATTTTTTTGATCTTATCTTATTTGATTGGGCATTTATAAACTTCACCAGTCATTATTATATCGGTTGGGGCAACTTCTGATATATATTTTGCTGTGGCATCTTGTGCATTATAAATTGTATTCCCGCCCATACTTGCGGCATTATTGAGTAAATCAGCAGCGGCATCTTTGATCAGTTCACGGTTGGTTTTAGTGCCCGCAAAAAACGTACCTCGGCGGCCTTCTGCTTTACCGATATATTGGCAATCAGTGGCTGGTTTAATATCAATAAATTTGACTTGTTGCCCTGCCTGAGTAAGCTGATATTGAGAGGTTCCCGTGCAGCCATTAAGTAATAATACTGTTGTTGAGGTGGCGACAACAACTAAAAGCGCTTTTTTTATCGACATATCATCGTTTCCTTTATGGGTAAGTATAACTGATACATTATAGTAGCAATTTAATCAAAGAAAAAGAATCCAATTCAACGTTGAATATCATCTATTTTTTCACATCAGCATAAATTTAGTTGAAGTTTTAATCAATCTGATAAGGTTTTTATAATAAAATCTAGCAAAAAGTGATTAATTTTATTATAATCGCAAACCTTATCAAAGGACGTATTCAAAATGGCCCCTTAGCTCAGTTGGTCAGAGCAGTCGACTCATAATCGATTGGTCACTGGTTCAAGTCCAGTAGGGGCCACCATTTAAGCTATCAATACATTCATTCGAACAACTCATCAAGTTAAATAAACTCGGCTAAAATGGCTTATTTTAAATTTTGTTATCCACTATTTCCTGATTACAACGTAATCCATTTCGCTTTAGATGATTTTTCAAAATATGATTACGCTTTATTTAATGAAATACCTGTTATCAAGATTATCTACAATATGCCCATGCCCATGAGTATTGTTAATACTCTGAGCTAATCTAGTGACTTTTCGTCAATTGGATGATCGGTAATTGAAAAACAGATGCAAAGATAGATCAATTACATTGTTTACTGTATCGAGATCATGTAAGGTGGTTTGCAAAAGTTACACAAACTAAAAGTATTCATGCATTTTTAATTAAAAATGCCTCAAAAGGAAATTTTATAATGAAAATATATTTAGTCTCCCTAGCCACTTTAGTGGTAATCCTATTAAATGGATGTGCAGTGCAAAACGATAAAACTAAAATTCACGGGCTTGGATTGACCTACAGCTCGAATGTACAACAACTCAGTAACGGAGATTATTTCACTGAGGTTGAAGCATCGTTAGCATCAGGGCGTATTACCACCGCTGTTGAATTGGCGAATAAAAATGCCGTTGAGTTTTGCAAAGAACAAAACAAAACAATGGAACAAGTGATAAGTGAAACCAACTCCCATTTACTTGTTAATGGAACCGCTCGACTCACATTTCGATGTCTATGACTCTAGTTGTTGCATTATAGCTTCGCAAGAGTAATATTGAATGATTTGTCATCTATTATCAATCGCTATGAGTGTACTTTAGTTTACATTAATATCTTTGGTAAACTTTAGTTTATTTTTTGGTTGACCTTTGGGACGGATAATGGTATAATTATTCCACAGTCAGAAATTGTATATAACCACCTTATTGGTGGTTTTTTTATACACAAATACCGATAATCGATATGGATTAATCCAAACGGTTTAATATTGTTTTTGCTGCTTTAAAATGTGTATAAATTTTCCATCCAAATAAAGCCTGAATGCATTCATTGATTCAGGCTTTTTTATTAGAAATGATAATAAAGGATATTGCATATGTTGGATTTAAGAACGGTCTTTCAGCGGTTAAAGGAGCAAGTTGAGGGTTATGAATATGTTGGTGATGCACTTGATTTAGCTAATGTGCAAAAAACACAATATTTAGATAAAACGGCGGTGTATCTTGAGGTAAAAAGTATCAGAGCATCAACCGATAGCGATAAGCAGCTTGTAATGCTTAAAGGCAAAACGCGGCAATCTGTTGTGATGACTTTTGCTGTAACGATTGTGGCTAAAAATCATCGCTACCAATCTGCGCCAATATCAAGTGATTTGGAGTCAGTACTGCCACAAATTCGTCAGGCGCTTATTGGCTGGCATCCAACGCTTTTTGCTACGACTTCATGTCAGCTTTTATCGGGTGAGATGCAATGTTATAACGAGCAATTACAAATTTGGCAAGATGTTTATCAAGTTGGTTTTGCCATTGGTTCTAATCGATAACTTGTTCATATTAAAAGTATAGCTGCTGGTCAGCAAAGGCGTTAAGACGATTTTAGGTAGGAAAAAACAGCTTATCTAATTAGGTTAAAATTTAAAATTATATAAGGAGAAAGCGAAATGTCTCAATTATTTTCATTCCAAGGGCGGATTTTATTAGGCGAACGTTTAGAAAATGGTAAACCAGGTAAGCTTGAATGGGTCGGTAACGCACCGTCTTGCACATTATCTATTGCCACGGAAAATGCAGAAAAAATAGAAAGTTTTAGTGGCCAGCGTTTACCTTATGGTCGTATACAAACCAGTAAAAAAGCAACCATTAAATTAAATTTGGATGAAATTTTACCGACTAATTTAGTTCAAGGGCTCTATTCTACTCAGGTTAAAACTGAGGGGGGAGCGATTACTTCAGAGCTACTGCCAGCTGGCTTAGAATCAGGGGATATTATCCGTTTAGATAATCCTTTTATTGATGAAGAATCTTTAATTATCAAAGATAGCGCAGCTAATCCCATTACTGTTGATAAAACCAAGTTCATTGTTGAATCTGTCAGTGCGGGTTTACTTAAAATTGTGAATACTGCAGGCTTAGTGCAACCTTTAAAAGCTTCTTATCATTTCACTAAACGTTCAGCATTCACCATCTTGAGCCAAACACCGCCTGAGCGCTATTTTGTATTAGATGGCGTTAATACAGAAAACAATCAACCGATTGTCTTGAGCTTATATCGTGTTCGATTTGATCCTGCAGAAAGTTTGGATTTAATTAACAGCGAATATGGTTCTCTATCATTAAGCGGTAGCGCACTATTAGATACCGTTAATGTTAATGATCCTGCTTTAGGTGGTTTTGGTAAATTAGAGCTGAAGGCAGCTTAATATGGCAACGAAAGTTGAGCAAAATAAAACTGCACAAGTACAACAGTCAGAACTTACCGAGTTAAGCATACTATTTCCAGATAGTCGTATGACAATCTCGGGAAGGGACATTGTGGTTAGGGAGCTACGCTTTGCTGAGCAGTTACGTTGGCAAGCGACCTTAAATGACATTGCGCGCAGTTTTGATGAAATGAATGTACATAACATCAATTTTTTTGAAGAAGGATTAACTGTTCTAGGCAATCATGCAGATAAATTGCTTGATATTGTCGCTTTTTGTTGTGATCAGCCAAGAGATTGGATTGAGTCCCTTCCGGCATCACAAGGAGAAGAGCTGCTGATTACTTGGTGGACTGTCAATAATAGTTTTTTTGTCCGTCGCCTACTGCGCCAAAATATCATGAAGAAAATATCGCAAACAGCAGTAGGCAATCAACAACTCGGTGGGGGCGAATTTTCGCAGTCCTTATCAGAGCCGGTCATACAAGAGAATCCATAGTTAATTATACCTTCAGACAAATTACGCTGTTTTATCAGGAAGCCAATTTGCTTGATAACCAATTGCAAGCTCGTCATATGCTTGCCGTTAATAAAGGGCTTGCCGGCGGTAAAGAAGCAGAGGAACAGTTAAAAATGTTATGGACTGATTGATCTCATCGATGTTGATGGGATTCGTCACTTTATATTCATCCCGCACCAATAAAAATAGCGGTACGGGATGAATTATTATTAGGATACGAAAATGGCACTTAATTTAGACAAAATTAATAACGCTATCGGTGAATTAGATGAGGCAAAAAAACAGTTTTTGTCATTCAATGCAGAGATTGCCAAAACAACCAATGAGCTTGGTAATGCCGGTTCTAAAACGGCCGCCATAGCTGAGCTACAAATAGCTTCCATCGATAAAGTATTACAAAAAATTCAAGTAGCAAAACGTCAAGTTTCAGGTGCGATCGATGCGGCGATCAGTGAAAATTTTCCCTCATCAGAGGTCGAAAAAAACCTCAATATCGCAAAACAACTAGAACGACTTCGATTCCAGTTTGTATCTGCAGCGGATGCAGATGGCATTAAGGGGATGAGTGAATTAAGTGAAGTTAACAAACTGCAAACTTATCAAGCCAAGATCGCTGAAATTAATAGTAAGTTAGCTGCAGAGTCACAGACGTTATCACAGCAAAAAAATGCTAATTTATTAACTGAATTTGCTTATAAACAAAAACTTGCTGCGCTACACAAACAAACTTCTGAGCAGTTGCAAGAACAGATTAGTCAATTAGAAGATTTTCAAACTCACACATCAGCTCAAGTCAAACAGTCAGCTCAAAGCACAATTGAGAGTACTCGTCTTACGCAGGGAGTTAACGAAGCCCAAGGTGAAGGTATCACTGACGCTATAACCAGAAGTTCGATAAATAGTGGTCTTAACCAGAATCTTGGCAAAGTATTTTCTGGCGAGATGACATTTGCTGATATGAGCAAAACCATTTTTGCTGATATTCAACAAAATTTAATGCAAGAAATGATGAAAAATATTGCTGAGATTATGACGCAGATGTCGATGAATTTAATGCAAATGGTTTCAGAACCCTTTAAAAAAGGTTTGAGCAGTGTTTTTGACTCATTATTTAGCAATCCTGATTCCATGTTAGGTGGACTGAGTAATAGCATACAAGGGTTAGTTGGGCAGGTTAACGGATTATTTGGTGGGTTTTTCAGTCAATTATTTAAAGGCACGGGTGGTAGCTTTTCGTCTATGTTCAGTAGTGATGGGCTATCTGGATTACTCTCGCTAGTGAATACTTTTTTTCTCGCTGATGGCGGAGTGGTGCGTGGTCCCGGTAATGAAACAAGTGACTCGATTCCAGCTTGGTTATCTGACGGCGAATTTGTTACTCGTGCTGCGGTTGTTAAACAGCCCGGGATGTTGCCATTTTTACATGATGTTAATACACGTGGATTTTTGGCGGTGAATGATTATGCCAGACGAGTTCGTCACGCAACAGGAGGCATTGCTGGAACTCCAGCTGCTTTAACTAGTCCATCACTTGGTAATGTGAGCTTAAGTGAAGGAACAAGCAAAGCAACAACAGTTGAAAACGCGGTTAATTTACATGTTTATGATGATCCTCAGCGAATTATTAATTCATCATTTTCCGATGGCGGAATGGAAAGTTATTACTTGAAAATTGAACGTAATCCCCAACGATTAAAATCGATTTTAGGAGTATAAAAGTGGCTTTTTTAATAGGAACAGTAGACGATAGTAATGGCCAATGGGCGCATTATAATTTATTACAAACAATACATGATTTTGCCACTAAAAATGGTTGGCAAGCGATCTTATACGATACATCAAAAGCTAACAGAGAATTGATTTTGAAGGGCCTCGGTTATAGTGGTAAGGAGAATATTTATCTCTGTTTTTATACTTATCAAAACGCTAATAGTGATTATTATAATTTAGCCGTTGGTACGGCATTAGGCTATGTACCGAGTAATAACATCCTGACTCAGCCGAATGTGACTTATTCTGGTGTGCCAATGCATAATCGCCGTATTGAGTATTGGCTCAGCTTGACACCGCAAAGGCTTGCTGGTGCTTTTAAAGTGGGAACACCTGTTTATGAGTCATTTTATGTCGGCAAGTTTTTATCCTATTCGTTACCTAATCAATATCCATTACCACTAGTTTGTGCCGGAATGTTAAATGGTGCTGAGAATGTAAGGTTCAGTGATACTAAACATACAATACCTTATAAAAGTGGTTATGATTACAATAATAACAAGTACTTAAAAATTTTTTTTAATGATGGTAATTGGATTACTCCTCAAGTATGGCCTTGGAATAATACTGAGGGGTTAACTGGAAGTGATAAACACTTAAGACCAATCAATAATACTTATGCTTTATTAGAAACCCGCCTAATGGATGGAAATGGGATATATGGTGAGTTGGAAGGCATTTATCATATTACCGGATTTGATAATACTGTTGAAAACACAATTATCATCGATGATATCAAATACGTTGTTATTCAAGATGTCGCACGTACAGGACCCAATGATTATTATGCATTAAAGTTGGAGGCTTAACCGATGGCTTATTATACAGGAATCGCGCAAACGCCTGAAGTTTTATTATCGGCTTTACATAATGCGTGTCTCGATAATGGATGGAGTCTTAATAACAATATACTGAGTAAGAACGGATGTTATGTGAAAACTTATGTTAATGGCGTAACAATTGTTATTCAAGGAGCTATAGATAACATTTTTGGTATTTGCTCTGGTACGGCTTCTTATTGTGCTGTCGCAACGGATATTAGTTATCCTTTAACATATCATGTGCATGTACATGATCTTGAAGTCTATTCTTTTATTAATTTTAATGTAGATCGCTACAGTTATCTCTCATTTGGTCAAAGCCCGATTGGTGGTATTCCTGGTACAGGTAATTGGATATCAGGAACGTGTGATGGTAGATCGCGTATTTCTGATACCTCACTTGCGTATCAAGATGATTTTTGTCATATGATGTTTAGCCAACGTGAAAATAACCGGATTTCAACGTCTTCTTTTTTTCATCATGGAATTGATGGTCAGTGGTCTGGCACTGGTAAAAATGAGGTAAATTCAAAAGCCGTAGCGACGCTTGAATGTTATCCAGCGATGAGTTATCAACCAAACAAATGGAATGGTGAAGCGATACTAATTCCAATAAGGCCTGTTATTTATCGACCCCAGCAGCGCAGAACGATTGTTGGTCAATTACGGCATGCATTTTATATCCGTATTGATAATTATGAACCTCTACAAATAATCAGTATTGGTAACAGAAAATATAAAATCTACCCTTGGATTCGCAAAAATACAGAAAATCGTAGCTTTTCTGGCTCTGCTCAGACCTCTACATTAATACATAGCGGAACTTATGGAGTGGCTGTGAGTTATGACGGAGATTAAACTATGGTATCAATTTATGGCTATCAACTGATTTCTCCAATAGGCGGAATTGCTAATTCTCATTTATCACCTGAATTGCTAAGTTTAACTCATACGTGGTTTCCTTATAATCAAGCAAAGGCTAGTATGGCTCTGTTTGATCGGATAAATCATGGCATGGGCGATGCATTATCTCGTCATATAAAGGGATTTAATACATTGTCTTATAAGGACCTCTTTTACAATCAAGTTCATATTCAACCCAATACGATTGATCTTGGTAATATAGTGAGCTCACAAGAGTTTGATACTTATGTTTGGAATGCGCATTTTAAGCCAAAACAATTAAATGCAATCGATGGTGTAAGTGATGGAGTCAGGTTGGGTGATAAAACGGCGCCTTATTGCTTTGGTCCCTTAGAAGAACAGCATTATAAAATAACGATCACTCCTGAAGGGCCAACTATCATTGACGATAACATCATCTGGTGCTTTGATATTGAAAACCCGTTACTTCATTTAACCGGCAATCGCGTTGTCGCTTTTAGCTTTATGCCGAATTGGGATAGTCCTATTGTGGAGCAATTAGAGTGGTCAACGGATGTGATGACTAGTGAAACTGGCGTTGAGCAGCGTAGCGCGTTATATGCCGCGCCGCGCCGTTATTTAACCGCAAATTTCTATGTTGATAGTTGTAATCGCCAGTTATTACATAATATGTCAAGTTGGTTTGGCCATAATTGGGCGGTACCTATTTGGCCTTATGTGCAATTTACGCAACAAGCTATTGCAATTGGAACGCAGAAAATTTATTGCGATACGGTTAACGTTGATTTTCAAGTGGGAGGATTAGCCTTTTTATGGATGAATCCTATTACGTATGAAATTGCTGAAATTATGGCAATTAATCATGATAATATCCAAGTAAAAAGGCCGATATTAAATGATTGGCCAATTGGCACTAGGATCTATCCAGCTATCTCTGCCAGGTTTTCTAACAGCCCTCGTTTTAATCGCAAGACGGATGATTTTCAAGACGTTAGTATTGAGTTTAGAGCAGCAGCTGTCAGCGAATATCGCGCTCAAGCACCAGATGCAATTTATAAAGGTTATCCTGTATTTGATTTATTACCTGATGAAAGTGAAGATTTGACGGGTGAGTACCTACAATTGTTATCGGTTTTGGATAATAAAATGGCATTGCCACGTGTAACGGATATTGCTAAAAATCGTTTCTATTTACAAGGTTATCGTTGGCTCGGGCTTGGGCGTGAAGAACGATCGCATCTCAAATCATTACTTTATTATCTAAACGGTCAACAACGGCCGATCTGGTTACCCACTCACGCACAAGATTTAACGGTGGTCAAAATGATTACTGCTAGTGAACCGGTGCTGACTATTCAAAATTGTGGTTATAGCCGCTTTGCCAGTAAGGATAGTGATAAAAAATATCTTTACATCAAATTAACTGATGGTTCGATATTTTATCGGCAAATTATTAGTAGTTGTAGTCATGGTGAACTTGAAAGCTTATCGCTTGATATACCGCTAAACCGTCAGATTAAGCCAGAACAAATTTTGCGTATTAGCTATATGCGATTATGTCGTTTAAATAGTGATAGCGTTGATATCAAACATTTGACTGATTCGCAAGGTTTAGCAAGTTGTGAATTGATCTTTAGGAGGGTGTTAGATAATGAACTTTAATGATGTTGAAAAGTCTTTGGATGGTCGTCAACCGATTAGGTTATATGAGTTTTCTCGGGGCATTTTTAAATATGCGTACAATAGTAGTGCCATCAATATTACCTATAATAATCAGCTTTTTAAAGCTTTAATTGGCGGTATTTCAGATAGCGGAATTATTCGTTCAGATGGGGGAACTAGTGATTCACTGACAATTACCTGCCCACCTGATATTGAAGTTGCTAAGCTGTTTGCAAATGTAGCACCAAGTAAAAAAGTAACGCTAAAAATTTATAATTCTCATTTAGGTTTATCAACCGCAGAACCCGTATGGCTAGGTGACGTTGTCAGTGTTAATTTCGCTGCTTTTGATATGGTTAAAATATCAGCAATTCCAACTGAAAGTGCCAGTAATAAATTAGGGGCGACACTAACTTATAGCCGGCAGTGCAATGCGGTGCTATATGATCAGCAATGTCAGGTCAATAAAGAACATTATAAAAAAACAGACACGATTACTCGCATCGACTTAACAACAATTGACGTGACTGAGGCTGCAAATATGCCTGATGGATGGTTTACGGGTGGCTTTATCGAGTTTAGCATCGGCAATGGTGAATATGATATGCGAGCGATTGAAACTCATATTGGAACAAAATTGATCATCTTAGGTGGCACAGCAGGATTAAAGCACAATATGGTGATTAATTTTTACCCTGGTTGTGATTTAGCTAAGCCAACGTGTAAAACAAAGTTTAATAACTTACTTAATATGAGAGCAACGCCTTATCTAAAAGATAGCTCTCCTTTTGATGGTAATCCTGTCGGGTGGTGAGGTCATTATGGAATTTTTAATTATGGCGGCAATATCGATGGCAATTTCATTGGTTTCATCGCTGTTAATGCCAAATAAAACGCAAAAACCCAAACCGCAAACTTTCAATGATGAATCTTTTCCTAAAGTGCAAGATGGCGCAACTAAAGTCATTGTGTTTGGTCAAGTTGAATTATCCGACTGGCAAGTCGAGTGGAGCGGTAATTTTAGAACGTCAGCGATTAAAACAAAGGGAGGCGGTAAAAAATGATCATTACGATCCAAGATTTAAGAACCGTCCCTGCTTGGAATGGCAGACCGGGCTATTGTGCGAGTAGTAGTCGAGCTTTTTTTAAGCAATATAATCTCGATTGGGATGCTTTTGTTCATCAAGGTATTGAGGCTGAGGCTCTACTTGCGACAGGTAATGCTTTGGCGATCCATTTGGTTGAGTATGTTAAAGAACAACATTCTTCCTATTCTATTAAACAGTTAGAAAATGCGGTAGAGGAGTTTGATCATGGGCGGTAAGTCTAAAAAAGTCACGGTAGGTTATTGGTATTATGCTACGCTTAAAGCGGGTATAGCCTTAAAATTAGATGAAATTTTTCAAATTAAAGTAAGTGATAAAGTTGCATTTAATGGCCGTATAAAAAAAACTCAAGGTAACCAATCTGTTTATATTAATCATCCAGGACTATTTGGCGGTGAAAAGTCAGAGGGGGGGATTCAAGGGAGTTTAGAGGTTCGTTGGGGGGGTAATAATCAACAGCCTAGTGGCATACTACAACGGTTATTAGGGAGTGATATTCCTGCAGATAGGGGATATGTATCGACTGTTTATGATGGTAAGTTAACAGCTCTAAACCCTTATCCAAAAGCTTGGACTTATGATGTTAGGCGCTATACTTCACCATTTTATCCTGAAAAATCATTGATTTTATTGGCTGATGGTAATATTTATGCAATGAATCCAGCTCATATGCTATGGGAAAGTTATACCGATATCGATTGGGGAAGTGGCTTATCTACCGCCGCAATAGATGAGCTTGCATTTAAAAAAGCTGCAGATACACTTTATGATGAAGGATTTGGGCTATGTTTAGCATGGAAAGTGAGTGATGAGCTAAAAACATTCCGGCAGCAAGTATGCGATCATATTGGTGCAAAAGTATTTACTTCGCGTAATGGGTTAATTAGTATTAAATTGATACGTGATGACTATAATGTCGATAATTTGCCTATATTTGATGAAAATTCGGGTCTATTAAAATTAGATTATGATTCGCTTAACAATGTAACAGTGCCGTCTAAAGTTGTTGTCACTTATAAAGATGCAGTAACATTTAAAGAGCGTCCAGCAATGGCTGTTAATTTAGCGGTGGTGCAAAGTCAAGGGGGGCAGTCTGTTCAGCCGATGGATTTTAAGGGATTACCGACCGGTGAATTAGCTGATCGTGTGGCTCATCGAGAGCTCAAAATTCGTACTAGTGGCTTAAAACGCTATAATCTATCATTTGATCGTCGTGCATTTGATTTAGACATTGGTGATCCATTCATATTACGTTCCGTTGAACGCAATATCAATTCAATCCTTCGTGTTGAACGGACAGAAGAAAATTTTTTAACTGACGGTACGATAAAAATTGCCGCTATCCAAGATTTATATGGTTTACCTAAGGCGTCAATAAATACTATCCCTGCTATTGAAAAAACGGATCCAGATAATATCCCGGTTATTATTGAACAGTATAGAATTATTGAAGCACCTTATCGAGAGTTAGCGGGGTTAATTGACCCCGCTAATCTTGAGTTATTAGATCGAACGAGTTGCTATTTCTTTGTTATTGCTGCGAGTCCGAAAGGAACGTGCCGTAATTATAATTTGGCATCTCGTGTAAAAGGAAGTATTCATTACACATTGACAGATTCTGTTGGTGATTGGTGCCCAACAGCGATAACCGAGAATGATTTAGGTTATCTTGATAAAACGGTGTCCATAACGAATGGTATTTTACTAGAAGATGTTGAAAAAGGTATGGCGGCAATAATTAATGATGAAATCGTGCGTATTGATGATATTGATATTGCCAATAATCGATTAACCATTTCCAGAGGGTGTGTCGATACCGTGCCACACAAACATTCTGCTAATAGTATAATCTGGTTTTATGATGGATTTGAAGCAAGTGATACCATCGAGTATAACTCGAATTTGGATATTGAATTTAAACTTCTAAGTAATACCAGCATGGGGCAGTTAGAACAGTCAAAAGCGCCAACCCAACTATTAAAAAGCGTTGGTAGGCAGGCTAGGCCTTATCCACCGGGTAATTTTAAAATTAATGGCATTGCTTATCCTAAGCAGATTAATTCATCGATATTGAATATTTCATGGGCGAGTCGAAACCGTTTATTACAAGCCGATAAACTTATTGATACGACATTTGGTCATACCGATACAAATGTAGATCTCAATACATCAACGGCTTATAACTTAACCATTTTAGATAAAAATAATCATATTTTACATTCAGCCAACAATATTCATAATACATCTTATTCTTGGATTAATACAACTTCATCGCCAGTAAAGGTATTTCTTAAACTTGAAAACAATCTGCTTGATGAGGCTGGAGCAATATGGACAAATAATGGTTGTACGTTTGTAACTGATTTAGAATTATCTTCTAAAGGCTCCCTGAAAATTGGGGAAAATAGTTATTTATCAACATCTAATGTATCAAATTTCGAAATAGGTAATCGAGATTTTACGATTGAGTTTTCGATTAAACCTGAAAAAATGGGGGAACAAGATCAAGTTATTTTCGATTTTTTCAATGGCTATTCATCTAATGGTTCAAAAGTAACGTGGCAAGTTGTGATAACAAGCTCAGGTGCTTTATCATTATGGATTAGCAATATTGGTTACTCGTTCAGTAGTCCATCAACTATTTTTGAGGCAGGTAAGTGTTACCATGTTGCTATGAGTCGAACCGATAATATGTTGAAATTTTTTATTAATGGAAAAAATGTTATGACGAAGGTATGCTCATTTTTTCTTGCCACAATGACGCCAACCATTGGACTAGGCACGCAATTAAATAAATCATCTTCGTATCCATACGTTGGTTTAATCAATTTTGTTATTTTTACCGTTGGTATTGGTAAATATATTCAAGATTATCAGATTGTTAATGTTAGCCCAACTTTTGATAATCAGCCGACAGAATCTGAAATGACTATCGAACTTGAGGCGGTTTGTGATGGGTTAACAAGTTATCAAAAACATCGCCATTTAGTTAACGTTATGGGCTAATGAGCGATCTTTTCCATCGTAAATAAGGTTAATCTGTGTGATTGCATATCAGCATAATCATCATTTTAGTTATCTAAATGAGTTAGTTTTTTAGGTAATCGTTTGCTTTGTCATTTAAAAAATGGTAGCTTGTTAAGGTTAACAAAACGTACATTTTAGTAACAATGTACATTGTATCTTTTTTTGTCATAGGTCTTAGTTGGGCTTTTTGTATCAATCATATTGCGAAATAGATTTACAACCCGAAGTTGACTGAAAGCTGTTCATATATGTGTTTCAATTACTGTTAAATAGACTTAATAATTAATCCATTTAGTTTACTAGTTCTTTTAGTATTTATATTTACTATTGAAAAATGAAAAACAGAGATGTTAGTTATGAAGAAAAATAATTACAGAACTTCTTTTACTGAACGAAATGATATGACTATGCATTTTGATTATGGCGTAACTGATTGTCAAAATCAGCTTATTATAATCAGGGGTATTCGTGTAGCCAATATGGTTGAAATCATCGTCTCAGAATTTAAAAATTATTGATTTATTAAATAAGTAAGATGTAGAAATTTCTATTTTGTACTATTACTCGCAGTATTAGGAGTCAACGTATAACAATTTATTTTGGGAACGCGTTGTCTTGGAGTGAGGTTTATAGTGCTATTTTGATGTGAATTTATCCTTTTTGTCTATTGTTATTAATGTATTCATGTCGCTATAAGCTGAGTGTTATCGATAATATTTAAGGTTTATAGCGTTAAATATAGTTTGCATTTATTTTCAGCTTTAACGCTGTTAATTGCATAATCACTAAAAAACATTGAAAGGTATATATTATGTCTAGCAAAAATATCTACGAAATGCAAGATCCTCAAACTCAATTTTTTCATGATAAATTTCCTAAACAACCACAGTCACCACCAGGAATTCAATCGGAAATGCAGCCAATTCCTGACTGTGGCGAGACAAGCTATCGGGGATCAAATAAATTGGCTGGGCGTAAAGCGCTAGTGACTGGTGGTGACTCGGGAATAGGTCGAGCTGCTGCTATTGCTTATGCAAGAGAAGGTGCTGATGTTGCTATCAATTATTTACCTGCTGAGGAAAGCGACGCGAAAGAAGTTGCTAAAATAATTGAAGCAGAAGGGCGCAAAGCCGTTCTCATACCAGGTGATCTTAGTGATGAGTCATTCAATAAAATCATGGTTGAAACGGCTCATCAAAAACTTGGTGGATTAGATATTTTAGCCTTGGTTGCAGGTAAACAGCAGGCGGTGGATGATATTTTAAATCTCACAACTGAACAGATATCGAAAACGTTTGCGATTAATGTATTTTCTTTATTTTGGACGGTAAAAGCTGCGTTACCTTATCTTCCTAAAGGCGCCACAATTATTACTACCTCATCAATACAAGCTTACCAGCCCAGCTCTATATTATTGGATTATGCTTCAACCAAATCAGCCATTATTGCTTTTAGTCGAGCATTAGCCAAACAAATATCATCCAAAGGCATTCGTGTTAACACAATAGCACCAGGACCTGTATGGACGCCACTGCAAGTTTGTGGGGGGCAGCCACAAGCGGCAATTCCTGAGTTTGGTATGAGTACACCTCTTGCGCGATGTGGACAGCCAGTTGAATTATCCAGTTTGTATGTTTACTTAGCATCACAAGAGTCTAGCTATATTACTGCTGAGGTTTTTGGCGTCACTGGCGGCGCACATTGTGCATAATAAAGTATCAGTAATAAGCGGTTATAAAATAATACCCAACAGGATAAAGATAGGCTGAAGTCTATTGATTTAATATTATTTAGTTGGATATTACCCATTGTTTCATGTTCGAGAAGAGCGTTAATTTTCAGGGAATCTTTTAAAATATTATCTATTTTTTAAAGATCAATTATTTAAATATTTATGGAGGAGATGATTATGGTAGTTGAGTGTAAAAAAATATCTTGGGGAAGCATCATTGCAGGGCTTTTTACTGTAATAGCCGTATCAATGCTATTATCGTTATTAGGCGCTAGTATGGGATTGGCAATGATTGAGCCTAAATCAAATGATCCTTTTAGCGGGATTGGTACTGCATTTATCATATGGACCGTTATCTCATTTATTATTAGCTTATTTCTAGGTGGATATGTTGCAGGGAGATTAGCGGCTAATACTGGGTTGATCCATGGCTTTTTAGTTTGGGCAACAACACTTGTTGTGTATTCTATCTTTTCAGCGGTGCTTGGTATTGGAATGGCAAAAATGGCGGGGAGTGTAATTAGTACTACTGGCTCAGCGGTTGGAAATATTGCATCAAATACGGGATCGATTATTGGACATAGTGCTAATCGTGCCGGCGATGCAATCAAGGATATTTTTTCAAATGTTGAAATTAATACCGATATCAATAAAATCGATGTAAAAGACAATATCAATACTGTACTTAAACAGACAGGTATTGATACTTTACAACCTGATTATCTACAAAATCAATTAACTCAATCGTCAAAAGATATCCATAATGCAGTTAAAAGCATTGCGATGAATCCAAATGATGCTGATCAGATTCTTTCCAACTTAGATAAACAACTAAAAAAACGTGTTGATAATCTAACTGCTGATACAAACAAAGATTCAATCATTGAAGCAATTGAAAAAAATACTGATATGAATAAGCAAGAAGCAACAAAAGTCGTGGATAATTATCTGACTGCGAGAAAAAATATTCAAGACACTGTAAAAAATCGATTAAATGATGCTGAGCAAGCACTTGAAAAAGCGAAAACAGACTATAATCAATTAAAAGAACAAGCAAAAGAAAAAGCGGACCAAATTGCTTCTCAAACAGCTAAATTAACGCTTTGGGCCTTCTTTGCATTCTTACTTGGTGCGGTATTGAGTGCTTTTGGCGGTTGTTTAGGTGTGCGTCACTCTTCGTGTCTGTTAAAGTAACTATATATTTGTATTTCATGTGATAGGATTTGATTAACGCGCTGTGTTTATTAAACTCTGGTGCGATTTATATCATAGCTCCCTATCTTCAAGTGTTAAATCGCCCCCTAGTGGGGGCGATTTAATATCCCCCCCTTTGAACATCCAATCATTACACATAAAATCAGTTTATTCCATTTAACCGAAGCGCACTAAAACCTGCGCGAGAATGGGGACATTAAGTCATACTTTTATTGTTATAGGGGAAAATATATTATGGTTAAACTCTTATGAAAATAGTATTTAATCAATAAAATCACGTAATAGAAAATCGTCAACCCACTTTTAATCTGGCAGATATTGTACTTATACGAGTAACTGTCAGATTAGATTTGGGCCGCTATAGTTTAAGTTTTCTATAGCCAAATTTTCAGAATCTTGCAAACGAAGACTAAAATTCATTATAAGCTTAGCTAAATCCGTTGACTCCAGTGCTCAGTAAGATATTGTATAAAAACACTGACTCTTTGAGGAATATATTGACGTTGTTGATATAATATACTAATTGCGGCGCCAGGTTCTTGCCAATCGGGCAATAAATGGATAAGTCGTTTTTCTTGAATCTCTTTGGTGACTTCCCATGTTTCCCGTAAAGCAATGCCTTTACCAAATAAGCACCATTGCTTCAATACTTCACCACTATCACTACTTAAGTGGCCATTTACAGAAATTTTTTCTGGTTTATGATCAGCCTGTTTATGGTGTAGTACCCATTTATCTTGCCGATAACCAGGATAAGAGAAGAGTAAACATTGATGAGTTGATAATTGTTTTGGGTGAGTTAATGCTTGATTTTTTGCCAAATATTGAGGTGAGGCGACTAAAATACGTCGATTAGTCGATAAGTGCTTTGCTATAAGATTGGAGTCAACAAGCTTACCAACTCGAATTGCGACATCAATGCCTTGAGAGTATAGATCAATAATATGATCGGTTAGTCGTAAGTTAACCCGAAGTAGAGGGTACATCGTATGAAAAGAAGCAATAATTGGCGCAATATAATGGTGTCCCAATAATAAAGGCGCAGTAATGTTTATTGAGCCACTGAGTTTATCACAATGCTTAATCTGAGTTTCTGCTTCATTTAGGATATCTAATGCATTACGCACACTCTCAACAAACAGCTTACCCTCATCAGTGATCTCAAGAAAACGAGTATGTCGTTTAAAAAGTTGTACATCAAGCTCTTTTTCAATTCTTGCAATTTGTTTGCTTAATGTCGCCGGTGAAATATTGTGTAGCCTTGCAGTAGCTGAAAAACTTTTACTTTCAGCTACTGCAATTAACATAACTAAATCATTTATATTTTTTAACATGGACTAATCACATACTAGTATTATTTGCTATGATAAAATATATTTTAGCTGAGTAAAAGATTTTTAAAGTTTCTTTTCATAGCCTTCCATTGGTGCGATTTGATTGAGATAGCGATTAGTTGATAAAGAGGTATCCGTAGTAAAATCCATTACGTCACGAAATGACTCGTTAAGATATATTTGCATAGCGGGAGGAATAGCTAACTCATCCATTTCTGCTTTTGAAAGGCGATAACGAATACTTTGTGCGTCATCGTTTTCTACTTTTTGTACCCACTTAGGCTCACGAATTAATTCACGTCCCAATGCAACGAGTGGAATACCTTTATTCAAAATATTAGTGACTTCATCTGGTGTTTGAACTGAACCACCACCAATTAATGGAATACGATTATTAATAACATTAAGCATCTGTAAGATAATCGGAGATGAATCTAAATGCTCACCTATCGGTTGGCGCCATATATGACCAATCGAAGTATGTAAATAATCAATACCAGATGTAGCGAGTTTATCAACAAAGGTTAAGGTATCTTGTAATCTTATTCCAGGAGTCTCAAATTCTTCAGGTGAAAGGCGATAACCTAATAAAAATGGTTGTTTTGCTGTAGTATTGATCATGGTTTTAATTTTTTTGATCACGGCTAGTGGAAACTTCATTCGCTTCGATAAATCACCTCCCCACTGATCAGTACGTCGATTAGAATGAGGAGAAAAAAATTGTTGCAATAAATAGGTATTAGCGCCGTGTAATTCAATACCATCAAATCCGGCTTGTATTGCTAAATGTGTTGCATTAGCAAAATCTTCAATAATGGTTAGAATTTCATTTTCTGATAATGCTTTTGGTTTTTCCGCATCCGGTCTCAATGCAGCAACATCACTTGCACTCACCGTATTTATTCCACGTAGCACTTTACTATTACTCATTCTGCCAGCATGAAAAATCTGTAAAATCGCTTTGGTCCCATTTTGTTTAATTGTTTTGGCAAGTTTGGTTAATCCTGATAGATGTTGCAGTGATGAAGCACCTAATTGCCCTTCAAATCCTTTGCCTTGCTCTGTAATATATGCAACGCCAGTAATAAGCATACCCGGTCCCCCTGCACGTAATTGATAATATTTAAGTTCATCTTCAGTGATTTGACCATTATAAAAACTACTCATAGTTGTCATCGGTGCCATAACGATTCGATTTTTGACAACGAAACCATTACTAAATGTATAGCTTGATAATAAATTTATCTTATCCATTTCTCTTCCTGCTTGTAAATTTTAAAAATGATATATAGCGCATTATGCTGATAAATATTAAAAATAAAAATAGGTTAAAAGGCATAAGACTTATTCCAAATAGGCTATAACAAAATCAATCGCGGCTTAAGATAAGAGGGCAAGATTAATGTTTAATAATCAGATTAAACGACGAGTAATGGTAAAACTGGTGAGATTGTATCATTTAGCATAACTGTGATTATTCTAGTATCACAATATTCTTAAAAATATGAATACATGGTATAAAGCATAAGGAGTTGTAGATGTTTTTACCGGCTAACCAAACCGCTTTTCGCTTCACCGTAGTCAGGCTAGAAACATCAGCCAAACTCCCAGTGTGCGCACTTGAAAATAATAAGACTACAGGCGTAAATGGGGTAATCCAGTATGTGCGCTGTGGTTATTGGTAAAGGCGATGCGCTTTAAACATGATCCAAACGTAGCAATGATTTTATCTAAAATATCGTATAAATCAGACTCAATAAGAGAATGAGTACCGAATTAATCAAATTGAAAAATGATGTGCTTACGCGACATTAATTTTAGTATACTTCAATGCTTTATTTGGAAAAATAACAAACGTAATGGATTAATTATATGAATGTTGTAGATATTACTAAGTAGTCCATATTAATAAATTGGAGCGGGAAACGAGGTTCGAACTCGCGACCTCAACCTTGGCAAGGTTGCGCTCTACCAACTGAGCTATTCCCGCATAGAGATAAGATAAATGGTGCCCGGGGCGAGACTTGAACTCGCACGGCCCAAAGGCCGAGGGATTTTAAATCCCTTGTGTCTACCGATTTCACCACCCGGGCTCAAAACGTAATTTATCAAACTAATCACGATTTGAATGCTGAGCATTTTACCCATCTTATCAATTCAGTCAATAAAAATTTTGAAATAAATCTCCTGATTGCTTAATCTTTAGTTATTTTGATATTGATTTTACAATATTTAATCAATTTTGATATAAAATTTAGGCGTCAATGAGTTACTTACTTAGGGCGCTGTTTTATTCGCTTTAAGGTACGTGTAAAAAGTATGGGGGGATTTTGTTTAAATCCTCATTGCGGGAAAATTCTTTTGCGATGAGGATTATTTCGTTGCAAATTTATAATTTATGGGGCAGAATTGGCGCGCTAACATTTAGCGGAAATATATTAAATTTTTTTAACCGGAGGGCCAATAGATATTACATTATTAGGTGTATTATCTTGGCATTGATAACCAAAAAATTACTGTTAGATTAAAAGAACAAGGAAAATTGAATCCAAGTTAGATTTATTGCCTAAATAAATCTAATACAATGTATCATTAGGTGGATAGTTAGAATTCAATAGCAACGTTACTTTTATTTCCACAGTAGAACTTTTTAAACAGAGGGTTTGACATGGGAACAACACAATTATCTTCATTTGATAATCAATATTATCTAGATCGACAATCACACTTCGAATCAAATGCACGAAGTTATCCTCGTAAATTTCCAATCTCGATTAAATCAGCGCAAGGCGCTTGGCTCGAAGATGTTGAGGGTAAAAAATATTTAGATTGCCTAGCTGGCGCTGGCACGTTAGCGTTAGGGCATAATCACCCAAGTGTTATTAGTGCAATTAAACAAGTACTAGAGAGCCAACTACCGTTGCATACATTGGATTTAACCACCCCGCTAAAAGATCAATTTTCTCATACTGTGCTTAATCTATTACCAGGTCGTGCTGATGATTGGCGTTTGCAATTTTGTGGTCCAACTGGTGCTGATGCCAATGAAGCCGCTTTTAAACTGGCTAAAACGGTAACAGGACGAGCTCCTATTATTAGTTTTACGGGTGGCTATCATGGTATGACTAATGGCACGTTAAGTGCGACTGGTAACTTAGGTGCTAAATCTCCTATTCATGGTTTGATGCCTTATGTTCAGTTTATGCCTTATCCATATGCTTATCGCTGCCCATTGGGACTTGGTGGTGAACTGGGTGAAATGGCATTGGCTAATTTATTTGAGCGGTTTTTAGATGATGTTGAAAGTGGAGTAACTAAACCTGCTGCAGTTATTTTAGAGGCAATTCAAGGTGAAGGTGGTGTAATTCCCGCTCCGGTTCAATGGTTAAAACGTGTTCGTGAAGTCACTAAGCGACATGGAATTATTTTGATTTTAGATGAAGTACAAGCCGGTATCGGTCGTAGTGGTGAATTTTTTGCCTTTGACCAATCCGGTATTGTTCCCGATATGATTGTGATGTCCAAGGCGATTGGTGGCGGTTTACCAATGTCATTAGTTGCTTATCGCGCTGAACTCGATGTTTGGGCCCCAGGTGCTCATACGGGAACATTTCGTGGTAATCAGTTAGCGATGGCAACTGGCCTTGCCACGCTTGATATGATTACTCAGCAAGGTGTGCAAGAGAATGTGAATATTGCAGGTCAAGCACTAAAAGCGGGCTTACTCCAATTACAACAACGCTTTGCCTGCATTGGCGAGGTGCGTGGACGCGGCTTAATGCTGGGCATTGAAATTGTCGATGCTAAAGGTAAGCCGGATATGCTCGGTAGTTTACCTTACGCGCCAGAATTATCGGTAGCGTTACAAAAAGCGTGTTTTCAGGCCGGCTTAATTGCTGAACGCGGTGGCCGACATGGCTCGGTATTGAGATTCCTCCCGCCGCTCACTTTAACGCTTGATGAGGTAAATCAAATTTTGACTCGCTTAGAAACCGCGTTAACTGCGGTGACAAAGTAAGAGGACATATCATGCAAAAAAATAAAGTAGTGGGCGTTACATCGATAGGTCAAGAGGGTGCGGAGCAATACCGCACTTTGATGAAGCAAGCGGTAGATGTCGCGGCCGATTGGCTAACGGTTGATAAAATGTTTGATGGCATGCCGATACAAACGCTGCGAGATCAACTTAATCATATCGAAATGATACCAGCTAAAGGCGTTGGTGACAGGCGGGCGCTACAAGAAGCAAATGAGTATTTTTTACAACATGCGCTACAAGTTCATCATCCACTGTGCTCGGCGCATTTACACTGCCCAACAACGTTAGCGTCTCAGCTGGCAGAAGTGCTAATTAATGTCGCTAATCAGTCAATGGATTCATGGGATCAAAGTCCCTCAGCAACATTATTTGAAGAGCATATTATTACCCAGCTACGTCAACATATTGGTTATGCAGCTGGTGATGCGGGAATATTTACCAGTGGCGGAACGCAAAGTAACTTTATGGGCTTATTGTTGGCTCGTGAGTATTGCTTAAAGCATTATCCGACTTATCAAAAGCACGACTTAGTTGTGCTGTGTTCTGAGCAAGCGCATTTTTCGGTGCAGCAATCAATGTTGTTATTGGGTTTTGATGACAGCGCGGTAGTCACGATTGCGTGTGATCATGGTGGCCGCATTGTCGTTGATGCGTTAGCGGCTACGTTACGTGATTTAGCGTTGCAAGGCAAAAAGGCATTTGCCATTGTCGCGACAGCCGGCACAACCGATACTGGTGCGATTGACGATCTGTCGGCGATTGCTAGTCTGGCAAAGCAGTTCGAGGTTTGGTTACATATCGATGCAGCTTGGGGGGGGATTTTACTGTTTTCTCAGCGATATCGCGATCGCTTGCAAGGAATTGAATTAGCCGATTCGATTGCGCTTGATTTCCATAAGCAGTTTTTACAAACGATAAGCTGTGGCGCTTTTGTGTTAAAAGATGCGGCTAATTATGAGCTAATCCGACGACATGATGATTACCTTAACCCAATCGAAGATGAGCTAGAGGGGGTGCCTAATTTGGTGAGTAAATCGATTCAAACGACGCGGCGCTTTGATGCACTAAAACTATGGATGAGTTTTCGTAGTATCGGTGCCGAGCAATACGCTAACATGGTTGATTACTCCATTGATTTGGCGCAGCAAGTTGCGGCTTATATTGACCAATCCGATAAATTTGAATTGGTTAATTCAACCCAAATTGCTAGTGTGTTATTTCGGATCAAAAAGCACGCATTAGGTGATAAAGATAGCACTCAAGTTCATCGGTTTATCGCCCAGTTACTATTTGATGAAGGCCGAGCTAATTTAGGTATCACGCGTCGTGAGGGGGAAACCACGCTTAAGTTGACGTTGCTCAACCCTCATACTCAGTTTGAGCACGTAAAAGCATTGCTTGCGACAATCGAGCGATTATTAACGCGTTGCTAGATGCTATTTGGTTTTTAAGCTAACACCACTCAGTCTATTTAGTGATAGACTGAGTGCCTAAGATTGCAGTGGCACGATATTGCTATTTTGTTATGACTATTTAGCGATTGTTATCAACAAATTTTGCTTATTCGCCAATCATGATTTAGTTTAAGATGCTGATATAAATTTCAACTCGGCCATCAGGATAATATTTCTCAAAATCCACATCATAAGCGCGTAGGAGTTTACCCTCTTGCTCTAATCCCCAAATATGTTGCCATGTTTGGTAGATTTTATCTTCATGATCATCATTCACAGCGAACACCACATAATTATCGATCGGATTTGGCGTAATTAGCGCGCTAAAATGGTCAATCGGATGATCGACAGCGATTGATAACGTGTAATCACCACGGTAATCATTTTGATAATGGTGATAAATTCCATATACACAACCCGTATCGTTAGTGATTTTAGTTTGTGCCTCTTGCCACAATGCTTTAATTTTATCAATCATATTTTCATCAGTGAAGTTATTTGTTCTAACAGAATTGACAGCAAAAAACATGGAGATGTCCTCTAATAAAGTGAATTATTCGCTGATACCGTATACCCGTTGTTGCTTGATTAAGTATCCTAGGTAATATTAGCATAATAATCATTATTTTATGCACAAATAGCTTTAATAACTTTGTCGTAATCGTGTTGATAACATAATAAAATTATTAATAATCAAACCTATAATGAGGTGGTTAAATAATGACTTATCCGCTACCGAATGCTACGTTATGCTAATGGTTATACATTTATATATATTATACTCCGAGCAAGATTGATCGTGCTTTCATGCTTGTCGGCACTGTATTTTTTCCTATCTAGTTTAATTAGCCAGTTGCCAAAATGCAGCGATGACTTTTTCGGATAAACGTCTTTTTTGTGCACAAATTCCGATATCAAATGGCTCAATTAAACTTGATGGCCATTCAATAATCCGTTCACGGATGCGCTCTGGGCTATTTTCCATAACCACTTTAGGTAATAGAGCCACGCCGCATCCTAACGCAACCATTGAAACAATCGCTTCGTGCCCGGCAACCGTTGCATAGATTTTAGGCGAGTGAATTTTATTGTGTTTAAACCATTGATCGATACGGTGCCGACTTGGACCATGTTCCGGTAAAATAAACGGAATATGCTGCCAATCTGGCTGTTTTTGATGAAGTTTATCACTAAAAGTGCTACGTAATCTGGGGATTAACAGCACCATGTCGATTTCGCCCACTTTAACAAATTCAACGCTTGACGGTAATTGTTTGGGGCGACCGGCAATCGCTAAATCGGCTTCATTCGATTGAATTTTACTCACGGCATCAGCAGCGTCGCCGGTAGTAAGTTTGATTTCGACTAAAGGATAAAGTACCCGAAATTTATCTAAAATATCGGGGAGATGGCTGTAAGCGGCGGTAACTGAGCAAAATAAACTCAGTTCACCGATGAGCTGATGGCTCGATTGCGTGATATTTTGTTGGAGCTGCTGATAATCGGATAACACTTGTTTAGCAAAGACTTTGAGCTGTTGGCCCGCTTCTGTCATTTGTACTGAGCGATTATCACGAATAAATAGCGCTTGACCCACGCTCTCTTCAAGACGCTGAATTAAACGTGATAACGTCGATGGGGTAAGGTGCATGGTTTTGGCGGTTAAACCGAAGTGGTTAGTTTCACATAAGTTTAAAAATATTTTTAAATCACGTATATCCATTATGCTAATCTCAAATTAATGTTGCAAAATATGCAACATAATGTTCTGAATATATCAATTTTAGCAATAAAAAAAATAAAGTATAGTAGTCAACATGATGATTTAGACGCACTACATGTTGATATTGCAATTTTATTTATAGAGGAAAACAGAATGTCAAATTATTTCAATACATTAAGCTGGCGTGAAAAGTTAGCACAGTTAGGTAAATGTCGTTTTATGGATCGTAGCGAATTTGCCCAAGAAGCCGATTTCCTAAAAGGCAAAAAAATTGTGATTGTTGGTTGTGGAGCACAAGGTTTAAACCAAGGTCTTAATATGCGTGATTCAGGCCTTGATATTGCTTATACATTACGTAAAGAAGCAATTGCTGAAAAACGTGCTTCATGGAAAAAAGCGACAGAAAACGGTTTCAAAGTTGGCAGCTACGAAGATCTTATTCCTACTGCTGATCTTGTTATTAACTTAACGCCAGATAAACAACACTCAGCGGTGGTTAAAGCAGTTCAACCTTTAATGAAAAAAGGTGCAGCATTAGGTTATTCACATGGCTTTAATATTGTTGAAGTCGGTGAACAAATTCGTGCTGATATTACCGTTGTGATGGTTGCACCAAAATGCCCTGGTACTGAAGTACGTGAAGAATATAAACGTGGCTTTGGCGTACCAACGCTTATCGCCGTTCATCCGGCTAACGATCCCAAAGGTGAAGGTTTAGCGATTGCTAAAGCGTGGGCTGCGGCAACCGGCGGACATCGTGCGGGCGTGTTAGAGTCATCATTCGTTGCAGAAGTAAAATCTGACTTGATGGGTGAACAAACGATTTTATGTGGTATGTTACAAACTGGATCATTATTATGCTTTGATAAGCTCGTATCAGAAGGTGTGGATCCAGCGTATGCGTGCAAATTATTACAGTTTGGTTGGGAAACGATCACCGAAGCATTAAAACAAGGTGGTATCACGTTAATGATGGATCGTTTATCAAATCCAGCAAAATTACGTGCTAATGCGTTAGCTGAAGAGTTAAAAGTTTTAATGTCAGATCTTTATCGTAAGCACATGGATGACATTATTTCCGGTCATTTCTCATCAACAATGATGGCTGACTGGGCAAATGATGATGTAAATCTATTAACTTGGCGTAAAGAAACGGGTGAAACTGGTTTTGAGAAAGCAGCGGAATATCAAGGTAAGATCGAAGAGCAAACGTATTTTGATCAAGGCGTTGTTATGATCGCGATGGTTAAAGCGGGTGTTGAGCTTGCATTTGAAACGATGGTTGAAGCAGGTATTCTTGAAGAGTCAGCGTACTATGAATCACTACACGAGTTACCATTAATCGCCAATACCATTGCGCGTAAACGTTTATATGAAATGAACGTGGTTATCTCTGATACGGCTGAATATGGTAACTATTTATTCTCTAATGTTGCGGTGCCACTATTAAGAGAAAAATTCATGCCACTATTACAAACAGGCGATTTAGGTAAAGCGATCCCTGAAGGTAGCGTTGATAATGCGCAATTACGTGATGTGAACGAAGCAATTCGTAACCATCCAATTGAAAAAATTGGTCATACATTACGTAGTTATATGAAAGATATGAAAAAAATCAATGTAGCAGGTTAATTATTACTTTGTAATGATTAAGTGAAAAAAGAGGGTGCTTAGGCGCCCTTTTTTATTGGCGAGAATATGTTGTCGTCATTGATAGGCAACTTGGCAACAATGAGCCGATAAGCCTGAGTAAATAAGTCAATTATGATCTCAGGGGCAGATTCGCATTAGCGTAGTTAATTTGACGAAATCTTATCAACTTGAACGATAAAGTCCCTATATTTATGCCTTTCAGTACTTGAGCTAGGCTCAATAATCAGCAATATTGATGTTTTTCGTTATCATAGAGATGAATTGAGTTATCGTTATTCAAATGTTATGTCACGATCTCAAGTTCGGATCGATGATATTCATTTTGATCTAAATTTAGATCAAAAGGATCGCGATAATTTGAAATTAATCTTTTAAAAATTATATAATTAGCTAGAAAATAATTGATGTTTTAGGTTGTTTTTTATCAGGAGTTTGTTATCATTGCTCAGTAAACACTCTAACGTGTTCAAGGTAATGGAATGAGAAAAAAAATAACAATGAGACCGAGCGACAACTGGCGTTGGTATTTTGATAACCAATATGATTGTTTGATGCTAGAAATTGCAAACGATATGGTGTTCCGTTCCCGTTATCCGTCGAAAATGTTAACACCCGATGCCTTTCGCGCTTTTCCATTCTCAGTCGATGATGCTTCTGCTTATTATCAATTTTATGAAAGCTGCGTATCGCTCAGTTTATCTGAACCACAAAAAGTTGAACTAGTGTTAAATGCGATTATTGCTGCTAATTTTTTAAAGCCTCAAATGCCAAAAAGTTGGTATTTTGTTCAGCAGCCAATGTTATTTACGCCGGTGCTTGGGGAATTGGTTGAAGCGCAGATTCAAGGCGGTCATCAACGCATCAATTTATTGGTGGTTGAGGCCAGCGAGATGGCTTCACTCTGTTTGATTGCTGAGCCTAATGTAAATATGGCCGGTAAAAGTTTTACTATCGCTGAAGTGGTGAAAGTGATGAATGATCGCTTAGCATCGAAAAATCACCAAATCGTTAATGACAACGATGATGATGGCGGGGATGAAGAGGCGGTGATGGATTTACTTTATCAAGTCTGTTCGTAATAGGTGCGATAATTCACTTTGCACAATAATAGCCGGCAGGGCACCGACTATTTTTTTCAATTAAGATTTATGACGCGAGAGTTTCAACGTTAGATTGGCCGATTTTGGTATGCAGCTACAAGCCAAAATTCGATTATTACGTCTGATCGAAGATTGAGTCATCGGTGTGACTTCCCCTTCCTCTAATACCACCTGACAACGTCCACACACGCCAGCGCGGCAAGAGTAGGGCATCGGTATGCCGTTTTGTTCTAACTGCTCTAAAATCGACAGTTTATTATTACCGGTAAATGTGGTTGATTCGACCGTGATTTGACATGGTTTAGTTGCGATGAGCGTTTCTTTAGGAAACGATTTAATATAGCGTTTACTCGTTTGACGCACTAATACTTCTATTTTATCGTTAATGTTGATATGACCGGTATTACGGGCAATCATATTCATACCAAAATCGATTTCGCCTTGCTCATCTTGCCTAAAGTAGCGTAGCGTTTTGAGCGGTTCATTATCTGGCAAGTATTGGTGAGTATTCAAATTGACACGCGTCATACCGCAGCGGCTACATGCCTTTACCACATCAAAAATAATGTCACCGATTTTAATGGTTTTCCAGCCATCCTCGGCAAATGGTAAAGCACCATCGATAATAATATTGCCTCTAAATTGTTCAATGGTTAGTCTTTCTGGGCATTGTTGCTGTAAATATTGGAAAGAAGCGGTATTGATCAGTAAATAGGGATAAGCATCGGCAAAAGCCAACGGCGTATTGGGGTACCGCTTAACGACGCGATCACTCTGTGTGCCAATCCAACGTAGCTGCACATCTCGATGTAAAAATTCACTTAAAAACCGATTGACATTAATCGATGCAATATACGCCGTAAATTGGTTTCCCCAAACGACGGTCGGTTCATTGTTAAGCGAAAAATCAGCGTAGTTAACCAGTATGCTTTGTTGGTCGCTGAAGTAAATAGTAATACCTTGGTCATGAATAGCCGTTTTTAATTGTAACAGTTGCGGCATTTCACGGGCGGTAATAAAGGTACTATCAGGCTCGGTAACCATAAAAATGCGATCATATCGCAGTCCACAAGCCTGTACTTCACTCTCGTCAAGTGCGATACCTTGCATCGATTTTACGGGATGGATATAAAGTTGCTTAACAAAGACCATAATATTTACATAGTTGAAAATTAGATTGCTATTATAACGCTAATTTGTGATGAGATATATGGGGGGATTTTTTGTTGCGATGACACATGCGATACTTATCTGGAGCGAAGAGATAATAAGCCTAGTGAATAGGCTTATTACCGAATCTGCTCATCGAGATGATTAGATTTTTTCTTTTGGTTTAATTAGCACATCTTTATCGTTAAAGAAGATCCAAAAACCGATTGTGACAACGGCTGCAACAACTGCTGGGTAGATCCAGAACTCTTGCCATTGCGTCGCGGCCGCCGGCATCGCTTTTTCAGTAACCACGCGGTTATTAATAAAGCCACACACTGAAGCTGCCATGAATACACCAAAGCCGTTAGATACGATAAAACGTAATCCTTGTGCTTGCGCTTTAATTTCGGGTTTCGCTTTTTTATCAACGTAAATATCACCGGCGGTAAAGAAGAAATCCCAGCATAAACCTTGTAATAATAACGCGCCAACGATATAGAGCATATAGTGTTCTGATACAGCAGCTTGTGATAGCATTAAGCTACGAATGATCCAACTGATTGAACCAAATAGAATCACTTTCTTAAAGCCGAAGTGGCCTAATAAGAAGGCTAAACAGACCATGAATATAACTTCAGTCGCTGTTGCGATCTGCATCATTGATGCCGGTTCGATATTGAGTACCGGTAAGTAAACAGGTAGGTAAGCACTGTAGGCGGTTTTAGCGATCATTAAAATGAACGTTGCAAACATAAAAATCGAAAAGTATTTATCTTTAAAGAGTGATAAGGCATCTAAGCATAAGATTTCACGAATCGAGATCTTTTTATTTTTCGCAGCCGGTGGAGTGTTTGGTAGTGTAAAGCAATATAAACCATAAACCACTGAAGCGCCAGCAGCTAATAAGAAAGAGTTGGTTGATTTTGAGATATCAAGGAAGGTCGAACCCATCGTAAAGCCAACCGCCATGAAACCAATGGTGCCAAATACACGAACAATTGGGAACCATTTCACGCCATCAATATGTCTAAAACTGACACTATTGGCCAGTGCTGTTGTTGGGTAAAACAGTAAGCCCACAATAAAGATCATCGCTAAGAAGCCCGAATCATTACCGCTTTGAATAAAGTTAGGTAGTGAGAATAGTACAACTGCGTTTAACAGATGTAAAACCCCCATCACTTTTTGTGATGCAATAAAGCGATCGGCAATCATGCCAATAAAAAGGGGGGAAATAATGGTAGCAATGCCTAAGACAGAATAGGTTGAACCGACAATTTCTTTTAAACCATACGCAGCAAGCACTGCACCAATAACCATATTCCATGCACCTTGCACAAAATATTGTAAAAACATCATCACCAACAGACGAGGTAACTTAAACATAGCATATTCCTTATCAAAGCGTTTTGGTTAAGCCGTCGTAAGCGACTTCAATTTTATGAGGTGTAAATATTTCGACTAATTCGTCATGCATAAAACCACTACTGTGTGAATGATGTGAGGTGATGAGCTGGGTTTTTGCATGGAAAATACCATCATCACTCATTCTTTGTTGCGCGGCAATCACGGTTTCAATACTCATGTGATTGTTGGTTCGATCATTTTGTTTATAGCCGTAAGTACATTCAAAGATCGCCAGATCAATTTTTTTACCGCTATTTTTAAGCCATTGCCAAGTCAGTTCAGGAAAATAACCTGAATCATGACCATATAACATGGTTTTACCTGCTTTTTCGATCAGGTAGATATAGCAAAATTCCCATTTTGCATGGTTAGCAAGTAATGGTGTGACTTGATAGTCGCTTGATGTTGTAAATGTTTGATAAGGGATTGCTAGATTAAACACAAAACGTTCACGGCTGTAATTAGGTAAAACAGCTAAACAACCATTAATCGCAATATCATTACCATGAATATGAAGAGGGTGGGTAATATTAAAACCATAATCGACCATTCGACTAAACAGGTCACCGACATTAAAATGATCGGGATGAGTGTGGGTAAATAATAGGTCTTTAATTTTCGTGACATCAATATTTTCACGCATAACTTGATAACTAAATTCGGGTGCAAGATCAATTTGCATCACATCGTCGATAACAAGTGCACTGCGCGTTCTGATATTTTTGCCTTTTTGTATCCGGGTTTCTTCACAAATCTTACATTTACAAAATGGATTAGGAATCCCTTCTGATGCAGCTGTACCTAAAAACTGAATCTTCAAACTATCTCTCCTATCTTATCAAATAATTTATGATACTTTCTTTTTGTGACATGTTTATGAAAAATTGGAACGTTTCAATTTTAGGTGGAGGATAATATAAGTTTAAGCAAATTAAAAACAGTTTTTTTATTTTTCGTGAATATCGTCAAAAAAACGGGATGAGAATCGAAACAATATATTTTAGCTGAAATGATGTTTTAGTAGATAAATTGGTTATTTTTCTATAAATTATGGAGTTTATCGGTATCAATAAACCGTCAATTAGCAATGTTTCACTGCTTTAGCTAAAAAGGAAATTACATGATAGAGCTACTGAGTACGAGTAATATTTTTGTCCACATTCCAATTGGCAGTGGGGGATATGACCTGTCATATATTGAATGTATTGGTACAGTTTGTGGATTATTATGTATTTATTTCGCCAGCATTGAAAAAACGATTAACTATGTATTTGGTTTATTAAATGTCAGCTTATTTGCGATTATCTTTTTTCAAATTAATTTATATGCCAGTTTATTGTTACAAATCTTCTTCTTTGCTGCCAATATCTATGGTTGGTATGCCTGGACACGCGTGACTAGAGACACGCAAGAGATGACACTCAAAACGCGCTGGATGTCGCTGCCAAAAACACTGCTTTGGTTGATGGTTTGTATGATTGGTATTAGCGTATTAACGCTTTATATTGACGCTGTCTTTGCCGCTTTAACCGATTTTACTGTCCTGAGCTTAAATCGTTTGGGTCTTGAGCTACAAATCCCGCATTTGTATGCTGATGCTTATCCATTTTGGGATTCGACGATGATGATCTTATCGATTGTTGCACAGATTTTAATGACACGAAAATATGTTGAAAACTGGATTTTATGGATTGGGGTAAATGTTATCTCGGTGGTGATTTTTACCATGCAAGGCGTATATGCTATGGCGATTGAATACATCATTTTGACCTTTCTTGCGATTAATGGGGTCAGAATGTGGCGTATATCGGCACAAGAAAATGGTTCTCGGCCATGTAGGTTGAAATAAACAAAGCGCATTGAGGCAATACGAATCGGCGATGACTTGCTATACTTTCAGATAGATTCAATTCATAAAAGGGTAATGTATGTATCTAACTCGGATTGATATTGATAATTTTAAAGGCATTAAACATTTAGAGCTTGAACTTAATCATAAGAGCAGCGTGCTGATTGGTGAAAATCGTTGGGGCCGCTCTAGTTTAATCAGTGCGTTGACATTATTGTCTCAATCACATTTATATTATCAATTTACCAATGATGATTTTTTTGATGAGCAAGGCGCAGCGATTCATTCAGCTTGCCTGCGGTTTACCTTTTGTGAAAGTAATCCAAATGAATTAAAACAGCAACACTACCTGCCTCTCAATTCCGCCGCCTACTTTGATGCAACATTAGATCGATGGGTTATTCGATACCAAATTCAGGCGAGTCGGCGTAACGAGCAAATGGTTACTGAACACTATTTTATTGATGCTAATGGTCATCGGCTTAATCTTGATAACGATAAAGCGCTGATTGAATTGCTCATTATGCTTAATCCGGTGATGCGTTTAAAAAATCCACTCAATGATAAGGAGCTACCCCTCACTAATACGCCCTTATCAAGTTACTATATTAATGAATTATCAACTCAGTTAGCGGCGCATAGTCAGCAGTTTTCACCCGCTGATTTGGAACATGGGTTAGTGGCAGCGAAAGCCTTGCTTGAATATTACCTTGTTGATCGCAATCGCCGTTATCACTACAAGCATATTGCCAAAAAGCCTACGCCGACACATGAGGAGTGGAACAGCTTAGAGCGCATTAATGATCAATTAGATCGATTAGATAATGATTATATTCGCATCATATTAATGGGGGTTTTTAGCGCGCTGCTAACGGCTAGAGGCAATGATCATTTATCACCTCATACGATGCCGATTTTGGTTTTAGAAGAACCTGAAGGCCAGTTACATCCGATTATTCTGGCTGTCGGTTTTCGTTTATTAAAGCATTTCCCAACCCAAAAAATTATTACTACCAATTCCAGCGATTTGGTCTCACTATTTTCTTTAGAACACATTTATCGTTTGATTCGAAGTCCATCTGGCATTGTGGCTTGGCATACTGGTGTAAATGGCCTAAGTGTGAGTGATAGTCGGCGCATTTTATTTCATGTATTATACCGCCGGGCATCGGCAATTTTTGCACGCAGTTGGTTATTAGTGGAAGGTGAAACTGAAGTTTGGTTATTACGTGAACTCGCTGAGCAAAGTGGATTTCATCTTAATTCTGACGGAGTGCAATTAATTGAGTTCGCACAGTGCGGATTAAAGCCACTCATTAAATATGCCAATAAAATGGGAATTCAGTGGCATGTTTTAACTGATGGCGACACAGCTGGCAAGAAGTATGCTGACACGGTCAATTCTTTATGCCCGGTAGAGGGGAATATTAATAACTATTTAACCGTGCTACCAGCAAGAGATATTGAAAATTTTTTATTTAAAAATGGGTTTAGTCATGTCTATAAAATGGCGAGTTATGGCACGAGCGAGCATATTGATCTGCCTATACATCGAATTATTCAAAAAGCCATACAGAAAAGTTCCAAACCAGATTTAGCGATCGCGGTCTGCGATGATGCAAAAACACGTGGCGCTAGTGTCATTCCTAGTTTATTCAAAGATACGTTTAGTTTAGTTGTAAAATTAGCGAAAACCTCGCATTAAAGTACCGAGGAAAAGTGAATTATTTCATTGTGGCATAGGTCGGTTTCTGCTAGACTACTATCCCGTCTGATTAATAGTAATATTGTTTTTATTCTCGTCAAATTTTGTTGATAAATAAGGCGTTTTAAAGATGATATTCATCAAGTAAATGGTATTAATTTAATGGTCACAAATTATATTTTTGTAACAGGCGGCGTTGTTTCTTCCCTAGGTAAAGGGATCGCTGCGGCATCATTGGCTGCTATTCTTGAAGCTCGAGGTCTTAAAGTGACGATGCTCAAGTTAGATCCTTATATCAATGTTGATCCCGGCACAATGAGCCCAATTCAGCACGGTGAAGTTTTTGTTACTGAAGATGGTGCAGAAACCGATCTTGATCTTGGTCATTATGAACGATTTATTCGTACTAAAATGACGCGAAAAAATAACTTCACAACCGGCCGAATTTATTCTGACGTTTTACGTAAAGAGCGTCGAGGTGATTATTTAGGGGCAACCGTTCAAGTTATTCCTCACATTACTAATGCGATTAAAGAGCGTGTCATTGAAGGCGCTAAAGGCTTTGATGTTGCTATCGTTGAAGTGGGTGGCACGGTTGGTGATATTGAGTCGCTGCCATTTTTAGAAGCGTTGCGACAACTTGCCGTGAATGTGGGCCGTGAGCATACACTATTTATGCATTTAACACTTGTACCATATTTACCGTCATCAGGTGAAGTAAAAACTAAGCCTACACAGCATTCAGTAAAAGAATTATTATCGATCGGCATTCAGCCTGATATTTTAATTTGCCGTTCAGACCGCATGGTTCCTGCGAATGAACGCGCTAAAATTGCGTTATTTTGTAATGTTCCCGAAAAAGCGGTCATTTCACTTAAAGATGTAGATTCAATATATAAAATTCCTGCTTTATTAAAATCACAAGGTTTAGACTCTTATGTGTGCAATCGTTTTCATTTAGATTGCCCTGAGGCAAATTTATCTGAGTGGGAGCAAGTGATTTATGAAGAGGCTAACCCTGTTGGTGAAGTGACTATTGGTATGGTGGGTAAATATATTGAATTACCTGACGCGTATAAATCAGTCAACGAAGCCTTAAAACACGGTGGTTTGAAAAATCGTCTAACCGTCCATATTCGTTATATTGATTCAGAAGATCTTGAATCAAAAGGCACGGATCTGCTTAAAGGGCTTGATGGGATTTTAATCCCAGGTGGCTTTGGTTATCGCGGTGTGGAAGGTAAAATTATCGCTGCACGTTATGCGCGTGAAAATAAAGTACCTTACTTAGGCATTTGCCTTGGTTTACAAGTTGCATTGATCGAATTTGCTCGTAACGTTGCTGGCATTAAAGATGCTAACTCAAGTGAATTTATCAAAGATTGCCCAAATCCTGTTGTTGCACTCATTACAGAGTGGAGTGATGAATCTGGCGAGATTGTTCAGCGTAATGAAAATAGTGATTTAGGTGGCACAATGCGACTTGGTGCGCAAATTTGTCATTTAGAACCAAACTCGTTAGTACGTAACATGTACAATAAAGATTCGATCGTTGAGCGTCATCGTCACCGTTATGAAGTGAATAACAATTTATTACCTGCGATTGTTAAAGCAGGGCTGAAAGTCACTGGCTTATCGACGGATAGAAAACTCGTTGAAATTGTTGAAAATCCGGATCATCCATGGTTTGTTGCTTGTCAGTTTCACCCCGAGTTTACATCGACGCCACGAGATGGTCATCCGCTATTTAGTAGTTTTATTCGTGCTGCCAATGAGTATCAACAGCGCTAATTAAGTATTTTAATTTTGTTTTTAATATGTCATATAGAGGAAAATAACATGGCAAAGATCGTTAAAGTTCATGGTCGTGAAGTTATCGATTCACGTGGTAACCCAACAGTTGAAGCCGAAGTTCATTTAGAAGGCGGTTTTGTTGGTCTTGCAATTGTTCCATCTGGAGCATCAACGGGATCTCGTGAAGCGTTAGAACTTCGTGATGGTGATAAATCTCGCTTTTTAGGTAAAGGTGTATTGAAAGCAGTTGCTAATGTAAACGGCCCAATTGCTGATGCGCTAATTGGTAAAGATGCACTCGATCAAGCATCGATTGACCAAATTATGTTAGATTTAGATGGCACTGATTTTAAATCAAACTTAGGTGCAAACTCAATTTTAGCAGTATCTTTAGCTAATGCTAAAGCGTCAGCAGCAGCGAAAGGCGTGCCATTATTTGCTCATATTGCAGATTTAAATGGTACTCCGGGTAAATATTCAATGCCTTTACCAATGATGAATATCATCAATGGTGGTGAGCACGCTGATAATAACATCGATTTACAAGAGTTTATGATTCAACCAGTCGGTGCTAAAAGCGTTCGTGAAGCAATCCGTATGGGATCTGAAGTATTTCATAACTTAGCGAAAGTACTACATGCTAAAGGCATGAATACTGCGGTAGGTGATGAAGGTGGTTTTGCCCCTAACTTAGCATCGAATGCTGATGCATTAGCATGTATTAAAGAAGCGGTTGAAAAAGCGGGTTATGTATTAGGTAAAGACATTACTTTAGCGATGGACTGTGCAGCATCTGAGTTTTATAACAAAGAAACTGGCAAATATGTGTTAAAAGGCGAAGGGGGTAAAGAGTTTACTTCTCAAGAATTTACTCACTATTTAGAAGGCTTAACTGAAAACTATCCAATCGTTTCAATTGAAGATGGTTTAGATGAAAGCGATTGGGATGGCTGGGCATACCAAACTAAAGCATTAGGTCATAAAATCCAATTAGTGGGTGATGATCTATTTGTAACCAATACTAAGATCTTTAAAGAAGGTATTGATAAAGGCATTGCTAACTCAATTCTTGTTAAAGTTAACCAAATTGGTACATTAACTGAATCTATTGCTGCGGTTAAAATGGCTAAAGATGCTGGTTATACAGCGGTAATTTCACATCGTAGTGGTGAATCAGAAGATTCTACAATTGCTGATTTAGCGGTTGGTTTAGCTGCAGGTCAAATCAAAACGGGTTCAATGAGTCGTTCTGATCGTATTGCTAAATATAACCAATTAATCCGTATCGAAGAAGCATTAGGTAGCAAAGCACCATTTAACGGTTTAAAAGAAGTTAAAGGTCAATAATTTTAGTTAATTATTTGTCTTTTATCAAAAAAACCCGCCTGAATATTCAGACGGGTTTTTTATTATATTCAAGATATGATTTATTAATCTATTGATTATATTGATTTTTATATTATCAAGCGCGTAAAAACGAAATAAATAGCAAGAATTATTACTTTTTTTCACAAATTTGATTGTCAATTTGCTAAAATATAGCCACTCGGTATAAATACTTTATCAATAAATTTTGGAGTTAACATGGTAGTTGCTGTTAATAAACGCTCTGTAATGACCTTGTTTTGTGACACGACAGATATTTATGGTCATCAGATTCGTTTTGTTTTAGCGGAAAAGGGAGTGACGGCGGAAATAGAGTTTGTTGATGCTAAACATTTGCCCCAGGAGTTATTAGATCTTAACCCTTATGGTTCAATTCCAACGCTGATTGATCGCGACTTAACGTTATATGAAGCACATATTGCATTAGAGTATCTTGATGAGCGTTTTCCTCACCCACCATTAATGCCGGTGTATCCGATTGTGCGGGCAAATTCTCGATTAACGATGTACCGTATGCGTAAAGAATGGTACAAAGCTTATCATACGATCATCGATGCGCCTAAATCAGAAGCGGCTAAAGAAGCCAGAAAGCTATTACAAGATGATTTGACGGCAATTTCAGTCATGTTTAAAGAAAAGCCGTTTTTTATGAGTGATGATTTTACTTTAGCCGATTGCTATTTTGCGCCGCTATTATGGCGTTTACCGATTTTAGACGTCACACTACCTAAAGTTGCACAAAAGCATTACCTTAGCTATATGACGCGAATTTTTGAGCGTCCAGCATTTATTGAGTCATTAACGGATGATGAAAAGAAAATGAGAGCTTAATCGATGGATATTTCTGCAATGACTGCTCGTCGTCCCTATTTATTTAGGGCGATGTATGACTGGATTTTGGATAATGATCTAACGCCTTATATTGTCGTTAACACCACCGTTTATGGCGTTATCGTACCGGAAGAGTATATTCAAAATGATCAGATTGTATTAAATATTGCTCCTCAATCTGTTGGTCAATATTCCATTAATCACGCGCAGCTGGAATTTAATGCGCGCTTTGGTGGTAATCCACAGCACTTAGTTGTGCCGATGGCGGCAATCGAGGTGATTTATGCGCGTGAAAATGGTGCAGGGCTAGGTTTTGAACCTGAGCCACAATACGAAAACCGTCCAAAAGAAGAGCCAAAGAAACCAAGTAATCCGTTTAAAGTCGTTAAATAGTACCTTCTGCCGATTATCCGTTAGATAATACTTAACGATTACACTTGCCTATCACGGTTGGCATTATGTATGCCAACCGTTTTTTATAATGAATACTGATTTTTAAGTGCTACTCTGCGGCTGCGATTTTCACAATGACGCTGGTATTTTCGACTTTGACTTCATTAATTGTCACATCAATAAAATCGAGCAGCTGATAGGCCACTTCGTCTTTGATTTTGATATGACCATTTTCAGGTGACAAGATTAACTCACCGCGAACAGGATGAATCAGTGTTGCCGGTAAGAAGGCGACCGCGCCAATATCGGTCAGGCGAACTTTTGCTCCACCACGATTTAAATCAATAATTTGTGCTGCAAATGTCTGACCAACTTTATTTTTTAAAAATTGGCAATATAGTTTATTGTTCAATTCTCGCTCAGCTAGTCTGCCTGCTTTACGGCGTTCATTCATAATCGATAAAATGTCAGGATTCGGTTTTGCATGCGATTCATGTGCCATAAGCGCTTTAAGTAGGCGGTGGTTTAATAAATCGCCGTATTTACGAATCGGTGATGTCCAAGTTGCATAAGCCTCAAATCCCAAACCAAAATGTGGATAGGGTTCAATGGCAAAGTCTGCTGGCGCCTGAAAACGACGTAACCGATAGTCTAATCGCTCATTTTTCTCGGTCAAACGGCGCAGATCTTTATAGCCCGCTAACGAAGATAGGCGCTCTTTATCAAAATTTTCTATCTGGTTTTCACTTAATAATTTAATCGCGGAATCTAAATATTTTGGATCAAAACCACTATGGACATTAAATATACCAAAGCCTAATTGGTGTGTCAGCCGATAGGTTAGTACTTGATTGGCGATAACCATCGCTTCTTCAACCATCTTATGGGCACTAAGTTTAGTTTCTTTAATAATATCGGTTACTTGTCTATTATTATCAAAAACAAAGCGATATTCGCTATTGTCTTTAAATAGTAACGCATGTTGATATCGCCAATTCGTTCTTACTTTAGCAAGCTGCGAGAGTAAAACTAATTGTTCAGCGATGCCGGTAACATCGGTTGATAGAGCATGATTGTTAGCAATGAAATCGCTGACATTATCATAAGTGAGTTTGGCTTTAGAGATGATCCACGCTAAATGAAATTCAGCGGTATCATAGATGATATTACCATCTTGCTCGATAGTCACATGACAAACAATCGCTGGGCGCTTTTCATCTGCTTTAAGCGAACAGCGCTCATTGGCTAAGGAAACGGGTAGCATAGGCACGGTAAAACTAGGTAAATACGTTGAAAAAGCGCGCTGATAAGCAAGTGCATCAATATCGCTATTTTCGGCAATATAGGCACTCGGATCGGCGATGGCAATGAGTAGATGATAGTTACCTTGTGCATCTTGTGAGATCGACAGCGCATCATCCATATCTTCGGTGCTTGCGCCATCAATGGTAAAAAACGGTTGCTGCGTGAGATCAAAACGTGTTAGTACCGGGTGCTCAGTTAATTGCCACTGTATATCAGCAAGTGGTGTAGCGGCTAAATCATATTTAGCCAGTGCCATTAACCATAGATAGTCTGGCGTATTGTCTTCGGTGACAAATTGCGTAATTTCTGCGCTAAAGCCTTGTTTATTTTCTAGTGCATGGCTAGTTATTTTGGCTTTTACCCAGTCTCCGGCTTTAAGTTGTTGGGTGACACTTGGGCTGGTTTTACACTTTATGGTCATTTTACTCATATTTTGCGGAATGATTTCTAGCGCTTTATTGGCGAAGGTAATTTGACCGAGAAAGGTGTTTAAACTTGGCTCGAGTAGGGTTTCAGGTTCAAAGGCCGTTTTGTCGCCATTTTCAATGACAATGCCAGATACTTTATCGCCATCCATGACATTTTTCATTTTATTAGCTGGAATAAAATAGCTTTTTTTATTATCCGTTTCTAAAAAACCATAGCCTTTTTCATGCGCTTTTACGATACCTTCTGCACGAGGTGCTTGGGTGTGCAGTTGTTGCTTCAGTTGTGCTAATAATGGATTGTCTTGTAACATAATGGTCGAATGTATAGAGGATAATGTCCGCAATTTTATCAGAGTTTAGCGTTGTCATGCTAATTTTTTACTAATTTCGATCAAACAATATCACCGATGTTATCCCATCACTGTCCTATTCAGTATCTATATGTTATTGTAAATAGCATGTGACCGTGATTAGCCTAGTTTAACCCTAAACTCATCTAGTCTTGACTGACTATTCACAGTAAAATACAAACTAATTAATCTTTGCTAAATTTTATAACACAATGAAACTAAATTACAAAATTAATGGCACTGGCCAACCAATTATTTTTATTCATGGCTTATTTGGTAATTTGGATAATTTAGGGGTATTAGCACGCGAGTATGCTAATGATTATCAAATTATTCAAATTGATTTACGTAATCATGGTTTATCGCCGTGGTCGGATGAGATGAATTATCAGCTGATGGCAACCGATGTCCTTGCTCTGATTAATGAATTAGCGTTAGACCATATTATTTTAATCGGCCACTCGATGGGCGGTAAAGTGGCGATGACGTTAACGCAGTATATTGCTGACTTAATTGCTCAGGTTGTGATTTTGGATATTGCGCCAGTGAGTTACGCATCAGATTCGCACAATAAAGTTTTTCAAGCGCTTGACGCGTGCTTTAATGCTCCGGTGAGCGGACGCTCGAACATGCATAATATTATGAGCGAATATTTGCCAGAGCACACCATTCAATTTTTATTAAAATCGTATAAAGCCGATAAGTGGTTATTTAATTTTAGGGCGATTTCGCGGCATTATGCTGATATTCGCGGTTGGTCTGAAATCGCTCGTTATAATCAACCCGTGCTGTTTATTCGCGGTGGTTCATCTGATTATATTATCGACGAGTATTATAGTGATATTTTAATGCAGTTTCCGTATGCCTCAATTGAGACTGTTGTGGGCGCAGGGCATAATGTGCATATGGCAAAACCACAAGACGTCATTGCCTTAATTAATAGCTGGATAAAATAGTCACTATTATTTTGACGATGTGTGATTTAAAGTAAGCGAGTTTTGGCTCGCTTTTTTTATTGCATAATGAGTGCATCAGATTAATGATGAGGTATCAGTCCATTGTTAGGTTAAATATGCCAACCATATTTTTTTAAATCAATTTTATCATGATGATTAAACTCGATACCTTCGTCGATTAACCGTTGTTTATAACGCTGATAAGTCTCACCTTGTACGGATAAATGACCTTGTGCATTAATAACACGGTGGCAGGGAAATTGATGATCACTTGGCAAGTGGCGTAACACAAAGCAGACTTGACGAATATAGCTCGGTAGGCCTGCCATTTTGGCAATTTGGCCATAGGTGACCACTTTACCTGCGGGAATGGCCGCCAGAATGGCATAAACTTGGTCAGCAAACGTTTGGCGATCTTTAAGATGGGTCATAGTGATAAACCAAGTGGTTGATGTCGTCAATACTCTCACTTAGCGTGAGAGTATTAAGCTTTGTGTTTAAATTGGGTGGTTAAATTCCCTGCTTAAGCCCTGTTTTTAAGTGCGGATAATGCCCGACGAATGAAAGCAAAACAGATCACCACAAAAACCAATAAGCCGAGTAACTGTTGCACCAGATCAAGTTCACCACCAAACATGCTGCCTAACCATGGCGTTAAAGAGAGCGGTGAGTCGCTGCCACCTTGTGAAATACTGATCACAATCACCACCGCCATAATCACGCCAACTAGACTTTCGCCAACGATTAAGCCTGATGCAATTAAGGCCGCTTTACGGTCAACTTTGCGATAACTTTCTTTACTCTCTTCACTGCTTTTTGATTGATGCACTTTGCGGCGGATAAACCATGAAATGAGTGCACCAATAAATATCGGCGTGGTGATGACGGGTGGTAAATAAATCCCCATCCCAACGGCTAAAGCGGGCATCCGGAATTTACAGTTCATTTTAGCTAAAACTAAATCAATAATAATAATCACGGCACCTAAGGCAAGACCGATAATAATCATGGTCCACTCAAGTTGATGGGAGAAAATACCTTTAGCAATTGTGGTCATTAATGTTGCTTGTGGCGCGGCTAATACTTGCGATGGATCCATATCAGCTCTAGGCATTGCGCCAGTAAAGCCATACGCATTGTATAAAATATCTAAAACCGGCGCGATAACGACTGCCCCAACGACACAACCAATTAATAATGCCACTTGTTGACGCCATGGCGTTGCTTTAACTAAATAACCCGTTTTGAGATCTTGTAAGTTATCATTCGAAATCGTTGCAATCGCTAATACTGCACTGGTGGTAAATAGCGCAAGCGCGGTTGCAAAGTTTGAACCTTCTGCCGTTGCTAGCATACCGTTTGCTTCACCTAACCCTAATAGCAGCAATGAAATAACCGCAACTGCCACAATCCCGATGCCTGAAATTGGACTGGCGGATGAACCGACTAACCCAGCCATATAACCACATGCGGCTGCGACTAAAAAGCCCATAATAAAGGCGAATAAAACCGAACAAAATACCAATGACCAGGCAACGCCGGTTGATAATCCGCTGTTTGAAACAAATGCATAAAAGGTAATGAATAAAATCACGAGCATGGCAGCCATAATCATTAAAATTGTTTTAGGCGAAAGATCTTGCTCGGTGCGCGGCACCTTGCCGGTGTTATTGTCATTTTTTAATGAGCTGAAAGAACTTTTTAATCCTTCAATAACTGGTTTAATTAAGGTCAGTAGTGTCCACATTGCGGCAATCGCTAACGTACCGGCGCCAATAAAACGCACATCGCTAGCCCAAAGTCCCATTGCAACGCTGCCTAAAGAGGCGTTTGGATCATAATCTCTGACTGCGCTAAGAATGGGAATCGCAAATCCCCAGGCAATAATATTACCGATTAAAATGGAAATACCCGAAATAATGCCGACTAAGTAGCCCGCACTCAATAACGCAAGTGAAAACCCCATTGGGATTTGAAAAATCGATTTGCCTTGGGTAAACCAGTAAGCGGTGCCGTCAGATAGCACACGAAAACCATTGGTAAATAGGCTCACAACCGCCGCAATTGCGCCACCAAAGATAATATCTTTTAAACCGTCATTATTTGACTTAGTTTCTTCTGGATTATCACTGTCACAGCCAGCTTTTAGAATTTCTGCCGCGGCAACGCCTTCGGGATAAGGTAGGTCACTTTTTACCACCATGACATGACGAAGTGGGATTGAAAATAATACCCCTAGCATACCACCTGATGCACAGATGGACAGCGTTAGCCAAAAAGAAAAATTTTGCCAATAACCGATCATCAACAGACCGGGAATGACAAAAATAATCGATGATAAAGTCCCTGCGGCCGAAGCTTGCGTTTGCACCATGTTATTTTCGAGTATGGTTGAACCGGAAAAGAAACGCAAGATAGCCATGGAAATGACAGCCGCTGGAATAGCAGACGAAAAAGTTAAACCCACTTTTAGTCCTAAATAAACATTTGATGCCGTAAAAATAACGGTTATAAATGCCCCTAAAATGATACCCCGCAGAGTCAGTTCACGCATATTATTCATAGATTTTCTTCAATATCAATTTGTTAATAAAATCTGTATAGTATAAAAATGATAGATAAAAATACATCCACTTAACAGATATTTTAAATATGTAAAAAGAGATATATTAGTACACAGACGTTTTAATCCAAAGATATTTTTAGATAAAAGAGTAATTATTGTGCAATCGATAGAAAAACTATTTAATATTATGACTAAGCTACGTGATCCCGTCAGCGGTTGTGAATGGGATCGCGTACAAACATTTGACTCGATTAAAGGCCATACTCTGGAAGAGTGTTATGAAGTATTACATGCAATTGAGCAACGCGATTTTGTTGAGCTAAAAAACGAATTAGGTGATTTGCTCTTTCAAATTATTTTTTATGCTGAAATGGCGAAAGAGCAGCAATACTTTACCTTTGATGATATCTGTGATGGCTTAGCCCAAAAATTGACTCGTCGTCACCCGCATATTTTTGCTGAGCAGCCAACAGCTAAAGTACAGTCAGCTAATGCACAATGGGAAGTGCTTAAACAGCAAGAGCGAATAGCAAAACAGCAATTTTCTATTTTAGACGATATTCCTCTAGCGTTACCAGCACTAATGCGCGCTGAAAAAATGCAAAAACGCTGCGCATCGGTCGGATTTGATTGGCAATCGCTACCGCCAGTCATTGACAAGATAAAAGAAGAACTTGTTGAAGTGCAAGTGGAACTGAGTCAGCAGCCAATGCAACTCGATCGCGTTGAAGAAGAGATTGGTGATTTACTCTTTTCTGTGGTTAATTTAACTCGGCACATGGGCTTTAAAGCTGAGTTGACATTGCATAAAGCCAGTCAAAAATTTGAGCAACGTTTTCGGCAGATTGAGGACTATTTTGCTCAGCAACATCGCCCGCTCAATGAGGTTTCACTTGATGAAATGGAACAAGCTTGGCAAGATATCAAAAGTAATGAATCGCAAAATAATTTAGTGTAAGGACAGTTAAGATTATGGCAACAGCAAAAAATGAGTTATATGAAGAGGTTAAAGCATGGGCCGAGAATGCAATTTTTCACAGCCCGACATGGAGCATTAATCAACTCGATTACAGTGAAAAAAGTATTAGTGTGGTTGAGGTTATTCTTAGCGAAATGGCGGAAAAAAGCTTGCTATTGACCGAAGATCAAGTGACGATGCTCACCCAAGAATATGGCTGTTATCTGTTATTCACCGCTTATAAACTTTATGGTGGTGAGTTTTTTTGGCATGGTGAACAAGAACAACCGATGCTAATTGTTGGTGAGCCTGAGGCGAATATTGTGTTATTAACCTGGCATAAAGTGAAAGGCCGATTAATGGGCGATAAACTCGACAACGTGGCTTACTTTTTAGAACAATTTGGCAATGATGCGTCGGCTCCACATGCTGGCAAAAAAGTGATCTATTTGTAGCAAATATTAATCGAAAGTGAACGTGCGCCTTTGCCTGTTATCTTGGCGCACTATGCTTATCAAGCTCATCAATGATGATATTCATGCTCGGAGTTAGTCTGGTAACATTACGATTAATTAAGCGCCGTCGTTAATTTTTCCATTAACTGTTTTAATGCGATGCCCCGGTGTGATATTTGGCTTTTATGTTCACGGCTGAGTTCTGCAGCTGTGCAAGCAAGCTTTGGAATATAAAATAGCGGATCGTAACCAAAGCCGCCTTCACCATGTGCCTGCGATAAAATCATCCCGTTCCATTTGCCCAAACAGATAATTGGCGTTGGATCATTGGCATGGCGCATAAATACTAAGGCACAATAAAAATAAGCAGTGCGTTTTTCTGTTGGCACTGCTTGTAATGCAGTAAGGAGTTTTTGATTGTTTTTGTCATCAGTGGCGCCATCGCCAGCGTAACGAGCGGAATAAATACCCGGCGCACCATCTAAGGCATCAACGGCAAGTCCTGAATCATCGGCAATAGCCGGTAAGCCGGTAAGCTCAGCAGTATGGCGTGCTTTGATGATTGCATTCTCAACAAAAGTTAATCCCGTTTCATCCGCATCTGGAACGTGGTATTCGCTTTGCGCGACCACGTTAAATCCAGCGTCAGCTAATAAGCTTTGTAACTCTTTCACTTTACCTTGGTTATTGGTTGCCAGAACAATTTTTTTCATCTTAATCTGCCTTAATTTATTTGGTTTATCACGACGATTATTAGAAATCAGCATCACAGGTAAATGTCATGCTTTCTCCCGACTTGGGGTGATTAATGGTGAGCATTTGTGCATGCAATAACAAGCGATTTGCCATGGCAAACGCTGCTGGACTGGCATAGAATTTATCGCCTAAAATTGGATGCCCAATTGCCTGCATATGTACACGTAATTGATGCGAACGCCCAGTATAAGGCAGTAGCTCGACGCGAGTTGTGCCATCATCATTACGTGCTAATACGTTATAATAGGTTAACGCTTGTTTACCATTCTCGTAATCAACCATTTGCCTTGGTCTATTAGGCCAATCGCAAATCAGTGGAATATCGACTTCGCCATGATCATCGGCTAAATGTCCCCAGACTTTGGCAATATAGCGTTTTTTGGGAATGCGTTCACGAAACTGTTTTTTGATTTCACGATCAGCGAGTTTAGATAAGGCGACGACCATAATGCCGCTGGTGGCCATATCAAGGCGATGCACCGATTCAACATAGCTATACTTTTGTTGTAAACGGTGAATAATACTATCTTGAAATTCGGGTTTACTGCCCGATACGGATAGAATACCGGGTTGCTTATTGACAACCACAATATGATCATCTTGATATAAAATAGTGAGCCACGGTTCTAAAGGGGGATGGTATTCCAAAAGCATCATCAATCAACACATGAATAAAAGTGGCTCATATTCTAACAAAAAAATAATGGAAAATCGCGTTTAATTACGCCAAGTCGTACGTTTTGTCGGCGCAAAGCATTGGGCAAATAAAATGATAATGCCAACAGCAAGATAACAGCTAAAAATGATGATCATCCATTGTGACATTTCAATGGTTAAAAATGCCCATGCTTTTTCAGCACATGATCCTGTTGCATTAAAAATACTTGGCATCCATTCATTAAGTGGTAACCAAGTTGGTAAGTCAACATTTAATGTACAACTATCGGATAAAGACGGAGCAAATTGTAATCGTGCTTGCTGGAAGGCTAAATTAAAACCGGTAAAGGCTGAGTAAAGCCAGATTAATAGTGCTATAACCCTAAAAATAAGCCGTTTGGGCGCGAGCAGACCGATTACACTTGCCAAGAGAATACCCAGTAAACACATCCGTTGATAAATACACAATGTACAAGGCGCTAGGCCAAGTCCATGTTGAAAATATAATGCGGTAGCTTCGAAGGCAAGAGTTGCAAATAACAAGAGAAACCAAGATACGCGGCTTTGTGAATATTGACTAAGTAAATTAAGCATACTGTTTTATTCCTTCGTTTTCCTATATAATCTCACATTATTAGGATAATGAGTAATAATACCGTATTTACAATAAAAATACAGACTATCTTAAAATACAATCCATTATTTTATCTCAGATTAGCGAAAATATATATGACATCTCAAGAGCCCCAAAAACAGTTGCAAGTACAATTAGTCACAATATCTGTCGATAATGAGGGGCAGCGCGTTGATAATTTTTTGATTACTCAGCTAAAAGGTGTACCAAAAAGTATGATTTATCGTATTTTACGTAAAGGTGAAGTACGAATAAATAAAAAACGCGTTAAACCAGAATATAAACTTAAAATCGATGATCAAATTCGAATCCCGCCGGTTCGTGTGGCAGAAAAAACCGCCCCACAGTTATCCCCTAAGCTTGATAAAATCGCTGTATTAGAACAGGCAATTGTTTATGAAGATGACGTTATGCTAGCGATGAATAAACCATCGGGTATTGCTGTACATGGCGGAAGTGGGCTCAGTTTTGGCGTGATAGAGGGGTTAAGGGCGCTGAGGCCTGATAATCGATTTTTAGAGCTAGTTCATCGCATAGACAGAGAAACCTCTGGAATATTACTGATTGCAAAAAAACGTTCAGCATTAAATTCGTTGCATGAACAGCTGCGTTTAAAGCAGATGACTAAAAATTATTTGGCTTTAGTTAAAGGGGATTGGCCCTCTGCTTGCAAGGTAGTGCAGGCGCCGTTATTAAAAAATGTTTTAAAAAGTGGTGAGCGCATTGTACGCGTTCATCAAGATGGTAAACCGAGTGAGACGCGATTTAAAGTTGAAGAACGTTTTGGTTTTGCCACGCTAATAAAAGCAAGTCCAGTGACAGGTCGCACCCATCAAATCCGGGTACATACTCAATATACCGGACATCCGATTGCGTGTGACGATCGCTATGGCGAACAAGATTTTGATAGTGAGATAACTAAAACTGGGCTTAATCGCTTATTTTTACATGCCGCAAATGTTCAATTTACACATCCAACAACTGGGGAGACGATGCAATTACATGCCCCGTTAGATGATGTGTTACAGACATGTTTAGCGGTATTGCGTCAAAGTTAATTAGGGCTTGAATATTAAAAGGACTGGTAATGAAAAATCTGAATTTATACTTAATTAGACATGGACAAACAGAGTGGAATATTGCAGATCGTATGCAAGGTTCAAAGAACTCACCATTAACGGCACAAGGTGTTTTAGGTGCAAAAATTACAGGGCAATATTTACAAGATACCCCGTTTATTGCCGCTTATTCAAGCCCGCAGCAACGTGCTGTTGAAACGCGAGATTATATTTTGTCGGTACGTAATGACATTGTACCGGCGAAAACGAGCGATGGATTACGTGAAATGGATTTTGGGCTATGGGAAGGTAAACCAATTACTGAACTTCGTCAATTACCCGAATTTAGTGATTATATGCACAAGCCAGCGGAATTTGATTCAGCAACCAACAAGGGTGAAAATTATCTTGCAGTGTTAAACCGTATGAAAAGTAGTCTAGATGAAATTGTTAGTAAGGCGGTGCAAGATACTGGCAATATTTTAATTGTATCACACGGCACAGCACTACGCTTACTGCTGTGTGTATTAAATGGTGGTCACTGGCATGATCATCGTGATGATAGTTATTTTCCCCGAATCTTAAACACTAGTATCAGCCGAGTCAATTATCAAGGTGATGGCAAAACAGGGAATTATCGTGTTGATTATTTTAATAATATCGATCATTTGCCCAAATAAGGCTAAATAACATTACCCAGATTGTAATGCGAAGATAACAAATAAAAAGCCGGCAAAGCTGGCTTTTTATTATTTTAACTCATTGATTATTTAGGCAAAGCTTAGCCATAGCGCTGATATCGGCATGACTATCACAAGGCCAAAAAGCATATTGGCAACTGGGAATGACTTGATGCCACAAATACGAAAACCGGTTGCTAACATAATCATACCGCCACATGCGGAAAAATCAGCAAACATTGCCGGTGAAATTAATGGCTCAATTACGCTCGCTAGTAAGAATAGCGTCGCTTGAATGATAAATTGTGGAATAGCGATTAATGATACAGCATATCCTAACGTGACTGCAAAAATTGCAGAAGTAAACAAATCTAAACACGCTTTTGCAATTAATAAAGAGGGATCACCCGATATTCCTTCGGTCAATGCGCCAAAAATCCCCATACCGCTGGCGCAAAATAGTACAACTAAAGCCACATATTTTTCAATAAAGTCTTCATGCGAATCGATTAATGCTTCATTGGATTGGGGTTTATCAACGAAACGTTTTAGCTTGAGGGATAATTTTTCAATGCCTCGCTCAAGTTGAAAAATCTCACCGATCAGCGAACCGAGCAAGAGGGCCAATACCACGGACGGAATTGATTGAACTTTTACAATTAACGCAATACCAATTCCTAAAGCGGCACAACCAAACGTCATTGGCAGTGCTTCTCGTACGCGAGCAGGGATTTTTTTACCAAATAAGGCGCCCAAAACACCGCCTATCACAATGGCGCTGCCATTCATTATTGGACCAACTATCATAATATTAACTCTATTCCTCGTGATTTTTAATTATCGTTTATAAGCGGCATAACGGGTTTGTAATTGCTGAAAATCGGTAATACGTGCATCAAATCTTGCCAGCAGCAACGAGTTTCCTTGTGCTTGATTTTTGGCATTTTGTAATAAATTAATAGCTTGAGGATATTGACCTTGTAACGCAATTATTTCGGCTCTCGCTGCCATTTCTTGTGCGCGTTGTCTTTGGTTTTCGTAGGCTTGAACCAGTAAATCCCAGCCATTAATATCGTCACTATGTTCGTGAGTATAGCGATGTAAAAGACCTGTTGCCTTTTGATATTCCTGGTTTTCAATATAGCTATTGGCTAAGTTGAGTTGTAAGGCTGTATTGTTAGGATTGGCTTTTATCGCCGCTTGTAAGCGGCTGATAGCTAAGTTTTTATTATTAAGTGATAAATCAAGATCGGTCATTAGATCGACAAACCAAACATTCGTTGGATCTTGTTCTAATAATGGTTGTAGCTTGGCTTTAGCACCAGAATAATTTTGCCCTCGATAGTCGATTAACGCAGCGGTATAAGTAATCGCTATTTTAGTTTGGGGATTATCAATCTTTTGGTAATCCTTTAATAATAGTTGTACGGCATTTTTATTGTTACCAATTAACGCCACAAGACGTGCTTTAGCTAAGTAATAGTCGAGTGAGGAGGCAACGTGTTTTTTAGGGTATTGATTAGCTCGACTACGAACGTCTGATAATCGGCTATCAGGCAGGGGATGAGTTAATAACATTTCAGGCGGCTTAGACATAAAACGCGTCTCGTCAGATAATTTTTGTAAAAAGCTGGCTGAAGCTGCTGGTTCAAATCCTGATTTTGCCAAGGTTCTTAGCCCAACACGGTCTGCTTCTTGCTCATTACTCTGTGTAAAGCTGATTTGACTTTGTGCACTACCGGCTATCGTGCCTGAAATTGCGGCTATTCCTGCTTCTGGGTTTGCCAATGCAAGTAATAAAGATCCTAACGTTGCCCCCCAAATATAAGGACTGTTTTTATTACGCGCTTCCATTGCTCGCGCTAGATGGCGTTGAGTGACGTGGCCAATTTCGTGGGCCATGACTGAAGCGAGTTGATTCTCATCATCGGTATCAATGATTAATCGCGAGTGGACAACAACATTTCCCCCAAAGTAGGCAAAAGCATTAAGTACATCGCTTTGCATAATATAGAAGTGGAAAGGGGTTTGCACGGAGTCAGCATGGGCGACCAGTTTACTGCCCAGCGAATTAATGTATTCATTAAGCATTGGGTCATTGATAATTGGTGCACTACCACGCAGCATACGCGTATAATAATCCCCCATCTCAATCTCCTGGCCAATGCTCAAAGTTGCAGCCGCGGTGGTTCCAATATCAGGCAGATTGATATTATTTGCCCTAACAGGGATGGTCGCAGCCGGAAATAGCATAGAAGCAGATAAAAACAACGCAATACATTTTTTCATGATACGAAGATCTCCGTAATAAATTGCTAAGAATTGTATACTAAAATGAGTAAAATAGCGATTTACCGGATTGGCTTATCAGGGGAAAGCGGAAAGTGCATAATTATGCACTTTCCGGTTATGATTATTTAACTTCTCGACCTTGCGCTTGCAAATCAGCGTGATAAGAAGAGCGGACAAACGGACCACATGCCGCATGAGTAAAGCCCATATCTAAGGCGATCTGTTTTAACTCATCAAACTCTTGCGGTGACACATAACGTTCAACGGGTAAATGGAATTTACTTGGCTGTAGATACTGGCCAAGCGTTAACATCGTTACGCCATGTGCACGCAAATCTTTTAACACTTGAATCAATTCTTGATTGGTTTCACCAAGCCCAACCATTAAACCCGATTTTGTTGGAATGTGTGGATGACGCTCTTTGAATTTAGCCAGTAAGTTGAGTGAACCTTCATAGCTTGCACCTGGGCGAATTTTTTTATATAAACGCGGAATATTTTCCAGATTGTGGTTAAACACATCCGGTGGATTTTGAGCCAAAATTTCAACCGCTTCATCAATGCAACCCCTAAAATCAGGTGTTAAGGTTTCCACTTTGATATTCGGACTTAATGCTCTAATTTCTCGAGTGCAATCGACAAAATGGCTTGCGCCGCCATCTTTCAAGTCATCACGATCAACGGAGGTTATCACCACATAACGCAGGCGCATTTCAGCAATGGTTTTAGCGAGTTTTATTGGTTCTTGATGATCCGGCGGTAACGGTCTGCCATGTGCCACATCGCAAAATGGGCAACGACGAGTACAGATGTCACCTAAGATCATAAATGTTGCTGTGCCATGATTAAAACATTCGGCAAGGTTAGGGCAAGATGCTTCTTCGCAAACGGAATGTAAGCCATGCTTACGCATCGTATTTTTAATATGGGCAATATTTTCAGACTGAGCCGGTAGCTTGATTTTCATCCAGTCTGGTTTTTTGAGTAATTCAACATCGTCAACGGTTATTGAGGGAATCAGACGAGTTTTATCAGCATCGCGATACTTTGAACTTCTTATGTTAGGGATATCAGCATTTGGATTGGTCATATTAATGTACACTATGTCTATTTTAGGGAGTGAGTGGAAGCTGCGCAATAAAGTACTGAGCCAATAATTGGCGAACTTCATTATGATTGATGTTTTCTACATAATCGTTTAATCGGGTCATTTGTAAACCTTGGTAGCCACAGGGATTAATATAATTAAATGGCGTTAAATCAAGATCAACATTTAAAGCAAGTCCGTGTAACGTGCAGCCATGATTGATATGTAAGCCTAATGAACAGATCTTTTTTCCGTTAACATACACACCTGGTGCATTAGCTTGCGTTGCCGCTAGCACTTGATAATCGGCTAAGGTGCGTATGACACTATTTTCTAAAAATGTGACGGTATCGCGGATGCCAATTTTCAAACGCTTGAGATCCAACAAGATATACATAATTTGTTGACCGGGTGCATGATAAGTTATTTGACCTCCACGATCGGTTTGAATAACCGGAATGGTGGTCTGTTGTAGTAGATGTTCGGCTTTACCGACCTTACCTTGAGTATAAACAGCTGGATGCTCAACTAGCCAGATTTCATCAGCAGTACTTTGGTGGCGAGATTGGGTAAATTGGTGCATCATGTCATAAGTATACAAATAATCTTGTAGACCTAAATTTTTGACAATTGGTTTATCCATATTTTAACAACCGATTTATCCTTAGTGGTTCAGGCTATATTTACTCAAATCAACACGTTGTAGTGAAGTCAGACGACATCTTATTCAAAATATCATTTTATATTAGTGATATAAAGTCTAAATTTATGTTTGTTATTTGGTTTATATATCGATAAACAAACGCTCGAGCGAATATAACAAATGCAATACTTATTGACAATACATGATAGATCGATATATAACATAGCGGATTTCCATGCGATATTTCAATTCTTAAAAATTCAATTTTATCATAGTAATAAAAATATCTGATTCATATATATTGGAATAGTTGATTAGTTTGATAGGAATTAACATTCTTATCTTCAGTAGGTTTATCTTTACCTTTTCTAAGGTAAGTGGCAGACTTACAGCCATATAAAATACGTAATGCAGAACAATAAGAAAAATCTGCATTTTTTATAACAAAACACAGAGGTTTAAATATGTCTGACATGCAAATGAATGATATTGATCCCATTGAGACTCAAGACTGGCTTAAGAGTATTGAATCAGTCATTCGAGAAGAAGGTACAGAGCGAGCTCAATACATTATTGAACAAATTGTGAAACAAGCTCGTCAAGGCGGTGTTCCATTATTATTCGGTTCTTCAACAAGTAACTATATTAATACGATTCCGGTTGAAGACGAACCTGCTTATCCTGGTGATTGGGAACTTGAACGACGAATTCGTTCTATTGTTCGTTGGAATGCGATGATGATGGTGCTACGTGCATCTAAAAAAGATTTGGATTTGGGTGGCCACATGGCGTCATTCCAATCAGCTGCAACATTCTATGAAGTCTGCTTTAACCACTTTTTCAGAGCTCGCAATGAAAAAGATGGTGGTGATTTAGTTTATTTCCAAGGTCATATCTCTCCGGGTGTTTATTCTCGTGCATTTGTTGAAGGTCGTTTAACCGAAGAACAATTAGATAATTTCAGACAAGAAGTTCATGGTAAAGGCTTACCATCTTATCCGCATCCTAAATTAATGCCTGAATTTTGGCAGTTCCCAACGGTATCGATGGGACTTGGTCCAATCAGTGCAATTTATCAAGCTCGCTTCTTAAAATATCTAAACCATCGTGGGCTTAAAGATACCACTGAACAACGCGTTTATGCTTTCTTAGGTGACGGTGAGATGGATGAACCAGAATCTAAAGGTGCAATCACTGTTGCAACACGTGAAAAACTTGATAACTTAACGTTTGTTATTAACTGTAACTTACAACGTCTTGATGGTCCAGTAACGGGTAATGGTAAAATTATCAATGAACTTGAAGGTATTTTTGCTGGTGCAGGTTGGAATGTGGTCAAAGTTATTTGGGGTGATCGTTGGGATAAACTTTTACAGAAAGATAAATCGGGTAAATTAATTCGCCTAATGAACGAAACGCTTGATGGTGATTACCAAACATTTAAATCAAAAGATGGTGCTTACATCCGTGCTAACTTCTTTGGTAAATACCCAGAAACGGCTGAACTCGTTAAAGACATGTCTGATGACGAGATTTTCCGTTTAAACCGTGGTGGTCAAGATCCAGCGAAAATGTTTGCTGCTTTCCAACGCGCTAAAGACACCAAAGGCCGTCCAACAGTTATCCTTGCACATACTATCAAAGGTTATGGTATGGGTGATGCTGCTGAAGGTAAAAACATTGCTCACCAAGTGAAGAAAATGAATATGGACGGTGTACGTCACGTTCGTGATTTCTTCAACATCCCAGTAACAGATGAAGCAATTGAAAAACTACCATACATTAAATTTGAAGAACATACACCAGAATATAAATATATTCATGAACGTCGTCAGGCGTTAAAAGGTTATGTACCGTCACGTTTACCACATTTTACGGGCTCAGTCTCTATCCCAGCATTAAGTGAGTTTAGTTCACTACTTGAAGCACAAAACAAAGAAATTTCAACCACAATTGCTTTTGTTCGCGCGCTTAACATTATGCTAAAAGATAAAGATCTTGCGCCACGTTTAGTGCCAATCTTAGCTGACGAAGCTCGTACATTTGGTATGGAAGGTCTATTCCGTCAAATCGGTATTTATAACCCACACGGTCAACAGTATACACCACAAGATAGAGAACAAGTGGCTTACTACCGTGAAGACGAAAAGGGTCAAATTTTACAAGAAGGTATCAATGAAATGGGCGCGGGCGCTTCATGGCTTGCTGCTGCAACGTCATATAGCACAAATGACTGCCCAATGATTCCTTTCTATATCTACTACTCTATGTTTGGTTTCCAACGTATTGGCGACTTATTATGGGCTGCAGGCGATCAACAAGCGCGTGGTTTCTTAATCGGTGGTACATCGGGTCGAACAACTCTTAATGGTGAAGGTTTACAACACGAAGATGGTCACAGCCATATTCAAGCACTGACGATTCCTAACTGTATCTCTTACGATCCCGCTTATGCTTATGAAGTTGCTGTCATTATGCAAGACGGTTTACGTCGTATGTATGGCGACCAAGAAAATGTTTACTACTACATCACAACCTTAAATGAAAACTACGAACAACCCGCTATGCCGAAAGACGCAGAAGAGGGTATTCGTCGTGGTATTTATAAACTTGATACCGTTTCTGCAAAAGGTGGTAAATTATCGGTTCAGTTACTGGGTTCTGGCTCAATTTTACGCCACGTACGTGAAGCGGCGACCATTTTAGCTAACGAATACGGCATTAGCTCTGATGTTTATAGCGTAACATCATTCACTGAACTTGCTCGTGAAGGTCAAGACTGTGAACGTCACAATATGCTACACCCAACAGAAAAAGCAAAAGTCCCTTATATTGCACAAGTGATGAACAAAGCACCAGCAATCGTTTCAACCGATTACATGAAACTGTTTGCAGAGCAAGTACGTGCTTATGTTCCAGCTGAGTCATATAAAGTGTTAGGTACCGATGGATTTGGTCGTAGTGATAGCCGTGCGAATTTACGTGATCACTTTGAAGTTGATGCACGTTATGTTGTCGTTGCGGCATTAAGTGAATTAGCAGCACGTGGTGATATCGAGAAATCAGTTGTTGAAGCAGCAATTAAGAAACTTGATATTGACGCTAACAAAGCTAACCCACGTATTGCATAAGAGGTGATAACAATGAGTATTGAAATTAAATTACCTGATATTGGTGGTGATGAAGTTGAAGTCACTGAGATTCTTGTCAATGTCGGTGATAAAGTTGAAGTTGATCAGTCAATTATGACTGTCGAAGGCGATAAAGCTTCAATGGAAATTCCTGCGCCACAAGCTGGGGTGGTTAAATCAATCACGGTTAAAGTGGGCGATAAAGTCACAACTGGTGTTGCTGTGATGGTATTTGACGGAGAAGGTGCTGTTGCAGCACCTGCCGCTGAAGCGCCAAAAGCGGCGGCTCCTGCTCCAGCTGCTGCAAGCACTGGTGCAAGTCAAGTTGTGGATGTTAATGTACCAGACATCGGTGGCGATGAAGTTGAAGTGACTGAAATCTTAGTCAAAGTGGGTGATACGGTTGCCCTTGATGACTCTTTAATCACGGTTGAAGGTGATAAAGCGTCGATGGAAGTCCCTGCATCAGTTGCCGGTAAAGTGAAAGCCATTATCGTTAATGTTGGCGATAAAGTGAAAACGGGCTCTAAAATTATGGAGTTTGAAACAGCAAGTAGCGCTGCTGCGCCTTCTGCTCCTGCTCCTGCTCCAGTTGCTGCGGCCGCAGCTCCCGCTCCTACTGCACAAAAAGCTGCTGCTCCATCGCCTGCTGCTGCACCTGCAAGCGCTGCAAATGGTTTTGTTGAAAACGGTGCTTATGCTCATGCAACGCCATCAGTGCGCCGCTTAGCGCGTGAATTTGGTGTTAATTTAGAGAAAGTTGCTGCGACGGGTCCTAAAAAACGTATTTTACGTGAAGATATCCAAACTTACGTTAAAAATGCGGTTAAACAAGTTGAAACTGGTACTGCCGGTGGCGGTGCGTTACCTGGTTTACTTCCTTGGCCAAAAGTTGATTTCAGCAAATTTGGTGCAATTGAAGAGTTACCATTAACGAAAATTCAGAAAGTATCGGGTGCTAACTTACACCGTAACTGGGTAATGATTCCTCATGTTACTGAGTTTGATGAAGCGGATATTTCTGATCTTGAAGCATTCCGTAAACAACAAAACACTGAAGCTGAAAAACGTAAACAAGATCTCAAAATTACGCCATTAGTGTTTATCATGAAAGCGGTAGCAAGCGCATTAGAAGCTTACCCACGCTTTAACAGCTCATTATCTGAAGACGTACAAACGTTGATTGTTAAAAAATACATCAACATCGGTGTGGCGGTTGATACTCCAAACGGCTTAGTTGTTCCGGTCTTTAAAGATGTGAACAAAAAAGGCATTGTTGAGTTATCAAACGAACTTGCTGCTATCTCTAAGAAAGCGCGTGATGGTAAATTAACTGGCGCAGATATGCAAGGCGGCTGCTTTACTATTTCAAGCTTAGGCGGTATTGGTACGACCTCATTTACGCCAATTGTCAATGCGCCAGAAGTGGGCATTTTAGGTGTATCGCGTTCTGCAATGAAACCTGTTTGGAACGGTAAAGAGTTTACACCACGCTTAATGTTACCATTATCATTATCATTTGATCACCGCGTGATCGATGGTGCTGATGGGGCAAGATTTTTAAGCCACATCGTTAAAGTATTATCCGACTTACGTCGTTTAGTGATGTAATAGGAGAGCGAAAATGAGCAAAGAAATTAAAACTCAAGTGGTTGTATTAGGTGCAGGACCTGCTGGTTATTCAGCAGCGTTCCGCGCTGCAGATTTAGGTCTTGATGTAACGCTAGTTGAGCGTTACTCAACCCTAGGTGGTGTGTGTTTAAACGTGGGATGTATCCCATCTAAAGCACTACTACATGTTGCTAAAGTTATCGATGAAGCCAAATCATTAACCGCGCACGGTATTGAATTTGGTACGCCAAAATTAGACCTAGACAAAGTTCGTGGCTGGAAAGAGAAAGTTATCGGTCAATTAACCGGCGGTTTAGGCGGTATGGCTAAAATGCGTAAAGTCACTGTCGTACAAGGTGAAGCAAAATTTAGCGGTAGCCATTCACTATTAGTCAATACTGCTGAAGGCGAAACCATTGTTAATTTTGACAATGCGATTATTGCGGCAGGTTCACGGCCAATTCAATTACCTTTTATTCCGCATGAAGATCCGCGTATTTGGGATTCCACAGATGCGTTAGCATTAACCACGATTCCTAAGCGCCTATTATTAATGGGTGGGGGTATTATCGGCCTTGAAATGGGAACGGTTTATCACGCGTTAGGCTCAGAAGTTGATGTGGTTGAAATGCTTGACCAAGTTATTCCAGCGGCCGATAAAGACATCATTAAAGTCTTTACTAAACAAATTGAGAAAAAATTCACCTTAATGCTTGAGACCAAAGTAACCAAAGTTGAAGCAAAAAATGATGCAATTTATGTCTCAATGGAGAAAAAAGACGGCACAGTTGAAACACGCCCTTATGATGCAGTATTAGTGGCGATTGGTCGTACACCAAACGGTAAACTCATCGATGCTGAAAAAGCTGGCGTTAATGTGACTGACCGTGGCTTTATTGAAGTTGATAAACAAATGCGTACCAATGTACCGCATATCTATGCGATTGGTGATATTGTTGGTCAACCAATGCTTGCTCATAAAGGTGTGCATGAAGGTCATGTGGCAGCTGAAGTGATTGCGGGTAAAAATCACTTCTTTGATCCAAAAACCATTCCTTCTATTGCCTATACTGAGCCAGAAGTTGCCTGGGTTGGTTTAACCGAAAAAGAAGCAAAAGCAAAAGGAATCAGCTACGAAGTAGCGATTTTCCCTTGGGCGGCATCAGGTCGTGCGATTGCCTCTGATTGCTCTGAAGGGATGACTAAATTGATTTTTGACAAAACAGACAACCGTTTACTTGGTGGCGCTGTTGTGGGTGTTAATGGTGGTGAATTGCTAGGTGAAATCGGCTTAGCGGTTGAAATGAACTGTGATGCTGAAGATATGGCATTAACGATTCATGCTCACCCAACACTTTACGAATCAATCGGTCTTGCTGCTGAAGTATTTGAAGGATCAATTACTGATTTACCAAATGCCAAAGCGAAAAAGAAATAGGTCATTTATCTTATTGACCAAGAAAAAGCCGACATCATGTCGGCTTTTTTATTGCTAATTATTGTGTTTATTATCGCTTGCCATATCGTATTACGCGCTTGTTTCTTAATATTTTTATAAAAAGAATTTTTTACTTAAAATCTAGCGTAAAATATGCTATTTTATCAAGAGTGATAATCAACAATGATAAAAATAATGACTTCTGAATTAAGCTTTTTATATCAGCAACTTAATCATCAAGACAATGCTCACTATTATCGCTATTTGTTACTCGATATGCTCGGTGAGGTGAATGAGTTAAGTGTGCTTTATTTAGCAACGTTAAAAGAAACATTTGCTAAAGAGAATATTACAGTTGTTCCTCGTCCAGAGCTTCGTCATGATTTGAACGCTTGCCCCCACTTGATTTGCTTGGCTACGCCCGGTCAAATGGTTGATTTTGAGTATGTACAAAATAGCTTTCTTGAAGCCAAACAAGAAGTGCTATTTAACAAGCGTTATATTTGCGGATGGCTCATTAGTGAACATCCACCGCAGTTAATGGCAGAGTTAATATTACAAGCAGGGATTAATTTAGGCACGTTAATTAATCAGCGTTTTGTGCCGTTTTATGAACCGTTTAAATTACAACTGTTGCAAGAGGGTAATCATATCTGTCCGGATTGGATTGAACGCTATTTAGCCTTTACTAAGCGCTATTTCTATCTTGATGTAACCGTCAATTTAGTCGATATCTCGACCAAGCGCAAGCCATCTGGCGATGTGCTGATGGTTTTGGCTGATCAAGCCACCTTTAATCTTAGTGAAAGTCATAATCTATTTTACCTTTATGCTGAATATGTCGAGATATTAGCGGATGAAGGGCAATACCCTGATAAATATACCCTCAGCCAACTCAGTGAGTATTATCACATAGCCAGCACATTATTAACGGCAATGAGTGATCGTTATTTATTGACAATTTATTGCATGCGTTATGGTGATTTATCTAAAAACCCCGCAGTACTCGCGCTGCTAAATCGGGATGATAAGTCAGCGATTAACGATTTTGCGCAGGCACTCATTGAGCTTGATGAGCGTCAACTAATCATAAAATAAATAATAAAGGATAGGGATAATGGCAAAGTTAACGGCACAAGAACAAAAACAGATTGAAGCTTGCCGCTTAGAAAATGCATCCACCATGGCTAACAATGGATGTGGCGTATGTGAACGAAAAGGGTTCCCACTGTTATTAGTTCGCAAATCCGTCGTACCCAAGCAAGAAACATGGCCAGAAGCCAATGCCGCGCATAAGTATACGCGATCATTTAGTGATATTAATTGGGCTAAAAATATGCTCAAACTCACTGGGCGTGAACCACAAGAAGCGATGGAGACGAATGAGTTTGCATTTCGTTTATTACGCAGTGGTTATGTGTATGTTTTTTTGCGCACACGTGGCGTTTCAGATAAAGCCAAAAGAACCGTTGTTGGCTACGAAATAACGCCTTCCGGGTGTTTTCGGCATAAACGGGTTGAGCAGTTGCTTGGCATAAAAAATCATCAAGTGAAAGAGATTCCGCCAAGCTGCACTCAGTCTAACCACCATATTCCTGCTAAGTTTATTACGCTAAATAATACGCGTTATAGTGATGCCTGGATTGCCTATAGCCCCCATCCATGGGATCGGCAAACGTTAGAGCATTATCGCATGTTACCTGAACAAGACATGGCACGTTTTACTCATGTGATATTGCCGGAAAATAATGTCGCAGCAACCGCATTAACTGATGGCCGCAGCTTTTCAGCACTAGATTTTTTCAATGAGACTCGTTATCTAATGGAGCTACAGTGCGATGAACAAGATCGCATTGAATATTATTATGATAAAGAGAGCCGTAAACCCACCGATGATACACAAAAACCACTCCCTGAGTTTGAGCACGGCACTTTTTACACCGCTAGCCCGTTTTATAGTCTTAAACGCGATCAACATGCTTTTTGGCAAGCGATACAACGGTTTCGCCGTATTGATGTTCCGGCGGTATTAGTGGAAGATTGTTTAGGCATCGCCGAAGAACTGGCGGTTCAAAAGCGCGTTGCTATCCGCCCGCATGTTAAAAATATTTTAGAAGCTGAAGAAACCCAGCTCACCGCAAGTGGTAAACAGTTTCAATCACAAATCGGCCAGTTTTTATCAACTAAATTGCTGTTAGCTGAACAAAAAAATCAGTTAAAGCAAGATAATTTTATGTTGCATGCCATGATGTATGATTACAAAGATGGCAATGCTAAGCAAAAAAATGGCCAAACCACCAATCAAAAAATGATTGATGATGCAAGGCAGCAGCTCGCTAAAAAGAGTGCACAGTCGCCTAGCCCGTTTGATTATTACCGTAAAGAGATGATCTATAAACGGCGTTTCTTAACCAATATCGAAAACTATGAACAAGGTTTGATTGAAAAAGATCAAGAAGCGGCTCCCGCAGATAAATATGTGGCTTTTTTTTATCAAAGTAAGGCTAGCGATAACCCGGTGCTATGCCTAGCACAATTCAGTTATGAGACAAAGTTAAACTACCTTGACAATAACATGGTTGAAATTGGTAAAGAGGGGGACTTATATGATCAAACGAAATCGTATCAGCCAATGCCCTTAACCGATGACGAAGCGCAAAGTTTATTAAGCCAGTTCAATCGAAGCTACGCCCAAAGCCAGTCGCTTTATGATATGGACTTAACCAAAAAAGATATTACAGAAGGGGCTGCCAAGCAGGTTAAATTATATGTTTACACGCCAAATAAACCGACCAGTAAACTGGATGAATATCGTTCGCTGCTTAATCAACCTTTACTCGACGTGTTTAAACAAGAAGTACAATTGAGTTATTCGTGGCTAATTGCCGATATTAATTTACTGATGCAAGACTATTTTTATTACGTGACGTGGTTAATTGGTAATCAGGATAAGTGCTCCAAATTTTCGCCTAAACTTGCTCAGTACAATCAGGTAAACTTTTGGCAGCAAGAGGTGCAAGCCGACAGCTCAAATGCCCATGTGGGTTATCTTTATGATGCGATTGCCATTTTTAAGCCTGAGCATTTAGGATCGATTAAGCTTGAATATCAGTTTGGTATTTGGGATAACTTATTGCGTGATGAAAATACGCTGTATGTGCATTTACTCAAAGGTCAACGCAGTGATAATCATCGGCAAGGTTTATGGCAAACACTGCTTGCACTGCGTGATAAGCCCGAAAATCAAGGCAAAACCAGTGATGAACTGATTACTTTGCTATATCAGCAGCAAAACCAAACCGTAGCGGATAAACAGCGCCATAATCCGTCTGCTAAATCGATTGATGAAATAGATACTGAAGTGCTTGATAAGCTAAACGATCTTTTAGAGCTTGATTTACCTAAAGATCCTAATCAAGCGAAATTAGTCAGTGGTTTGTTTGATGTGCTCTTTGAGCAGGGTTACGCTGCGATTGCCAATATGCCACGCGGTGAAGTGATTAATCGGGTATTAACCCAGGGATTATTAGCTGAATCAAGCAATGTCTTGTTTGGGGTTAAAATGCGCACTTATTCGTTTAATGTGCCGGCGCGTGATTTGCGTTATACCTTAAATCGTTTGCAAACGTTAAACCCGGCGATTAATAAAAGTGCCCAATATGTGGCCACTACCGCTCAAGGTAAAAGCATTACCTTAACGCGCAGTGAAAAAGGCTGGCAAGTGCCAAAAGCTTACTGGAAAACACTGGTCACTATTGACGTGGTGGTCGCCGCGGGCTCCCTTGATGAACTCGATGACATCCAAAAGCAATTTAAACAGAGTAAAACCTTAAACCAATTTGTTAAAAGCAATCCTTATGTATTGCATGTTGATAGTGGATTAACGCGCGCTGATATTGATAAGGCATTTCGCTTTAAACAGCGGCAAATCGCCGTTGAAGAGGGTAAAACCGCGCTGTTTAGTGGGTTATTATTAGCGTTAAATATCTATAATTTAAGCAGTAAATATGGTGCATACGATTTAACCATTGGTCAGGATGTGCGCGATAAAATGCGCGCCGAGATGAGCCGGGCGGTAGTGGATTGCTTGCTACTGTTGCCGCCGATTTTTGATTCGGGGTTAAAAAATGGCGCGGCACTATTTCGTATTTTACGTACTAACACCATAGAAAGTCAGGCACTCGCTCGTTCTAGTAGTTTGCTGGGCGTGGGCAATAAAGTGGCTGGCGGGATTGGTGCCATTTTTGTGATCTATGATGGTGCCAGCAGCTGCGTATCGGGTTATCAGCGTTATCAGCGTGGCGAGGCAACGGCGTCAGCTTATTTAGTGGGCAGCTTGTGCCAAATTAGCTCAGGGTTACTTGGGGTGATTGGTTTATTTTGTTTAAATCCGCTTATTGGCTTAGCGGCATTTGTATTTGGTGTTGTTGCATTTATCTTATTGACCTGGTTTAAAGATCAGTCGGACGACTGGACCTTGATGCAAATTTGGTTTAACCGCTGCTATTTTGGTTTGTGGTCACATAAAGCCAGCGGCAAAGGCGAACCCTACCCACTTACTGACGTTGGTGCCTATATTGCCTGCAATGATTATTTGGTGGCATTATTAAATTGCCAAGTACAAATGGCAATTGAGGATAGTGCTGCATCTTATCCTAACTTGGAATCGGGTATGGTGCCGGCTGGCTTTTTACCGAGTTTACAGCGCAAAGTGCAATTAAATATGTTGTTAGCTGATTTTGACCCCAATAAAAGTGACTATCAGGGGCGGATTGTGATTCGCTCTAAATTATTCCCAGATGAGTTTGTGGTACTAAGTTTGTCATTTAATGAAAAATATATTGATGTCGTTCAGAAACAGTCGACATTGTCAAATTGGCAGCAACGCTCGATGCTTAATGTCAAACTAGATGCTCAGAACAAGGAACGGTCATGGCTGTTGGATGAAAATGGAGAGCGGGTTGATGGCTCTCCATTTCTGATTATGACTAACCCGAATAACGGTATAACCGATAACTCAAGTCACCCTATCCTTTTTTTAGATTCATCGCAAATTATTGGCTGGATTAAGGATGATGATGCCAATCAATCTTTTACGCTTGAAGTGGTTGTACACTATTATCGCGATAAGTCTAACAATAGTGTACCGTTGGTACTGTGCTATGAATATTAACAACTGATAAGGGCTAAGCATGTTTAAACTAAATTCGGTGATCTGGCTGTTGGTTATCCTGCTACTAACCGGCTGTGAAGATGGCAAAATCAAAACTATCTTGCAAACCGGGTTGGATAAACTTAACCCAACCGGCAAAACCGGTATCTGCTTTACGGTCGGGGATATCACTTATCCTTATACCTCAGTAGATGTTACTGGTGAATTAAACGAGTCTGGTTATAATCGATTTATCGATAGAAATAATACTTTAAATAAACGGCTATCTACCTTTGCCAAATTGGGCTTATTAACGGAGCAGCCAGTGATCGGTGAGGATGGTAAACCAAGCGGTTTTTACGATTACGATCTCACTGAGTTAGGTAAAGCGTATCGCTACTATTCAACTAGGTCACAGGTATTTTGTTTTGGCCGGGTGGTGGTGGATAGCATAACCAGTAAAGAAGAAGGCTTGACGTCATTAAATAAAATATTGGTTAATGTGGGGTATAAACGGCATGTGGAAGGCGAGATCCCCACGTGGGCCACCTCGCCATTATTAAATGATGTCAGCGTGGCAAGGCTGTCAAAAAATGGCGAGCCAATTGACTGGAGTGAAGGCTATTATTCACAATCGTTTTTTCGGCAAAAGGATAAATCATTAACGCCTTGGCCAAGAGTCGTCGAGAATTTTTATGGGCGGTAATGGTGGCCATTAACAGCTAGTGCTAATAAGGAATAAGTATGTTTAAACTTAATCATCGTATCTGGCTGCTGGCTATCTTGTTACTAACCGGCTGTGAAGATGGCAAAATCAAAACCATTTTGCAAACTGGATTGGATAAACAGGATCAAACAGGGAAAACCGGCATCTGCTTTACCGTAGGGGATATTACTTATCCTTATACCTCAATAGCGGTGACTGGCGAATTAGACGAGTCTGGTTATAATCGATTTATCGATAGAAATAATACTTTAAATAAACGGCTATCTACCTTTGCCCAACTGGGCTTATTAACGGAGCAGCCAGTGATTAGTGAGGATGGCAAGCCAAGCGGTTTTTATCATTATGATATCACTGAGTTAGGTAAAGCTTATCGCTATTATACAGGTAAACAGCAACTATTTTGTTTTGGTCGGGTGGTAGTGGATAGCATCAAAAGTAAGCAAGAAATTGTGACATATTTTGATGAAATACAAGTGCAAGTGGTGTATAACCGACATGTGGAAGGCGAGATCCCTGTCTGGGCAACGTCACCATTATTAAATGATGCTGGCTATAGAGTACCGTCAAAAAAGGGTGAAGCGATTGACTGGAACGAAGGCTTTTTTATGCAATTCTTTTTTCGGCAGAAAGATAACTCATTAAAGCCTTGGCCGTTCATTATTCCAAATACTTATGGTAATTAATGGTTATCGCTAATCGAGACTAAGCATGTTTAAACTTAATCATAGTATCTGGCTGCTGGCTATCCTGCTACTAACCGGCTGTGAAGATGGCAAAATCAAAACTATATTGCAAACGGGATTAGATCAGCAAAATCCAACCGGTAAAACCGGTATCTGCTTTACCGTGGGGGATATTACTTATCCTTATACTTCCATAGCGGTAACCGGTGAATTAGACGAGTTTGGTTATAACCGTCAGGTTTCAAAAAATAATATCTTAAATAGCAATTTAAAATCATTTGCGCAGTTAGGGTTATTAAGTGAACAACCGATTATGGCGCAGGATGGCAAGCCAAGCGGTTTTTACTATTATGATATCACTGAGTTAGGTAAAGCGTATCGCTATTATTCTGCTGAGTCACAGGTGTTTTGTTTTGGCCGGGTGGTGGTGGATAGTATCAAAAGCAAGGAAGAAGGCCTGACCTCATTAAATAAAACATTGGTTAATGTTGTCTATAAACGGCATGTGGAAGGCGAGATCCCGGTCTGGGCGACTTCACCGTTATTAAATGATGTGGCTTCAATACAGCTATCAAAAAACGGGGAGCCAATTGACTGG
>NZ_RBWY01000001.1:415712-679855 GCF_003634275.1 Orbus hercynius
GCGGTGACCGGTGAATTAGACGAGTCTGGTTATAATCGATTTATCGATAGAAATAATACTTTAAATAAACGGCTATCTACCTTTGCCCAACTGGGTTTATTAACGGAGCAGCCAGTGATTAGTGAGGATGGTAAACCAAACGGTTTTTACCATTATGAGATCACCGAGTTAGGTAAAGCGTATCGCTATTATAATGGTGATCGGCAAAAATTTTGTTTTGGCCGGGTGGTGGTGGATAGCATTAAAAGCAAGCAAGAAATTGTGACATATTTTGATGAAATACAAGTTGAAGTGGTGTATAACCGACATGTTGAAGGTGAGATCCCCGCGTGGGCAACCTCGCCATTATTAAGGGATGCGGGTTATAGCGTGCCATCAACAAAGGGTGAAGCGATTGACTGGAACAAAGGCTTTTATATGCAAACCTTTTTTCGACAGAAAGATAACTCATTAAAGCCTTGGCCGTATATTGTCGCAAATAATTATGGTAATTAATGGTTATCGCCCATCGGGAATAAGCATGTTTAAACTTAATCATCGTATCTGGCTGCTGGCGATTATTACCAATGATTGATTAAGGATCCTAGTCACTTATTTATTGATTAATACATCGTCTATTTTTAAGTATTGCGAAAAATTACGCAGCATTTTGCGACTAAAATGCAAAAAGAGTTTAATACCCACACTATTAGCATTGGTTTACGTTATTCTTAGCTAAATGTGTTAATGATCATCAAAGATCGCGATTAATTAAGCTAATAATGGAGTGAGTCAATGGTTAATTTATTTGAGCTATCAAATAAGAAAGATCGTCACGTACTGACGATGGTGTATATAGGCATTATTGCGGGTATCTTTTCCGCACTGGTCAAATCGGGTTTTGAAACACTCATACCACCACGAACGTTAGAAACAACGCCACCGCCGGTGATGTTACTTGAAAAATTAGGTGTCAACGTGAGCGCAATGGATTATCACTGGTTAGGTTATACCATTAATTGGGGCGGTAATGGTGTGCACATTTTGTTTTCGATTGTCATTGCGATTATCTACTGCGCTGCGTGTGAGTATTTAGTGAAAACTAAAATTTTACACGGCATTATTTTTGGTCTCGGTGTTTCGGTGTTTGCGCACGGCTTAGTCGTGCCATTATTGGGACTATCTGGTTGGTTATGGTTAGCCGGCCCACAAGCGTTAATTTCTGAATTTGTTGGCACCGCGTTTTGGATTTGGTCGATTGAAGCGGTCAGAACCGATTTACGTCACCGCTTAGTCCGAAACGCTTAAGCAATTTTATTTTACTTTGCCATACAATATAAAACACAACACATTGATTAGGCTATCATCAAGCATTTAGCTAATCAATGTGCTTATATTTTTTTGATATATCGTTGACATTATTGCGTAATCCATAGTAATTCTTTACTGCATTTCGTTTATCTATTTGTGCTCGCAGACACTCAATTCATTATAAAAATCATACCAATATTAATTTTTTTAATCAAAATACCTCGTATTATTTATTGACAATATTACCAGTCAGGATAATCTGTTATTGCGTTTATTTTTTATACTGCTAAGCTATTTACTGAATAATAATTCTTTTATTTTGAATAAATATTCATTTAAGCCCAATTGATAACAAGATATTGAGCATCATAAAAACACAATGAGCAATGGGGATTTATCATGATTTTTGATCTTGAACTAATTAAACGTGTCTATGAAACTTACCAACAAAAAGTTAACCATATTCGACATGAAATTGGTCGACCTTTAACTTTAACTGAAAAAATTCTCTATACTCATTTACCTCAAGGTGAAGTGCTTAAAGATTATCAGCGTGGCGTTGATTATGTGAATTTTGCTCCTGACCGCGTTGCTATGCAAGATGCAACAGCGCAAATGGCATTGTTACAATTAATGAATTCTGGGCGGGATCGCGTTGCCGTGCCTTCTACCGTTCATTGTGATCATCTGATTCAAGCTTATAAAAATGCCTATGATGATTTAATTATTGCGCAGAGTCATAATCAAGAAGTCTACCAATTTTTGCGTGATGTTTCGAATAAATACGGTATTGGTTTTTGGAAGCCAGATGCTGGCATTATTCACCAAGTTGTACTGGAAAATTATGCTTTTCCTGGCGGCATGATGATCGGCACCGATTCTCATACCCCTAACGCGGGTGGTTTATCGATGATCGCCATTGGCGTTGGTGGTGCCGATGCGGTTGATGTGATGGCCGGAATGCCTTGGGAACTGAAAATGCCACGCTTAATCGGCGTTAAATTGACCGGTAAATTATCCGGTTGGGCATCACCAAAAGATGTGATTTTAAAACTGGCGGGTTTACTCACCGTGAAAGGCGGTACCAATTCAATTATCGAATATTTTGGTGAAGGGACCAGCTCATTATCGGCAACAGGTAAAGCGACAATTTGTAATATGGGGGCCGAAGTTGGCGCAACAACGTCTATTTTTCCTTATGATCATAAATCAGCGCAATATTTAGCCGCAACCGGGCGTCAAGCGATTGTTGATTTAGCCTCGCAACTGCATGATTGCTTTAACGCTGACCCACAAGTACTTAACAACCCAAGTCAATTTTATGATCAAGTTATTGACATCAACCTTTCAGAATTAGAGCCGCACGTCAATGGGCCATTTACTCCCGATTTAGCGTATCCTATTTCGCAATTGGCTCAAGCGGTTAAAGCGCATAATTACCCTAATAATATGGAAGTGGGTTTAATTGGTTCGTGTACGAATTCATCTTATGAAGATATGAGCCGCGCGGCATCAGTTATTGATAGTGCGATGAAATTAGGGCTAAGCGTACAAGCCAAATTGATTATCAATCCAGGCTCAGAGCAGGTTAAATTTACCGCTCAGCGAGATGGAATATTAACAACGTTTGAGCAAGCAGGTGCCGTGATCATGGCCAATGCGTGTGGTCCTTGTATCGGTCAGTGGCGCCGCGATGAAGTTGATGATGAACACTTGAACTCGATTGTGACTTCATTTAATCGTAATTTTGCCAAACGTAATGATGGTAATCCAAATACCTACTCTTTTGTGTGTTCCCCCGAGATGGTTGCGGCTTTATCGATTGCGGGAAGTTTAACGTTTAACCCATTAACTGACACACTAACCAATAGTCAAGGTGAGCAAGTAAAACTACCTGAACCAACGGGCGATGAATTGCCTAAGCATGGTTTTGCTGTTGAGGATGCTAGATACATTGCGCCAATGAAAGATGGCCGCAATGTGACGGTTAATATCGCGCCAAATTCTGAGCGTTTGCAGCAATTAGCGCCATTCTCACCATGGGATGGCCAAGATATTGTTGAGCAACCACTATTGATTAAAGCGGTGGGTAAATGTACCACGGATCATATTTCAATGGCCGGTAAATGGTTAACGTATCGTGGTCATTTGGATAATATTGCCAATAATATGTTAATTGGTGCGGTAAATGCTTTTAATGAAAAAACTAATGCGGTGCTTGATCGCCAAACTCAGCAGTATGTTGAAGTGCCGACCCTCGCAAGACAGTACAAAGCACAAGGATTAGGATCGGTGGTGGTAGCGGAAGAAAATTACGGCGAAGGCTCATCGCGTGAGCATGCTGCAATGGAACCTCGCTTCTTAAATGTCAAAGCGATTGTGGTTAAATCGTTTGCGCGTATTCATGAAACGAACCTAAAAAAACAAGGTATGTTAGCCTTGACCTTTGTGAATAAAGAAGATTATGACAAAGTGTTAGAAGACGACAATATTAGTATTCTTGGTCTAACCGAGTTTACGCCAAATCAACATTTAACCCTGGTATTACATCACCAAGATGGCAATGTTGAAGCGTTCCCAGTGGCACACACTTACAATGAAGCGCAAATTGCTTGGTTCAAAGCGGGTAGTGCATTAAATAAATTAAAATCAGAGTTTAATCAATCATAAAGGGATTTAATATGAGTCAGAAAATAACGGTTGTTAATGGCAAACTTATTGTACCAAATCATCCAATAATCCCTTTTATTGAGGGGGACGGCGTTGGGCCTGAGATATGGCAAGCAGCACAAACGATTTTTGATCATGCTATTGAAAAAGCCTATCAAGGTCAACGTAAAGTTGCATGGCAAGAAGTGCTAGCCGGCGAAAAATCATTTAATGCTAATGGTTCTTGGTTACCTGATGAGACGATGCAGGCATTTAAAGACTACTTAATTGGGATTAAAGGCCCATTAACCACCCCAGTTGGCGGTGGTATTCGCTCGCTCAATGTGGCATTAAGGCAAGAGCTCGATCTGTATGTGTGCTTACGACCGGTGCGCTGGTTTAACGGCGTAGAATCACCGCTAAAAATGCCCGAAAAAGTTAACATGACTATTTTTCGTGAGAATACGGAAGATATTTATGCCGGTATTGAATGGCAGCAAGGCACCGCAGAAGCGCAGAAATTCTATCAATTTTTGTCACAAGAGATGGGCGTTAAAAAAGTCAGATTTCCGCAAACCTCTGCTTTTGGCGTCAAACCGGTATCGATTGAAGGCTCTGAGCGATTAATTCGTGCGGCCATTAACTACGCGTTTGACAATAAATTGCCATCGCTGACGTTAGTGCATAAAGGCAATATTATGAAATTCACTGAAGGCGGCTTTAAACAGTGGGGCTATGAGCTTGCTGAGCGAGAATTTGCTGATAGCGTGTTTACCATGCAGCAATTTGACAAATTGAAGAAGCAGCAAGGTAATGAGGCCGCTCAGACAACATTAAAACACGCAAAATCATCGGGTAAACTGATTATCAAAGATGTTATTTGCGACGCCTTTTTACAAAATACATTATTAAAACCTGAAGAGTATTCGGTCATTGCAACACTTAACCTTAATGGTGATTATGTTTCTGACCAATTAGCCGCAATGGTGGGTGGCATTGGTATTGCGCCGGGCGCTAATATTAACTATTTAACCGGCCATGCTATTTTTGAAGCAACCCATGGCACCGCACCGGATATCGCCGGAGAAGATATGGCTAATCCGTCATCATTATTATTGTCTGGCGTGATGATGTTTGATTATTTAGGCTGGACGGAAGTCGGGCAATTGATTAGCCGTGCAATGGCTCAATTATTCCAACAAGGTAGTGCAACAGTCGATTTGGCACGCTTTATGTCAAATGGCAAAATTCTGACAACCAAGCAATTTACTCAAGCGATTATTCGTCATTTATAGATAAATAATAAAGGCTGGCATTGCAAGTGTTGTATCCAAGACGAGATTATTGAAGAGGTTGGGTATGAAAGATGAATTTATGATGTACAAGTTGTCTGAGACAGTAAAAGTAACGAGTAAAATCAGTACCGAATTATTTGAAAAATTTAATGTTAAGCGTGGGTTACGTAATGCTGACCATACTGGTGTGCTTGTTGGTTTGACCAATATTGGCGATGTGGTGGGGTATGATCGTTTAGACGATGGCACCTTACAGCCGGTTGCGGGTAAATTACTCTATCGTGGCATTGATATTGACGATCTGGCGCACTGCGCACAAAAAGAGCATCGTAGCGGATTTGAGGAAGTGATCTATTTATTGCTATCGGGTGCGTTGCCTGATGAAGATGCGTTAAGGCAGTTTTCACGCATGCTCTGTGAATCGATGGCATTAGAAAAACAGACCAAAATTGCCATTATTGATCTCGAAGGGCAAGATATCATGAATATTTTAGCGCGTACGGTGCTTGAAATGTATAACTATGATCCCGATCCAGATGATACGTCGCGCGATAATCTTATGCGTCAATCGCTTGAATTGATCTCGAAGTTTCCAGCGATTATCGCCTATGCTTATAATATTTTACGCCATAGCGCTAAAGGGCAATCGTTACATATTCGCCATCCGAATGATAATGTCTCCATCGCTGAAAATTTTCTCTACATGGTAAAAGGATCGCAAGGTTATACCGATCTGGACGTGAGAGTACTGGATTTAGCGTTAATTTTGCATGCTGAACATGGCGGTGGTAACAATTCTACTTTTGCGGTGCGCGTCACTAGCTCAACAGGAACCGATACCTATTCCTCGATTGCAGCAGGTATCGGCTCATTAAAAGGGCCATTGCACGGTGGTGCTAATTTACAAGTTGGCCGAATGATTACTCATCTTAAGGACGTGATTAAAGACTGGACTAATGCGCAAGAGATTGATGACTATTTTGCCAAAATGCTCGCCAAAGAAGTGTATGATAGGAAAGGATTGATTTACGGTATTGGTCATGCGGTTTATACTGTCTCTGATCCGAGGGCGGTATTATTGAAAGAGATGGCGAAGGATCTTGCTAAAGAGAAAGGCAGAGACGCTGAGTTTGCCTTTATGCAGCTGCTTGAAGAGCGGGCTATCCACTCGATTACTCATCGTAAAAATGCCAAAACAAAAAAGCAAGTGTGTGCGAATGTCGATTTTTATTCTGGCTTTGTATACGACATGATTGGCTTACCAAAAGAAGTTTATACGCCATTATTTGCGATGTCACGAATTGTCGGATGGTGTGCGCACCGTATTGAGGAACTCAACTTTGATGACCGCCGAATTATTCGCCCAGCCTATAAAAATATTAGTAGTCCAGTAGCATTTACCCCTCTTAAACAGCGATAATTTAGTGATGATTAAAAAGGCGCAATAATATGCGCCATTTCGATTTTTTCTGTTTATTTATACCAATTTAATGCTTAATCACGTTGCAATAAATGCAAATATTAGGTTCTGACTGATTTAATTAATATGACAATACATTATTTTCATGTATAATTGACAAGTTATACATAAAGATCATCGCTTCATGTTTCGTACGGCTAATGAGAGCTTTATTTGGTGGTTTCTTCTTAGTTGGTTCATGCTGGTATTTTGCATCCAAAATCAAGGTGCGACTCGATAAATTTGTCATTAGTCGTAACAATGAAAATGATCTATCTCCATTTATCTTATTTAAGAGGACATCACATTGTTTAATCCAACAATCCAAAAATTCCAATACGGTCGCCATACGGTGACATTAGAAACCGGCATTATGGCTCGTCAAGCTACTGCGGCGGTAATGGTAAATATGGATGATACAGCTGTATTTGTCACCGTTGTTGCACAACCAAAAGTGAAAGAAGGACAAGACTTTTTTCCATTAACAGTTAACTATCAAGAAAGAACCTATGCAGCGGGTCGCATCCCCGGTGGTTTTTTTAAACGTGAAGGTCGTCCAAGTGAAGGCGAAACATTAACCGCACGTTTAATTGACCGTCCTTTACGTCCACTTTTCCCAGAAGGGTTTGTTAATGAAATCCAAATTATTGCAACTGTTGTATCGGTTAACCCACAAGTTAGCCCTGATTTAGTTGCTATGATTGGTGCATCTGCGGCATTATCTTTATCTGGCGTGCCTTTCCACGGCCCTATTGGTGCTGCGCGAGTCGGTTTTATCGATGGTGAGTTTGTATTAAACCCATTAGTGAATGAATTACCAAATAGCCGTTTAGATTTAGTGGTAGCAGGAACAAATAGCGCAGTATTGATGGTTGAATCTGAAGCGGATTTATTAAGCGAAGAGCAAATGTTAGCAGCGGTGGTATTTGGTCATGATGCACAACAAGTTGTGATTGATAATATTAACCAATTTGTTGCTAATGCTGGCCGTGCTAAATGGGATTGGGTTGCACCAGTCAAAAATGAAGCACTATATAATGCGGTCGCTGAATTAGCGAAAGATCGTATTGGTGAAGCATACCGTATTATTGAAAAACAAGCGCGTTATGCACAAATCAATATGATTAAAGATGATGTTTTAGCGAAATTAAAAGCACAAGATGACACCATTGATGATACTGAAATTTTAAATATTATCACTAATATTGAGAGCCAAACGGTTCGTAAACGTGTTATTGCGGGTGAGCCACGTATTGATGGCCGTGAAAAAGACATGATTCGAGCCTTAGATATTCGCACAGGCGTTTTACCAAGAACACATGGTAGTGCGTTATTTACTCGCGGTGAAACACAAGCTTTAGTCGCTGCAACGTTAGGGACTGAGCGTGATGCACAAATTATTGACGAATTAACCGGTGAAAAAACTGATAAATTCTTATTCCATTATAATTTTCCTCCTTATTCAGTAGGTGAAACCGGTATGGTTGGTTCACCAAAACGCCGCGAGATTGGCCATGGTCGTTTAGCGAAACGTGGTGTTGCAGCGGTTATGCCTAAAGCGGGTGAATTCCCTTATACTGTGCGTATTGTATCAGAAATTACTGAATCAAATGGTTCATCATCTATGGCATCAGTATGCGGCGCGTCATTAGCATTAATGGACGCGGGTGTGCCAATTAAATCATCTGTTGCCGGTATTGCAATGGGCCTTGTTAAAGAAGGTGATGATTTTGTTGTTTTATCGGATATTTTGGGTGATGAAGATCATCTTGGCGATATGGACTTTAAAGTTGCCGGAACTCGCGAAGGGGTGAGTGCTCTACAGATGGATATTAAAATCGAAGGCATTACCAAAGAGATTATGCAAGTAGCGTTAAGCCAAGCAAAAGGCGCGCGTTTGCATATTTTAGGTGTGATGGAACAAGCGATTAATCGTCCGCGTAATGAGATTTCTGAGTTTGCTCCGCGTATTTATACGATGAAAATCAATCCAGAAAAAATTCGTGACATCATTGGTAAGGGGGGCGCTACTATTCGAGCGTTAACCGAAGAAACGGGCACTACCATTGAAATTGAAGATGATGGCACAGTCAAAATTGCTGCATCAGATGGTGATAAAGCTCAAGCAGCAATTAAACGTATTGGTGATTTAACCGCTGAAGTTGAAGTGGGGACTATTTATACTGGTAAAGTTGTGCGTATTGTTGATTTTGGTGCATTTGTTTCAATCATTGGTGGGAAAGAAGGTCTTGTACATGTTTCGCAAATTGCCGACCACCGAGTTGAGAAAGTGACCGATGTCTTAACAATGGGGCAAGAGGTAAAGGTAAAAGTACTTGAAATTGATCGCCAAGGACGTATTCGTCTGAGCATGAAAGATGTTGTAGATAATACTTCTAGTCATGATGCTGCTGTTGACACTGCGGCAAGTGAATAAAAGTATATATATGCTAATGCTTAAGCATTAGCATATATTTTGTAATATAATTAGGAGTGATGAATGAAAAAAAGTAACTTGAAAACAATATGGTTGTTACCAGTTGCGCTTTTTTTATCAAGTTATCTTTTTGGATGTAGTAGCAACACACCAGTATTAGCGGTGCCTGAGCAAATTTCATATAATGATGAAGTGCAACTTGCTCAAATCAGTCAGGAATTATATAACCGTAACTTGAGTGATGAAGCGAAAATGCAGCTGTATTATCAACGAGGCGCGCTTTATGATTCGCTCGGATTCAAAGCTTTTGCTCAAAATGATTTTACTCAGTTGCTAAAGTTTAATGTCGCTATCCCTGATGTCTATAATTACCTTGGTACTTATGCGATGCAGGAAGGGGATTATAATGCCGCATTTTTAGCATTTAATACTGCCGCTGAACTGGATCCTGATTATGAGTTTGTGTATATTAATCGAGCTATTGCGTTATATAATAATGATAAATATGAACCGGCATTAGCAGATGCATTAAAATTTTATCATTATGCGCCGAATGAACCGATTCGAATTCTTTGGGTCTATCTCATCGAAAGTAAGCTTGATAAGGTATCAGCCAAAGCGCACTTGTTAGCGCGCTATGATGATATGCAAGATAAAACGGTTTGGGGGAGTGATATCGTAGCATTTTATTTAGGTAAAATTAGCGAAAATCGCTTGATGATTAACTTACAGCAAGGTATTGAGACTAATAAAGCATTAGCTCAACGTCTTTGTGAAACCTACTTTTATTTAGGGAAGTATTACCAAAATAAAGGTGATAATAAACGTGCCGAAATGTTATTTAAGTATGCATTAGCAAGCAATGTCTATAATTATTTAGAACATCAGCAGGCACTTTTCGAAATAAAGCAGCTTAATCAACAATAAGTTGTATTTGGGTCATGCCAGTTTAGATGTGAATATAAGCAGTTATAGCAGCGTTCTTTATGTAACCATTTAAGACGTTAATTCAATTCATTCGGTTAGTTTGAGTGAAAAGAGTTATCCCATTGAATGTTTTGTTATTTTTGGGTGGGTTGTAATATTCATTACGTAGACTGGCATTATAAATGTTTTTAACAACTGTATATAGCAGTTATAAGCGAGTTTACATGACAAAAGAAATTTCTTTTATTGACCTTGGACTATCCGAGGAAATCCTTAACGCATTAAGTGATCTTGGTTTTGCCAAACCATCTCCAATTCAATCAGAATGTATTCCTTTATTATTAGAGGGGAATGATGTTTTGGGAATGGCACAAACCGGTAGCGGTAAAACTGCCGCATTTTCCATTCCTTTTTTAATGAAATTGGATGAAAATTTAAAAGCACCACAAGTCTTAGTTTTAGCTCCAACACGTGAATTAGCAATCCAAGTTGCAGATGCGTGCAGTGAGTATGCAAAATATATGAAAGGCGTGAAAGTGTTAGCGCTATATGGTGGACAACGTTATGATGTACAATTACGTGCATTGAAACAAGGGCCACAAATTGTGGTTGGTACGCCAGGTCGTTTACTTGACCATTTAAATCGTAAAACATTAGATTTATCAAATCTAAAAGGTTTAGTGTTAGATGAAGCTGATGAGATGTTAAGAATGGGATTCATTGATGATGTAGAAAGCATCATGGCTGCCATTCCTGACGATCATCAAACTGCGTTGTTCTCTGCAACAATGCCGGCACCAATTCGTCGAATTACTAAACGCTTTATGCGAGATCCAAAAGAGATTCAGATCAAATCAACCAATCAAACTGCTCCTGATATCGATCAAAGCTACTGGTTAGTGCGGGGATTACGTAAAAATGATGCTTTGATCCGCTTTTTAGAAGCCGAAGATTTTGATGCAGCGATTATCTTTGTACGAACTAAATCAGCAACATTGGATGTCGCTGATGTACTTGAGCAGCATGGTTATAGTTCAGCTGCACTTAATGGTGATATGACACAGCAACTCCGTGAACAGACGCTCGATCGCTTACGTAAGGGGCGTTTAGATATTCTTATCGCGACCGATGTTGCTGCTCGTGGACTTGATGTTGAGCGTATTAGTTTGGTTATTAATTACGACATTACACTTGATTCAGAATCCTATGTACACCGTATTGGTCGAACAGGCCGAGCGGGCCGAGCAGGTCGTGCGATACTATTTGTTGATAGTCGTGAACGTCGGTTATTAAAAAATATCGAACAAACGATTAAAAAACCAATTCCTGAAGTGCAATTACCAGCTAAGGATCTATTGGAATCTCGTCGTTTAACTAAATTCGCTGATCGCGTTGCTAAAGAAATGGAAGCAAAAGATTTGGATAGTTATCGTCAGATCCTGCCTTCATTATTAGCAAGTGACGAGACAGATATTGAAACGTTAGCCGCTGCACTTCTAAAATTAGCACAAGGCGAACGCCCTTTGATTCTACCGCCTGATCCAGTTTTTAAACCAGCACGCAGCGAACGCGATCGACCAGAGCGCGGTGATCGTGGCGAACGTAGACTGAAAGGGGATGCTCGTGAAGCGCCAAAACGCCGTGAACGTCGAGACGTTGGTGATATGGATCTGTATCGAATTGAAGTCGGTAAAGAGAATGGCGTTGATGTGCGTAATATTGTTGGTGCGATTGCGAACGAAGGCGATATTAGTAGTCGGTACATTGGCAATATTAAATTGTATGAAAAATATTCAACAGTTGAACTGCCAAAAGACATGCCAACAGACTTATTAAAGCATTTTGAAACTGTTCGTGTCATGAATATTCCAATGAATATGCGTTTAGTCGCTAATAACGATAAACCAGCTTCAACGGCAAGACGCGGTTCGCGCAAGCAAGATGATGCATTTGCTGACCAACCAAAACGTCGTAGTAGAGCACCTAGTCGAGATGGTGATAAAGAGAGCGCACCAAAACGTAGAGCACCACGTAAAGCCGCACCTTTGTAATCAAATCGCTATGAGTGTGCATGATAAGATGTATGCTTGAGCTAACATTACGAGTAAATTGTAATGTTTTGATAGAATAAAAATACGGCACATAAGTGCCGTATTTTTTTGCCTGAATAATTTTCTAAATTATTTTGTTAACAGTTTATTCATACGTGTAATAAACTGACTTGGATCATTTAATGAGCCTTTTTCTGCCAGTAGTGCTTGATCTAAAAGCAGTTCAATCCAGTCATTGAATTCACTGTCATTTTGCGTATCTGCTGCCTGTTTTACTAATTGATGATCAGGGTTGAGTTCAAAGGTATATTTTACTTCAGGCACTTTTTGCCCAGCAGCAGCAAATAATTTGGCCATTTGGGTGGTCATTTCATCAGCAGCTGTTGTCACAATAGCCGGTGTATCGGTCAAACGATGAGTTAATTTTACTTCTTTGACTTTATCACCTAATGCTGTTTTCACACGTTCAATAAACGGTTCAAGCTCTTTTTCAGCTTGCTTTTGTTCATCCGTTTCTTGTTCAGCGAGTTTCTCAATTGATTCATCCGATTTACTCACTGACTGGAACGCTTTACCAGCAAAATCGGTCAGGTTACTCATCATCCATTCATCAATGCGATCGGATAATAGTAACACTTCAATGCCTTTTTTACGGAATAGTTCTAAGTGTGGGCTATTTTTGGCCGCATTATAACTATCGGCCGTAATGTAGTAGATTTTTTCTTGGCCATCTTGCATACGGCTGATGTAGTCATCTAATGATATTGTCTGCGCATCGCTATCTTGCTGTGTTGATGCAAAACGCAGTAATTGAGTGATGGATTCACGATTGGCAAAATCTTCGCCACAACCTTCTTTTAGTACTAAACCAAATTCACGCCAAAACTGTAAATATTTTTCATGGTCGTCTTTTGCCAATTTTTCTAGCATTTGTAGCACACGTTTGGTGCAGGCATTACGTAAATTTTGGGTGACTTTGCTGTCTTGTAAAATTTCACGCGACACATTTAATGGCAAATCATTTGAGTCAATTAACCCTTTTACAAATCGTAAATAGTTTGGCATGAACTGTTCTGCATCATCCATAATAAATACGCGTTGTACATAAAGTTTTAAGCCATGTTTATGATCGCGATTCCACATATCAAAAGGCGCTTTAGATGGAATGTAAAGTAAAGAGGTGTACTCTTGCTTACCTTCAACCCGGTTATGACTCCAACTCAATGGCTCAGCAAAATCATGCGAGATATGTTTATAAAACTCAGTATATTCTTCATCGCTAATTTCATTACGGCTACGAGTCCACAGTGCTTGTGCTTTGTTGACCTTTTCCCATTTTGTTTCTTTGGTTTCTTCATCAATTGTTTGCACTTCAACTGGCAGAGAAATATGATCTGCATACTTACTGATAATTGAGCGGATACGCCAATCATCTAAGAATTCTTTATCTTCTTCTTTCAAATGCAGGGTAATTTCAGTGCCGCGTGTTTCTTTCTGTGCGTCAGAAATCGTGTATTCACCTTCACCAGCTGATTGCCACACAACGGCTTGATCAGGCGTTGCTTTTGCTGCTCGGGTTGTGACTGTGACGTTATCTGCAACAATAAATGAGGAATAGAAACCAACGCCAAATTGGCCGATTAATTGGCTATCTTTGGCTTGATCGTTACCGATAGATTGTAAAAATGCTTTGGTACCTGATTTGGCAATGGTGCCTAAATTTTCAATTGCTTCCTCACGGGTCATACCAATTCCGTTATCTGCAATAGTTAATGTGCCTGCATCTTTATCAATCCAAATTCTGACCCCTAATTCGGCATCACCACCATATAGATCTGGGTTTTCAAGTGCTTTAAAGCGCAATTTATCAGCCGCATCAGATGCATTTGAAATAAGTTCACGTAAGAAGATCTCTTTATTAGAATAAAGAGAATGGATCATTAAATGCAAAAGTTGTTTAACTTCAGATTGGAATCCACGAGTTTCTGTTCCTGGTTGACTCATTGATTAATACCTCTAATAAAATAAGTAAATTGATTTAAACCTGTTTATCAATATAGGTATAAAAAAACAAATTTCAAGGGTAAATTATAAACAGTCGTATTGTTTGGGATATACTCAAATGAGGATATGTTTAATTTGTGGCAATACAAACACCATTTTTATTACCCGCTTCGGATATACAGTGATATTTAGAATTGTATAAATGTAAATCACAGTATTCACCGAGATTAGTATCGTACAGCCAAATTCTTGAATACGAATTTGCTTGTGATTCCTTTGCGCCCCAAGAACCGGGATAATTGTCTTGAGATAGGTATCCCCATTCGCCGAGTAATGTACCAACTTCACGGGTATATGATACGCCACTTGATGCGGTATTGTAAGGTGCATTACTGACATGTGATGCCTCGCTAATTTTATACTTACCACTTAGGCTTGCACAGCCTTGTATGATTTCTTTAGCATCACCACGGTATCCTATTGTTGCATTATCAAGGTTAGCCTTACTCCATCCAGAGAACCACTTGGTTAATTTAAACGGATACTTTATGCTATATCCCTTTGTTCTATGTATGCCTTCAACAACAACTTCATAGCCATCAGTGCTCATAATGTAATTCCAATATAAATCGGTACTACTTGCGGCGATTTTGTTAAAAACAAGGTGCACGCCGCTCGAGTCTACACTGATATTCACAAGTTCACTACCTTTGGTTATTGACCAGTCATAATTGGCTGCTAAGCCAGATTTTGCTAGTAATAAATCAAATTTTGCGCCATAAAAGCCTGTTGATGGGAAGTTTTTTTCAGGACTATTTAGCGATTGTATTAAAAATCCACTTTTTGCATCCCACTGACTAGCTGATACGCCCAGTGCTGTCGAAGGGGTTAGTGCGGGTTTGGCATAACAAATACCGGGATCGTTTAAAATGGTATATGTAATAGAGGGCTGCGTGGAGACAGTTTCATTGGGGTAGGTATTTTCACTTGGATCGCCATAATGTGAACGCAGAACTAAATCACCAAAAATCTTGACTTTATAGGGACCTTCTTTACCCGCTGAGTATAAATTACAAAAAGTATCGGATTTTGATGGAGTAAAAAGCACCTCTTGACCTGATACATTAGTATAGAACCATTGCATTGTTAACGCGGAACTTGCAATGAGTTCTTTAAATAAATCGCCATCAATATTCGCGTATTGATCTTCGGTTGGTTGCTTTATGGGAGCTATAGAAAAGAGATCATAGAAAGGGTAGGAGCCTCTTACCCCGATATTTGAGATGTCACTATTGTCATAGTAACTAACCGTATTAAGTGTATCAGGATCTGTATAATTAAGACCAAATAATACAAAATTATTGATATTTTCTTCTATTTCCGGCGTAAATGTGGGTTTATCACCCTGAATAGTTTTTGTTGTAGATATCGATAAGGATGCATCTACTAATCTGGAGGCAAGTATAACACAAATTGCGCTATATATAATTAGTGCATTTTTGAGAATTAATGACATTATCGTTTCCTATTTTTCTTATTATTTTCTAATTAATTGTATTTATAAGCAAAAATTATAACTAAAATGGTTATTTATTTGGTATATATTACTAGAGTAAGTAAATTTAATCAGAGTGTTATATTATTTTTACGATAAATATCGACTGCTAATAATATATAAAAAAAGTAATTGTTGCAAATTGTTTAATTCGATCAATAAGCTTTGTATTAATTTGTTTTGCATATTGGTTGTATTGCATTGATCGATTAAATTGATTGATCGTTGTGGTTGTCAAATGCGAAAAAGGTTATATAAAGATGAGATAAACAAAACGGGAATAAGAAACATTGATTATTTATTTAGAACTAAGATAAACCGCAAAATAGAGTTCGCGGCGATAAGTATTAAGGTGTTGCTATACAAACGGCATTTTTAGTTTCATTGACATCACGGCAATGATACTTTTGATTATATAAATGAATATCACAAATATCGTTATTCGCTTTATTGATAACCCAAAAACGCCTAGCGGTGTTAGCATTAAAACCGAAGGTGTCAGGGTATGAACTGGCATCTATTTTTCCCCATTCTGAAAAGATCATTTTTGATATCTCACGGGTAAAAAATGCTTGAGGATTAGCACCTGTACCTAATGCTGCGTTACTTGCTTCATCATCATAAGGTAATCGATATCCTCCTACAGGCAATAAAGCTGAACACGCGGCTGCAACATTATTCCAACTTACTCTTGCGGCAAATGCACTATTAGGTGCAGTTGAGCCATTCCAGCCTGAATACCAATTAGCAACTTTGAATGGATATTTGATGATAGCACCCGATGTGTTATGAGTACCTGTAATTAATACATCATACCCCCCGTTGCTATTAACAACCAGACTCCTTGCCGCCGCAGTATTTGATGCTAATGACCCATTGAAAGTTACCACGATATTATCTTTTTGAGGTAATATTGTGATTAAGTCCGCCCCTTTTTTAATTTCCCAATTATAGTTATTCACTAAGCCTTTTTTTGCTAACATTAAACTAAAATGTGCGTTATAAAATGCGGTCCGAGGAAAATTGGTTTCCCCGTGAGAATCTGATTGAGTTAGAAAACCATTTTTTGCTGACCACTGTTCACCCGTGTACAAAGATGAATTTGGGATTAAATTGGGCTGAGCGTAACATATACCTGCATCAGCAAGAATGGTATAGGTTTTTGATGGCGTGAGCGTAATTGTTTCATTGGGATATTCATTAGTATTTGGCACACCATAGCGTGATGCTAAAATTAAATTACCCGATATAGTGAGTAAATAAGGTCCAACTTTATTTGCCGATGTCAGATTACAAAAAGTATCACTATTTGTTGGCGTAAATGCAACAGGCACTCCTGTATTTGATGTATAATACCACTGCATTGTTAATGCTGTCTGTTCTGTTAACGCTGGGAAATTATCACCATCTAAATCGTAAAAATTAGCATCACTAGGCTGTTTGATAGGAGCGATTTTAAATAGTGCTTTGAAAGGATAGGCAGGTTTAATCGGTAAGTTTTGAGCATCACTGCCATAGTAATTGGTTTCAGTTTTAGTGCCTTGATAGATTTCGGTCAGAGTAAAGCCAAGTAAATCGAGATCATCGATAGCATCCTCAGCGGACTGAGATAGGCTAGGTTGGTTACCCACAATAATTTTGACGGTTTCTACTGAAAGCCCAGCGCCTGCGATCAAAGACGTCAATGACAATGATAAAAAACAACATAGTTTTACGTTTATGCTGCTTATTGTTATTTCCATTCTCTATTCCTTTTATACTTATTATTTATCAAATTTTATATATTTATTTAATTCAAATCATGGATAAATATACGCAGTATAGGTTATATAATAAAGATTATCGGTCAAATTGTTTAATTCGATCAATATGACGTGTATTGATTTGTTTTTTAGATTGAATTTATTTTATTTATCGATTTATTCAATTGATTATTTGAGATATAACACATTTAAACATTCAATTGTCAGATATTTTACTTTAAAATCAGTAGATTAATACGGTTCGTTAGTCATTGTACCGAGTTTTTTATTATCAATAAAAAAGCGACTCGTTAAGTCGCTTATACTGTATTAATCACCTGAGAGTTATAAGAATGAGCGATAAGGTAATTCTGGCTCATCAATGAAAATATCTTTAAACCCGCGGAAATGCTGGTAATGCATTCGTCCTTTATCGGTTGGATAGGTGTATTTACCGCCTACTTGCCAGAAAAACGGTGCAAATTGATATTGTAGGCGATCTTTTTTCATATTCCATAGCACTTCAATTTCTCTTGGATCGCTTTGGAAATTAGCCCAAATATCATGATGGAATGGAATAACCACTTGTGTATTGAGTGATTCTGCTGCGCGTAAAATATCCGCTGACGTCATTTTATCAGTGACCCCACGTGGGTTCTCACCGTAAGATAATAGCGCAACATCAATTTTATGATCGTTACCATGTTTGGCATAGTAGTTCGAGTAATGCGAATCGCCAGAATGGTATAACGAGCCGCCTGTTGTTTCAAATAGATAGTTAACCGCGCGATCATCCATACCATCTAAGATCGATTTATCCGTTGAGGATACGCCTGCTGGCAGCGTAACTAAAGAAGTACGATCAAATGAATCAAGCACTTTAACTTTAATATCACCCACGTCGATGACATCACCGACTTTTGCAATGATACAGCGATCTTCAGGCACTCCCCACTTGATCCAAAGATTAACACAAGCTTTAGGGCCAATAAATTTAACTTTATCACTGCAGTTTTGTATTACTGCGGCGGCGACATTAACGTCGATATGATCAGCATGATCATGCGTTGCCATGATTGCATCGACTTCTTTTATCGCGAATGGATCAAGGACAAATGGGCTAGTTCTTAAGTTAGGTTGTAATTCTCTAACACCTCCCATTCTCATCATTTGATGTTGTTTATTCATAAGCGGATTGGCATGGGTTTTTTTACCGGTGCCGCACCAGAAATCGACTGAAATATTGGTGCTTCCTGCGGATTTTAGCCAAATACCAGTACAACCTAGCCACCACATACTAAATGTATTGGGTTTGACTTGAGTCGCCTCGATTTCTTCATTTAACCAAGTTCCCCATTCAGGAAAAGTACTTAATATCCAAGATTCTCTAGTAATTTCGTTTACTTTGCTCATGATCATATCCTTTTAAGTGATTGTTAAACTAAAATAACTTCAACTCCCTGCTGTTTTATGGCCTCAATAACTTCAGCATTTGCTTGTTTTCCGGTAATCAGCACATCGATTTTATTGGTTGGGCAAAATAGCATGCCTGAATTGACATTGGTGCCAATTTTTGAACTGTCGACAACGACGACTAATTTTTCAATTTTTGCTAAAATTTGTTGTTCCGATACGGCGGTCAAAATTTCTGTTTTGTATAAACCGGCAGCGGTGAGTGCTTTGCCGCTGGTAAACATCCATTTGCCTGCATAACTATTACTCACATCCGATAATGGATTGAGGATAATATTTTGTGTTTTATTGTATAACCCGCCCATAATAATGACGCTTTCATGATCATTTTCAATAAGATAACTGGCGAGTGGAAAATAATTGGTAATGATGGGTAAGTTTTTGCCACATAGCTCTCGGCCGAGTAAAAATGCGGTAGAGCCACAGTTAATCACGATACTTTCACCGTCATTACAGATTTTTGCTGCACGTAAAGCGATTCTTGCTTTCTCGTGATAGTTATCGGTATTGGTGATGTCTAAGGGGGTCCAAATCGGTTTTTTTTCTTCAATTTTAACAATGCCGTTACGGACTTTTTTGACCCGACCTTCTTGATCAAGTTTAGTCATATCTCGCCTTGCTGTTGCTGCTGAAATAGCAAAATGCGCAATTAAATCGGTAACTTTAAGCATTCCCTTGCTGTTGACTAATGAGACGATTTCATTATGTCGTGTAATTTCATTCATACCGATCCTCGAGGTTGTCATGTTTAATCATAAATAATCGTATTTTGATTTTTTATGATTGTATTTTTCATTTATTTTATTGTCAATAGATATTGATTGTTTAATTTTTCATTTAGTGATTTTGTAACCTTCTACCATTTTTATTGCTTTTTCATCATGTTATGGCTATTTTTTCATTGTTAACAAGGCAAGTTATCTTTAAATGTGATCCAGTTCAAATGAATCAAAAATAATCATTGAATGATTTTTTGTGATTGATAATACTGAGTAGGTCAAGATCAATTTTATAAAAAGAAACACCGTAATCATCTCATCAGTCATATTACTGAATGGTGATTAAATTGAGATTCTAAATGAAGGCAATTGAGGGGCATTATGGAAAGTAATTTTTTTATACAACTACTAAATAAACCACCTTTTCTTTTAGGTATCGTTACGCTGTTAGGTTATTGTTTATTGAGAAAAGATGTCACTACTGTTTTGAAAGGCACGATTAAAACCATCGTCGGTTTTATGTTACTCCAAGTCGGTTCTGGTGTGCTGGTATCAACCTTTAAACCGGTCATTGAGAAATTATCACAATACCACGGTATTAATGGGTCAATCATTGATACTTATGCGTCAATGGTGGCTGTTGAAAATGCGATGAAAGATAGTTACTCTTGGGTTGGTTATGCGGTTCTGCTAGCTTTACTGATCAATATTTTATTGGTGGTTTTTCGGCGTATTACGGGTATTAGAACCATTATGTTAACTGGGCACATCATGTTTCAGCAAGTCGGATTGATTGCGCTATTTTACTTTTTATTCGGTTTTAGCATGTGGGAAACGATCATCTATTCGGCGATCATTATCGCACTATATTGGGGCATCTTTTGTAACATGATGTATAAACCGACTGAAGCGGTAACGGGTGGCGCCGGATTTTCTATTGGTCACCAGCAACAATTCGCTTCTTGGATTGCCTGCAAAGTAGCACCTAAACTGGGTAATAAAGAGGAGTCTGTTGATGCCCTTAAATTGCCTAAGTGGTTACATATCTTCAATGATAGCATCGCTGCAACAGCGATTATTATGACCCTATTTTTTGGTATTATTTTGTTATCGTTTGGCGTCGATAATGTTCAGGCTATGGCTGGTCCAAACACACATTGGAGTCTGTATATTTTTGAGACGGGTCTAAAATTTGCGGTAGCAATCCAAATTATTATTGTTGGCGTTAGAATGTTTGTTGCTGAGCTTTCTGAAGCATTTAAAGGTATTTCAGAACGCTTAATTCCAAATGCGGTGTTAGCGATCGATTGTGCAGCAATTTATGCTTTTTCGCCAAATGCAGTGGTATTTGGTTTTATGTGGGGGGCTTTAGGTCAATTTGTTGCCATTGCTGGGTTACTGTTGTTCAAATTTCCAATTATGATCATTCCCGGCTTTGTGCCGATGTTTTTCTCTAATGCGACTATCGGTGTATTTGCCAATCATTTTGGGGGTTGGAAAGCGGTGATGAAAATCTGTTTTGTGATGGGGATTATTGAAGTACTGGGCTCAGCTTGGGCACTGCATATTTTCTTACAAAACGGCACGCCGATTGATGCCTGGATGGGCATGGCTGATTGGGCCATTTTATTCCCACCCATCCTACAAGGTTTATCGATTTCGCACTTATTTATCTATGTGTTAATCGTCTTAGCAATGGTGTATATGTTCTTTGCTGCTAGAACACTTCGAGCAGAAGAAGCGGCCGAAAAATTACAACATGCAAATGATGTACGCAATTTACCTGACGAAGACAGTAATTCGATTGTCGCTGAAAATCTAAAGCAAGCAGAGGCGTTATCGCAAGATCGTCGCGCCGTGCGTATTTTAGCTGTCTGTGGCAGTGGGCAAGGGTCTTCGATGATGATGAAAATGAAAATTGCCACTTATTTGGATAAAAAAGGTATCAAGAATGTGATGGATTCGTGTGCAGTAACGGATTATAAATCGAAATTAGCCAATACCGATATTATTGTCTGCTCTAAGCATCTCATTCATGAAATCACGGTGGGGGAAGGGCAGTATTCGCTAGGGGTGACCAATATGCTCAATCCAGCAACATTTGGTGATGAGCTGATCGCATTAATCAATCAAGTACCTGATTAAGTTAATTAATGATTATCACGACTATCAGTAAGGGAAGATTATGGCATTTAAACAATCCTTAATGGAAAATAAATCGATAAAATTGCAAGCAGAAGCTGCCGATTGGCGCACCGCAATCAAACTTGGTACCGATATGCTAGTTGCATCAGGCGCCGTTGAGGCTGGTTACTACGATGCAATTATCAATTGTATTAAAACGATGGGGCCTTACATCATTATTGCGCCCAATTTTGCCATGCCACATGCAAGGCCGGAAGATGGCGTTAATCGTACCGCATTCGCTTTAGTGACCTTAAAAACACCAGTGCTGTTTGACGATGAACCCGAGCCGGTTGATGTTTTGGTGACATTAGCCGGCAGCACTTCTGATGAACATATGGCTGGCTTAATGGAAGTTATCCAAATTTTAGAGGATGAAGCCAGCGAAACCGGCGTTAATTTAGCGCCATTGAGATTATGCCGCACAGAGAATGATGTTTATCAAGCTATTGATAATGCGTTAAATTAATGACGGAGGCACTATGTATCAAGGGAAGTATCAAACTCAGTATCAAGAACTGAAACAACGGGTTTTACAGGCTAATTTGGCACTGCCCCAGTATGGTTTAGTGACGTTTACATGGGGCAATGTTTCCGAAATTGATCGCAACGCTGGCGTTATCGCTATTAAGCCATCTGGCGTTGAATATGATGCGATGACGGTTGATGATATTGTGTTGCTTGATCTTGATGGCAACGTGCTGGAAGGGCACTTAAATCCATCGAGTGATACCGCAACACATATTGAGCTATATCTGGCATTTAGCCATATTGGTGGCATCGTACATACGCATTCTCGTCAGGCGACAATTTGGGCGCAAGCGTCAATGGATATTCCCGCTTTAGGCACAACACATGCTGATTATTTTTATGGTGATATTCCGTGTTCTCGTTCACTAACTAAAGCTGAAATTGAGCAAGATTACGAAAAAAATACTGGACTGGTGATTATCGAAACATTCCGTCAGCGCGGCATCGATCCGGCTGCAACACCAGGTATTGTTGTTTGCGGTCATGCGCCTTTTGTCTGGGGGAAACATGCTGCAGATGCCGTACATAATGCTGTGGTACTAGAAGAGATTGCCGCGATGGCAATTGCGACGCGACAGTTAAATCCGACAATTAAAATTCAAGCAGAATTATCTGATAAGCATTATTTTCGTAAACACGGTGCGAATGCTTATTATGGGCAAAAATAATATTTTAAGGAGAAAGCAGATGTCAAAACCGAAATTACAAATAGCGTTAGATCAAACTGAGTTGGCAAGTGCACTGGACGTTGCCAAAAATGTGGCAGGTTATGTCGATATTATTGAAGTTGGCACGATATTGGCTTTTGGGGCGGGAATTATTGGTGTTAAAACATTAAGAGAGCGCCATCCGGAGCATATTTTAGTGTGCGATTTAAAAACCACCGATGGGGGGGCGATTTTAGCGAAAATGGCTTTTTCAGCCGGTGCAAACTGGTTGACGGTTTCCGCCGCAGCGCATATTGCAACGATTGAAGCATGTAAAAAAGTTGCCGATGAATATCACGGTGAAATTCAAATTGAATTATATGGGCACTGGACCTTAGATGATGCTAAAGCTTGGCGAAAACTTGGCATTAAGCAGGCCATTTATCATCGTTCTCGAGATGCAGAGCTCGCAGGTATTGGTTGGACTCAAGATGATTTAGTTAAAATGCGTCAGCTCTCTGATCTTGGTTTAGAGTTATCAATTACGGGGGGCATTGTGCCTGAAGATATTCACTTATTTGCTGGCATTAAAACTAAAGCATTTATTGCGGGTCGCGCTTTGGCGGGTGAAAAAGGGCAAAAAACTGCTCAAGAGTTAAGAGCGCAAATTGCTAAGCACTGGTAGCTCAGCATAAAGTCGGCTAAGCCGGCTTTATTTTTTTAATTCATTATTGGGTTTTTACTATGTATCAAGATCAAGTTTCTTTACGAGTGGGTTTGTATGAAAAAGCCCTACCGGAATATTTTTCCTGGCAGGATAAACTAGTAGCGGCCAAAACGTTAGGTTTTGATTTTTTGGAAATCTCTATCGATGAAACGGCCGAAAAACGGGCACGTTTAGATTGGTGTAACGATGATATTTATGCGCTGCGCCGTTTATGTGAACAACATGGCATTGCGCTGCACTCTATGTGCCTTAGTGCGCATCGAAAATTCCCTTTTGGTTCTGCTAATCCTGATGTTGTTAATCAAGCAAAAACCATTATGCTTAAAGCGATTACATTAGCCTACAAACTCGGGATTAGGGTGATTCAACTAGCCGGTTACGATGTGTATTATGAACCCGCTGACGAACGCACCCACCAACGCTTTATTCAAGGTATGACGTGGTGTGCTAAACAAGCTGAGAAGGCTAGTGTCATGCTTGCTGTTGAAATTATGGATACCAACTATCTCAATTCTTTAAGTAAATTTGAAATATTAAAACAACATATTCCCTCACTGTATTTTATGGCCTATCCTGATGTCGGCAATATTAATGGTTGGAATTATGATGTATGCACTGAATTGCAATTAAGTAACCGTCATATTGTGCAAATTCATTTAAAAGATACCTATTGTGTTAAATCTGGCTATGGTGGGCAATTTCGTGATTTAGTGATTGGTGAGGGGGAAGTCGATTTTGCGGCAATTTTTGCAACATTGAAAAAGATGAATTATCAATCGCCGGTGGTGATTGAAATGTGGGCTAAAGATGAACAATGGCAAGACAATATTATTAGGGCAAAGCAGCGGCTATGCGAAGCGAGTGCGGCTAGTGGTATAACGTTATTTTCGCGAGCGTAATTGCAATATCGATCATATGATGATTACATATTATTAGATGCAATAACTATAAAAAAAGCGGCTTAACTCGCCGCTTTTTGTAAGGTTAAATCACTTATTTTTTAGATACACAAGCGATTAAATCAAGTACTTTGTTAGAATAACCGACTTCGTTATCATACCAAGCGACTAATTTAACAAATGTATCACTTAATTGGATACCTGCTTTAGCATCGAATACAGAGGTACAAACTTCACCTAAGAAATCGGTAGAAACAACATCATCTTCAGTGTATCCAAGCACACCTTTCATTTCGCCTTCAGATGCGGCTTTGATTGCTTTACAGATGTCTTCGTATTTAGCTGGTTTTGCTAAACGCGCAGTTAAGTCAACCACAGAAACGTCTGGAGTCGGAACACGGAAAGACATACCGGTTAATTTACCATTTAATTCAGGGATAACTTTACCAACTGCTTTTGCCGCACCTGTTGATGATGGAATGATGTTTTGAGCCGCACCACGACCGCCACGCCAATCTTTATGAGATGGACCATCAACTGTTTTTTGTGTTGCAGTAGTTGCGTGAACAGTTGTCATTAAACCTTCAACGATACCAAAGTTATCATTGATAACTTTAGCTAAAGGCGCTAAACAGTTAGTTGTACATGATGCATTAGAAACGATATCTTGACCTGCATATGCTTTATCATTAACACCCATTACAAACATTGGCGTATTGTCTTTTGATGGACCCGTTAAGACAACTTTTTTAGCTCCTGCTTCAATGTGTTTACGTGCAGTTGCATCATCAAGGAATAAACCAGTCGCTTCAGCAACAACATCAACACCGACTTCATTCCATTTTAGGTTAGCAGGATCTCTTTCAGCGGTAACGCGAATTGTTTTGCCATTAACGATGAGTTTACCATCTTTAACTTCAACAGTACCATCAAAACGGCCATGCGTTGAATCATATTTTAGCATATAAGCCATATACTCAACGTCTAATAGATCATTAATCGCAACAATTTCGATGTCAGAACGTTTTTGAGCTGCACGAAAAACAATACGACCAATACGTCCAAAACCATTAATACCTACTTTGATTGTCATAACAATTACCTTCTTTTTAGTGTTAAATGTAAAAAATAACTGTTGAACACGTTACCAAATCTTGGTGATTTTTTCAAGATCAATATGACGATATAGGCACAAATGTTTTTATAAGAAGTGCTGAAACGGCAAGGACTGCGTTTATTATACAGCGCAATTGATATCGTAAGAAACAAAACAAGGGCTTTTAATATGCTGCAATGTTTTAATTAGCCATTTTACGCAAGTAATTATGATTGTGATGGCGTTGCCTATTTTAATACATTCGCTAAATAGTGGCGCTTATTAGTAGGCGACATTGACAATTCTGTATATAATTAGCGTCAATTTTGCTGAATTGTAGATAATAAATGAAAAAACTATTTGCTAGTTGCCCACGTGGCCTTGAAGAACTCCTGAAAAAAGAACTCTGCGATATTGGTGGCACCGAGTGCCAGATCGCACAAGGTGGCGTTTATTTTCAGGCTGATGAATCAACGTTATATCGTGCGCTATTATGGTCAAGAATTGCTTCTCGTATTCTATTGCCGATTACAGAATTTGATATTTATAGTGATTTAGACTTATATAGCTGTGCGCTTAACATCAATTGGCCGGATATTTTTGCTGTCGATGCGACATTTATGATTCATTTTGCGGGCACTAATGATTTTATTCGTAATAGTCAGTATGGTGCACTGAAGATTAAAGATGCGATTGTTGACTGTTTTACCCGTAAGGTTGATCAGCGCCCGAATGTGACTAAAGACAATCCTGATATTCGCATTCATGCATTTTTAAATAAAAATCGAGTGATTATTTCTCTTGATTTAAGTGGCGAAAGTCTGCATCAAAGAGGGTACCGTGACCTAACTGGTGAAGCACCACTTAAAGAAAATCTTGCTGCGGCGATTGTGCAGCGTTCTAATTGGCAAAAAAATCAGATTTTACTTGATCCGATGTGTGGTTCAGGCACGTTATTAATTGAAGCTGCTATGATGGCTGCGAATATTGCACCACGCTTGCAGCGTAAAAACTGGGGCTTTTTATCTTGGAAAGGGTTTAACCCAACGCGGTGGAATGATGCGCTTTTTGCCGCCAGAGAGCACATTACAAAGCCTGAATCTCTGTTTATTGGCTATGATAATGATGCAAATGTGATACGCAAAGCTGAGCAAAACGCACGGCAAGCTGGGGTGGCAGATTTTATCCAGTTTAAAGTGCAAGATGTCACTATGCTAAATAATCCTTATCCGGATCAAGTGGGCACAATTATTAGTAATCCGCCTTACGGTGAACGCCTTGTAAGTGAGCCCGCATTAATTGCACTGCATAGTGTATTGGGTCAACGTTTTAAACACTATTTTGGTGGTTGGCATGTTTCCTTATTTAGTGCCGCGCCACAGCTGTTAGATTGTTTGCAGCTACGTTCTGAGCGTCAATTTAAAGCGAAAAATGGGCCGCTTGATTGTGTACAGAAGAACTATACCATTAGCCCGCGCCATGATACGTTACAAGCGCCAACTGAGACACTGTTACCTGCACTCGATTTTGCTAACCGATTACGTAAAAATGAGCAAAAGTTAATCAAATGGGCAGCGCAAGAAGGGATTGAATGTTATCGTTTATATGACGCTGATCTGCCAGAATATAATGTCGCAATAGATCGCTATAAAGATAAAATTGTGGTACAAGAGTATGCACCGCCCAAAACCGTTGATCCGCAAAAAGCGAAGCAGCGTTTGTTCGATATTATTAATAGTACCATGTCGGTCTTAAATTTAACTGCCAATCAGCTTATTTTAAAGACGCGTGAAAAACAAAAAGGTAAGCAACAGTATCAGAGTCTTGCACAGAAAAAAGACTACTTCTTAGTCAATGAATATCATGCTCAATTTTGGGTGAATGTCACTGATTATTTAGATTCGGGCTTATTTTTAGATCACCGAATTGCCCGTAAAATGATCGGGGATTTGTGCCGTAATAAAGATTTCTTGAATCTTTTTGCCTACACGGGGAGTGCAACGGTTTATGCCGGTTTAGGGGGCGCTAATTCAACGACAACGGTTGATATGTCTCGAACCTATTTGGAGTGGGCTGATCGCAATTTAAAGCAGAATCACTTAGTAGGTAAAAAGCATCGTTTAATTCAGGCAGATTGCTTGCTGTATTTACGTGAAAGTGATGAACAATTTGATGTCATTTTTATCGATCCGCCTACGTTTTCTAATTCTAAGCGAATGAGTGATACCTTTGATGTTCAGCGCGATCATTTAGAATTAATGACAAACTTAAAACGTTTGCTACGCCCAAATGGCGTTATTATGTTTTCCAATAATAAACGTGGATTTAAACTTGATTATGATGGTTTAGCTCAGTTAGGTTTATCCGCTAAAGACATTACTCAGCAAACGATTTCATTGGATTTTAAGCGCAATAAACAGATACATTGCTGTTTTTTAATTGAATTATCATGTTAGATAATTCAATTATAGTGTCTTTAAATCAATCTTTAAATAAGCTCATAACCTGAATTGGTGGTCGTCCAATCTTAGCGTGCTGATCCACAACAACAATCGGCCTTTCAATTAGTGCTGGGTGCTGATGCAATGCAGTTAATAATTGATCTTCGGTTAAATTTTTATCGTCTAGATTTAACTGTTTATAGCTCAATTCTGTGGTGCGAATAAGTTCTCTTACAGAGGTAAAACCAAGCTGCATGATTAACTCTTTCAACATTTGTACTGACGGCGGGGTATCCAAATATAAAATCACATTTAAATTAATGCCTTTATTTTGTAATATTTCTAATGTTTCTCTACTTTTTGAGCAGTGTGGATTATGATAGATCGAGACAGTTGTCATAGTCGTTATTACAGCTAATTATCAATATATTTTACTATAACATAATTGTGTTATTATATTAAATTATCGAGAACAACAATTAAAAAATGGTATAAACCGTGTAAAGAATCTTATTTTTTTGCTATAATCTTGCGCGGTATCAATATAAATTATAACAATACTAAACGCGATTTAAGGTAGATAGGTTACAATGAAAATAATAAAATATAATAGACATGAAACATCATGTAATGACAATTCGCTCATAATAGTTGATAAATCGAAAAAACGTCGGCGCTTTAAACATTATAATAAGTTTGAACTAGCTTTGCTCGCTCTAACAACGTTAACAAGTGTTTCATATGCAGGGCTCACTGGTACAACAATTCAAACAATAAAAGGTAATGCTCCAACTTTTATACTCGGTAGTGATGGCATTGATTTTAATAATTTCCAGTTTTTCGGTATCCGTTATCAGCAAAAATCTTATACTGATGCAACTACATTAGGTCAAGCTTTTTACGCCAAAAATAGCAGTAAAAGTCCCTCCACTATAACACCAAATGATATTTACATTAATACCGGTAACACGAATGGTAATTCGTTAGAAATGATGCCGCTTATTATACAAAATGTTACTCCTGAGCTTTATGTTGATCCCGATGGTGATGTTAGCGATAGTATGTTGCCAATCAGAACAGCAACTGCAGATGCAATTGTTTTAGATTGGTACAATACGAGTGCAGGATTAGACTCGCCAATCAAACTCACCGATGATCAATTAAAGTTATCGTTATGTGAGTTGTCTGCATCGGGGATCTATCCGACTTTGTTGGTTACAGGAACTATTAGATTGCAGACCGAATACGGCGACCCACGGTATCAAGCATATCCTGATGAATTATTAGGATACAGCGCTCCGCGGAGATATTTTCCGTTTATTTGGCCTAAGCCTGAACTCTGTAGTGTTCGGCCCAATATCAGTGGGATGGGATCATTTACTGGCCCTGCATCTGAATGGAATCCCAAACTGGGTTTTTTAAAGCAGCCAACCGGAACACGAAATTTTCCGACTACGGGAAGTGATGGGCTCTATTTCGATTTGATTATGGCTGGCGCTGATGCCACTACAATGGATTGGCAAATCGTTCCTGCTTCATCTGGTGGTATCACACCAACCATATCCATTGTTGATGGTAATACTCGGGTAACATTAAATGGCCCAAAACCTAGCAACGATACTGCATCAGCCAAAGCGGACAATTTTGCAGGTAGTGCTACATTTACAATTCAAGGTTATTTAAAGAGTAATAATTCATTGCAGATTAGTTACCCTTTTACCATCGACAAATGGTTTTTATCTTATACAAAAAATGGTAAAGGGGTAAACCTGAGTGCCGCGAAAAGCTATTGCCAAAATGTTGGCAGCACAACCACGACTTATGCCCTTAGTGGTATCCGTGAGTTAAGCAATACGAACCAGTGGAGTGTACCTGCACTCAAACCCTCGAGCACGGGAACAATTTCGCGTACTATTCAAGGTGGTTTGATAGCTGAATGGGGTAACTTTACTAAAATAACAGATAATTTCATGATATCAAATTGGACTAGTGATTCTGTTGGTTCCAAGGCTTATGGAGTTGGTGTTAATGATGGAAGCATTACGTCTCCAACAAACACAGTTGCAACAACTTGGGGAGCACTTTGTGTTAATACAAAGTAGTTGCTTCAATCGTGTTTAGTCATCTGATTAAGTATCAGATGACTAAATATATGAGTGAGCAACTCGTTATAAATCGTAATTAAAAATAAATACGGTAGTTAATCTCGGTGATTTATTAATATCACCGAGTATAATTTGTTATTTAGATGCGCATAGTGCGTAATAGGTAGTTCCACCGATCGCCTCAACATTGCGGACATCGCCATCATTAACGCCTACGCCATAAAATCCACCTGATGTGTTTGCGTCATTAGTCCAGTAACCAATGTAGCTCATAGTTGCATCAGGATAATTGCCGAGATTCCCCCACTCGGTTGATAATCCTGCTCCAATTTTTCGCATATAAACATTTCGAGACGATAAAGGGAGTGGAAACCCACTCGGTGCAGCAGGCCCAACGCTTGAATTAGTTAAATCACGCACGGTTGCCAAGGAGTAATTACTGCCGGATAAAGCATTGCACCAAGTTCTTTGAGATGTGATGTAATAAGGACTGCTACGATTGACAAACCACTTTTTAATAGTAAACGAATATTGAATGATGACATTCCCCTGCTGGTCCTTACCTTCAATAACAAAACTTGCCGGGCCTACAAAGGCATCAGCTTTAGCACCTTGTAAGTTAGTATTAGCAGTTGGACCCGATAACTTAACTCTCACCATAGTCGGGGAAACAGTAAGATTGACTGTTATATTGCCCGACGTCATTGAGCTTGGCCAAGTTAAATCATCAGCTGCAACACCCGCAATGACTAAATCAAAATATAAGCTGTTAAGTCCAGTTGTTGGGAAGTTATTACCATCACTTTGCGGTAAAAAACCGATAATAGGGTCCCATTCACTAGCGGGGCCAGCAACACCTACAGTCATAGAGTTTCTATCAGGCATCGCACTACACAGCTGAGGATCAATATTAATTGGAAATGCGCGCTCTGGAGTGGGTAATGATAATATATTATCAGGATAAACTTGTTTATGAGGATCACCATATTGCGTATTAAGATTAACACTACCAAAAACCTTAATATAAGGACTAATGCCCAAATAGGATAATTGACAAAACGTTTGGTTTAACTGAGTTGATGTTAATGCGGTATTGGTTGCTTTGTCATACCAAGCAACACTTACCGAACCATTTTGAGTTTCTGTTATCGAAATGGGATTAACATTGTCACCATCACTATCAACAACTTCATCTGCAGTTGGCATACCAAATGGCGCTACGCTAAGCCCACTGATATCAGATGGTTTGCTTGTTTTAGCTGAAAGGGCCAGAGAACTAAAAGCATTATTTAATAATGTATCGTCATAATAAGATTTATTGTTGTAATTTACACCAAAATACTTAAAATCATTGAGACTTATTTCATCGATAAAAATAGGAGAGGTACCTTTAATCGAATTTATGGTCGTTATTGATAAAGCGGCTTGAACGCTATGAATCAAAAAACTTGACCCCAATACAATTGGCCCTGCTAATTTAGCTGGAAAAAAATCTTTTAAAGAGATAACAGATTGAGATAACAAATACTTTATAGGAAAACACATTATTTTTTGTTTGTTCATTTTTATATTCTTTTCATCACTAGAATCCAAGCTAAGGCTCGAATTATTAACATCGAATTAACATAAAATCAACTCAATTATGCTATTAATTCAAATATAACTGCGAATTATAGACCTATTTTAATTAATTAACAATTAAAATAATTTAAATAGTATCATGTGCAGTTTTTTAAAAGTTGATGACGTCATTTATTATTATGCTTATCTGATCCTAGCTGATAACAATTGTATATTCACATAGAACATCGTCATCAATTGGTTAGAATTAATCCTAAAAACGTTATTTTCATATCATTATAAGATTATAAAACAGAAAGTATATATATTAGTCTAGGTCAAAGTCGTCTTTTCTAACTATGCAAGTAATATATGGTCATTGAGTGAGTTACTCACCGTTCATAGGTCCTTTTAAACAAGTAATACTTAAGCTATTTTCGATAATATAATTGGATAATATATATTGGATATATTTTATGTTAATATGACGTTGTTTTGAACAGTGGTGCTGTTTTTTTATATTAGTAAAAATAACGACTAAAAATAATAAGGGAATTAATCATGCCTTTTTTGATCAAAGAAGAGTTTTTTAATGAAAATAATTATACTTTTTTATATCAATTTCCTTCAGAAGCAGAATTTCAGCAAATCATTGAACGTGTGATGGTGGAACGCGGTTATCAAAATATCGGTAATCATATTTATGAGAAAGGTAATGTAATTTTAAAAATGCTATTAGGATCTTTTTATCACTATTATAAGATAGAAATAAAGCCAGAAGGATTGGGCAATAATCACGTAAGAGTGTCCATCAAAAAATGGGCATCAAGCGTTAGAGGCGGCGTCACTAGCATGAATAATATGCAACAAGAGCTAAGTGCCATCAAAGAGCGTTTTAAGTCAATATAACATGTTGACAACTAATGCGCTCGTGTATTTCGTAATAGCGCTATGATTATCATATTTTATAACAAACGTTTAATAATTTTATCAATGCGAATTCTACTTAACCGGTTAATTAATTTTTGAATCGGCTTTGGATAAAATTGGCTCGCCTGAATTTGCTGAAAATGATTGACTAATAACGTATTTTCTCTTATTACCTGGAGTTCTTTACTGAATTTATCATGGAGTTCGCTATTCGGATCATGGACTAAAATACCGTTTTCAAGATCGAGGCGCCAAGCTCTTGGATTGATATTATTACCGGTAATCAATGCCCAATTATCATCTATCCATATCCCCTTAAGGTGATAGGAATGATCATTATCTTTCCATAGACGAATAATTAATAGCTCTTTATCGACAAAATTCTGTAATTTTTCAACAAAATTACGTAGATTGATTTCGTACAAATATGGTAAACCACCAATAATATTAAATGGCTGATCCTCCGGAATAAAAAAATCATTAGCCGTTTTATCACCAACAATAATTTCTATCTTTTTACCTTTCCTTAGCTGACGAATAATATCTTTAATAATAATTGGCGGAAGATTGAAATAGGGAGTACAAAATGTTACTTTTTCACTAGCTGAACAGATTAGGTGATGAATAACGTGATTGAGTTTATTACCTTTACCTAACCCTGCAATTGGGGTCAACGCTAATTCATTATTTGTTGCCTGTCCATTAAATTGATAGTCGGCTTGCGTTAAATGGTAGCGTAATGTGCGAATTTTAGATTTGAGTTGTTTGCGGGTTTTTTGTTCCAAACAATCTAACCGCTCAACACCATCAAACACCAAAAAGTTATTATTGATATAATCTATCATACTGTCGGCTAAAATGGGATTAGTCATCATATGATAGCGATCATAACGGTATTTTTCGAGTTTGTGTAAATAGACATTATTAATACTTGCCCCAGTATAAAGTACCGTATCATCGATAATACTGCCTTTAAGATGCAACACACCGAGCACTTCTCGTCGATTTACGGGCACACCGTAAATTTCAACATTCAAATTGGGATAATTGACTTTCATTTGATGATAGAACTGCACATTCGTTTGGGCATTACCTTCGCCCATTCGACCTCGCTGTGCTCGATGCCAATCGACAAAAATTTTGACATCTAAATTCGGATTGGTTTTTTTTGCATCATAAATTGCTTGTAGAATTTCTTGCCCCGCTTCATCTCGTTCTAAATATAACGCGACAATATACAAGCGCCTAGTCGCATTTTTAATATGATGTAACAGCATTTCCCGATATTCAACAGGGGTATGTAAAACCTGATAATGATCGACCGATTGCGCTATTTTGGGCAATTCAGTTAGGTATTTTTGATAATCATATTTAATAAACGGTAGTCGCATATGGTAGGTGTATGTCTATGTACTTAAATCGATGCGATAGCATAGCATATTTAATTAAATAGGTACATTATCAAAAGAGTTATCAATATAAATCAATATGTTGCTATATATTTTTATGCTTTTAATCCTATTTATGTGTTAAATAGCAGTCTTCTTGGTCAAGGTAAGGCCTTGTGATTGCGGTGTTTACAGACATGTTTATAGACTGATAAATATCGATAATTTCAAATGTGCAATAGGTTTTCAAGGCTAATTTTAGTATACTAAGTGAAATTTCGCTTTAATTGGTTAATTTTTGTGCGTTTAAATATAAGTCAACAACAAGCCGTCGAATACATCTCTGGGCCGTGCTTGGTTTTAGCTGGTGCTGGTTCGGGTAAAACGCGCGTCATTATCAATAAAATTGCGTATTTAATTCAAGTAAAAGGCTATCAACCTAAGCATGTTGTGGCGGTGACATTTACGAATAAAGCGGCACGTGAAATGAAAGAGCGTATTGCACAAACCTTAGGTCGTAAAGAGGCGCGTGGGCTAAAAATTTCAACTTTTCATACCTTAGGTCTCGATATTATTCGCAAAGAATACAAGCAGATCGGGATTAAAAGTAATTTTTCGTTGTTTGATGATAATGATCAGTTTTCGTTATTAAAAGCGCTGACTGAGCAGTGGTTTGATGGCGATAAAGATTTAATTAATCAATTACGTCATACCATTTCTAATTGGAAAAATGATTTAGTTGATGCAACGATTGCTATGGCTCGTGCGCAAACGAAAAAAGAACAGTTATTTGCCCATTGTTATCAGCTGTATGAACAACAACAAAAAGCCTGTGGTATTTTAGATTTTGATGATCTTATTTTATTACCGACTTTATTGTTACAAAGCAATGAGCAAGTGCGTGAAAAATGGCAAAATCGCGTGCGTTATTTACTTGTTGATGAATATCAAGATACCAATACTAGCCAATATGAACTGATTAAATTACTGGTCGGTTATAAGGCAAAATTCACGGTGGTTGGTGATGACGATCAGTCTATTTACTCTTGGCGCGGTGCAAGACCACAAAATTTAGTGCTGTTAAATCAAGATTTTCCCAGTCTTAATGTGATCAAATTAGAACAGAACTATCGTTCTTCTGGGCGTATTTTAAAAGCGGCGAATATTTTAATTGAAAATAATCCGCATATTTTTACCAAAACACTACACTCTGAGCTAGGTTATGGCGAACCACTTAATGTGATCTCGGCTAATAATGAAGAAGATGAAGCTGAAAAAGTCGTTAATGATTTAATTGGTCATCGTTTTGCAACCAATAGTCGTTATGGTGATTACGCGATTTTATATCGTGGTAATCATCAATCACGTTTGTTTGAAAAAATCCTTATGCAAAACCGTATTCCCTATAAAATTTCAGGGGGGACATCATTTTTCTCTCGTATTGAGATTAAAGATCTCATGGCTTATCTGCGTTTGTTAATTAACCTTGACGATGATAATGCCTTTATCCGGGTTGTAAATACCCCTAAGCGCGAAATAGGTCCTGCTACACTACAAAAATTAGGGCAGCTTGCTGAACAAAAATCCCTTAGCTTATTTAAAGCGGCATTTGATGTGCAACTGACAGAGCTGCTGCCACCAAAACGGTTTGAATCCTTACATCAATTTGTTAACTGGTTTAGTCAATTATCTGACAATGCACAACATGATCCAATGCCGGTTGTTGATCAATTGTTGCATGGTATTGATTACCAAAGCTGGTTATATGAAACGTCACCTTCTCCTGCAGCAGCACAAATGCGTATGAAGAATGTTGAACAGTTAACTAGCTGGCTTGATAGCATGCTTAAAGGCGATGATATTGACGAACCGATGACACTTGAACAAGCGGTTATGCGTTTTACTCTGCGCGATATGCTTGAACGAAATGAAAGTGATGAAGAAGAAGATGCCGTTCAGCTTATGACTTTGCACGCTTCAAAAGGTCTTGAGTTCCCTTACGTCTACTTAGTTGGCATGGCAGAAGGATTATTACCTCATCAAGCAAGTATTGATGAGGATAACATTGAAGAAGAGCGAAGGCTTGCTTATGTGGGGATCACACGCGCACAACAGGTACTGACATTTTCATATAGCACTGAACGTAAACAGTATGGTGATGTGAGTTACTTAGAGCCGAGTCGATTCTTATTGGAACTTCCGCAAGATGATCTCAATTGGAATAGCAAAAAACAGCAAACATCCGAGCAGCGTTTAGAGCAAGGAAAAAGTCGTCTGGCAATGATAAAAGCGCAGTTAGCAAAAGCCAAAGCCGAATTATAGTTACAATAAGCCGTGATTATTGTTCAACTCGTTTATTATGTTTTAGTCAGACCGATAAAAAAAGCGCCGATTGGCGCTTTTTTATTTAGGTTGGCATTATGATTGTTTTGGTTTGGTTGCAATCACAACTTTATTTTTATGTTTAGTAAATAATTTAGTAATAAACACAAAGAATAATGGCACATAGAAAATAGCTAAGAATGTTGCAGTTAACATCCCACCAATTACCCCTGTGCCTACCGCATTTTGACTTGCTGAACCGGCACCACTATTAATAGCGAGTGGTAATACACCGAGAATAAAGGCAAATGAGGTCATTAAAATTGGACGTAAACGTAAGCGACATGCTTCCAGTGTTGCGTCAATCAGTGATTTTCCTTCTTTTTCGAGTGCATCTTTAGCAAACTCAACAATCAAGATGGCGTTTTTAGCCGCCAATCCCATTGTGGTTAAAAGACCCACAATAAAGTAGATATCATTATCAAGTCCTCTGAACATTGTCGCGTAAACGGTACCGATAATACCAACTGGAATGATAAAGAGGATCGAAATTGGCACAGTCCAGCTTTCATATAACGCCGCTAACGACAAGAACACCACAATAAGCGAGATGATATACAATGTGGTTGTCTGTGAACCCGTTTGTCTTTCTTGATAAGAAATATCTGTCCAGTCATACGTGAAGCCTTTTGGTAAGTTCTTCGATAGCTCTTCCATGATTGCCATTGCTTGACCCGAACTTTGCCCAGCTGCTGCCGATCCACTAATTCCCATTGCAGCAACACCATCATAACGCACTAAAGACGGTGAACCGTAAGTTTTAGATGTAGTAGCAAATGAATCGTAAGGAACCATTTCACCATTTCCATTTTTAACATGCCAGTAGCTAAAATCGCCCGGTAGCATACGGAAAGGTGCAGCACCTTGTACGTAGACTTTCTTAACGCGGTTGTTATAAACAAAGTCATCAATATAAGCAGAGCCTAAACTGGTTGATAAAACCGTGTTAATAGACGATATTGAAGTCCCTAAAGCTTGAGCTTTTTCAAAATCAACATTGATCTTATATTGTGGCACATCAAGCATACCTGCTGGTCTGACTTGGACTAAGTTTGGATTCCTTGATGCTTCAGATAATAGCTGGTAAAAAGCTTGCATTAATGCTTCATGACCCGCGCCACCACTATCTTTTAACATGTAAGAGAAACCATTTGCCATTCCTAAAGCCGGTACAGCTGGAATATTCAACGCATAACTTCTTGCTTCAGTAATCGTTGCTAAAAAGCGGTTAGCACTTGCCACGATTGCGTCAACTGATTGATCTTTATGCGTCCGCACTGACCAGTCTTTTAATTTAATAAAGGCAAGACCCATATTTTGGCCTCGTCCTGCTAAACTAAAGCCACCGACCGAGAAGATTTCGTCAACGGAGTCTTTTTGTACGGTTTGGAAATAATTACTTGCCTTAGTCAGTACATTTTGCGTTTCATTTAGCGTCGAACCCGGTGGCAATTCAGTCATCATAATGATAACGCCTTGATCTTCATTCGGTAAGAATGCCGTCGGTAATTTATTAAAACCAAAGATAAGTGCTAAAATGATTAATGCATAAGTTGCAAAGCTAATTAACGGATATCGGATGACTTTAATAACGCCTTTTTCATACACATGAAGGCTTTTAGCAAAGAAACCATTGAAACCAGCAAAGAATTTATTCAATAGCAGTTCAATCCAAGAAAATGGCGGTACTTTGCTGAGTCGGCTAGCTAAAGATTGTTTTCTGTTTTTGAATTTTGATGGGGCTTTTAGTATTTGTACACACAACGCAGGTGTTAGTACAATTGCCATCAGCACAGAAAGGGCCATAGCAGTTACGATGGTAATTGAGAACTGTTTATAAATACCACCCGCAGCGCCGCCGTAAAATGCCATTGGCACAAATACCGCAGAGAGTACGACTGCAATCCCAACTAACGCCGAGGTAATTTGTTCCATTGATTTTACGGTTGCATCATAAGGTGATAACCCTTCGTCATGCATGATACGTTCAACGTTTTCAATAACAACAATTGCATCATCCACTAATAGTCCGATCGCCAGAACAAGGGCGAACATCGATAATGTATTAATGGTAAACCCAAATACATATAACACCGCAAATGTTCCGAGTAATACAACAGGTACGGTAATGGTTGGGATTAGCGTTGATCTTAAGTTCTGTAAGAAGACGAACATAACGATGACAACTAAAATAATCGCTTCAATTAACGTATCGACAACGTTCTCGATTGATAATTTAACGAATGGTGTTGTATCGTATGGGAAACGATACTCAATGTCATCAGGAAAAATTTTTGCTAATTCTGCAAGTTCTTTATCCACGGCATTTGATGTATCTAATTGGTTAGCTCCTGTTGCTAAGTAAATAGCAAGTCCAGCCGATGGATTACCATTATAACGAGACATAAAGTTATAATCAGCTGCACCTAATTCAACATCTGCAATATCTTTCAATAATATTTTTGAACCATCAGTATTTACTCGGACTAAAATATTTTGAAATTGTTCCGCTGTTTTTAAGCGGGATTGTGCGGTAATCGTTGCATTTAGCTCTTGCCCTTTGGTCGCAGGTAAAGCACCTAACTGGCCCGCTGTTACCTGCGCATTTTGTGCTTGAATTGCGGCGGTGACCTCTTCTGTCGATAATTTAAAGTAAGTCATTTTGCTTGGATCAAGCCAAATACGCATCGCATATTCAGAACCAAATAACGTCGTATCACCCACACCTTGTACGCGGCGAATTGGATCTTGAACCGTTGAATAAACAAAGTCAGCAATGTCAGTTTGACTTTTATCTGGATTAGTTGAATAAAAACCAATAACTTTTAGGAAGTTAGTATTATTTTTAGCAACAGATACCCCATTTTTTTGCACACTTTCTGGTAAACGTGATTTAACACTTTCGACTTTGTTGAGTACTTGAACCTGAGCAAAGTCAGGATCGGTACCGGGTGCAAATGTTAGTGTGATCTGTACCATCCCTTGTGAACTACTGGTGGATTGCATATAAATTAAGTTATCAATACCTGTTAAGTTCTGCTCAATGAGCTGTGTAACAGTGTTACTGATTGTTTCAGCATCGGCACCGGGATAAACAGCTGTAACAGTTACAGCGGGTGGTGCGATATCTGGATATTGTTCAACTGCAAGTGACTTGATGCCAAGTAAACCACCTAGCATCATTAGTATTGCAATTACCCAAGCAAAGACAGGGCGGTCTATAAAAAACTTAGCCATTATTTAAGAGCTCCCTCGTTACTTAACGCTATTTTCGATCAATGTATCAAGTTGTTCTTGAGTCAAAGATTGTGGATCAGCAACGATATTGGCGAATGTTCTGTATACTGGTGTGTTTAAATTAGGAATACTTGATAAATTCAGTAAACCACTAATAACGACTTTTTCACCCGCGTTAATTCCACTGGTTACAATCCAATACCCTGAAATACCAGCATAGACTTTCACATCATTACGTTTTTCAAAGTAATAAAATGGTGTGTCTTTTTTATCGCTCTCTTTATGAGCTTTGATGATGGCTAAAGCTTCTTGTTCCGCTTTTTGCTCATTTTCTTTCATGCCTGATTCAGAATCTTGTTTTGGTAATCTTGCAAGTAAAGTTTCTTTGATAAACGTAAGCTCCTGGTCAGCTGGCACTGGAATTGCGACTATTGCCGTGTAGTTGCCTGCTGCATCGCTCGTAATGCCTTTTTGTGGCACTAGAATTGCGTTCTCGATATTACCAAGTGTTAGCAATGGTTTAAGGAACATACCTGGTAATATTTCCGCATTAGGATTGGGGAATTGTGCACGTAAAATTACCGTTCCAGTTGTTTCATTAACATTTTTATCTGAGAAGATAATATGACCATCATATTCATACTTGCGACTATCATTGAAAAAGATTTCGACTTTTTCGTTAGGTACATAAATCTGATTACGTTCTTTTTCATTTTTTTCAAATATGGTTGCAGTTTGGGTCATATCAATATAGATAGGATCAAGTTTTTGTACTATCGCCATCGCTGTTGATTGACCTGCTGAAACGAGCGCACCCTCGGTAACATTTGATTTACCAATATAGCCATCAATTGGAGAGTATACTTTGGTATAACCTAAATTTACTTTAGCGGTATTTAAGTTTGCTTTAGCAACTAAAACTGACGCATCGGCTTGCATAGCATCGGCCGCTGCTTTATCAAATTCTTGTTGACTGATTGACTTTGTTTTTAATAAATCTTTATAACGATTCATAGTTAAGTGGGCTATTTTAGCACTAGCCTCTGCACTCGCAACGCTTGCCATTGCGCTATCGTAATTTGCTTGATAGATAGCGGGATCAATTTGGTATAGCGATTGGCCTTCAGTGACATTACTGCTTTCAGCGAATTCTCGTTTTAAAATAATGCCGCCAACTTGCGGTCTTATTTCCGCGATTTGTGAAGCCACAACACGCGCTGGTAATGCAACTTTAACGGTATAGTTAAGAGGGTTGGTTTCAAAGACTTGAACATTTACCGTCGATAATTTGGCTTGGTTACTATTGGCTGGGTTATTATCACAACCAGTTAATAGCAGACTGCCTCCTAAAGCTAGAGCAAAAGTAAAGGGGAAGAGCGCTTTTCTAAATTTCATATATAAAGTTACCTCGGTAAAATCAACAACGCAAATATTTATTTGTCTACAGACAAAATAAATACGTTTTCCTAGCAAATGGTCTTAATTCTACCTAAATTTAACGTGGAATGTAAGTAATAATCACTGTAATAGCTCTTAGTAACAAAATAAATAGTTCTGTCACTAGTGAATTTTATGCTATTTTAAATGAAGTAACTGAGTGGTTTTTTTTATTTAATATATGGATTTAGGTATTAGATAAGTGAAATAAAGTCTATTTTATAAAATGTCTTAGACCAATTTTCAAGTTACTTGAGTATTGATATTTAAATACAGTAATATAGTCATTATTAAATGAATACAGAGATGGGTATTATGGATAACTTACGTATTGTGCTGATTATTATTGCCTCTTTAGTGATAATCGCCTTATTAATACATGGTTTTTGGATTAATAAAAAAGAACGCTCCTCTCTTTTTGATGCATCAAAAGCGCGAAAAGTAGGGAAAGGTTCAGAAGCAAGGCAAAATGATCAACAACATGATAGCTTTTTAGACAGTGTGAGTGAGGCTCAAGTTATTAGCGGTAAAAATACAAGTGCTAATGTGCATCATACTACGATGAAAGCGGTTGCTGATGAAAATATTGAGATAAAACCAATTCAGCGTGATTTTTTTATCGAAGAAGAGCCAATATACACAGCTAATGATAAACAACAAGGCGCTGAACTCATTAAGACTAAGCCGCTGGCTGATAATAACCCAGTTGCAAAAATCGATGAACATACTCTTGCAGCCAATACAAATACTGTTGAAGAGAATACGGCGTTATCATCACCCAAAAACGATGTAATAATTCTGCACGTCATTGGATTAAATGATGAAAAAATAAAAGGTGATCTACTATTAAGTAGTATTATTCAAGCTGGATTCCAATTTGGAGAGATGCAAATTTTTCATCGTCATTTAGATCCTGCTGGAAATGGCCCAGTGTTATTTAGTTTAGCCAACATGGTTAAACCCGGCACGCTTGATCCTGAAACAATGCATGAATTTGTAACTCAGGGCATTTCATTATTTATGATGATTCCTTCTTATGGCAATAGTGCTCAAAACTTTAAACTGATGTTGCAATCTGCACAAAGAATTGCAGATGACGTCAATGGCGTTGTGTTGGATGATGAGCATCATATGCTTACACCGCAAAAGATAGATAGTTATAAAACGCGAATTAAAAATGTTACTACAGAATAAGTGATGAAATCGATTCGATATTGATGATATTAAAGACGATAATACGAGTGTGACATGAAAACAGATCAAGACTTTATCAGTGTTAAAGAGCAAATCGAAAATTTACGGCATATTATTCGACAGCACGAATATCAGTATTATGTGCTAGATGCACCCAGTATTCCTGATGCTGAATATGACAAATTGCTCACACAGTTACGACAGATAGAACAACAGCATCCGTCGCTAATTACGCCCCAATCACCCACGCAGCGGGTTGGGGGGATGGCTTTAAGTCAATTTAAGTCTATAAAGCATGAATTGCCGATGTTGTCACTCGATAATGTTTTTGATAAAGAAGGATTTATTGCGTTTGATAAACGTGTACGAGATAGAATTTACTCTGCTGATCATAATGTAGAATATTGTTGTGAATTAAAACTTGATGGTTTAGCGGTGAGTTTACTGTATGAAAATGGAAAATTTGTGCAAGCAGCAACGCGTGGTGATGGTAGTGTAGGTGAGGATATAACAGAAAATGTTAAAACAATTCGCTCAATACCGTTAACCTTAACTGGCGATAATATACCTGCTCGGGTGGAAGTGCGTGGAGAGGTTTTTATGACGCATAAAGGTTTTGAAAAACTCAATCAAGAGGCCGAAAAACGTCATGAAAAAATATTTGCCAATCCCCGTAATGCAGCTGCAGGTTCTTTAAGGCAACTCGATCCAAAAGTCACAGCCAAAAGGCCTTTAGCATTTTATTGTTATGGTATGGGAATTTTTGCAGGCGATACGCTACCTGATACGCATTATGCACGCTTAATGCAGTTTAAACGTTGGGGATTGCCTGTTAGCGATAAAGTAATCGTTAATACAGACTGCGATGCGGTGATTGATTATTTTAAAAATATTGAACAGCAAAGAATGTCGTTGGGTTTCGATATTGATGGTGTTGTCATTAAAGTCAATTCAATTGCACTGCAAGAGCAGCTTGGTTTTGTTGCCAGAGCGCCGCGTTGGGCCACTGCTTTCAAGTTTCCGGCACAAGAACAAATTACTCAACTCAAAAAAGTCGATTTTCAAGTCGGTAGAACCGGGGCAATTACGCCGGTTGCGCGGCTTGAACCTGTACAAGTTGCTGGTGTTATTGTGAGTAATGCAACATTGCATAATAGTGATGAAATTGAACGACTTGGTATTCGCGAAGGTGACTTTGTAACCATACGACGGGCGGGTGATGTCATACCTAAAATTGTCGCTGTTATTAACGAACAACGACCAGCAGAAACGCAAGCCATTATCTTCCCAACGCATTGCCCGGTTTGTGGTTCAGTTATTGTGCGTGATGAAGGTGAAGCGATATCGCGTTGTTCGGGAGGGCTGGTTTGCCCAGCACAGCGTAAAGAAGCCTTAAAACATTTTGTATCACGTCGTGCACTTGATGTGACGGGGCTTGGCGATCGTATCATTGATCAATTAGTTGATAAAGATTACGTCAAAACGCCGGTTGATCTGTATCATTTGACGTTACCAAAATTATGCTCACTGGATAAAATTGGTGAAAAATCGGCAACAAATTTATTAAGTTCTTTAGAGATAACCAAAACAACCACTTTAGCGCGTTTTATTTATGCTTTAGGGATACCTCATGTTGGTGAAGTTACGGCTGAAAATTTAGCTAATGAATTGGGGTCGCTTGATGCGATTCGTGCCAGTAGCGTTGAAGATTTGCAAAGGGTAACTGAGATTGGTGAAGTGATTGCAAAAAGTATTGTTAACTTTTTTCAGGAAACGCACAATCGTTACGTTATTGATGAGTTAATTAGTGATAAAATTGGGATTAATTGGCCAAAAATTGTTGTTACAGCAATAAATGAGAGTATTTTCAAGGGTAAAGTTGTGGTATTAACCGGCACATTATCATCGATGAGTCGCGATGAAGCGAAAGATAAGCTTAAACAATGTGGTGCTAAAATTACCGGTAGCGTATCAAAAAATACCGATATTGTCATCGCAGGAGAATCGGCTGGCTCTAAACTCATAAAAGCTGAAGAACTCAATATTCAAATCATGGATGAACAAACAATGTTGCAATATTTTGCTGACACCAGTGTTCATTAAGGAGTAAGTTATGCCATTACTAGATAGTTTTAAAGTTGATCACACCAAGATGAAGGCCCCTTTTGTACGTGTAGCGAAAATGATGCAAACACCCAAAGGGGATGCTATTACTGTATATGATTTGCGTTTTACCGCCCCAAATAAAATCGTCTTACCTGAGAAAGGAATGCATACTGTTGAGCATTTGTTTGCCGGATTTTTACGAACCCATCTTAATGGGCAAGACGTCGAAATTATTGATATTTCGCCTATGGGATGCCGTACTGGATTTTATATGAGTGTTATTGGGCAACCTGATGAATCACAAGTTGCGAGCAGTTGGCTTGAATCAATGAAAGATATTATGCAAGTCTCGTCGCAAGATGAAATTCCTGAACTGAATGAGTATCAATGTGGATCTTATAAAATGCACTCACTTGGTGAAGCAAAATTAATTGCAACTAAGATAATTGAATCCGGTATTGGTGTTTGTCTTAATTGTGATATTGCTTTAACAGATCAACAGATTGCAGAAATTAATAACCAAAAATAGGGAGAATCGTATGCCAAATGTCGTGATTGATTTTTTAGAAGGACGAACGGTAGAACAAAAACGAGAGATGGTAAAGCGTGTTACGCAAGCTATTTCAGAAACGCTTAATTGTAAGCCTGATGCCGTTCAAATTATAATGCATGAAATCTCAACCGAGCAAATCGCTCATGGCGGCATCTTACGCTGCGATAAATAATTATTCATGTTATTGAACTAAATAGATACTATGTCGGTTTAGTTCAATTTTCTCATTTTAGTATTAAAGTCTAGAGTCATTGTATTTGTCTGTTTTTTCTTCTCGTTTTGCCATTATTATCTAACGATTTGATTTATCATTTGTACCAATAGCGGCATTAGATTTTTAGCCATTCGCCGTTTTAATTTTCACATTATGATATTAAGAGGTTAAAAATGTTTAAAATGATTAAAACTTTATGGAAGAGGCTACTATCAAAGTTAATATTAACTCGCGTAAGTGTACCTAGAGGTATTAAACCAATTAGTCATTTTCAGCCAGAACAGTATTTGGGCAAATGGTATGAAATAGCGCGATTAGATAACCGTTTTGAGCAGGGATTAATTAATGTTTATGCGCATTATAGCTATCGAGATGACAACGGTCTAAAAGTCATTAATCGAGGTTATAATAAGCAAAAAGATCAATGGCAAGAAAGCATCGGCAAAGCGTATTTTCTTGATACTCCCAATATTGCCGCTTTAAAAGTATCATTTTTTGGCCCCTTTTATGGCGGATATCATGTGGTTAAAATTGATCCCAATTATCAAGTGGCATTAGTCGTTGGATCAACAAATCGATATTTATGGATTTTAGCTAGAACGCCTAGCATTAGCGATAAAATAAAAACTGAGTATATACAGATGGCAAAATCACTGGGATTTGATATATCAAAACTCAATTTTGACATCCAAACTAATGAGCACAGAGCAAAATAGTTTAATGAGCGATTACATAAAAAAAAATAAAGCCAATATTTCATATTGGCTTTATTGGACAATCGGTAAGTTAAATACACTTAAAAAACTAACTCATCCCACCAAATATCAACAAGTTGGCTTGCTTTAACATCTTTAAGCCCGTGGTTGTTCAACCAATCGGTAACAATTTTACGGTGTTCTTCAGTGCAGTTACCGAGTTTTTGAGTGCAAACTAAACCTTGCCAGTTTAAGTAACCACTGCCTTCATAAGCAAGGCCGTTAGGAACAACAGCTTCGCGAATGAACTGATCAACTACATTATCTAGCGTTGCAGCATCGGTGCCTTCACTAAACGACCAACTCAATGTAAAGCCTAATTCTTTAAATTCTTCAATATGTAATTTTTTTTTCAAACGTCGACTACGATTAGCCATAATAATATCCTTTTAAACTTGTTTTACTGCGAATCATTCGATTAGTTTATCACTTTTTGTTCGGCCGTTGATTGCTTTTTTTCACCGGCGTTGCTTTAATTGTTGGATTGACATCAAATCCCGGCGTTGTTAATTCAGGAATTTGCATTTTTACCAACTTTTCAATTGCTTTGAGTTGTGGTAATTCATCGATACAGACAAGTGATATTGCCTGACCTTTGTTTTGTGCGCGACCAGTACGACCAATGCGATGAACATAATCTTCAGCAACTTGCGGTAAATCATAATTGACCACATAAGGTAATAATTCAATATCCAAGCCACGCGCGGCAATATCGGTTGCAACCAACACACGTATTTGACCACTTTTAAAGTCAGCTAATGCTTTGGTTCTAGCGCCTTGGCTCTTATTTCCATGAATTGCCGCTGATTTAATACCATCTTTCGTCAATTGTTCAGCCAAATGATTAGCACCATATTTGGTGCGGGTAAAAATTAGCACTTGTTGCCATTGATTTTTGCCAATCAGATAAGACACCAGTTCACGTTTGCGGCTCTTGTCGACGCGGTGGACATATTGCGTGATTTGTTCAGCGGTACTGTTCTCTTTGGCAACGGCGATAGACTCTGGCGATTGCAGTATTGATTGTGATAATTTTTTTATTTCATCAGAAAAGGTCGCCGAAAACATTAAATTTTGACGTTTTTTGGGTAATTTAGTAATTACTCGTTTGATATCGTGGATAAATCCCATATCTAACATACGATCTGCTTCATCCAACACAAAAATCTTAATGGTGGACAGATCGACAGCATTTTTTTGAACTAAATCCAGTAATCGACCAGGGGTTGCAACCAAAATATCCACGCCACCGCGTAATTTCATCATCTGAGGATTAATACTTACCCCGCCGAATACTACTAATGAGCGAATCGGTAAATAGCGACTATAATCGCGAATATTATCACCGATTTGCGCCGCAAGCTCACGCGTTGGAGCTAGAATTAAGGCATAAAGCGGGCGTTTGCCTTTTTTATCTTCCGCCTGTGATTCAGCTAATTTTTGTAAAATAGGAAGGCTAAAACCAGCTGTTTTTCCTGTACCAGTTTGTGCGCTGGCAATCAGATCTTTACCTGATAATACAATAGGAATTGCTTGTTGTTGGATTGGTGTCGGTGTGGTGTATTTTTGTTCTTCAATAGCTTGCAAAATCTCGGTATTTAAACCAAGAGAATCAAATGACATGAAATTATCCCTGATAAATCTAAAAAATGAATGTGCTTATAGTGATTATAGACTATTTCAATATAAATTACTTGAATATTTAAATTTATTCACTTTTTTCAGTCTATCACCATATTTTAGAAGATAATTTGACTAAAAATCGTTACTTCATTGAAGTAATGAACGGTAAAATTGATCAGCACACCATTACGTATCGTATATTGCCGTTATGCTAAATCGAAATAAAGTTCTAGTGGTCTTTACTACAAGTTATCGCCTTCGTGAAATAAGTTGATTATAATAGCGTAAATAGATTATTAATTTTGAATTAAGTGATGAGTTTAACCTTCAAAAATGGTGTTGTGGACTGTATTCCAACGTTACTGGGCTATATTGGTATTGGCATTGCAGCAGGAGTGATTGGTAAGGCGGCCAATTTGAGTATTTTAGAAGTCACCTTGCTGGCTGTGATAGTGTATGCCGGTGCAGCACAATTTATTATCGCTGGGCTTATGGTGATAAGTACCCCCATTTCCGCGATTATTTTTACCGTCTTTTTAATCAATTCTCGCCACTTTTTAATGAGTATGGCAACGGCGCCTTATTTTAAGCAATATCCATTCTGGAATAATATTGGTATTGGCAGCTTATTAACCGATGAAACTTTCGCCGTGACGATGACGTCGATTGCCAAAAAAGTTTCCGTTACGGCCCCTTGGATGCACGGGCTTAACCTTACCGCTTATATTGCCTGGATTTTTGCTTGTTTTATTGGCGCAGTGATCGGTAATTGGTTACCCGATCCAAGGCAATTTGGTCTGGATTATGCCTTAGTTGCTATGTTTATCGGTTTGCTTTATTTGCAATTGATTAATGATAAAAGCAAAACCAAAAAACAGATGATCTATGTCATGCTAACTGTCGCAATTGTATTAATTTTATTAACAAAATGGGTATCAGCAGAGCTCGCTATACTTGTTTCAACGTTACTGGGTTGTTTATTTGGAGTTCTATTAGAAAAATGGAAATAACGTTATATAGTTTAGGGGTTATTTTAGGATGTGGTGTGGTGACGTGGTTGCCTCGCGTTATTCCGTTCATGTTAATACGCAAAATCAATATCCCTGAGGTTGTACTACGTTTTTTATCTTATGTGCCGCTGTGCATTTTGACCGCTTTATTGGTGCAAAATTTATTGCTGGTGCAAGAAGGTCAGTTACCTAAAATAAATAGCGAATATTGGTATGCTTCCTGTCCAACCGTATTGGCCGCTATCTTGACTAAAAATCTAATGTGGATCGTGATTGTTGGTATTGTATCCATGTCACTCGTACGTTATTTTGCTTAATTGAAAATGATTTTGGTGCGTTGTACCTTAACGGTGATAACTAAAGACTTATAACGTCAATCTTATAATCATTTTTATTAATGGCATTGTTATTATGAAAACTTATTATTTTGTATGCATTATTTTAGTGCTATATTTTCACTAAACTAGGTAGATTAGTAAACATGAGATTATTACCAATAATAAGGATAGATTATGAGTCATTATTCATCAGTTGATCAATTCATTAGCGCTTTACAAAAGCGCGATCCCAATCAGCCAGAGTTCTTGCAAGCGGTTCGTGAAGTATTAACATCATTATGGCCTTTTTTAGAAAAAAATCCGCAGTATACCCAACACGGTTTGCTTGAACGTATCACGGAGCCTGAACGCGTTATTCAGTTCCGTGTAACTTGGGTTGATGATAAAGGTCATGTGCAAGTTAATCGCGCTTGGCGAGTCCAATTTAATTCAGCAATTGGTCCATTTAAAGGTGGCATGCGTTTTCACCCGTCAGTCAATTTATCGATTCTTAAGTTTCTTGGTTTTGAGCAAACATTTAAAAACGCATTAACAACACTGCCAATGGGCGGTGGTAAAGGCGGCAGCGATTTTGATCCAAAAGGTAAAAGTCAAGGCGAAGTGATGCGTTTTTGCCAGGCATTAGTCACTGAATTGTATCGTCATATTGGCCCAGATACTGACGTACCAGCGGGTGATATTGGCGTGGGGGGACGTGAAGTTGGCTTTATGGCCGGTATGATGAAAAAACTCACCAATAATGCGTCTTGTGTGTTTACCGGTAAAGGACTCTCTTTTGGTGGTAGTTTAATCCGCCCAGAAGCGACGGGGTACGGGCTGGTGTACTTTGTTGAAGCGATGCTTAAACAGCAAGGTAAAACATTTGAGGGTTTAAGAGTCGCGGTTTCTGGCTCGGGTAATGTTGCGCAATATGCGATTGAAAAGTGTATGCAATTAGGCGCAAAAGTTATTACGATTTCTGATTCGGCCGGTTCGGTAGTTGATGAAGCCGGATTTACACCAGAGAAATTAGCGCGCTTGATGCAGATTAAAAATACTGAATATGGCCGCGTTGAACAATACGCTAATGAATTTGGTTTGGTATTTCATCAAGGTAAAAAACCATGGCACGTCAAAGTGGACGTGGCATTACCGTGTGCAACACAAAATGAACTCACCCTTGATGAGGCAAAAATGCTGATTGGTAACGGGGTGATTGCGATTGGTGAGGGCGCGAATATGCCAACAACGATAGAGGCAACAAAAGCGTTTATTGAGGCTAATGTACTGTTTGCACCAGGTAAAGCGGCTAATGCAGGTGGCGTTGCCACATCTGGTCTAGAAATGGCACAAAATTCGGCAAGAATGTCGTGGAGCGCAGAAGATGTTGACCGGGAGTTACGCAAAATTATGCTAGAGATTCACGCATCATGTGTTAAATATGGTGAACATGGTGATGGTCAAGTGGTGAATTACGTAGATGGTGCTAATATTGCCGGTTTTGTTAAAGTCGCGGATGCGATGTTAGGACAAGGCATACTTTAAATTATCATCTCAATAAAAAAACCACCGAATAGGTGGTTTTTTTACAATGTGATACTTATCTTAGCGTTTTAATAAATTATCTTGATAGATTTCAATCGTATCTTGATAAATTCTATTTTGTTTGATGATTTTCGGCTGAGCTTGCCACCATTTCATCATCTGATCGATACCTTCATTATCTGCAAGCTGTTTGATGCGACCAATATAAGCGACATTTTTAAAACGGTCTAACTGTGTTTCATCAAAAGCAGCAGATTTATACATGGTCGGAAGAATCTCAATAATTGCTTGATAATTTTTCGTTTCATAATAAAGGTGATCCGCCAGGCGTAATACTTCAGCATTACGCGGCATCTCTTCGAGTAATTTTTCGACAGCAAGGTTAGCAAGCGGATATTGTTGGCTTTTAATATACAGTCTTAGTTGCACCAGTTTAAATGCAAAACGCTCTTTATCCTGACAAGTTTTTGCTGCTTCTTCTAAATGTTCTCTTGCTTCGTTAAATTGATTTTGATTAATTTCAGCTTGTGCGGCTTGTAAATACGTTAACGTATTATTCGTCGCGCCTTTGGCACTTTTAGCGAGTAATTTTGACGCTTTTTTATAATCGCCTTCAAGCAAAGCGAGCTGAGCTTGTTCTAAACGTTTAAGTGATTTCTTCGGTGACTTTGAACGTAACCACTCGCCAAAAGAAGTTTTTGAGTAAAAGAGTTTTTTCAATAACCAATAAACGATATAAAGCAGTAAGAGCAACAGTGCTTGTGCCAAAATAAATGTCGTCAGGCTCATTTTGATACGATAACCGGATGTTTGAAAAAGGACAATACCTTGGTGGTTGGCCAGTATTGGGCCAATAATCATGCCGGCGACGAGCACCAGAAAAATAACCAAAATTCGTAACATTATTTTTCTCCTATTCCGCTAACATTGCTCGAACACGAGTTTGCATTAATTTGCTAAGCTCTTCGTTGCTGCTAAGTTGTGCTGGCACATTTTGATTACTAATCGACTGTTTTTGCAAATTTTGTAATTCATTTAAGAACGCTTTGACGAATGGTGAATTATCGGCAAAATAAGCATTGACCCAAACTGAGACATCATTAAGCGATTGTTGATAAATCTGCTCTTGGTGTCTTGGCACGGCTTGAGCGGCAATAAGCAGTTTTAACTTGATGTTTTCTTTTAAGTAAAGCGCTTGTTCAGGCAAGATGACTGCAGTGTGGGCTTGGCATTTTTTCAGTAAATCGGCGTCTTCTCCGGCATCAGCAATACACTCACTGAAGGTGTCATATTTTTCAACTTGGATAAATTTTTGAAAGAATGATTCAGTACCTTTCACTAAATTACTGTACCAATCAGCAATGGATGTGGATATCGTACTGCTGTTTGTTTGCGCTAAGGCACCATTGGCGGTGTATTCGGCATCATCTACATTAGTGACTGTATAACCGTTTTGCTCTTTATTAAGCGCGATATCTTGGTAATGTTCAACAAGCGGTAAAGTATTAATCGAATCAACCAGCTCCATTAAAGACATCACAATGCCATCAAAGTCAGTAAAGCTAATAGCCGATAACGATGAAATATCTTTATTAATTGCTTGTCTAGCGGGTAATAAACTTGGATCGTTCGCTTGAGCAAGGCTAGTGTCGGCATTTTTCAGCAATAATCTTGCGGTGGTGTAATCTTGATCATTCCATATTTTACGGCCCGCTAGATTAACCAGATAATTGGCCTGCGAGATTAACCAAACTTTATTATCGGTTGTGGACATTGCCGACAGACGTTCGTTGAAGTTAATGATATTTTGTTCCGATACTTTAATTGAATTATCGATTTTAGCGATAAATTGTTGCTGTTTTTGCGTCTGCTCACTGAGCTGATTTTTGACTTGTTGTTCTAATGACAACAATTGGGTATTTTGCTTTTCAACTGCTTGCGAGACGTGCGCTTTAAGTTCATCGGTAATGGATTGTTGTAACGTGTCTTTTAACGTCGTAATTTCGGTTTTTAACGCCGCAATAGTTGCATCTTGTCGCATCAATTGCTGATGGTTATGAAAATAAAAAAAGCCACCTAAACAGAGTGTTAAACCAATGGCCACAATAGACAGTTTTGAAACAGGGACTTTATTTGATGGCGTCAGGCTCTCTTTAGATCGCGTTTTCTCATCTTTAATCGGTGCTTTGGTCGACACTGTGGGTTCTTTGTTTTCTTTCATGTTTTCTTTCACTTGTTGAGATTGCGTATGCTTATCAATAATCGGTGGACTTGCTGGTGCTTGCGAGGGTACGGACAAAAAGTCATCATGCTGAGTATTAAACTCAGTAACCGCTATATTTGATAACGTGGCATTGGCACTGATACATCGCATATTTGATTCAATAGGTTTATTATCGGTGTGGTGCATTAGATGTCCAACTCATTAAGGGCTTGGTATCATTATGACATAGAGTTACAATTGTTTTAAACAAATTTTGATTATTTGCATTCAAGCTCACATAAATGTGCTGCCAACCTTGCTTTTTTGCTGCATTCATTATTACGTTACTGCTGACAATTAGCGTTACCTGCTGTTTATCTTCATTGCTATAGTAATGTTCAAGTTGTAATAAATGCTCGATACTCGTAATCACAAGATAATCGTTGCTATTAGCTTGAAAAGTTGCTAAAGAGTATTCAATGACATGGCGATTATAACACTCAATTTTAGTGACTAATGCCCCTTGTGCACAAAGACTATTTGTCATAACCGGGCGAGTTTTATCACCACATAAAATTAACACTCGGCGCTGATTAACGGGGAGCTTAATGCTGTGTAAATAGTTAATTAAACCTTCACTATTTTCATCTACTGGTGGATAGCCAACGGACTGTTGACATAAGGTTTGGAATTGTTGTGCGCTCTTTTTACCAACGGCAAAGTAATGGATAAAATCAGGAAACTCGATAGACAAATTAGATGAGTATATCTGGTTGACAACTTGTGGTGATACGGTAATGACAATATCTCCTTGCTGCAAGCGATTCAATTGTCGCTGTAATGTATCAAGATCACCACCGGTACTGATACGAAAAAAGGGCAAATGCTTAGCCGGTAACATCGCTTGATGACATAATTGCACCAGTTCTTCACCATAGGGGGAGGGACGTGTCACGATAATCATAAAATGCGCCTGCTAAGCAATCGTAAAAGTTAAAGTTGTTGTAAAATTTTATCTGCGCCAAGGTCAATCAATTGCTGAGCTAATGTGATGCCAAGTGCCTGTGCTTGTTGTATTTCACCTGACACATGAGCTTGAATTATCTGTTGACCATCGACACTGCCGACTAACCCTTTGAGGGATAATGTCTGCTGCGTTAATTCAGAGTAACAGGCAATCGGTACCTGACACCCACCTTGTAGATAATTGTTCATGGCCCGCTCAGCGATGACACAACAACGCGTATTGGCATCGTCTAACGGTGCTAACAGTTGATGAAGTCGCACATCATCTTGTCGCGTTTCAATCCCAACGGCCCCTTGTCCGACCGCTGGCATAATAAGGCTCACTGAAATATATTGCTTAATACGCTCTGCTAAACCTAGGCGTCTTAAACCTGCAGCTGCTAAAATAATGGCATCATACTGATTATTATCGAGTTTTTCTAATCGAGAACCGACATTACCGCGTAAATCCTTGATGATTAAATGAGGGTAGTGGGCTTTTAGTTGGCATTGTCGTCTCAAACTTGAGGTGCCGACAATGGCGTCAACGGGCAACTCATCAAGGGATTGATACTGGTTTGACACAAAGGCATCTCGCACATCATCACGCGGGCAAATTGTGCTTAACGTTAAGCCCTGCGGAAATTGTGCCGGAATATCTTTAATTGAGTGAACCGCAATATCGGCTTCATGATTCAACATCGCAATTTCCAGCTGTTTGACAAATAGTCCTTTACCGCCAATTTTTGATAATGGGCTATCAAGTAACACGTCGCCTTGCGTGATTATCGGAACCAGTTCAACACTTAAATTAGGGTGATATGATAGCAACTGCGATTTGACATAATTTGCTTGCCATAGCGCTAACGGACTTTTACGCGTTGCTATTTTAATGGTCTGAGTTGACACAGTATATCCTTAACATTATATTTTTTTAACAAACTCAATTGCATAGCCAATATAGTTGGCCGGTGTTAATTGTTTCAAACGGGTTTTTTCATGTTCAGGTAGCGCAAGGCTATCAATAAATGCCTGCATACCTTCACTATCTACGCGCTTACCTCGAGTGAGCTCTTTTAGTTTTTCATAAGGTTTTTCAATGCCGTAGCGGCGCATAACGGTTTGAATCGGCTCAGCCAACACTTCCCAATTATGATTGAGTTCATTGAGTAAATGTGCTTGATTCACTTCTAATTTGCTAAGGCCCTTTAAGGTAGACTGGTAGGCGATTAATGCATAACCAAGCCCAACACCCAAGTTGCGTAAAACCGTTGAATCGGTAAGGTCACGTTGCCAACGTGAAATCGGTAGCTTACTTGCTAAGTGCTGCATAACAGCATTGGCTAAGCCTAAATTGCCTTCTGAGTTTTCAAAATCAATTGGGTTAACTTTATGTGGCATCGTTGATGAACCTATTTCGCCAGCAACAGTTTTTTGTTTAAAGTGATTGAGTGCAATATAGCCCCAAATATCGCGGTCAAAATCGATAACAATGGTATTGAAGCGAGCGACACAATCAAAAAACTCGGCAATATAGTCATGCGGCTCAATTTGAGTGGTGTATGGGTTCCAGACCAAGCCTAATGAGGTAACAAATTGCTGGCTAAATTGATTCCAGTCAACATCAGGGTAAGCAACAAGATGTGCATTATAATTACCGGTCGCACCGTTAATTTTACCTAATATTTCAATCGCTTTTAGTTGCTTAAGTTGTCGTTCTAAACGGTAAACAACATTGGCAAACTCTTTACCAATTGTTGAAGGCGTAGCAGGTTGACCGTGAGTTCGACACAGTAATGGGATATCTTGATATAATTTTGCTTTCTCTTTTAGCGCATCAATTAATTGTGTCCAGTAAGGAATAATGACGGTATCTTTTGCGGCTTTTAGCATTAATGAGTACGATAAATTATTAATATCTTCAGATGTACAAGCAAAATGGATAAATTCAGCGACCGACGCTAAAGATTGAATATCGGCTGTTTTTTCTTTCAGAAAGTATTCTACGGCTTTCACATCATGATTAGTGGTTTTTTCGATCGCTTTAATTCTTAAAGCATCATGTTCACTAAACTGCGCAATCATATTATCCAGGAACTGATTGGTGGCGTGGTCAAATTCAGCCACTTCGGTAATTTGTTGACAATTGGCTAGTTTTTGCAACCATCTGATTTCAACTTCGACACGGTATTTTAATAATCCATATTCACTAAATATGGGTCTAAGCGCTTTTGTTTTATCTCCATAGCGACCATCAATTGGTGATAGGGCGGTAAGTGCAGACAATTCCATCATTTTGCTCCGTAGTTTATTGGCTTTTAATCATTGATAAGTGGCGTTTTGTCATCATGACTTAATATTATCGTAAAATATCATTAGCAGCATTCACGATATTTTTACGGGCAAAAAGAAACTGCCAACGACTGCCCCCGACTTGATGCCACAGCGTTGCGGCTCTTACGCTACCAAATAACGCTGAGCGTACTTTGGCTTGAACTAAAGTATTTTGCAAATATTCGATTTTGCCCACCACTCTAATTTTTGACGTGAGGGGGCTGATAATATCGCAATAGATACCAGCTAAAGAATAAGATATTTCATCGCGGTGATTAGCAAATAACGTATCATTATTTTCTGACTGATACACAGATTCAATCCGCGTTAAACGTTGCGAAATTTTTGCTAAAGCATCATGGTTTTTTAATAGTTTATGAGTTACACCAAGTGCGCCGAACACATAGCGAATCACTTCAGCATTGTGTTTTTGATTATGATTAAATAATTGAATCAAAATTTCTAGGCCCACTTTGATGTTTTGTGGGCCGCCAAATACATCTTGAGCAGAAGTCGGATTAGTATTAAAAATACTACTGAGTGAAACATCATAGAGTGTTGTATCACACTGACCGGTGTTGGCTAATGTCGGCACTAACATCGCACTTTGGCACACGCCGCCTAATGCAATGGCGATATGATGATATTTATTGTTCATAATAACTCTCTTTATTGGCCGATACATGTTGGTCAAACTGGCGATGTGTTCTTTCTTCTATAATCCCACCGCCAAGGCAAACTTCGCCTTGATAAAATACCGCTGATTGACCTGGTGTAACGGCTGCGATAGGGTATGCAAAAACCACGGTAATTTTATCATCGTCAATTGGAGTTAATGTACATGGGATATCTTGCTGGCGATAACGCGTTTTAACCGTACATGTCAGCTGGGCGGTTAATGCTTTACGATCAACCCAGTGGAGTTGACTGGCAATTAATCCGCCTGAAAGCAGCGCAGGATGATCATGCCCTTGTGCAACGATGAGTTCATTGTTGCTGATATCTTTATCGACCACATACCATGGTGTTTCATCGGCATTTTTTAGTCCGCCAATACCGAGACCTTTTCTTTGCCCAAGCGTGTGATACATTAAGCCTTGATGTTCACCAATGATCTCGCCATCAACGGTTCTAATAACGCCAGACTGAGCTGGGAGATAGCGAGCAAGAAAATCACTAAATTTTCGTTCACCAATAAAGCAAATTCCGGTTGAATCTTTTTTGGCTGCGGTTGCTAATCCTAATTTATGGGCAATCGCTCTGACGTCTGGTTTTTCCAGTTCACCCACCGGAAATAAGCTCTTAGCGATTTGTTGTTCACTGAGTGTATACAGGAAATAACTTTGATCTTTGTTATTATCAATGCCTCTGAGCAACTTAACTTGACCTTGGTGATCGCTGCGGCGAACATAATGGCCTGTTGCAATATAATCTGCCCCGAGATCTTCAGCGGCGTAATCTAAAAATGCTTTAAATTTAATCTCTTTATTACACAAAATATCCGGATTTGGTGTTCGGCCGGCTTGGTATTCTGATAGAAAGTGCTCAAAAACGTTATCCCAATATTCAGCGGCGAAATTGATTGTCAGCAGTTTTATGCCTAATTTATCGCATACTGCTTGCGCATCAGCGAGATCCGATGCCGCTGAACAGTATTCTTCATTATCATCTTCTTCCCAGTTTTTCATGAACAAACCAACAACATCATATCCTTGTTGCTGAAGTAAATAGGCTGATACAGAAGAGTCGACACCGCCAGACATTCCAACAATGACTTTCACTTTTTTTGAATGACTTATTTCATTTTTTGACATAATTAACTATAAACTAAATAGAAGGAACATTGCTGACAATTTTATCATAAATGATAAAAGAGCAATAATGTTTTACGGTAAAAAGATAAATAACCATTTATTAAGGTGGTTGATAAATGGCTGCTAAATCGAGTTAAGAGAGATCTTTTAAGATACAGATCACCCGACCAATAATTTTAAATTCATCTGCTGAATTTGATTTATCTATTTTGATTGATGGGTATTTTTCATTATCGGATAATAATAAGAAATATTTACCGTGATTTTGTATCCGTTTAACACTAAAAGATTCACCATATTCAATCACATAGATATAACCATCAAATGAGAACAAGTTGGCGGTATTGATAATTAAGGTATCGTTATCTGATATAGTTGGCGACATAGAATCACCTTTTGCAGTAAAAACGTACAACTGTTCAATATCAAAATTATGATGTTTGATACAGTTTAAATCGAAAGGTAAAGTTCGTTTATTATCGAGTGGGGCCAGAGGGTCGTAATTATCAGACGGCTTGTTTTGATAAGCGGGAATATAAACAACTTTTTGCGTACTTTTGTTAGATATGAGCCGACACTCTCCTTGGCCTGTGGCTAACCATTCTATCGGTACATTGCATTTTTTGGCGATCATTGCCAAACGGTTTAAAGATGGATAGGTTTTGCCTGATAAGTAATCCCTAATTACCGCTTCAGACATACCGACTTTTTTAGCGAAAGCATTACCAGACATTCCTTCTTGCGCAAGTGAGAGCCTATTTTTGAACTCCAGAATACCAGTGTCTGCCAATAGTTTTTGTTTTTCAAGTTCTGTCATTGTTACCTTCAAGTTTTACTTACTTTTAAAATAATATAAGTATATTTACAAATTTTTTTTGTATAAATGTGTACTTTTTTGTTTAAATTCGTTTTTTTGTGTGGTATTCTTTATCTCATTATGGTGTATTTTCACATCATTATATAGTATTGCACCGATAATCTTAACTATCTACATAAGAGGATCTCATAATGAGAGTACAAGATCAAGACTGGCTACCGTCAAGAGTAGTGGGGGAAATTAAAATTCGTGGAGGAAGTCTAAGAGATTTGTCCCGTAAAAGTGGTTTACAAGCTGACACACTAAGGAATGCATTATATCGTCATTGCCCTAAATATGAAAAAATTATTTCTGAATATTTAAATGTTCCTGTAGAAAAAATTTGGCCAACTCGGTATAAGAAATAGTCAACAACCTATCCTGTCTAATTTCCTTATCTTAATTTGTTAAATAGATTCACCTACTTTTGTAGGAGTAGACCTATTTAACATTTATGATCGTGCAGTGACTTACAGACTAAATAAGCTAGTAAGTCACTGTTAATGATTATTTTTTGGCCGATTCGGCTGCTTTTACAATGGCTGCAAACGCATCTGCTTTCAATGACGCTCCGCCAACTAATGCACCATCGATATCGGGTTGGGTAAATAATTCAGCTGCATTTTTGTCATTCACTGAGCCACCGTATTGAATAATCACTTGCTGTGCAACACTTGCATCAAGTTTGGCGAGGTGATCTCGGATGAATTTATGGACGGCTTGTGCTTGGGCTGGCGTTGCTGACTTACCCGTACCAATTGCCCAAACTGGTTCATAAGCAATGACGGTATTATTGAATGCTTTTACACCAAGCAGATCAATGACTGCGTCAATTTGTTTTGCGCAAACTGCCTCAGTTTGTCCCGCTTCGTTTTCTGCTTCGGTTTCACCGATACATAAAACCGGCACTAGACCACTTTCTTTTAATATCGCAAATTTTTCTGCAATAAATTTATCGCACTCTTTATGATAAGTACGGCGCTCTGAATGACCAATAATAATATGTGTCGCGCCCACTTCTTTAAGCATATCAGCTGAAATATCACCGGTATAAGCCCCCGATAGGTGAGTGTCGACATTTTGCGCACCTAAAATAATATTGCTGTCAGCTAGCAATTTTTGTACATAGTCTAAATAAACAACAGGCGGTGCAATTGCAACGTCGCAACCCTCAATATTGGCAAGGTGTTTTGTTAAGCCAGTGACTAAATCTAAAGCCATCGGTTTACTGCCATTAAGTTTCCAATTTCCCATAACAAGAGGTTTACGCATAATTTTCTCCAATAATTGCATTTAATTGAGTGTAGATTTAATTTGAATTCGCTATAATATATCTCATTATACACAAATAATTGTTATTGAGGATCAATATGTCTTTAGAAATACTTAATCAGTTAGAAACTAAAATTCAACAAACTGTCACTACTATTCAATCATTACAACGTGAAATCGATGAATTGAAACAAAAAAATCAGGATTTAGAGACGCTAATTAGCGAAGAGTCTGACGAAGTGACCAATTTACGTAATCAAAATATGGCATTACAACAAGAACAAACTGCGTGGCAAGAACGTATTTCGACGTTAGTCAGTAAAATTGGCGAAATATCACGTTAAGATTATTACAATTAAACCGAGTACTTAAAAGGGCATGTTATGCCCTTTTTTAGTTTATCTTGCGCAAAAATAACGCTATGATTATTTTATGTCAGCATGATCACGATGATAGTTTTGTACAACGTGATAAACGTATGAATAAAAAGAGATGCAATGAATCAATATTTAAAATCATTATGGTTAACTGAAACGGTTCGCTTGATTGAACACAATAATGGCCGATTTCGTGATGATGAAGCAAATCGTCAAGCAAGGGCGTTAAATGCCCCCCTCGATGAACGTATTATTATGCGAGCTGAGATCATTAGTGAACAACATGAGTTAACGCGAGCACAAGCTCATTGGCTCAATTCGGTTAAATTATCCATGATTATTTTACTTATTGTGGCGGTATTTACCGGCAGCGGACTTGCGCTGGGCGCGTTAGCGTATAATCCGGTTAATTTATATTGGGCACTGTTATGTTTGCTTGGTGTTCATTTAGTCACATTATGCTTATGGATATTATCAAGTGTTTTCTTGCCGAATGAAAGTGGCAGCTTGTTTATTCATCTTTGGTTATGGCTCGCTAAAAAATTATCACAAAAAACGACGACAACACAAATTTTGCCCGCCTTTATTACGCTATTTTCTAGGCAAATACGGTGGTTAGTTGGTTTAATTGTGAACGTGCTTTGGACTGTGATTTTATGTGCTGCGCTAATTGTGTTAGTGGGTTTATTGTCGACCAAAAATTACAGTTTTGAATGGCAAACGACGCTATTAAGCGCTGAATCGGTCATTACCTTAACCCGCTTGTTAGGTGAACTGCCCGCCGCACTCGGTTTTTCATTGCCAGATACTGAAATGATTCGCGCCAGCGAACAAGCCATCACTAATGGAGAGATTCGATCGGCCTGGGCGGTTTGGCTACTCGGTATTTTTATTGTTTATGGTGTTGCTGTTCGAGCTATTTTGTGTATTTTTTGCTGGGTAAAATGGCGAATTAGTTGTAATAGTATAAGCCTCAATTTACAATATCCCGAATACCAAATGTTAAGCCATGATTTAGAGCCAACATCGATTAAATCGGTCATTGATGCACAAGCAGATTGGCAAGTAAGCCGCAGCAAGGCTGCTGCGTTATTTCGGTCTGGTGGCAAGAATATGCTTGTTGCGATCGATATTGAAACGCATTGGCAATCACCTGAAAATATCGATTTTATCGGCTTTGTAAACAACCATAAGCAGAGGGAAACGGTGCTTGATTTGTTGCAGCAGCAGCCAGCAGAAAAATTGTTAATCGCAATTGATAGTGATCGTACTCCCGATCGCGGCATGATACATCTTATTCAGACTTTGGCGAGTAAATCCTCGCAAACGAAAGTATGGTTTATTAATCAAGGGCGGCAATGGAATAACTGGCAAGAGAATCTGGCGAGCCTTAATATTGAGCAGGCTAATTCGCGCTGGTTATTGGAAGGCAAGCATGATGCTTAATGAACTTAATTTGGCTATTGTGGGTCATGCCAATGTGGGTAAAACATCATTACTGCGAACATTGACACAAGATAGCCATTTAGGAAGCATCGCTGACAAACCTGGCACGACAACACATGTTGAAAGAATCACCTTTTCACTCGCACAAAACAAAAAAATTCATTTTTACGATACACCTGGTATCGAAGACAGCATTGCGCTGTATGATTATATTCGCCAGTTGGATCGTTTTAATACTAAAAGCGATGGCATTGATAAACTAAACCTATTTTTAGCCAGTCCTGAATCACAGCATCAATTTGAGCAAGAAGCAAAAGTTATTCGCCAATTATTGAAAAGTGACGTCGCAATTTATGTCGTGGATGTGCGAGAACCCGTACTTGAGAAATACCATGACGAGCTAGCTATACTTGCTTATAGCGATAAGCCAGTCCTAGCGGTACTTAACTATACGGCATCGTCTTCACCCAATGAAACGAATTGGAAAACATTGCTTGCCAGAGTCGGTATCCATACTATTGTTCGTTTTGATGCGGTGTTTCCATCGATCGATGGTGAAATCCGCCTTTACCAAAGCTTATTATTACTGATTGAACCTGCCCAAGCAATTTTAAACCAATGGCAAGAAAAAATTCAGCAACAGCGTGCATCTCGTGATTATGCAGCTAAAATCGTAATTGCTGAAACGCTCATTGACGTTGTTGCTTATCATGAGTTGGTGAAAAACAACATTGAAGCGGTGGTTAAATCAATGCAAGATCAAGTGCGTCGACGAGAGCAAAAAGCCATCGATGATTTATTATCGTTATATCAGTTTTCTGTTGCGCAAGAAAGTAGTGAGAATATGCCTATATTACAAGGTCGTTTTAAAAGCGATTTATTTAATAAAGAAGCGCTGAAGTTAATGGGGATACATTTAAGCAAAGGCGTTATTTCAGGTGCAGCAATTGGTGCGGGTGTTGATTTAGCGGTTGGTGGTATCACGTTAGGTTCAGCGGCTTTAATTGGTGCAACAATTGGCGGAATTGCACAAACAGCCAAGCATTACGGCGCACGAATCAAACAAAAAATATCAGGCCATACTAATATGACCATCGATGATGCCGTTATCTGTTTTTTATCGCTACGATTATTACAGCTAAAGGCAAGCTTGAATGCGCGAGGTCATGCTAATAATATGCCGATTGTTTTAGCTAAATTAGATGAGAATGAATGGAAAAAGGGCAAATTACCTAAATCGTTACAAATTGCCCGAGCTCACCCTAATTGGTCTACACTTAATCATCATCGCTATAAAAAACACGATGATCAACGTCAAGAGGTTTTGGAACATGTTGCAAATGAATTGGATTAGGATATTTAAGCTTGTTAATGTCCTAATTGCATTAGTGATGTTAAGTGCTTGCAGCTCTGAAGCTTCATTGAAATACGCAGATAAAAAATCCGATTTTGTGATGCTGAAAAAAATCGAACAACAATATCAAGTCTGGAATAAAACACCCTATCGCTATGGCGGTAATACGCTAAATGGCGTGGATTGTTCAGCATTTGTAAAACGTTTTTATAGCGATAAGTTTAATATGTGGATTCCTCGGGTGACGACCGATCAAGCAAAAATTGGCGTATCGGTTTCACAATTACAAGCTGGCGATTTGATTTTTTTTAAAACCGGCCGCGGATCAGCGGGTTTACATGTCGGTATTTATTATAAAAATGGTCAATTTTTACATGCATCAACATCTGATGGTGTCCGCTTTTCTAACGTCAATGATAGCTACTGGAAAAAACATTACTGGATCGCCAAACGTGTTGTTAGCTAATTAATTGTCATTTTTATGTTGCAATTTTGCTAATCAATAACAGATAAATTGCCCGCTAAACTCACAATAAATTTATGCTATAATGCAAAAAAATCGGATGTTTGATAAAGTACGGTAAGAGTTAAATGATGAGTTATCAAGTTTTAGCCAGAAAATGGCGCCCTAAAGCATTTGCCGATGTTGTCGGTCAACAACATGTGTTAACCGTATTAGCAAATGCACTTTCTTTGGGGCGTGTTCACCATGCTTATCTCTTTTCAGGAACGCGCGGCGTTGGAAAAACATCGATCGCGCGTTTATTAGCTAAAGGCCTTAATTGCGAAAAAGGTATCACCGCCAATCCTTGTGGTGAGTGTGATAACTGCCGTGATATTGAACTGGGACGGTTTATCGACTTACTTGAAATTGACGCCGCATCGCGCACTAAAGTTGAAGATACTCGTGAAATTCTCGACAATATTCAATACCTGCCAACGAAAGGGCGCTTTAAAGTCTATTTGATCGATGAAGTTCACATGCTATCGCGTAGCAGTTTCAATGCTTTATTAAAAACGCTCGAAGAGCCACCTGAACACGTTAAATTCTTATTGGCGACAACCGATCCACAAAAACTACCTATTACGATTTTATCGCGTTGTTTACACCTGCACCTTAGCGTACTTGATCACGATTTAATTAGGCAACAATTAGTTAAAATACTGCATAGTGAGCAAATTGAAGCTGATGATAAAGCGCTACAATTATTAGCACAAGCAGCAAATGGTAGCATGCGTGACGCACTGAGTTTAACGGATCAATCCATTGCATTGGGCAATGGCAAAATCGATACGCAGTCAGTAAGCATTATGCTTGGTACGCTCGATAAAGTGATCCCTTTTGAACTCATTGAAGCGATGTATCAAGGTGATGGTAATCGTTTGATGCAGCACCTTGAGCAGGCAGCTAAACAAGGTGTTGACTGGGATCATCTATTGACCGAAACGTTAACACTATTGCACCAAATCTCATTGTTACAAATTGTGCCAAGTGCAATTGGTGATTATAGTGATTATCAAGAGCGCATTCGTTATTTAGCACAGCATATTGCGCCTAATGATGTTCAGCTATTTTATCAAATTTTGTTAATGGGCCGAAAAGAGCTTACTTATGCACCCGATAAAAAAATGGGTGTTGAAATGGGCTTTTTGCGCGCATTGGCCTTCATACCTAAAACGTTGATATCATCTAACGCTAAATCGGATAATGAAAGGCAAGTCGCGCAGGAAGATAATCCCCTCGCTCGTTCGATTGACCCCGCAATGAATCGTGCAGCAACCGATAATCAGCCGATACAAGAACTACCTATCGCGACTACCAAAAAAACGACGCAATTAGCGCCCCCTCCCGCAAGTGCCCCCGAGATTGATCATCATGTTGCTGATGCGACAAAAAGCATTTTAGCAGCAAGGCAACAAGTTATTGAGAGCGAAAAAAATGTAAAAAAGTCTGATCAGGTTGAGCGCACTCAACCTGAATTGATGGCGCGAAGTGTGGAAAGTCATTCGGCAAGATTGTTAACTGCCGCTGATCCGTCTGAGCAGATACAGTCAGCGGCAATGCCGGGAGAAGAACTCAATTCTACGGAAGAAACTGCTGAAACCTATCAATGGCAATTTAGTGAGCATTTCACACCTAATGCCGAAACGGTGTTGGATGCTAAAACCGTTAAACAAGCGTTTTTGCATGAAAAAACACCCGAACTTAATCAGAAGCTGATTGATGAGGCTGCGCAAATTGATTCCTGGAGTGCTGAGATAAATATATTAACCATGCCACCTTTAATCAAGCAAATTGCGATAAACGCATTTTTAGAATATGTTGAGCCAACCAAACTCATATTACATATTCGTTCAACCTTAGCTCATTTGGTGCGTAGCGATAACAATGTTAAACGTTTAGCCGAAATATTATCCTCACACCGTGGCCAAGAGCTATCATTAACGGCGGTAGTTGATGATGATAAATCGCACTTAACCCCTTTAGAAGTGCGCGAAAAAATTTATCAAACGAAATTGGCCCAAGCAAAAAAAGGCGTTTTGCAAGACAGTAAAGTGGCCATGATTTGCCAATTTTTTGAAGCGCGAATTGATGAAGAGAGTATTCGTCCTGTATAATACTGCATTTTAATCACGACTAAATGTAATGTACTAACAATTTTAAGAGGAATTAATCATGTTTTCTGGTGGTAAAGGTGGTTTGGGTAATATTATGAAGCAAGCACAGCAAATGCAAACGCGTATGCAAAAAGTGCAAGAAGAGATCGCCCTAATGGAAGTAACTGGCGAATCAGGGGCTGGTATGATCAAAGTAACCGTCAATGGCGCGCATAATTGCCGACGTGTTGAAATTGATCCATCACTGTTAACTGATGATGATAAAGAAATGTTAGAAGATTTAATTGCCGCAGCTTATAATGATGCAAGCCGTCGTTTGGATGAAGCCCAAAAAGAAAAGATGGCTCAAGTGACGGGTGGCATGCAATTACCGCCTGGCTTTAAGATGCCATTTTGATAGAGTAACCTATGTTTTATCGCTTACCTTTGTTATTTTCAGCGAGTTATTATATTATTCTACTCTCAGCTCAAGTGCTGTCTTTGTTTTTTGGGCGGAAGTTTATTAATGATACGACCGCTCAGCGTAATACAATTACTAAAATGGCGTTATACGATTTAACGTCTTTTTTCTTTGTGTTAATCTTGAGTTGTTTCTTTTTTTATCAAAATAAACTCTATTTTTATATTGCGAGAAATAAGTCGCGTATTCGGATATTAGCACTTGTTTTTGCTTTGATTTATTTATTCACAGAGTGTGTATTATCCTATTTGATCAAGATTATTTTTATGAGTAATTTTGTCAAATTAGGTGAACAATCTAGTAATTATCATCAGGCTGATCAAATTCCGATAGTAAATTCACTCATTGAGATCTCAACAAACATCTGGTTATATATTATTAGCGGTATTGTGTTATATATTCTAGTTAAATTAAGCCGACGGTTTTTTCAAACGCCATTAATTGATAGTTTTGCACAATCTCACCAACAAAAATTACCGAGTTCAAGTAATCAACTTAATAGCAATATGACTCAACAAGATAGCAGCAAGTTTTATGCCATTATTTTTGCATCGATTTTTTGTTTTGTCAGTAATGGTGCGATGTGGAATATTTATTTTCGTATTTTTTCATCCGTTTATGAAATTAATGTTTTACTCAATGAGTATGACAACATGATTTTCCTATTTGGTTTTGCCTCGGTGATATTTAGCTATGTTTTTTTATACTGTATTAGTCAAAAATTTATTTTAAAAACATATAGTTGGTTACCTATTTCAAGTTTGTTAACCGCAAGTACGATAACATTAATCTTGTTTGGGATATCATCATTAATGATAAGTTGTTTTATGTTACCGTTTGTCTTTGCATTTCACTCAATAATCCTATTACTGCTGTGGTTTATCGTTTGTTATGCGGTTTTATATTGTTTAACTCGCTTTGCATTAAGGCGTTATTTTGCCTGATACTTCGCGCGACAAATCAAAAAGCAGTGTGAGATTTTATTGATAGTGCATATTGATGCGCTGTTTATATAATGTTGTTAATTAACATAATCATTTGGTAGTAAGATGCAAATTAGTCCTTTATTACAGTCTTTAATCGAGGCGCTAAGGTGTTTACCTGGCGTCGGTCCTAAAAGTGCTCAGCGCATGGCATTTCATTTATTGCAACGCAATCGTAAAGGTGGCATTGAATTAGCACATCTCTTACATGAGGCAATGATTAACATTGGGCATTGTGAGGATTGTCGAACATTTACAGAACAGCACAAATGCGCTATTTGTGCCAATTCTCGACGTATCGAAAGTGGCCAGCTATGCATTGTTGAAACACCTGCTGATATTGTGGCAATTGAGCAAACCGGACAATACAGTGGACGCTATTTTGTGCTTTTGGGGCATCTTTCACCATTAGATGGCATTGGCCCCAATGATATTGGTTTAGATAAGCTCAACATACGATTACGTAGTGAGCAAATTAATGAAGTGATTTTAGCAACTAACCCAACTATTGAAGGGGAAGCTACTGCTAATTATATTGCGCAAATGTGTAGTGAGGCTGATATTATCGCAACGCGCATCGCTCACGGCGTGCCAGTTGGTGGTGAACTTGAAACTGTTGATGGCACAACGTTGTCTCACTCATTTTTGGGACGCCAAAAAATCGATATTTATCGATAAATCAGTGAATCATTTAGCGTTCATATTTTTAATCATTATAACGAGGATATTATGACCTATAAAGCCGTTGCTTTTGATATGGATGGGACATTACTAAACAGCCAAAGAGCCATCTTGCCTGAAACGATAGCTGCCATTGAGCTGGTAACGCAAAAAGGGATAAAAGTGATTTTAGTCACGGGGCGTCATCACAGTGTGATTTACCCTTACTTTCACCAATTGCAGCTCAATACACCGGCTATTTGTTGCAATGGTAGCTACCTTTATGATTTTAGCAAACAGCGTTATTTTGATGCGCATCCTTTATCGAAAACACAAGCTAAGTTATTACTTAATTTAGTCAACGAATACCGCATTCACACGTTGCTTTATACCGATAGTTATATGACTTATGAAGTGCTTGATGATCATCTTGCTGGATTATTTAAATGGATTGATTCATTACCTCAAGCGCTACAGCCTAAATTGATGAAAGTCGATAGTTTTCTTGATGTGATTGACAATAGCAAAGAGGTCTTTAAGTTTGCCACGAGCTCACATGATATTCCGGCGTTACAAGCGTTTTCTAAAGCAGTTGAGCAAACAGGTCAATTTGAGTGTGAATGGTCTTGGGTTAATCGCGCCGATGTGGCTTTAAAAGGCAATAGTAAAGGCAATGGACTGGCTAACTGGGCGAAGTCAGAGCAGATGGACTTACAAGATATTGTTGCATTTGGTGATAGTTATAATGATATCAGCATGTTAAAAACTGTTGGTCTGGGCATTGCGATGGGTAACGCCGATGATGAGGTTAAGTCACAAGTGACACGAGTGATTGGTGATAATAATCAGCCCAGTATTGCTCAAGAACTAACCCGTTTATTTTTATAACACGATGTTTGATATCTTATACCAAGATCAGTATCTTATTGCGATAAATAAGCCATCAGGTTGGCTTGTTCATCGCAGTTGGCTCGATAAAAATGAAAAAGTGGTGGTGATGCAAACACTGCGCGATCAAATTGGTCAACATGTGTTTCCGGTTCATCGATTAGATCGGCCGACCTCCGGCGTGTTATTGTTGGCGCTATCGAGTGAAGTTGCGCACTTATTAGCGCAGCAGTTTTCGCAGAGGCAACCACAAAAAACCTATCATGCCATTGTACGTGGCGTCATTACTGAGAGCGGTAAGATTGATTATCCGTTAGTTGAAGAACTCGATAAGATTGCCGATAAATTTGCTGATAAGGCCAAGCCAGCACAATCGGCGGTGACGCAGTACCAACCGATAAGCTCGGTAGAGATTCCCGTTAGCGTTGGCAAGTATCCAACGGCACGTTATAGCTTTGTGAAGCTTAAACCACTGACGGGGCGTAAACATCAACTTAGACGCCATATGAAGCATATTTTTCACCCGATCATTGGTGATAGTCGGCATGGTGATTTACATCAAAATCGCGCATTTGCGCAATATTTTGCTATTAAACGTTTGATGCTACATGCGAGTGAACTCACCTTTCTCCACCCGATAAGCCAGCAACCGATGACGATTCGCTGTGATTTTGATCCGCAGTGGCAAATGCTATTGTCGGCATTTTCTGCTCAGTAATATTATGTATAGCAGTGCCTGTGGGTGCTGCTATCGGCAATAATATACCTATTATTATCATTTAACTTATTGATTGCCTGTGTTAGATTAACATTAATCATTTTCCAACCCAATGTTGTATAAATATGATACCGCAAATTAAACACTCGCCACAAATTAGTCCACTTACGCTACGTTATTTACAAGCGTTACGCGATAGCGGATTTGGTGGTGATATTGCAACGGATTATGCCTCACGATTAAGTCTGGCAACGGATAACAGTATTTATCAGCTGTTACCTCAAGCTATCTTATTTCCGCGCAACATTGATGATATAACTTTGTTAACCACCTTAGCGCAACAATCGGATTATCATGCTATTCGCTTTACCCCTCGCGGTGGCGGCACTGGCACCAATGGTCAATCGCTTAATCACGATATTATTGTGGATTTATCCCGGCATATGAATCGTATTTTAGCCATTGATGTTGAGCAAGGCTGGGTAAAAGTTGAAGCGGGAGTGGTGAAAGATCAGCTTAATCAATATCTGGCGCCTTATGGCTATTTCTTTTCCCCCGAGCTATCAACCAGTAACCGTGCGACAATTGGCGGGATGATTAGTACTGATGCTTCAGGGCAAGGCTCGATGGTTTATGGCAAAACATCCGATCATACCTTAGCACTTAAAGCGGTATTATTAACCGGTGATATTTTACAAACCGGCAAGCAGTCGTTGACGGAGGTCGCTGATCTTTTGGCTCAAACAACGCCAATCGCCGATATTTATCGAACAGTGTTTAATTATTGCCGTGATCATCGTGCACTGATTTTAGACTGTTTTCCCAAATTGAACCGTTTTTTAACCGGCTACGATCTCAAGCACGTATTTAACGATGAGATGACGGAGTTTGATTTAACCCGGTTAATTACGGGTTCTGAAGGGACGTTAGCCTTTGTTGCAGAGGCAACATTACGCATTATTCCACTGCCTAAAGTTCGTTATTTAATTAATATTAAATACGATTCGTTTCAATCGGCTTTAAAACATGCGCCATGGTTAGTTGAGGCAAAAGCGCTATCGGTTGAAACCGTTGATTCAAAAGTCCTTAATTTAGCGAAACAAGATATTATTTGGCAATCAGTACAAAATTTAATTACCGATGTTAAAGGCTATGACTTGCAAGGCATTAATATTGTCGAATTTGCCGGTCAAGATTTTGATGAGGTCAACGCTAAATTTATTGCGTTATGTCAGCAGTTAGATCGCTTGCTTGAGGGTAACGCAATTGGTGTGATTGGTTATCAAACTTGTGATCAATTGGCTGAAATTAATAAAATTTATGCCATGCGTAAAAAAGCGGTTGGCTTGCTTGGTAATGCGCAAGGGGCACAAAAACCGATTCCGTTTGTTGAAGATACCTGCGTCCCCCCTGAGCATTTAGCTGATTATATTATGGAGTTCAGGGCATTACTTGATCAGCATCACTTAACTTATGGCATGTTTGGTCATGTGGACTCAGGCGTATTGCATGTTCGGCCGGCTTTGGATCTTTGTAATAGTGAGCAGCGAAAACTGATTAGAACCCTATCTGATCGCGTTGTCGAATTGACGGCAAAGTATGGTGGTTTGCTGTGGGGCGAGCATGGTAAAGGTCTGCGTAGTGAGTATAGCCCTGCATTTTTTGGTGAGACGCTCTATCATGGGCTACGAACGATTAAAGCGGCCTTTGATCCCAATAATCGGTTAAATCCCGGAAAAATTTGTGTGCCATTAACGATTGATGAACCGCTTTATTCGATTGAGTCAACCGGGCGGGGCGAGTACGATCAAACCATTCCTATCCGTGTTAAACAGGTTTTTCACGGTGCGATGGAGTGTAATGGTAACGGTTTATGTTTTAACTTTGATATCAATAGTCCAATGTGTCCTTCGATGAAGATCTCAGCCAATCGTGTTTATTCGCCAAAAGGTCGGGCCGCGCTGGTGCGAGAATGGTTACGCTTACTGGTAGAGCAGGGCATGAATGAACATGACATTAATACGATTTATCCGCAAAAACGCGGATCGCTCATTGAGCTAGCCAAGCGCTTGACCAATACGATTAACGCAAAACGCGGTGAGTATGATTTTTCTCATGAAGTCAAACAATCGATGAGTTACTGCTTATCTTGTAAAGCTTGCTCGACGCAGTGCCCGATTAAAATCGATGTACCTGATTTTAAAGCGCGTTTCTTACAGCTTTACCACACGCGTTATTTACGTCCATTAAAAGATTATGCCGTTGGCCATATTGAAACCTTGTTACCTTTAATGGCGAAAACGCCTCGTTTTTTTAACGTCTTTATGCGCCTTTCAGTCACAGACTATCTGTCGCGAAAAATGGTGGGCATGACCAGTTTACCTTTGCTCTCTTATCCAACGTTAAAACAGCAGTTAGCGGGCCATCATAGCGCTAATATCACTTTACCGCAGTTGAAGGCGTTAACTGTTGCAGAGCGTCAGCAGTATGTGCTCATTGTGCAAGATCCTTTTACCTCCTATTACGATGCTAAAGTGGTGTCTGATTTTGTCAAATTGGCCGAAAAACTGGGTTTTAAACCGGTGGTTTTGCCGTTTATACCCAATGGTAAAGCACAGCATATTAAAGGCTTTCTGGCCCAATTTGCCAAAACAGCTAAGTCAGCCGCTGATGCCTTAACGCAAATTGCTGCTTTGGGTATGCCAATGGTAGGCGTAGATCCCGCTTTGGTGCTTTGTTATCGCGATGAATATCAGCAGATGCTACAAGATGATAAAGGCGATTTCACGGTATTATTATCCCATGAATGGTTAGCTCAACTTAATTTGCCATTACAAGGTAAAGAGCATCAGGCAGTATCTCAGTGGTACTTGCTCGGTCATTGTAGTGAAACCACGCAATTACCGGCAAGTCGTGCCCAATGGCAAGCAATCTTCGCCCATTTTGGCGCTAATTTACACATTGTTGATGTCGGGTGTTGTGGTATGGCGGGGACTTATGGTCATGAACTGGCTAACTTACACGACTCTGAAAAACTGTATCAACTGTCGTGGCAGCAAGCGTTAGCAAAATATCCAAGCACACACTGTTTAACGACTGGATATTCATGTCGCAGTCAAGTTAAACGTTTTGAAAAGCTAGTACTAAAACATCCATTACAGGCATTGCTCGCTTTAATCGAGCAGCATGAATGCAGTGCAACTGCTATTTAATCGATCTTAACCGGTGATTCATTTTATAGAGTATCACTGATAATGATCAAAAAAAACCGCATTGATGCGGTTTGATATAAAAATAAGGGGATAATTATTGTTGATGACGTGCTTTTAAAATACCAATCACATCGGTTAAATTGAGCTGTTGATCTTGTAGCAGCACCAAGAGATGATAGATTAAATCAGCCGATTCATTTTTCAGCTCTTCGCGATCATTAACGGTTGCGGCAAGCGCGGTTTCAACGCCTTCTTCCCCGACTTTTTGGGCAATGCGTTTTGTACCGTCATGATAGAGCTTTGCGGTATACGATGTATTTGGATCGGCACTTTTACGCGAAGCAAGTAGCTGCTCAAGCGCAAATAAAAAGCCGCCTGCTGATTGTGCGTCATTAAAGCAGCTGCGATTACCGGTATGGCAAGTTGGGCCAACCGGATTGACTAAGATAAGTAAGCTATCATTATCACAATCAGCGCTAATACTCACCACATTGAGCACGTTCCCTGAGGTTTCGCCTTTCATCCATAATCGTTGTTTGGTACGAGAATAGAAGGTGACGTTATTGGATTCAACAGTTTTAGCTAGCGCTTCTTGGTTCATATAACCTAGCATTAAGACATCGCCAGAGATGGCATGTTGAATAATAGCTGGCATTAAGTGGTCGACTTTTTGCCAGTCAAGCTGATCAATTTGTGCGGTTGTTAACATAAGCGTATTTCGACTCCGTTATCCGATAAATATTGTTTGAGTTCGTGAATATTAATGATCTGTTTATGAAACACTGAGGCAGCAAGTGCACCATCGACGTCGGCTTGTCGAAAAGCATCTAAAAAGTGGTGCATTTGACCTGCGCCGCCAGAGGCAATCAATGGCACATGGCAAACGGATTTAACGGCGCAAAGCTGCGCCAAATCATAGCCATTTTTCACGCCATCTTGGTTCATCATATTAAGAACGATTTCGCCAGCCCCTCGTCGCTGCACTTCTGCAACCCAGTCGATTGTTTGCCAAGTGGTTGCAACAGTGCGTTTTTCATCGCCGGTGAATTGGTACACATGGTAATTATTACGCGTGTCATCATGCCAGCTATCAATACCGACAACTACGCACTGTACACCAAAGCGATCGGCCAGGCGGCTAATGAGTGATGGATCGGCTAGTGCAGGGGAATTGATGGAAATCTTATCAGCGCCAAAAGATAAAATACGTGCGGCATCTTCAACGGTTTTAATGCCGCCAGCCACACAAAATGGAATATCAATGACCTCGGCGACTTTGCTAACCCAACTTTTATCGACAACGCGGTCATCTGATGAGGCGGTGATATCATAAAAGACCAGCTCATCAGCGCCTTCTTGTGCATAACGTTTAGCTAACGGCACGATATCACCGATGATTTCGTGGTTACGAAATTGCACGCCTTTCACGACTTGACCATTTTTGACATCAAGACAGGGGATTATGCGTTTTGCCAGCATTTTATAGCCTCCCTAACGGTAAATTTTCCTTCGAGTAATGCTCTACCGACGATAACGCCGTTAACGCCGCTATGCTCTAGTGCTTTGACATCATCGAGTTGACCGATTCCCCCCGACGCTTGCAAGGCCACTTGGGGGTATTTTTGACTAATTTGTTGATATAGTGCCACATTAGTGCCACATAACGTGCCATCTTTAGCAATGTCTGTACACAGCACATGCTTAAGGCCATATGGGAGAAAATCCTCAATGACGTCTTCTAAGGTTTGCTGTGACTCTTCTTGCCAGCCATGAATAGCGATATGCTTTTGCCCAGCATCATTAATGCGCACGTCCAGTGCTAATACTAAGCGCTCAGCGCCATAGGTGGTAAACCACGATTTAACCATATCGGGTGATTTGATTGCCGTCGAACCAATGACGACTCGAGCAGCCCCAGCACTAAACAGCGCGGCAACATCGGATTCATAGCGAATACCGCCACCAATTTGGACCGGAATCTTCACACCATTAATCAGCGTTTTGATTAACGCAATTTGTCGTTTTTGTGGATCTTTGGCACCAGTTAAATCGACTAAATGTAAAATTTCAGCGCCTTGTGCCTGATAATCTTGCAGCCTAAGTAGTGGGTCATTCCCATAGTCGCGTTGCTGATTATAGTCGCCTTGATGTAGACGCACCACATTACCATCAATCAGATCGAGTGCAGGAATAATAATTGGTTTTGGCATCGTCTTACATCTCCAAAAAGTTTTTTAATAGCTGTGCACCCACCGCTCCAGAACGCTCGGGGTGAAACTGTACACCGAAGTAATTATCTTTTTGCACCGCGGCTGAAAAATTTTCACCGTAGCGGGTTTCGGCAATGGTTGCTGAGCAAAGCAGCAGTGCATAGCTGTGCACAAAGTAAAAATAGCTACCATCTGGAATGTTTCTAAATAAGTGATGACCGGCTTTAGGATAAACATTATTCCACCCCATGTGCGGAATAGGTAGACCGCAATCGGGAATTTTCTCAATGGTTTCATCAATCATTCCTAACGTATCAACATCACCTTCCTGACTATGTTTTGCTAATAGCTGCATACCCAGACAAATACCTAAAATTGGTTGGGTACAGACTTTGATGAGTTCAATTAAGTTGCGCTCTTGTAGTTGAGCCATTGCCGAAGCAGCCGTGCCAACGCCGGGCAAAAACAGCTTATCTGATTGTAAGACTTGTTCTGGATTGGCAGTAATGATTGGTGAATAACCTAATCGCTCAATGGCATATTTGACGGATGATAAATTGGCACAGCCAGTATCAAGGATAACAATCTCCATTACAGTACTCCTTTTGAACTTGGTAGTTGATTGCCATCAAGTTTAATTGCTTGTTTTAAGGTTCGGGCAAAGGCTTTAAACAGGCTTTCCACCTTATGGTGATCATTATCGCCAGTGGTTTCAAGGTGTAAAGTAATCGCCATTGCATAACTTAATGAGTAAAAAAAGTGCTCAACCATTTGAGTACTCATGTCACCCACTTTTTGATGTGTGAATGGCGCTGAAAATTTAAGATAAGGGCGAGCGGAAATATCGATTGCACATTGGGCTAAACACTCATCCATTGGAATCACTGCGGCATAACGTGTAATTCCGCGTTTATCACCCAAGGCAACTTTTAATGCTTCACCTAGCGCCAGGCCAGTATCTTCAATCGTATGATGATCATCAACGTGCAAATCGCCATTCACCTCAATATTTAAGCGAATGCCGCCATGAGTAGCAATTTGATCGAGCATATGGTCAAAAAAGCCAATGCCAGTATTGATGTGATTATTGCCTTGCCTGTCAAGCCAGACCTCGACAAGAATTTGTGTCTCTTTGGTGTGGCGCTCAGCTTTGCCATAGCGATCGGGCGTTGTTAATCGTTGGGTTATTTCATCCCAGTTTAACGTAGTAGGATTGTACCGTAATCCGGTAATGCCCATATTATTGGCTAACTGTACATCGGTTTGGCGATCACCAATCACATAGCTGTGTTGCTTGTCGAGCTTGCCGCTCATTAAATAAGGCAGCACCAGCTCAATATTGGGCTTACGACATGAGCAATTATCAGTTGGGAAGTGTGGGCAAATTAGCACGTCTTCAAATTTGATGCCTTGTGAGCGAAAGACTTGCATCATCAAATTATGTGGGCCATCAAAATCGGCTTTTGGGTAACTATTTGTGCCCAGACCATCTTGGTTAGTGACCATGACTAATTTAAAACCTGCCGCTTGTAGTTTGAGTAAAGCGGGGATGACATGGGCTTCAAAAGCCAATTTTTCAAATTTATCCACTTGAAAATCAACCGGCGGCTCAGTGATTAATGTGCCATCTCTATCGATAAACAGGTACTTTTGTTGCATCTTTAGTTCCCCTGATCATTTAATGTTTTTAACGCGTTGATAACGGCATCGCATTCAGCTTGGCTGCCAATTGTTATACGAATACAGTTTGCTAAATTCGGCTGCTTGGACTGATCGCGTAAAATAATGCCTTGATTCCACAAGTATTTAAATACACCTTGGTCATTAAATTTGACGAGAATATAATTAGCATAGCTCGGATAGATCGCATCAACAAGGCTAAACTGCTTAAGTGCAGTGATTAAATGTGCTTTTTGTTTATTGAGATTAACCACTTGTAAGGTCATTTTGGTTAAATTTTCTTTACTCAGTGCTTGCGCTGCGATATCTGCCACTGGCGTTGGTAACGGGTAAGGCGCAATCACTTTTTGCAGCACATCAATCACCGGTTTATTTGCCAGTGCAAAACCGCAGCGCAATCCAGCTAAAGAAAAGGCTTTTGACAAGGTTCTTAATATCACTAAATGCGGGTAGTTTGCCAGCCAACTGACCACGGAATGTTCCATGGCAAACTCAATATAGGCCTCATCAACGACCACTAACGCACTTCCCCAAGCCATATCGAGTAAGGTTTTGATATCATCAGGATTAAGCACATTACCGGTCGGGTTATTCGGCGAACAGATATAAATTAATTTCGTATCGGTTAAATTTTGTTCGATGGCAGTTAAATCTAATTGCCAGTTGTTCATTTGTACAATCGCTTTATAGCCAATGCCAAGCGTTTGAGCGCTGACCAAATACATGCCATAAGTTGGCGGGCAATAAATAATCCTATCTCGGCCCGGCTCGCAAAATGCGCGCATTAAGAGTTCTATCGCCTCATCGGCGCCGCGACTGACAATGACTTGATCGGCTCTCACGCCGGCATAGCGCGCATAACGTTCAATCACTTGCTCGGGCTGAGGTTCTGGGTAGCGATTAAGCGTTTGCATGGTGAGCTCAAAATGTAGAGCAATGGCTGACTCATTAGCATTTAACCACACATCGCCTTTACCGCCGATACGCCTTGCTGATTGATAAGGTGTCAGCTCGCGTACGTTTTGGCGGACTAATTGATTGATATCCATTGCTCTATTCATCTGATTTTTCCTTCTTTAAGGCGGACAGGCGCAGCGTAACGGCATTTTTGTGAGCGGTTAATTGCTCAGCTTCTGCCATAAGTTCGACGGCTTGGCCAATTGATAGTAGCCCACTTGGCGTCAGTTCTTGCACGGTCATGCGTTTTTGAAAATCCGCCAGCCCAAGGCTGGAATAGGTCGCTGTGTAGCCATAAGTTGGTAGGACGTGATTGGTGCCTGAGGCATAATCGCCGACCGATTCTGGTGACCAATCGCCTAAAAAGATAGAGCCGGCACTGGTAATCTTTGGCACTAGTTTTGCCGCATCACGCGTTTGAATAATTAAGTGCTCAGGACCATAGGCATTGCTAATTGCAATGCACTGTGCAATATCTTGGGCGATGATTAAACGACTGGCACTCAGTGCTTGTTTGGCGATAGCTTGACGTGATAGCTGAGCTAACTGTTTATCAACCTCATTGGCGACCGCTTGAGCCAGATTTTCATCCGGCGTTAATAAGATCACTTGCGAATCAGGGCCATGTTCCGCTTGGGATAATAAGTCAGCCGCGATGAACGCTGGGTTTGCGTGACTATCGGCAATGACTAAGACTTCAGAAGGGCCAGCTGGCATATCAATCGCCGCGCCATCAAGGCGCTGACTGACTTGGCGCTTTGCTTCTGTCACATAAGCATTACCTGGGCCAAAAATCTTATCAACACGGCCGATAGTTTCAGTGCCTAGCGCCATTGCGGCGATCGCTTGTGCGCCGCCAATTGGGTAAATTTTGCTTACGCCGCAAAGATGAGCCGCATATAAAATTTCATCGGCAATTGGTGGCGGTGAACATAAGATAACGTTACTACAACCGGCAATTTTAGCGGGAATGGCGAGCATTAAAACCGTCGATAACAACGGCGCAGAGCCGCCAGGAATATATAAACCAACCGATTGAATAGGGCGGGTGAGCTGCTGGCAGGTAATGCCCGGCATTGTTTCAACGGTCACGGTATCACGGACTTGTGCCTGATGAAATAACGTAATATTGCGGGCAGCAAGTTGCATCGCGTGTTTTAGTTGCTCAGGTACGCGCTGCGCAGCTTGAATTATTTCATCGGCACTAATTTGCAGAGCTGATAATGTCATTTTATCATATTGCTGGCTGAGCGCTTTTAATGCGCTATCACCACCGGTTTGCACTTGCGCTAAAATTGTAGCAACTGATTGACTAATTGCATCTGACGCATTTACCGCAGGCCTAGTTAAGAGGGCTGTTTGCTGCTCGGCATTGCAGCGTTGCCAATAGATTAATTGCATGTTGTTACTCCATCATCTTTTCAATGGGTAGCACTAAAATAGAGCTGGCGCCAAGCGCTTTTAATTTTTCCATCGTTTCCCAAAATAGTGATTCACTGCTGACCATATGTAGTGCAACCCGATTTTTTTCACCGGTTAGCGGTAAAATGGTTGGGTGCTCAGCACCGGGCAACAGGGCAACGACTTGATCAAGTACCGCTGTTGGCGCATGTAACATGATGTATTTTGATTCTCGTGCTTGAATCACGCCTTGAATTCGCGTTAGTAATTTATCGATTAGCGCTTGTTTTTCAGCTGACATAATGCCGCTACGCTGAATTAAGCAGGCTTTTGATTGGTAGATAATTTCAATCTCTTTGAGCCCATTGGCTTCAAGTGTTGCGCCACTTGATACTAAATCACAAATCACATCAGCTAGCCCCGCTCTGGGTGCCACTTCGACTGAGCCATTTAATAAACAGGTTTTAAAGGTGACGTTATAATTAGCTAAGTAACGTTTTAATAAGTGAGGATAAGTTGTTGCAATGCGCAGATCTTGTAAACACCTTGGGCCTTGATACTGAAAATCACGAGGGGCTGCAATTGATAAACGGCACGCACCAAAATCGAGTCGTCGTAACTGTTTGAACTGAGGCTGTTGGCCTTCGGCTTGGCGATCAAGCACTTCTTCTTCAAGGACATTTTCGCCAACAATACCAATATCAACGACGCCATCAATAACAAGACCTGGAATGTCGTCATCACGTACACGTAAAATATCAATTGGCATGTTTTCGGCAAAAGCAATTAGGCGCTGCTCTTGTAAGTTAATTTTAATTCCGCACTGTGCTAACAGCTTTTTGGACTCGTCACTCAGGCGTCCTGATTTTTGCATTGCAATACGTAAACGTGAATTATCTAACATTTTTTCCCCTATTGTTATTGTGTATATTAAAACAAAGAAGTCTGTGAATTCGCCATAAAAAAACCCCCGGAAGTTGATCTTCCGAGGGCTCTATTGACTTGCTTTGCGCTCAACCGGAAGACCGTATGTCTTCCAGCACCAAACGCCCGAAGACTATTCAGGGAAATGGTGATGATGGTTGTTCAAACAGACGCAAAGTAAATTCATAAAAATATTAATTCTCCAATTAAACTACCGATACCATATAATACTTTATTTCGCTTAGCAAGCTATTTTTGCTGCAGATTGTTGAAGAAACATTTAAATTTTTCAATATCATCTTGTGTGGTTGACCAAGATGCGCAAAACCGTAAACAGGTATGTACATCATCGGGTTTACCAAACGCATAGACGTCATAATGATCGGTGATAGCTTTAACTAAATGATCGGGAATATTGACAAAAATCTGATTAGTTTGTGGCTGGTGCGAAAAGCTAAAGCCGCACTGCTGAAATAATTCAGCGAGTTGCCCAGCCATATTATTACTGTGTGCACCAAGCTCAAGATACAAGTTGTTTTGCAGCAGCGTTAGAAACTGCACACCTAAAATCCAACCTTTAGCCATTAAGCCGCCTTTTTGTTTGATCGTAAAACGAAAATCATGATTCAGCTGCGGATTATTAATCACTAATGCTTCACCTGCAAAGGCGCCAACTTTGGTACCGCCAATATAAAACGCGTCGGTGTATTTGGCTAAATCGGCAAACGTCACATCATTATCTTTGGCGCTGAGCGCCATGGCTAGACGGGCACCATCAACGTAAAGGTAAAGCTGATGCGCCTGGCAAAATTGATGGAGTGCTCGTAACTCTTTATGGCTATAAATGGTGCCAAGTTCTGTTGTATTGGAAATATAAACTAGCTTAGGTTGCACCATATGCTCATCACAATGTTCATCTAAAATCGGTTTGATTACCTCTGGCGAGAGTTTACCCGCTTGGCATCTTGCGGTGATGACTTTGTGTCCGGTTGCTTCAATTGCGCCGGTTTCATGTACTGCAACGTGACCACTTTCGGCGGCAATCACTGCTTGGTGAGGTCTTAGGACATGGGCAATAAACGTCAGATTCGTGATGGTTCCACCCGGTAAAAAATGCACATGACTTTGCGGTGATTGGATTAATGTTTTAATGTGGCTAGCAGCAAGTTCGCAGTAACTATCTAGGCCATAACCGCCATTTTTTTGTTTTGCAATATTTAACAGTGCTTCTAATAACTGTGGATGAGCGGTTTCATTATAATCATTGGTAAAACTATGCATCTTTGCTATTCCTCGATTGATACGCCTTTAACAGAAATTATATATCGAAATTGCGTTATTGAACATGGATTGCTGAGTCAAATTACAAGATAACAGCGAGTTAAATTGCTTGAAGTTAATGAGGAATTCGCAGTAGAATCATTACTCTTCATATTGTGATATGTTATAAAATGGCTTAGCTAAAGCACTAAATAACTTTAAAAAAACGCTAGGATAAAGGTTTTTTATTGCGATCAAGCATCACCTTTTATTGAATATTGGAAATTTAGTGTCATTCATGGAAAGTCTACATAACGTTTCAGTCTTTACCCACGATATTGTTGCGCAATTTCGGCGACAAAACATCACCTTATCGCGTTTTATCGATGAGTTAGAAGTAGTCTGTTCGGTTTTCTTAGCTATTATCATCGCGCATTTTATCAATGCGCAAAATATTGGCTGGGCGGCGTTTACCGGCTATATGATTATGCGTTCACATGTGCTCGATACGCTCATTCGCGGTGGTTTACGATTTTTGGGAACGATTATCGGAGCGTGTTTAGCCTATAGCTCGGCATATGCATATGGCGATGATCTATTGTTGATTGCCTCTGCCATTGCTCTAATTGGTGGAATTGCACTGTATTTCGCAATTACTAGTAAATATAACTATGCTTGGCTTTTTTTAGGCATCACTTACATTATGGTCGGCGTTGACGCGCTAGGCAATCCGTTTAACCAAGTGCACGATTTTGTCATTTCACGGGTCATTGAAGTATCGGCGGGCATTTGCGCCTCGGTGTTTGTCAGTATTATTTCTAATTTTATAAAGCCGAGATTTATTACAAAGCCTTGTAAAATTGGTCTGACTGATGTGGTTAAATTCCCCAATTACGCAAAATATACCGTCATTCATTCACTAAGGGCCATGATCGCTTTAGCGTCTTTGCCTTTTTTAGCCTATTTTTTTGACTTACGCTATTTAGGTCAAACGGCAATTACCTGTTTTGTGGTATTAACTGTTCCCTTAACAAGTATTAATAATGCTAAAATTGTCTCTAAACGCAATTTCCATCGCTTTTTAGGGTGCTTATCAGGTGCTATGTTAGCGTTGGTCTGTTTACCGTTTTATCAAGTTAATTTAATGATAAGCACAATCATTTTAGCATTAGGCATAATGATTGGACGGCATATTGAAAACAGTGGTAAAGCGTTTGCCTATATGGGTACTCAATTTGTGTTAGTGTATTTAGTTGTTATGGTGCCTGATTCGCTCACTGAGATGTCCGCAGAGCCCGGGATTTACCGATTATGTGGTGTTATTATCGGTATCATGTTAGTTGAATTATCCAAATTGATTATTTGGCCATTACAGTCTTACTGGAAATTATAACGCGTTGTGGCAGATAAGCACAAATTCACTGATTCGACGCGTTATTGATTGTTAATGGTGAGTCATTTTCATTTTCGATAACGACTCACGCTATCACTATCTCGAAACAATTATGTTTTTTGAGCGGTTGCAAATTCTTGCCGAATAGCTGTACCATTTTCATCAAGTTTTGGTGCGCCTTTCCTGACGGTTGGATCGGGGTAAGTACTGAGTTTTATCGGGGTGCCGGGTACTTTCACGGCGCCAGCATCAATGAGCATGTTACGGGCTTTGGTTTGGGGTAACTCCATCGCCTGTGCAACGCCAAGTAGTGGCGCTACTGGTACGCGGTGTTTATCGATTTCATCTAACCAGTAGGCGGCATTTTGTTGGCTAAGCTGCTGCTCAATGATCGCTTTTAATTCAGCTTGATTTTTGACTCGACTGGCATTACTGCTAAAGCGTTCATCACTGACAAGTTCCGGTATTTTTAACGCATCACACAGCTCAGCAAATAGCGCATCATTACCGCAACAAATCGCAATGTGTTTGTCTTGCGTTTGAAATACGTCAAATGGTGCCATGTAAGGATGGCGATCGCCTAAGCGTTCAGGCGATTGACCCGTTGCCACATAATTCATTAAGCCGTGTTCTAAAAAGGCGAGGGTGGAATCAAACATGGCGACATCAACATGGGTTCCTTGACCGGTACGCTCCCGACCATATAGCGCGCTGGCAATCCCACAAAACATATAAATACCGCCACATAAATCAGATAGCGACGTTCCGACCCGAGTTGCCGGACCATTGACGAAACCCGTTTCCATCATAATGCCGCTCATCGCTTGAATAATGGTGTCATAAGCGGGGGCATTAGCAAGTGGGCCGGTATGACCAAATCCTGATGATGACGCATAAACTAAACGTGGATTAATTTTTGCTAAAGTGTCATAGGATAAACCGAGTTTATCCATAGTACCTGGGCGGAAGTTTTCGGCTAATACGTCAGCTTCTTTAATCATATTAAAGAAAATTTCGCGGTCTGCTTCATCTTTTAAATTCAGTACAATGCTCTCTTTTCCGCGATTGGTAAAGCTGTAATAAAGTGATTCGCCGTTAACAAACGGGCCATATAACCGTGTATCATCACCATGGCCCGGTTGTTCAACTTTGATAACGCGAGCGCCTAGATCAGCTAAAATTTGGGTACCAAACGGTCCATTTAATACATGCGTTAAATCAATCACGAGTAAACCGTCAAAAGGGCCTTTTGCTAATTTGGGATTATGGTCTGTCATACTCACTCCATTGATAGGGTGTTCTTGTGCTATTTAATAATAAAAGAGATCACCGCTGCGCCGTTGATCTCTTGATTGGGTTATATCGATACGACTTAAATGATATTACACTAAACCAATGACATAACGAGTAATAAATATCCAAGCTGGTGCGGCGATAATAAAACCAAGTACACTGACTGCAAGTGAGGCAGTACCAGTACGAGTATACACGCCAAAACGGCTAGCGATAATAATGCCTGAGAAGGCTGGTGGTAAGGCACCGGCAAGAACCATCATCTGTAAGTTGTTTGACGACATGTTGAACATTAAGCCAAGCACTAATAATAACGCAGGCATAAAGACTAATTTTAATAACGTGTTATAGATAATTTCGCCATCAAATTCAAATTTATTCGCCGCTAAGGTTAAACCTGCCGCAAAGACTGCCACACCAGAGTTGGCTTTAGCAATAAGATCAAAGGTTGGATCCCACATTGATGGTAATTTGAAGCCAACTAATACGAGCACCGTCGCTAAAATTGGTGACCAGACGACCGGCTCTTTTAGAGCTGAGATTAGTGAGTCTAAACCGCTGTTACCTTTGGCATTTTCGCCTTTCGCTGGGCTAAGTAAAAAGAGACCAATTGGAATGGTAATCGCATTGACAATAATCGAGATAATGGCAACAACAAGGCCAGTTGAGACGGTATCGCCATAAATCGGGTCTAAAACGGCAAATCCTAAAAATCCAATAGTTGGTGAACCGGCGATTAAAGCACATACTGCGGCTTCACCTCGGGTGTGTTTAAAGAGGTATTTACAGCTGTAAAATGCCACAAAAAAGCTGATAATTAAACCAACAAATGAAACAATCGTTAAGGTCATATCGGCAAATAGCATCGATCTATCGGCACGAACTAATGACACAAAAAGAGCTGCCGGTAACGCGTAGTTAAGCACGAGTTTATTAAAGGCTTTGGCTTGATCTTCTGTAAACACGTTACGTTTACCACTGGCATAACCTAATGCCATGATGACGATAATCGGCAGCAAATCGGCCATAAAAATACTAAACATAAAAGCTCCTTAGCTTTTTATTAAAGCAGGCAAGTGCGGGGCACTTGCCAATTAACGTCTATTTTGTATCGACGGATTGAGGATTTAAATTGGTTAAATGACCGCTTTCAGTCCCAACCGTTGGATCGATTTCACAGTTGATTAACGTTGGTTTACCTGATTGTAAACCGGCTAATAATGCCTGTTTGATCTCATCAGCGGTGGTGGCATTAAAGCCTTGTCCACCAAATGCTTCCATCATTTTATCGTAACGCGCTTCTTTCATTAACGACGTTGGCGCTGGATCACTATCACCGTGACGGTTGACATCATCACCGCGGTATACGCCGCCATTGTTAAATACCAGAATCGTGACAGGTAATTGATAACGGCAGATGGTTTCAATTTCCATTCCGCTAAAGCCAAAGGCACTGTCACCTTCGATGGCGACAACGGGTTTGCCACTGGTCACCGCGGCGCCAATTGCGTAGCCCATTCCGATACCCATCACACCCCACGTACCGCAATCTAAACGCTGACGAGGTTTGTACATATCGATGATATTACGCCCATTATCCAGGGTATTAGCCCCTTCATTGACGACATAAGCATCTTTATAATCAACAAGGACATCACGAATCGCTCTTAGTGCACAAAAGTAGTTCATCGGCACAACATCTTTATTCAATTTCGCTGCCATTTTCGCTTCGTTGGTGGTTTTGATGGTATTAATACCCTCAATCCAATCTTGGCTGGCTTGAATATTGACGTGTTGTAATCCTTTCACAAACTCAGCCATGACTGAATTGATATCACCGACAACGGGCGCTGTAATATGGCGGTTACTATCGATTTCATTGGCATCAATATCAACTTGAATCAGTTTTGTCTCGGCTGACCAATTTTTGCCTTTACCATGACCGAGTAGCCAATTTAATCGTGCGCCTAATAGCACAATCACATCAGCGTTTGACAGCACATGTGAACGTGCTGCTGCGGCTGATTGTTTATGGGTATCGGGTAGTAAGCCTTTTGCCATTGACATCGGTAAAAATGGAATACCGGTTGTTTCGATAAACGTTTGAATATCTTGATCGGCCTGCGCATAAGCCGCGCCTTTACCTAAAATAATTAATGGCCTTTTGGCACCAGCTAACAGTTGTAGTGCTTTATTGACTGATTCAGGGGCTGGAAGCTGCGCTGGGGCAGGATCTTCTACTTTAAAAATCGATTTATCAGCCGTATCTTTATCCATCACAGCAGATAACACTTCGGTGGTTAAATCTAAATACACACCGCCTGGCCTGCCCGATACGGAAGTGCGAATTGCTCTGGCAAGCGCGATGCCAATATCTTCAGGTTTATTCACGCGAAATGACGCTTTAGCATAAGGTTTAGCGGCATTCATTTGATCAAGCTCTTCATAATCACCTTGCTGTAAATCGATGATTTCACGATCACTTGAACCACTGATTAAAATCATTGGAAAGCCATTAGTTGTGGCATTGGCAAGCGCCACCAGACCATTTAAAAAACCCGGCGCCGAAACGGTTAAGCAAATACCCGGTTTTTTGGTTAAATAGCCACTAATTGCCGCTGCGTTACCTGCTGATTGTTCGTGGCGAAAACCAATATAACGAATGCCCTCAGCTTGCGCATGACGAGCCATATCAGTGATTGGAATACCGACCACACCATAAATGGCATCAATATCATTTTTTTTCAAAGCATCAACGATAATGTGCATGCCATCTGTTAGATTTTGTGTATTGTTATCAGACATTTTATACCTTCATCTTCGTTTGCATTTAACGGACAGGAACGGGCTATACTCGCGCCGTTCCAATGTGTTTTACCTTGGTTATCACTGCGTTAAATGGCACCATTTTTTCGCATTTGGGTGATTTGTTCATCGTTATAACCGAGTTCTTTTAACACTTGCTCTGTGTGTTCACCTAATAGTGGTGCACTTTTAATATCAGGTGTAAATGCTGAGAATTTCATTGGGCAACCAACTGTTAGGTAAGTCCCACGGCCAGGTTGCTCTACTTCAACCACGCTACCGCTTTGACGTAGTGATTGATCTGCGGCGATTTCTTTCATACTTAACACTGGTGCACATGGAATATCGTAAGCACTTAAATATTTGACGGCGGCATGTTTGTCGTAATTGGCTAAGAATTTTTCAATTTCAGCAAAAATATCAAAAATATGTGGCTGACGAGCTTGTGGTGTACTGTAATTAGGATCTTCAGCCCACTCTGGTTTGCCAATCGCTTTACAAGTATTTGCCCAGTTTTGTTCTTGGATCGTAAAGTAGATATACGCATTAGGATCGGTTTCCCAACCTTTACATTTTAATACCCAACCCGGTTGGCCGCCGCCGCCCGCATTACCACCACGTGGCACAGCATCACCAAATTTTGCATTTGGATATTGCGGATACTCTTCAAGGTAACCGACTTTTTCAAGGCGTTGTTGGTCGCGCAGTTTAACGCGACATAAATTTAATACCGCATCTTGCATTGACATGGTTACGCGTTGGCCTTTACCCGTTTTTTCACGTTGTAACAAAGCAGCAAGTAAACCAATTAATAGGTGCATACCGGTGTTACTATCACCTAATGCGGCGGCACTTACTGTTGGTGGCCCGTCCCAGAAACCGGTTGTTGATAATGCCCCCCCCGCTGCTTGTGCAACGTTTTCATAGGCTTTAACATCAACGTAAGGTGAACAGTCATCAAATCCTTTAATTGAGCCAAAGATTAAACGCGGATTGAGTTCTTGAATTTTTTCCCATGTAAAGCCCATGTGATCCATCGCACCGGGGTGGAAGTTTTCAACTAATACATCAGCACCTTGGATTAATTTTTCCATCACCTCTTTACCTTCAGGGGTTTTGGTATTGAGTTCGAGTGAGCGCTTATTACTATTTAACATAGTAAAGTAGAGCGCATCAACATCAGGAATATCACGTAATTGACGACGGGTAACATCACCAACGCCAGGACGTTCAATTTTAATTACATCTGCACCAAACCAGGCTAACATTTGAGTACATGATGGGCCAGATTGCACGCCTGTAAAGTCGAGTACACGGATACCTTGTAGTGGAAGAGTCATGTGGAACCTCACTAAATTAATTAACGTTAGAATAAATGATTTGCTTGCGTGGATTTCTATTCTTTGAAGGCGCATTGCAAATTTTTATTAGGAATACTATTTTTTTATGTAGCAATAAATTTAATAACAGGTAAAATGAAATTTGATTCACTTGGCTAGAATAGTTTAGGAAAAGGGAAATATCAACTTTGAGTGCAGCAAAAAAACAGCTAAAAGATTAATTTTGATTTTTAGTTATTATATTGAATTTTATTAATAATAATTCTTTTTTTACTTGTTTTAAGTATATACTTACCGATTAGCAGTGAGTGTAAAAATAGAGAAAAACACTTTTTTTTCAACAGAAATAATTAGATCGTTTTTTTATTCAAATAGTCTAAAAATCGGTATTTAACAAACAAATGATAAAAATAAACAACGGAAAAAAGTGTAAAGATTGTATTAATAAAGCGAGAGATAACCAGAATCTTTAATTAATCAATTTTTGTTACATAATTTCTTAAAAATTTTGTTATGAATTAATATATTATATTTTTTGTTTAATTTGGTTTGATTGCTAACTAACAACTGATGAGTGATTTGGTGCTTATTTGAAATAATTTATAAATATAGTCAGGTATTGTCGGGGATGGTTGAGCTGGCAAAGCAAAGGATTATTATCTAACGCTTATTGTGTTAAGTTGAGCGGTGAAATATTATGTTAAATACCAAAAGGTAGTCATAACGACTACCTTTCATTATTTCATTACAAAGCGCTATTACCGCACTGCTCGGTAATATATGGATTATCATTGCCTTGGACTTTTTTGATCAGTTGATTACGCTGGCATTCCCATATACTTGGCGCGTACATTTTGTTCCATGCAGACATTAATTGCTGGTTTTGTTTTGATAGCGGAATATGATATTGATTTGACATATATAAATAGGTACGCGCAATCATACCACGGATTTCGTCACGGGGCTGGAATTGACGCGTTTTAAAGTCAACCGCTGTTGGACACTGACCATATTGAGTGTATGTCTTGGTAAATAGACTATAGCTGTAGTTTGAGCGATCACCATTGACTTCACCAATCGCCGGTTGTAAGTTGTGCATATCGCCTTCTATTTGATTAAAGGTTGCATCACTTTTACAATTTTTACGACCACCATTTTTCCAGCATTGGAGATTGCGGCCAAAGTTTTCCGCTGGCATGACATGTTCCCATTCAATGCGTTGAGCACGCGTTTGATTTTTACGGCTTTGATAGCCGCAGCTTGGTAAATCAACAATGCCTTTTTTACCCTGAAATCTAAAATCACAACCGCAGTAGAACTCTTTCTGTTCAGGATTATTTTTATAAAGTTTGACAAGCTCGGTTTTCGCATGGCTAAAATTTTGTTGGACTGCGTGTGATAGAGCAGGAATAAGTAGTAAGGTAACTAAAAATCGTTTCATCATTATCATCGTATATTTTTTGTAGCCGACGATAATAACAAAACTGTCAGTAATAAAATATTAACGAAATCATGTATTTTTGGTAATAATTTTTAACTCAATGCGGATTGATTTGTTGTCAAAATTCCTATCAATATTTTTATGACATTGATCGTTTTTATTAAAAACGCTAATAAAAGCCTACACAAATCATCGAAATTTAATTCTTCACTTAGTGAACTTAATATTAAGTCGCCTAACGTATTTTTTTGCTGGTCTACCGCCGAACAATCTTGTTGTTTGAGTTGCTGGCACTCAGTCATTGGATGACACTGTTTTAGGGAAAATTTTTATCCGCCCTCAGTCATTAAGATGCCTTTAAGCACCAAACCGACGTTAGTATTATCATGCTTACTGATGATTAATGCAATCATAGCAGCCTTATAATCAAATACACTTCTCTAAAACCGTTTACATGCAGTAAAGTTTTATCGAATTCAGTAAAACAGTGTTAAACAAAGGGCTTTCGGATACCAATTGTTTCAGTGCTTAACATTTTGGCTGAGTAATTAATCCGTACATTTTTATTAAATAGATCATAAGTGAACTTTTTAGACTACCATGCTAATTGATAGCACAATCTAAAAAATAGTGAACCGAGTAAGTGCAAATTAACGAATTGAATCTGCCTTTATTTTTATAACTTTTAGTTATAAATATGTAGCATTTTATTATTTAGAATCCATTATTTTGCTTGTTAAACTAATGCTATTACTCACAATGGAGTCCAAAAATGAAATCAATCGTTAAGAAAACTGTCACTGCTTTAGCGCTATTAGGTATGTTTGCTAGCGTGAACAGTGCGTATGCTGATCGTCTAGATGATATTGAAAAACGTGGTGAAATTAAAATTGCGGTCTTTGATAGTAATCCACCATTTGGTTACGTCGATGAAAAATCAAAAACGATTGTGGGGCTCGATGTCGATTATGCTAAGGCAATTGCTAATGCGTTAAATGTTAGAGTTATTTTAGTGCCAACTAACCCAGCTAACCGTATTCCATTATTAACATCACAAAAAGCCGATTTGATCGTGGCTAATTTTACCGTGACAGATGAGCGGGCTAACGCTGTTGATTTTAGTGTGCCTTATTTTGCAACAGGGCAAAAATTTATTGCCAGAAAAGGCCTACTCAAAACGCCGGATGACCTGAAAAAACTGCGCATTGGCGCCGACAAAGGCACGGTGATGGAGATCACGTTACGTGAGCAATACCCAAATGCCAAAGTGATTTCGTATGACGATACGCCATTTGCATTTGCTGCACTGCGTAATGGTGTTGTGCAGGCTATCACCCAAGATGATGCAAAGCTGATTGGATTATTGGCTAATGTGTCAGCGGAGCAACGTGAACAATTTGAAATTTCGCCATTTAGTTTAACTCAGGAGTATCAAGCTGTTGGAATCCCTAAAGGTGAAACGCGCTTAAAAGATAAGGTCAATCAAGTTCTTTTTTCGTTGGAAGCTAAAGGCGAGGCACTGACAATTTATAATCGCTGGTTTGGTCCTGATACATCATCAGCAATGCCAAGAGGCAATTTTAAAACCGGTGATGGCACCTTAACCAAGTAAACTATCCCCCCGATGATTAACGCCGCTTTATGTGGCGATTTTATTAAATTAGAGCCAATTATGTTTACACAGGAAATCTTTCAACAGTTATTAGCACCACGCTATTTAGGCTGGCTATGGAACGGATTTGTTGTCACGATGTCTATCTCGATATTATGCATTATTTTATCGACAATTGCCGGTTTTATATTAGCGATTTTAGCGCAAAGTCAACACCGAATAATTCGATATATGGTGAATGCGTATAATGCCATTTTTCGTTATTCTCCATTATTGCCACAACTCTTTTTTTGGTATTTTGGTGTGGGCAGTATTTTACCACTTGAATTTAAATTATGGCTATTTGATGAACCGCAAATTGGGTTCGGTCCGGTCATTTTATCAATGCCGTCCTTCGAATTTATTATCGGTTTGGTTGGGCTGACGTTTTATTCGGCGTCGTTTGTTGCTGAGGAGTTTAGAGCGGGAATTGCAGGTGTTAGGGCTGGGCAGCTCAATGCGTCCCTTGCTTTAGGCTTGAGCCGTTGGCAAGGGTTTTATTTTATTGTGCTACCGCAAGCTTGGCGAATTGCCTTTCCCGCCTTAGTGGGTCAGTATATGAATATTATTAAAAACTCATCTTTAACGATGTCCATCGGTGTGCTTGAGCTATCGTACGTCTCTCGGCAGATTGAAACTGAAACATTAAAAACATTTCAGGATTTTGCCTTGGCAACTTTATTGTATATTCTGGGGGTAACGTTGGTTGGTATGATTGGTAATATTTATCACCGCAGCTTACTGCTTAAAGAGGTCAAATAATGGATTTTTCGCAACTGATTAAAGGGTTTGACGTTGTTTGGCAAAATTTGGATTATTTAGCCTGGGGTAACTATCCTGATGGGCCAATTAGTGGCATTGCCTTGACGCTGTTGATGAGTCTGGCTGCGATTGTACTGGCAACCGGACTTGGCATTATCGCCGGGATTGGTTTAGTGGTTTTGACAAGCTGGCCGCGTCGTATTTTAGTTACTATTTTGGCATTTTTACAAGCAATTCCGATTATTATGCTGATTTTTTGGAGCTATTTTTTAGTGCCAGTTTTGTTTCAGATTGATGTGCCGGCTATTTTTACTGTAATTATGGCGTTAGCATTGATTGGTGCGGCTTATATTGCCTATGCGGTATTTGCCGGTATGATAGCGATTACAGATGAGCAGTGGCAGGCAGCTTACTCACTGGGATTGAAGCGGCAACAGGTTATTGTTTATATCATTTTACCGCAAGCAATTCGGATGATGATGCCATCGTTTATTAATCAGTGGATTTCGTTGATTAAAGACAGCTCACTAGCATATATTGTTGGTGTAGCCGAATTCACTTTTTTAGCCACGCAAGTCAATAATCGTGTTATCGTTAATCCAACACAAATCTTTTTGTTTGTGATTGCGGTGTACTTTGTGATTTGTTGGTCTTTAAACTTTGCAGCTAGCCGTTTTATTAAACAATATCAACTTAGTTAAGTTTGGCCGATGATGAAGACGAAATCTAGTGCGATATGATGATCACTGCTTTATCGCACAGTGTTGATTGTTTACTTATCTTAGTATCGGTTCAAGCTAAAAGTAGCTCAAGTAGAGCTATCAAAGGGGCATTATCTTTCATTAATTCAGCTTGCTGTAGGGACGCTAATTGCAGTCAGTTATTTTTGATATGATGAATGAGTCTATCTGGCATTGGACTACCTATAGACCGCTATTTTCAATAATGGTTAATGACTGCAACGTTGCTGTTGGCTAGTGATTAATTAGCATCATCGCAATTAATTTTATGATCACGATAAATAACTTTGTTATAACCGTATTCTAAATCTCGCTGTTCGACAACTTTGCCATTTCGGATAAAGAACCAGTATTTTTTGAATGGTTTATAGTAGCTGTCAGATTTAACTCCGCCGATATTGGCACAAACAGAATAACCAAAGTTTGCTTGTTGTTTTTCTGAATCGGTCACAATGTATTCTTCACGCGGTGAGCTCATTGATACGTAGCTAACAGCTTTGGGATTGTCAAAATGATCATCGCCCCATGTTTTAATAATTTCTGGGTAGTTAGTTGGATATTTACCAAAATTAGCATTAGTCATATCCGGGCGCCAATTCGGATCGGTTGTGATTGATGAACAGGCTGCAAGTACGAGCACTAAACCTGTCAGGCTAAGCATTTTTTTCATTATTTATTTTCCACCTTATTGGATAAATTGATATTTTAAATTTTTAAAGTCAATGTTATCAATATATTATCATCTTGAGCTGATATTTTCGATTTCTGGATATTTTGCAACTATTGCACAATATTGTCATTGATTTTAGCTTAAATCAGCATAATATAATAGCGTCAATTATTGACTGCGTTGCTCAGACGGTTCTGGGCACAAACGTTATTCGAGGTTTTTATGTCTAATTCTACAACGCGCCGTTTTGCGCGCATTGATCGTCTTCCGCCTTATGTTTTTAATATCACAGCTGAGCAAAAAATGGCGGCACGTCGCCGTGGCGAAGATATTATTGATTTTAGTATGGGAAACCCTGACGGTAGCACACCTAAGCATATTGTTGATAAACTCATCGAGGTATCGCAGCGCGGTGATACGCATGGTTATTCGACCTCCCGTGGTATTCCTCGTTTGCGTCGGGCAATTTCGCACTGGTATAAAAATCGCTATGATGTTGATATTAATCCCGATAGTGAAGCCATTGTAACCATTGGTTCTAAAGAGGGGCTAGCGCATTTAATGTTAGCGGTGCTCGATCATGGTGATACGGTCTTAGTACCTAATCCAAGTTATCCGATTCATATTTATGGTGCGGTTATCGCCGGCGCACAAGTTCGCTCTGTGCCATTGATTCCTGGTATCGATTTTTTTTCTGAATTGGAGCGTGCGATTAAAGAAGCGATTCCAAAGCCAAAAATGATGATTTTAGGCTTCCCATCCAATCCAACTGCGCAATGCGTGGAATTGGATTTTTTTGAAAGAGTGGTGGCGCTAGCGAAGCAATATAATATTTTAGTGGTGCATGACTTGGCGTATGCTGATTTGGTTTATGATGGTTGGCAAGCACCATCGATTATGCAAGTTGAAGGTGCAAAAGAGGTTGCGGTTGAATTTTTCACCATGTCAAAAAGCTACAATATGGCTGGATGGCGGATTGGGTTTATGGTGGGCAATGCCGAATTAGTCAGTGCGCTGGCTAGAATTAAAAGCTATCATGATTATGGCTCTTTTACGCCAATTCAAGTTGCTGCAATTACCGCACTCGAAGGCGATCAATCTTGTGTAACAGAGATTGCCAACCAATATAAAGAGCGCCGAGATCTGATTGTGAAAGGGCTTCATCAAATTGGCTGGATGGTTGAAAAACCCAAAGCGTCAATGTATATTTGGGCCAAAATTCCGGATGCGTATGCGCATTTAGGATCACTTAAATTTGCACAAAAATTATTAGCGGAAGCGAAAGTCTGTGTATCGCCAGGCATTGGTTTTGGCGATTATGGCGATACCCATGTGCGTTTTGCATTAATTGAAAATCTTGATCGCACCCGTCAAGCGCTACGGGGAATTAAAGCGATGTTTCTGAAAGATGGCTTGATTGATAAATAAGTTGATTCATTCTTGCTATTATCATTGATCTTATGAGCGCAGAGGTATTGCGCTCATGAGGTACCGCGTTATTATCTGTCAGCTGTTGTTATCGATAGGCTTAAACGATGCGCTGAGGTTATTCATCAGTACGCGTTAGCGCTAAGGCGATATTTTTTATATCAATTGGCGTAGTACGGCAACAACCACCAATCAATTTAGCGCCATGTTGTTGCCATGCTGATAATTGCTGGCAAAGTGTTGGCTGATGAGGCAAGCTCTGCCATGTTTTTGTTTTTGCATCATAGTGTTCGCCCGAGTTAGGGTAAGCAATCAACGGTTTATCGGTCAATTGTTGTAATTCGTTTAGCGCATCGGTGACTTTATCTAGTGCAATGCAGTTAACGCCAAGCGCGATGACGGGTTCAATGCTATTTAAATAATCAACTACGTTGTCCAGCGGTGTACCATCACTGAGGTGTTGGCTATCTTGTAAAGTAAATGAGAACCAACATGGCATATTTCGATACTGACTAATAAGCTGGGTTAACACTTTAATCTCGGTAAATGAGGGCATTGTTTCAAAGGCGATAATATCGACACCTGCACGGATGAGCGCATCAATACGCTCAGCATGAAAATCGGTCATTTCAGTTTCGCTAAGGGCATAATTACCAGTATATTCTGAGCCATCGGCTAAATAAGCGCCATAAGGGCCAACAGAGCCGGCGATAATCAGTGGTCGGTAATTTTTGGTTGTATGCTGGTATTTACTTTTAGCTTGTTGTGCGAGCAGAACACTTTTTTCAATGAGCGCGATGGCTTGTACTGTTGATAGACCCCGTTTTTTAAATCCCAGCGGGGTCGCTTGATAACTGGCCGTAATTGCACAATCAGCGCCGGCCATAAAATAGTCGTAGTGGACGTCGGAGATTAAATCTGGCTGTTCGATCAATACTTTTGCTGACCAGAGAGAATCATTAAGATCACAGCCGCGATTTTGTAACTCTGTTGCTAATGCACCGTCAATAATAACATGTCCGTTAGTGGTTAAAAATGGCGCAAAAAGATTAGTGTTGCTCATGTTTGCTCTCTTATTTTTTCTGATAATAATGCGTGACATAGTAAGCGATGTAACAGCAGGCGACAAATGGGATTCCACAATATAAGGCAATACGCTGCTCAGGATCAAAAGCGAGACCGATACAGGCGATTAAACACATAATAAAGCCCAAGATTGGCACATAAGGATATAATGGCGCTTTAAATTTGAGTGAGGATAATGCGTTACCTGATTTGAGATAATGGCGCCTAAAAAAGTAGTGTGATGCACAGATACTTAACCAAACTGCAACTACCGCAAAACCTGAAATTGCGGTTAAGGCAACAAATACCGTATCAGGAGCGATAACACTGGTAAACAGTGCCAGCAGACCACCTAACATACTAACCGTTAGGGCAATGACAGGAACGCCACGTTGAGATAATCGAGTGAAGCTACGAGGTAACGTACCTTGGTTGGATAATGACCATAACATACGCCCCGAAGCATATAAGCCTGAATTTGCTGCTGATAATATTGCAGTGAGAATGACAAAATTTAATAAATCGGCAGCATAGGGTATGCCAATATTTTCAAAAACTTGCACAAACGGGCTTTTCGATACGCCCGCTTCGCTCATGGGAATTAAAGCTGATAACACCACAACGGTGCCAACAAAAAAGATCACCAAACGGATAATGGTTGTTTTAATGGCCAGTGGAATTGTTTTTTGCGGATTAACGGTTTCTCCTGCGGCGATACCGATAAGCTCTGTACCTGAAAAGGCAAAATTAACCGCTACCATTGTCATCAGTATTGGGGTGATGCCATTAGGTAACCAGCCTGAAGTGGTTAAGTTCGTAAAAAATGGTGCAGAGGTACCATCTTTCAATGGAATAAAGCCAAAGATTGCGGCGCTGCCGGCGATAATAAACAATATAATGGTGAGGACTTTAATGAGTGAGAACCAAAACTCACTTTCCGCAAAAAAGCGCGTGGTGATAATATTTAATGTAAAAATGATGACGCAAAAGATAAGGCACCATTTCCAAATAGCAATGGCTGGGAACCAAAGCTGCATACATAGTCCCGCCGCGGTTAAACTTGAACCGAGCGCAACCGTCCAAGTTAGCCAATATAACCAAGCGACAGTATAACCGGTTGCGGGGCTGATAAAACGTGCCGCATAGGTATGAAATGCACCCGTTTCAGGCATTGCAACAGCTAATTCACCTAAACAAAGCATGACAAGATAAACTACCAATGCGCCAATTAAGTAAGCGAGAATTGCACCAGCAGGACCTGCGCTAGCAATAATATAACCGGTATTAAAAAACAACCCAGTGCCAATTACCCCACCTAAAGATAACATGACAAGATGACGGGTTTTCATTGTGCGTTGGAACTGGTTTTGCTCAGTATTTTTTATTTTATCCATATAGACGTCTACACCGCTAAAAAGGAATATTCTAACAGTATTCATCCAGAATACAATGGATATTTTTGAGTGGATTAGGGTAAAAAGAATTTAATGATTTGTCCGATTTGACTTTATTAATGAGCTCTGTTATTTGTATTAGGCAAAGTAAAATAATAATAGATTAGAAGGCTATATGTTAAGTTCGAGTATTCGCGATAAATTAACGATCAAACCCGTTACCCTTGAGCATTTAGATCAATTTAATGAATTGTTACGTTATGTTTTTCAGGTAACTAGTCGAGATATTGAAGAGTCTGGTTATCAAAAATATGATGAGTTATTGCGTGAAAAACGTCCCGTACTGCAAGATACTGATGTTATTGGTTGGTTTAATAAAAATAAACTTGTGTCCCAATTATGTATTTATCCTTGTAAGGTCAATATCCATAATAAAATTTTTGAAATGGCCGGATTAACCGGTGTTGGTACCTACCCTGAATACGCTAACTTAGGATTGATGAATGATTTGATCCAAATTGCACTGAAAAAAATGCGTGATAATCAACAGTGGATCTCTTATTTGTATCCGTATTCAGTGCCTTTCTATCGTAAAAAAGGCTGGGAGATATTCAGTGAGTTTGTGGTGTTTAATCTGAAAGACTCACAATTACCGCGTTACGATAAGCAGCCTGGATTTGTTGAGCGACTTGAGATTGATGAAGAAGATGTGATTGATGTTTATAATCGATTTTCACAATCTAATCACGGCGCACTAATCCGTAGTCAATTATCATGGGATGAATATTGGCGATGGGAGAATGAAAATGAGCGGACAGCTGCGGTATATTATGATCAGCATAATCAGCCCACTGGCGTGATGTTTTATTGGATTAATAAAGATGTATTTTATATCAAAGATCTGATCTATTTAACGCAAGAAGCGCGTAAAGGATTGTGGAACTTCGTCTATGCCCATTACTCAATGGTCGATAAAGTGAAAGGTCGAATTTATCGCCATGATCCGCTGGCGTTTCAGCTGCAAGATAGTAAAATTACCGAAACGATTGAGCCTTACTATATGGCGAGAATTGTTGATGTCGCGGAGTTTTTAAAAGCCTACCCATTTAAAATATTACCCAAAGAACCATTTCATTTTGTGGTCACAGATCCCGTTGCTGAGTGGAATAACGGGATCTTTAGTATTTACTGCGATGATAATGGTCAGCTTGCTGTTGATCGGCAGCCAAAAGGTAAGGCTGTCGGATTAACGATACAAACATTATCATCGATGCTGATGAGTTTTAGGCGCCCACAGTTTTTCTTTGAATATGAGCGCTTACAAACAGATCAAGCAATGATTGTGGTATTAGAACAGATGATTCCAGCTAAGCAGCCTTATTTTTCAGATTATTTTTAAATACAAAACAAACGCTTATATGCGGCGTAGACCGCATCGCCTTGACCGTTTAACGCTACAGTTCGGTTAAGATGCGCTTTATTTTACCTGGATTACCCATCACGATGGCATCATCACTAATTGATTGGGTAATCACACTACCTGCGGCAATAACGCAGTTGTCACCAATACAAACGCCAGGTAAAACCGCCACATTGCCACCAATCCAAACATTATTACCAACAGTAATGGGCTTAGCATATTCTAATCCCATATTACGTGATTTGATATCTAAAGGGTGACCTGAAGTATAAAAGCCGCAATTAGGACCAATAAAAACATGATTGCCAAATTGGATTGGCGCTGCATCTAACATGACACAATTGAAATTGGCAAAAAAGTGATCGCCCAGTGTAATGTTGTAACCATAGTCACACCAAAAACCGGGCATAATCATTGCGTCTTGTCCAACTCGATTGAGGAGTTTTTGTAAAATAGCCAGTCGTTCAGCGGTATGTCCTGGTGATAGTTGATTAAATTCGAAACAGTAATTCTGAGCACAATACCGCTCATTGCAGAGTTCATTAGCTGTTGCGGCGTTATACAGTTCGCCAGCTAACATTTTTTGCTTTTCTGTAGGCATGAGTTGTTCCTGATAAGACAAGTGTGTAGCGATAAACATGCTCAATGTTTATCGCTGTAAGTGGTTATGCGTTAGCGGGTTTTATATCACCGGCTGGTTTGGACTGTCTTTTATTGCTGAGAGTAAAAAATCCTAGCACGATTGATGCAATAACAATCACCGATATAATAAAGAATATGGTATGGTAACCGACCTCATCAAATAGCATACCAATTGGAATTGATAAGATGATGATACCGACCGAAGTCGCAATTTGAAATCCAATTAGAAATAGGGTTGCCGATAGGCGTTTATCAAAATTTGCCGCATTATATTTAAAGATCGAGATCACAAATAATGGCACTTCGAGGGCGTGCAGCATTTTGATAAATGAAATAATATAAACATCGTCGAAAATTGCCGAACCTAAAATACGGCAGGTCATAATTGCACCACCTAGTAACAGCGAGTTTTTAGGTCCAATGCGATTGATCAATAGTGGCATACAAGCCATGCCGAGTGCTTCGAGGATAACTTGTATTGAATTCAATTGCCCATAAACGCTAGCCCCAACGCTTGGGTCACTAAATAAATTGGCAAAAAAGACCGGGAAAAGTTGTTGATCATAGATATTATAAAATGACCAAGTTCCTAAAATAAAAATAACTAAGCCCCAGAATTTTGGATTTTTAAAAATAATGGCAAAATCGTTTAAAGTTATTGAATTGTAGCTATCGGATTTATTTTGTATCTCTTTACGCTTTAATAACTTAGTCGGTTGATAGTAAACATTGGTGATAAAAAATAAGATCCCAACGATCGATACTGCCCAAAAGTTATAGTGTGGATTGATACTAAAAAAGATGCCACCAATTGCGGCTGCTGCTGCGTAGCCTAAACAGCCCCATAATCTTGCTTGACCATATTCAAAGCCAAATTTACGGCTAATTTTTTCAACATAACTATCAATTAATCCGCAGGCCGATAAGTAGCCGAGTGAAAACAGTACCGAGCCAAGAATCACGCCAAGCATAAAATTCTGTTTTAGTAACGGCTCATATACATAAATTAAAAATGGCCCAGTGGCGATAAGAATCACACTCACAATCCACATAAGATGTTTACGAATACCAAGTTTATCTTGTATTACGCCATATAAAATCATAAAGGTAATACTGGTGAACTGATTGATGGAGTAAATTATGCCAAGATTGGAACCTGATACGCCGATATTATTTTTTAGCCAAATGGCATAAAACGACCACCATAATGACCATGCAGCAAAAAAGAAAAACAGGTATGAAGATGAAAACATGTAGTTTTTATTACTAAAAGGAAGTGATATTTTCATAAGAATGATCCATTAAGTATGATATAAAAATGTAATGTTACATATTTGGAAGTCCAAATACTGTGTAATTGCCTTGCAATAAATGAATATTGCTAAACTGCGTTTAACCCATTTTCACTATTAAAAACATAAATCAAGTCAGTTAGCGAAGTTAAATTGAATAGTGGATAAAATAATAATTATCAGATCGACTTAATTTTCAGGCTCGTTGTCATGTTCGCGCATTTATTATTATGTGTCATGGCACCGCAGTTAGAACATGTTAACGTTATCATGATATAAGATAGTGAAAAAAAAATCTGTGACCTTGATAACAGAACACATTATTCTATTTTAATTATCGGTAATACATTGATTCCACAAAAAATAAAGGTAATGACTTATTGTATTTACCCAATAACTGTCGTATAGCACATATTATTGCCGATGTTATGCTTGAACCGGTTTTTTCTAATGAGTTTTATGAGTTACAATAGGACATGGATTACCACAATGATTTATACAGTAAAATCGCACAAATAGAGAAAAGAGGTGATATGTTTGATATTATTGGTGATATTCATGGGCAGGCTACTAAACTTAAGCAGCTATTAATTAAGCTAGGGTATAAAAAAACCGATCAGGGATTTACACATAACGAATATAAAGTGATTTTTGTCGGCGATTTTATTGATCGCGGTCCCCATCAACTTGAGACGCTCGCCATCATTAAAGAGATGATAGACAATCAAAATGCTTATGCCGTGATGGGCAACCACGAATTTAACGCCATAGGTTGGATGACTCCTAGCGCACAACATCCTGATACATTTTTAAGAAAACACAATGCAATTCATCATAAGCAGCATAAGATTTTTTTAGAACAGCTTGGGCACAACGAGGCTTTACATCAATATTGGATAGAATGGTTTAAATCACTTCCACTTTTTCTTGATTTAGCGCATATTCGGGTGATTCATGCTTGTTGGGATAACCAATGTATTGACCGTATTTTGCCTTATCTTGATGAGCGCCATTGTTTAAAAGCGCAGTATATTGAGCAAGCGTTTGATCCCACTTGTGAGCTATTTGAATATTGTGAAACTTTGCTCAAAGGTAAAGAAATCACTTTACCTGATGGCGTGTATTATCAAGATAAAGAAGGGACGACGCGTCATCGTTCGCGGATTAAATGGTGGTTGAAACGCGCTGATACATTACGGAAATTATGTATGATTCCTGATGCTGAGTGTATTAAGGGGCTTGAGCAAAAAATTGATATTAATTTAGAGCTTTATCAAGATAAAAAACCGGTATTTTTTGGTCACTATTGGTTTTCGGGGAAACCGGCTATTTTGACGCCCAAAATGGTATGTGTTGATTATTCTGCAGCGCTCGATAGCGGTAAACTTGTTGCTTACCGTTATCAAGGTGAATCGCAATTGATTAACCAACATTTCATTTATTAATAACGTCATTTAAAATCAGTATGACATAACTGTTTAGCGTAAGCTCACTGCAAACTTGATAGTCTTAGCTAATCGATTAAACGCTAAGATTAAGTGCTAAATCGATCGTATTTGGCGTTTAATTGTATATAAGCCACTATGACTAGTGGCTTTTTTTATCGTTAATTGCTCTTTAACCTTAAGTAATAATCATATTAAATCTTACAAAAGCTCAATATATGAACTGTTATTGTTTTTTTTTAATGCTTTATGTGTTGATTTTACATTGATTTAGTTATCTCTATCGCATAATAATTATAAGGTTTAGGTGAAATAGATGCCAAGAACATTGAAAGATCCAATTATACTAAATTTGAACCGATCATTAAGTATGTCACTTTCAGACTGTGAACAAAATTATTTACAAAAAGATGTGTTTTGTTATGTGCAAAAATTATTAAAAAAATTTTGTACTGAAGCATCTGATAACGCTAATTTGATTGAGTTCGGTTTACAAAGAAAGAACAATGTGATTTACATACAAGGTCGAGAGGTGCAGGGAAAACTAGCTTTTTAAGAGAAATATTGACGTATTATAAAAAATACCTTACGACGAGTAATAATTCACAGATCAGCGCAATCTATCCTGTTGCGTTCATCGGTCCTACGCTCATTGAGTTATAACAGCCAATTTTAGTTGATATTATTGCTCATTTTTATACATTAGTTGATGAACATCTCACACTTTGTCAACACGTTGAAAAACGGATGGAATTTCATAAATTATTGGACTTAATCTCAGAAGGTATTAAATCATTCGTACTGGTAGATGATATGCAAAGTGGGCATAATGTGCCATGGTTTTTAAGCCGAACAGTAAATAAAGCAACAAGTAGAATTCATGTAGAGAAAAAAATTCACACCTTAATTGATCAAGTTGCTAAATTGCTTAATATTGAACTTTTTATTATTGCCATTGACGATGTCGATACTCAAACAGAAAAAGCATATGAAATACTCGAAGCCATTCGTTGTTATTTAACTCATCCGCGATTAGCGATTATCATCTCAGGTGATTTAAAACTATATAGTTATATTGTTAGAAATAAGAAAAATGATGAGTTATCAACCAAGGACGATATCAATAAGACGCAAAAAAATACCTTAATTACGCACTTAGAGCAACAATATTTGTCAAAAGTATTTCCAATAGAACAGCGTATCGCGCTAAAAAAGATGGATGAATTAGTCAGTAAATCGAGCATCATTTATATTAAGCATGCGTATTTATCTGATAATTTAACTGATAATGAGATTAGACAATTACTAACGGCAATTTTTATGCAATCTTTAGATATTAAAAAAGAATATCTCATTTCATATATTAAATTTATTTTAAATCAACCTATTAGATCTATTTTTCAGTTTATCAAAACGATGATAGAAGGTATGCAAAATGGACGGTTTACCTCAAAAGCGCTAGAGCAATCGCTATACCACATTTTTGTCGGTGAAATTATTGATGAAGGTGTGAATGTTGATTCATTATCGGCCTATGATATTAACCCTATAGGCTATGAGTTGTGTAAATTAATTTTTCAGCATAATGATTTCGAAACCGGTTTTTATGCTCGCCCAGATAGTTCTAAAGGGCAAAATTCTTATAATGCGGCGAAATTATATTTATCAGCATCAGCTATGAACTTGAATAATGAATTAAGTCATTTACTCAAACTAATGCTAATAGTCGGGGCAAGTGCCCATATTTACACAAATTGTGTCAAAAATAGCGGTCAAGAAGGTTGTAATACTGAACGTTATATCGATTACATTGGTTTAAATCATAATAATAGAATAACGAGTATTGCAGCACGCTTTAGCCCAATTATATTAGAGTCATACTCAATCTCAACGCATCACAAGGCAATTTCAGGTGATGTAGTTAGGACCTATCGGCAAATTAATGCCAGAACATTTGATGTTAGTACATTTGAAACTTTATTACAAAAACGAATAGCAAACAATTTTAAGTGCATTAATACCCTACAAGGCTTAAGCAAAAAATTGGCACCAAATTCACCTTTAGATCTTTATCACTATACCTCTGTGATGACAATTACAATGGCGGCTCATCATGCTGTAACGGCGGTAGAGCGGCGAGATTATATTTCAGTCTATAAATTAATTGCCGCTATTGCTGAACTACTCTCAGAGGGCACCGCTAAAATCGCTGATTTAATGACATTGAAAAATTATGATTATCCAAATTTTTTTAGTGGCAAAATAAAAGGCCATACTGAATTTGTGGATGATGAAAGAGATGAGTTCGATAGTGTTATCTATATAGCCACAGCGAACTCCCCACATGAGATGGTAAGGTTAATTGCGCTTTTAAGGACTTGGATCGATAACAGTATAGCAATTAATATTAAAACGCCAATGCTATTAAGCGGTAAAATCTGGACGCGTATTTTCTACTCATTAAGTATTATTGCTGAAAACGCCAAAGTGAAGCAACCGCTTAACGGCATAACTAAAAATTATCAGAAATACGATACTTTTATTGGGTGATATTTTTTAACAGTTTATCTGTGGCATGCTTAATTCTGTCTTAGTTGAAGAAATCCGCTATCGCCAAAGTACATATTCAGATGAGTTAGTTAACGCCATTTTAAATACCAAAAATGTGGCAACTACTGACAATGAACTAAGTTACAATTTAAAAAGACTATTAGCTGAATTTGATTGTACATCGTCAGTTGAAAATTTCAAAAATCTGCTCCCGCTAACTTATATTTTAATATCATGTCCTTTACTGTGGCCATTTTTTAATAGCGAAAAACTTGTCACTGTTATGACATCAATGTTAGGTGGTAAGGAGGGGGATTTTTATCATATGCTCAAGCAACATATTTCGCAGGAAAGCCGTGAATTAGTTGTATCAACATTACCCATAGTGGGATGTTTTCGTAAACAGTAGCAAAGATTAAGTGATAAAAAAACAGCTCAATTGAGCTGTTTTTTGCTTAGCGATGACTTTGTGCATTATGCTTCAGGCGGGACTTCCGCTTCCGTGTAAGTGGCTAATAACTGTAAAAGTTTATATTTAGCATCAATAATTTTGGTTGATTCTAGATGTAACTTGTCAGCAGTTAGCGGTTCTAAGGTTTCAAGGCGCTTGAAGCGTTGCTCTTTTAATAGCGTCGCTGATAACATACCACTATTGGGTGGACGAGAATCCAACGTTAAGGCTGATTTACCTTCGTGCAGTTTGCGTGGATCATAACGATAAAGTGGCCAGAATCCTGATTTGACTAGGTCTTTCATTTGTTCATGGGATTTATCGAGTTCATAACCGTGCTCTTCACAAGGACTATAAGCAATAATAATTGATGGACCATCATAAGCTTCGGCTTCTTGAATGGCTTTTAAGGTTTGGTTTAGCTGCGCACCTAACGCAATTTGCGCGACATACACATGACCATACATCATCATACTAACGCCAAGATCTTTACGTGATTTCTGCTTACCTAAATCGGCAAATTTAGAGACTGCACCCATCGGCGTCGCTTTTGATTGTTGACCACCGGTGTTGGAGTAACACTGCGTATCAAGTACTAAAACGTTGATGTTTTCTGTTAAGCTCAACACATGATCAAGCCCACCAAACCCGATATCATAAGCCCAGCCATCGCCCCCCACAGCCCAAACGGACTTATCGACTAAGTAGTTACTGCAAGCAAGTAGCTCTTTGGCAATGGGTGATGTGATATTAGCTAGCTGTGCATTAAGTAAAGCGAGCTGTTGACGTTTATCGTTCAATGGTGTGTCCGCTGATATCAGTTGCTGCACTAATTCCGGCGTTACGGTTGCAATGCCTTGTGTGGTCACTTGCTCAAGTAAACGCATAGCACGGTGTTTGTGCTGTGTGTAGGTGAGCCGATATCCTAATGCAAATTCAGCATTATCTTCGAATAACGAGTTAGCCCACGCAGGTCCGCGACCCGAACGGTCTGTGGTATAAGGCGTTGACGGTAGGTTACCCCCATAAATTGATGAACAACCCGTCGCATTGGCGATGGCTAAGTGATCGCCAAACAACTGCGTTAACAGTTTAATGTATGGCGTTTCACCACAACCTGAACATGCGCCTGAGTACTCAAACAGCGGCGTGAGCAGTTGTGAAGTTCGAATATCAATACGCTCAATGCTACTGACGTCACGATCAGGTAAATTCAAGAAGAAGTCATAATTTGCTTTTTGATCTGCCAGGTTATCAATACGTGAAGCCATATTGATTGATTTAATATCAACGTTATTGCGATCACGCGATGGGCAAACTTCAACACATAAATTACAGCCGGTGCAGTCTTCTGGAGCAACTTGTAGTACGTATCGTTGACCTTTCATGTCTCTTGCTTTGACGTCAAGCGAGGCAAGTGTACTTGGTGCATCTGCCATATCTTCTGGCAAGACGACTTTAGCACGTATAGCGGCATGAGGACAGGCAACCACACAGTGGTTACACTGCGTACAGAGATCTTCTCGCCAAATTGGGATATCTTCAGCAATATTGCGTTTTTCCCACTGGGTTGTACCTACTGGCCAAGTCCCATCGGGTGGGAAAGCGGAAACAGGTAAGCTATCACCAATACCTGCGAGCATGGCCGCTGTGACTGTTTTGACAAAATCAGGCGCGTTATCTGGCACAATTGGCGGCATGAATGGGCTGCTCTCATCAACACATGTCAACGGAATATGTTCTAATGAACTGACCGCCATATCAATGGCTTTCCAGTTATTTTCGACTAAATCTTGCCCTTTGCTGCTATAGGCTTTTTCGACCACCGCTTTAAGTTTCTCGGTTGTAAAGTCTTGTTTGAAAATTTCAGCTAAATAAAAGAACGCCGCTTGCATCACGGTATTAATACGCGATCCTAAGCGGCATTCACGCGCAATTTTACTGGCGTTAATAATATAGAAGTGAGCGCGTTTTTTAATGAGCCCAGCTTGTACTTCTTTCGGTAGCCGATGCCAAATTTCGTCTTTACTATAAGGCGTATTAAGTAAGAAGATACCATCTTCTTTCAAATTTTCGACAATATGATACTTATCAATAAATTGATCTTGATGGCAGCCAATAAAGTGCGCACTGTCAATTAAGTAGGCTGAATGAATCGGATCTGAGCTCACGCGAAGATGAGAAACAGTTAAACCACCGGCCTTTTTCGAGTCATAGACAAAATAGCCCTGTACATGGAATGGCGAGCTATTACCAATAATTTTGATATTATTTTTCGTCGCCGATACGGTGCCATCGCTACCAAGTCCATAAAATAACGCTTCAAGCGCAGATTTTTGTGGAATTGACTGCGCAGGTAAGGGCAGTGATAAACCAGTAATATCATCAAAGATACCAACGGTAAAACGTGGCCTTGGCTTTTCTAAGGCTAGCTCATTAAATATTGCCAATACTGCACGTGGGTTAAACTCTTTTGATGATAAGCCATAACGACCACCAATTATCATTGGTAGGCTGGTGCGCTCGCCGCGTGATACGGCTTCAGCAAAAGCAGTCATAATATCAAGATACAACGGCTCCGCTAGTGAACCTGGTTCTTTAGTGCGATCGAGAACCGCTACTTTTTTGACTGATTGCGGAATAATATCGAGCAAATGTTTAGCTGAGAAAGGACGGAATAATCTGACCGATACCACGCCAACTTTCGCATCACTCTGCATTAAGTTATCAATGACTTCTTTGGTCGTACCTACCGCAGAGCCCATTAAGACGATGATGCGCTCGGCATCAGGTGAACCATAATACTCAAAAGGCTGATAATGTCGACCCGTCTCTTTAGCAAATGCGTCCATCGCATCCACCACATGTTGATAGGTATTATCATAAAAGGTATTAACCGCTTCACGGCACTGAAAAAACGTATCGGGATTGGCGGATGTGCCGCGCACAACCGGATGATCTGGCGTTAGTGCATTGGCACGGTGCTTTGCAATCGCTTCATACGGTAACAACCGTTTGATCGTTTCATCCGTGATGGGCTCGATTTTATTAATTTCGTGCGAGGTTCTAAAGCCATCAAAAAAGTGAATAAATGGCACACGGCTATTTAAGGTGGCAATTTGTGAAATTAGCGCAAAATCTTGTGCTTCTTGCACGGAATTGGCACACAGCATCGCGCAGCCAGTTTGCCGCACAGCCATGACATCAGAGTGATCGCCAAAAATTGATAGCGCATGAGTTGCGACAGTTCGAGCCGCTACATGCAGCACAAATGGGGTTAATTCGCCGGCAATTTTGTATAGCGATGGGATCATGAGTAATAATCCCTGTGATGAGGTAAACGATGTCGCTAGAGCTCCGGTCATTAATGCACCGTGTACGGTAGATATCGCGCCAGCTTCTGACTGCATCTCAATGACTGTAGGGATATCGCCAAAAATATTTTTCTTTTGATATTCACTCCAAGTGCTTGCTTGTTCAGCCATCGTCGAACTTGGGGTGATTGGATATATCGCAATGACTTCGTTAGCGCGATAAGCAACGGAGGATACCGCGCCATTTGCATCTGTTGTAATCATTAAAAAACCTTCTATTTTATAGGGTTATGACATTGCTTTTACTGCATGTGAAACATTGTAACAGAAACAAAATAATTTTGAGCAATTAATGAATGAAAAGTTTTAGCAATAATAACCTTGCTAAATGTAGTGTTGATGATTCTGTTGTGCCCATTAAATTTGAGTTTAGCACTCAAACAACGTGATGAATTTTGTGTAATTATTCCAGCAAATAACTATTAAAATATTTACAGCAACAACTAAATCTTATAAAGTTGCACACCAGAATTAGCCCGCTATTAGGAAATGTCGAATTTTGATTTCAATTATCAATTAATTTTATGGCAAAACGCTTAAAACTGACTGGATAAATAGAGTGACATACGATAGCATTATCAAAGCTGATATTTGATATAAGTTTAATTAACTCTATTTTAAGGAATCTTATGCGTAAATACTTTTTTTTACCGATTATGACATTTTTTGCAGCATTTTTATTAAGTGCTTGTGACAATTCATCAAAACAAAATGCGGCTAATGAAGATACAAATACACAAATGCAAACGATTGTGGTTGGGCTTGATGATGATTTCCCTCCGATGGGATTTCGTGATGAGAGTAATAACTTAGTGGGTTTTGATATTGATTTAGCAACAGAAGCGGCTAAGCGCGCTAATCTTAATGTCGAGTTTAAACCGATTGATTGGTCTGCAAAAGAAGCTGAATTAAATAGTGGTCGAGTTGATGCCTTATGGAATGGCTTGACGATTACCGATTATCGTAAAGAAAATGTTCTGTTTTCAAAACCTTATATGGTTAACCAACAAATTATTGTGGTTAGACCTAATAGTGATATTCAAAGCAAAGCTGATTTAGCAGGTAAAGTGATTGGATTACAAAACGGTAGTAGTGCACTTGATGCGGTTAATGCTGATCCGATTCATCAATCGTTTGGTGAACTTAACCAATATGCGGATAATGTGACCGCGCTATTAGATTTAGGTAATGAACGTCTTGATGCTGTGGTTGTTGATGGTGTGGTTGGTCGTTATTATGTAGCGAAAAAACCAGATGACTACCGTATCCTTGATGATAATTTTGGTGAAGAACAATATGGTGTGGGCTTTAAACAAGGCAATACTGAGTTACAACAAAAAATTCAAAATGCACTTGATAGTATGGAAGCCGATGGCACTTCAGCTAAGATTTCGGAAAAATGGTTTGGTAAAGATGTTACAAAATAGCATTTAAAAAGCGCTATTTTGATAAACGCAGCCCAATATTGGACTGCGTTGTTATTTTTATAGGAATATAAATGGATTATATACTGCAAATTATCCTTCAGATAGGGGGTAATGCGAAGCTTATAGCATATTATTGTATTGATATCGTTCCGCAGCTGTGGGTTGGTGCTAAGCTGACATTAGGCTTATTTTTCATTACCTTATTACTTTCTATTCCGTTTGGTTTGATATTAGCGTTAATGCGCTTATCCAAAATTAAACCGTTAGAGTATTTGGTTAATGGTTATATCTGGTTAATGCGTGGTACACCATTGATGCTGCAGATATTTTTTATCTATTTTGCGCTGCCTATGCTTGGTATTCGTTTTGATAGTTTTTCGACCGCTGTTATCGCATTTTCACTAAACTATGCCGCCTATTTTGCTGAAATATTTAGAGCGGGTATTCAAGGGGTCAATAAAGGCCAGTATGAAGCAGCCAAAACCTTGGGGATGACTTATAGCCAAACCATGTGGCGCATTGTATTACCACAAATGGTCAAGAAAATTTTACCGCCACTGAGTAACGAAACGATTACTTTAGTTAAAGATACCTCACTCGTTTATGTACTTGCGCTACAAGATTTGATGCGAATTGCCTACCAATTAGTCAAACGTGATTTTGATTTATCACCATTTTTTATAGCTGCGGTTTTTTATCTACTAATGACGCTTATTTTGACTTGGCTATATCAAAAACTGGAGAAATACTATGCCCGCTACGATGACTGATATGATGATTAAAGCTGATCAAGTGTATAAATCGTTTGGTCAGCTATCAGTGTTAAAAGGGGTTGATTTAGCGGTGAAGCGCTCTGAAGTGGTGGCGATTATTGGCTCATCCGGTTCTGGTAAATCAACGCTGCTGCGCTGCTTAAATCATTTAGAACAAATTGATTCTGGTAATATTGCTATCGCCAATGAGTGGATGGTGCAAAATAATACTCAAGATCAAGCCGTGTATCAACCCGAGCGACAAATTAAGCAAATTTGCGCAAAAATGGGCATGGTTTTTCAACATTTTAACTTGTTTCCCCATATGACTGTATTGCAAAATGTGATTGAAGCACCGATGATTGTGAAAAAAATTAAACGTGATGAAATCGTGCCATTAGCGCAAGAGCTATTAAGTAAAGTGGGTTTACTGGCAAAACAAAATGATTATCCATCTCAATTATCTGGTGGGCAAAAGCAGCGAGTTGCGATTGCGAGAGCGCTCGCTATGCAACCTGAGATTATGCTATTTGACGAACCGACGTCGGCACTTGATCCGGAGCTAACCGGTGAGGTATTAAAAACCATGCAAAAACTCGCTGAAGATAAAATGACCATGGTGATTGTGACCCATGAAATGGGATTTGCACGAGAAGTTGCTGATACGGTCTTATTTATGGATAGTGGCATTATTGTCGAATCGGGACCCGCTAAATCACTGATTGATCATCCACAAAATTTAAGAACGCAAGAATTTTTAAGCTCAATGTTTAAATCTTAATCGCTTGTTGCCGTGAGGTGATAGCACGTTTAACGTCATGGAACGGTAAGCGTGCTATTATTTTATCAGCAGCTGATTACTCGATACAGAGATCGAGCGGCATAAATGCTTTTACATCAAATAACCCAGTTGACGTTAATTTCAGTTCAGGAATTACCGGTAGCGTCATAAATACCAATGTCATTAGTGGATGGGCATTGGGATTAATACCAAAAGACTCGGTTGCCACTTTAATCATATGGTGGAGTTCATCGGCGACTTCTTGAGCGGGTTTATCCGACATTAAACCACCAATAGGCAAGGCAAGATGCGCAAGGATTTTGCCATTTTGACACAGCGAAAAGCCGCCGCCCATTTTTTCAATGTCTTTCACTGCCGCAAGCATATCGGCATCATTATCACCAACCACCACAATATTATGTGAATCATGAGCAACGGTGACGGCGATTGCGCCATTTTTTAAATGATAGTTTGCCAGTACACCAAGGCCAATATTACCGGTCGCATGATGGCGCTCAATCACGGCTAATTTATTTAAACCGGGATTATGTTGAGGGTCAAAATAGCCATGCTCATCTTTTTTCACATCAAGCTGTAAATGACGTGTCACCACACTACCAGGTTTAACGCCAATTGCATTCACTTTTTCACTGGTTAATGGCAAAGTAAAATCAGCAATGGTTAAATCGGGGATATTGACGGTATTTAAGACAACATCGGACACATAGTCTTCCCACTCAACAAGTAGCTGACCATCGCGGGCGATCTCTTCCCCGCCAACAAAGACGTGTTTGGCGTTGAATGAGACTAAATCTTCAACGATCAGTAAGTCAGCATCGTAATTCGGTGCAATAGCCCCTTTATTTTTCAACCGAAAACATTCCGCCGCATTAAGCGTTGCGATGGTGACAGCTAAAACCGGATCAAGTCCATGCTCAACAGCCAAACGCAAACTTTTATTGATATGACCTGTAGTTAAAATATCCGATGGTTCACGGTCGTCAGTACACAGTACGCAGCGTCGCGCATTGGCTGGCGTGATTGCAGGAATTAGGTTTAATAAATCTTTGCACGTTGAGCCTTCACGCAGCAAAATATACTGGCCTAAACGTATGCGCTCTAGCATATCATTAGTCGTGCTGCATTCGTGGTCAGTCATGATACCGCCCATCACATACGCGACTAAATCTTTACCTTTCACACCAGGGCTATGGCCATCGATAACGCGATCGTGATCTTTGGCGAGCCAGAGTTTTTTCATCATGTTGTCACTATGATTAATCACGCTAGGGTAGTCCATCACTTCACCAAGTCCGTGAATGCCAGGCTCATTGATGAGCTCGGCAAGATCTTCTGCTTCAAGCACGCAGCCTGATTGTTCAAATGGTGTTGCAGGGACGCAAGATGGCAGCATAATACGCACATCAAGCGGGGTTTTACGTGCCGACTCAAGCATATAACGGATACCATCAAGTCCACAAACATTGGCAATTTCGTGTGGATCGGCGATGATGGTTGTCGTACCAAATGGTAAAATACAGCGGGCAAATTGGGTTGGGCTCAGTGATGAGGATTCAATGTGCACGTGACCATCAATTAAGCCCGGCATCACGTAACCACCTTTAGCGTCTAAGGTTTTTTCTGCTTGATAATCATGGCCATAACCAACGATTTTGCCATGAGCAATCGCTAAAGGTCCGTCGACGATTTGTTGATTATACACGTCGATCACTTTACAGTTTGTGATAAGTAAGTGCGCTTTTTTCTTACCAGCGGCCATATCAATTAAATCATTAAGCTGTTGATATTGTGTCATTAGGTACCTCTTTTTCACCTAAAATGGGATAAAAATAGTTATGCTTATCTATGTGATATCGAAAGGACAAGTCAGGTTATCACTTGTCCTTTTTGACACCTTAATGATGGCATTTAGGATGTAACTTGCCATGTGTACAGCCGCATTTAAAGACTGGATCCATAACCGCTTGCTCATGGAAATCAATGACACCTAAATCCGTGATGGCATAATCCGGAATGGCGGTAATTTGTAGGCAGCACATATAAAAGAGTGGATCAGGCAGATCACAACCAAGCTCACGGGCGATTTGTAGCAGTTTTTCTTCTTCAGCGGCCATGGTATGCGGATCAAGATCGGAGACAATTCCACAAATTGGCAGTGATAAGAAGCCAAGTACCTTGCCATCTTTGACGATGACCTGACCACCGCCATGCTCGGCAAGATGGTTGATTGCGATCGCCATATCGGCGGAATTGGTACCAATACAGACCACATTATTATCATCGGGTGCACAAGAACTTGCCATTGCGCCGGCTTTCAACTTCCAGCCAGAACAAAAACCGACTTTCGGTTTACCATCCGTTTTGCCAAAACGCTCAATCACCGTTGCATAGATTGCATCGTTAGTTATATCGGGTTGTACTACGCCATTTTTAACCGCTAATTCTACCTGACGGCCACGTCGTACAAAGGGAATGTCAAAATCGACATCCAGAGATAAAGCGTGCACGGTTGGTTCAGTCACATCGGTTTTAACCGCAATGTCATCAGCTGTAACCGGTTTTAATTTCATGCTTTGTAAGAGCACATTACTGCGTTTTGGTGGCACAAATTGATAGACGGTTTGATGGTTTTCAACCACTAATTGCCCTTTAGCAATAACCGTGTCAATGTTAAATTTCACTAAGTCTTCCACTAATAAAATATCCGCAAAACGGCCGGGTGAAACTGAACCGACTAAATGGTCGATACGGTACGCTTCTGCTGAGTTAATCGACCCCATTTGAATGGCAGTGAGTGGATCAACCCCATTGGCAATCGCCATGCGAATCAATTTATCCATATGGCCATTGTTGATGATATCGGATGCGATAACATCATCGGTACAAAAACTGACCCGGCGAGATAAACGTGGGTTTAAGTGAGTAATAACTTTGACGTTTTCTGCTAAGAAATGCGAGATTGATGATTCACGAATGATCACATTCATCCCTTTACGGATTTTCTCCATCATCTCTTGGTGATCATAGCTTTCATGATCAAGGCGAACACCAGCACACAAAATGGAGTTAAGTTTATGGCCTCGCGTCATTGGTGCACAGCCAAAAATAGGTAAACGGTTGATACGGGCATATTCAATCGCTTTCATCACATCGCTGTGCTGATTTTCAATAAATTCACTAACGGTTTCCCATACACCAAATACTTCTGGCCACTTTTGGACTTCAGCATGTGTTTTGGCGGTGACATTAAAGCCGACATTACTTTGTGGTAAGGTGTAAGGTGTTAAAAATGGCAGTCCCCAAAAAACTTTAAGTGGCGTCTTGTCGATTTCTTGTAAAATCTCTTCAATACCATCAAGGCCTGCGGTGACCACATATTGGTCTAGTCCTGAAATAATGCTCGTTGTGCCGTGCGGTAGCACGGCTTTAGCAAAGCTAGTCATGGACAGTTTACTGCATTCGATATGTAAATGGCCGTCGATTAACCCCGGTACAATATATTTACCTTTGGCATCAATGGTTTTCGTCTTCGCACCAATATAACCTGATACATCGCCTGTTGCGACGATACGTGATTTATACACAGCAACATCAGCGGGATAAATTTCGGCTGAGTTGACATTAACTAAGTTACCATTAATGATAATGAGATCGGCTGGAATTTTAGCAGCGCCGGCATCAATCATTTCACAAATATCTTCTTTATACATGGTTGTCATAATAATATCCTATTTTCGTCATCAAGTTAGATGATCTGTTTAATCATTCATTAAAGGAAAATGTAGCGAGCTAAAAATAGAATCGCCATAATGATAGTACAGGCAGTCAAATCTTTGAATTTGCCCGAAAAAACTTTCATAAACACATAAGTGATAAAGCCCGTTGCGATCCCTTCTGTAATGGTAAAACTAAAAGGCATCATAATGGTGGTGACAAAGGCCGGTACCGATTCAGTTAAATCTTCCCATTTGATACGGGCTAAATCTGACGCCATCAGTACACCGATATAAATCAGCGCACCAGTTGTTGCATATAATGGCACCATTTTTTCCAGTGGTGAGAAGAAAATCATTAATAAAAATAATACACCAACACCACAAGCCATCATACCGGTGCGTCCACCAACCGCGACGCCTGAAGCACTTTCAACATAAGCGGTGACCGCCGAGGTGCCCATCGCTGAGCCTAATGCTGATGAGGCACTATCGATATACAGTGAGCGCTGCTGATTGGGATAACGGCCGTGCTTATCAGCAAGACCTGCTTTATCGGTAACCGCAATAAAGGTGCCAGATGATTCAAACAAGTTAATGAGCATGACCGAAATAATGATACCGACTAAAGAAATCTCAAACACATGGCTAAAGTCAAGCTGCCCAACGACCGATGAGATATCGGGCGGTAAGCTGACAATGCCGTGATAGACAACATTAGGATCGAATGCCCAGCCGATTAAGGTCACAACAATAAATGAACATAAGATGGAAGCGTTCCACCCGCGCTGAGCAAGGCCGGCAACGATTAAAAAGCTAACACAACCAAGCATAAAAGGATAAGACGTTGGATTACCCAGTTTAACCATCGTGTCGGGATCGGCAACGATAATTTCAGCGTTATGTAAACCGATTAATGTGATCAGTAAACCACAGCCGCTACTCACGCCAATGCGGATTGAAAAGGGGATGTTAGCAATCATCCAATAACGAAGTTTAAAAAGTGATAATAGAAAAAGCCCAGAAGCACCTAAAAACACTAAGGTCATTCCAGTTTGCCAGTTGAGTCCCATTGACCCGACTAAGACATAAGCAAAATAAGCATTGATCCCCATACCGGGTGCTAAGGCGATCGGGAGCTTTGCGACAATTCCCATCAGTAAACAAGCGATTCCGGTTATGAGCGCGGTGGTGACAAAGACCGCTTGCGAGTTCATGCCAGCATCGCCTAAAATTTTGGGGTTAACGAACACAATATAGACCATGGTGATGAAGGTGGTAAAACTGGCGACTAATTCAGTTCTTAAAGTGGTTTTGTTTTCCTGAAAATGAAAATAGCGATCGACAAACGATCGATTGTTGCTCGACGTCGAGTTATTAGTGTTCACGAAAAGGCTCCAGATAATTGGATTAGATAGGATGATTGGCGCTGTAAAGGGGATTTACAAATCATTTGTCTAATTGATATAGCACATAGACACTTTGGCGCGGAGTACGCTAATAATAGTCTCTATTGCGGGATAAATTATAGCAATAGATGTAAATTAAATTCAACTCTAATTATCAAAAAATAATTTTTTATTTTAAAATTGTCTTTTTTTATATGGTTATCCAAATAAAAACTGTCTAGCAGTCTTAATCATAGGGAGGCTAAGCCATATTGGCGGTAAGATAACTATATTGGTATCTCGATGAGTTAACTAAACCCATCGAAATTAGGTCAGTTAGCTCACGAGATATTGGCAATAGTGATAAAGATCTTTTAATAATTCGATTTGCTTTGGTTGTTGTGAATACTGTTGTACCAGCGCTTCTAAATTGATGAGATACTGGCGCACGGCCTCTTCATTAAGCTTGTCTTGGCAATGATCACGCCATTGGACTTTTTCACTTTCAGTGAGTGTTTGCGGATAATTACGTGCTTTATATCGAAAAAATAGTGCCTTTAGACGCGCATCATGTGGCACAAGCTTTAGCGTATCAAGTCGCGCAGGATCGGTATCACGGATCAGTTCACACAGTGACTTATCATAGTTGTCAAAAAAGCCATTATAAATCTGACTATCCACATCATTGTCGATTGGGTAGCTTGGTGACTGGCCAAAAATAAGTTGGACTTTTTGGGTAATAAGGTGCTGCGCTGCTTTGAGTTTTAGCCAGTTAGCATGACACACATCGAGATCGAGGGATAGACGCTTAGCGTTATCGACAGATAGCGTTTTGGCTGGCGCGATAACTGGGCACTTGTTTGTATGAATCAATTTTAAGGCAATGCGGGACTCATCATCGGTTAAATCTTCAGTTTTGGTGTAGAGCCGCTGTGTTATTTGTTCGGCATCGAGTGAACACAAGGTATCAATGTCACCGGCTAGATCACACATAATCACCGCATTGGGTTGGTTTGGATGCCAGGCGATAGGTGCCATTAATGCGGTGTTGCCACGATGAGCACCGAGCATACCTGATATGTGGACTAATGGTGTCATATTGACGATATCGATCAATTTGGCCACTTGGTTTTTATTACGCAAATGAAAAAAGTAATCGAACAGTTTAGGTTGCTTTTGCTTAATCAGCTTTGCCATTTCAATGGTGGCATAAACATCGGACATGGCATCATGGGCATTTTGGTGGCTAATGTGATTGGCGTGTGATAAATGCTCAAGGCGAAAGCTGGCAAAGCCATTGTCATTGATTGGCCAATTGATCCCTTCAGGGCGAAGGGCATAACAGGTTCTAACGATATCTAGCAAATCCCATCTGGAACTGCTATTTTTCCAGCTATAGGCATACGGATCAAAAAAATTACGATAAAAAATATTACGTGAGACTTCATCATCAAAACGGATATTATTATAGCCTAAAATGCAGGTGTTAGGCTGACTAAAAGCACGATGAATACTCTCACTAAATACCGCTTCACATACCCCTTTTTGCTGGGTTTCTTGTGGCGTAATGCCGGTAATTAGCACAGCTTCAGGATTAGGTAAATAGTCAGGCGTCTGTTTGCAGTAAATAACCAGTGGTTCTTCAATAATATTGAGTTCACTATCCGTTCTTACCCCCGCAAACTGAGCGGGACGATCCAAGGCAGGATGAGTACCAAAGGTCTCATAATCATGAAAGTAAAAACTGGGCTGTGTAATATCGTTCATATTTGTTTTTTTAATTACAGTTTTGTTTAGTTTATTCTTTATTTATCAATTATTAGATTGTTTATTTGTTCGCGCTTGTATTATTTTGTTTTTAACTTTTTTAGTTTGTACACTTGCTATTTTGTACACATTGAGTACATAATTCTATTTTTCATTGTGTACAGAATATAATTATGGCTCTCAGTGACACTAAATTAAGAACAATATTAAATAAACCATACAGCGGCGCACCCGAATTAACCGATGGTGATGGACTTAGTGTTAGGATAACACAAAAGGGTACTATTGCATTTCAATTTCGCTACAGATGGCAAAATAAACCCGTCAGATTAACACTTGGCAGATATCCAGCTCTTTCATTAAAAGATGCTAGAATTATGACTGGCGAGCTTAGGTTGCTTTATGATAAAGATATCAACCCAAAGACGCACTTTACTAGCAGTGGAAGCTCGGAGTTAACATTAAACTATTGCCTAGATTACTGGATGGAACGTTATGTATCAACGCTGAGAGAAAAAACGGCGCAGCTATACAAAGCTATTGTGTACAAAAGTTTATATAATCAGTTTAACGATATTTCTGTACAAGATATTTCGGTTAGAGATTGGGTTAAATATTTTGATGAGCAAGAGAAATTAAACCCTAAAAAAGCTAAAGTTATTTTCGTTCAGCTAAAATCGGCGTTAAATTGGTGCATAGGGCGACAGATAATTGAATCTTGTGAACTAATGAAGATCAGCCCGAAAAACATTGGCACAAAAACAGAAGTTGGCGATCGCGTTCTTACGTACAAAGAGCTAGCTAAAATCTGGCTTGCTATAGAAAGAAGCCGAGCATCAACACCAAATAAACTCTTGCATCAAATGCTGATGCTTTTCGGCGCTAGAAATTCTGAATTAAGGACGGCTAATGTCAATGAATTTGATATGAATGAGTTGATCTGGACCGTGCCAAAAGAGCACAGTAAAATGGGGAATGTGATTAGGCGGCCTATTTTTGAACAAGTTAAGCAAATGGTTGAAAGGCTACAAGATTTGTTTAATGATAAAATGTTTCCGGGAACACATCTAAATGAGCCGATGACTATATCAGCAGCAAATAGATATGTCAGACGTCTACGAAGTAATTTAGATATGCCAGAGTGGAGCGCGCACGACTTTAGACGCGCTCTATCAACTCGTTTATCAGAGGAGGGAATTATGCCGCATGTTACTGAAAAAATGCTAGGGCATGAGTTGGGTGGGGTGATGTCTATTTATAATAAACACGATTGGCTTGAAGAACAGAAAAAAGCTTATGAACTGTATGCAGATAAGATTTTTTGGCACATCAAGAATTCTGATTAACTCCACCTTTATTAATCCACTCTGATATAGCTTTTTCGCTGTATCTGCGCGGATGCGTTAACACCGCATCCGGCATCCCTCGCTTTTTCATTAAGCTGTAAATTGTTGATCGGCTTTTTATTCCGAGTCTTTTCATTAATTCATTTTCAGTGATTAATTCCGGCATATTAAGCTCCTTTATTTCTCTTCTCAAAATCATCTCTACAATCTTCATCACAAAAAGCGTGTCCGTCTGGCGTTGGTTCTTTGCAAAACCTACACAGCTTATAATAAGCTGATTTGGTAGGCATTCTATTTCGTAAAATGCTTTGTATTTCTAGTTGCGCTAAATCGTTTGCATCATCTGCTATATCAGCCATTTTTAATCCTCTCGTTCCACGCTTTAATTAGTTCTTCTCTTGAGTCATAAAGTGTTGTGCCAAGTGTTGTATCTTCAAAATGTGCAATAGGGCACAATTCATTCTCTATAAAACTATGCATTAAAGTATAACTAAGCCCAGACCACGGGTCGTTCTCATAAGAATCATCATGCGGATTACCTTCAGCGTCACATACTGCTATATGAGCTTTTCCACCGCAAAACGGACACGGTAGTAGTTTATTTGTCATCCTTATTCTCCTCATCTTTAATAAGTAAAAAGCATTCCGCGATAGCTCGGCATGGGTTTTCATTCAAAGATGAAATATATTTTTTATTTGTCCGTTTTCGACATGACCATGAATTAGTTAATGGGTTAAAATCAAGGTCTAGCTTGTTATCAATCATTAGCTTAAAAACCTCTGAATAATCAAAACAATAATTCTTGCTCAATATTATTGTCTTAAAGCCCCCGTAACCACTTGATATACTTTCAACTAAAACAGCACCTTGTGTGTCGTCACATGAATATTTATATCCTAATTTCTCTGCAACTAACTTATTAACCTCAAAATCACTCAACCCACTATATTTATTTTCCATTGTTTACTCCATTTCTATACTGTTATCGCATTCATTACCCCAAACATCCCACCCTTCGAAATTATTACGAGCGAATAACTCAATACGCGGAACGTCTCCGTAAAGCATATCAAGTCTATCTCTAGCCTCTTTTGGTTTTTCGCTGTGTCTTCCAATCGGTGCATAAATCACTTGGCTAATTGACTTATTTTGACGCTCAATTCCCTTGCCCTTGATCGCTATTAAACAATCCTCTGAGTTTGTTCTAGTGTGATTACCAAGTCCGAAAAATGATATTTTTTGCAGAACCTCAATAAAAGGAAGCCGCACAACCAGGAGAAACTTAGCTAAGATACTGTCATAGTTTTTATTTAGTTTTATCCATGTGAAGCCTTTGGTTGTTTTTAGCTTAAATCCCCACGATTCGACTAGCTCAATCGCTTCTTTCGTCATGGGCCCAGTAAACCACATAAATAGAACTGCGTTATCTTCTGTGATGTTTTGGATTGGTAATTTCTTGAGGTCGTCTAGTGTCATGGCGGGGTAGTGATTATTTGTCGCTGCTCTTGTTGCTTGATTTGAATACTGCCACGGCGGATCGCAATATATCAAGCTATACTTGTTTTTCATTCATTACCTCTCACTTTATAAAACATATCCAGTGTGTATTTGAACGTTTACCGCTAATGTGCCCAATCCATGGTTTATATTCTGTTAGTTTTAATATTTCACTTACTGGTATGTCCGTCTCATTCCATTTGAAAATCAAAGTTCCGTTCTTTTTTAGCACTCTAAAACACTCTCTAAATCCATTTTTTATATCATCTTGCCAAGTGGTTTTATCTAATCTCCCGTACTTTTTTGCTAACCAGCTATTTTCCCCGACTTTAATTAAATGCGGAGGATCGAATGATACTTGATAAAATGTTTCATCATGGAAAGGTAGGCTAGTAAAGTCGCATTGAATATCCGGACTTATATCTAAAGCTCGCCCATCGCATAAAATGTGATTTTCTTTTCGGTTATCGCAAAATAAAACCCTGTTATCTTTCTTATCAAAGTAGAACATGCGAGAGCCACAACATACGTCAAGAGCTGGTTTATTTTTCATCCTCTAACCCCTTAACCCAATTTCGATAAAAGTTTATTAATACATCTTCGTTATAGAACTCATTGCGGATCACTTGCCGCATGAATTCATTAACTGCATCAACTCTGATTTCTGCTTCTGTTTTATCCCAACCTTGCATTAATTTGTCTTTTCGCTCAATTTCAACCTCTAGCATTTGGCAGCGAGCACATTCCGCATCTTTTGACTGCGGAATAGTATCTTGTATGAATTGGCTTGATACTTGTCTTTTAAATTTGTTAGTCATGATTAGCCCTTAGTTTATTTAAAAATACACATAATCTTCTGCGCACCATTACATAGCTTCTAAATATTTCGTTATTGCCAAACTTTATTGATTTTTCTGTCTCTATCTTAATAAATTCCTCGATCCCCTGAGCCTTGATTTCGCCGACTCTTAACTGTATGAATTGCTTTAAGCTATCATCGCTACAACTTAAAATATCAGTAGCGAACCCGTCTCTAATTGCTAGTGCATTCCAGTACATAGTCTCACAATGATTTTCTAATTCAGTAACCTTGCTTTGGAAGCTCTGCTCAACGTCGAAGTATTCAAGTAACTTTTTAGTATTCCAAGACTCTTCGTATTCTTCTCCCATTCTTGTAGTAATAGTTAGCTCATTTAAAATATCAATTGTATTTTCTGGGTTTGAATATGTTAATTGCTTTACTATAGAAAGCTTACCTTCTTGATAAGCATTCTCTTTCTCACTCTCAAGCGCTTTTACTTTATTAAAATAGTCATTCCCTGCTTTAAATGCTTTTTTTCGTTCAAAATCAAGGTCACTAATCCTTTTGTTAAGCCTATCAATAAGACTAAAGTCTGGCTTCTTGCCGACTGGTGGCTTCCACAATTCACCACCTTTATTTTCATAACCTAGATTCATTAAAGTGCGCTCAGCTGATTCAAGCGCTTTGATTCTATGCTCAAGCTCATTAATTACATGGTCACGAGCGGCTATGTAATTTTCGCATTCATCAAATCTAACCCAGCGGCCATCATCACTTTCATGAGCCACGCCATTAATAAAGAAGTACCGTTTAATCTCTTTCACTTAATCTCCTTACCTGAAATAGCTTTCAGTACATTTTTAAGTTGTTCATAACTTAATCTGCCAAAAGGGAACGACATTAATTTATCAATCATCTCTTGTCTTGTGACGGCTTTTCTGTCGTCTTCTGTGGTTGGCTGTATAGACGAACTAAAAGTGTCATACGGGATTTTATATCCAGTATTAATGTTAAACTTATTTCCCATCTTGGTTACTAACATGGTTTTTGTTTTTCTTTCTATTTTTTCAATTCTAAGAATCTTACCTAGACGAAAAACAGTTACAGAATCGCCAACATTTAAATTTGTTAATTTCACTTAATCACCTCTATTGACATAATCACCATGCTTGGCTTGGTAAATTGTTCGTCACTTAATATGTAAGTAACTTTTGCTTTAATATCGTTACCTGTGTATTTAATCTGCCATTCTCGCAAATGAAGGATGTCGCCAGATCGATAGTCACGATCGTTAATGCGGCACTCGAATTTTTTTACGCCGCTTTTTACTGCATTGAAATATTCGGGTAAGATTTTCAATTCATGTATAGTCATATTCATTTCCTTTAGACATAACAATGCTCACTAAGTGATCAGTGTTATTAAGTTGGGTTAATTAGTTATTGCGAGGATAATTGCTTTGCTGTGATATCTAGCTTCGTGATAACTCTTAATGTTGGTTTTAGCTCTTGTGGGTAATGAGAATAGCCGCTCTTATTGAATCTGGCATTTTCTTCTCTTGTGATTAATTGCAAGTTAGACAAATCACAGTTTTTACGGTTGCTATCATTAAAAATGATACAATGTCCTGTCGGTAGCTTTCCGTTTACTTGCTCCCATACATGGATATGTTTTAGTCTCCATGTTTTAGGGTCTTTAATCTTGACCTCGATATAACCATCCTTTGTTATGCGCTCAGAGCCAACAGGGCGGTAATTATGCGGAACCAAACCTTTTTTAAATGAAGTTTTATTAGCGCCCATATATCCAGTAACGCCTTTGTTCCAAGCAATGTTACCCTTGCTAAAATTCCAATACTTTTTATCTGTCAGCCAACCATATCGCTTGCATAAGCCGCCGATCGCTTTTGCTCCTTTATTTTCCCCAAAGGCTTCATTAAATAGCTCAGTTAATTCAATTCTCGGTAGTTTTGAGTTTTCTTTAATAAAAGCTAGTTGCTGTTCTGTATACTTCATTTCGATTCAATTCCGATAACATCTGGAACAGCATCAATAACGTGATCTGCTTTGAGCTTCGCAGCTTCTAAAACAAGTTTAGCGTTATCAACAATAGTCTTTGCCACATCATTTATTGCTTTCCCTCTTGTTACTTCCTTATCTATCTGCTCTATTGTTAAATCTTCATCAGATAATCTTTAGAGCTGTGCAAATAAATGATTGTTTAAATCAGATAGTTTATTTTTCATTTTTTAATCAATCCTATAAAGGTATTTAAATTAGTAGGTTAGGGGAGTTAAACAGAAGTTATCAACAGAAAATGTGGATTAAAAAACCGCACTAGGCGGATTGTTGTCAGTATAATGAGTTGCTAACTTCATCTTAATAAACGGGAATCTATCGACTCCCGGCGGAGGCTCTTTGTCGATTAAATTGTGCTTACATCGATATCCGCATCGACGTTCACTTTTCCAAGTTGAATCACTCATTTCTCTGTGCGATAGAATGTTTTACCGCATTTTGTGCATATTTTAGATTCCATCTTCCTGCCTCTTAATCCATTGTTTCATATATTTAATTAAACATTCTTTGCATACAATTTGCTCCGGCTGCCATTGCATAGTAGCTTCAATTTTGATGTTTATTTCTGTATTGCACTCATAACCTTGTCGATAAAATATTGTTATTTCTTTTTCAGGTTTACCGTGTAGCTGCTTGTCACAAAAATCGCATGTTACTGTCGTAGTTGTTTCTGTTTTTATTCCCATAATCACTTAACACCTTTTAGTTTAAATCCATACGCCATCACGCCAGTTTAGGTTAATCATTTTCATCAACCTTAACCAATTCAGCGGATAACTTCATCACATCACCGTTATCTAGCGGTGAAATAAAACCGTTTTTAATTGCGTCAATTGGAGAGCAGGGGGTATAAGCTATTTTTCGCAATAGATCATTATTGATTTGAGATAAAAAACTGCCATTATCGAATTCATACACTATTAAATTCTTGCAAAACATAATTATTCCTTTTTAATTTAATTCTTTGATTAGTTGCTCGTAATACTCTTGAGCCAACTCTGATTTAACTTTGATTTTTTCAATAAGTGATTCATCACGAATAAAGGATATGGTAGTTACTCTTTTTCTTAGTGGTATCGCTTCAACTAAATCAATGAGTTTTGTGCGATCTTCATATGGTGATAGCATTTCTTCTGATGCAGGGAACAGCCAAAAATCAATATCCGCTTTTTCAACATCATACAGCCACATGTAGCCTTGCACTTGAATGTCATATCCGGCTTTTTTTGCTTTAATTTCCGCCTCGTCTTTGAAAAATGGATGAGTTCCGATATCCCACGAGTTTTTTATATCAATGATTAAGCTAATTTTCTTATCTAGTATGTCGCACTCGCCAGTAATCCAATCGTTATTGATTCGGCCATCATGTTTTTGATACTTTCGAGCTCTAATTAATCCACTTGATTGAATTGCGATATCTTCGAGAAAGTTACCTTTTTCGGTATATTTGTTACCGTCAAAGTTTTCATAACTAAAGAGGTCTAGTTTTGCGACCTCTCTAACGTATGACTTAGCTGTATCTGATAACTTATTAGTTCCGTCTTTTTCTCTCGGGCCGCTCATTATTTTATGCAAACTTGAGCATCTAACTAACATAATTAACCACCTAATTGTTTAATTTGTTCTTCAGTGAATGAATAACTATTTAGTGCATCAGACAGCTCTAATTCACCAGTTAATACGTTTTCTTGTATTTGCTTAAATAGTTCATCATCAACCTGAATTAAGGTGATTGCTTGAGGCTCCGAGTCATTATCAATATAATCATAACTATCATTAGTAATATCTTTGATTACTGACTGGTCAGACATAACAGCTTTTTGCATTTCAATTGATAAAGGAGCTTGTTTAGAAAGTAGTAGTTTAGTTACTGTTTTAAGTGCCATTGCTTCGAAGTTATCTTTCCAGTTACCAAACCCCTTTTTAAATGTCTGGCTGTATTTACCTGCATGTTTAATAACATCAGCTTCACTCATATATAACTCAGCTGAAAACCCATTTATAAGCTTAAAATATGCATAATAACCAATGGGTTTTTCATCATCGCTATATTCACCATCCCAATCAAAAACAAAACCGTTAATCAAGTCCTTTTTGGCTAATTGTTTTTCATAAACAGGGATTGATACTAATCTTTCAAACTGGCCAGAACGCTGTGCCAGTTGAATAAATCCTTTATATCCAATTTGAAATTGAGCTTCAGTTACCCATTTTTCGATTTTCTTTCCATTAACTTCTTCTTTTTTCTTATTGTTATACGGAACAATATAAGCAAACCCTAAACTATTATTAATAGGAAGATTCAGTGTTGCGGCCATGCATGCAGCATTAAAAATGCTCATCGGATCAGCCTTTGCTAGCATTTCATTTGAGTTAACTATTTGCAAAACTGATGTTGTAAAGCTAGCGGCGTTTTTATGTAGCAACTCTGTTAACTTTGCCTTAACTGCTGGCTTATCAAAAAATGATTTAATGTTTGTTGATACCGCTGTACTTTGTGTTGTCATTATCTATCTCCTAAATCGATTTATCATATGAATCACCAAGCTCTGCAAGAGACATTTTTCTAAAGCCTCTTGCTTTTAAACTGTCATTCACTACTAAATCAGCTATGTCATCTATCATTGATATAACGTCGTCATCGGCGACATAACCAAGTGCGGATAACTCTTTTAATAAAGCAAGCTGGATGCGTTCAATCTCAAGCTGTTTTTCTTGCGCTTTTTCTTCTTTATCCATGTATTGACTGTATGACATAACCATAAATCACCTCTAATTCGTTGCTACGACCATCATTTGATAAATAGTGAAACAGAGCAGGCCATATACTGATACCACTCCGCAGGCATTAAAAAAGACGCTAATTGCGCCTTTCTTGTGTTTAGCTTGGTTTTTATTAGTCATATTCATTCACCTGTAAAAATGCCCTCCGAAGAGGGCTAGGGTTACCACGTCCAAACTCGCTGACTCTCATTGAAAGCCAGCTGATTTGATTGCTCAATTATCTCTAGAGCTGAGTTTTTGCGCGTTAATTTCGTTTTATAGCAGTGAGCCTTTTTAAGTAAGTACAGTCTTAAATCGTTCTAAGAAGTGTGCTGTAGTTCGTGCTATTTCATTTTGCTAGGGTTGCTAGTTAAACTAATTAACTTCGACTTTTCATTTTGTTAAAGAGCAGTCAACTTGTTTGTTGTTCCGAGTTGATGTAGCTATAATAACTAAAGTTATCGATTCGGTCAATAACTAAAGTTATCAAAATAAATAAAAAAGCTATTGAATGATTAAATTTTAACCAATTTAATTTTAAGAAGTGAATTTCCCAGGATTGATCAATAAGATATTTGTTATAATTTATCTATATGATTTTATTATAAATACATTTAACCTGTAATTTTTGTTATTTGTAATGCTTTGATTTAAAAAAGCTATTTAAACTGATCAAGATGTGAATTTTAGGCGTGAAAAAAACCGCCGAAGCGGTTAACCGTGCTTCCTAAGGAGAATTGATTATCTTTTATGTCTATATCTTCTATGTTCTATCATAGTACCAACAATTCTAATCTGTTGTTTTAATGATGTCATAATAGGGAAATCGTTATTTAAAGGAACTAGCTCAAATTGCATTCTTTCGTATTCATCATAACCAATTTCACGATATTTTTTGAAAGTAGCCTCTTCTTCTCCATTCACCGCGGCAACAAAATCACCGGGCATAGGTTTGACTGTTGGATCAATTATTATCATATCTCCTTCAACAAAATCGGGCTCCATTGATCGCCCTTTAATTTTCAAAGCAAACGAGCTTTCAGATAAATCAAGATCTGTTTGGAGATATTCAAATCCTGTTGAGTCTTCCATGCAACATGATTCGGTCCAAACCCCAGCTTGAACAAAACTAATTACTGGCACCCGGCGATTGTTGTTTAATGTTATATTCTCAACGTTAGAATCATTCTTACCACTTAAAAGCCAAGCCATGTCACATTCTAAAGCTACCGATATTTCATATAAATATTTAGATGGATTTGCAGCACCGTTTTCGATTTGCTCATAAAGCTCTTTAGTGCTACCTATTTTTTGAGATAGCTGCTCTTGAGTTAGCTCTAATTTTTCTCGCCTTAACTTAATTCTCTGCGCTAGATTTAATTTATTTCTGTCTTGGCTTTTTGTATCAGATTTACCGGTTGAAAGCCAGTTAATATCAACATTTAAGGCCTTTGAAAGCTCGGCTATTTTTCTGAAACTCTTTGTTTCTCCTGAAACTAATTTCTTTATAGCTGGCTGGCTAACTTTTACTAAATCGGCCAACTGGTGCTGAGATAGCCCAGATTTTTTAAAGGCTTCGTTAAAACGTTCAGTAAATGTACTCATGTTTCCCCCATAAATATTTTATTGATTATATAACTTTAGTTATAAATGTAAAAAAACATAAGTTATCATTTTCTTGACTATGCCAATAACTTTAGTTATCATTTAGAGGTGTTTTAATAACTAAGTGATTTATATATGAGCATTTTACAAGAGGCGATTAAAAGAACCGGGAGCCAAAGAGCTTTTGCAAAAATATGCGGAGTCAGCCAACCAGCAGTTAGTAATTGGCTTAAAGGTAAATCAAAAATTGGTGAAGATAAAGCGATGCTGGTGGAAATAGCTTTGGATGGAGAAATAACCTGCGAAGAACTTCGCCCAGATGTCAACTGGTCAGTTTTGCGCAATAAAAAAGCCACTAAACGCAATTAGTGGCGGTATGTATTAACTACTTAAGGAAATAATACACATGAAAAAGAATAAAACAAATTACACAGCATGTCAACGGGCAGATAAACCCGACGAGTTGGCCATGATCGCATTAAAAAACAAACCATTTGCAAAGCGATTTGTTGAAGAGTTTAAAAAAGCAAAAGGGGGCGATCATGTCCGTAGCTGAAGTAATAAAATTTCAACCCAAAGAGGTTCGGATGGCTGATTTAGATGATGGCTATACTCGTATTGCTAATGAGTTATTAGAAAAAATAATATCATCACAATTAACCTCAAGACAGCTGAATGTCTTACTTGCAATCGCCCGGAAAACTTATGGATATAACAAAAAAACTGACTGGATCGGGAATAAGCAATTATCCGCATTAACTGGGTATGCAGAAACAAGATGCTCAACAATAAAGAATGAGTTAATCAACATGCGTATTGTAATTTCAAACGGTAGAGCTTGCGGGATTAACAAGAATTTAACCGAGTGGAATATTAACGTTACCCATTTAGGTAAAACATTTACCAAAACGAGTAAGAAAACCTTTACTAAAACGGTAAATAGCTCTTTACCAAAAGAGGTAAACACAAAAGACAATATTACAAAAGAAAAAAGAAATACCCCTATATCCCCTAAAGGGGGAAAAGTTAGCGATGAAATTCTTGAATTAGAAAATCAAGCTAAATCGCTGATTGAATATTACAACACTACGAGAACCGCTCATTGTAAAAATCACGATCCTTTCTTGAAAGCATTAAAAAAATACAGTTTTGATGATGTAAGAATGGTAATTGATTGGTTTGCCGAAACTGGGAAACAAAATGCAAAGCCAGAGAATATCTGCCGAATGACTAGATTTGACGGTTATTTGTCTGACGCTATTAAATTTAAACAGTCACAAAAAACATACACTCAAATACTTGATAAATTCAATTTAATTTGTGGTGAGAAGCTAGGCCGCGTAGATGACTTAACTGTAGACCGGATACATAAAATAGATAAGTTAATCATTGAACTAACAAAAAAAACAGACAGACCGCTTGATGCTATTGAAGCTTACTTTGAAACGCTAATAGAAATATCTACCGATCTGGATATTAAAAACCCAGCGACGAATTGGGAAATGACTTTTGATTACGTGTTGTCGGTTACGTGCTTAGTGAAAACTAGAGAAAAATACAACAGAATCAATGGTGGCCAACAATGAGTGTACAGCAATTAGAAGGCTCTGTGATCGGTGGATTGCTGCTCAACGGAGCAAATCAAAATTCATTTGATGTTTTAAATATCGTTAATGAAAGCATGTTCACTGTGGGGTTATACCGAAACTTATTCAAAGAAATTAAACAACAAGCTTTATCAAAAAATATTATTGATCCCGTTATTTTGAGTGGGAAGTTAACGGGACAGGATTCGGCGAACATGTTTGAATCAATGAAAATGTGTCACAGCCCGGCAAATATCATTGGCTACGCTCGCATGATGAAAGAAGACTATCAAGCAAGAAAAATAAGCCAGCTGATAAAAAAAGCAAATAACGACATTAATTCATCAGCTAATGCGGATATTACAAAAGATATCGTCAAAGACTTAATAAAAGAATTTGAGATGATCAACACGAGTTCAGAAGAGTTAGAGCCAATTCACATTAACGATGTTCTCGGCTCAATGTTTGAAACTCTTGAAAACCGAATGAACGGTATAGAAAAAGTGATTAATTTCTCCATTCCAGATCTTGATAAAAAAATCGGCGGGCTAGAGCCTAGCGACTACATAATTTTAGCTGCTAGACCTTCGATGGGTAAAACTGAATTAGCGCTTGAAGCGATAAAACAAATGGCAATGAAAGGGCATGGTGTTTTAGTTTTCTCACTTGAAATGTCAGCTAGTCAACTGGCACAAAGACAAGTTGCATCAACAGGGAATATCGCTTCCGGTAAATTTAGAAATCCCGCTGACCTTGAAGAATCCGACTGGGGGAAAATTAGCGCTGGAATCGGACAGATGATGAACTTACCGATCTGGATGGTAGATATCAGCGACCTAACTATTGAAAAAATTAGAAATGTAGCGCGAAGGCATAAGCAAAAACATCCTGAATTAGCAGCAATATTTATCGATTATTTAGGATTAATCAAACTGCCAAAAGCTGAGCGAAATGATATCGCCGTGGGGATTGTATCAAGTGAAATTAAATCTATGGCGAAAGAGCTTAAAACACCTGTGATTGCACTTAGTCAGTTGTCAAGAAAGGTAGAGGAACGCCCAAACAAAAGGCCAATGAATAGTGACTTGAGGAACTCCGGTGACATTGAGCAAGACGCGGACTTAACAATTTTTATCTATCGCGACGAGTACTACAACAAAGAGAATTCAACGCAAAAAGGGATCGCCGAATTAATTATCGGTAAAGCTCGAAATGGCGAAACTGGGACTGTGTACATGGAATTTAGAAACGGGCATTTTTATAACACGGATCAGGCTAGAGCAAGCGAAATAGCAAACAGTAAATCGGTAAATCAGAATGCAAAAAAAGCAGTATTTTAACCACTGCCAACTAGCTCACTCTGATCCAGAGCTAGAACAAAAATATCTATATGCACATAGCATCAGATACAGATTAAAAAACGGTTTAGCTACACAGTTCGAGATTAAGGCAGAGCTAAACAAGCGTAGCGATAAAGAAGAAATTAGGCAGATATTAGAGGAGTTGATGGGTGAAAGAACTAGATAAGTACGCGTTCAGATTGTTGGCTTTTTGGTCTCTAGTTAGTTTTAGTTTTTGGGCTTTGGTTATTTGGGCAATAGTGGGGTGAGTATGATTGATTCAATATTTTGGTGGATTGGTGCGGTGGTTGTTTTTACTGCTTCATTTTGTGTGATTTTATTTATTGTCGGCTTTACTGTTCAAGCTACGCTTAATTATTTTTGGCAAAAAATACTTAGAACAAAAGGAATGATTGATCTTCAAATAGCTTGGAAATTTTACGAAAAGCATAAGGATTCAATCAATGACTAGAGCAAAAAGCGAATTAGTTGAATATAAAAAAGACCGAGAAAACGGCAGCAGAATATGGGTTTACGAGTTATCCCACAGCAATAAAGAAACCACATTACGTCAGGATTTTATAATTAATCTTGATAAATTTGGGAGATTTAAACTAGATGTTAAGTTTGATGATTTTCCAGAGCTTTCAACTAAAAAAGAAAATGCTAAAAAAATGGCTGACTGGTTAATGAGGTTAAGTTTGGCAATCCGAAGCGGAGTTAAAGAAGGGGTATTCAATGACTAAATTAACACCACTAAATATCAAAATTGAGCAATTGGCTTTTGAGTTCAGCCTTGAGGAAAAAATTGCGCTTGAATTTGGTGATAAAGCAAACGAAGCAAAGGCTGTGTTATTCAGAAAAACAAAAAAAGGTTTATATGTTGAAAAAGAAGTTAAAAAACTATTTAGGGCATGGCTTAAAAAAATTGAATTGGCTAGGAGTAATGATGACTAAGCCAACACTAGATGATTTTCTCAAAAACCAAAATCAGTCCATGAGGGATGGTTATTATCCTGACTTTATGAGTTGTCTGTCATTAAAAGCATCAAGCTTTAGTTTTAAAGAATTTAGAAATATTAAAGATGAGTTTTTTTGGATTTTAAATCAAGAAGCTTATATGTTCCCTATTTACTTTCTAGTTTTACTGTTTTATGCGATCGCAGTGGTTACAACGCCGTTCCTTTTCCCGGTTAATGCCTTCATTTACTGGATGAGAACTAAAGGAGCATATAGACGCTATCACGAACGCATGAAAAATAAACCAAAGTTAATGATTAACGGAGTTGAACAATGATTATAATTAACCAAAAAAGAAAAAGAAAAAGGCGGCGAGTGATTAGTGAACAAGTTAAAAATCCGAAGCACTATCAAATAATTGACGGCTTTGAATCCATAGATGTTATCGCTTGCAGTATGACAGAAGAGCAGTTTAAAGGGTTTTGCTTGGGTAATATTTTAAAGTATCGAATTAGAGCAGGAAACAAAGATGCTCTAGAGCAAGATATTGCAAAAGCTAATGAGTACAAGTCTATCTTTGAAAGTAAAAAGCATTTGTGTAGGGGTTAACAATGGAAGATATTTGCTTACACGAATCAAACATTAAAAGCGTATTTAAAACTTTATCTGAGCTCGTTTTAAGCGGCAAGCGATATCGAATTATCATCAAGGTTTGGAAAGATAAGCGCAGCATTGATCAGAACTCGTTATCACACATGTGGTATGCGGACATCGCTAAACAAGGCAATGAGCGAATAGGAAAAAATGAGTTTGATATCGACAACGTAAAAAAGGACTTAAAAAAGGCGTTCTTAGGCTATGAGGTTGTTAGTTATACCGATGTTGTGACAGGTGAAGAAAGACGCGTTAAACGCTTAAAAAAGACCTCAGAATTAGATACCGGAGATATGCACATATATTTACAAAGAATTGAAACATGGGCTTATCAAAACGGATTTGAATTAAGAATACCAAACGATTGTGAATATCGAAAACTACAAGATGAGCAGGTGAAATGATGAAAGCGTTAATTTTTTCAATATTTATAATTTTATTTATTACAAGTGGTTTCGTGTTTTTTGCGTACGTTGGTTGCGGCGGTGATTTTTTTAACATAAATGTTGGATTCATCGGGGGAATATCATTTCTGTGTAGTTTGGCTCTTTCCCCTCTGATTTTTGACTTTTATAAAGATAATTTGGAGTAGTTAATGCTTAAATCTCGCAATGTAACTAAAGAGCAAGAACAATTTCATGATGATATTTGCCAGCATGTCGGCTGTTTAGCTTGTTGGCTTGAGGGGCGATTTAATGATTATGTCAGTGTTCATCATATCGACGGCAGAACCAAGCCAGATGCGCATTGGTTGGTTTTAGCGCCATGTGGCAATCATCATCAAATAGGCAGTGGGTGCGAAGCTATACATAAAAATAAGGCTAGATTTGTTAAGCAATATGGCACAGAAATGGAGCTATACAAAATGCAAGTGGAAATATTATTAGATAAAAAAATTCACGTTCCTGAGCGAGTGTTAAGTTTATCGGGGTTTAAAGCATGATTAAGTTAACTTTACCTTATCCGCCAACTGTAAATCATTATTGGGGAGCAGTCGGAAATCGCCGCTATATTAAACCTCAAGGCATTCAATTTAGAAATGAAGTAACCGGTATTGTTTTGCAAAATAAAGCCAATAAAAAGCTATCAGAACGGATTAGGGTTGATATTAACGCGTACATGCCGGATAGACGTAAACGTGACTTAGATAATATTAATAAAGCTATCTTTGACGCTTTAACTCATAGCGGTGTAATTATCGATGACGACCAAATAGATATATTACACAGTGAACGGAAAGAAGTATTAAAAGGCGGAAAGATTGAAATAATTATTAGTGAAATCGCAAGGGGTGATCAATGTTAGTTAATGAATATGTAGAAGTTAAAGCAATGAGTACAAAGCAGATTGCCAATTTAATCAATCTTGTTGAAAAAGAACGCAAGCAAGCTGAAGAGACTAAGCGTGAGCAGTTGGTTGATGAAGCAAAGCGAATGCTAAAGGCTTGGGGTGCTGTTAACTCATATTCAAGTCGATGCGGTTATAAAAACATTAGCTCTATGTTTAGCGCGTTATATCCTCGCTGTGACAAGATAGTGATCGAGAATGAAATCGAATTTGTCGAGGTTTCGTTATTGTCTCTTAAAAACTCAAATGATAAGAAAAAACAAGAACAATACAAAGTTGCAGAGCTTTACTACAAAGGCTTTGATGTGGTTGATTATGGCTGTGACTGGAGCGAGAGGTTAACAGCTTGCGATATTGCGACAGAATTAAGCATTAGCCGGAGGACGGTTTTTAATCGCCTAAATGAGCTGCATAGTTTTATTGTGAGCAATATCTCAAATTTCAACATTATTTAGAAAAATAGCAGCAAATTTAGTAATAAGTTTAACTTTTTATCGCTAAAGTGTTGCATTTGCACTCTAAATATACTACACTATTTATGTTGTATAGTTACGTTTAAAGTTATTATTTATCTCTTAAAGCCAAACGGTTTTTTTGCTATTTAATATCTTTTGCCTAGGTGGTTGATTTTCTTTCGTTGGGGAACGTACGAAATCAACCGCCATAACCTACCAATTAACTATCAACAAATAATTTATAAGCCTGACTTAACCGTCGGGCTTTTTTATTTAAAGTGTGAAAATAATTATTGACATGCGGACGTTAGTCCGCTATTATATCTCTCATAGACAGCAAATTGGTTGCAGTCGAAATCTAGGAGATTAAATATGAACGCATCAACAGCATTAGAAAAATTATTGGCAGCAGGCGGCAAGGTTTGGGAAAAAGGCGATATGAAACGCATTTACTTAAACATGGACTTGGTTAAAGCGCTAGATTCAAATATTAATTTCAATGACAAAAAACACAAATTATATTTTGACTTAAATACTAACCGCTTTGATGGTTCATCTAAATGTCTTGTTTCCTCTTTAAATAAAGAAATAGATTAATAAATCCGGCGCGCTCTGAGTGCGCCAACCTCTAGGAGAGAAAAATGTTAAGTTCAGAACTAAAATTTTATGGCGAAATGTTGTTCGGTGGATCATGGCAAGCTCAACTTGCTGAATACTTGAGAGTTGATCGCCGCAGGGTGACGGACTGGCTATCACGTGGGAATGTTCCTAATTTTGTAGATAATGAACTCGACGATCTAATGAAGCGTAGATTATTCGAGATTCAATCTGCGGTTAATATTAAAAATGGTGATTCTGATTTTTATGAGCAAATGAGTCTAGTTTGCGGCGAAACTCATTATCTACCGCGACGCATACACAAAGAACAAATTAAAACATTTTTATGCAGTTTAAAATGGTCAGTAATAAAAATCATAAACAGCGAAATAAAAAACAATCAAATATCTATTGATGAAGCGATACAAATTGCAGAAGATGAGTTTTTATCAAGTAATGACATAGCTAGTGCGATTGAAGCTAAAGAAATAGCGCTAATCGATATTGATATTGATGAGGTAAAAGAGCTAAGAGCTGATGCTCTCGTTGATTTAAAATATCAAATAGAAAGCTTTTTTGATAAATAATAGAATAATAAAGAATAAGCCGCTTAATTGCGGTTTTTTTATATCCAAAATTTGAGTAAGTTGGTAACTCTAATAAAACTAAAACTAAATCTAAATACTCGACTTACTCAATTCAAATCGGCGGCAACACTAGACACACTCACATCAAGCACAATGCTATTAGCTAGTACGCCGCCACTCATTAACCAACCGCTTCCAGTAGGAGGCATGTATGAAGACATTAAATATGGATAAATTCACATCGCCTCTGTCTTATTTCTGGGGTGTTATTTGCACGTTAATTGGAGCGCTTAGCTTGAACGATATAGCTATTGTTATTGGGATAATCTTATCTATCGCTACATTTTGTATTAACTGGGCTTATAAGCGTCGCGACTTTCAGCATAAAAAGACATTAAGAGAAGAGCACTATGCGAAACTTAACAAAGATAGCAACAACTGCGATTTGTAGTGTTTCAGCGATCATTGGTATTGTGTTGACTGATTACAATGATGACATCCGCACCAGCAAACAAGGACTTGAGATTATCGGCAATGCTGAAAGCTGCCGTAACCAACCTTATTATTGCCCGGCGAATATTTTAACTGTTGGCATTGGCTCAACAACTGGAACCATTGAACAGCGGGCCTATTCTGACGAGGAAATTGCGGCGCGTTGGGTGACTGATATCAAACACGCCGAGCAATGTGTGAATCAATACGCAAGCGGAGCTAAGTTACCGCAATCAGTGTTTGATGCAACCGTATCAATCACTTTCAATGTTGGCTGTTCTAAGATGAAAACATCAACGATGTATCGTTACCTGAATAATGGGACTTATCCATCCGCCTGCGATGAATTGCCAAGATGGAATAAATCGGCGGGTAAAGTGTTAAACGGCCTAGTTATCAGACGAGAAAAAGAGCGTGAATTATGTCTACTCGATTTAAATTTATCTTAGTGATAGCAATCATCGCAGTATTTGGCTTGCTTGTTACTATCTTAGTTGATATCAAAAACACCTATGTAGAACTCGGCTCGGTTAAAACCGAGTTAGTGCAAGTTAAGTCTGAGTTTAGTCAATATCAAACCTTAGTGCAGAAAGTGAATGAGATTGATCACAAATTTACGCAGGAGCTAACCGATGCAAAATCTGAAAATGATAAGCAGTATAATAACGTTATCAATAATATTGCCAGCTTGCAGCTCAACAATAGTAAGCCAAACCAAACCGGCTCCGCCGGCATGGATGATGCAAACGCCTGCGAACTCACTGGAGAAGCTCGACAAAATTATTATCTACTCCGAGATGACATCATCACAAAAGACAACCAAGTCTTAGGGTTGCAATCATATATAAAAAACGTTTGCTTAGTTGAGCAATAAGAGAGATTAATAAATGAAAGATGAATTTGACGACTTAATTAACGATGGCTGGAATGGTAATTAATGGTATAATAAATCATCTAAATAAGAGGTGATTATGCTATTAATTGAAAGAGTGGAAGATTATTTCGATGACTATGAAAGATTGGTTTCTGGATTTTATTTTAGTGAAATAAATGTCAGTGACAATGAATATTACTTAGATTTCATAAAGCAGGACTCTAAAAATAAATTAGAAAATTATAGTCCACTATCTTCATCTAGCACATTCAATATCACTGAGTCTTTAATTAACATATTTCACGCTAGAAGATATGAATTTCGTTTCAATAATAGAATGGTGCCATACTTTGCCGACCAAAAAATAGACTTTGATGATTACTGGAATTCAGAATTTACCCAAGCCCTTCTTAAATGTATCAAATTATATTTAAATGGTGAGAATGTTTCTGGCTGTCATGAGTATCAAGTTAACACTGAGTATAAAGATAAGAAAAGAGTCTCAGCAAGAGTTATAAAAATCACAGTGATCAAATAATTATTCATTTTTATTGCATAAAATATAAAAATTACCGCGAAGATATAAAATAAATCTGCATAACTATTCAATAACCGCTTAATTGCGGTTTTTTTACGTCTAAATTCAGCCACCTTCGGGTGGTTTTTTAATGCCTGTCGTACGGCAATTATCAACCAAGAGCTTTACAGAATGAGTCTAAGAGAATGACAGTTAATGTCTAACTCTTGGGGCTGTCTATTCTGTGCGAACTTAGGCTCATTCTATAGAGAGACATCAATATGAATATTTCAATCTTAAATACAAAAATTAATCAAGATAAAAAAGGCTTATTTTGCATTAATGATATCCATAAAGCATCGGGAGGCGAAAATAAGCATAAACCTAGTTATTGGCTTTCAAACCAACAAACAAAGGAACTTATTGATGAAATTATAAGCGATGGCGGAATTCCGACTTCGGTTGTTAAAGGTGGAGTGAAACAAGGTACTTACGTTTGCAAAGAATTGGTGTATGCGTACGCAATGTGGATTAATGCTAAATTCCATCTACATGTAATTAGAACCTTTGATAAGAGTGTGCAAGAAGATTATCAACGAAAAGCAACCCGTGAATTAGCAAGAGCAGAATACCGACCCATGACTGATGCCCTTAAGTATGAATTGAAATCTAATGGGAAAGAGCCAAAACCGTATGATTTTAGCAATGAAGCAAACCTCATTAACCGATTGGCTTTGGGAATGACAGCTTCAAAATTTAAAGACATTCATGATATAGGTAAAAACGAACCAATTCGTGATCATCTAACACCATGTCAAATTAAATGCATTACTGACTTACAAAGGGCCAATACAGCATTTATTCAACTTGGTATGAATTATGAAGAGCGCAAAACCAAATTAATGGAAATGTTCAAACGTAATCATATCATCCCATTATTTGAGGAACAGCAGTTATTAGCAGCATAAGGAATAAATATGGCAAAGCTCACCGCAAAACAAGAGCTGTTTTGTCGTGAGTACTTAATTGATCTCAACGCGACACAAGCAGCTATTAAAGCAGGATACAAAAAAAACAGTGCAGAAGTAACAGGATCAAAGCTGCTAAGAAATGCTAAGGTTAAAAACTTTATTCAGGAGTTAATGGGTGAACGCAACGAACGCAACAAGATTGATGCTGATTACGTCTTAAAGCGGCTAACTGAGATTGATCAGATGGATGTAGTAGATATTCTTAATGATAGCGGCGATTTGCTTCCTATTCGAGAATGGCCAAAAGTATGGCGAACCACATTGTCAGGATTAGATATCGCTATTATTGGTAGCGGAGATACTGAAGCCATTATGAAAAAAATCAAATGGCCTGATAAAGTCAAAAACCTTGAATTGCTTGGTAAGCATATTGATGTGCAGGCGTTTAAAGAGCAAAGAGAGACTGATTTAAACATTGGAATTGTAGATAAACCTCTTAGTGAGATTTTCAAGAATGGCTAATCCTTACTTTGAACCATTTATAAATAGCGCGCCTTACAAGGTTGCTTATGGTGGGCGAGGTAGTGGGAAATCATATTTCTTTGCTGAGTTAGCTATTGAAGTAGCAAGACGAACAAGGACTGTTATTTTATGCACACGTGAGTTTCAAGGATCAATTAGCGACTCAGTACATAAGCTACTAACCGAAACTATTAATAGACTTGGTTACGACAAAGAGTTTGAAATACAGAAGAATACAATAATACACCTTGGCAGTAAAACAACATTTGTTTTTGCTGGTGTTAAAAATAATATCACCAAAATTAAATCAATCCAAGGCGTTGGAATATGTTGGGTTGAGGAAGCGGAAGCGGTAACAAAAGATTCGTGGGATGTGTTATTGCCGTCAATTCGTGGCGACAAAAACTCAGAGATATGGGTTAGCTTTAACCCTAAAAATATACTTGATGACACGTATCAAAGATTTGTTATATCTCCTCCAAGTAATTCCATTGTGCTAAAAGCAAATTACGACGTTAATCCTTATTTCTATGAGTCACCATTGCCGGCTCAAATGGAAGAGTGCAAAGAAAAAGACTTCGAATTATATCGTCATATCTGGTTAGGTGAGCCAGTCGCTGATAGCTCAAAAGCATTTATTAAGCCTATGTGGCTTGAAGCTTGCATTGATTCACATATTAAACTTGGATTTGAACCAGAAGGAATTAGGCGCGTAGGATTCGACGTTGCAGACGATGGCGACGATAAAAACGCGCTAGTGATGCGACACGGGGCAATAGCCTTAGATTGTGACGAATGGAAAGGCGAGGATGTTATTTATTCAGCTGACCGGGTTGCTGACTATTTTAAACGTAACAAATGCGACGATATTATATTTGACTCGATCGGGGTTGGTGCTGGTGTAAAAGCGAGATATAACCGAACCGACGGAATAAAAGCAACCGGCTTTAATGCTGGCGGGGCTGTTTTCAAGCCTGACGCTGAATACGTGAAAGGGAAAAAGAACAAAGATATGTTTTCAAACATCAAGGCTCAAGCTTGGCAATCTGTTGCAGATAAATGTTACAACACATGGCGAGCTGTTAAGCACGGTGATAAATTCAATCCAGATCAATTAATTAGCATATCCAGCAAGATGAAAGATAAAGATTATCTCATTGCTGAACTATCAAGACCACAAGTTGACTATGACGGCAATGGCCGTGTTAAAGTTGAATCAAAGAAAGATATGAAGAAGCGCGGAATCCCAAGCCCGAACAAAGCCGATGCTTTCATTATGGCGTTTGCTGATGTCATGCCTAGACCAATGTCAATCAATCCAAATATATTTAATTATCTATAGGTGCTAAATGTCAAAGAAGAAAAAGCGATTAAATTCGAGAGTTACTCCTGCGCCAAAAACAGATAGCACTAAAAAAAACAATAACACTGATATTTTTAGAATAGCTGTTGAGCAGTTAATTAACGAACAACAAAATAAAATAAGTGTTAGTGAAATAATCAAGCCATACCGACCACCGAGTTACGTTGTGCCAGAGGGCGGAGAAAAGCATAGCCACCAACTAGCAAACGATGGCGCTTACACTAATATGCAATATGTTATTGATGGCGCTATAGGTTATAACGGCGTTGTTTTTAAAGGATATCCTCATTACGCGCAGCTTTATAACATGCCGGAGTTTCGCAAGATCATAGAGGTGATGTCTACCGAAATGACGCGCAAATGGATTGAGCTTAAATATACGGGTGATGATGAAGAAGTTAAGGATGATATATCCGAAAAAATTAACAAGATTAAGAAAGAGTTATCAAGACTAAATGTTCAAACTCGATTCGGTGAACTGATAGCGCATAACTTCATCTATGGCCGCGGACAGCTTTATATTAATTTAAAGATGCCAAAAGGAACTGGCTTAGTTCTTGATGACCCCATGGAATTAAAAGCGGCGCTATCGCTCAGTAAAACTAAAATACCTGAAGACGGGATCGTCTCACTAAACTTAATTGAACCAATCCAAACTACTGCGGCGGCATTAAATACAATCGACCCGTTAAAGGAAGATTATTACCAACCAACAACATGGTATGTTGCAGGTAAAGAAGTTCATAAGGATAGATTAATTACTTTAATCACCAATGAAGTGGCCACATTCTTAAAACCAGCGTTTAACTACGGCGGCCTATCTTTACTTCAATTGGTTGAGCCAACTGTAAACAACTGGCTAACCGTTAGAGATAGCGGAAAAGACTTAGTCAAGGGTAGTAATGTTTTCGCGCTTAAAACAGATATGCAAACTTTGCTTGCATCTGGTGATTGCAGTCCTGATGATTTAGTTAGAGCCGCCACTGATTTAAATTACCGCGCTAAGCTCTTCACGAAAATAAAAAGCACAAACGGCGTTATGTTGCTTGATTATGAAAAAGAAGAGCTAAGTAATATCAACGTCTCTATGGCCGGCATTGCTGAAATGATAACTAAGTATCAGGAGCAGCCAAGCCAAGTTACGGGCATCCCGGTAGTTAAATTAACCGGGAACACTCCGAGTGGGTTAAATGCATCTAGTGAGGGTGAGATTCAAGTCTTTTACGACATGATAGCAGCGCTTAAAGAAGCTTATATCAGAGAGCCTTTGCAATATATCATCAACATCGTTCAAATTTCTTTGTTCGGGGTGGTAGATGACAGTATCACGTTTGACTTTATACCGATGCAAGAGCTTACAGAGAAAGAGAAAGCAGAGATTGAGGCGATTGAGACGGCTACATTAGGCGAATTGGTCGATAGGGGTGTTGTTGCTGACACTGAGGCTAGAACAATCCTAAAAAATAACGGTAATCCTGCTTACGCTAGCTTAGAGGATATCGAGAGGGAGGAGGATGAAAAAGAACCTGAAAACCCTGAAGATAAATTCGATTAGACCATCATCAATTATTGAAGCAAATTATCACAAGAAGCTAGCTAAACTCGTAAAAATCACTCAAACCGACATCAACGCACTAATCAAAGACTACACAGAAGCCAAAAGTAATCCTTATTACGTCAATCTCATTGCAGATCGGTTTCGTGAATCAATTGATAAGTGGGGCGATAGGTTTTTACATGAGGCAAATGAGATAGCAACTGGCTTCACTGATGAATCATTGAATATGGTTGATCGCAGACTAAGTCGTGATTTCAAAAATGCTGACCTGACAATCAAGTTCCAAATGACAGAGAAGATGCAAGCAAAAATTCAAAGCAAGATAGCTGAGAATGTAGGGCTTATCCGCAGCATACCAAGTAAATACCTTGAAGAAGTGCAAGGCGCTGTAATGCGCTGTATTGAACGAGGTAATGACTTAAAAACACTCACTGAAATACTTGAATATCGATTTGGCGTGGCAAGTCGTCGAGCTAAGAATATTGCAAAGGACCAAGCTAACAAAGCAACGGTAGCATTTAATCGTCAGCGTCAGTTAGATGTAGGCATTAAAAAAGGCATATGGGTTCATAGTGGATTAGGTAAAGACAAACGCCAAAGTCACGTTAAGGCTGGCCGCGATAAATTGGTATTTGATTTAGAAAAAGGGGCTTACATAGATGGTGAATACATTTTGCCCGGTGAGCTAGTTAATTGCCACTGCACATGGCGAGCTTATCTTGGTGATTTTTAATGGATTATTAATATGGAAAATGGAAAAGGAATATTAAGCAAAATAAAAGAGTTATTAGCTAATGATTCAGCAAGAGTTAAGGATGTAAACGGATATCTAAACGTTGCTAATTGCAACATCTCAAAAGCAGCAGTAAACCCATACTACGGTAGAGACATTCCAAACTGGCAAGAGCTTGGATTACTGCCAGGCAAAGTATACATGATGTTTCGCGATCCTGACGAGCTAGCAAGGTCAGCATCAACATTCAATGGCAAGCCTTTACTTCGCGGACATCACGATATACACGCGGGAGACATACCAAAAGAAATGATCATAGGCTCGACGGGCACTGATTGTCACTTTGAATATCCATTTCTCGTTGTATCAACCGCCGTATGGGATGAACAAGACATAGTATTGATTGAAGATAACAAGGTTAAAGAACTTTCTAGTAGTTACTTTTATCGAGCAGATATGACTAGCGGAGAGTTCGAAGGGGTTCATTACGACGGAATCATGCGCGACATTGTGGGTAATCACGTCGCAGTCGTAGAACAAGGGCGTGCAGGCTCACAAGTAGCGGTCGCAGATAGCGATCTGGATATTTCAACAGAGGAACTAAAAAACATGAAGTTAAGCGAATTTAAAAAACTATTCGGTTCTTTATTAGCAAATGACGCTAAAGACGAAGATATCGAAAATGCGCTAAAGAAAGCTGATGATGAGGACGATAAAAAGGAATCAGATAAAGGCAAAGATAACGAAGATAAAAAAGCAGACGATGAAGATAAGAAAGCTTGTGACGAGTCAGAAGATGACAAAGACGCTAAGTATGATGATCGCATCGAAAAACTTAAAAAAGAGTTAGCTGATAAGCAAGCTGAACTTGACGACTACAAAGAAAAAGCCAAAGGCGCTGAAGATAAAGCAAAAGACGAAGAAGGCAAAAAAGCAAACGATGCCGCCATGATTCGCAAGCAAGTGATTGCTGAAATGCAAGGCGTCTCTAAAGCTCAATCAGCTGTACGGCCTTTCGTTGGCGAGCTTGCTATGGATAATGCGGGTGATATCTACAAAGCAGGATTAAAACACTTTGGCGTTGATGTATCTACGTTACCAGTATCGGCATATCAAGCAACGTTTGAAGCCGTATCTAAGGCGAATAAAGCAGCAAAAGCCAACGATAGCGCAATTCAAACTAGCAACTCATTAGCTCAAGCTATGAACTTAAAACATATCTAAGGACTAAATAATGGCAGATTTACAACAAAATGTAGGGATGTACCCAGCAACGGCTGTTCAAGGTGATTTCGCATCGGCTAACCCACGAGCTACGGCGATTAGTAATAATGGTGGTTTTGTTTCAGATGGAACGGTTATTGTCGGCGGGTTCTGCTGGGCTACAGATAGAATCGTTAGCAATAAAGGCACAGGTACGCCAACTGGATTTGTTGCACACACAGGAAACTTTTCTTACATCGGAAGTTTTTCAAGCTCAACTATGACTATCAGTAAAGGTGTTGAAACTACGGTGCATGTTGCTGGTGATTTTTATGCCACCTCTACCAATGCAGCAACCAAAGGTCAAAAAGTTTTTACATCAACTACTGATGGCTCAATCTTGGCTGGTGATGCTGGCGCGGAAGTTGCGGGAGCTGTAGAAACTAACTTTAAATTTGTTAAAGATGCGGCAGCCGGAGAGCTTGCTATCATTTCAACTTACTAAGGACTAAATATAATGGATTTTGAAAAATTATTACAACAAGCATCTGCGCAAGAATTAGCTAATGCGGGTATTGCTGTGATGGGCGGACGTCCTGCTTTTCGTAGTGATACCGCTCGACTAGCTAATGATGCCGCTTTGATTGGTCAGGCTAGTGTAGGTATTCCTGATTTTCTAGCTTTATACATTGATCCACAATCGATTAAAGCATTGTTTACTCCTATGCGTGGTGAACAGACATTTGGCGCTTTCCAATACGGAAACTGGACAACAAAGCAATATCAAGGACGCTTTGAAGAGCCAACCGGTAACTATGGTGCTTATGGCGACTTTAGCGAAAATGGCACGACTGGCGCTAACTATAACTGGTTCTATCGTCAATCATTTGAAGCTCAGACCTTTGTTGAGTTTGGTGATCGTGATGTTGAGTCATACGCGTTAGCTAATATCGATCGCGTTGGCGATTTGAAATATGCCGCATTTTTAACGCTTGAAAAATTCCGCAATGCATCTTATTACTACGGTGTTGATGGGCTTCAAACTTATGGTTTATTCAATGACCCTAACTTAAATCCAACCATTTCACCAAACACTAAAGCAGGTGGCGGGACAACATGGACGAATGCGACAAATATCGAAATTTATAATGATTTCCTAAAATTATTTGAAGATGCACAGAATCATGCTGGTGGTAACATCGAAATTACTGATAAAGTAAAAGTGACACTTTCACCAGTTCGTTATACTCGTTTATTGGCGACAGATGCTTATGTGGGGTCTAAATCAGCATTAGAACTGATTAAAGGTGCATTTACTAACCTAGAAATCGTTCAAGCTCCAGAGTTATCTACCGATGCAGGTGAACAGCTAACAATGGTGTTTGATTCTGTCGATGGTCGTCCGGTATGTGCTGCTGGCTTCACTGAGAAGTTACGCTCACACCGTCTGATCCCCGCTTCATCTTCTTACAAACAAAAAATCTCTGCAGGTACATGGGGATTAATTGTTAAGCAGCCAGTTGGTCTTGCTTCAATGCTAGGCATTTAATTTAGTTACGTTTCATTTTATGGGGCTATATGCCCCTTTTTTATTAAGGGTTAAAAATGGCAAATATTATTGTATGCAGTCGATTTCCTCAAAACTTAAAGTTAGAAGTATTAATTAATGGCGAATTAAAGTCTTTTGTAATCAATGGCTCTAAAACTGATTTAACAGCAAATCAAGAAAACAAAAATAACCTACACGGCGCTATGGCGATGACCACTGTTGATGAAGATTTATATAACGCCTGGTTAGAAGCTAACAAAGATAACAAACTAGTCAAAAATCAATTCATTTTCACAGCTAAAACTGAAAAATCAGCAAAAGCACAAAAAGAAGAATTAAAAGATGAGAGCACAGGACTTGAAGGTCTAGGACAAGAAGGTGATAAACGCGCAGGCGGTAAAAAAATCGCTAAGGGTTAATTATGGATATCGTAGAGTTTGATGTCGAAGAGTTTAGGCTTGTTTATCCAATGTTCGCTGATAAAGAAAAGTTTAACGATACCATGCTTGAGTTTAGCTTCTCCAAGGCTGAAACCTATGTCAACAACACTAAATGCGGCTACGTTAAAAACTTAACAACTCGGAAGATAATGCTGTATATGCTCACCGCTCACATTGTTACGCTTCAAGCTCAAGCGATTAATGGTGAATGGTATGCGGGCGTTATGTCATCAGCAACCGAGGGGAGCGTATCAATTAGCATGGCAACTCACAATATAACGCCTCGTAACGCTTGGTACCTAAAAACACCATTTGGCGCTGAATATTGGGAAATGACATCTAAGTATAGAACCTTTAATTATCAGTCCGTGCAATCTCGTCCGAGCTGGGAGGGAACCAATGGCAGGTGGTGGAATCTTAGAGGCTAAATTAAAGGCCTACAAAAAACAAGCCGAACAACTGAAAGGTAAGTCGCTTGAAGTTGGATTCTTTGAAGGATCAACTTATCCCGATGGTACAAAAGTTGCTGAGGTGGCTTATTGGAATGAGTTTGGCGTTCCAGAAAATAACCAGCCGCCTCGCCCTTTTTTTAGGCAAGCTATTGCTGAAAATAAAAATGATTGGGTTGCTAAAGTTAGACTTCTTTTAGAGCAAGGTGCGACTATTGATCAGGTGTTAACAATATTAGGGCAGGATATTGTTGTTGATATTAAAGCGTCAATTGCAGCCTTTCAAGATCCGCCTTTATCCGAAGCAACCAAAGCAGCTAAGCGAGCTAAGAAATCACTGCATCCCGATAAACCATTACTTGATACTGAGGTTATGTATCAAGCCGTTCAGTGGGTAATTAATAATGAAAATTAACGTAAAAGCCATAGCCAACAGCTTAATCCAGCCTATTAATCCAGATATACCCGCAACTATTTATAAGGATTTAGGTGGCGAATATGTTGAGGGGGTTTGGCAGCCTAAAAGAGAGATATTGGAAGTAAGAATACAGCGTCAGCAATTAACACAAAACGACATCTTGTTCTTAAACAATCTTGAATTTCAAGGCAACTTTATAGTTGTTTACGTTAAAGGCCATTATGACGGGGTTAATCGGATCGACAAAAAATCACCTGACATTTTTGTGTTTGATGATAGGGAATACAAGGTCATACACGTTCCTGAGCAGTGGCCAACATGGAGCAGAGTAATTTTATGCGAGCAGGAAAAATCGATTACGGGTTAAGCGAATCCGATATTTATAAAGCGGTTAGAAAATATTTAGAGCTGTTTACTGACTTAACCATAATTTACGGCAATCAAAACGCGCCACTGGAAAAAGATAGCATCGTAATCACCATGCTTTACCGCCGTTCATTATCACTACCAAGCACGAGATACTCAAAGGATGATGCAACCGAAACATCAAGACGGACAACGCTAGTTACTTTCCAAGTGGACATCTACGGCAAGGATGCTGGTCAAGTTTATGATGCGATTGTTGTGTTAAGCCAAAACCCGACTAGCTACTGGTATGAAAGCGAAGATTCACCGAGCATCAATCTAGCTAAGATTGTTGAGCGTGGTCGAATGCCTTTCGTTAATGAACAACAAAACTATGAAAACAGATATGCGTTAGAAATGGAATTCAGTATTTATAACGAGATATCTCGCACAATCGATTTTATCGAATCAATAAACGTAAAAACAATCGAGGTTAAATAATGTCTATATCATTAAATCGGTTAATTAAGGTATTACCTAGTGTTATTAAAGCGGCAGGTAATGCAATTGACCTTAACGGCGTTATCTTATCGGATAATGATTACTTACCTGTTGGTACCGCCTTACCTTTTGCAAGTAGTGATACTGTATTGGCTAAATTCGGGTCAAATTCCGATGAGCACAAAGCAGCTAAAATTTACTTTCAAGGTGTAAATAACGCAACAACTACACCGTCAAAATTATTCTTTGCAAGATATAGCGCAAACAGTTCTGCGGCCGCACTAATTGGTAACAATTTGAAATTAACTCTTGCTGATTTGAAAAAAATCAAAGGAGAAATGACGTTATCAGTCAATGGAGAAGAACAAACCGTTGAAGTTGATTTATCATCAGCGGCTTCATTTGATTCTGCCGCTGAAATTATCGGCGGAGAGTTATCAGGAGCCGAGATTGAATACAATGAAATAACAAAGCAATTCAAAATATATTGTTTGACCGGCTCTGTTAAGCCGGAGGATTCAAGCATTGGTTTTGCATCTGGACTGGTTGCAGACGCACTGGCGCTCAGCATGGAAAGCGGGGCTTATATATCGGAAGGCAACGCTGGAATGACGGCGGATAGTTTTTTCGCATCTCTACTTAGCAAAACAGCAAACTGGTATTCATTTACAACATTGTTTGAAGCAACGGACGCACAGCATATTGATTTTGCAGACTGGGTTAATGCTCAAGAGGCACGATTTAACTATGTGGGATGGACTTCAAGCGGAACAGCTTTAGTTAGCGGCAGCGCAGAAACTATTTTATATAAAATTAACGAAGCAAATTACGCTAACGTTACTCCTGTTTATTCATTGTCCTATGATAAGCCAGTTAATGTACTTGGTTATTACGCATCTTTAGACTTTAACCGCGTTAATGGTCGCGTTCCTTTGCATTATCGTTCATTAGATGGGTTAACGCCTGATGTTTCAAGCAATGCCGATTATGACGCATTAAATGATAATGGTTATAACTTCTACGGCGGTTATGCGGCAAATATTGATAGCTATGCTATGTGGCAACCGGGTAGAGTAACGGGTGATTTCATGTGGGCTGATACTCACGCAGCTCAAGCTTGGCTTAATGCAAACATTCAATTAACAATTTTGAATACTTTTATGTCTAACCTTGGTATTCCGTACAATCCAGCCGGAAAGGAAATGCTAGCAAGTCCATTAGTCACACCTTTAGAACAATTTAAATCATGGGGCGGTTGCGTTACCGGCACTGATTTGGATAACAGCCAAATTCTGCAAATTAAGCAGCTTTTAGGTTATGACGCATCAAGCGCGTTAACCGCAAAAGGTTATGTTATTTATATCGGTAAATTTACATCTACATCACGCGCAAATAGGACCACTCCTCCATGTTACGTGCTTTATGCAGATGGCGGATCGTTTAGAACAATTACATTAAATTCAGTCGAGGTACAATAAGATGGCAAAACACATAACGGCCGCCAGTGTAATTGTTACATTGGTCGCAGATGAATTATATCCTACAGGTCGAGTTATCGAAGGATTCGCTGAGGATAGCTTGCGTTCACTTGATGATCTAGTTAGAACTGAATCAGTAATGGGAGTTGATGGTAAGTTATCAGTAGGATTTGTTTATTATCCGGTGAATTTAACATTGCATTTAATGCCAGATCAAGACGGCTACACCGTGTTTGAAAATATCGCACAGGTTCAAAATACGTTAGTCGCTCCTATTTATTTATCAATGACAATTGTTGATGTGAGTTTAAAACGCAAATATACACTAACAAAAGGCGCATTAACAAGCTTTGCAGCTATGCCTAATGCAAATAGATTAATGCAACCAGTAGACGCCGCTATGGTGTTTGAGCGTTGCACTTGGGAAGAATACGAGGGTTAATGAATGGTTATCAAAACAAAAATAATTACTATTGACAATGGACCTGACGCCGGCAAGATGTTTGAAGTTACTATGCCCGACGCTTTCCGCGGTGAAGAGCTGTTTATAAAAATCATGTCTACCTGCTCCGGCGCTAGTAATAACAGTCAAATAGTACAACGGCTAATGGCAACTAGTGAAGGCCGAGAAGTATGGAAGTCATTACTTGATTTTGTAAAAATAGTGCCAGCATCAATCCCTCGGCCGATTGACAAGCAGGATATCGAATCACCGCAAACGTTAGTTCGTCTTAGGACTGAATCGCTATCGATGCTCATGGATTTTATTACAGAATAGATCCGTTAAAGCTAACAACTGAACAAAGCAAATACCGGCTCAAAGAGTACGTTAATTTAACTCCTCGGGTCGGTATTGTTATCTCATCAGGGAAGGCGACACTTCACGAGCTGCAAACGGTGTACAGTCTCGAAGATCTATTCTTATTAACTGAAGTGATTCAGATTGATAACCATAATCTTAACATTCTAAGGAAACCAGATGGCAACGGTAGACAAGTTAACATTAGAGCTGGACGCTGATGGCGTTGAAAAATTCATTAGATCAATGAATGATGCGGAAAGCAAACTAAAGTCAATACAAGATTCATTCATTAAAACAGCCAAAGAAAAGGGTTTAATGGATGATAAGTTAGAAAAAACCAATAAAAAGAAAGATAAAAAACGAAAAAAGAACGATAAGAATAAAAACTCAGCTGTTGATAAGTTTAATAAAAACTTAAAAAAAGGAGCGAAAACTCTTGATACGATGTTAAAGACATTGTTGGCTATTAGCGCCATATCCTTTGGCTTAAGTGGCTTGATGTCTAAATCTGAATTAGCCGCCAAAACTGGTACGGACTTAGCCAACCAAGCAAGAAATATTAACGCCTCTCCTAAAGACTTAGAGGCTATTAATACCGCTTTAAGGATGGGCGGAGTTGGAGAAGGTGCGCTTAATGACCTTATCAACAAATTAAGTGACAATCAGTCTAGATATAAAGCGGGTCTCGGGAGTAATCCAGAAATTCAGCAGCTTATTGCAGCGTTAAACGGCTATGACCGAAGCGGTAAAAAGATTGATGCGGTAAATACTGACCCAGTTAATACGATTAAGTCTATTGCAATAATGCTACAAAGCAATGACGAATATACTCGCAAGTCAATGATCGGAATGCTTGGACTTGATGGCGATGTGGGTAATTTTCTCTCTAATAAACGAGTTTTTGATTTCTTAAATGTTGGGCAGAGGTCAGCGATACAGACAGAAGATAGAGCCGATGGCGCGCAGCGAAGAAATGCTGCTATTGTCGGGGCCGATAAAGCACTTGAGAATCAATGGACAGTTTTAGGGGAATCCTTTACCCCGATCCGGATTAAGTTAACCCAGCTAGCAACAAAAATATTAGAAGAAGTGAATAAAATGACACCTCAAATTGAGGAGTCCATGCCGGCGCTCAGCAAGATAGCGGATATCATTTTAGAGTGGACTAAGATTATTCTTGAAAAACTAAAAGGGCTTGGCGTTGTTAGTGATAATGAAAATGCAGACACAAGTAAAACTAAGTTTTTAAATGAATATTTATCCAAAAATAAATCACTGAAACCTGGCGAAATTGATGTAATTAAAAACAGAGACGCGGATATTCAAGATATTGATGCTGAAAACGGAGAGTTGATGCTTTCTAAGGGGAGAAAGTATAAAAAAGGCGGGGGATCAATGTTTCCGTCTTATCTTGAAAATTACTTTGACTACGTCATAAGTGAATACCAGAAAAACGGCGCTAATCCCCAGCTTGAACAACCACAAACTGGGCAGCAGCTAATGCAGCAAAACTATTCAAATCAATCGATGAGTAGCAATCAGGTTATTAGCATACAAGAGATGATTATTAACACATCATCAAGTAATATTAGTGATATTGTTAATGACGGAATGAGCAACTCAAAATTGATAGTCGGCAATCCAGCCTCAATGTATCCACATTTGAGTAACACTCGGTAAGTTATTTTGATATAATCCCCTTAAATTAATTAGGGGGGCTTATGAAGAAATTTTTACTTATTATAATAGCTATGTTCATAACATCTTGCGCTAAAATTGGTGAGAAATATGGAATATACAAACTATCTGACGAAGAAAAAATAACCAAACTAGTTAAAGATGCAGATGATTATGTTTATAAAGATAAAACAGGAAGAGAATATAAAGAACAGCTATTTTTATTAAATGGAAGAAATGAGTTTAATAATAAATTTAAAAAAGAGCTGCTGCTTTGTTATAATATTAATAATATCTCAACCTCTGGCGATGAAGCTTGCACTATTAGAACTTATATTTTAGAAATAGATCGTATAAATTTAGAAAAAGACAAATTAGTTGAAAAAGAAAATAAAAGAAAAAAAGAAAATGATTTAATATCTAAATCCATAAAAAAAGACTTCAAAAAAGATTATGCTAACCATTTGTATTTTTGCGGTCAATCATATACTTTAATAGAGTTTGTGATTAATGATATTCTTATGGAAAGAGAGTATGCTTACGCAAAAAAATCCTCTATGGGTAGTTTTAATCAAAAATATGAAAATCAATCAAATAAGACTTTTCAGTATAAAATATTACAAATCACACCAAATCAATTAAATAGTATAAAAGCTAAATTTGAAAACCTTTTACTAAGCAATATTAATTTATATAATAGACAAGGAATAATTAATCAAAACAGTTATTTAACTGAGTGCTTGAATTCCCCCAAAGATTATATATTTAATTATAATAAAATATTCAAATAAAGCCCTCTCGGGCTTATTTTTTGTCTTTTTCTTCTTGTTCTTTTTGAAATTCTTCTTGAGCCAATTTGATTATTTCTAAAAATAAATCTTTATGCTCAATCATTAAGCTAGCCGTATCTTCGTTTACAGATCGATCAAGGCGATACAGAATCTCAGCATTCAATGATCTTCCATTTATTTCAGCGAAATTTTGTAATTTTTCTTTTAAATCATTCGGTATTCTAACTCCAAATGGAGCAATATCCCTACCAGCTTTAATTGTTGACATAAAAACTCCTTAATTAATTACTTCACAGTGTAATAAAAAAAAGATTGACAGTATAGATACACGGTGTAATAATCACAAGCGTAAGTTACACGGTGTAACAATTAAGAGGAGGTAAAGTGAAAATACGTGAGCTAGCACCATTTGGGTTAAGGATTAGACCAGATCTAAAAGAATGGTTTGCAGATTATTCAAAAAAGGATAATCGCTCAATGACTTATTCTATAAATGAGGCAATGGAGTTTTTCAAAAAACATAAAGAGGAGGAGGAAAGAAAAATTGCAGATATCCAATAAAACAAAAACCCCAAGTGCTGCAACACTTGAGGCTTCAATAATTAACCCACTAACCAAAGGAATTAATATATGAGTAATATTATATCGTTAGTAGAAAAAAGTCAATTAACCATGTCTAGCCGTGAAATTGCAACGTTAACTCATAAAAGACATGATAATGTATGCCGTGATATTCGTGCAATCTTGGTTGCTTTATTAGGTGGTGAAGATGCTGATTATGTCCGTAACTCAAATTTGAGTTACCTTACAAATCAACACGTTAGATGCGAGCAATACGATTCTAAAAACCCTAACGCATGGGAATACCATATTTCAAGACGGTACACTGAAATATTAATCACTGGCTATGATATCAAGCGCAGAACCGCTGTCATTGATCGTCTTTATCAACTTGAGGCTGAAAAGAAAAACGTACAACCATCATTGCCAACAACAAAAGAACTTGCGTTAATGGTGATTAAAGCTGAAGAAGAAAAAGAACAGCTTTTAATTGAAAATAAAAATTTAGGTCATCAAGTTGAAGAAATGCGCGACGATGTAGATGCTTTTGAGCGAATAGCTAAATCTGACGGTAGCTTAAATTTAACAAGCACCGCGAAACATTTGCAGCAGCCGCCACATAAATTTAATCAACTGTTAAATGAAAAAGGATGGATTTATAAGCGACGAGGTCAAAGAAATTGGTTGGGATATCAAGATAAAGTTAAGCAAGGCCTTCTTGAGCATAAAGTCTACATAACACAAGATAGCTCAGGATCTGAAAAAGTTTGTGAGCAAGTTCTAGTAACTCCGAAGGGGCTAACTAAGTTATCGCAAATGCTAAGCTTACACTAACTATTAAAACCCAATTAAAAATAAGCCCCCACTCAAGAGGGGCAATTACTGAGGACTACCACATGAACCGAAAAATTATATTAGATTTAGATGATATTGATATCGTTATGACAAAATTAAATCAAGCTGAATCAATAGCCTATGTCATGGCTTGCAATAACGACCTTGAGAAAGATGAGGCTAATGTATTCTGGGCTATTAAAGATTTAATAGAGAATGCTAAAAACCTATTTGAAAATAAAAATGCAGTTCAAATGTAATTAAAATACCTAAACCAAACCCCTTAACTGGGGTTTTTTATTGACTAAAATAGGGGTAAATATGAATTTCAGTATATCGCTTAACTCTGTTTTAAGCGCAATAAATAGCAAAAGTCTACTATCGTTTTTATCAAGCACGATATACCCGAGTTACGGCATTTATTATGCAAGCGGAGACAATGCAAACCGGAGTGCAATTGACTTTAATAGCGTGATAAAGTTCGATCATAGCGGAGAGGCAGTAATTACAAGCGCGCCGGTTGCATCATCCGACGGTGTCGCGGGTAACTATTCCTCACTTAATAAAGTTGTACAACCTTCAAAAATAACAATGCGAATTGCAGTTGAAGGCATGACCGGGTTTAGCGGTGCCATTCCGCGCTTCCCGTCAACAAATAATTTCTCATTGAATGCATCGTCAAGATCTGACGTTATTAACAAGCTTGAGCAAATGAAAAACTCTGCAACGCTATACAACATCGAAACACCTGATCGCGTCTATGCTAGCTACGATTTAATTAATTATCAATTTGCCACATCATCCAGCTCAGGCATAACGTTGTTGATGGTTGATTTAACATTTCAAGAAGTGCGAACATTATTTGATATCGAAAAACTAATAAACTCAGTTAAAAAAGCAGCAACAACAGAAGCAAAAACACCGGAAAAGGAGATTTATTAATGCTTACAATCTCTTTAGAGAAAAAAGAACAGCAGTCATTTGGCGTTAATTTGGGCGGGCAAAACTGCACAGTTACACTGTCACAACAAGACAAAGGATTGTTTTTTTCAATGTACATGAATGAAAAGCCGATTGCTTTAAATGTGTTGTGTCTAAACGATGTAAAGCTTGTTAGATACAAGTATCTCGGGTTTATCGGCGACTTGTTTTTTAATGATAGCCAAGGAAATGACAATCCGACTTACAGCGAACTTGGTGATAGATTTTCACTTTACTATGACGGTGACGCATGAATTATCAAACGCAAATATTAGATTTTGAGTTTCTCATAAAAGGCAACGGCGAAGATCCAAGCGAAATAACAGACACAATTAAACTAAAAGCGCCACGCAGCACTGCAACAATAAGCACGTTCGGCGGCGTAAATAGCTCTGAAGCTAGCTTCACAATTTGGGGGCTTGGGCGTGATGATATCGCAACGTTAACACGGTTTGAAATGTGGAATGGCGGTAAAAATTATAATGCGATATCCGTGAAAGCAAATGGAGTTAAATGCTACGAGGGCACGATAATCAACTGCGTGGCCGACTTTAATCAAGCGCCAGACATTCCGGTTATTATTAATTGCCAGCCGTGCGCTTTTTTATCTGTCGCTGTCGCAATGCCGTTCAGCTTCGGTGGAGAAATAAAAGCAAGTGACATTATTCAATCAATTATTAAGCCTTTCGGAATGACACTAACAAACATTGACGTCACAGAATCACTAAAAAACCCATATATCATCGGGTCGCCGTATCAGCAAATACTAAGTGTGGCTAATGATATTAGATGTTTTATTGAGCTTTCATATTCTGACATTTACATATCGAAAATTGGCACAGCGAGAGACGAAGAGGCAATCTTAATATCACCGCAAACTGGGCTAATCGGATATCCGAGCTATTTCGGCACATATCTGACCGTTAAAACGTACTTTAACCCTTCATATAAAACGGGGCAAAAAGTTAAGCTTGAAACTTATCTGCCGCTTGCGAGTGGCGACTACACGGTCGGAGCGATAATCCATAACTTATCTTGCCAGTTGCCCGGTGGAACATTTGAAAGCAGTTTGATTTTATATAAGGTATTCACATGAAAAGCCCGATAAATTTACAATTAAGCCAGATGGTTACGCAGGAAGATGTCATACAAAAATTAATTAGCCAAGCGCTAAAAAACAACAGTTTTATTCAGCTTGTAAAAGTTGTTGCCGTGAATATTGCTAATCTTACTGTTGATATTAAACCGCTATTGCTCGGGGAGACGACAGACGGAGAAATTATTGAATCTAGCGTCATTTACAACGTTAAGTACATGAGAATTCAAAGCGGAAGTAGCGCAATTATAATTGATCCAACTGCTGGGGATATCGGGCTCGTGTCAGTGTGCGATCGTGATATTTCAATCATTAAAGAAACAAAAACATTTGCAACGCCGGGAAGCGGAAGAATCCACTCATTATCAGATTCTATCTACTTGGGCGGGGTTTTGAATCGAACACCAACGCAGTATGTCAAGTTTACAGCTGATGGCATAGAGATATATTCACCGACAAAAATAACGGCAACAGCGCCAAGTGTAACGGCTAACTGTGACGATTTAACTGCTAACGTGACTAATTCTACAAAACTAACGTCAAACACTGTTGACATAACTGCAGATATTTCGGTTAGCATATCATCACCTCGGATAGCGTTAAACGGTTCGCTTACGGCAAGCCCATTAAATGGCAGTGGAACAGCAACCATCAACATGCCTTTAAATTCAACGGAAGAAATTACAGCGAATGGAATCGCACTTTCTACTCACACTCACTCAGGAGTGCAATCAGGCGGTGATAGCACAGGAGGCCCGCAATGATAAGAACAACATCCTTGCTTCTCGATGATGCCACTTGGGATATAAAGCTAGACGATAAAGGAAATATCGCAACGGTTAGCAATCCTTATGCAATAGCTCAAAATGTTGCTTGCGCGGTTAGTACGTTTTTAGGTGAAAGCATTGCGGATAGGAGAATAGGAATTGATTATCAGAACTTCCAGGATGGTAAGAAAGTTCAATATTTATCATTTCTGTACATGAAAGAAGCAAAAAGAGTTAATCATGTTATGAACGCAAAATCGTTGCTATATTTCGATAAAAATGGACTGAAAGACAGAAAATTATCAGGCGTTATAACCATTCAAGATACAGATAATCAAACTACTACATTAACATTATAAAAGGTTAATTATGTCAAATATTCCCAACTTAGAGATAACAGAGGAGGGGATAAAATCTCCTTCTTATCAAGAGGTATTGGACGGAACGCTAGAGGACTTGAATCAAGCTTTTGGCGGAACAATGGACAAGGATGTCACCACCCCACAAGGTCAAATTGCTGTATCAATGGCATGGTCAATCAATCAAAAAGACCAACAGCTTACTTATTTAGCAAGTCAGTTCGATCCGAATTTTGCAGAAGGCCGTTTTCAAGATGCTTTAGCTTCAATCTATTTTTTAGAGAGAATACCGGCCAGAGGAACAGCGGTAACCGCCAGGTGTACAGGATTAGTCGACACTATTATACCAAAGGGCAGCTCGGCCATTGATGATGCGGGATATATTTACTATTCATCATCTAGCGCAACAATTAATTCAAGCGGTTACGCTGATGTGATATTTGTCAATCAGACTACCGGACCCATAGCTTGCCCTGCCGGGTCATTAAATAAAATTTACAAATCATCGATAGGTTGGGATAGCGTTTATAATGATACTTCTGGAGCATTGGGGCAGGATGTTGAATCTCGAAATAACTTTGAATATCGCCGCAGAAACTCTGTAGCATTCAATTCTCAAAATCAAAATTTATCAGTGCAATCTGCAGTTTTAGCTGTAGATGATGTCGTGGATGCTTACGTTTATAGCAACGATACCGGGTCAACAATTAATTACGGTGAAACAGCGTATCAGATAGCGCCTCATTCTCTGCTTATTTCCGTGTACGGCGGTGATTCGAAAGAGGTAGCTCAAGCAATATTTAATAAGAAAAATCCCGGCTGCGGAATGGTGGGAAATGTAAAAGAGACCATTACAATAACTAGCGGCTATATCGAGCCTTACCCGAAATACACAATAACTTATTTATCTCCATCGCCTAAGCCTATTAAATTTAGAATCACTATTCAGCAAAATGAATTACTACCATCTGACATTGATCAGCAGATAAAAAATGCTGTTATATCAATATTTACGGGCGAATCTGGTAATTCAAGAGCTCGAATTGGGGGCTTGATTCATGCTGGACGATACTACACTCCGGTATCAAATCTGTCTGATTATGTAAACGTTGAGTCAATAGAGATTAGCAAAAACGGAACGACTTACTCAACATCTGTAACTATGGGCGTTGATGAAATGCCGGTTATAGATATAAATGACGTAGAGGTGATCATGTGAATATAAACGATACAATACTAAGACAATATGGTAATAGCGAAAAACTAAAGAATATTATTTATACATTCAATAACGGAATGGATGTTACAGATATTGTTAATAAATTCTACGATAACGTTTTTAATTTAGATACAGCAAATAGCTACGGATTGGATGTTTGGGCGAGAATAGTTGATGTTTCTAGATATGTTAAATTTGACAGCATTGGTGAGGTTTTTGGCTTTGACGGACAGAAGTTATCTACGTTCAACAGAGGATCTTTTTATTCCGGTGAAAAAGTCACTACAACACTGAAACTTGCTGATGATTTTTTTAGAACCGTCATTAAATCAAAGGCCGCAGTCAATATTAGTGATTCATCGATCAAAGATATCAACCGAATCCTCGGCAGTATTTTTAATAGCGACATAAAGCCATTTGTTACTGATAATCTCGATATGTCGATGCACTACGTATTCCCGTTTTATCTAAGAGATAACGAAATATCTTTAATAAAAAATTCTAACATTCTTCCTCGCCCTTCAGGTGTTAAGCTTAGAGGAATAATCACTATCCCTAATCAAGTATTCGGATTTTTTGGCAGTAATTGCCAAACATTTAACAATGGAACATTTATAAGCCAAAGGGGCATAATCGATGTCAATTAATAATAAATTAATACCGGTACCATTTGCAGTAAATGCGGGCGATACATATAAGTATTCAATACCGCAAACTAATACCACTACTTACCCAAACAAAGCGACTTATGAAACCGGATTTCCTGCTGTAACTATGGCAGATATCGCAGCGGGTGGGGTGCCTCCATTTGGGCAGGACTTTAATGGAGTTCTTAACGATATAACAACCGCTATCCGTTACATCCAATCTGGAAATTACCAAACCTATGATTCAGCGTTTGCGACGTCAATTGGCGGCTATGATAAGGGATCGGTAATTTTAGGTAGCGATGGCAAGTTATATCAATCAACAGTTGATGCCAATAAAACCAATCCTGTAGGAGGGAGCGGGTGGGCTGGTTTTATAGACGGCAAATACCTGCCCCTAACAGGTGGCACGTTAACCGGAACATTAACCGGCACAGATATAACAGCAAAAACATCGTTAACAGTCGGCAGCGCAAAAGCAACATATAGCGCCGCAGGACTTAATTTTGATAAACAAATGACAATAAATAGTACGCCAGTTTTAAAGCGTGGGGATTACGGAGTGGGCGGGAAAGCTGTTCATCTTACAAATTCTAGCACAAACATCAATGACGTCACAGAAACACAATTCAGCTGGTATAATTCAAGCACAGCAGGAGAAAAGCCGGCGTCGGCGGGTTGGGTGATTAGCTCAAACATATTAGACAGTCAAGCGATGCAGATATCTGTAGGCTGGGGCGGAGCAGGGTTATTTTTCAGAGATTCAACGGGCGGCGTCTTTAATGCCTGGAAAACAGTAATAACAACTGAAAATATCGGGAGCTATCAATCCGGGCTAGGAGTGAATCAAACATGGCAGGATGTTAAAAGTAGCCGATCAGCCGGGGCAATATATACCAACACTACAGGTCGCCCAATCACTGTCAATATTACAACAGGGCAGGATGGCGGTGGGTGGGCTTATCTTTATGTCGATGATGTTATTGTTGCCGGATATTTTTATACCGACAGGTATGGTAATGGTTCAGTGTTATCTGCGGTAGTTCCTAATAATAGTACATACAAATTGAGTGCTGGCGCGGTCAGCTTTTGGGCTGAATTAAGATAAGGAGTTATAAGTGAAATATTACAAAGATGAAAATAACCAAGTTTACGTGTATGAAGATGATTTACCTGAGTTCGGTAGTTACACTGAAATTGAAGCAATAAATGAAGCGGGGGAGACTGCTATTGAAAAGATTTACCCTGATTTTACTGTGAAAGAAGGGTTAATTGCTATAACCGAAGATGAGGCTAATTCTATTCTAAATCCGCCAAAATCAGATGAAGATATTCAAGCTGAAATTGTGGCAAGAAATACCGCTATACAGTCCGCTTTAACAAAAGAGTCTAATACTGCCATATCCATCTTGCAAGATGCCTTTGATTTAGACATGCAAGAGGAAGACGATGAGGAGAGATTAAAAGCGTGGAAAAAATATCGTATTTTACTTAGCCGAGTTGATCTAACTATTGACAGCGCGGAGTGGCCAAAAAAACCAAGCTAATTGGGTTTATCTTATTACTTCTTCAGCGATTTTCAAAAGCTTATACCATTCTTTAAAATTAAAATCGTGTGCATTGTGATAAGGTGCAAAGCCACTGACATATCCAACATAAAAACTTTCATTTATCTTTTCAATTGTTGATATTTTATTGTTGTTTTTAGTAAACTTCACATTAAGAATTGTGCAATTGCCAACTTTTAGCATTATATTATGCAATTGCATAATTTCTCTTGATGATTCGTTATCATTCGTTTTTATAACATATATCTTGTTTGATTTTTTTAGGTTATCCATGAATTTGTCGGCTAAGTATCTTACTTTACCAAGCTCTTTTTGATGAGATACAATGAGCTCATTGTTGTCTATAGATTTTTTCTCGCCGCGTTTAGATATATTCATTTTCGAATGGAAAGATAATTGATATTTTTTGTCTATTATCATCCCAGTGCATGATTGCTCTAGATTCTCAAGCAAGAAAATATCTCTAAAGTTATTTTGAATTAACTGTCCTATTAATGAATAGTCATGAATAAATGTATAGCGAAAAAATGAGCTTGTATTGTTTCTTGATTCTTTCAAAAACAATCCCAGCTCACAGTTATTACCCATGCTCTCAAATCGCTCAAACTTAAGCGGTGTATATTCTAAAGTTTTAACATTAAAACCTGTTTTCTTATATATCCAGTTCCTTAATCCCATACTCATGCCTTTTTTAAATGCATTATTTATTATCACACAACCACTTTACATACTCAACCGCATCAATCAACTGCTTAAATCTAGCTATCTCTATCGTTATTTCATCTTTATACATGATCATATGGTCATTTTCTACAACATCTATGATGTAAGAATCATTGTTGATGATGTCATGCTTATTGTATTGAAATCTGATGTAGATAGTTTTTAAGTAGTTGATAGTGATCATATCAAAGCTCATGTGTTGTGATTAATGTCATGATACATGAGTTTAATTGATATTAAATTAGTTAGTTGAGTAAGTGCGATGTGATAGAAGCGTGATTTTTGAGTACATATTTGAGTACATGTTTATTTTTGTTATTTATAATTTAATTTAAAAACATTATGTTATATAAATACTCTCATAATCATGAAAGTAAAAACTGGGCTGTGTAATATCGTTCATATTTGTTTTTTTAATTACAGTTTCGTTTAGTTTATTCTTTATTTATCAATTATTAGATTGTTTATTTGTTCGCGCTTGTATTATTTTGTACACATGAATACATAACGCTGTTTTTTATTGTGTACAGAATGTCATTATGGCGATCAGTGATACTACGTTAAGAATAATATTCAATCAACCATACAGCGGCACACCTGAATTAACACACGGTGATGGATTAAGTGTTAGGATAACACAAAAGGGTACCATTGCATGTTAATTTCACTATAGATAGCAAAATAAACCCGTTAGATTAACGCTTGGCCGATAACCTGCATTATGTTTAAAAACGTGAGCTTAGATTGTTATACGACAGAGGGGGAATCCTAAAATTCATTTTGTCGGTGGGGATAATTCAGAATTTACACTTAACGACTGTCTTAATTGTTGGATGGCACGCTATGTATCGTCTAGTATTTGATGCTACGCACTCTATTATGTTTAATGTCGGATGCTCTAAGATGCCAACTTCAACGATGTATCACTATCTTAATACTCGAGAGTATAAACTCGTTTACAATCAATTATCAAGATGGAATAAATCGACAGGCAAAGTATTAAGGGGCCTTGTAGCTAGATGAGAAAAAGATAAAGCATTATGTTTAAGTGGATTATAGCTATTTTAGCTAGTTAGTCTTCATGAGTTACTTTGCTTATAACTGTTGGCAAGATGAAAAGGCTGCAATAAAAGAACAAGAACGTATTAATCGTGAATTTACTGAACGTAAAGCAAATAACAAAGCAATAATTGAAGGTTGGTCGGAATATTATTGTTTAGAGATAGCACCAAATTTAAGTGCGGGCACACTAGTAAATGATTTTGTGTATCGTATAATAATGACTATATTGATAGCATATGAAGGTGTTAACATGAACAAAATAATGAGTGTATTGATGTTCTGCTTAGTTTTATTTGGATGTAGTCAAGGATCTAATATTTTAGGAACCTGGGTTGAACCCATTAATGGTCAAGAGCCAAATATGCAAGGATTTACTTTAAAAGAAGACGGTAAAGCAGTTTCTTTTAATATGGCTACATTACAATACCATAACTGGATAAGGCAGGGTGATAAACTGATTTTACAAGGAAAGAGTATTGGTAATGGTGTTGAATTTACTTTTACAGAGACATATTTAATTAAAAAACTAACCAGTAATACATTAGTTTTAGAACAAAATAATAACGAATTAACTTTTAAGCTACAAAAATAATATTTGATAATTAATGTATTAAACGTTTTAATTAACGCAGCTTAAATTTTTTGATAACGGATCATAAGCCACTTTCGGGTGGTTTTTCAATGTCCAAAATAAAAGTAATGCACTACAAATCCATTAATTTTCAAATCAACAACGACGCCATCACACGGCACACATCAACCACAACCCTTATTAAAAATAAACCTTAACAGAAACAGTTGCGGTCATTTGCGCTGTTGTGGGGGGCTAGGGTTTATTTTTAAAAGGAAATTCAATTGAATATTATTAAATTTGATTTTAATGAAATGGAGAGATAAGCAAGAAATTGACAATAAATCATTTGACAGATCAATGACGCTAAATGAAGTAAAACCAATAAGTACTAAAGATGCTATCGAAGCTTATAAAAAGATGATGGGGTAATAATATATGCCAATATGATTATAAACAGGTTGTTGAATGCGAATAGAAAGACATACAAGATTAAGACTTGACCCATCACAATTGCCAGCACTAAAAGAATATTACAAAGCCAATATAGCTCAATTTATCATTAATTGGGGTATCACTTACAATCCTTATAATGTGGATATTGGCCTTTAACATCGATACCGTTTAGATTATTTCCTCGACAAGAACAATGAGTCACTTGATTTATTAAAAATTGGCGAAACCGTGAAGCTGGCATAACTAAAAAAAAACGTGACATGGGCATGAGCAGGCTTAGTGTGGCGTTGTCATCATCTGTATGCTTATTTAATCGTAGTGTTTAAAGGTTATACTCATTATGCGTAGCTTTACAATATTCCCGATTTTTGAAAGATTATAACGGTGATTTCCTCCGAAATGACGCGTAAATGGATAGCGCTTAAATATAATGGTAACGACGAAAAAGTTAAGGATGAGATATCCGAAAAGATTAACAAAATTAAGAAAGCGCTATCAAGACTAAATTTTCAAACTCGATTTGATCAATTTATAGCTCATAACCTCATTTATGGGCGGGATCAGCTTTAGATTAATTTAAAGATACCCAAAGGGACGAGTTTAGTTCTTGATGACCCAGTGGAACTAAAAGCACTGTTATCACTCAGTAAAACTAAAATACCTAAAATGGGATCGTCTCACTAAATTTAGTTGAGCCAACAGTAAATAACTGGCTAACAGTGAGAGATAGTAGGAAGTAGCTAGTCAAGGGAAGCAATATTTTTGTGCTTAAAACAAATATGCAGAATCTGCAAGCATCTGGTGATTGCACCTTGATGATTTGACTTAAGCTGCCACGGACTTAAATTACCGCGCTAGACTCGGCATAAAACTAAAAAGCACAAACGGCGTTATATTGCTTGATGATGAAAGTAAAAACTGGGCTGTGTAATATCATTCATTAGCGTCTTGGTGTTATAAATTGTAATTTTGTAACTCGAATTAATCTATTTCCGATAAGCAGCGTAATAAAGTTAATTAAGCTGGTGAGCAAGCTCATTTTTTCAGCGTTGATGTAAATGTTCAATGACTAAGTTAAACCAATAAGTTAGGTTTTAAATAAAGACTCTTTAACTGGTGTTATGGCGCAAAAAGGTGGTGATAATGATTGAACCTAAGCTGATAGTTTATTTTCTCAAAGTAAGTAGATAGCTTATACAACAAAAATGGCAAAATTAATATTCTCTTAATATCTATTTGGTTAAATAGCGCATGTCAAAACGAGATATTTCATTAATCTTTATAGAGGTAGTATGTTATGAAAAAATTAATTCCATTAGTTCTAATTACAACATTAGGTATTTCAGGCACCGCATTAGCAAAACACGATAATCGTGGTGGATTTTCTGATGGTATGATGATGAGCCCTGGTTCAGGTGGTATGGGTATGGCCGGTGGCCTTGTTTCTGCAACCACCGTTGAACAAGTCAAACAATTAGCAGATGATTCATTTGTGGTATTAAAAGGTCATATCATTCAACAAGTGGGTAAAAAAGAGTACATTTTTAAAGATGATACTGGTCAAATTCAAGTTGAAATCGGTAATCGCGATTGGCGAGGCCAAGTTGTTTCACCAACTGATTTAGTTGAAATCAGTGGTAAAGTTGATAAAGATTGGAACTCAGTTGAAATTGATGTAAAAAGTCTGAGAATTATTACCGCTGCGGTTCCAGCTCCTGCTAACAGCAAGTAATTGCTCTTATTCAAGTAAAAGCCACGTTTTGTGGCTTTTTTTATTATCGGATAATTTTATTGACGAACAAGCCCGGATAAATGATATAATGCGGCCCGATATTTTCCTTCGTCCGCCTGTTAAATAATTGTGGTTAGTCATGTTAATTAATGCAAATAATATTTTAGAAACACTCAATCCTAATAACAAAATTAATTATGATTCGATTTTACAAAAAATGATCGAGTCATGGCAAACTGCGACAGTAAAGCCGAAAATCCTCATTCATAGTTGCTGTGCACCTTGTAGTACTTATGTACTGGAATATTTATCGCAGTATGCTGATATTACCATTTATTTTGCCAATTCTAATATTCACCCTCGCGTTGAGTATGAGTATCGAAGCCAAGTACAGCAAAAATTTATTGCTGATTTTAATCAAAAAACGGGCCATAACGTTCAATATCTTGAAGCCCCTTATCAACCTGCTGAATTTATGAAACAAGTTGGTCACTTACGTGATGAACCTGAAGGTGGTAAACGCTGCCATCTTTGTTACAAAATGAGATTAGATCTCTCTGCAATTAAAGCTGAAGAACTTGGATTCGATTATTTTGCTAGTGCATTAACGCTTAGTCCGAAAAAAAATAGTCAAAAAATTAATGAATTAGGTTTTGAAATACAAGAACTTTTTGCCGTAAAATACTTACCATCTGACTTTAAAAAAAATAACGGTTACAAGCGTTCTATTGAAATTTGTAAAGAGTATGATGTTTACCGCCAGTGTTATTGTGGCTGTATTTTTGCGGCAAAAGAGCAAGGTATTGATTTTAAATTGGTTATTGAAAATGCCAAACAAGCTTTACAATCATAGTTAGTTTCCTGCTTTATCTCACCATTCTTTGTATTCAATATTGATGCTCACGATATTGAATACGCCTTATTTTATCTATGCAAATTATATTATTCCGCTGTGATTAAACAACCGCACATTTTAGCATCATTTTTTTAGCGATAAAAAAGTCATTTTTATTTAATGACAATGGAGTCATTTTTTTAAGTTTAATACACTTTTTTATCGCTTAAATCGATTGATTTTAGCAATAATTAATATCTTATTTTATGATCGTTTTTTTATTTAAGATAAAATCTTAAATTAATGTTTTATTGTTATTATTTTATTTTCAATTTCTTATCAATTGATATTTATCTTTACGCTGTTTTTATTACTTATTTAATATAGTTAATGACTGATAACTTTTTTCATATATAATGACAAAAAAGTCATCAATATGTCATTTATAAATAATGTTGAAATTTTTACTAATAAAAAAATAATATTAATAAAAGGGAATAATATGAATAAAATATATAAGGTGCTTAAAAATAACGCGACTGGCTGTTTTGTGGCAGTTTCAGAATTGGCGACAGGAGTCAAAAAAGGTCGTAAATTAAAGTTAACATCATTGCTGTTATTGGCTGGCTTATCAAGTCAAGCTTATGGGGCTATATCCATTCCACAAGGTTATAATCCTGCTGTTAATAACAATAAATTCGGCAGTATTAAGGTATCGGGTTCGGGTCAGGTAGTTGATTTAGGCATTGGTGATGGTTTAAATAGTGCTAGTTTAGGTTCTGAGACTCATAAATATACACTCACAATTAATGATAAAATCAATACGCTCTATCAAACCAAATATGCCGATGTTGCTAATGCACAGTCGACTTTTAATCAGGTTCAAAATCAATTCAATAATGGTTTGGCAACGCAAGCTGAACTCGATAATGCACAAAACAAGTTAGAACAAGCGAAAGTTAAAGCTCAAACAATTGATGACAGCAAATTTACCGTCTCTGATCCCAATAATGTGCTAGGCAAAAATACAGAAAGTACATCGATTTCAATCAAAACCATACAGTACGCAGATCCTGTTACTGGTAAGATTTTTGAGCTTGTAGTTAATGATAATGCGATTAAAAATGAAACAACAACGAATATTACTACCAATAAATCAATCGATTTCTATGAAAAAATGCCGAATAATCAACAGTATCAACATACCCAATTGATTACTGTTTCCGGAAGTGATACCGATCTTACAATTGAAAATACTAATCCTGGTAGCAATAATTATTTATCAGCAATTTCTAAAAATGCTGGTACGGCTATTATTGAATTAAATGATGGTGCTAACTTAACCTTTGATACTGATGTGAATTATTATACGGGTAATGAGAGTAACTCTGTTTCTGACGTATCAGGTAATAGTTATCAATTCGGTAATCAACAAGAAGTTGTTAAAGTGACATATAAAGGCGATGTAGATACTGTCCTAGGTAGTAGAAACATTAGTTCTGAGGCGGATTTCAACAAATTTAACAAAGAGTTAATTAAATATATCCAACAAAATGAACAAGTTAGGCTTGATAACCCAACCCCCGAAATGATGAAGGCATTTTATGATGCACAGATTTCGAAAGTATTTAGCTCACGTGAAGTACTTGGATCGTATAGTTACGCTTATAACCTAGATAAAAACGAATTAGATACATTAGCTAAGGAACAAGGCTTACAAGATAAATTTAATAATCGTGTTACGGAGGCTGATAGATATACTGACATCGGTTTACAAGCCACAGTAAATAACCGTTTTCTTGGTGTAACAGGTAGTGGTTCGAAAGTAACGGTGAATGAAAATACGAAAGTAGATAGTATAGACAGTTCTGGCGTAATTATAAATGCTGCTTACACTGGATCGGGCGTTGATAGTAATAATATTTTCAACATTAATGGTACGCTTGATGCCCATGGTAAAGATGCATTAATTGCTAAAAACGCTGAGATTTATGTTGCCAGCACAGGAACAATTAATGGTAATGTGACATTATACAGTGGCGATCGATCAAGCGGTAATCATTCAACAACTTTAATTGAAAATGCAGGTTTGATTAATGGAGTAGTGTCTATTAGTGACGGTACCGTTAAAAATAAAACAGGAGCAATAATTAATAGTATTAATGGTCAAGATCAAGTTACTATTGTTAATGACGCTGATGCGATTATACGTGGTAAAGTCATTATGAACCAAAATGGTTCGCTCAACAATAGTGGTACAATTAGCGATTCAGTGACAGCAAAAGATGGTTCTATAGTAAAAAATAATAATGGAGCTACCATTGGGGGCGTTGTGATTGTTAGTGGAGTTGGTACCACTTTCGAAAATGATGGGGTTGCAGGTGGTGCGCATACTGCTTATGGCGCTGCAAGTACCAACAATAATATTCTTATCGGCGATGGCGTTGTTGCGCTTGATAACAAGGCAACGCTAGTTAATAATGGCCAAATTTATATCGGTTATCAATATGATAGCCAAACTCAAACTATCTCTAATAAATCATCGAACAAAGGTGCTTATACGGCGATTACCGTTGCAGGCGAGGGTTCTGAACTTATCAATAACAAAGATGTCTATGTCTCAAGTAGTCAACATGATGTTAAAGTTGTGCAAGTAAGCGATGGTGGTCACTATGCTGATAAGGCTGATTCAATTATTGTGTTAAATAAAGAGAATAACCCGATTAGTGATGTTGACAAAAATAGAGGTAATGACAATAAAGTTATCTATGTCAGTGATCGCAAATCAGCCGTCACTATTAATGGTACGATCACCCTTAATGATGTGGGAAGCACAGCATTATGGACAGATAATGGTGGACAAATAACATTAGCCGGTACGGTTAACTTGAATGGTCAAAATGCAGTTAGTAGTGATGGCGAATCGGCGGTGAGGAGTTTCGGTGCTTGGGTACAAGGTGAAAACGCTAAGTTGATTATGAATGGAAATTCAGCGATTAATATCAACGCCGATCGGGCAATTGGCGTGCATATTCGCGATGGTGCAAGCGCTGAAATTAATGATCACGCAGGTCTTACCTTTAGTGATAAGAATAATCAAATTGGGTTTTTAATTTCAGGTATTTCTAAACCGGCCTCTATTATTTATAACAGTGATAAAGAGTTACTACTTGATGGTGAAGGGTCGGTGCTATTTCGTATTGAACGTGGTTCAACATTTAATTCTGGCACAATAGCCTCTAACAATCCATCTTTATCAATTTTAGATTCCAACAATGCTAAAAACTCGATACTAATGGTTGTAACCAATGGTCCAACTGCAACTGGCGTGAGTAACCATACCGTTGCTGATTTGAGTGGATTTACTTTAAAGGTCAATGGTGAGAATGCAAAAGGGATAAGCGTTGAAGGTGGTGCGAACGTTAAAATAAGCCAAAATACTAAAATCGAATTAACGGGAAGTAATTCTATTTTAGCCCGAGTTGATGGTAATTATTATGATGTAAATGGTGTTAATACGCCAGCGAATAATGGTTTATCCTATCTAGAGAGTTCGGCACAATTAACAACAAATCTCGCATCAAATTCAGAACAAGTGGTTACTGGTCAAAATTCAGTTGGCTACTATGTGACCAATCGAGGCACGCTTGATCATCTTGGTAGTATCGATTTCCAATCACCAAGCTTAAATAATATTGGGGTCAAAATCGACAGCGGTGGGACGTTAATTAGTAAATTAGGCTCTTATATTAAAGTACGCGGTACTGCTGTTGAAATTAGTGGCAGTAACTCATTAGCGACGATCAATAACATTGGTAATGGCGAAATACCTGTTGTTTGGGCAATTGGTGCTGATGGCAATAACAATGATTCAGCTTATCATGTTAAAGATAATGCCAGCCTAAAATTATCCGGCTCAGGCATAACTAAAGCACAAGGGACTGCACATGGTATTTTAGTCGATGGAGCCAATCAAATTGTACTTGATAGTGCAATTCTGGATCTTTACGATAATAACTCAAACAGCAGTATGGGTAACGGCATTGAAAATCGTTCAGCATTAGAGCAAATTCAATTGACCAATAATGCGATCATCAATGTTAAAGATGGATATGGTATTCATTCTGGGGTTGGATTGATCCAATCTTCACAAACATCGGGTACGATTAATGTTTACGGTCAAGGTACAGGGCTGCGTTTTGAAAATATTGATAGTGCAACGGGCGAAGTAACGGGCACAACACATAATAGCATCAATAATAGCGGCTATGAGAATGTCATTATCAATGTTTATGAAAATGATGGGCATGGTATCTATGTCGACTCATCGAAAAATGTTAATACTTCCGCGAGTGTGAATATAATCAGTGCTAATGGCCAATCAGCACTAGAAATTAAAGGCAGCACCGAAACTGCCTCCCAATCGGGTCACTTGCATTCAGCGAATAAAAATGCTGTCATTGTCGATTTGAATAATGGTCATATTGCATCATTTACTAATAATGGCGAAGTGTTATTCGGTGATTTTGCGAAAAATGGCGCAGACCAGTATCAGTTTACTGCAACCGATAAAACTATTGCTAAAGATAGTTATGCAATTAAAACACAGCAGACAGAACATAGCCTTAATTTTACCAACGCAGCAAAAGGCAATATTAATGGCATTGTTGAATTGCTTGGATACGGTACATTAGCTGATCCTAATGATAAGACTCAAGGTAATAACGTCACATTAATTGGTGAAGGAAATATTTTTAGAACGGGTGATGGAAATGATACCTTTGTTATTCACCAAGCAGTTGGAGATGATTTAGGCGGCGATAATCAGTTAAAACAGTTCACGGAACTTGATGGTGGAGAAGGGCAAAACAGCGTCACTTTTACGAATAATTCCAGTGTTACCATTAATAACGATGATACGATTAAGCATATTGAACATTTTGCTTTAGACAATAATAGTAAAGTGACACTGAATAATTTAGCCACCCAAGATGGTTTAAATTCTGGGGTGAATACATATGATATGATCGATGTAGCAAGTATTTTAACCTACAGATGGAATAAAGATAATACTGCTTTTGATCGTTTATTGAATGGTAAAGGCACATTTAGTGTTGATTTACAACATCTTGACGATAGTGGTAAGCCGAATCATGTTTTTGCGTTTAATAACACAACTAATACTGGTGATTTCAACGGAACACTTGAGCTATCAAATACGCAATACGCGCTACAAGATAGTGCTGAGCATAGTAATACCTCTGCATTAACACAAGCAACGTTAAAAGCGAGTGCGAATAGTTATGTAACGGTTGGCGCTGGTGAACAAATTATAAAAGGTTTAACGCTCAATGGCGGCACGGTTGATTTCGGTAAAATTGACTTGGTTAATGATAAATCAACCAATCATATTTCGGTGGATAATTTAGTCTTAGACAAAGGCAATATCAAAATTGATGCAAGTGGGTCTATCTATAATCCAGGCATCCCAACATCATTACCTTTATTAGAGCAAGATGACGGTATTATTTTAACGCAATTAGTTGCGGCTAATAATGTATCAGGCGGTGCAATTAATGTTGATATCGATCGCACGCAGATAAAGTTAATAGATGAAACAGGTCATGAAATTGCCTCTTCAGCAAAAACTGATCTCGTGCAAAATAGTGAAGTTGTTGCCCGTGCGACTTATGATACCCGATTAACTAAAGGTGAAAATAGCGATGGACTGTATGTGGGTTATGGCTTAACGCAGATTGAACTTAAGGCTAAAAATGACGTAACAGGTGTGGGAAATGCCTTAATTCTTGATGCGACAGGGAGTGATCCTAGCAAAGCTAGCAGTAGTGAACTTGATGCATTAATTACCGATTATGATAATGGTGATGGCACTTGGAGCTATGGCGATGTGCAAATACGTGGCAGCAAAGCCGTCACGCTAAGTGGCACAAATAGTTATCATGGTTCAACCTTTATCAAAGATACAAGTACCTTAATCGCCGGCGCTGATAATGCGTTAGGATTAACACGTTTATTAAAACTTGATGCCAATACGCTGTTCGATCTTAGTGGCCATGCCCAGAGCGTTGGCCGTTTATACAGTGATCAAAACGCGATAATCAATTTGAATAATGGTCAGTTAACTATTACGGGTCAAGATGCTACGAGTCTTACCAACGATATGACATCTTATCTTTCATCTGGCACGCTACAAGGTAGTGGTCAATTGATTATTGGTGATACTAGTTTGACAAGAGCAACAGCTGGTACGGCGACGCTGACCGTTATTGGTGAAAATTCTGCCTTAACCGCTGATATTACCAATGCGATTAATGGTAAAGTCAACCTCGATTCACAAGGTGGTTTAGGCAGTGGTTCGCTTACCAATAATGGTGAACTTAACCTCTATTTGTCTGATGAAAGTGTGCTGACCAACAGCCATTTATCGGGTAATGGCATGGTTAATAAATATAATTCAGGTACCTTAAACTTTTCACTAGCACAAGCGAAAGACTATACGGGTGAGATTAATATTAAAGGGGGAGCGATTGTATTTAAAGGCGATAATAATGCTACCCGTGATAGTTATCAGGCAAGTGAGTTAAATATAGATAAAGGTAGTGCATTAATTGGCCTAGAAAATGCCGTCTTTAACGGCAATATGCATAATCAGGGGAATGTCTTTATCGGTCAATTACCTAACAGTACGACGGTTAGTCAAAGTAGTGTAACGGTGAATGATTATCAAGGTAATGAAGGTAGCCATTTGATTTTTAATGGCACCTTAACCGATGATAGCTCGCCAATTGGTAAACTGATTATTAATGGTAATTCATCAGGTAATAGCATTGTCACCGTAAATAATATTGGTGGATTAGGTGCGAAAACCATTAATGGTATTGCCATTATTGATGTTAATGGTCAATCGGATGCGGAGTTTTCACAATCAGATCGCATTATTGCTGGGGCATATGAGTATAAGCTTCAACGTAGTGAAAGTAATAACAATAATTGGGTATTGTTTAGCGATTTGACTGCACGAGCTGAAATTGGGAGTTATGTGGGTAATCTTTTCTCGGCGAATAATTTATTCAATTTACGTTTGTATGACAGAGTAGGTGAAACTCAATATATCGATTTATTCACTGGCGAGCAGAAAGTTACCAGTATGTGGATACGCCATCAATACGGTTATGATAAGTATAATGTAGCAAACGGAGATTTATCCGCTAAAGATCACTGGAATATCACTCAGATCGGTGGAGATATTGCTCAATGGAGTTCCAATGAGCAAAATAGACTGCATTTAGGGGTCATGGTGGGGTATGGTAGAAGTAAAACAACCTCAACCTCCAATATTGATGGTTCAAAATCTGATGCAACTGTTGATGGTTACAGTTATGGCGCTTACGCTACATGGTATGATAATGACCAAGATAAAACCGGTTTTTATCTTGATACTTGGGCGTTATGGAATCATTTTGATGCATCGGTCACCGGTGAGAAGTTCTCTGAAAGTTATAACATTAGTGGCTTAACTGCATCTATCGAATCGGGGTACTCATTTAAAACCGGGCAATTAGGTAACTATGATGTTTGGCTACAACCACAAGCTCAAGCAATTTGGGCTAATGCTAAAGCGGATGACTTTACCGAAAGTAATGGTACGCGAGTAAGTTTTAGCCATGGTAATTTGCAAACTCGTTTCGGGATTCGCGCCGCCTTACTCAGCAATGCACAAATTCAGGCTATCACTAATCAGTCAGCACAATTCTTTGTTGAAGCAAATTGGTTACATAATACGAAGTTGTATGATGTGACACTAAATGATGAATTAACGCTTGGCCAAGATGGCGCTCGAAATATTGGTGAGATCAAAGTTGGTGTTGAAGGTAACATTGAAAAAAATACCAGTCTTTGGCTTAATTTAGCCGGTCAGCGTGGCGATCATGATTATAAAAACGCGTCGATTATGCTGGGACTTAAATATAGTTTTTAAGTGCTATGTTTGCATTAAAAACCGGCATTATGCCGGTTTTTTTTATGTAAATGGATGAATTTTTATTAATTTCATATTATAGTAATGACGTCAGCTTAGCTGATAATTCTCAGGGCGGGGTGTAAGTCCCCACCGGTGGTGATAGCCCACGAGCGCTTAATGGTGGATTAAACACGATTAAGGTCTAGCAGATTTGGTGAAATTCCAAGGCCGACAGTGATAGTCTGGATAAAAGAGAGTTGCTTATTTACCTTTCATATAATCATGATTGCTGTTATGCAATGTATCTGATGGTCAAGCAATAGCCCTGATTCTGGTATTCAATTAATTAATAGGATGATATTTACCATGAATCAGAAATTCGAAAATACACCAAATGTGGTGCACAATACTTTTAGCCTAACTGAGTTTGGCTCTCCGATTGAACGCGTTGAAAAAGCGATTGAGGCACTAAAAGCCGGTCACGGCGTATTAGTTCTTGACGATGAAGATCGTGAAAATGAAGGTGATGTTGTGTGGGCGGCGCAGCATATTACAACCGAACAAATGGCCTTAACAATCCGTTATGGTAGTGGCATTGTCTGTTTATGTATGCCTAAGGCTTATTGCGATAAGCTTGAATTACCGATGATGGTATCAAACAATACCAGCAAAAATCATACTGCTTTTACCATTACCATTGAAGCTGCCAAAGGTGTATCAACTGGCGTGTCTGCCGCTGATCGTGTGACAACGGTTAAGGCTGCGGTGGCGGATCATGCAAAACCAGCAGATTTAAGTCATCCTGGCCATGTTTTCCCATTGGTAGCTAAAGAGGGGGGGGTATTAACGCGTCGAGGGCATACTGAAGCATCGGTTGATTTAGTTAAACTGGCGGGCTTTAAACCGGCAGCGGTCATTTGTGAATTGACTAATGACGATGGAACAATGTCACGGGCGCCAGAGGTTGTTGCTTTTGCCAAAAAATTCGACTTTCCCGTCGTGACCATTGAAGATTTGGTACAGTATTTACAGCGTTAATTGCTGCTTAAACAGATCAAATCAGTACGATTTGATCTGTTTAAGTATGATGTTTAGCTCATCGTATTTAAAGGCTACCGGCAATGCAGTCATACTATTACGGTAAATTATCAAACCAACTTTCCAAAATAATCATGGCTGAGCTAGCATCAACTTTACCTTTATTCAAGGCGCGATAACCGCCGTATTCAAAAAGGCTGGCTTTCGCCTCTACCGTTGACAGACGTTCATCTTGTAGTTCAACCCGGTAACCAAAGCGGCCGTGTAAACGATTGGCAAATTTTTTGGCTCTTAACGTCAGCTCTTGCTCTGTGCCATCCATATTTAAAGGTAAACCAACAACTAAATAATCGGGTTGCCACTCTTTGAGTTTTTTTTCTATCTCTTGCCAAACGGGTTTGCCATCGCGAGCTTTGAAGGCACATAACGGGTGGGCGGTTTTGGTAATATCTTGTCCAATAGCTGCACCAATGCTACTTGTGCCAAAATCAAATGCAATTACGGTTGCCATATTAAGCCTTACCCATTTGAATTGACATAGTTTCAATATTGACGCCAATTGACTGAGCGGCAAGACGCCACCTTTCATCAATTGGACTTTCAAAAATAATATCCGATTTAGCTTGTGTTACTAACCAGTCATTTTGGGCAATTTCATATTCGAGTTGCCTATCTCCCCAGCTAGCATAACCGAGTGACAATAGTAAGTCTTTGGGCTGCTCTACAGAGCCGATTGATTTTAACACATCTAATGAGGTGGTTATCATCACGTCATCGGATATTGTAATGCTCGAGGAGAATCCTTTTTGTGGACTGTGTAAAATAAAACCTTGTTCCTCCGCTAAGGGGCCTCCAATAAATACCGGCTGTTCAAGTTCGGCGCAGTTTTTATAAGGGGTAATATCCAATCGGGATAAGACGGTTTGAATCGTCAGATCCTCGATAGGTTTGTTAATGATAATCCCCATTGCGCCATCTTGGTTATGTTCACAAATATAGACCACCGAGCGACCAAATAATGCGTCGTTTAATGTTGGCATCGCAATAATAAAATGATTTTTTAAATTCATAATAATTTACTTTATCAAGAGTGAATATTTGTGGTTATAAGGCACATTTACCGATTTTTACATTGTGCTCCACACGGCAAGCCATTAAATATTCAGGTTGGTTTGTCTCTTCATTAATTGACTGAGAATCAATTTCAAACCCTTGCGATTGATAAAATGCGATAGCCGCTGTGTTTTGCACATAGACATGGGCAAATAATTCATTATGTTGCTGTTTTGCTTTCGCGATTAGTGCTTGACCGTTACCTTGATGTTGATAGGCGCTATCAACAAATAGCCCTGAAATATAATTTTCGGTTAAGCCAATAAACCCAGTTATTGTGCCATCGATATCTTGAACATACACAGTAGACATGGGAATCAATAATTTTACCAACTCATAATTATTTTTAAAAAAGTTCGCGTCAATAAAATGATGTGCTTGCTCATTACCTTGTAGCCAAATTGCCATGATTCTATCGAGGTCAGATGCGCGGTATTCCCTAATCATTTAATATCCTTAATTATTTTAAACGTTCTTCAATCGCATCCATTAACATGCCGGTAATGGATAAGTTGCTAATTTCAGCTTCAATTTCTCGTACACATGTTGGGCTAGTCACATTGATTTCGGTCAGTTTGTCACCAATAATATCGAGTCCAACAAACAATAAGCCTTTGGCTTTTAGTGTTGGCCCAATCGCATTGGCGATTGCCCAGTCGTTATCTGACAACGCTCTGACTTCACCTGATCCGCCAGCGGCAAGATTACCACGTGTTTCACCTTTTTGCGGAATACGCGCTAAACAGTACGGCACGGGTTTACCATCCACAACGAGTACACGCTTATCGCCATCTTTAATCGCCAGTAAATAGTTTTGTGCCATGCAGTACTGACTATTATGGTGAGTTAAAGTCTCGATAATAACCGATACATTGGGATCATCTTGTTTCACCCTAAAAATTGATGTGCCGCCCATGCCATCGAGTGGTTTGAGAATGATATCTTGATGTTTCTGATGAAACTCTCTAATTAACTTGGTTTGGCGAGTGACTAGTGTTTCAGGGGTAAATTGTGCAAACCAAGAGGTGTATAATTTTTCGTTACAATCACGCAAACTTTGTGGCTTATTGACTATCAGTACGCCAGCATTTTCCGCTCGCTCTAGTATATAGGTTGCATAAATAAACTCAGTATCAAATGGCGGGTCTTTGCGCATTAAAATGACATCGAGTTCACTTAAGGCAATCGTCTGTTCATCTTTAAAATCAAACCAATGGCTTTTATCTTGGTAAACGGTTAATTGACGGGTTGTTGCATAAGCTTCACCTGCAGTTAAAAAGAGATCTTTCATCTCCATATAATAGATCTGATAGCCCCGCTTTTGCGCTTCTTGCAACATGGCAAAACTCGTGTCTTTTTTGATATTAATTTGACTGATAGGATCCATTACGATGCCGAGTTTAATCATGACAACTCCTTAAATAATGTTCAAACATATAATGTGAATTTAATTAGTATATACCTAAATGTTTCTTAGTAGCAGAATTTTTGCTGTAGCATAAAATTGTATCATCATTAAGTTGCAATTGCTTGAGAACATGATTAATTGCGGGAATAAATGCACGATATAAATGGATTGGACAGTGATAATTTTCTTTATGAGATGATGGTTATCAATAAAGAAAGTCGCTTAACCTATATCACCGAACTTAACTTGTAATGCCGTTATCGCGGTTAATGCAACGGTTTCTGTGCGAAGAATCCGTGGACCTAACAGAATTTCAGCAAATTGGTAAGCGGTTGTCATATTCACTTCCGCATCGGTTAATCCACCTTCTGGGCCAATTAGTAGTGCAACATTAGCATTTGGCAAGGAGAGCTGATTAATACCATGCTGGGCTCTGGGATGCAGCGTTAGCTTGGTGTAATCTTGCAAGCTCGCACACCAGTTATCAAGTTTTTGAATAGGATTTATGGTCGGTACAATATTACGGCCACACTGCTCGCAAGCAGATTGTGCAATTTTTTGCCACTGTTGCACTTTTTTATCTAGTCGCTCAGCATCTAATTTTACACCGCAACGCTCAGATAATAGCGGGGTAATGGTGTTAACCCCGAGTTCTACCGATTTTTGAATGGTAAATTCCATTTTTTCACCACGAGATAACACCTGACCTAAGTGAATATTTAGTGGTGATTCGCGATTATCGACGGTACTATCGAACGTTTGAACAACTAGCGTCTTTTTATGAATTTGTTGAATGATAGCGGGCGTAATTTTGTTGCTACCATCAAATAGCGTTAATGTTTCCCCTTCTCGCATACGTAAGACTCTAACAAGGTGATTAAACGCATTATCATCGAGTTCAATAACGCTATTGGATAAAATTGGGGTTGGCTGAAAAATTCGTACCATAGCAAGTAACTTTTTATCTTGATCAAAAAATTTTATAATAAATTATAGCGTAATTTATTGAGATTGGGTAATCTCATTAGCAATAACATCTTTAAGGTGACGAATATGACTAAAGATTGCGTTTTTATTGAGGGTTTGGCGGTAATTACCACAATTGGGGTTTATGAGTGGGAAAAGACCATTAAGCAAAAACTGGTGCTTGATCTGGAAATGGCTTGGGACAATCGCCCGGCAGGCTTAAGCGATAATGTCGAGCTTTGCTTGGATTATGCGAAAGTATCACAAGCGATTGAGCATTATGTGACCCATCAGCAATTTGGCTTAATTGAGCGAGTTGCTGAGGAAGTGGCACAATTGGTCATCAATGACTTTTCGGTTTCACGCGTGAAAATTAAAGTCAGCAAGCCTGGCGCGATCCCAGCTGCACAAAATGTGGCGGTGATGATTGAGCGGCAGCGATAAGTATGCGGTTTGATGATGAGCCATAAAAATGAGTATTATGACCAGAATAAATCTCACCATACGCCTAAAGGGTTTCGTAACAGTGACCCCTTTTTAATTCGTCACAGTGATGTTAAAAAATGGCGGCAACAGCGTAAGGTCTATCCGCCGGAAGGTGGCTATGCGCAGTTTTATGCTAATTGGTATCAACAGGCCGATTTTTTAATAGAAGATGATGCGGTTTGGTGGCTAGGTCATGCCACTGCACTCATCAAAATGAATCATAAAACAATCCTGACTGATCCCCTGTTTTCTGAGCGAGCTTCGCCGGTGCAATTTATTGGCCCTAAAAGGCATACACCTTGTGCTAGCTCGATTGCTCAGTTACCACATATTGATATGATAGTGATATCACATAACCATTATGATCATTTAGATTACCGTAGTATTCGTCAACTGATTAAACGCTTCCCGCTAGTATCATTGATTGTGCCGCTCGGTTTAAAGCATAAAATGCAGCGTTGGGGTGCGAAAAATGTTACTGAACTCGATTGGTGGGACAGTGTATGCGTTGAGGGTATTACGGTCTCATCGGTGCCAGCCAGACACTGGAGCCGGCGCACACTGCATGATACGAATCGAACTTTATGGTGTGGCTGGATGCTCACATCGAATACCCGCCGTGTTTATTTTATGGGTGATACTGGCTATAGTGAGCGATTTGCCGAAGTCAAAAAGCGCTTTCCCAATATTGATATCGCTCTGATTCCAATTGGTAGTTATGCGCCTCGTTGGTTTATGCATAACCAACATGTCGATCCGCAGCAAGCTTTGCAGCTCTTTCATGATATTGGTTGTAAAAAGGCGATTGCTATTCATTGGGGGGCCTTTGAACTGGCCGATGAACCATTGGATGAGCCGCCTCGATTATTACGGCAATTAATTGAACAATACATGCTATCACCCACCGATTTTTTAACAATAAAAATCGGTGGTAGTGTTCAAATGATCTAGATGACGATAGAATGATAAAATTGATTACATCACATGTGAATATATTCAGGTACGCTTTGGTGAGTGCACTATACGGTGTGATAGCATATTAATATTGAGTTAATATTACGTAAAAATCCATAAATAACAATTAGTTAAAAAGGAATATATCATGAAAAATATTATAATGTTAGTTAGTTTGATTACCACTACTTTCGCGCTTGTCGCTTGCGGTGGTCCAAAACAAGATCCACAAGATGTGCGCTGGTCAAAACCTCAACGCGTGCTTGAAGGCTGTGATGGTGCAATGAGTAATTCTCAGCAGTGCCAAAAAAATCCCAATGCGCAGCAAATGATGATCCAAATTGATAAGAACTAATCGATGAGTGCATGGTTAATATACGCCTTACTATCAGCAATGACTGCAGCTGCGGTGGCTATTTTAGGTAAAATCGGTTTACAACATTTAGATGCCAATACTGCAACGGCTGTTCGCGCTGTAGTGATGGCAATTTTTTTAGTCGGCGTGGTTGTTGTACAAGGGAAAATGCATCTTGTACAAACGATTATACAAGATCGTAAAGCGATTTTTATTATTGCATTGAGTGGCATTGCTGGCGCATTATCTTGGCTCTTTTATTTTATGGCCATCAAAGTGGGGAACGTGTCACAAGTGGCGCCGATTGATAAACTCAGTGTGGTCTTTGCAGTGGTGTTTGCGGTGGTGCTATTTGGTGAAAAAATTTCGGTGTGGGGCGGAGTTGGCGTTGCAATGATAGCGATAGGCGCTATTTTGGTGGCATTAAACTAAGTGGTGAGCATTAGGTGCCATGGCACCTATTGTTTTCTTTTTAGTGAGTACATTCTGACCGGTCGCCCAACTGACAGGTGACTCAAATAGCTTTCTAATTCACCACTTTCCTCTAAATAATTAATGTATTTTTTTAATGAAATTCGCGAAAGCGAACTTAACAGTGATAGATCACTCATGGCAAAATCCTGGGCCAGATTCTCGACGATTTGCCGGACTTTATTGAGCGTATCAGGTTCAATACCTTTAGGCAGTACTTTAGGTTGCTGTAATGTTTGGCTAAAAATTCGATGATCAAGCTGCTTTTGATCGAGTATATCACTCGAACTCAGCAAGCGAATTCGCTCTTGATAGGTAATTAACGCGGTGCGAAATCGTTTAAACGTAAACGGTTTGACCATATAGTCAATGACGCCAAGTCGCAACGCTGATTGAATACTTTCACTATCACAAGCTGCGGTGACCATGATAATATCGATATTCGGATAACTGATACGAATATGTTGCAAGAGCTCAAGTCCATTGAGTTTTGGCATAAACACATCAAGTAGTAGCAATGAAACCGGATTATCATGAATAAAATGTAGCGCATCTTCACCATTATTCACTTGACCCACTAATTTGAATCCCGGCACCATAGTCAAATATTGTTTATTGAGCTCGGCAACCATCGGATCATCTTCGACAATTAACACATTGATCATTATTTCTCCTGATAGAGTGTGTTTAATGGTAAACAAATGCGAAAGCAAGTACCTGATACTTTTTGCGGGGCTAATTCAATATGGCCGTTGAGCTCATTGACACTTGCCAAAACAAGATACAAGCCAATTCCTCGGTTATTCCCCTTAGTCGAATACCCTTTGGTAAAAATTTTATCTGATACATCTGCGCTAATTCCGTGACCGTTATCGGTCACTTCAATAATGAACGTTTCTGGTGTGATGCTTAGCTGCACGGCGATTTGCTTATCATCTAAAAACTGCACGGCATCTAAACCATTATCAATTAAATTACCCAAAATCGTAATTAAGCAGTGCGTGACAGAACTACGCGCAATCGGACTTAATTGCCCGTCAATATCAAACCTCAACGTGACATCTAATTCCCGTGCCCGGCTGAATTTACTGGTTAAAAACCCTGAAATAATCGGATCATGAATGGATTGTGAGATATGCTCGTATTCTTTTTCATTACTGCCCATCAGTTCTTCAAGATAATCAATTAACTCTTGATTATTTTGGTTGAAAGCCAAACCATAAATGACGTGGAGTTTATTATTAAATTCGTGGGATTGAGAGCGCAAGGCATCGGCGTAGCGGTTAACGCCAGTTAGGTTTTCAGCGAGTTGGCGTATTTCAGTCATATCACGAAAGGAGGCGATGGCGCCAGTTAATTCACCATTGACAAAAAGCGGTGTCCGGTTGGTTAAAATCACAATGCCATTAATATTTTGTTCGCGATCATATTCTGATTCACCTGTTAGCATCACCTCGTGTAAACGAGTATTAGGGATAATTTGTCTAACATCGTGATTAATAATACTGGCCTTGTTCTCTTTAATACGTAATATACGAATAGCTTCATCATTGATTTGTGTAATAATGCCATAGCGATTAATGACTAAAATACCTTCTTTTACCGTGCGTATAATAGCATCTCGCTCTTCAAACAATTTTACCATCTCAAACGGCTCAAGGCCGAGTAAAATATTTTTAATACTTTTAGAAAACCAGACAGCTAAGGATATAGCGATAATTAGGCAAGTGATTAATGTTAGTAAAATCGATTGATTGGTACGCGAGGCTAAATACGCCAACTTATTCACTGTTTGTCCAACCATCAATGCACCAATTTGGTTATGATTAGGAGCAAAAATCGGTCTAAATGCACGGATAGATAGCCCCAATGTTCCTTGTGCGGTAGAAATATATGATTCACCTTGTAAAACCCGATCGCCATCACCGCCGACAATCATCTGGCCAATTTTATCTTTATCTGGATGGGAAAAACGGATACCGTTCATATCAAAAATAGTAATAAATTCAACTTGCGTTAGTGCTTGAATATTTTGCGCATATTGTTGTATAAAGGCTAAATTTTGTGGAGTAGGGGTTTCAATTGCCGTAATAATTTCAGGTGTGGTTGCTAAAATATTGGCTATATTTTCAACGTCTTGAATTGCGCGCTCATGGAACTGATTATTCACAATGCGCATGATGTAAATATTTTCAGCAATAACCGCTAAAATGAAAACAATACATATCAAAATAATCAGTTTAGTTTTTAATCTTAAACGCTTAAAAAATATTTTCATTTCCTTGGTGCCAGATCGTTGAAATTTTTATTTGCGGTATTATACATAAAAAAACCAGCTGTCTATGGGATAACAACTGGTTTTATGACAAAGATCAACTAAAATATGGTGACTATTTTTTCACAGCATTTGATACACTTTGCGCAACAACTTTGGCGACATTAGGTTCGAAGGCATTTGGTAAAATATAATCAGGTGAGATTTTCTCATCGGTGACAATGCTTGCTAGTCCTTTAGCTGCAGCAAGTTGCATCTCTAAGGTGATATCTTTGGCTCTCGCATCTAGCGCTCCTCTAAAAATACCCGGGAAGGCTAACACATTGTTAATCTGATTTGGATAATCACTGCGGCCTGTGCCAACAATGTAAGCGCCGGCTTCTTTGGCATCTTCAGGGAAGATTTCAGGTGTTGGATTGGCCATGGCAAACACAATGGATTTTTCAGCCATGGTGCTAACCCACTCTTTTTTCAGTGCATTAGGCGCTGAAACACCAACGAATACATCGGCACCTTTAACGGCATCTTGCAAGGTACCCATTTGTTTTTCGCGGTTAGTTTTCTTCGCCATTTCCCTATGGTGAGCGGGTAATGAACTATCGTTTTCACACAGAATACCAATTTTATCAACCACTTTAATATTCTTAACACCCGCTGCAAGCATCATATTCGCAATGGATAATCCAGCTGCGCCACCTCCATTAATGACCACGTTAATTTTGTCGATTGATTTATTCACCACTCTTAAAGCATTATATAAGGCTGCTAATACGACAATTGCAGTGCCGTGTTGATCATCGTGGAATACTGGGATGTCAAGGATCTCTTTTAATCGTCTTTCAACTTCAAAGCAGCGTGGCGCGCTAATATCTTCTAAGTTGATACCACCAAATGATGGGGCAAATGCCGCTATATGGCTGACAATTTCATCAACATTTTGGGTATTAACTGACAGTGGAATGGCATCAACATCGGCAAAACGTTTAAATAAAATAGCTTTACCTTCCATCACTGGAATCGCCGCTTCGGGACCAATATTACCAAGGCCAAGTACAGCCGAACCATCGGTAATAACCGCAACTAAGTTGCGTTTTGAGGTGTATTCGTATACATCATCTTTATTTTGTGCAATAGCAGTACAAACAGCAGCAACACCTGGGGTATAAGCAACACTAAGATCTGCCATTGAATTAATTTCAACTTTTGATCGAATCTCTAATTTACCGTGTTTTTCTTTACTGATCGCTAATGCTTTTTCTTGAACTGTTGTCATAATATTACCTTTTCTTTCTTTAATTAATCGATTTTAGTTAATATAAATATTATAGATGTAAATAACGTAATAGTGCTGTGGCACCAATTACCATTAATGCCCCACCTAAACGAGTCGCCACTTGAGCAAATGGCATTAAGTTCATACGGTTAGCGGTTGATAAAATGGCCACATCTCCCGTACCGCCCATACCACTTTGGCATGATGAAATAATCGATGCTTCGACAGGGTACATTTTGAAAAAATAGCTACAGACAAATCCGGTCATCGACACGGTAAATACGACTGATACGATTGTTAGAAAATAAGGAATAGTTAAGACATTAACTACACTACCTAAGTCGATATACAGTAAACCAAGCCCGGCCATTAATGGATAAGTAAAGTTGCCTGAAATAAATTTGTACCACTGCTGGCTGCCTTTTTCAACACTTGCCGGTAGAATGCGTAGGTATTTAATTGCAGCTGTTGCAATAATCATTAATACTGGGCCCGGGAAGTGAGTCACGTGCTCAAGTAGTGAACCTAGCATAAACATAGCAACTAATGTCATGACCGCACCACTCATTGCGCTAGCGTCAAGTGGACTGGTATCGTCTTTTAGTGCTTCATCCATTCCTTCAAATTTCATTTTAACCAATTGGCCTTGCCCACTTAAATGCGGCTTAAGCTCGCCGACGCGGTTAATAACTGCGGTATAGGTGATAGCAAAAAAGTTACCTACAACGGTTGCAGGAATAAGTGCACTAACAAAAGAATCATAATCCTGATCTAAAATATTGCTGTAAGCATTTGATAATTGCAAGACGCCTTCACCAACACCACCGGACATTACTGGTGCAATAGTATAAAAGAAAGCATGTTCCCATGTATCACCAAAAGCAACCGCGACGCCAACACCAACGAATGCAGCTAAAATCATCCCTAATAGCATCGGTATCATCATACGGATAAATCCGTTGACTAAGATGATTCTATTCATGCCTAAGATACTACCACACACTAAGCTTGCAATATAAAATAATAAAAAGTTTGACTCTTTCATTAGCATTTTAGTTGCAGCTAGCGTGTTTTGATCAAATACGTCGTTGTAGACCATAATTGATGGGATAATCAACGATAAAATTGCCGGCGCACCGAACTTTTTCAAGACAGGCAAGTTCTGTCCAATTGTGCCAAGTAGCCAGCCTAAAGGTAAAATAACGGCAAACCCACCGATCATGCTTTTTGGTAAAAGATCTAATAAAGCCGCGATAAAAACGATAAGTGAAAAACCAATAAAGACGGGCAGGGGAAGCGAACCAACATAGAATTTGTTTTCTTTTATATCTTGCAAAACACTCATAAATAGACCTCATAATAGATAATTATAGTTTACTGTTTCCTATTTTCCCTATCAGTCTAAATTGTTCGTTAAAAATGGGAATCATTTGAAAGTAATCTAAGCTATTATGTAACTAATGTAAGTGTGATGATTCGGTGATGAGTAACCTACTGTTTAACAATTTATTAAATTTAAACAGTAGGTTAGTTTTAAACGTTGTTTATAATAATGTCGAATCAAAAGGTTCGACAGTGACCAGTTCGCCTTGACGGACATGACCACGATCTTTTTCCAAAATAATAAAGCAGTTAGCTTGATTAAATGATGAGGTAATATGTGATCCTTGTTCTCCAGTTGATTCAACAACCCGCTCACCTTGCGCATTGCTGTAGATACGACCGCGCTGAAAATCGACCCGACCAAGTGATTTTTTGAGCTGGGATGTCGTTTTTAACAACAAGGTATGCTGATCGTGTTTGACCTGATACTGAGTTAGAATCAGTGGTCGAACTAATTGATAAAAAGTTACAAGCGCTGACACGGGGTTACCGGGTAATCCGCAAAAAAAGGCATTATCTATTTGGCCGAAGGCAAAAGGTTTACCTGGTTTGATAGCAATTTTCCAAAAATCAATTTTGCCAATTTGCTCAAGTGCCATTTTGGTATAATCTGCATCACCAACTGACACGCCGCCACTAGTGATGACAATATCAGCCTGATTAGCCGCTTGTTTTAAGGTGTCAGTAATTAAGGCCAAGTCATCTTGAAGGATGCCTAAATTAATGACATCACAACCTAATGCTTTTAACATTAGATGAAGCGTAAAGCGGTTACTGTCGTAAATTTGATTTGCTGAGACAAGTGGTTCGCCAATAGGCGTTAATTCATCACCAGTAGAAAAGATCGCAACTTTGAGTGGCTTAAATACGGTGATCTCTTTTAACCCCAACGTTGCTAGGGTCGATAATTTGGCAATAGAGAGTTTTTCACCTGTCGTAAAGATTTCACTACCGATTTTGATACTTTCGCCAATATAACGAATATTCTGTCCTTGCTTAATCTTATCGGCATCGAAGCTGATAGATTCACCCTGTTTTTGCACGTCTTCTTGCATAATGACGGCGTATGCATCATCCGGAACCTTAGCACCGGTCATAATTCTTAAACAGCTGTTTTTAGGCCAACTAACCGATTGTTTTTGGCCTGCAAAAAGGCTCCCAGCAATAGGTAATGCTTGGCTACTTGCCAAATCGGTTTGCCTAATGACGTAACCATCCATAGCTGAATTATTAAAAGAGGGCACATTCATCGGTGAAATAACCGGATGGGCAACGATACGATTCACTGCTTCAAATAAAGGTATTGATTCCGTTTTGTGATAGTTAATTGATTTTGCTGCTTGTAAAATCAGATCTCTTGCTTCACTAAACAGTAAAAGAGGGGCTTTATCCATTACGATCTCCTGCTTTATTCACTAATTGTGGATTATAGTCTAATACTGATGCCGTAATAAAATGATTAATGTCATATAAATTATACTATAGTTGAATTAAACCTACTAAAAAGTTGAAATAGATCACAAAACTAGTGAAAAGATATGATTAGTTAATAAATAAGTATTATAGTAGACACAGAACTAGAATTTCAGTTAAAGCTTGGCTTTAATAAAGAAACGTTAAAAAACCAACCTAAAATGAAGCTTAAATAATTTTGCAATTATTTAAGTTTTTTTTTACCAACGCGGCATACCATAATAAGAAAGTCCACATTAAGCGGACTTTGATACTCTAGTCAATTAAACGTTGAATAAGAAGTTCATGATATCGCCGTCTTGCACAATATAATCTTTACCTTCTGAGCGCATTTTACCTGCTTCTTTTGCGCCTTGTTCACCTTTGTATTTGATAAAATCATCAAAGGCAATCGTTTGGGCGCGGATAAATCCTTTTTCAAAGTCTGTGTGAATTTTGCCGGCGGCTTGTGGCGCGGTTGAACCAACAGGGATTGTCCAAGCTCTGACTTCTTTGACCCCAGCCGTAAAATAAGTTTGTAGATTAAGTAAACGATAGCCAGCACGAATCACGCGGTTAAGTCCCGGTTCTTCTAGACCAAGATCTTGCATAAACTCATCGCGTTCTTCATCGTCAAGCTCGGCGATTTCAGCTTCAATTGCTGCGCACACCGGTACGACGACAGCATGCTCTTGTGTGGCAATTTCATGCACACGATCAAGAAACGGATTATTTTCAAAACCGTCTTCATTGACATTGGCGATATACATTGTTGGCTTTAGCGTTAAAAAGCTGAGATATTTGATTGCTTCGACTTCTTCTTTAGCCAATTTAAGCGTGATAAGTTTATTACCTTGCTCCAAATGCGGTAAACATTTTTCCAGTATCTCTTGCTCATATTTGGCATCTTTATCGCCGCCTTTTGCTCTTTTTTGCACGCGTAAAATCGCACGTTCACAAGTATCTAAGTCAGCAAGCGCTAATTCAGTATTAATAATTTCAATATCTTGGGCAGGATCAATTTTACCCGCTACATGGATAATGTTATCATTTTCAAAGCAGCGTACAACGTGGCCAATTGCCTCTGTTTCACGGATATTAGATAAAAACTGATTACCCAATCCTTCACCTTTAGACGCGCCTTTTACTAAACCGGCAATATCGACAAACTCCATCGTTGTCGGTAGGATTCGTTGCGGTTTAACAATTTCAGCTAACTGATCTAAACGCGCATCGGGCATAGGCACAACACCTGTATTTGGTTCAATTGTACAAAACGGAAAGTTTGCCGCTTCAATTCCTGCTTTCGTCAGTGCGTTAAATAGTGTTGATTTTCCCACATTTGGTAAACCGACAATGCCACATTTAAATCCCATGATAATACCTTATTTAGACATCAAAAATGGTCGCGATTATATACTAATTTCAGTTTTAGCGATACAGATAAATATTGAAGTACGGCGCTTTTTTAGCTGATCTGGGTATATTACGGCAATATGATGACTGGGCTATAAATTCATAAAGATATTTATTTCATGTTTTGATTCGTCAGTTTTATTCTATCTTAACAGCGTGTATGATAGTTATTGGAAAAAGAACGGAGTTAAGTCGATGAATAAAGAACAAACCTCAGGGCACAAACGTAATGTTATTAACGGGTTACTGACTGTAACAAACATTGTGTCGTTATCAAGCAACCTGATTCGTATTGTATTGTGCTGCGATAAAAAGCTAGCCGTTGATCCTAATTGGATTGGACCACATTTGAAATTATTATTTCCCGCTGAAAATAGTCAGGATATTATTTTTCCTCAAACTAATGAAGAGAATAAAATCATTTGGCAAGATGGCGTGAGGGAACGCGTTAGAACATACAGTATTCGTGATTACAACGAAAACGACAATAGTTTGAGCGTCGATTTTGTGGTGCATCAACACGGCGTTGCAACGAGCTGGGCACAGCAAGCCAAAATCGGTGATTGCATTGGATTAGTGGCAATGGGATCAAAAAATCGGTTTGATGAAACGGTAAAATTTGTTTTATTAGGTGATATTGCGGCAATGCCAGCTATTTGTTATACCTTAGAGCATTTACCTGCTAAGCAACATGTTACCGCGATTATTGAAGTGCGAGATGAGCAAGATAAAGTTACTTTAAATTTACCTGAGTCTGCAACTTTAAGTTGGTTAGTGACACCGAAGGATCAGCCAAGTCAATTAATCTCAACGCTGACGCAACTCAAGTTAGACACCGCAGATAGTCAGTTGGTTTTTTGGGGCGGGATGGAATCATCACTTGCCCAGTCTCTACGCCATTATATCAAAGCGCAGTTTACAGCGCTTTCTGGGGACTGCGTAAGATTAATTAGCTATTGGCGTGAAGGCTATGCTGAAGGGCAGTTTAAACACCATGATTAAGAGTATTAATGCCAAACTAGTATGAATATTTTAGCGCATCTTCATTTGGCCTCGCTGGCCAGTAGCTCTATCAGTGGTAATGCGGTAGCCGATTTTATTAAAGGCGATCCGTATTTACGCTATGATCACACGATAGCTGATGGCGTGATGATGCATCGGCGGTTAGATAAGTTGGTCGATGAATTGCCAGCGATTAAAGCGGCAAAAAATTTTTTTCGGCCAGAAGTTAAACGCGTTGCTCCCATTACGCTTGATATTGTTTGGGATCATTTTTTATCTAAGCATTGGCAGTGTTATGCCGATTGCCAGCTTGCACAGTTTAATGCCTCGATGAAAGTAATCATTGATGAGGATATATCAACTCTCCCAGATGAATTTGCGCATTTTATGCATCACCTTTGGCAAGAAAAGTGGCTGATTCGTTATGGTGAGGTTGATTTTATTGCTCGGGTATTAAATGGTATGGCTAATCGTCGTCCAAAGTTAGTGGCGCTAGGTGATACCTTTGTTGATTTTAAGCAAAACTACCGCCAATTAGAGCAAGTATTTGGTGATTTTTATCCTCAGTTGATGGAAAAGGCAATAAATCACTGTCTTTAATTTATCTAAAAGGTAAATTTATTAAATATTTACAAAATAATAAAATATATTATGATCTAATTCATATTATGGCTTAATGTCAGTGAAAAAGGATTGGCTAACAAATGAATGAGACGTCATTAACAGTTGAATCAACTCAGAATGTTGTTAAATCCACTAACGTATTACCGATAAAAAATGCGTTGCTTATTGCCTCTAATCCCCTGTATTGTGGTCAATTAGATGGCAATGGCAAAATTATTAGTCTTGATCCTAACGGAGAATCAACCACTAAACAGCCGGGTTGGTTACATCTTGATTTTGCCAGCCAAGAAACAATTGATTGGATTAATTCAACTGATATTTTGCCGGAATTAGTCAAAGAAGAGTTAATCAAGCCCAATCAAATCGCAAAAGAGGTTCGTTTTGATCGAGGTATTTTGGTTATCTTAAAAGGGGTGAATATTACGCCTAATTCGTTACCCGATCCGATTGTTAATTTTCGTTTTTACATTACCGATAACTTAATTATTTCAGCTCGCCATCAACGGATTGATGCGGTAGGGTTGTTAAAAGATCGATTGGATAAAGGGATTGGACCGGTTGATGTTGCAGATTGGTTAATTCAAATTTCAGAAATCATTAGTGATCAATTGAACTTGTCCTTTGATAATGTGCACAATAAAATTGTTAAATTAGAAGATGAGGCGGTAAATCAGCGTACATTCTCGTATAAAGAGATTGGCCGAGTACGTAAGCAGTTAATTTTATTACGGCGTTTACTTTCACCACAACGTGATATTTTTGTTCGTATTTCAACCGAGAGAATATCATGGATTGATGATAACGATCGGCAGCATTTACACGATATTTCAAATCAACAAAACCACTATATTAGTGATATTGATAGTTGTCTATTGCGGCTTGGTTCGCTAATGGAACAAATTAATGGTTTGTTAGCTGAATCGACCAATAAGCGAATTTATCTAATGACCTTAGTGACATTAATTTTTATGCCTATCACTTTTTTAACCAGTTTATTAGGTGTTAACCTAGCGGGGATTCCGTTTAGCGAGGAGTACTGGGGATTTGGCGCCTTTATTGGTTTAATTGCAGTGGTTTGCCTAGGATCGATTATTTGGTTAAAATCAAAAAAATGGATGTAGTCAATGCGATGCACATAAATGCGTTATCATGTATGGATCATTGGACGAGAAATTTTAAAATAGTATATTTTGTTTGGTATCATTGCCGTAACCATTGTGATTAGGAATCGTTTGTATTTATGCCGCATTTGCCATCATCTAATCACTATCGATTATTTATTGCTGAAAAACCTAGCTTAGCCAGAGCGGTAGTCGATGTATTACCTAAGCCACATCAAAAATCTGATGGCTTTATTCGTGCTGGCAATGGTGACATTGTCAGTTGGTGTGTTGGTCATTTATTGGAGCAAGCTCCGCCAGATAGTTATGATGAGCGCTATAAAAAATGGCAAATTAGTGATTTGCCAATTATCCCTAACTCTTGGATATTATTGCCCAAAAATAGTACACAAAAACAGTTCAATATTTTAGTCGGTTTAATTCGTCAAGCCACCGATATCGTGCATGTCGGCGACCCGGATCGCGAAGGACAGTTGTTGATTGATGAAGTGCTCAATTATTGCCAAATTCCAAGTGAAAAACTGCGTGCGGTGAAACGCTGTTTAATTAGTGATCTTAATGCCAGTGCGGTAGAAAAGTCACTCAGAAGCCTGCGTAATAATCATGATTTTGTGCCGTTGTCGACTTCGGCATTGGCAAGGGCTAGAGCCGATTGGCTATATGGCATCAACATGAGCCGCTTATGTACCATTAAAGGGCAAAATCGTGGGTATAAAGGGGTATTATCAATTGGCCGAGTGCAAACTCCTGTTTTAGGCTTAGTGGTAAGACGAGATGCTGAAATTGAGCATTTTGTCAGTAAGCCATTTTATGACGTGTTTGCGGTGATACAAACCCAGCATGGTGAAATATTTAAAGCGAAATGGCAACCGAGCGAGGCATGCGCACCTTATCAAGATGAGGAAGGCCGCTTACTGCTTAAGGCGCTGGCTGAAAATGTTTGTAAACGTATTCGTCATCAAACCGCATTAATTGAAAATGTCAGTAATAAGAAAAAAGAGTTAGCGCCGCCAATGCCATTTAATTTATCTGCCTTACAAATTGAAATGGCGAAAAAGTTTGGTTTAAGCGCGCAAGAAGTACTCGATGTGTGTCAGGCGCTGTACGAAAAACACAAGCTAATTACTTATCCGCGTTCAGACTGCCGTTTTTTGCCTGAAGAGCACCTGAATCAAATTGATGGCGTCATTGCGGCGATTCGCCATAATTGTGCTGAGTTAAATGATGCGATTGCTAAAGCTGATTTAATGCTACGCACCAAGACCTGGAACGATAAAAAAGTCGAGGCTCATCACGCCATCATACCGACTTTACGTAAAGCGGATACCAAACGGCTTACACAACATGAGTTTGCCGTTTATACGATGATTGCCACACAATATTTAGCGCAATTTTATCCTAATTACCGTTATGCTGAATTGCAAATTGATGTGGCGATTGCTGGCGGTAAATTTATTGCTAAAGCCCACCAAATGTTAGAGGAAGGTTGGAAACAACTGTTTAAAAGCGCAAGCAGTGTTAGCCAAGATGAGTCTGAACCATTATTAACTAAACTGGTGAAAAAGGGCGAACAAGCGTTGTGCATTGATGCTGAACTTGTTAGTAAAGAAACTTCACCACCAAAGCCTTTTACTGATGCTACTTTATTATCGGCAATGACTGGGATTGCAAGGTTTGTTAGCGACGCTGAAATCAAAAAAATTCTACGTGAAACAGATGGCTTGGGGACGGAAGCAACGCGAGCGGGTATTATTGAGTTATTGTTTAAGCGTGAGTTTTTAATCCGTCAGGGTAAAAGCATTCGTTCTACGGCCGTTGGCCGGCAACTGATTAATATGCTACCGACGGTGATGAGCGTGCCTGATATGACCGCACACTGGGAATCGCAGCTAGAAGCGATCAGTCAAAAGTCGTTTACCTACCATCAATTCATGGTTGAGCTCACACAATCCATCTATCAGCTAATTGATAAACTCGGCGCTGCTCGCTTTAGTCATGAAACGAACAACCGCTAGTTGTTCGTTAGGCCATGGCGTTTTTTGACTGATTTAAAATACCAATAAAGCGTTAAATACGCTAATAAACTCGCCAGTAAATCCGATACTGGCGTTGCCAGCCACACGCCATTCAATCCTAAAAATAGCGGTAGAATATAGAGCGTAGGCAGTAATATCAATACCTGCCTTGATAAGCTCAAAATAATCGAAATTTTAGCCATGCCGATGCATTGAAAGAAACTAGTGGTAACCATTTGAAAGCCAATTAAGACAAATAAAAGTGTGGTATAGCGTAGCGCAGTCGATGATAAATCGATCATATCTTTATCTGGTGTAAAGGCACTGACTAAAATATGAGGGATAAACATGCCTAATAGAAATCCAACGCCGGTAATCACGGTGGCAATTTTAATAGCATAAAAAAAGGTTTCTTTGACGCGGTCAAAATTTTGTGCGCCATAGTTATATCCTACGATCGGCTGCATACCTTGATTGATACCAATGACGATCATAATAAACAAGGTAATTAAACGGTTGGCATTCGAATAAGCCGCGATAGCATCATCACCACTGATATGGCTTAGTGGCGCATAAGAATTTAGCTGCCAATTGATAAATACCACAACTACAGAGGTGGCAACTTGCATGGCAAAGGGTGAAACACCAATCGATAAGATACTGATGATTGATTCTTTATCTAATCGTAGATTTTTTAACCGTAAGCGCACTAAGCTGTTTTTACCGGTAAAATGAATCATCACTAATATAAAGCTTAGCATCATCGCCAGCGTTGTTGCGAGGGCGGCCCCCTCCATTCCCCAACCCAATACTTTGATAAAAATCGGCGCCAAAATAATATTGGCAACCACGCTTGATAAAATAATTAGCATTGCTTTTAGTGGATAACCACACGCTCTCATCATGTTGGCGTAGTTGAATGATAAAGTTAAAAACAAGCTACCCGGTAGGAATATTTGTAAGAATTGTTTAGCGTAGTTGTGGGTAATTTCACTCGCACCAACGACATACAGTAATGGATCAATAAAAATCAGCAACAGCGTGAGCGTAATGCCGCTTAATATTAACGTTAACACGAACGAAGATCCCACGATTCGCTCCGCTTTATCTTGGGCTTTTTGACCTAAAAAAATCGAGATTCGACTGGCTGAGCCAACGCCAACTAATAAGCCAATTGCGGCGGCAATCGTCATGACTGGTAGAATTAATCCTGCCGCACTCAATGCCTCACGACCGATCCAGTGACCAATAAATATGCCATCAATAATATTATAAAGAGTATTAACCGTGGTGCCAATTATTGCGGGTAAGGCATACCGCCAGAACAGTTTACTGATTTTTTGTTCAGTAAAGTCATTATAGTTTTTCATAAAAATGTCTAATTATTATTTTCAGTTTGTTAGTGTTATACCGTAGAAACAAGGTAAGAGTATTACTTAAGGTATGATAAAAAAATGCAGAAAATACCCTATCTAAAGTGCATTTATTGTAACAGACAATCAAATTGTTGATAGGTATTTTGTCGTTAATTCTGTTAAAATAGCACAATTCAATGCAAAAAAGGTAATGTGTAATGAGCCTACAGATAGAGCAAATCGTACTTCATCAATTGATCCGGAAAAGTGAAACAGACATTGATGTGGTGTTGCGTGATTCATTACTTGATAATCATCAAGTGGTAACCGATCTTATTGCTGATATTAATCGTATTTATAATAATAAATCAAAAGCTTATGGGTTATTTAATGAAAATAGCTTATTTGAAAGTTCGGTCAAAGAGTTGAAACAGGGTAATCAGGACTTTTTAAACTTTACCCAACAATCGGTCAAACAATTGCGTAATGAGCTAGCCAAATATCCCTTTGCTGAAGGCGGAACAGTGGTGTTTTGTTTATATCGTTATTTAGCGGTGGAATATTTACTTATTGCTGTTTTAAACAGTTGTCACAGCATGTTGGTCGATGATCAGCTCGAGATTAGTCAAACGCAATATTTGGATATTGACCATGCCGATATTATTGCGCGTATCGATATTACCGAGTGGCAAACCGAACCTGATTCAAAACGCTATTTAACCTTTTTAAAAGGCCGTGTTGGTCGTAAAGTATCGGACTTTTTTATGGATTATCTTGGTGCGAGTGAAGGGCTGAATGCCAAAAATCAAAACAAAAACTTGGTACAAGCGGTGGATGATTATTGCCAAGAGATACAGCTTGATAAACAAGAAAAACGGGCAGTACGCGAACAAGTTTATGGTTATTGTAAAGGGCAATTAGAAGCCGGCGAAGAGATTAAATTATCCAATTTAGCTAAAGAACTACCGACCTCTGATGATAATAACTTTAGTGCATTTGTTGCCAGTCAAGATTATGAACTGGATGAAGAGTTTCCGGTTGATCGCTCAACTTTACGTCAACTGAAAAAATTCTCTGGTAGTGGCGGTGGATTGACGATTAATTTTGATTCCGATCTATTAGGTGAACGCATTAAGTGGGATGCGCAAAGTGACACATTAGTGATTAAAGGGATCCCGCCGAATTTACGCGATCAATTGCAGCGTAATAATAACTAATTTTTTATACACCAAGCCAATCATGGCGATGGTTTTGTCAACATCGCCAACCACAACATAGGATAAGTGAATTATTACAATTGCTTTGTCGCAACGATAATTTGGCTATGATATGACCCTAACAAGATCAATAATATAACAATGGAGAAAGCGCATGAAATATGTTGGCGCTCATGTAAGTGCATCGGGTGGCGTTGACAATGCGCCGCTCAATGCGCATCAAATTAATGCAACTGCCTTTGCTTTATTTACCAAGAATCAACGTCAATGGCAAGCTAAGCCGCTCGAGAGCGCAACTATCGACAAATTTAAGCATAACTGTGAAAAGTATGGCTACAGTAGCAAGCAAATTTTACCCCATGATAGTTATTTGATTAATTTAGGTCATCCTGAAGCTGAGGCATTAGAAAAATCACGGGTAGCATTTTTAGATGAAATGCAGCGCTGTGAGCAGCTTGGGTTAACGTTGCTAAATTTTCATCCGGGGAGTGATTTACGCCAAATATCGATTGATGAATGTTTAGCGCGCATTGCCGAGTCTATTAATATCACGCTAGATAAAACAACCAGCGTGGTGGCAGTGATTGAAAATACTGCTGGGCAAGGTTCAAACTTAGGCTATAAATTTGAACATTTGGCGCAAATTATTGATCAAGTCGAAGACAAAAGCCGCGTCGGCGTGTGCATTGATACGTGTCATGCTTTTGCGGCGGGTTATGATTTACGCACGCAAAAAGCCTGTGCTGAAACATTCGCCGAATTTGAAAAAATAGTTGGTTTTCAATATTTACGTGGCATGCACCTTAATGATGCTAAAAGCGAACTTGCGAGCCATGTCGACCGTCATCATAGTTTAGGTAAAGGTAACATCGGCAAAATCGCATTTGAATATATTATGCAAGATCCCCGTATTGATGGAATTCCGCTGATATTAGAAACCATCGATCCTGATATTTGGATTGATGAAATCGCCTGGTTAAAATCATTAGCAAAATAAAATGTACGGTAAAGCTAGGTGAGCTTGATTGTTAGCGCAGCTCTTCAGTGTTTTTTACTCATATGAGACATTAGGTTATTTTATTGATGGCAAATGTTGAACAGGGCATACACTTGCTGAGTATTAGGCTAATAAGGCAATATTGCCTCAGTGTTTAATTAATGCTTAATCGCTAATCATTAGCGTGTATATAACAAAATGCTATATCATTATACCTAATTCATATTTAGCGTCGCCTCGATTTGTTGTTAGATTATCGGCAATAACCATCACTTAAATATGAATTAGGGGCTCAGATGAAATCGCTATTAAAGTTAGTGTTACCACTGTTTTTTATTACAGGATTAGTTGCGTGCGATAAAAATGATAATTCAGGCAATGCTCAGCGCCAACAAGTTATTAACGTTGGCACATCACCCGGGCCATATAGCGAGCTTTTTTTAACTGCCATCAAACCGATTTTAGTGCAAGATGGCTACAAAGTTGAAGTGTTCGATTTTTCCAATTTACGTTTGGCGGATATTGCACTCAACGATGGTGATATCGATTTGAATGTCGATCAGCACAGTGCCTATTATCAAGATTTTAACCAAAGTGCCGGCGCTGACTTAGTCGCGATTACTCAAATTCCAACGGTGCCAGCGGGTTTATATGCCGCTAACAAAACCTCATTAGCTCAAATTGCCAAAGGCGATAAAGTGGCTATCCCACAAGATCCGTCTAATGCTGCAAGGGCGTATGCCTTGTTACAAAAAGCCGGTTGGATCACATTAAAACCAGGCACCGTATTAACTAAAGCGTCAGCGAGTGATATTAGCGAAAATAAATATGGTATTAATATTATTGAGCTTGATTCGGCAACGATTCCCCGTTCGTTAGCTGACTTGGATTATGCCATTATTCCCGGTAGCGTTGCTTATGCCGCCAATGTTGATATTAGTAAAGTGCTACTGCAAGAGGATTTGCTTGATCATTTGATTTTAGTTGCCACCGTGAAAGCGAGTAATAAAGATAAACCATGGGCACAAGCGGTCGTGGCGGCTTATCATTCTGATGCATTTAAAGCCTATTTGGATCAGCACAATCAAAATCATTACTGGTTTATTCCTGAACAATTAAAATAAATCATCGGTATATTGATACATCAGTTAAGTTGCGAACTATGATTAAATTAGACAATATTGACGTTATTTTTAATGATAACCATAATCAAACATTGCATGCAGTCAATGAGGTGTCTTTATCGGTTAACAAAGGTGAAATATTTGGCATTGTTGGGTACAGCGGGGCCGGTAAATCCACTTTGGTCAGGGTGATTAATTTGTTACAAAAGCCCAATTTTGGCAATGTGATGGTTGATGGGCAAAACTTGTTAAACTTGAGCCCAAGTCAGCTTCGTCAGGCACGTAAAAAGATTGGCATGATATTTCAGCATTTTAATTTGATGAATTCACGTACGGTGTATGGCAATGTGTTATATCCGTTACGTGATTCATCATTGTCTAGCCATGAAAAAGCACAAAAAATAGCGCAACTGCTTGAATTGGTCGGCTTAGCGGATAAACGTGATTTTTATCCTGCGCAGTTATCGGGCGGGCAAAAACAGCGAGTTGCGATAGCGCGTGCTTTAGCAAATGATCCCCATGTGCTCTTATGCGATGAAGCAACGAGTGCTTTAGATCCAAAAACAACTCAGTCGATTTTAAAATTATTGAAAGAATTAAATCAGCGTTTGAATTTGACTATTGTGCTTATCACCCATGAAATGCAGGTTGTCAAAGAAATTTGTCACCGAGTGGCGGTGATGGAACATGGTAAGGTCGTTGAGCAAAATGATATTGTGAGTATTTTTAGTCATCCAGCTCAGCGATTAACGCAAGATTTTATTCGCACAGCATCGAATATTGAACAAGCTTATGATGCGATTTTTAATCATCCGCAGTTAGCTGCACAGCTAAAGCATCAAAATTTATTTGAATTACGTTTTGCCGGTAATAATCATTTTCAGCCTTTTATTAGCCAGTTATATGCCAAATACCACGTTGAAACGACGATTTTGTATAGCCATTTAGAGATTATTCAACATCAACCCGTGGGCCATTTAATTGTGATACTTCATGGCAGCGATCCGGCGATGGTTGACGCTGAGTCTTTTTTAAATCAGCACAACATTGCCGTGAGCCGACTAAATGCTTTGCAAAACGACAATTATTATTCAATCTAAGAGGGAATAACATGTATTCTTGGTTTGTCGATTATTTTCCGAATGTTGTCATGATGCCCGATAAGTTTGTACAAAGTACACTTGAAACCCTTTATATGACCTTTTTCTCGGGTTTAATTGGCGGCATATTTGGCGTGCTATTAGCGATTATGCTAGTTGCCACCCAAGCGAATGGTGTTAGCGAAAACAAAATCTGCCATGGCGTATTAGATAAGCTCATTAACTTGCTACGATCTATTCCATTTGTGATTTTACTGGCATTAATCTATCCCATTACGCGCTTTATTGTCGGCACAACGGTGGGACTGAATGCGGCATTAGTGCCTTTAACCGTCGGTTTTGCCCCTTTCTTTGCCCGCCAGATTCAAAATGCGTTATTGGAAGTGGATGAGGGGATTGTTGAAGCGGCAAAATCAATGGGGTCATCGCCAGTTGAGATCATTATTCATGTTTATTTAAAAGAAGGATTACCGGCAATTATTCGCGCGTCAGCCGTAAGTATTATTAGCTTAATTGGCTTGACCGCGATGGCTGGCGCAATTGGCGCCGGCGGCTTAGGCAGCTTAGCGATTAATATTGGTTATAATGGCTTTAAAAATGACGTGGCGGTGATGAGCACACTCATTATTTTGGTGCTAGTGTTTATCACGCAGTGGATATGTCATGTTTTGCTCAAAAAGGTGAGCCATTAAATTAGCTTAATTGGCTCTGGACAAAATATTTACTGTTTTTGTAGTGATAATGTTTGATGGAGTAATCAAACGGTTCGCCTGCTGAGGTATAAAATATCTCTTCGACGTACAAGGTGGGTGAGCCTTGTGGCAGCTCTAATAGTGCCGCATTATCGGCCTCCAACGTAGTGACTTCAAAGTACTTATCTGAGAAACCTATATTGATATTAAATACTTGCTTAATGTAGTTAAAAATTGAGCCAGAAGTAATCTCAATATTTAAATAAGGAACTATTTTTTTACGATAATAAGAGCACTCAAGACAGTGAATTTGGTTATTAATATAACGCAGACGTTTGACTAAATAGAGATCTTCATTTAAGTCACACTGTAGCGCTTTTGCGATAGTTTGGCTTGGTTTGACTTGGGTTAATTCAATGACTTTAGTAAAACTGGGCTGTTGCTTTTGATCATTGGTAAAGCCATGACTTTCAATAAAACTGATATAGCCCGGTTTCTTTTTTTGTCTAACAAAAATACCGCTGCCTTGTTGTTGATAGATGATGCCGCGACGTTCAAGGATATCTAACGCTTTAATGATCGTCGTTCGACTGACTTGATACTGCTTTATGAGCTCTTCAATGTTAGCTAATCGGGTACCAGCAGCTAGTGCAGCTGTATAGATATTTTGTTCTATTTTTTGTGCTACTTCATCGTACTTCAACATGTGACATCTCAAATTTTAAGTTATAGGGCTAGTTGGATTAGTCTGTTTTGTGCTGCGTTATTAGCAAAATTGCTCGACTCTATTCATTATTAGTGACTTTACTTGTTATCTCGAATGCAATCTATCTATTCACGCGATGAAAATCATGCTGAGTAGTTTAGGTTAATTAACCCATTTTTAAAAGCCAAAATCGCCATAACTCGTGACTTAAGTCACAAACAATAAAATTGTTAGTTACTAATTTTATTGTTTGTGTGTAGTATGAATTTACCTTCCCAACCGAGTTATCTTATTATGACAAGCAAAGTAAGAGATTATGGCAAACTCGCCGCACAGATTCTGCATGAGTTAGGTGGTGAACAAAATATTATCAGTGTCAGCCGCTGTGCAACTAGGCTAAGGTTAGTGATACAAAACCAGCCTGATATGGCAAAAGACCATATTATGGCGTTAGCTGGTGTTATCACTGTCGTTGAAAAAGGCGGTCAGCTGCAAATCGTTATCGGCACAAATGTTGATAAAGTTTATGATGCGTTTATGCAGCTAGTTAACTTGACCGATACGGAGTCAATTAATCACAAATCTTCGGTGTTAAATCGCGTTATTGCCACAATGTCAGCTGTTTTTGCGCCCTTTGTGTATATTCTCGCTGCTGCTGGATTAATACAGGGTGCATTGATTTTAGTTTCGTTAGTCTTACCAGCCTTTAAGTCGACAGGCACCTATCAAGTGCTGAGTTTTATGTCATGGTCACCGTTTGTCTTTTTACCGATTTTTATTGCGATGACCGCCTCAAAACACTTTAAATGTAATCTTTATGTGGCAGTGGCATGCTGCGCAGCTTTGGTCTCCCCGGGTTGGGCTGAATTAGCTACACTGATTGCCAATGGCCAAAGTGTCGATTTTATTGGCATTCCATTATCGCAAACCCTTTATACCTCAAGCGTTTTACCGCCCTTATTTTTAGTCTGGTTGCTCGCTTATTTAGAGCGTTTTCTAGAACCTTTGATTAATGAAGTGGTTAAACCATTATTGTTACCATTACTGTGTATGTTAATTATGATCCCGCTAACGATTGTATTAATCGGGCCGATTACCTCTGGGAGCGCGCGTTTTATTGCTGATAGCTATAACGCGTTAGTCGCTTTTGCGCCGCCAGTAGCTGGTGGGGTTATTGGCGGGGTGTGGGAAATTTTTGTCATTTTTGGTGTCCATTGGGGAATTACGCCTGTTGTGATGGCTAATTTTGATATGTATGGTCACGACTCTTTTCAGGCATTTCAAACCATTGCGGTCATTGGTCAGGTCGGCGCAGCACTAGGTTTTTACTTAAAATCGAAAGATCGTGAAATGCGCGGTATTTCTTTATCAGCGTTTGTTACGGGGATATTTGGTATAACGGAACCGGCAATTTATGGGGTGAACTTAAGATTTAAAAAGCCATTTATCTATGGTTGTCTTTGCGGATTAATTGGCGGGGTGATATCCGGATTTTTTGATCCGTTCTATTTTGCCTATGCTGGATTACCTGGCCCTTTAACCATCGTTAATGGTATTAGTGATCAATATCCGAGTTCAATTATTGGTATTGCGATTGGTTCGATAATTGCTTTAGTTGGGCCAATTGTATTAACGGTAATTTTTGGTACCGGAGAAAAACCACCAACCAGTGATATTGCTGATGATAACGCTAAAATTTTGTTTGAAAGCGTACAAATAAAAAGTCCAATGATTGGTAATGTATTACCATTATCGGCGGTACCAGATCCGGTTTTTGCTGAAAAGTTAATGGGCGAAGGCGTTGCGATTGAGCCGCTGGATAATCATGTTTATGCACCGTGCGACGGTAAAATTAAAGTCTTGTTTGATAAGTCGCGCCATGCCGTTGGCATTGTGTCAAATGAAGGAATTGAATTATTAATTCATGTCGGTATTGATACTGTCAGATTGACCGAGCCTTACTTTACTTACCATGTTGAACTTGAGCAACAGGTTAAACAAGGCGATTTGCTGATGACATTTGATATGGATAAGATCAAAGCGGCCGGCTGCGCGCTTATTACTCCCGTTATTATTACTAATTCAGCTGAGTACCAATATATTGATCCGATTGATAATATTTCGGTCACCACCGCTGACACCATACTGATTATTAAACAATAACAAGGATATTTTATGCAACAGAAACAATTTTTATGGGGGGGGGCGGTTGCCGCTCACCAATTTGAAGGGGGATGGGATCAGGGTGGCAAAGGTCCTAATGTTGTTGATGTGATGACTGCTGGCGCTCATGGTGTGCCACGGCAAATTACTCAGGATATTGAGTCTGACCAATTTTATCCCAATCATACTGCGATTGATTTTTATCATCATTATAAAAGTGATATTCAGCTACTGGCTGAACTTGGTCTTAAATGTTTTCGTACCTCTATTGCCTGGAGCCGTATTTATCCTAATGGTGATGAATTAGTGCCAAATGAAGCGGGATTACGTTTTTATGATGATATGTTTGACGAGTTAATTAAACATGGTATTGAACCAGTTATTACATTATCGCATTTTGAAATTCCATTGCATTTAGCGCGTGAGTATGGCGGCTTTAAAAATCGTAAATTGGTCGATTTTTTTGAACGATTTGCGATCACCTGTTTTGAACGTTATCAGCATAAGGTCAAATATTGGATGACGTTTAATGAGATTAACAATCAAATGGATACCAGTAACCCGATCTTCTTTTGGACCAATTCAGGTGTTAAAGTCGAACCGGGTGAGGATCCACAGCAGGTTCTGTATCAAGTTGCGCATTATGAACTGCTAGCAAGTGCTAAAGCGGTGATTGCCGGTAAAAAAATCAATCCTGATTTCCATATTGGGTGTATGATTTCCCATGTACCTATCTATCCTTATTCATGTAATCCGCACGACATTATGGCGGCTGAAATTGCCATGCGCCAACGTTTCTTTTTCCCAGATATCCATGTTCGAGGTTATTATCCTGCTTATGCGCTTAAAGAGTTTGCACGACGTGGTTATAAGCTCGATATCACTGCCGAAGATTTAACTATCCTGAAACAAGGCAAGGTGGATTATGTTGGCTTTAGCTACTATATGTCGACGGTGGTGAAAGCGGATGTTAATAATGATAATGACAGTAATGTTGTTAATGGTGCTTTACCGAATTCAGTTGATAATCCTTATATCCAAAAAAGTGATTGGGGTTGGGCTATTGATCCAGAGGGACTTCGTTATGCGTTAAATCGCCTTTACGAACGTTATCAGTTACCACTGTTTATTGTTGAAAATGGTTTTGGGGCAATTGATGAAATTGACTCAAAGCATCAAGTTCATGATCAGTCGCGCATTTCATACCTCAATGCGCATATCAAGGCGATGTTAGTGGCAATGGCGGAAGATGGCGTTGATGTGATTGGCTATACGGCTTGGGGCATTATCGATGTGGTCTCATTTACCACCGGTGAAATGAAAAAACGCTATGGTGTGATTTATGTTGATCGCGATAATCAAGGCAATGGTTCAATGAAACGCTATAAAAAAGACTCATTTGATTGGTATCAAAACGTGATTGCTACCGACGGTAAATCGGTTTATCCATAATTTTATTAATTATGTGTGTATCAACAAGTAGTCAAATTATTGGCTACTTGTTGCATGTAATTGCAGGTATTTTAATCATCGATGTTTTACTGCCTAAAAAGCTTATGGCATAGTTGATGATTGCTAAATAGCTGATTAACTCAAAAGTGGAGTATTAATGGAGTAAACGTTCGATGTTTCACCCCATGGGTGATAGCCTAAGCCATTATCAAAAAAGCCTAATTTTTCGTAATAGCCAGTCAAGTCGGTACATAAATGCAGCTGGTTAAAACCTAATAACTGAGTTTGTCGGATTACATGATTCACTAATCTTTTCCCCAACCCTTGACCTCGATAAGCCTCGTCAATGTATAGCGCACATAGCCAAGGATAGAGTTCGCAGCGGCTGATAAAATCATTGGGAATTAGCCCTGCGCAGCCGATGATATGATTATCATTGAGTAAAATATACCATTGCGGTAGGGGATTATTGGCATCAATAGCGCGATTTATCGCATCTTCATACACCATCATCGACTCAGCACTAGCCCATTGCTTTTGAAAATAATCAATAGCACGCTTTGCCCACTGCGGCTGCTGGCGTATCGAAATGATTTGCATAACTGTTTTTGATCTATTAGTTGGCGGTTAAGTTATTTTAATTGAATAACGACTTTTTTATCAATGCCTTTTTCGTTCACTTCGGTTTCAGCTTGATAAGTCGTATTTTGTTTGTGTGCCGTCATGATCTGTTCTAGGTTAAAGCCTTTTTCATTTAATGATTGCAGGGCGAAATGCGGCAATAAGGCGTTTAACGTCCGAATAAAGGCAACCGGGACAGTAAATGATTCATCGAGCGTGCCTTGAACAAATTTTTCGATAGTGACTTTTTTCATTGTTGCCCCTCTCTGGCTTATCAAATCTAGATCAAGTCTCTTTAACGGTAAGGAGGTATTGTAATGGTAAAGTAAATGCGAAATAACTTCCTCTACCTAATTCACTTTTGATTTCAAGCTTGGTATTGGCGTGATTAAGTAAGGCGTGTTTGACTATCGCAAGGCCAAGACCTGAACTGTTTTTGCTGTAGGTTCTGGCGTTATCGACTTGATAAAACCGCTCAGTGAGGCGGTGCAGGTGGTGCATTGCAATGCCAGATCCTGTATCGGTAACACTAAAATAAGCCCCGGTCGCTACTTTTTGCCAGCAAACGGTAATGTGCGTATTATCTGGCGTATGTTTGATGGCATTATAAATAAGGTTACTGACGACACTATAGAGCTGATCTTTATGTGCCATGACTTGCAGTGTGTCATCAATATGAAAGGTAAACTGATAATTGGTATAAATCTGTTTAACATTATGCTTAATTTTATGCAGCATTTCCGGTATATTGACCGGTTGTAATTGGTGCTTGATAGGGCTGTTTTCAATATGGCTAAGGGTTAATATCTGCTCAACTAATGACTCCATTCTGGCAATCTGGCCTTGCATTGAGGTAAAAATTTGTGCTTGCTTATCAGTCGAGATGAGATCATCTGTTAGCATATCTAGGTAACCTTTCACCACTGTCAGCGGCGTGCGAAGCTCATGGCTAGCGTTGGTGAAAAAATCATGGCGCTGTTTTTCGGCCAAGTAGAGCTGATCAACATCGCGTACAATAATAATCCAGTGTTCATCAATATAAGGGATGATGCGAAATTCAACGTAATTTTTATGATTAAAAAAGAGGGTTAACGGCGCAGAGAAATCCTTTTTTTTCATATAAGCGGCAAATTCAGGGTGGCGAATCAAGTTAATAATATTTTGCCCTTTATCGCCAGGCCAGTGAATATAAAGCTGATATTGTGCAATTTTATTGCACCACTCAATTCCCCCCTCTTTATTGGTCAGTAATAAAGCATCTGGAATTGATTCAGCGCCATAACGAAAGCGTTTGATAATCTCGGCCAACTCTTTTTGTTTGTCGCGTATTCGTTTTTGCCGCTTATGTAAACCATAGAAGATTATATCAAAGCTACCAATACTACTTGGCGGATACAGCGTGTTTTGTTGCCAAACCCAAGCGGATAATTTGTGTAAATTATATATATACCATAGCAGTAACAGCGCTGTTGATAGCAGTAAAAAACCGGTAATATGCTGGCAAATCATGCCTAAGATTGCCGCTAAACTCAACATGAGTAACGTTTCAAGCATAGTTCGTTGCCAAAAATGATGTTTTAACAAAATGACTCCCGATTATTTTTGTATTTTTGCTGAAAATCGGTAACCCGCACCTCGCACTGTCTGAATAAACTTATCATGTGCTGATAGTTCGAGCTGTTTGCGTAATCGGCCAATATGGACATCAATGGTTCTGTCATCAATATAAGCATCATGTCCCCAGACGTGATCAATTAATTGATCGCGAGTAAATACGCGTTCCGGTTTAGTCATAAAAAATAGTAATAATTTGTACTCCGTTGGGCCAAGTTCAATTTCATGATCTTCAGCAATCACACTATGTGATTGGGTATCGAGTTTAAGATCGCCAAATTCGAGGATATCACAACCAACGGGATAAGATCGCCGCAATAAAGCCTTTATTCGGGCGAGTAATGCTTTATTGGAAAATGGCTTGGTCATGTAATCGTCCGCGCCGCTATCAAAGCCTAGAATTTGGTCGCTTTCTTGTTGCTTCGCCGTTAGCATAATCACTGGGATTCGCTCAGTAATCGCGTGTTTTTTAAGATGCTTAATAAATTGGATGCCATTACCGCCAGGTAACATCCAATCTAATAATACCAGATGAAAAGGCGCACTTTGGCTGAGCTTGATTGCATCAGGATAATCCTTTGCTTCAAGCACGTGATAGTCGTGATGCTCAAGTAACATTTTTAGCATATCACGAATGGATTGGTCATCTTCAACAATAAGAATCGTTTTGGTCATAACTGGATGATAGCCCGATAAAACTTTATTGATGCGACAATTGTGTAACAATTATATGACAGTTTTATGAAATGAGCTAAAAATTTTTCAAAATAGCGTTTGAACGTGGCAAGAGAAAGCATAGACTCACTGTATCGGTGAGTCTATTAAGCTATAATATTATTTGGCGTTATTGATGTAGCTTGTATCACCAATGGTTTCAACGATAAATTTACCTTCATCGGTATAACGGATTTTTGTGACACTCGCATTACCTAATTGATTATGAATCGGTGTATCGGTCATGTCATTAATCATGGCTAAAATCGCCATGCCGTGCGAGACAACAAGGACATTACCACCACCTTGTTCTTGCGCTGATTTGGCAATTTGAGTTAACGCATTTTGCATCCGTGTTTTAACTTGTTGATAGCCTTCGGCTTCACCTGATTGTTCAACCGCTTTAATGGCATCCATCATTTTATCGATAGTGATATTACCGTTGGCAAAATCTTGCATTAATTCGTTATCTGATGGATAACCTAATTGTTTGGCCGCCGGTGCCCACATATTGGGATCCAAGTCACCCTCAAATAAACCAAAACACGTTTCACGTAATTCGGGCATTTCAATGATATCGACTTGATCACCTTTTGCCTCTAAAATCACTCTAGCGGTTTGTCTTGCCCGGCCTAAGTCACTGGCATAGGTGGCAATAAAATCAGTACCTTGTAAGCCTTTACCTAATTTTTTAGCCACTTCAATACCCGGCGCGGTGAGCGGGGTATCTGACCAGCCTTGTACGCGATGCGCAGTATTAAACATCGTTTTACCATGACGTGTTACGTAAAGATAGACGTCAGCGGCAAAGGCATGGGATAAGGTAAATGCTAGCACAAAAATGACACTGATAAATTTCGATAATATTTTCATGATGTACTCCTATTATTGTATAAATTGATAAAATTAAATATCCCATTATAGAGCTTAAAGTAGGTTGTAGCGATACTCAATAATGACTTCACCTGATAAGCTTGGTGAGCGTTGATATTTATTATTGGCATCTAAGATCGGTGTTTTATTATTATTTTTATACGACCAACCGTAGCCAAACATTGAGAAGACCGATAAATTTTTTAATCGTGCATCACTCGGTACCCAGCGGTTAATGAGATTAATTTCCCCAGTACGAACGGTGTTACCTTGATAATTAAATTGACCATAGTTTATTTGTAAACCGGTCATGATATCCTTAATAAAATCATAAGTACCTAGTGCGGTTAATGCCAGCTCGCCATCACGCATATAATCAACGCCTGAGGAGGTGAGGGCATTAAAACGGCCGCGTGAGTTTTGCGTGAGATGACGACCATAGTAACCCACCGCATTGTCTTTTTTCGCTCGGGTATAAGCGATGCCAAATTTTAGGCTCCAGTCTTGTTCTTTCCATTTGATATCGGTAGCATAATGCCAGGCGTCATGATCATACTCTTTTTTACTCGCGGGCATGTTTTTATAGGCATCTAACGCGTAGCTGCCATAGATTTGGCTACCCAAGGTCAGTTGTTTGATTGGATGATAAGATCCTTCAATAACATGGCGCCTTTGATAATCTTCTGCTTCACCGTAGTTATAAGTTAGATAAAGATCGTTATCGCGATAAGTCAAACCGGCTGTTGCAATGTAATCGATCCTCTTTTTATCTTTAGTTTGAAAGGTGGTTTTATTGGGTGAATCTCGATTGATCGAACTTTTCACATAAGCGGTATCTAACGATACATTATGATAAACAAATGTGCCGCTATAACCTAAATAGCTGTTCTCGGTTAAACGGTTTGAGGCGGTTAACACGCCGTAGTTTTTTAGAATTTGCCAACCGTATTTACCATTAAAATTGGCTTGTTTATTGCCTAATTTCACTTTTATATAACGTTGTCCAATTTTGTTAAACCCTTTGGCATTGTCTTTATTAAAACCGCTACCATCGTTATAGAGTAATCCACGCGTTGAGAAGTAGTCGCTTGCGCCGAGTTTAATCACGCTTGTCATGGTGGCATCGACACCGATAAAGTCAAAGAAATAGCCAGACTTATAATCCACGCCAAACGCTTGCCCCCAAGCATTATGCACTTCTTTGGGGTTAGCTTCATTCTCTTTTAAATATTTCCAGTAATTTCTTAATGTTAAGTCAATTTTGCTGTCTTTGAAAAAGGCATCTTCGGCTAGTAGGTCTAAGAGCGAATAATGGCTATTATCGTTTGCTTGTACTGATAAGGTTGTGAGTATCAATCCTAATAAGGCGATGGCTGGTTTTTGCATGTTTATCTTCCTTAAAAATAAAAAAACCTAAATGGCTAAATAGGTGCTCTATTTAGTCATTTAGGTTTTGCCTGCTATTGCAGTAACAATCCTATATTATTATTTGGGATTTAAAATACACCGTTATGGGTGGGTTAAACGTTGTTTGCCGATATTGACATAAGCCATACTGCCGATTTCATCAACGCGGTATTGACCATTTTTGTAGGTAATTTTAATCACGGTTGCATTACTTAATGGTTTATTTTTATCAATACTATCTGTTAAGTCAGCGATCAGTACTTGCATTGACATACCTGATGAGACCGCAAGAATATTTTTATCGCCATTTCGGTGTGCATTGTCAACAATCGTATTGAGTGCTGCTTGCGTTCTGGCTTTAACTTGATCATAGTTTTCTGCTAGCCCTTTAGGATCGACTTTGGCAATCGGATCAATAATGGTTTTAATTGGTAATTTGCCTGCTTTGTAGTCATTGAAATAAGATTCAACCGATTTATAACCAATTAACTTCATGCTATCGGTAACGATTTTTTGGTTTGGACTACCTTCGTAGCCGCCGTAAAAGACCTCTCTTAAGCCTTTAAGCTCAGTGATATGATAGTTGCTAACGCCCATTTGTTGCAAAATAACTTGCATGGTTTCGCGTTGCCGTCCGGCATCACTGGTATAATAGGCATCAAATTGAATATCTTTAAGGCCTTCTCCCAGATAACGAGCCACTTCAATCCCTTGTTCGGTCAGCGGGGTATCGGCCCAACCTTGCACTAAATCAAAGGTATTGAACAAGGTTTTACCGTGTCTGGCAAAGTAGACAGTGACGATATCGTCATCACTATTTTTAGGAGTAGCGCAGCCGGTTAGGGCGGTAGATAGGGTGATTAACCCTACCAATAATAGTGTTTTTATTGTCATTAATGATTCCTACTATCGTCTATATGGTGTTATTTTAATGTTTGTCCATTCGAGCGAATAACGGATTGATACCAATAAAAGCTTTTTTTCCGTGTGCGTTTTAAAGTGCCGCTGCCATCATCGTTACGGTCAACGTAAATAAAGCCATAGCGTTTAGAAATTTGTGCATTTGAGGCGCTGACTAGATCGATTGGCGCCCAGCTGGTGTAACCCAGTACATCAACGCCATCTTCAATGGCTTCGCCAACTTGAACTAAGTGATCATTCATATAATTGATACGGTAATCATCATTGATTGAGCCATCGGCTTCGACGTTATCGTTAGCACCAAGACCATTTTCAACAATAAATAATGGTTTTTGATAACGTTCATAGAGCAGATTAAGTAAATAACGAATACCGACTGGATCGATCTGCCATCCCCATTCCGATGCTTTAAGATGCGGATTAGGTACCATATCAAGAATATTGCCTTTTTTACGCAATGAATCATCGGCGGTGGCGCAGCAACTCATATAGTAACTAAATGAAATAAAGTCGATGGTCTCTTTTAAGTCTTCACGATCTTGCTGGGTAATATCGAGCTTAATATTATTATCTTTAAAATAACGTGTCATATAGCTTGGGTAATAACCGCGAGCTTGGACATCGCCAAAATATAGCCAGCCGTGATTCTCTTGATGTGCCGCCCAAACGTCTTCTGGTTTGGAAGTCAGTGGATACGCGACCGCACCAAGTAACATATTACCCATTTTGGCTTTTGGCATCATTTGATGGCAAAGTTTTACGGCGCGGCTGCTGGCAACAAGTTGATGGTGGATTGCTTGATAGATCTGCTCTTTTGTGCTGCTACGAGGTAAACCAACCCCAGTAAAGGGTTCATGTAATGACATGTTAATTTCATTGAATGTTAACCAATATTTCACTTTATTTTGATAGCGTTCAAATACAGTCTTGGCATAATGCGTGAAAAATTCAATCAAGGCTCGATTACCCCAGCCGCCATATTTTTTGACTAGCTCATACGGCATTTCATAATGGGATAGGGTAACAAGTGGCTCAATATTATGTTTAGCCATTTCATCAAATACTTTATCGTAAAAGGCTAAACCTTGCTCATTGGGTTGCTTTTCATCGCCATTTGGAAAGATGCGCGACCAGGCAATTGAGATACGTAAGCAGCTAAATCCCATTTCAGCAAATAAGGCGATATCTTCTGGGTAGCGGTGATAAAAATCGATAGCAACATCTTTAATGGCGGTGGTATCAACTGCATTGCGATCAACCACATCACTAAATATGCCCGCTATTGTACAGTCAGCGGTGGATAGACCTTTACCATCGGTTAAATAGGCCCCTTCGACTTGGTTAGCGGATAAGGCGCCGCCCCAAAGAAAATGATTCGGAAATTGAATAGACATACATTACTCCTCGTTTTGCGATAGTGCTAATAGTGGCTGACCCGATTGAATATCATCTTGCTTTGCAATTGACACCACATCAAGATAGTTATCACTGTTACTAATAATAATTGGGGTTGTGATTTCAAACCCAGCTGCTGTAATTCCTGCGATATCAACACTGACTAATGGCGTGCCTTTTTTGACTTTATCGCCCATTTCAATATGCGCATCAAAATACTTGCCATCAAGTTTTACCGTATCAATACCGATATGAATTAAAATTTCTGCGCCTGAATCGGTTAAAAAGCCGATGGCATGTTTGGTTCTAAATAGCGATACAACTTCGCCATCTTCTGGCGCAACCACTTGACCTTCGGTTGGGATAATGGCGACGCCTTTCCCCATCAGTTCACTGGCAAAAGTGGGATCATTAACTTGCGCAAGCGGAATCACGTTACCCGTCATAGGACTACTGATCTCAATCGTATTGATTTGAGCCGCTGCGTTTGGATTGTTTGCTGTTTCGTCAAGGCTCGCTGTTTTGGGTGATGTTGGCAGGCCAAAAAAGTAGCTTAATGTCATGGCAAGGATAAACGAAATAACCGTCGCGACAATTGCGGCATACACGGTTGCATCAATACCAGAATTGGGAATGATTTGTATGAAAGTAAAAATACTTGGGAAACCAAACGAGAAGATTAGCGTTTGATATAAACCAACAATGCCACCACCGATTGCGGCACTGATACAGCCAAAAATAAACGGTTTTTTATACGGTAAATTCACGCCGTAGATAGCGGGCTCAGTGACACCAAATAACCCCGATAACACTGATGAACTTGCTAACGCTTTAAATTCTTTATCCTTTGCCCGTAACATCACGCCAAATGCAGCCCCAGTTTGTGCAAATACAGCCGGAATAAGAATCGGGACAATAAAGTCCGTACCGGAGACTGCTAAATTATTCATAAATACCGGTATCAGTCCCCAATGAATGCCGAAAATGACTAAGATTTGCCACACAGCTGCGAGAATCATCGATGCAATGACCGAGTTCAGTTGGTAGACATATAAAATGCCACCAGCAATCATATCGCTTAAAAATGTTGAAATTGGGCCAATAAGGATAAAGGTGAGTGGTACGGTAATAAGTAAACCACATAATGGTGAAATAAATTTCTTAAATGAATCATGAAAAATCTTATTAAAGTTCTGTTCAAGTAAGCTATAAAGCCACGCCGCTAAGACAACCGGAATCACCGAAGATTGATAAGGCACTAGCGTGATTGGGATTGAAAAAAACGAGGTTTTGGCTTGGAACGCGCCACCTAGCATATTGACAATATCGGGATGAACTAATGTGCCGCCTAATGCCATACCAATGAATGGATTACCACCAAATTTTTTAACGGCGCAGTAACCTAAAATAATCGGTAGATAGTAAAACGCTGAGTCAGCGATGACGGATAAGAACACATCAGCTGATGATCCTGGCGTGATAACATCAATGATACGTAAAAATGAGACGACACCTTTTAAAATCCCAGCCGATACTAATACCGACAGCATGGGCGCAAAGATGCCTGAAATGATATCGATCGCTTTAGAGAGAATATTTTGTTTATTGTTGCTTAAGGCTTTCGCCTCATTATCGATGTGAATGATTTCCATAATGTCACTAAAAACATCGCTAACATTATTACCAATGACAACTTGGAATTGACCGCCACTTTCAACGACCATAATAATGCCTTTTTGTTTTTTCAACGCCTTTGCATCGGCTATGGCATGATCTTTTAGGACAAAACGTAAGCGAGTCGCGCAGTGAACTAAACTAATAATGTTCTCCTGTCCACCGACATTCTTAATGATTGACTCAGAGAGTGCTTTATTTTTCATAAAAATCCTATATTTAAGCCAAAAAAAAACCTAAATCCCTCAATAATGAGAGATTTAGGTTTTGCCTGTAAAAATTACAGTAACAATCCAAACATTTAAGATGAGATTAACACTGTTTTTGGTAATCGAAAAGAGAGTATAGAGGAGATAAATTTAATTTTGTGATAGTCATCACAATTTTGTCGACGTGGCGAGATTTTCGAGTTCTTTTCTCAATCGTTCGATATGAATCGTTAAATATAAGCTCTCATCATCGGTTAAGGCATGACTATATTGTTGAATCAAATGTAAATCAATACGTTTGGTACACCGGTATGAGGCATGGTATTTTTCTTTCACCATTTCATATAACGAGATATCGGTACTCACGATGGTATGATGACTTAACATACGGTGAGCAAAGAATTTTAAATGAGTGACAAAGCGTTGGTAGGTGAGACTATCTTCATCATATTCAAATTTAAAATGGTATTTGACGATATTGAGCATTTCACGCATGATTTTTGTCATGGTGACGATATTTGGCATCGTATCGTTAAGCTGAGCATTAATCATGTGAAACGTGATAAAGCCCGCTTCATCTTCGGGTAACTCAACGTGTAATCGATCTTTAATCACATCGAGCGCATATTTACCCATTTTAAACTCTTGTGGGTAGAATTTTTTAATTTCCCATAAAAAATTATTGGCAATATTCAATCCTTGTTTGTGCCGTTCAATCGCAAAATGGATGTGATCAGTTAGCGAAATATAGATACTATCTTGCAGTTTGCCACCGAGCAGTGATTTGGCATGATTAATAATAATTTCACTCGCACTGACCACCTCGAGAGGAATTTCAGAAAGTAGCTCTGTGAATTTAGGTAATATCTCTTTATTACTGAGTGAAAACTGTTTTTCAATCTGTGATTGGTCAATGGTATCGCCTTCTTTTTTCTTAAAGCCAATACCTCTTCCCATAATGATAAGCTCATTATTTGAATCATCAAGCGTGACAATAACATTATTATTCAATATTTTATGAACTATCATTATGATTTAATATTTTATTCAATTGAGGTTGGTTATATTATTGTGATATCGATTAATCTGCATAGTATAAATATAAAATTGTGTGATTTAGCTCTGATTTTTACTAAAAAAATAGAAAATCGGACCATCGTTATGCTGTTATTTATGTCATTTTACTCATCCTTAACGATATGAAAAGGTTTAGATATTCTAGACAAACGACCCAATTAAAATGGGTGCGATTTTATTGCCTTTGACGCAATTAGCAATTTAATCGCCCTTAATATGATTGATGAGGCGACAATGCATGTGATTTATTTCAGGCCAATGGCGTTATCATAAAAAAGCAGATAAGATATGAGGAATTAACCGCCGTTATTAGCCATAATCATTTTCATTTTGTTGATCTCATCAATATCAAGAGTGTACCTTATCGATTCATCATTTTGACAATGGCTCATGCAGACATCAGGATTTAGGTATTGCATGGGTGAGGGAATCGTTTTAGTGGCTGAAGAATGAAATTCAGTCAGTCCACTGATAATAAATTGCTTAAGATTATGTGATTTAACACCACTACCTGGCATAACGGTAATGGTTTTACTGCGTTCGTTTAAACGTTGAATTAAATCCAAACCATTAATCGCTATTGATTGCTGGCCAGAAGTTAGTAGTCGATCAAAACCAAGATCATCAAGTAGATCTAACGTGGTAAAAGGGTCTTTACATACATCGAAGGCTCGGTGGAAAGTCATGGATAAACCATCTGCGGCACAAATAGATTTAGCAAGTGTTTTCAGGTCAAGATGACCATTTGGGGTTAATGCACCAAAAACGACACCAGCAAAATTAAGCTCACGAATTAATTTAATATCATTTATTATGGTGTTAATTTCAGTTTGATTATAATGAAAATCACCACCTCTTGGCCTGACAATAGGATGAATTGCAATGGGTAAGTTAAGTTGTGATAATTGCAACAAATCACCATAGCTGGGGGTTAAGCCACCATCACTTCGGCCCGCGCAAAATTCGATGCGATCGACGCCATGGTGCAAAGCAGTTTTAATATCTTCAATACTATAACAGCAGATTTCAAGTTTCATCATGATTAGGACCTATAAGTAATAAAGATAAATAAGATTATATCGTTTATTGATAAATGTGACACAATTATAAACAATCATTCAACTTGAGGATTAGGTTGCTATGCTTTTTAGTCAAAAAAAATTGGTTATTTTTGCTGCATTTTTAATCAGCACGTTTATTATTGGTATTGCCGGAGCATTGCAAGCGCCAACATTGAGCCGATTCTTATCGTATGAGATTAATGTTGGTCCTGTTTATGTGGGACTATTTTATTCGATTAATGCGATGGCAAGTATTATCGGTAGTTTTTGGGTAGCAAAATATTCAGATAAAAAAAGCAAACGACGCGACATTGTCATATTTTGCTGTCTAATGGGAATGGCCAATAGCCTCACTTTTGCATTCACTCGTCACTATTTTGTTTTGATAATGGCCAGCCTTTGCTTTGCTTCTCTTGCTTCAGCTGCAATGCCACAAATATTTGCATTAGCCAGAGAATATGCAGTAAAAACCGGGCGTAATGTGGTGACATTTAACTCGCTCATTCGCGCTCAGTTGTCATTAGCTTGGGTCATTGGCCCGCCATTATCATTCGCATTAGCAGTAAATTATGGTTTTACCACTATGTATTTATGTGCTGTGGTGATGTATTTGGTGGCAATGTTAGTGATTGTGTCTTTTTTACCCATTGTTGATCGTAATCCGGTTAATGCATTAGATATTGCATCTTTAGACGTTAATCCTGATATACCATTGATTAAAAATAAAAGTGTTGTTTTCTTGTTTTTAGCAACCGTATTTATGTGGACGGCAAATATGATGTATTTAATCGATATGCCATTATATATTGATAGTGTGCTGCATTTATCGACATCTTTGCCCGGATTTTTGATGGGAATGGCGGCAGGAATTGAAATTCCCGTCATGTTAATTGCTGGCTATTTGGTACCTTATGTGGGTAAACGTAATTTAATGCTAGCGGCTATTGTATGTGGTGCGCTGTTTTATATTGGGTTACTTTTATTTACACATGAGTTCGCTTTGTTAGCATTGCAAATTTTAAATGCGCTATTTATTGGTATCGTCGCAAATATTGGTATTATCTATTTTCAAGATTTACTGCCCACTCGAATTGGTGTGGCCTCAACATTATTTAATAATGGCGTTACATGTAGCGTTATTATTGGCGGCCTGATGCAGGGAATTATATCCGATTGGTATGGACATCACGTTATTTATTCGATTGCATTAGTGATGCTTATTATCTCATTTTTCTTTTGCCTACAAGTCAAGTCAGATAAATAGCTTTTGTGAAGTCTGATTGGTTAAACGTTAAAAAAGGGCTAAAATGCCCTTTAATTTAATTGTAATTAACTTTATTTCAGGTTGTCAGCCGATCGAAGGATTGATACAAGTAGTTGCCAATATTTTGTCACCGATTCGATATTTACTCTTTCATCTGGCGAATGTGGGGAAACGATAGTTGGCCCGATAGATATCATGTCCATTTGTGGATAATGTTTAGTGAAAAGGCCACACTCAAGCCCAGCGTGAATGACCATAATTTTGGCTTTTTTAGCAAAAATATTATGATAATTACTTTCGGCTAGTTTGAGCAATTTTGAGTCTAAATTTGGTGTCCAGCCAGAATATCCGCCATTGATTTCATAATTTGCATTGATCAGCTCACTGTGTGAGATCAAAGTTGAAGCGACAGCATCTTTAGCTGAATCAACCTGAGAACGAATTAAGAAGTAAGCGGCGATTTGATTGTCTTTAATTTCTACAATACCTAAATTTAATGACGTTTCAACGATGCCTTTGATTTCATTACTCATTCTTACCACGCCATTTGGTGCACTATTGAGCCAATTAAGAATTTTTTGTTGCTGTTCGGCGGTAATGACGCGTTTCACATTATCTTTTTCTAAATGGGTATAGCTAAAGGTAACGTTTGGTTCAACATGTTTAAATTCGTGTTGCAAAATTTGTTGGAACTCACCAATAAGTGCCGCTAAGCGAGGTAAATCTTTTTGATTTAAGGTAATTTCAGCAAAGGCCTCACGAGGAATAGCATTACGTAGAGAACCACCACGAAAATCAGCTAGTCTAAATGGGATATCTTGTGCATATTGCGCTAAGAAACGGATTAATAATTTAATCGCATTTCCACGACCTAAATGAATATCACAACCAGAATGACCACCTTTCAGACCTTTTAATGAAAGACGTAAAAAGGTATCGTGCACATCAGGAATAATGGCATAAGTAATCGCAAAGGTTGATTTAAAATCGATACCACCGGCGCAACCAGTAAAAATTTCGCCTTCTTCTTCCGAGTCAGTATTAATTAAAAAACGGCTATTTAGCCAGTTTGGTTGCAGACCAAACGCGCCAACCATGCCCGTTTCTTCTGAAGCGGTAACTAACACTTCAATTGGCCCGTGTTCAACGGCTGGGTCACTCAGCACAGCTAACGCTGAGGCTAGCCCAATACCATTATCTGCGCCTAATGTTGTTCCCTGTGCTTTGACCCATTCGCCATCAATATAAGGTTTGATCGGATCGATAAGGAAATCATGTTGTGTTTCCTCATTTTTTTGCGGAACCATATCCATATGGGCTTGTAGTACGATCGATGGGCAGTGCTCCATTCCGGCCGTCGCTGCTTTGCGTAATAAAATATTGCCGACTTTATCCAATTGACAGTCAATCTGATGTTTAGCGGCAAAATCAACGATATATTTGCTGATCATCTCTTCATGATGCGATGGGTGGGGAATTTGACAAATCTGCTCAAAAATAGTCCAAAGTGATTTAGGCGTTAATGATGAAAGCATAATAAACCTCAAGATTCTATTAATAATTAGTAGTTTTTATTTACTACTCACTCTATAATTAGGTGCAATTTTACATTCATTTTGGATAGATTGATATCGCAATTTGTTGAGCGCGGTATTTTATCTATTTTTCTATTTAAAATTGTAGGTTTTTATGTCAACACAACAAGAATTATTGCAAGAAGAGATTCAAGCAAAAAAACAGATTAAAGCTGAAAAAATTGCTGAAAAGAAAAAATATACCGTAACATGGGATTTATTGCAGATGTATGGTCGAGAGTTATCAGCTCGATTATTACCTGCAAGTCAATGGAAAGGGATTATTGCAGTCAGTCGCGGTGGACTTGTGCCAGCGGCAATTTTAGCAAGAGAACTTAGCATTCGTTACGTCGATACCGTTTGTATTTCAAGCTATGACCATGATCATCAACGTGAAAAACTCGTCTTAAAACGCGCAGAAGGCGACGGTGAAGGGTTTATTGTCATTGATGATTTGGTTGATACCGGTGGCACCGCCCACACAATCCGTGATATGTACCCGAAAGCAAGATTTGTAACGATTTTTGCTAAACCCGCTGGAAAACCACTTGTTGATGATTACGTCATCGACATTCCTCAAGATACTTGGATAGAGCAACCGTGGGATACCGGTATTGCTTTTGTTAAACCATTAAGTGACAAAGAATAACGTAAAATAGCCTGGTATTGCACTATTCTATTTATTCATTATGTTGGGGAGGAGATGATGTATGACTGAACATGAAAATCGATCAGAGAAATTATTTACTCCGCAGTTTAATTATCCAGAAACATCGGCATTAATTGCACGGCCTGATTCAAATAGCACATTTACACCTTCTGTACTTGATGGTGAAGCACGTTCTAATTGGTACCGTGTTATTAATCGAATGTCTTGGCATTGGCATGGTTTACCGTTATTAGAAGTGGGCGATGTGTTATCCCGCATTGCCGTTTCCACACGTAAACGCAGCAATGATAATTGGTTGGATTCGGTCATCGGTTATCAATCAGGTAACTGGATTTATGAGTTTTTAGCTGAAGCGGTACAATGGCAGCAAGAAGCTGAAAAAAATCAATCTACTGAGTGTAATGAATCGAATTGTCAAGCTTGGTTAACCGCCAGTGCCTTAGCAAGTTTGGCCGGTTATCCCTATTTCCGTAATGATGACTTGGCTAATCAAGCACAAATATTTGCCAACCGTTATTATCATGAAGCGATGAATGCGTCACCATATCAGATCAAAGAACTGGATTTTAAGGTTGAGAATAAAAATGTAAAAGCAATTTTGCACACACCATCCAAAAAAAATGAAGCGGCGAGAGTTTGTCCGGTTGTTTTTTTATGTGCGGGATTAAGTCATTTACAAATTGATTTTTATCACTATTTCTCTCGCTATTTAGCACCTTTAGGCGTTGGATTGTTGACTGTCGATACACCATCAATTGGTCACAGTAAGCAATTTAATTTGTCGCAAAACACCAGTGTTATTCATCAATCGATACTTGAGCAAATCAAGTCAGTGCCATTAATTGATCCTGATAAGGTGATTTTATTTGGTTATCGCTTTGGGGCAAATACGGCTACACGTTTAGCTTATTTAATGCCACATAAAATTAAAGGCGTCATTAATATTGCACCCATTGTGCATCAGCTGTTTATCGATCGCCAAATGCAGGCTCAATTATCGCCTATTTATCGCGATATCATTGCCAGTCGTTTAGGGTTGAATACGGTTTCGGATCAGCAGTTGATGGCTGAATTACAGTTTTTTTCACTCAAAGAGCAGCGTTTGTTAACCAAACCTTGTCGCGTGCCGATGCTCAATATTGCTTATGAAGGCGATATGCTGAGTTCGTTAGAAGAGGCTAAATTACTCACCTCAGCGCAAAAAGTATCATTGATTCATATCAAAGCGCTAGCTTTTAAACAAGGCTTGCAGCAGGCAGCAGAACAATCGACCCAATGGATTAACGCATTGATTAAATAACTTTTAGCACAAAGTAATGGTTCAAAATGAAGCGACAAACTATTGTTATAAAACTGGGTACCAGTGTTTTAACTGGTGGTTCAAAAAAATTAGATCGCTCTAAAATTGTTGAGTTGGTGAGGCAATGCCATTTACTACATCAACAAGGGCATAAAATTGTCATTGTCACTTCGGGTGCGATTGCGGCAGGTCGTGAGCAGCTTAATTATCCTGATTTGCCTAAAACGATTGCTTCAAAGCAGTTATTAGCGTCTGTTGGGCAAGGCAAATTGATTCAACTATGGGAACAGTTGTTTTCAATTTATAATATTTTTATTGGGCAAATGCTATTAACTCGAGCTGACTTAGAGGATCGAGAGCGGTTTCTTAATGCTCAAGATGCGCTCAAAGCCATGCTTGATAATCACATTGTGCCAGTCATTAATGAAAATGATGCGGTGGCGACAGCTGAAATCAAAGTCGGTGATAATGATAATTTGTCGGCGTTAGCGGCGATTCTTGCACAAGCAGATAAATTGATTCTCTTAACCGATCAAGAAGGGCTCTTTACCGCTGATCCTCGCAAAGATCCTAATGCGCAGCTCATTACGGAAATTGAAACGATTGATAACGCATTAAAAGCGATTGCCGGCGATAGCGTATCGGGGCTTGGAACGGGAGGAATGGGCACTAAATTACAAGCGGCTGAAATTGCCGGTAAAGCGGGAATTGAAGTGATTATAGCGGCTGGAAGCAGAGCGAATGTGATCATTGATATTGCGGGTAATATTGCAGTAGGTACACGCTTTTTAGTTAATAAAACGCCACTTGAACACCGTAAATATTGGTTGTTTGGTGCACCGCCAGCTGGGAGTATCACGCTTGATGATGGCGCGGTAAATGCAATTTTAAATCAAGGTCGCTCTATATTACCAACAGGTATTATCAAAGTTGAACATAACTTTTCACGCGGTGAAGTGATTGATATTTGTAATAAAGAAGGGATTAGCATTGCGCGTGGCGTATCGCGTTATAACAGTGATGCACTGCGGCAGATAGCTGGGCATCATTCACAAGAGATCAGCAAGCTCATCGGTTATGAGTATGGATCAGTCGCTGTGCATCGTGATGATATGATAGTTAAGTAGGAGAATGGCATGTTAATCGAAATAGGTAAAGCGGCTAAACACGCCTCATTTGAGCTCTCACAATGCTCGACATCACAAAAAAATGCGGCCTTAAATTGCATCGCTGAATTACTTGAGCAGCAAGCAGAGCGCATTTTAGCCGCCAATGAATTAGATATGCAAGCTGCGAAAGCTAATGGTACCAGTGAGGCGATTTTGGATCGCTTATTGTTAACAACAGCTCGCTTAGCCTCAATAGCCAATGATGTGAGAAAGGTGGTGACTTTGACTGATCCGATTGGACAAGTGATTGATGGGAGCACCCTTGATAGCGGATTAAAGTTACAACGTCACAGAGTGCCGCTCGGGGTGATTGGGGTGATTTATGAAGCACGTCCTAATGTCACCATTGATATTGCGGCATTGTGTTTAAAAACCAGCAATGCGGTAATTTTACGTGGTGGTAAAGAGACCGTTCATACTAATCGTGCAATGGTTACTGTTATTCAACAAGCACTCAGTCAGTCAAATTTACCGGCGGCGGCGGTGCAATCGATTAATCACCCAGATCGTCAGTATATCAATCAATTATTAAAACTCGACCAGTATGTTGATATGATTATTCCACGTGGTGGAGCTGCCTTACATAAATTATGCCGAGAACACTCAACCATTCCAGTTATCACTGGTGGAATTGGTGTTTGTCATATGTTTGCAGATGAGAGTATGGATTTTGATAAAGCTTTACCGCTGATTATTAATGCTAAAACTCAGCGCCCAAGTACTTGTAATACACTAGAGACCTTACTGGTACACACTGAAATTGCGGATAAATTTTTACCAAAACTCAGCCAAATTATGGCTGATAATGGCGTCATACTGCATGCTGATGAAAGCGCATTTGCGATCTTAAAGTCCGGCGTTGCTAATGTGTTGCCTGTGACGGATGAAGAGCTGCGTAATGAGTGGTTATCAAAAGATTTAAATATCGTAATTGTGGACTCACTCGATATGGCTGTTAAACATATTCGTGAATACGGTAGTGCGCATTCTGATGCGATTTTAACGCGCTCATTACCCTGTGCCGAGCGGTTTGTTAATTTGGTTGATTCGGCCGCTGTCTATGTTAATGCCTCAACGCGCTTTACTGATGGTGGGCAATTTGGGCTCGGTGCTGAAGTGGCAGTCAGTACGCAAAAATTACATGCCAGAGGACCAATGGGGTTAGAAGCGCTTACAACGTATAAATGGATCGGTTATGGCGATGATCTAATTCGCGCTTAGCATTAACGGAACTAAAAAACGAAAGGCGACAATTGTCGCCTTTTTTATGTTATTTGCTCAGCGGATTATCCGTCGTTGCCCCATTAGGAAAATTACGCATAAGTAAGGCGAATTCAAGCGGGATTTCATCTGGAATAGGGAGATAAACGATATGACCATCACCTAGGCCTGCTGTGACCTCTTGACCTTTCTTATTTTGCATGCGATCAATGATAAAATTGATATTACCATTTGGCGTCATCAGTTCAACGCTATCACCGACCGAAAAACGGTTTTTAACAATGACTTCTGCAAGGCCATTTAAACGTTTTCCACTGAATTCGCCGACAAATTGTTGGCGCTCAGAGACTGAGTGGCTATGGACATAATTTTGCATATCTTCATGATTATGACGACGTAAGAATCCTTCGGTATAGCCACGATTTGCTAACGATTCGAGCTCCATTAATAGCGTTGGATCAAACGGCTTACCTTCTGCTGCGGCATCAATAGCACGGCGATACACTTGGGCTGTGCGGGCACAATAATAAAACGATTTGGTTCGGCCTTCGATTTTCAGTGAATGGACTCCGATTTTGGTCAGATCGTCGACTAACTCAACCGCTCTTAAATCTTTTGAGTTCATAATATAAGTGCCATGCTCATCTTCAAAAGCTTGCATGTATTCACCCGGTCTACCTGACTCTTCTAGCATAAAGACTTTATTAGTTGGGGAGCTTAGGCTTGTAACCGGCTCAATTTGTTTAAATGGAATTGGCTGCTGCTTATGTACGATTTGGCCGACGTCATCTTCTTTGCCTTCAGCAACTTTATATTCCCAGCGGCAGGCATTGGTACAAGTCCCTTGATTCGGATCGCGTTTATTGATGTAACCAGATAGTAAACAGCGCCCAGAATAGGCCATACACAATGCGCCGTGAATAAACACTTCTAGTTCCATTTCTGGCACATTTTCACGGATTTCAGCAATTTCATCGATGGACAGTTCGCGTGATAGTACAGCGCGAGTTAGGCCCATTTTGTGCCAAAATTTGACTGTTGCCCAGTTAACGGCATTAGATTGCACGGACAGGTGAATTTCCATCTCAGGAAAATGTTCTCGAACCAGCATAATAAGTCCGGGATCAGACATGATAAATGCGTCAGGTTTCATATCGACAACCGGTTTTAAATCACGAATGAAGGTTTTAAGCTTGGAATTATGTGGGGCAATATTCACAACGACATAGAATTTTTTACCTTGCGCGTGGGCTTCATTAATGCCGATAGCTAAATTTTCATGATTAAATTCGTTGTTACGCACGCGTAAACTATATCGAGGTTGTCCTGCGTATACTGCATCTGCGCCATAGGCAAATGCGTAGCGCATGTTTTTTAACGAGCCAGCCGGAGAGAGCAGCTCAGGTTTTGCATAAAGAGTTGTCATTTTAGTCATGCCTCTGATGTCAGGTCAGTGAATTAACGGTAAGTTAATTCGTTTTTAGCATATTGTGTAATACAATTTACTGGTTCAATATTGCATCATGTTACAATTGGAATTGTAAATGAACTGTTTTTCCTATTAGGGAAATTGCGCTGAATTATCACCATCTTTGCTGTTGACTTCAAGTTTTTTTTATCATTATTGTGTTATCTTTTTTATCAACGCAGCAAATTATTTTTTAGACTCTCCAATCTCTTATTGTGTGTGCTATTATTTAGCGTGTCTATTTTATTTTGCCTACCGTAATAAGGAGCCCAGCCATGCAGCATAATCCCGCTTTTGAACAGCTTTGTTCGACCGCTCAAAAACACGTCAAAGAAATCACTATTGACGAGGTTAAACACCTGATGGATAGCCAGCAATTACCGCTTTTTATTGATGTGAGAGAGGATAACGAATGGCTAAACAATCATTTACCTTATGCTAAACATCTGGGAAGAGGTGTGATTGAACGTGATATTGAAACGCTGGTACCTAACAAACAAACGACGATGATTTTGTATTGTGGTGGCGGATATCGCTCTGTCCTTGCTGCTGAAAGTTTACAAAAAATGGGCTATAGCAATGTGCTTTCTATGGCCGGCGGCTATCGCGGGTGGAAAGAGGCGGGTTATCCATTGGTTAACGAATAATGGCTATACTAATACCGGTATAGCCATACATATATGTCTGAATTATAAAGGGAAATGATTCCCTTTTATTATCATGACAAGACATATGTCACCAGTAGATTAATCGTAGCACCACCGATAATTAACCAAATAAAGATCACTAAACCTAATAATAAGGGTTTAATGCCGGCTTTCTTAAAAGCTGAATAGTGACTAGTTAAGCCAAGCGCAGCCATTGCCATTGTTAATAGCACATTATCAATGACAATAATGATATTAACTAACTCTGCAGGTAAAAAACCAAGTGAGTTAATACAGGCCATAATTAAAAATCCAACCGCAAACCAAGGAATAATCAGTTTACTTTTTTGTTGATTACCCTGTTGTTTATGGCGCAAGTAGGTCGATAATATTAATAAGAAAGGTGCAAGCAGTAGTACCCGAATCATTTTACTAATGACGGCTGTATTAACGGCTGCTTTACCGATAGCATCTCCCGCGCCAACAACTTGTGCGACTTCATGAATGGTTGAACCAATGTAGATACCAAACTGGCTTTGTGACACAGGCCAAATCTGAACAAGGTAAGCATAGATTATTGGGTAAATAAACATGCTCAGTGTACCAAATACCACAACGACGGCAACCGCTATGGTGACTTTTTCGGCCGTGGTATTGATAGTGGACTCAGTTGCAATTACCGCCGCTGCGCCACAAATAGAGCAGCCACTACCGATTAAAATGGCACTATCTTGATCGATGTGAAAGAGTTTAATACCGATTATGACAGTAAGCAAAAAGGTCAAGCTCACCATCAAAATATCAATCAGTACACCTTGATAACCAATTAAAGCGATATCTTGAAAGGTCAGTTTAATACCAAATAAAACAATTGCTATCCGTAGGATTTTACCTTTACATAAATCAACACCTGCCTGACAAGCTCGACTGAGCTGCGGATAAACTGTATTACCGATGATTAAACCGATGATAATAGCCAACACAATGGCTGAAAGACCAATAGTTTGTATATAACTGAAAGTGGCAATATAGGTCGCACCGATTGCGATACTAAGTGATAAAACAAACCCAGGAAAGTATTTTGTTAAAACGTTCATACCTCAAAATCCATTAAAAAATAAAAGCACTATAACTAAATTATTTTAATAAATAAAATTAATTTAATTTACCTGCTATATTAATTTAATTAATGATTAATGGGCACACTCCGATGAAAATTACCTTGAAGGCGTTGAATGTATTTTATTGTATTGTTAAATATAAAACAGTACAGGCCGCAGCTGATGCGCTTAATATGACGCAATCAGCAGCAAGTCAGGCTCTATTGAAGCTTGAAAACGCCTTAAATACACAATTGTTTGATCGAAATGGTCGGCAACTAATTCTTAATGAGAATGGAGGATTATTGTTGCCGTTAGCGCTCAATATGCTTGAATCAGCTCAACGTATTGAACATGTATTTTTACTGAATCCTATCGTAATCAAAATAGGTGCAAGTACCACGATTGCTAATTATGTGATGCCAGAGCAATTAGCAAAATTTTATGCGCAGCATCCCTCTGCAAAATTAGATATGATGGTGGGAAATAGTGCAGCAGTTATTGCCGCTATACTCAATTTTAATATTGATATTGGCATTGTTGAAGGCGAATGCTGCCATCCCGATATTGTTGTTAGGCCATGGCAAGAAGATGAGTTGGTAATTTTTGGTCATTATGATAGTAAATCTTTCAATTTAACCAAGACACAATTAGCTAAGACACCGTGGATATTGCGGGAAAAGGGCAGTGGAACACGAGCGGTTGTCGAGTTATTTCTCAAAAGCTATATAGGGGAATTTAACTTGCGCATGGAACTGGGTAATTCTGAGGCAATAAAGTACTCAGTGGCAGCCGGTTTAGGGATCAGTTGTTTATCGCGTTATGTGGTTGAGGATTTAATACTACAAAACAAGATTACTTTAATAGAAACATCATTACCCAAATTAAAACGGACATTTTATATTATCACTCATCGCAATAAGAGCAATACGAAAGGAATAGAGCTTTTTTTAAAATTTATGATGGCCACTCGTGAATAAATTTGAAAAAAAAGCGAACTAGGAGATAGTTCGCCAAAAAAATAAGGAATAGGAATCAATGAATCAGTTAAAGCAATCATTGAGGTTGTATTATCGGTTTTTTTTGCAATTATGTCTGTTAAGGAATGGTAATAGAGTATTAAAGAATACAGTTATAATGTATGGTAAATGTTAAATTTATTTTCATAAATAAGCTAATTGTCTATTATCGGTTAAGATAATTGAAAGGGGGTATTGTTTCAATTAAAACTTGCTTTATATCAATATTTATGCGTTAATAAAAGAACTGCATCACGCTGCATCATTTTGAATTACCATATTCATAATAATAGTATTTGTAAGTATAGTCTTTAGCCTAAGTATCCTCACCGTTTTTCCGCTTCGTCTTTAATCTATCTTTTTACTGTTTAAAATAGCATGTAGATAATTGTAGTTACGGTAACTATCGTGAAGAATAACTAATAATAATTAGAAAGCGTGTTTAATCAGCGTGCTAGTAATATTTTATAATATCAAATTTATTGAAACAAAGTTAAATTCACTTGCGATAGTAATAGGGCATTATAGCCAATAGCATGGAGGATTTTCATCATGAAAAAACATTACTTTTTTATTCGTAAACGAGCAGAAAAGCATAATTCAAGTCCAAAATTGACAATTAAGTAATTATCATTTTTGCTCACCATCATTCACTGCTTACATAACGTAATGTAATAGCAAATCAAGCTCACTTTGGTGAGCTTTTTTGTTGGTTTATATTAGAATTTCATTGCAATTAAACAGAATAAAATTTTGAATGTTAATTAAACGGGGAGTACAATTTAACCAGTTATTCAACGATATGAATTAATTGATAAAATATCAGTTATAAACAGACTTGTTAAGCCAAAATGGGGATTAAATTAGTGCTATTAGTACCAATTGGTTATGGCATTATAGGCATTCAATTTAGGTATCATTTAGCTCATTTAAACCAGATAAAATATGAGCAATAATATCAACAGTCCAACCATTACCAATCACATTAAAACGCTGGGTTGTGCTGATACTTTGCGTATAATTGTCCGGCAATGTTTGGCAACGTTCCGCTTCGATCGCTAACATATCACGATAGTCGTGGTGATTGATAGCAATTTTGGGGCAGTGTCCTCCCCCTGATGCGGTGGTGATAGTTGGTGACTTGCCGGTGGTTGAATAAACCCTTTTGTATTGAGTTCTGTTGTTTGTATCATTAGCGATACCAATAACGTTAATCCCCATATTCTGCTTGTTATCTAACTTAATGCTAGATGATGAGGATTGCGTAAGAATCTTCATCATTCTATCACTTACATTTGTTTGAGATAGCGGTGTTTTGCACTTGATTGTTATCTGATCGTATGTGCCATATTTGATATTATGATATTGGCTTAACTCGGTTTCTATAATGTCTTTTAAGTAGCGCTGTTTATTTTTGGGATAGCTAAACCTCCAGTTAACCCAATAAAGACGTACTCTATTTTGTGCCGAGACTAAACTACTATTCATTGTTATTGGTTTAACACCGACCACAAAAGTAATGATATTCTCAAATTCTTTTCTCATGCGAACATTTTCAAGCAAAAATTTGATATTTGGATTGAGTGATTTTACATGCTTAAGAATTTTGGCAAATTGAAAAAAAAGTGCTGACTGGCTATCATTAAATGCCAATTGTTTACCCGTAAATGAAAAACCTTGACAAGGTGAACCAGCAAGAATCAAATCAATACTCAACCAATCAATATCCCAAGTGTGCCAATTATTGATATCACCAAGTCTGATAATATCCGAATAATTATTTTGACTCACTTTGATGGCGTATTTATTGATTTCACTGGCATAGTATTTATTTATTTTGATGTTTGCTCTATCTAATGCAATGCGACCACAGCTAATACCATCAAACAGTGAGAGTATGTTCATTGTTAGTTCCTTTTTATGAGTAATAGAATCAATAAATGCGTTAAAAAGCAGGTTGAAGGATAGAATTAGCTGATTAGAGTGTGATCGATTAAAGGATTCTATGTGTATTAATAGCGATAAAAACGGTGATCAGCTCAATGATGAGAATATGGCCAAAATGATTTGAAGTTGTTCTCCCTACAAACGTGCAGATTTAAATAAAAGATAGAGTTCATCTTTAAAGTAAGATTATGCTTATTGTTTGATTTTAATTTATCACTCCATGCTATAAAGTGATAAACAACAGTATATTAGATAAGAAAAAGCACGATTTATACGGTATTGCAAACAGGAATAATCAGCCAAACATACACTTATTATTTCGATTTTAGTTTTATTGCGTTTCGTATGATTTTTGATGTTGATGGTTATATTTTATGAAATGAGATAAATAAAGCTTGCTATATAATTCATTACATGAGTTAATGGGTGTAGCAGAAGTTCAGTGTTAATGAAGCATTTTAAATACCTAGTTTTTAGTCAAAATAATCCTTTTTTGTTTTCTTCTATTTTCTTTATATTAATCATGTGCATGTCTAGCGAAGAAATTTTGCCAATTACAGTCAAGAGACTGAGGTTAATTTATAAAAGGATATATTTAGATGTCAAATAAAACAGGTTTAGTTAAATGGTTTAACGAAAGTAAAGGTTTTGGTTTTATTACGCCTGATGATGGTAGCAAAGATTTATTTGTTCACTTTTCATCATTAATTGGTGATGGTTTTAAAACATTATACGAAGGACAAAAAGTTCAATTTATTGTTGGAAGTGGCCCTAAGGGTCCAGCCGCAAATGATGTTGTGGTCGTATAATTTGAAAAAATACTATTTTCTTGTCAAACGTAAAAATAAAAACGTTTCAAAAATCAAATAGATTACACAAGTGATTTATAGCCTGACCATAAACAGTCAGGCTTTTTTTATGGCAATAATTTATCTTATTTGATAACACTAACCGCACTGTATGTTCATATTTTTTAAAAATTATGCCATTCTCTAAATAAATGATTGCAGCTAGTTGTTGCTCAAAAGTAATATTCACGTGATAGTTATCTTAAATCTTGCTGCAAGATATAAAACTGTATGAATTATGTGTATTAGTTCCGCTCTAATCTGACACGGTGCTTGTAGAAGTGAGCGTCCGCGGTTTTGATATTAGGTGTCAAATCTACAATCAAAACAACAAGAGGTAACGCGTACGCTTTATACAAACAATCAAATCATAAAATAGAAAGTAAGCGGATAAATTTAGTAGAAGAACTTTAAACGTATTTAAAGCCTGTAAAGTGATAGGAGTTTCAAGAGATATGTTTTTATCGTTATAAAGGACTCGTTGATAAAAGCAGATTGGATGCTTCAATATCAAACCCAATCTTAAAAATTGCGTGGATAATCTCACTAAACAATCGGTTATTTGCAATGTTACTCATTACCTAGCTGATGGTTAACGCCAAACCATTAATGAACTACGTAAACAACACGTTTTTATCTTCAGTAGCGGTGTGTGCTCATTTTTTTAGTACGATAGAATGTTTTGCCGCATGTTGCGCGGATTTTAGATACCATCTGCTTGCTCCAGTAGTCCTAATTAACTAATAGATAAATTATTAATATTTTACGAGGGGAACAAGCCCCGAAGGGCTTGATTTTAAAAGCTGTATCTATAACTTAAAGACAACTGTTTTTGATTGAACTTGTCGCCGGCTAAAAATGTGCCGCTCAAATTAATCTCTTGGTTATCTGTGATATTGAATTTAGTGCCGACTTGGTACTCCATCCAATGCCCATTCATTGTTAATGATTCATCACTAGCGTTTAAGTAAAACTGAGTACCTTTGTTGAACTCTTTAACATATGCCGCTTTGGCATAAAGTTTACTATTGCTATCTACATCATAACTAAAATATGAGCCGATTTTACCGATAACTGATTGCCTTGAATCTAAATGAACGTTCAAGCCATTTGATGCCGAATAATTACTGCTGCTAAACTTAGATAAAATTACTTGGCCAAATGGATTGATATTGAATCCTGTTTTATCTTGGTTAAAGTAAATCTTTTTACCTAGCTCATTGCTGAAGCTATAGACATTCATCATCGCATCGCCGCTAACGCTCATTCCCGCAGTATCTTGAACATAGAAATTAGACTTCATGCGTGAGAACTTAAAAATAGCATCGTTATAAAAGTTATCTGCGTTGAAGAATGACAGATAATATGCAAACGAGTAGGATTTAATGTTACCGTCACCGCCGCGTGAATAATCGATACTGCCGTCGGTATATTGTGCGCTAAAGCCATGTACAATATTTGCGTGTTCTGTTAGTGCAAACTGCTTATCAACACCCAGTTGAATTGCTGAATAATTAAGATCGAAACCATTAAGACTGTCCGAGCCAAAACTATCAAACTTACCTGCGTAAATTTTACCCCATGCTCCAGTGTTGTCTTCATTAGCATTGCGTAATCTGTCGCTTAATGATTGAATCTCTGAAAAGTTAATTAAATAACTCGATAGCAATGCATTGCCTGCTGCATCAGCCGTGGTTGTGATGGTGGGTTTATCCTCAGGTAAAGTTGGGTTTGTCGCATCATCCTTGTCCGCTTTAGTTGCTAGGTAGTAAAGGTCCCCCTCACCATTAGCTTTTTTAAACAGTTTAAATTCATATCCACCGGATTCTACAGCATTAGTATCTAACGAAAAAATAGATCCTTCGAATTAACTTTAATTAGGTTAACTCGACTATTTTCATTAGCATCTTTCGATCCATCATTTTTAATATTAACTAAGTTTTTAACACCAGCAGCAGTTTGATTGATTGTCAAATCAGCAGCTTGGTTATCTGCTAAATTGATATACATATGTATAATGCCACTACCCGAGTAATCACCAATGTTTATAATATGCGATCTTAAATCAGGCCTTGAAACATATATGTTAAAATAACCATCATTAACTATTTTAGAAATATTAATATCTGACTCACCCGAAAAAGAAGCAAAAACGGATGATGTCGAATCAACAGTAAGGTTTTCAAGAGTCACTCCAGAAAGTCCAAGTTGACTATTCGATGTTACAAAAGTTTCACCCATCATCGAAGTATTACGTTGCGCATGTAGAGATGAATTAATTAATACAGTATTTTCTAGTGAAGTGTTGTAAGCTTGAGCAATTTCTGTATCTTTAAAAGTATTATCAGAGCCCTTTGTGTCATCATGAAAAGTTACTAAAGCATTTATAAATGTATTGCCGTTTAAAGTGCCCGCATCACTAATAAAGCTGCTAGAGTATAAGCTATTAATCGAAATACCGCCATTAATATGAGCTCCACATAAAAAGTTAACATTAGTAACTTTAACATTTGGATCGACCATGATAGACATACCATTACTATCTTCTATTGTCTCAAAGGTAACATTTTGCAAGTCCGATGAAATATGATAGATGCCGTCATTCGTATCAGCAGAAACTTTAATTGCATTTAAAAAAGTTGTAAAAGTTACCGCACAAATACATATAGCAATTCGGTTTTTTTTTGATTTTTTCATATTTATTCCTCAAATTTAGTTATCAGAAAAGGCTGTTAGGGCGCTTTTTTAATGTAATACAGTGTTAATTTTTTGCAAAACACTTTACACATCATCAACATTAAGGCGATCAGATTTGAGTAAGTAAACATAAATAACTTAATCTAATATAGCCTTAACTAACTGCTTAGATGTGGCTGTTTTTATCGTTATTTCATCTTTATACATAACCATGTGATCATTTTCAATAACAGCTATGATATAAGAATCATCCTTAATGGTGTCATGTGCATGGTATTGAAATCTGATATAAATAGTTGTTAAATCGTTGGTTGTGATCATATCAATGTTCATATATGGTGGTTAACATTCTGATACATGAGTTTAATTGATATTAAATTAGCGAATTAGGGGAGTGCAAGATGATACGACAAGCAGTAAAAGGGGCAATAATATTCTAACTGAATATTTCAACACAGTTTTAGTATTTATTTTCGATGATATAAAATATAACTAATTGATTTCTTTGAGGGATTTAATGGAGGCGCGTCCCGGAATCGAACCGAGGTCCGCGGATTTGCAATCCGCTGCATAACCACTCTGCCAACGCGCCAAATAAGCGAGGCTAATTATGGCGTTATTTTGTCATGATGACAAGAAAATTTTTATAATTCTTGTTTTATTGAATAAATAATCACCTTTTTATCGTTAGGTCTGTATTGTACTTGATTTTTAGCTGATGTAGGTGCTGTGTTTTATTCGCTAAGTGGCAAAATATTTATCCACTTGCCCTGAAAAAATAGTCTAAGCGCTAAATAAATCGTTATAATGCGCGTTTATTCCTGATCTTAAATCGACATTGGCAACGCAATAATGATACTGCTTATCGACAATTATGACTCCTTCACTTTTAATATCTATGATTATATTTATCGGGTTGGCGGAAAATCCATTATAATAAAGAATGATGAACTCACCATTGAGCAGCTTAAACAGCTTCATTTCAGCAAAATCATTCTTTCACCTGGTCCAGGCAATCCTAATAATGCCGGGATTTCACTTGATGTTGTTGCAAATTTTGCCGACAGTCATCCTATTTTGGGTATCTGCTTAGGCCATCAAATTATCGCCCAGCATTATGGTCATCAAATTATTCATGCGCCGATGCCAATGCATGGTAAAACCGATATGATTGATCATGATGGTAAAGGGATATTTAGTGGCATCAATAATCCGCTCTCAGTCGTGCGCTATCACTCATTAATGGTTGATGAATATCACAGGCAGCATCAATCGCCTTTAATGGTCACCGCGCGTAATAAGGCGGGATTAATTATGGGGCTAAGGCATCGGCAATGTGCCGTTGAATCGGTACAGTTTCATCCTGAAGCGATAAAAACCGAGCAGGGGCTCAAGTTAATAGACAATTTTATCAACAAGGACGGCTAATTTATGATAATTCGCCTTGATTTTGCAGGCCAAGCAATGCTATTTAATGAGCCAATCGATATTTTAATGACGAATCAGCTGGCTGATATTGAGCCCTATTTAGCAAAAATGCACGCTTATGTTGAACAAGGTTACTACGTAGTAGGTTACCTTGCTTATGAGAGCTCCGCTGCCTTTAACCATTTTAATCAAACTCATGATCCGGCTGATAATCAATTACCGTTGTTACTTTTTGGGGTATTTAATGATTATATCTCTGTAACAGACGAACTTGATAATTTTACGCCTCAATCGATCGACTTAACCAGCAATATCACGCGACAACAATATGCTGATGCTATTGACCATATTAAGCAGCAGATTAAGGTTGGTAATACCTACCAAACCAACTATACGATTCAGTTTTCTGGTCAATGTGTTAATGATCCTTACCGTTATTACCGATTTTTGCAAAGCAATAACCAGGCGAATTACTGCGCTTATATTGAATGGGGGGATATGCAAGTTCTGTCGATATCGCCAGAATTATTTTTTGAATTAGATCATGATCATATTAAAACTAAACCGATGAAGGGAACTGCAGCAAGGGGAAAAACCATAGCGGAGGATAAACTGCAGTTACAAGAGCTGTTATCGGAAAAAAATCAGGCCGAAAACATGATGATTGTTGATCTGCTGCGCAATGATTTAAGCCGTATCTCAAAGCCAGGAGCGGTTACAGTTACTTCACTCTTTGCCGCTGAAAAGTATCCAACTGTATGGCAATTAACCTCAACGATTGAAAGCCAGCTAAAAGCAGATACTAGCTTGTATCACATTTTTCAAGCTTTATTTCCTTGCGGATCGATTACCGGTGCGCCTAAAGCAAGTACCATGAAAGTGATTACCGAACGTGAAATATCACCAAGAGAAGTATATTGCGGTACGATTGGTTATATTGCACCACAGCGGCAAAAAGCGGTGTTTAATATTCCGATTCGTACATTAATGATAAAAAATGGCCTAGCGCGTTATGGCGTTGGTGGCGGTATTACTTGGGATTCGACGCAGCAGGGTGAATATAATGAACTGTTACAAAAAACAGCCATTTTAAATGCTAAAACGCCATTACCCGCTTATATTTTGGAGTCATTATTGCTTGATGGTGGTGAGTTTTTATTACTTGAACCACATTTAGCAAGGTTGGCTGATTCTGCCGACTATTTTTCGTATCCACTAAATAGTTCGGCACTGCGAAGTCAGCTCAATGAACTTGCTAACAGCCATCATCATGGTCAGTTTAAGGTGAGAGTGCGGCTGAATAAGCAGGGCGAGCTTGCGATCGATATCGATGCGATTACGCACGCGATGCCGCTGAATCATATCGAACTTGCCTCAACACCCGTGCACAGTCATCATACCTATTTATATCATAAAACATCAAATCGGGCACATTTTCCCATTTTGTTAGCGGGTCACGAGTCAATCTCGCATAATGAAAAGGGTGAAATCACCGAGTTTGTTAATGGTAATATTGCGGTATTGTTCGATAACCAGTGGTTTACACCGCCCATTACGTCAGGTTTGCTACCGGGAACCATGCGGCAGTTTTATCTTGATAGCGGTAAGATGACGGAACAGACGATCTTGTTAACCGATCTTGAACGAGTTGAAAAAATGGCTTTTATTAACAGCGTTAGGCAGTGGATTGAAATTTCAGCCGATACGTTACAGCAATTTAAACGCGATTTAATAAAACCGATTGAACTGAGTGAAAAAAGTGAGCTGTATCAAGAAAACAAAATAACACAATATACTTAGTATCAAAAAATTTATATTATCTTGTTATTTTACTATCATTTTGATTATCAATACAGCTTGGTTTGGCTTGAGGGAATCAATTTAAACGGTGTTATCAAGGAGATATAATGAAGTTAAGGACTCTTTATTTGGGCTTTTTTATGCTGTCATCATCTGTATTTAGTGCTAACGCAGACTTATCTGCACCTTATCGTATTCAAGATATTAATAACATGACCGATACGGTTTATATTGAAACATTTCGGCCATTATTTAATGACAATACATGGATTATTGAGGAATCAAGTAAAAAACGCCCTTTTATGGGATTTGAAGATATGCTACAAGCGATCCTTAATGTTATTAAAGCAACAGATCAACAAACGCAAATCAAATTAATTACCGGGCATCCTGATTTAGCGTGTAAAAGTATGCGAGCGGCTGGCATTGCAGCAACGTCACAATCGGAACAAACTAAATCAGGACTTAATGAATGCACTGAAGAAGAAGCCAGTCGTCTACAGCTCCTGAATCAGCAATATAAAGATAAATTTGGTTTCCCATTTTTATTGGCGGTAAAAGGCTATAACAAAGACGATATTTTTGTTGAGATGCAACAACGTATCACTAATGACCCGGATACTGAGTTCAACATTGCGATGCAACAATATTATAAAGTGCGGTTATTGCGAATGTTAGACTTGGTTAAGTAATCGCTATTTACTGATCTTTAAGTAAAGCCTACTACGTGATGAGTGGGCTTTTTGCTTAGGGGGATAAGAGCCCCGCATGAAAGCTAGGGCAATTGTAGTCATTAATGCGTAGGGCAGCTGGAGAAAAAGAATTTTGTATAGGTTGTTACGTAAGAATAGATAATTGTTCCAGTGTCTTTATTGTATAACTCATAATGGCAAAAATTAAAAAATACGTTTGAACTCGAATCTACCAGCCTAATCCCTGTATTTAGATAACTGTCAGCGATGCCGGGATTGTTGGCATAAGACGGCGTAGATATAAATGTTATCGCTAAAACGGCACTAATCACTAACATCAATTTTCTCATGTTACTCTCCTTTATTTATCGGTTTTGCATAAAAAATACATTAATCTGTATAATTTGTAAACAGTTTATTATCGATTAAAGTTCTTGTTCTTCAGTTAAGAAAAGCTGCCTTTTGTCTTTGTTCATACTTTACTATGTGGGTAAAAAAGGAATTATTATCAAGATATGAATAGAGTCGTAGCAATATTACTCATTAATCCGTAGTATGCTGATAATTAAAATGGAGTATAAAATATTTTGTTCGATACGCTAAAGGGTTTCTCGATAGTCTAAATTGCATAGCACAATAAGATTGCAACAAGGTTATTTTGTTGATCGGCTAATCTGAATAATGCATAATGTTGAACGATTATTTAGTATAGGGATAAGCTATGGAAAAAATATTTTTATTAGGTTTAATTAGTGTTATTTTAACTGGATGTGCTCATACATCGGTTGATAAAGGTTTGTCAGAAATGCAAGGCGTAACACTTAAAGATGTCGGATATGGTCAGCAAGCTATTGACACATATACAGTTACTAAGAATGTAGGTTCAAATGTAGATAATGTGAAAATCTGTTTGGCTAGTAACATCAGTAATGCAACTGTAACATTGAATGATAATACCGGAAGTTATTTTGGTGCATATTCAGGACATTATTACCAAAATACTAATACTAGTACTGTTCAGGGTGGTAGTTCAATAATTACAGAATCTAAAGATAAAGTTGTAGGCAGTGGTGTTGCTGAGTATTACTCAAGTGGGATAATCCCTCGTTTACAATATGCTAGATATATTGTTACTGTTTCTCCGCAAAAGAATAGCACACAATATTTATTTACTCAGATAGAGCAAGCATCAAAAGATACTGGTGCTGGAACTAACAACGGATTTTCTTATGTTGGAGCATGGTCTAGTGCTGATCCATTAAAGGTTATTGGTTCTTTAGATAGTGAAGTTGCAAAAATAACAAATTGTTTAAATAACGGTAAGTAATTTAAATTAATAAAGCAAACTTAGTTTAATTTTTGTGATACATAGCCCTTAAATGGGGCTTTGTTATACCTAAACTCAAGGTGTTTATGACAGATATTAGTTATCTCATTATTAATAAGAAGAGTTTTATTGTTAGTAGTAGATCAAGTACCTGATTTACGACTAGGATGCGAAATCTTAAGTATTAGATAAATTAATATTAAATTAGTGTGAATTTAATCTAAGTAAATAATGAATTTAATAAAACGCTACGAACCATTGCCGTTAAAGGCTTTAGAATGGTACGCCCGAGTGGACTCGAACCACCGACCCCCACCATGTCAAGGTGATGCTCTAACCAACTGAGCTACGGGCGTATTAATTAATGGATACTACAGGCGCAAATATTAACGATCTTCGCTGTTTATCGCAAGTAAAAAAAGATAAAAAGAGCCTAAAATTTCAACTATTGAATTATTTTGGTTATAAAATAGGCTACTTTTGGTTTTTTTATGGCGATATGTCTTATTGTTATCAATTATCGAGAAGCTTGTTGTAAAATTTTTACTATCGGTTGTTTTTGGATATAGACCATACGAGATATCAATAGCACTGCGGCACATGACAGACCGGCGATGATCCCAACCCAAAAACCGGCAGGGCCCATTGGTGCGCTTATCCAATTGGTTAAGGCTAGCACATAACCTAACGGTAAACCGATTACCCAATATGAAACTAAAGTAATATATAAAATACTTTGCGTGTCTTTATAGCCACGTAGCACGTTACTGGCGGTCACTTGTAAGTAATCAGATAATTGATAAATCGCTAATAAGATAATGAGCTGCATACAGATCGATACAATTACAGGATCAACGGTAAACCATGAGATTAAGAACGATCTAAATACAACCAGCAATACGGCGATGACTAAAGCACAAATTAACGCGATGCTAAGGCTAATATAAGCCGTTTGTTTAGCCTGTGCAGGCTTTTTATTACCGAGTAAATAACCAACACGAATACTGGTTGCCACACCTAATGACAGCGGAATGGCAAATGTCATGCTGCTGAGTGTGAAGGTGATTTGATGGGCAGATACCGCTTCTTTACCAAGTGGCGCTATCATTAAAGCAATGATCGCAAATAAGCTCACTTCAAAAAAGTAAGCTAAGGCGAGTGGGATGCCGAGTAAGGTAATGCGCTTAATAATTGTTTGATTAATTAACTGTGTCAATGGCGTTTTACGAATATCGCGCTGACTGTCTGAAAATAGCGTAAAGCACTTAATGAGGATAAACATTAACCAGAAGATAATCGCCGCTGTGATACCACACCCAATCCCACCAAATTCAGGTAACCCAAACTTGCCATAAATTAAGACATAGTTAATGGGAATATTGGCAAGCAAGGCAAAAAACATAATAAACATGGCGGGCTTGGTATTAGATAATCCTTCACATTGAAAGCGATAGACTAAATAAAATAAGAAGCCAGGAACGCCCCACATAATGGCCCGTAAAAAGTGCACCGCCACATAAACCATTTCGGGATCAATCGGATTCTCAGCGGTGCTACGCAACGCAATGATTTTATCTGAATGGTATAAAAATAACATGATAAATAGCGATAAAACCGAAGCGATAACTAACCCTTGCCGAGTGTGGTTAGCAATTTGGTCGCGCTTAGCAGCACCATTCAAATTGGCAATAATAGGGGTGAGAACAGATAATAGGCCTTGGCCAAATAAAATGGTAGGCAACCAGATGGAAGCGCCAATTGCAACACCTGATAACGCAGCAGCACTATAGTGCCCTGCCATAATTGTATCAACAAAGGTGATGCCTGTTTGCGCCAGTTGTGCAATGATGACCGGTATTGCCAAGCTAATAATAATTTTAACTTCTTTCCTATAAATCTGTTTCATCGTTTACTCAGTTTATTAAACTACCCCAAAGATCGTACTCGTCTGAATGTTCAATTAATACATTGACAATATCACCGACTTTGACCGAAAACTCTTCATTGAGATAAACCACGCCATCAATTTCTGGTGCATCAGCCATACTTCGACCAATGGCTCCTTCTTCATCAACTTCATCAATAATAACTGATAATGTTTTCCCAATTTTGCCCGCGAGTTTTTCAGTTGAAATACGTTGTTGTACTTGCATAAATCGATGAAAACGTTCTTGTTTGATTTCTTCCGGTACTTGGTTGGCTAAATCATTAGCCGCAGCACCTTCAATCGCACTGTAAGTAAAGCAGCCTACGCGATCAAGTCTGGCTTCCGCTAAGAAGTTAAGCAGTAACTCGAAATCTTCATCTGTCTCACCTGGAAAGCCGACGATAAAGGTTGAACGTAGGGTGATTTCTGGGCAAATCTCGCGCCATTTATGAATGCGTTCAAGTGTTCTTTCAATAGAGCCGGGACGTTTCATTGATTTTAAGATAGCCGGGCTTGCGTGCTGTAATGGCACATCTAGGTAAGGTAAAATTTTACCTTCAGCCATTAATGGAATTAATTTATCAACGTGTGGGTAAGGGTACATGTAATGTAAGCGTACCCATATTCCTAATGATGATAGCTGCTCGCAAAGGGTTTGAATATCGGTTTTTACCGGCATGCCATTCCAAAAACCAGTACGGTTTTTCAGATCAGCACCATAAGCTGAGGTATCTTGTGCAATCACTAATAACTCTTTCACACCACTTTCGGCTAAACGTTTAGCTTCATCAAGCACATTACCAATAGGGCGGCTGACCATATCACCGCGCAGTGATGGAATAATGCAGAAGGTACAGCGATGATCACAGCCTTCTGAGATTTTTAAGTAAGCATAATGCTTTGGTGTCAGTTTAACGCCTTGTGCCGGGATTAAGCTCGTATAGGGATCGTAAGTGGGTTTAGGTGCGTATTTATTGACGTGATTTAGCACCGTTTCATAGCTATGAGGGCCTGAGATTTCCAGTACTTTCGGGTGGATTTTACGGATTTGATCTTCTTTAGCACCCAAACAGCCAGTGACAATCACTTTACCATTTTCGTGCAATGCTTCACCAATTGCTTCGAGTGATTCTTGTACTGCGCTGTCAATAAAACCGCAAGTGTTAACAATAACCAGATCAGCATTATCATAGCTGGGAACAACTTGATAGCCTTGCGTTCGCAGCTCAGTGAGTATTCTTTCTGAATCAACAAGGTTTTTAGGGCAGCCAAGGCTGACAAATCCAATAGTCGGAGTAATATTAATCATAATTATATTGTCTGTTGTGAAGAGTAAAATTGTTTAAAATCAATTGATTATGAAATGATCTTGTGACGCGTATTTTAGCATAGAAAACATAACTTCCCTAATGGTTTCTACGACGTTTTGCTGAACAAAATCGCCTGGTTTAGTAAGATAAAACGATAAAAATATCGGCTGATAAAAATAACACAAAGCTGTCACTAAAAAGCAAAAAAACCGGAAAATGATTTCCGGTTTATCTGGGTGAAAATAAAACTTATAGCTCTTTTGCGTGTTGTTTTAAGTAGCTTGCAACGCCATCAGGGCTATCTTTCATTCCCGCTTTACCTTTACTCCACTGCGCCGGACAAACTTCACCGTGCTCTTCGTGGAATTGGAAAGCATCAACAATACGTAGCATTTCATCAATATTACGACCAATTGGTAGATCGTTAACGGTTTCGTGACGAACGATCCCCGATTTATCAATAAAGAAAGAAGCACGTAGTGCAACGCCTGCTTCTGGATGCTCAATACCATATGCTTGCATAACAGTATGTTTTACATCGGCAACGATAGGGAATCTGACTTCGCCAATACCGCCTTTGTCTTGTGGGGTCTTACGCCATGCATTATGAACAAATTCAGAGTCCATTGATACACCGATCACCTCTACACCACGTTTTTTGAATTCATCTAAACGGTGATCGAATGCAATAATTTCTGATGGGCAAACAAAAGTGAAGTCCATTGGCCAAAAGAATACCACGGCATATTTGCCTTTAGTAAAGTTAGAAAAATTAAAATCGTTAACAATTTCACCGTTTCCTAATACCGCTGCTGATGTAAAATCAGGTGCTTTGCGCGTTACTAATACCATCTTATATCTCCTTATTTTCTTTATAAGTTTATCGGATGTGCCAACTATTATTATCAATAACTTAAATTGAGCCAGTCAACATTATAGTCATCAATCATGATTGTCCAACACGTTAAAATCAATTACTCGAATAAGTACTGGCTATTGTGCTTTCTCTTCAGCTACCACTATTGCTCGTTTGGGTTTTCCGATATTTTTAGTATCGCGGTGTCTGAGTTTTTTCTTTTTGGTTTCTTTATGCTTTTCTTCTTTTTTAGCTTTAGCTTTTTCGGACAATTTTTTCTTTTTAACTATCGATGGTGCTTTACTTTTTGGACGTAGTTCATCAACGACTCTTAGTTTGAGTGGTTCTTGAATATAGCGTTCAATTTTTTTGAGTAACTCATAATCATGCGCTTCAACTAATGAAATAGCGGTGCCTTTTTTGCCGGCTCTTGCTGTTCTACCAATTCGGTGTAAATAAACGTCAGCAGTTTGTGGCATATCAAAGTTAAATACATGGCTAATATCATCAAAATCAAGTCCTCTCGATGCGACATCGGTTGCGACAAGTATATTAACGGTATCATTTGCCATACGCTTAATCGCTTCATTACGTTTAGCTTGCACCATTTCCCCTTCGAGATAACAGGTTCGAATTTTGGCTTCATTTAACCAGTTTACCAATTCATGAACTCGCTCACGTTTACGCACAAATATAACGCTTTTAGTTACATCACTTTGCTTTAATAAATGCACTAATAATGCGATCTTGTGCTTGATATCATCTGCGCGATAATAAAATTGCAAAATCTTTTTACGTTCTTTACGTGACGGATCAGCATTAATTTCTACCGGCTCATGGAGAATTCGTTTTGCAAAATCATAAACATTATTACCTTCCAGAGTAGCTGAAAATAATAGCGTTTGTGTACGCCAACGAGTTTCAGCCGAAATGGTTTCAACATCTTGGGCAAAGCCCATGTCGAGCATGCGATCTGCTTCATCAAGAATTAACATTTCAACGGCTCTACAATCAAAGTTCTCTTCTTTGATGTATTGCAGTAAACGACCGGTCGTTGCAATCACAATATCTTGATTTTTGCTAAAAACTTCAGCATGGTTCATATAAGCAACACCACCTGTAATGGTTGCCGTGCATAATGAAGTAAACTGGGTTAGTAATTTTGTTTGCTCAGCAACTTGCATTGCCAGCTCACGTGTCGGAGTCAAAATCAGTACACGAGGCGCACCAGGTTTACGTCTTGGAAAATCCAGTAAATGTTGCACGGCTGGAATTAAATAGGCCAGCGTTTTACCTGTTCCTGTTGGGGCTGAACCTAAAATATCGCGATTATCTAACGCATAAGGAATCGTTTGCGATTGGATGGCAGTGGGTATTGCAATATTTTGTAAGCTCAGTGCTTTTAAAATTAAATCATCTAAATCAAAGGATGAAAAATCATCTGTCGTCATGGTCTGTTCACAATTAGAATTTATGAGCATAGTGTAACATATTTGTTAGCTTTACACGCGTTCAATTCAGTGATATTTATTTTAAAACCGTATAAACAGTGATAGATGTATTAATGATATTGTTAAGCCAGCATTAGCGAAAGCTGCATTATTGATTAATTATATGTCCTTTACTTGACGTGCGATTATTTGTTGTCTCTCTTTTAATCAATGATTTGCTACAAGTGGTTTTGCTATCATCGTTTTGAAAAAACGATGATATTACGGTTATGCATTTATCGTTGTTATGCGGATTTGTCCAACAAAGGGCTGTTAGATCTAAAATCGATCTATTTAGTTTACGGACATTACTTAATCAGCGAGGCGGTGTATTGCATGTTTTTTCCTTTTGCCTATCGAATTAATCATTTTGAAAGCCCGCACATTTATCTTTATTAGATCTTTGTTTTGTTCGTTTTTTGACTGTCTTCATCGGTGTTGCCATCAGATGATTGCGTTGCTGATGTATCAGGTGCTTGCGTTGTCGGTGAGATATTATTATATGTCTCTTTATGATCGCCTTCGCATTCGTGTATTGTTATGCAGCCCACTAATAAGGAAGCCATTGCTAATATCAATATTGCTTGCATAATCATTACCGATAATAAAGCGCGCAGCTTGTTATAACTTGACTTGCTGAAATAATGACAATGAGTAAATAGTATTTTTTCATAATGTATTCTTTATAGGTTATTTAAAAATTGTATAATACAACTACAGTTGTTTTTTGTAAACAACTGTAGTTGTATTATAGTGCATTAAATAGCTTAAAATGAAAAAATTCAACTAGGCATTGATTTATATTGTCTAGAGATAATTCTCATTCATGTTTTTTTAATCTTATGGATTGACTGAATACAACTTTACCATGAATGGTCAGTTGCTTCATTTTATCACTAGTGATATCCCAATTTCGGTAATTTTTATTGTCAGAAATAGCAATTAGTTTTTTTTTGACTAATTGTAATCGTTTTATATAAAAATGCTGTTCAAATGAAAATACATAAATTCCATCACCATCAAATCTTTGTTTTGAAATATCAACATACAAGGTGTCACCATTTTCAAATGTTCCCTGCATTGTATCCCCAGCAAAATTGATAATTTTAATTGTTGTAGCATCTAACGTGCTAAAGAGTTTTTTGGCTTGCTCTTTATCGTATTCGATTGACCTGATAACCGTTTGCACATCGGAAGTTAAAGCATTATTCTTCTGGTGAAGCGGCAGATGTAACATGTTAATACAAAGTGAATTTTGATTGACTACACTATCATCAGGGGCGGGGGCAATACCACGCTCAAGCCACACAGCATCACAGTTTAATGCGATCGCAAGTGGAACAATTAAGCCCGTCTTAGGATTACCTTCTTTTTCTAATTTACCTATATTTTGTTGTGTTGTACCAACACGCTGTGCTAATTCAGTTTGGGTTAAACTTAGTGCTTTCCTTCTTGACTTGATTCTATTTGATAAAGTCATTTATATTCCTTATAACAGTGTGCACATATTATGGTTTTTGACTAAATTTACTAGTTATAAATCTATTCCGATAGCGACTTACAAATACAATGCTAAAATAGAGATATACCGTTAATTTTGACAGTTTATGTTTTAACACACACGACATAACTGCCCATTGTTGTCATGCTTGCAATTAACATGCTTGCGAGCTGAAAAATGAGTATTTTGTGGAAAAAACACTGTTGAACTCATTTCTTTTATTTATTTTGGCTAATTGAATTGTGTATTTTGAACTTGCGACATAAAGTAAAATTTTACCACTACGATTGATGATATAAAAGCGTTACGCAGATTATTAAGCTAAAGGGGTTTTTAATATTCGATGTTTGTTGAGTTGGGAAGACAAATTCACTAAGAAGATAAATCTTAAGATAACTTGGCTGAGTCATTAGTTGCTTATTTGAATATGGATTGGTAACGATTATTATGATAAATAACAATGCGTATAGACTGAGTTTAAGATGATTGTATTATCATGATTAGATATCAAATGCTAATATCAACGGGCTAACAATCTTTGTTTGATGTGCTTTTTCAGATTAAGTTAGGACTTATACACAGCAAGTAATGATTTTAATTTAAATCAAACCACTATGGTCGATAGTGGTTTTTAGTCTTATAAGATTTTGATGAATACCTAAATTCGATTGAAATCGTAAAGTAAGAGCAAACTATCTAGCACTAAACTTTGCATCAATTATTTCACATCAATTTTTAATTCATTGTGATGTTTAACGGGTTATTTAATTTTTTCTGAAATCACTAACGCTTTTGAATTCGGTAAAATTTCTTTCATTTCAATGGTGTTGCCAAAAACCATGACTTGATTGTTTGATTGATCAAAACTAGGCCATAAAGCGAATCCATCGCCATTAGGATCTCCAGTTTTGGCAAAATTGATCCAATAATCACCGATTGTTGATGATATTTTTTTATCTTGTTCATCCCAATGCCTGAATAATTTATCTTGGTTTTGTAACACATAGACGAATTCACTTGAATGAAATACACCATATTGAGGGTGCGTTTGCCAAGGAATTGCTTTTTCAAAATAATACACATAATTTTTTGCTATACCTTTACTCATTCTGGTGTTTGCTAACCACTGCAATGAAAAGATTCTTTCATCTCGCATAATTTGTTTATGAAGTTCTCCCGCATGTTTATCATTATTTGCTTGGTAAATCGATAGAAACTGCTGAGTATTAAATGGATAGTATCGTTGCGCATATGAAGTTAATTGATCTTTAGTCATCTTACCGTAATCTTTTTCACTTCCACGTTCATCATTATTCATTCCTGATATGACTGGGATCTCGTTTTGTAAACCCTGAGCATAAATCATTGCAATTGAATCGGGTAGCAAAACACCCTCAATAACGGCACCTTTGAATGGGGGACGTTGATTGAATTTTTTCAACAATTCTAAAGCGGGAGCCGAACGTAACGCTTTTAAAGAGTGATATTGGTTATTATTACTCCACTCTACAATAATTTTTTCCGCTTCAACCAATGGTTGTGCGACCATATCTAATGGTCTAACGCCATAATCTGAAATAGTGGTGCCAGGACCACTTTCTATAATCGCTTTTTGAAATAATCCTGCCGATAGGGGGGATGCAATAAGCAATACAATAGAATTAGCACCAGCTGACTGACCCATAATAGTAATATTATTTGGATCACCACCAAAATTAGCAATATTTTTGTTTACCCATTTTATTGCGGCGAGTTGGTCATATAAACCGTAATTGCCTGAGCTTCCCGCCTCGTTAGTGAGTTCAGGATGCTGAAAAAAACCAAATACACCAAGTCGATAATTAAATGTCACAAAAACGATCCCCTTTTTAGCGATATTATATCCATCGTACAATGGAACATTTGCAGATCCTTCAATAAATCCACCGCCATGAATCCAAATGATTACAGGTAGTTTATCCTTTTGTGAATCGTTAGCTGGCGACCAGACATTTAAATAAAGACAGTCTTCACTAATTGGTCCTTGGTGCAAAAACTCGTTACTCCAAGGTAATTTATCACCCTTAACAACGGTTTGCATGCAGCCTGCACTAAACTGTTTTGTGCTTTTTATCGCATCCCAACTTGTTGGTACTTGTGGTATTTTCCACCTCAATTCATTGATTGGTGGTGCCGCAAAGGGAATACCTTTAAATATAGATAAACTGCCATCATCAGAAACAACACCTTGAATCGTGCCATGTTCTATTTTTACTGTATCTCCAATACTTGCATAGAGTTGATTAGCTAGGAGTAAAGATAAGAACGAGCAACATATTACTTTAGGAATAAATTTCATATGAACAATACCCTTATAAATTTAAAATTTGATTGCTCCATTAATTTAATTTAAAAAAACTGTTGTTAAAAACCTATTTTTGTTCTTTTGTGATGTCATTAACGAAAATAACGTATTAGTTGTTTGCTGATAATTTAGGGCTGTTATAACAATATGTCATATCCACCTATCAATTACAAAGTTAAGCTAAAGTAGGGGGTTAGGGCCATAACTGTATTGTTGCAGATGAGTTGCGCTATCTTAAATAAAATAAACAACAAACTTTATAAAAGAAATAATAGTAAATATCGCGTTAAGTTTATGTTATTTTACTATTAAAAAATATTATCTACATGATTAATTTGATTATTTATCAATTTATGAAATTTGCCTCTTTTAAGGATTACAGCTATATTTAGCCGGATTTATATGATTTTAATCAACATGAATTGGTATAATTACCTAATAAATAAACATTTTCATCCTGTATTTTATTAGGTACTTGAACGTGGATAATTTTAGTTAAAAAATCAATAGAGGATTAATCATGAATGAGCTGTTAACTCAAGCCCAATCTTTTGATATGCCAAATACGGCATTTATGTTACTGTGCTCAAGCTTAGTTATGCTAATGACTCCTGGATTAGCATTTTTCTATGGTGGCCTAGTTTCGAAAAAAAGCATTGTGACTATTATGTTTCAAAGTTTTGTTTCGATGGGGTGGGTGGCCATTTTATGGTTCATCGTCGGTTATTCGTTAAGTTTTGGTCCAACAACGAATGGAATTATTGGCGATCCAACAGCTTATTTTATGCTCAACAATATCAAACCTGATACTATGTATACTGGTAATACTGGCGGTATTCCTATCCTTGTGCATTTTGTTTACCAAATGATGTTTGCAATTATTACACCCGCATTAGTGACGGGGGCGTTTGCCAATCGTGTGAATTTTATCCCTTATTTGATTTTCTTAACATTTTGGACTTTATTCGTGTACTGCCCTTTTGTGCATATGATATGGAGTTCAGATGGTATATTAAATCAATGGGGCGTCGTTGATTTTGCTGGTGGTATTGTGGTTCATGCGACAGCAGGTTTAGCAGCCTTAGCCTCAGCCATTTATGTGGGACGCCGTGTTCTAATTAAAGACAAGTCCCATAATATTCCTTTTGTTGCATTAGGTGCCGGTTTGTTATGGTTTGGTTGGTATGGATTTAATGCGGGCTCAGAACTACAAGTCAATCCAATAACCGTATCTGCCTTTATTACGACAGATATCGCTGCGGCTTTTGCTGCAATTACTTGGATGATCATTGAAATCATTCATGTAGGTAAACCCAAACTTGTTGGCATATTAACCGGTGCAGTTGCCGGCTTAGCAACGATAACGCCTGCATCAGGTTATGTGTCGATTCAATCTGCGGCTATCATCGGTATTATTGCTAGCCTCGTCTGTTATTTTGCCGTATTGATTGTGCGTCGTTACTTAGATGATGCGTTAGATGTTTTTGGGGTGCACGGCATTGGTGGCATGGTTGGATCGATTTTAGTCGGGGTTTTTGCAGCAACGCTTTGGAATCATACCGGTCCATCTGGATTACTGGAAAGTGGTAGTTTTGTTCAAATCGGTAAACAACTTGTTGCCGTGGCTATTGCTGCCACTTGGTCATTTATCTTCACGATAGTTTTACTTTGGAGCATAAACAAAATCACGCCAGTTAGAGTAAATCAAGATCAAGAAGGAACCATTGATGATACCATCTTTGGTGAAAATGCTTATGAATAGTGATGCAAATCACTGCTATCAAAAAGCGTTCTATATTATGGGCGCTTTTTGTTATCATCCTCTTAAAATCATTACAATTTAATACGTTGTAATTATGTCCAGCACGAAGTAGACATATCACCCGGTCATCATTGCATTAAGCTAGTATAAGCTGAGCATGAATAACACAAATATAATACTAGTTTAGTTTCAAATCCAAGGCACAGATAACCCGACTTATGATGAGGGTAATGGGCTATTAGTTTGGTAAAACTAGCGTGAGTTAGATTTATGGAAAATATTTTTATAAATGATCTTGTGCCAATATTTTTTATTCTTTTTTTAGGCTATATTGCAGGAGGTCGTAGTAGTTTTACTGAAGAAAATGCGCAAGCATTTAATAAATTAGTTCTAGATTATGCACTGCCTGCGGCATTATTTATTTCGATTGCTAAAGCCGATCGAAAGATGCTTTTTGACGATATATCACTGACGATTGTCGGTACGTTGATTTTAATTGCAGGCTTTGCGCTCAGTTATGTTTGTAGTTTAACCCTTTTTAAGCATAATCGCGGTGAATCGTCGGTGGCTGCGATGATAGCCGGTTCACCAACGGTTGGAGTATTAGGTTTTGCAACGTTAAGTCCTATTTATGGCTCTGGCACGACAACCGGTTTAGTTGTTGCCATTATGGCAATCGCTCAACATGTGCTGGTTATTCCTTTTGGTGTATATTTACTGCATCCAAGCGATGAATTGGGGAATAAAAGGCACAATAATCCGGCTATTGCTGCTATCAAAGAGCCGATTGTTTTTGTCCCGTTGATAGCAATTGTATTGGTGCTTTTTGATATTAAATTTCCAGAACAATTAACGCCAAGTTTAGATCTGATTGCGTATGCCAAATCCGGTTTAGCAATATTTGCAGCAGGCGTTACTTTATCTTTACAGAAATTTGAATTCGATAGTGAGGTGATTTTTAATACAGTTTTAAAATTGATTTTAATGCCGGCTATGGCGTTGGTGATTGCAATCATTTTTGGTATTCATGGTGAAATATTACAAATGTTAATTTTAATCTCGGTACTTCCTCCGTCGTTTACGGGTACAATTATTGGTCATCGATATCAAATTTATGTCAAAACCGGTACCTCTTCTTTAGCAATGAGCATGATTTTTTTTATGGTTGCTGCACCACTTTGGATTATGATTGTGCGTTATATCTCACCATATTAATTTAGTCTGTAATAAAGTGGGTTATTATCTTTTTTATTTAAACTTTAATACACTAAATCGGATTTTTTTGTTTAATTTAAATCGAAAACTGCTTATTAATGAATCTATTTTAACTCCCGTTGGTTTTTGAGTCTCATCGTTATTTAACCCCTACCGACGTACTGTCAAATGTGGAATTAATCATTTAGCTGAAGTATTGAATCATATAATTTTCATTTATTTAACAATTTATTTACTCAATCATTAATTAATTAAATTAATTTTCATTATAGTATCAAATATTTTAAGTATTATGGAATACTTCTAAAACATAAACTCGACTATTATCAATGAGTAACAAAAATGTAAACCTACGGAGGACATTATGGAGCTAACCCCAAGAGAGATAGAAAAATTGATGCTGTATACACTGGCTGATGTTGCACTGAAGCGTAAAAATCGAGGTGTAAAATTAAATTACCCAGAATCAGTTGCTATTATTTCTGTCGCAGCCTTAGAAGGTGCTCGTGATGGAAAAACACTAGAAGATGTGATGGCGGAAGCAAGTAAAGTACTAACAAAAAATGACGTTATGGAAGGTATCGCTGATTTGATTGATAAAGTACAAGTTGAGGCGATTTTTACCGATGGCAGCCGTCTTGTCACGGTACATAACCCGATCAAATAAAATGGATCATTTATGCTATCAAAGAAACGATTGTACTGAGGAGACAAAATGAGTAAGACAAAACCAACGACTCCATTGGGTGGTGTTATTTTAGCAAAGACCCCAATTGAATTTAATACCGATAAATCTGAAATCAAAATTAAAGTACGTAATACCGGCGATAGACCTGTCCAAGTTGGTTCGCATTTCCATTTTTTTGAAGCAAACAATGCACTTGAGTTTGATCGTAATGCCGCTTATGGCAAACGGTTAAATATCACTGCAACGACGGCAATACGTTTTGAACCTGGTGATGAAATTGAAGTGTCGCTTATTCCTTATGGGGGGAAACAAACCGTCTATGGTTTTAATAACTTAGTTGATGGTTGGACAGGGAATAATGGTAGTGGTAAGCAACGTCCAGAGCAAGATATAGCACTTGAAAATGCAGTTAAACAAGGTTTTAAACATAAAGCATCGTAAGCGTTACATGGTAAATCGGTAATAATTTATGTTGAATGACAGAAGGAATGAATAAATGCCTCAAATCTCAAGAAAAGAATATTGCGGACTATTTGGTCCAACAGTGGGTGATAAAATTCGCCTTGGTGATACAGATCTTTATGTAGAAATTGAAAAAGATCTACGTGGTTATGGTGAAGAGTCTGTTTATGGCGGTGGTAAATCATTGCGTGATGGTATGGGCGCAAATAACACACTAACAAGTGATAATGGTATACTCGATCTTGTTATTACCAATGTCACCATTGTTGATGCCAAACTCGGGGTTATCAAAGCTGATGTGGGTGTGAAAAATGGTAAAATTGTTGGTGTTGGTAAAAGTGGTAATCCTAATATACAAGACAATATCACACCAGGTATGGTTGTAGGTGTTGCAACTGATGCGATTTCAGGTGAACATCTTATTTTAACTGCAGCCGGTATTGACACCCATATTCATTTAATTTCTCCAGAGCAGGCTTATGCCGCGCTGTCAAATGGTGTCACAACCTTCTTTGGTGGTGGTGTGGGGCCAACCGATGGCACAAATGGTACAACCGTAACAGCTGGACCACAAAATATTCGTGCCATGTTACGTTCATTTGAAAATCTACCCGTTAATATTGGTTTACTTGGCAAGGGAAATTCCTTTACGCGTAATCCACTCGCGGAGCAAATTATTGCGGGTGTTGCTGGTTTAAAAGTTCATGAAGACTGGGGCGCCACGCGCAATGCGATTCGCTATGCGTTACGGGTTGCGGATGAATTTGATATCCAAGTTGCTGTTCACACTGACAGCTTGAATGAAGGTGGCTACGTTGAAAATACCATCGAAGCATTTGAAGGCCGTACTATCCATACTTTCCATACTGAAGGTGCGGGAGGTGGGCATGCTCCTGATATTATTCGCGTTGCCAGCCAAGCTAATGTTCTACCGAGTTCAACTAACCCAACACTCCCTTTTGGCATAAATAGTCAGGCAGAGTTATTTGATATGATTATGGTGTGTCATAACCTCAATCCGAATGTGCCAGCGGACGTTTCATTTGCTGAAAGCCGGGTAAGATCAGAAACTATTGCTGCTGAAAATGTTCTCCATGATATGGGCGTGATTTCAATGTTCTCCAGTGACTCTCAAGCAATGGGGCGAGTTGGAGAAAACTGGCTGCGTACCATACAAACGGCTAATGCAATGAAAGCCGCTAGAGGTAAATTACCTGAAGATGCCGAAGGTAATGATAACTTTCGTGTTTTACGTTATGTTGCTAAAATCACCATTAACCCTGCTATAGCACAAGGTATTAGCCATGTACTTGGCTCAGTTGAAGTTGGAAAAATGGCTGATTTAGTCCTATGGGATCCGCGTTTCTTTGGTGCTAAACCGAAAATGATTATAAAAGGCGGTATTATCAACTGGGCGGCAATGGGCGATCCGAATGCTTCATTACCGACGCCACAGCCCGTTTTCTATCGTCCGATGTTTGGCGCATTTGGTAAAACGGTTCAAGATACCTGTGTTACATTTGTATCTCAAGCCGCTTTAGATGATGGTGTGAAGGAAAAAGCGGGATTAGAACGCCAAGTGATTGCCGTAAATAACTGTCGTGCTATTGGTAAAAAAGATTTAGTGCGTAATAGTGAAACACCAAACATCGAGGTAGACCCTGAAACCTTTGCGGTTAAAGTTAATGGTGAACATGCAACATGCAAGCCTATTACAACAGCCTCAATGAACCAACGTTATTTCTTTAGCTAATTTTGCTGTATTTTTAGCATCTATTATTAATGATAGATTAATAGGTGCTAAATAATCAGTACATCAGCGCGATTAACTCAACAAAAGGACAATAATATGATCATTGTTGAACATATTTTAGGTAATATTGCGAAAGATCATCAATGGCAAGAAAAGCTCGCCAACGCGAAAATTGATGTGTTAATTCTTGATCAATGGGAAGCACAAAAAAGTCGTTGTCGAAAAAATACTCAAAATGGCGTGGATATTGGCATATCACTTGAACGCAATGTGCTATTAAGTGATGGTGATATCATTTTCTTCGATGAAACAACGAACAGCGCGACTATCGTCGAAATTACCTTGCGCGATATCATGGTGATTAATTTACAGAGTTTAAAAACAGGTAGCCCTGAACAGCAGATCCGCAAGAGTTTTGAATTAGGCCATGCCTTGGGTAATCAACATTGGAAAGCGGTAATCAAAGATAACCATGTTTATGTTCCTTTGACGGTGAATGAAAAAGTGATGAGCTCAGTAATGAAAACACATGGTTTTAGTCAAGATACTTATCAGTTTGTCAAAGGCGCCACCGTACTAGATAAATTAACAAACTCTGAGTCACGTCTATTATTTGGTGGCGCTGAGGATTCTGATGTGCATGTCCATGTTGAACATCATCACGATCATAAACACGAGCATTCACATGATCACCATCACGCTCATGACCACGGGCATCATCATAAACATTAAATGATAATTTGACAGGGTGATATAAGGTGAAGGCATCAGAATTAATTAGAATAATGCAGTTTGGTGATTCAGCCCTCCCTATTGGGGCATTTACTTTTTCAAATGGTGTTGAATCAGCGATTCAAAGTGGCGTAGTTCATAATCCTGAGACCTTAAAAGGATTTATTAGAACATCGCTAAAACAAGCTGCATCTTGTGATGGTATTGCGGTTGTTGCCGCTCATCGCGCGGTGTTGGCCGATGATCGAGCAAAAATTATTGCTATTGACTGGGCGGTTAATAATCGTAAGTTAAATGAAGAAGCTCGGTTAATGGCCTGCCGAATGGGTAAAAAGTTTGCCGAACTTTCTGTTCATATTATGGATGATGAATGGTTAAATTGGTGGTTATCACAAATTAAAGCTGACGTCACACCAGGCACTCAGCCTGTTGCCCAAGCGATGGTGATGGCGATTCAAGGGATCGCGGAACGTGAAGTGGTTGTTATGCATCAATATGGTATTGCAATGACGATTTTAAGTGCCGCTATGCGTTTAATGCGCATAACCCACTTCGAGACGCAGCAGATTTTATTTGAACTCAACCAAGAAATTGAATCATTTTGTGATATTGCCGGCAGTGGCAACATTAATGAAATGTCGTCTTACACACCGATTATGGATGTGCTTGCGGCCATGCACACTAAATCGTTTGTACGTTTATTTATGAATTAATACAGAATAATGGCTAAATGGAGAAAATAACATGAAAAAAATCACCCGAATCGGTATTGGTGGACCGGTTGGTTCAGGTAAAACAGCAATTATCGAGGTCATTACCCCTATTTTAATTGAGCGTGGTATCAAACCATTGATTATCACCAATGATATTGTGACGACAGAAGATGCGAAACAAGTTAAGCGAACACTAAAAGGAATTTTAGACGAAGAGAAAATTATCGGGGTTGAAACTGGCGCGTGTCCTCATACGGCTGTGCGAGAGGATCCAAGCATGAATATCGCCGCAGTTGAAGATATGGAAGCGCGTTTTCCTGATAGTGATGTAGTTATGATTGAAAGCGGTGGCGATAATTTAACCCTGACATTTAGCCCAGCGTTAGCGGATTTTTATATTTATGTCATTGATGTGGCTGAAGGTGAAAAAATACCAAGAAAAAATGGACCGGGTTTAGTGCAAGCCGATATTTTAGTCATCAACAAAATTGATTTAGCGCCTTATGTCGGTGCCAGCCTAGCGGTGATGGAAAGTGATACCAAAGTAGTACGCGGTAACCGGCCGTATATATTGACCAACTGTAAAACGGGCGAAGGTGTAAAAGAACTCGTCGATATGATCATGGATAAATTCTTATTTACTCATTCACCACAAGGAAATCATGCATGAATAATCTAAGGGAAGAGATCAAAAACACGCCTAGCCGTGTTTATGCTCATACTTTAGGTCAAAATGCGCCTGAGATGGCTTGTTATCAAAATGAACCCATCCAAATGCAAAGTGGCGATATTGGTAAAAGTGGCTATTTAAAACTACGTTTTGCTAAAGGTGAGTATCGAAGTGAACTGGTCGAGATGGAACGGCGAGTTCCTTCGCTCGTCCAAAAAGCCTTATACTGGGATGAGGAAATGCCGCAATTACCCTGCGTAACCATGATTTCAACATCAGGTTGCCTATTACAAGGTGATAGACAGGCACTCGATGTGATTGTTGAAAAGGATGCTTGTGCGCATATCACGACCCAGTCTGCCACAAAAATTCACATGATGAATGCCAATTATGCTTCACAAGTACAACAAATTGATGTGGCTGAAAATGGTTATTTAGAGTTAATTCCTGATCCCATTATTCCACACCGTGATTCACGCTTTATTACCGATACCTTGATTAAATTACATCCAAGTGCAACGGTTATTTATAGTGAGATATTGCAATCCGGTCGTAAATATCATCACCAAGATGAGTTATTTGGTTTCGATATTTTCTCGTCCCGTATTAGGGCCGAGTATCAAACAGAGGGTGAACACAATGGCAAAGAATTATTTGTTGAAAAATATATTCTGGAGCCGAAAAAAAATGAATTAATGGCGGTTGGCGTAATGGAGTCTTTTGATGTATTTGGTAACGTAATCCTACTGACGCCGAAACAATATCATCAAGCTATTTTAGAACGTTTAGACGCTAAATATGATGTTAGTCAGCAGATTGCTTATGGTGCAACGCAACTGCCTAATGAAAGTGGCATCATTTTTAAGGTATTGAGCGTGGATAGTCCCAACGCCAAAAAGGCGATTCGACATTTTTGGCAAATCGTCAGGGAAGAGATTTTGGGAATATCACTGCAAAAACCGTTTTTGTGGAAATAGATCGTATGCACTAACAAACGTTAGCGATGATGATCAATTTGGGAGAAAAGAGTCATGTTATGTACAACGATGAGTAAACGTTGGAATGATCTTGCTGAACATCATATTGTAATTCAATTTATTGATGTCACCTTAAGAGGCTGCGGGCAGGTAATGTTCCAAAATAATCCTTTAACTGGGCTGTTATTTTTTATCGCCATTTTTTTAGGGGGATATTTTGAAAATTTACCGGTGATTGGTTTTGCCAGTTTATTTGCAACGGTGCTCGCCACTCTAACAGCCTACGTGAGTAAAATTGATACGTCTTCGTTACGTGCTGGTTTATATGGTTATAATGCATGCTTGGTGGGAGTTGCCTTACCGACATTTTTAGAAAATACACCGATGTTATGGTTCAGTATCGCATTAGCAAGTATTGTTTCTGTTATCGCGACGATCTCGTTAGCTAACTTTCTTAAAAATTGGAAAGTTGCGGCGTTAACGGCGCCGTTCGTCTTAGTGACTTGGACGATTTTATTAGCCAGTTATGCCTTTTTTTCAATAAAAGGAATTGCGCTACCTAAACCTTTATTACCAAATCAATATGTTGATAATTCAGCACAATCAATTGATTATATTCAACAGCTTACACCAGATATGTTTCGCGGTATATCTGAGGTTTTTCTTTTTAGTAATATTATTATCGGGATTATTTTTCTTATTGGTTTGGCCGTAAATTCAATTTGGTCAGCAATTTTTGCTGTTATTGGATCGCTGTTAGCTTATGCAACGGCTTCATTATTACAAGCCAATTCCATATATGTACATACCGGATTATATTCATTTAGTGCGGTATTAACTGCGATTGCTTTAGGCTCTACATTTAATAAACCCACATTACGCGTTGCTCTCTATACCGTGATTGGTGTTATTTTTACTGTATTTGTTCAAGGCGCACTTGATGTGGCATTAGTACCAATTGGCATTCCAACCTTAACGATGCCTTTTGTGCTGGCTACATGGTTATTCTTAGTACCTAATCAAGATCTAATGCCCGATGAGCGCCAATAATATCATGAATATCATTTAGGAGATTAAAATGGATTTAACCCCAAATAACGATGCACTTCTTAACTCAGTGACTGATTATTGGAATAACCGTGCTGAGGGCTATAGTGAGTCAAATATTGCTGAGCTAAATAGCCATAAACGCGACATTTGGTTAAATATCATATTAAATTTAGCCCCCAAAAAGCCGGTACTGCGAGTGCTTGATATTGGTACTGGACCGGGTTTTTTTGCCATTATTTTAGCGAAGGCTGGCCACAATGTCACGGCGGTTGATGCCACTTTGGCGATGTTAAACCAAGCTGAAGCAAATGCTACGCAGCAAGATGTTAAGATTCAATTTGTGCAATCTGATGTGCATCACTTACCTTTTGACGATAATCAGTTTGATCTGATTGTGAGCCGTAATGTAACTTGGAATTTAAAAGATCCGCTGCAAGCCTATCAAGAGTGGTATCGAGTATTAGATGTCAATGGTAGAATGATTACTTTTGATGCTAATTGGTATTTGCATTTGTTTAATGAACATTTTATGCGAGGTTTTAAACAAGATCGCCTTAATACACAACAACATAACGTCAATGATCATTATGTTAACACCGATACAAAAGCGATGGAAGCGATTGCCCGCCAATTACCATTTAGTCAGCAATTGCGTCCACAATGGGATGCGAAGGCCTTACTTGATATTGGTTTTGATCAATTATTGATTGATAAAAATATCAGTGAACAGGTGTGGGACACGGAGGAAAAAATTAACTATGGTTCAACCCCAATGTTTGTGATAACCGCCCAAAAATAAGCGTAGGATAGCGAAGCAAATATGACTAAGATTTTTTTATCATTCGTGGCAGCATTAGCTTTATTTAGTAGCTGCGTGAATGCTGATCAAGGTAATAATGAGCTGGATTATGCCAGTACAAAAGATATCCTTGATATTAATCCTCATCTATATTTGGGGGAAATGGCCGCACAAAATATGGTTTTTGAACCGCTTGTTGTTAATACCGAGCGTGGTATTGAGCCTTGCCTTGCAACGCATTGGGATATTTCGCCAGATGGTAAGCATTACACGTTTTATTTACGTGATAATGTCTATTTTAATGATGGTGAAAAGTTTGATGCCAAGGCCGTTAAACTCAATATGCAAGCGATACTGGCAAATAAAGATCGTCATGCTTGGATGGGCTTGGTTAATGAAATTGAGCAAGTGAATATTATTGATAATATGACGGTTGAATTGGTATTACATCACGCTTATTACCCGACCTTGACGGAACTTGGTGTGACTCGGCCATTTCGTTTTATCTCGCCGAAGGCCTTTATCAATGGTGAAACCAAAAATGGGGTAAGCAGTTATGCCGGCACGGGACCTTGGGTATTAACAGAGCATAAAAAAAACCAATATGCTCGATTTGAAGTCAATCCTCATTATTGGGGCAACAAGCCCGCATTAAATGCGGTAGTCTGGCAGGTGATCCCCGATAGACAAACCATGTTATTTGCCTTAAAAAAAGGTGATATTCAAATGATATTTGGTGCTGATGGTGATATGACTGATATGGACAGTTATCAAGCCTTAACCGACAATCATCAATTTGTGGCGCGCATGAGTGATCCAATTGCGTCTAGAGCCGTTGTGCTAAATAGCCGCCGGCCAATTACTCACGATATCAATGTGCGCCAAGCATTAGAATATGCAGTTGATAAAGAAGGCATTGTGAGCGCTGTGTTAAATGGCTCTGAGACCTTAGCCAATACGTTAATGTCACCTTCTGCACCTTATAGTAATATCGCGGTTAAGACCTACTCATTTGATCCGGAAAAAGCGCGTCATTTACTCGATGACGCCGGGTGGTTATTACCCGTTGGACGATCTATTCGAGAAAAGAACGGACAATCCTTAACACTGATTTTCTCTTATGATACGAGTAATGCCGCAGAAAAAGAGATCGCTGAATTAATACAAGATAATTTTAAGGATGTCGGCGTCGATTTGCGTTTAGTTGGTGAGGAAAAGCAAGCTTACTTGGATCGCCAAAAGCGTGGCGATTTTGATTTACAATATTCTCTCTCTTGGGGGAAACCTTATGATCCTGCGTCGTTTGTTTCCTCATTTAGAGTACCTGCTCATGCGGATTATCAAGCGCAATTAGGCTTAGAGGATAAAGTGCAACTCGATCAGATGATTGGTGAACTGCTGATTACCAATGATGAGCAAACGCGGCAAAATAGGTATACTCAGCTGTTCCAACGTTTAGCAAATGCCGCAATTTATATCCCGATATCTTATTCTCGAACGAAAGTCATTTATCGTCACGAAATTGGCGGCGTTGATTTTAATGTATCACAATATGAAATTCCTTTTGAAAAAATGTATTTTAAATCACCTTAATTTGGCTAATCAATTAGTGCTTACCAAGTCGCGGATAAATTTTTGTATGTGAGGGCATATAATGAGACGTTATATAATATACCGGTTATTGATGATGATACCCTTGATGTTAATCATCTCATTTATCGCCTTTGTGCTTCTTAATTTAATTCCATCTGATCCTGCAGAAGTGGCGCTGCGCGTGGGAAAAATCGTCCCAACTAGTGACGCTATCACTTTAGTGCGTCATGAACTTGGTTTAGACCAACCTTTTTTTATCCGTTATTTAACATGGCTTTGGCAGATTTTGCATTTAGATTTTGGTCAATCATTTTCGTTAAGAACGCCGGTACTCGACGAAATTATGCATGCGTTACCCGCTACGTTATATTTATCTTTGGTAACCTTATTGATCAGTTCATTTGTGGCTTTTTCCTTAGCGTTACTGTGTGTGATAAATAAAAAGGGGTGGATTGATCAACTATTACGCAGTGTGATTTTTTTATTCATTGCCTTACCTGATTACTGGCTGGCACTATTATTGATTTGGCTGTTTGCGGTGCAATTTGATCTGTTGCCGGTGAGCGGAATGCGAGAGGCTAAATCGGTTATTTTACCTGCCGTCACATTATCATTAGGGTATATCGGTATTTACCTGCGGTTAATTCGTGGGGCAATGTTGACTGAGCTGCAACAACCTTATGTTTTTTATGCTAAAGCTAGAGGTTTATCACAATGGCAAATTATTCGTAAGCACGTATTACGTAATGCGTTTCATACCTCACTTATTAGTCTTGGAATGAGCATTCCGACTTTAATTGCTGGCACAGCAGTGATTGAAAATGTGTTTGCTTGGCCTGGCATTGGCCGACTGTGTATTAATGCGATATTTAGTCGGGATTATCCGATGATTCAAGCCTATATTTTATTAATTGCACTCTTATTTTTAGTGTTTAATTTTGTCATTGATATATTACAAATGAAGCTAGATCCAAGATTAAAGAGACATTAATGATGATGCGACTATTTTACTATCGGCTCAAACAAGATCGCTTTGCCCAGATCTGCTTTGCGATTTTACTGTTGGTATTATTAGCGGGAATATTTGCACCATTGATTGCTTTTCACGATCCCAATGTTGCTTCACCCCGCATAAAATATCAAATGATGAGTCTGACTTATCCACTCGGTACCGACTACCTAGGGCGATGCGTTTTTTCTCGATTAATTTATGGTATTCGAACCACCATCTTTTATGCTTTACTGGCCATGTTATTAACCATTACTTTTGGTGCCGTTATGGGTATGATTGCCGGTTTTTATCGCGGCAAAGTGGATAGTATTATTATGCGGCTATGCGATATGCTGCTATCTTATCCTGAAGTCGTGATGATTCTGGCTATTGTCGGCGTGCTAGGCCCCAGCATTGGAAATATTCTTGTTGCTATTGTGCTGGTAAAATGGGCTTGGTATGCGCGAATGATTCGTGGCGCTGTTTTGCAATATACCCATCAAAATTATATTCGTTACGCGCAAATTATTGGCGCTAAAAACAGTTATATTTTATACCGTCACCTGCTACCAATGACCGCAGCAGATATGATGATTCTGGCTTCGACCAATATAGGAACGATTATTTTGACTATTTCTGCGCTATCATTTTTGGGATTAGGTATTCAGCCCCCTGTTGCCGAATGGGGAAGCATGCTGAGCATGGCAAAACAGGTGATGTTATCTCACCCCGAGCAGATGCTACCAGCAGGTATTGCTATTACTTTAGTGGTTATTGCCTTTAATGGCCTGGGGGATTTTTTGCGTGATGTGTTTGATCCGATGAATCGTTTTGATAATACGGTACCACTCGGTGACCACCATGAGTGATAATCCCATCTTAAATATTGTCGATTTAAGCGTTATCGATACGTTAAATCAACATCCACTGATAAATCATCTTTCAATGGCGATTTATCCCCACCGTTCGCTGGCAATTGTTGGTGAAAGTGGTAGTGGTAAAAGTCTTCTGGCCAAAGCGATTGTGGGATTGCTACCATCTTCATTAAGTGCACAAGGTGATATTTTTTTTCATGATAAGCGATTGTCCGATCTCAGTGCAAAGCAGTGGCAACAGATGAGAGGTCGGAAAATAAGCCTAGTGGTACAAAATGCCATGAGTGCCTTTGATCCCTTAATGACGATTGGTCATCAATTTGATGAAACCTTAAATACCCATTTTTCTTTATCAGTCGTGCAGCGGCAACAACGCATTATGGCCAGTTTAGATAAAGTGAAATTATTGCAAGTCCATAATTTACTCAACAGTTATCCGCATCAATTAAGTGGCGGACAACTACAGCGCGTCATGATTGCCATTGCTTTAGCCTTAGAACCTGACATTATTATTGCTGATGAACCGACAACTGCCTTAGATGCCATTACGCAGTTCGAAGTCATGCAAGCCTTTACGGCTTTAATTGATGAGAACAAAGCCACATTGATTTTTATTACACATGATCTGGGATTAGTTAAAGGAATTGCTGATGATATTGCTGTGATGAAAAACGGTGAAATCATCGAATTTAATAACAAAGCAGCCTTGTTATCAGCACCTAAGCACCCTTATACACAGTTTTTACTCGCAACTCGCCAAAAATTAACCGAGAGATTTGATAAAATTAGAGGAAATCATGTTATTAAGTGTTGAGCATGTCAGTAAATCTTTTAGTCATAAGCACGCTTTTTCTGCCAGTCACCGTCATCTTATTATTGATGATGTCTCTTTTCAGTTAGCGCAAGGGGAAAGTATCGGCTTGTTGGGTGAAAGTGGCAGTGGTAAAAGTACGTTAGCTAATCTTATTTGCGGACTTGAATATCCCGATAGCGGTCAAATTCTGATTAATGGTCAATCAACAACAGATAAGAAAAGTGGCAAAAAACCGCTCAGCATTGTGTTTCAAGATTATACGACGTCAATCAATCCAACCATGAATGTTAAACAAGTTATTGCTGAGTCATTATTACTCGGTGGATATATTCCACGTGCACAGCTACAAGATCAGGTCAGTGCTTTGCTTGATAGAGTGGGTTTATCACCTAAATTAATGAATCGCTATATTCATGAACTTTCTGGTGGGCAAGCACAGCGCGTGTGTATTAGCCGTGCCCTTGCAACGTGTCCCTCCTTAATTGTGCTTGATGAACCGGTGAGTTCACTTGATGTACCTACCCAAGTGAAGATCCTCGATCTGCTCGAAAAACTCAAAGATGATCTGCAACTCAGCTATTTTTTTATTACCCATGATTTGCAATTGGTCTGTTATTTTTGCGAAAGCGTGTTATTTTTTCAACAGAAAACTATTGTGGAAAGGTGCCAAACAGCTGATATTGCCAAGGTTAAACATCCTTATGCCCAATCCTTACTCAATGCAGTGATATAATCAAAACGTTAGCTGATTGCACCGGATTATTCGTTGTATATTCAACATTATCATCGATAACATGCGCCATCACCGTGACACCGTATCGCTTTCGGTACACACTATGATAAATCAACATTACTTTAGTTAAGCATTTTTTACACATAGATAACGACAACGTTAGAACACATCGCTCAGGCACAGTAAGATAATACTTAAGGCAATATTTTAATATCTGGAATGTCCACACTTTTTAGTACCAAAAAGATAAGGTCATCGATTTTGTTTGTATTCAATCGGTGACTGATAATTTAATGTTGAATGAAGCCGATTATAATTAAACCAATCGACATAGTGATTAAATTTTAATTTAAGCTGCTCCAATGTATTAAATACCGAGTTTGACACAAACTCTGTTTTCACCGCTTTGAACGTTGTTTCAGCTACTGCATTATCATACGGGCAACCTTTGCGACTTAACGAACGTTTAATACCAAACTCGGTTAAACACTCATCAATCAGATGATTATCAAACTCTTTTCCTCTATCCGAATGAAAAAAATCAATAGACGGTAAGTTCATCAGAATTTGACTGATAGCTTGCATGACCAATGCCGATGTTTTATGCCTACCAGCACTTCGCCCAACGATTTCTCGATTACTGATGTCAACAATCACACAAAGGTAGTGCCAATGCTGTTTAACTCTGACGTAGGTTAAATCTGTCACCAATATTTTTCGTTCTTGCCCTATTTCAAACTCACGATTCAGTTCGTTACCCACACTCGATTCATTGCTTTTTTCAACATGAACACGGTATTTTTTGTAGGTGTATTTTGATACCCAGCCATTTTTCGCCATTATCCGACCTATTCGCCGGCGGGATACGGCTATACCTTGCTTGCTAAGCGCTGCTTTCATGCGCCTTGTACCATAGGCTTGATAATTATCATTAAAGATTTTTCCCACTATTTCATTGAGCACGATATCTTGTCGTTGCTGGGGGAATTGCCGTTGATAATAGAAACGATTTCTTGCTATGTTTAAGCACCGACATAATGCACGTAAAGGGGATCGATGCTGATTGTCTGCAATTAACTTGATTTTCGTCCCATTATCAACGCTGCTTGCTTTAGGATATCATTCTCCATTAACAAGCGTTTGTTCTCTTTGCGTAGGGCGATAAGCTCGTTCTCTTCAG
>NZ_RBWY01000001.1:679954-1209688 GCF_003634275.1 Orbus hercynius
TTCGTCCCATTATCAACGCTGCTTGCTTTAGGATATCATTCTCCATTAACAAGCGTTTGTTCTCTTTGCGTAGGGCGATAAGCTCGTTCTCTTCAGCGCTACGATTGTCTTTTGCTGTGAATGCACCGGTAGTTTGGTATTGCGTTATCCACTTATCTAATGCCGATTTGGTGAGGCCATATTCGGCAACGATATCAGCGCGTTTTTTGCCATTTTGATACAGCATGACCAACTGTTTTTTAAATTCATTGGTGAATGTTCGTTTTTCTCTTCGGCTTAAATTGATTGTCATTGTTGGTACCGTCTTTTATTTTTAGGTTATCATAACAATGACCTTATAAAACTGGTACTAATTAGTGTAACCTATCCAGAGTTAATTTGACAGTGCCTAGTTGTTCTAGTAACATTAGATAAATGAATAAAATTTATGAAACAATTTAGAATAAAACATTAGATACATGAGTTATTCCTGCTGTACTTGAATAACGGAAAATAAAGAGTTCTCCTTCAACACTGTCGCGTAGTATCTTATTTTTAATTATCTTATCAACCAGAGCTATAGCAAGCAACCACAATACGATTGTTTTAATCTGAATTCAAATTAATTAAAAATAAATAATATAAGGAATTCTAACATGAAACCATCCCAAATAAAGCTATCTCTATTAGCAATGTTGATTTCATCAGCTACTGTTAATGCTGCGATATTGCCTAATGGTGAGATCGCACCATCTGAAAATAATACAGGTCCTAATTATACTGGCCCAACGTCGTATACAGATATTTTTCAAAATTTACCTTATTTAAATTTACTTTCTGATGGTTCAGTGGAACTGAAATCGCCTATTTCCGGGGATGTCAGTACGATAATGAAAAAACGACAATCAAATTATTTAGCTGAAGATTCTGGTGGAGATTTTGATTTAACGATTGATACAAATGGTTATAATAAATTAGGTATGTTTAGAGGTAATTTATTATCGTCAGGAGATCCAGCCAATCCTTATAAAGCAATATTTAACGTTGGCGTGAATGCTGACGACAATACTGCTTTTCTCTATCTATATCAAAACTATGCCAATAATGCAGAAATTTATAATTCAGCGAATGGGGCGTCTATTATTATCGATAATACAGCAGAAAATGCCACATTACATGCAGATAGCACAAGCACTGGTTTCATGTATATATATAATAATATAGTGACAGGAGCTGACATACAAAACAATTCGGAAAATTCTACTTTCCACATTATTAATAACGATGCTAATAATGCAAGTATCGCAAATTCAGGAACCATGATCGTTGATGGCAATCTTATTGATGCAGTTAACTTTAAAAATGGATCAACAGGTAACATAAAATTAGATAACAATACTGCTAACGGCGCGACCTTTGATAATAGTGGTTATATATCAATGAATAATAATACGGCAAATAATGCAATTATAAATAATTCAAAGAATATAGATTTCAAAGATAATAACGTTGAGTACACTAAGTTTTATAATACCAGCAGTGGAGTTATGAACTTTATAGGAAACTCAACAAATAACGGTTATTTTGAGAATAGCGGACTTATAGTACTAGATAATAATCAGGGTTTAAATGCTGAATTTAATAATAGTTCATCTGGAAAAATATATTTTAACGATAATACTATTAGTGGTTCAACTATCAATAATGATGGCTATATGCATGCTAAAGGAAATACTGCTGGGTCGTTAAATGTTATAAATAATGGCGTTATTGAGTTATATAATAATAATTTTCAAAATACGGAATTTACTAATAATTCAGAAATTAATATCAAAGATAATCTTTCATTGGGAGGTAATTCTAATGTAGAAAATACTTCTTTTGGGAATATTTATTTAAATTCAGACAATTCAACACCAGTAAAATTAACTATTAATGGAAATTTGAATAATGATGGTAATATTTATTTATCAGATCTATCTACATCAGCAAAGACACAAGGCAATCAAGTTAACGTTTCTGGAGATTTAAATGGTAATGGAAATTATTATATAAAAACAATTGTTTCTGATGGTATTGGTGACTCAATTAATGTCGGTGGTTCTGTAAATGGTAATAATATTTTATATATAAATGATACTGGAGTGGATCCTAAAAATAAATCATTAAAAGTTGTAACCGCTGGGAAAAATGGAACCGGTGATTTTATTTTGAACGGAGATACTGTAGACGTTGGTACTTATCGTTATGTTCTTGAAAAAAACGGTAATAATTGGTCTTTAGTGAATCCTAATGCAACGTTGTCTACTGCTGCAAATGCTGCCATTGGAATGCAAAGTGCTATATCTAATATGTGGGATATTGAGTTAGGGACGCTAATGAACCGGTTAGGTGATTTGCGGCTTAATAGTGATTCGGCTGGTTTTTGGATTAAAGAGAATTACAAAAGAATGCATGTGAGTCCTAATTCAAGTCGGAGTTATACACAAAAATATAATAGTTTACAATTAGGTGCTGATAAACCGTTTGATTTTAATGGAGGTACTTTCCATGTTGGTGGTTTTTTAGGTTTTTCTAATAGCTCTCTAGATTTCAAAGAAAATAATTCAACAGGTCAAGTGAAATCAAGATCTTTTGGTGTTTATGGTACAACTTTGCTAGATAGTGGACTTTATATCGATACATTATTAAAATTTTCAAGAATAGAAGCTGATAATAGTTTTAATAATAATGCAGGGTATCAAGTGAAATCAGGAAATTATACATCAAACAGTTGGGGAGCGAGCGTTGAGCTAGGTAAACGGTTTACTGTTGTCGACGATTGGTTTGTTGAACCTCAATTCCAGTTTTCAGCATATCATACTGAAAGCTCTAATTATAAGTTGACTAATGGAATGGAAGTTCATAACAATTCGAATAATACAGCTAGTGCGCGTATCGGTGGAATAGCAGGAACTAAATTTGAATTTAATGATATATCTATTTCACCATATGTTGGTTTCTCTCATATTCAAAATTTAAATGGAGATAATGAGGCATATATCAATAGTGATAAATTGGATGTTGATAATACATTAACAAGACAAAGATACACTATTGGTGCAAATCTGAATATATATAAAAATAGTTCTGTTTACTTGGATATGAATTATGAGCATGGTAGCAAAATAGAACAACCATATGGAATAAACATTGGTTATAGATTTAGTTTTTAAGCTACTACAGCTAAGTTAGCAATGCCAAAGTAACTTTTAAGGCGCTATCAAATTAATTTATAATGGGAAATTTTAATTTGGCTGCTAATCTCTAATTCTGAATTTTAGACACAACTTGAGTAATAGCGACTAACTCTTTAAATCGGCGTTCAGCTAAAATACGAAAGCTTTTAGCTGAACATAAATATCTAGCACAATTGAAATGATCGTAAATATTACTAAAGCTAGATAAGAATAATTGAGCTTGTTTTAATGATTTAAACCTACGCATTTTCTTTTCTCTAAGTCTTGTCGGTTGATATGAATTTTCTGCGCTGTTATTAGCATATTGTTTAGTTACATGAGGTGTACTTGAACGTAGGTTTTTCACTGGTTTGATATAGCTTTTAAGCTTATCTGTAGCTACATTCGAAATGGATTGTTTGACCTATTTTCTTACCTTTTGAATAAACCGATTAGCTGCTTTGCTATCTCTTTTTCCTTGAATCGACACATCAATAGTTTGACCATCTTGATCAACAGCTTTCCACAAACAGATACTTTTACCGTTAATTTTACAAAAGACCTCATCCGTATAAGCATGATCACCATAACAATCACACAAAGAAAGATAGTGCCACTGCTGTTTAACCCTCACATAGGTTAAATCAGTCACCAATATTTTTCGTGGTTGACCTACCTCAAACTCACGATTAAGTTCATTCCCCACTCTCGATTGATTACTTTTTTCTGCATGAAAACGGTATTTTTTGCTGGTGTATTTTGACATCCAGCCATTTTTTGCCATGATTCTATCTATTCGCCGGCGGGATACGACTATACCTTGCTTGCTAAGCGCTGCTTTCATACGCCTTGTACCATAGGCTTGATAATTATCATCAAAGATTTTAGCCACTATTTCACTGAGCACGATATCTTGTCGTTGCTGGGGGAATTGCCGTTGGTAATAGAAACGATTTCTTGCTATGTTTAAGCACCGACATAATGCACGTAAAGGGTATCGATGCTGATTGTCTGCAATTAACTTGATCTTCGTCCCATTATCAACGCTGCTTGCTTTAGGATATCATTCTCCATTAACAAGCGTTTGTTCTCTTTGCGTAGGGCGATAAGCTCGTTCTCTTCAGCGCTACGATTGTCTTTTGCTGTGAATGCACCGGTAGTTTGGTATTGCGTTATCCACTTATCTAATGCCGATTTGGTGAGGCCATATTCGGCAACGATATCAGCGCGTTTTTTGCCATTTTGATACAGCATGACCAACTGTTTTTTAAATTCATTGGTGAATGTTCGTTTTTCTCTTCGGCTTAAATTGATTGTCATTGTTGGTACCGTCTTTTATTTTTAGGTTATCATAACAATGACCTTATAAAACTGGTACTAATTAGTGTAGACTATTCAGAGTTTGGTTAAGCACTAACACCACTTAAAATGGCTAAAATATTTTAAATGGCACAAAACAAGGGTAGTAAGTAATAATGGTAAATGTATCAAGGGTAAGGGGTTATAAGGGTAAATAATTAATGGTAATGGGGCCATAATGGGAATGGCCCTATCTTGAAAAGGCTACGTTCAATAAACACCAAAAAGGCGTTTGAGGGAAAAGGCAATCTAGTTTCTGTCGCATAAAAATTTTACATACTCAATCGCATCAATCAACGCTTTAAATTTGGCTATTTCAATGGTGATTTCATCCTTATACATGACCATACAGTCATCGCTTGCTACATCAATAATATAGGAATCGTGATTGATATTATTATAAAAACATCGTATTTTAATTAAGTAGATTTGCTTATTGATTTCACTTAAAAATAATAGCTCTTATCTAAATAATAAAAACGAATAGGAAGATCACTTATGGGTAAATGACTTGCAGTTATTGGGGACCCGACCACTACTGGCGGACGCCTAATTAGTGGTCATCAGCGTGTGAATTGCAATGGCTCTGCGGTTGCTTTATTAGGTGATAAAGCAACTTGCCCAAAATGTAAGTCAATGGGCTCGATTATTGAAGGGGCAACTAACTGGACCGTGCAAGGTAAACCCGCTGCGTATGACGGTTGTATTATTGCTTGTGGATGCTCACCCGTTGGATGCAATCGAATTATTGCCACGAAAAGTCATCTATTTGTTGATGTTGGTGGCAGTTATCGCTCTGCTAGCTCTCCTACTTTTGCAAGTGATAATTTACCCTCGTCATCTGATGCAATACAAGATAATTCTCTTTTAAGTCAACCATCTAATCTACAACACAATACAATAATAGCAGAGGATAACAGCGCATTAATCAGAGCGGATGCTCGCCGCCTGTTGCAATGTGCCGATGAATTGTGCGAAAAGCACTTATATTATCAAGATATTAAACAAGAATTTCGTCGAAGGATTAGACACTTTGCTAACGACATTGTTAATCAATGTTGATAACGGTACAATGACCTACGAACAAGGTAGTGAAAAAATAAAAGAAGAAGAGGATAGTCTTTGGAATCAAAGTTTCCAATGGTTAACCAATGGACTATCTATTTTTGGTGGTGTTGGTATGGTTATGGCTGGATGGGCATTGTGTAGCACCGGGGTAGGATGCCTTATTGGTGCTCCGTTAGTATTACACGGTGCAAACAGTGTTTATGAGGGAACAGTCGGGGTGGCCAGCGGCATCGCTAATCTGATGGATGGTAAAAACAGAGATTTAAATATTAATGGACCGCTGCGCCAAGTCTATCAAAGCAGTGCTACTGAATTGGGGTTTGATGCTTCAGTGGGTACTCTAACCTATGATTTGGTCGATTTTGGTATTTCAATCCGAGGTAAGTTAAAGCTTGTACCAAAACTTAACGAATTCGGTGATCCAAAGTTCAAACTATTCTTTTATGGTCGGCAAGACTTAGAAAGAGCCTATTTACAAATGAGTCGAAAATTGCTCGGTGCCGAAATATTTAGTGATACGCTCTCTTTAATTAATGTTTATGAGGATTTAAAAAAAGCCTTTGTACTTGATAGTGACACACAGCAAGTCAGTATGGTGATCAGTGAGCCAGAGAAAATAAGTAATGTAAAAGATATCCTAGACGATTGTAGCCTCGTCGTGACGATAACAGGCAACAATGAAAATACACCAGGTTATTATCTTTGTGAAAGATCTGATGGCTCTCAGTATAAAAGGGACTATTCAGGAAATATCACAGAAGGAGGATTAACACATTGATGAGCACCTATATTTATATTAGTTTTTATAGTTTGGTTGTGATTGGTTTTTTGATACGCGTTTATTTTTCAAATTCCACGGCAATGGACTTTTATTCTAATAAAAAACTTAACTGGAAAAGACGCTGCGCTATTGTTTTTTACTATGTTGTCTTATTTTACAGCGCCTATATTTTGGTATTGGCAAAAAATGGTGATTTAACTTATCGCCTTTTTGTTGTACCCGTTGTACCAATTGTTGTTGTGTATTTATTTTTTTTAGATTTTATCGAAGTGCCTCGTCGCTTTAAAAAAAGAAAAACCATGCGCAAACGTTAAAGCACTTTTTTATTTAATAATAGTGGCTCATCTTATATTAAGATAGCTAAAATAATTGAGTCTATGTATTGAACTGAATACGGAAATTAGTATAATAAAACCTGTTCTCGTTACGTTTAGTAACAAACAGCCCGGGGCGATGGTTATGAAGCCTCACACGTTAATCGATTGCTGTCAGATACTGTGTGATCATCTTCTTTAGGCCTAGCAGCATTGATTTGAGTATCATTAAAAGGTTTAATTATTTTTGCCATGTTATATGATTTTAATGTTATAGGAGGACGTATAGCATAAAAGTTTGAATTTGGCTGAATCTTATTTCACTTAGATTAACGGTTAACTTATTTTTTGGTTTATATTTGCAGGGGTTTTTGATCGTGTTTGAACTTGCTTGTTTTATATAATGGTGGGTTGTGGGGGGATCGAACCCACGACCAATTGATTAAGAGTCAACTGCTCTACCGACTGAGCTAACAACCCACTAATGAAAACCGAACTATCATACCGAAATTATCATTGAAAATCAAATAAATGTTGGAGGCGATTATCGCTGATTAGTCAGTGTTTTGTTATCAAAAAAAATCAGCGGTTATTTTGCCTAAAATCCCAAGGTGGGGTGGGATTGTTATCCTGCCATAAACCTAAGCGGTTTGCTTTGGCAGCTGATTCTAATGCAACCATCGAGGGAACGGCGACGTTACCCCGATAACGATAGGCCCAGGCGTAACCGTTTTCGACCATTTTGGCATTGATATTGTCATTAATGTAATAAACCGTGCCTAGACTTCGATGATAGATATCGCCACCCTTGTGAGTAATTTGCACCGTTTTACCGCCAATCAAGGTGGTCAAAAACTGCCTCGATTTATTTACGTAAGCTTGCCCGCGTTCCGGTGCATCAATGCCGTATAGGCGGATGCGAATTCGCTGATCATGACTGGTCAATACATCAATGGTATCCCCATCTATGACGTTAATAACCTTAGCTGAAAAATCGGCTAAGGCTGCGCTGCTAATAAACAGTAACAATAATAATTTTTTTATCATTTTAACACCGACTCGATTTAATAAACGTGAATAAATAGCGTGATGATTTCATCTATCATTATACGATATTATAGCTATAATAGCGGGTTGATTTTATTTGTTTAAACAGGGATAGCATGGTTGAGATTTATTTTAAAGCGTTACTGATGGGGTTTGGTTTAATTATTGCTCTGGGCGCACAAAATATTTTTATTATCAAGATTGGCTTACAACGTAATAACGTGATGTTAGCATCGCTCGTTGCGTCACTGTGTGATGTGACATTGATTGTGGTTGGTACGTTATTTATGAGCTTATTAACAGTGACGATTCCTTATTTTTTACCAATTACTAAGTGGCTAGGTTGTGCGTATTTGGCCTTTTATGGCCTCATGTCATTAATCAATAGTTTACGTGCTAATCCAAAAGGCTGGGATACGATTCGATCGGCATTAACCGCGCCACAGCAATCGATTCCTTTATCCGCTGGAAAAATTATCGTGGCGGTACTGTTTTTTTCGTATCTTAATCCCCATGTTATTATTGATACACTGATTATTTTAGGTAATGTGGGATCAAAATTACCCAATGAATTAAAAGGGGCATTTATTGCCGGCGCGGCAACAGCTTCATTTATTTGGTTTTTTACTATCGGCTTTTGTTCGCAAAAAGCCTCGGTGTTTTTTACCAATGTAAAAGTGGTTAAATTATTCGATTTTATCAGTGCAATGATTATGTTTTTTATTGCCTTTCAATTGGCAACATTTGATGTACAGTTGTCATGATTTTTAAAGGAAAGCCAGCTTTATGTATTTGATTTCATTTAAAGAGGCGCAATTTGCCTATACCTTTATGGATTATATGGCCAGTAAAGGCGTCAGGTTACATGTTGAGTTAGACTCGCAAGGTAATAGTCAGCTTTTTTTAGCTGAGCAAGATTTAGATAAGCTAGAGTGGGTGAAAAGTGAACTGCAACAGTTTGTCCGTCAGCCTCAAGATAAGCGTTATACCGAGGTGACCTGGCAACAAACCAAACCCTCGTACTTTAAGGCAGGCAAAAAATCGATTGGCCATTTGCTGCCAAATATTATGTCAGCAGGCCCAATTACCATGACCGTGTCATTAGTATGTATTGCATTATATATCATGCTGCTATTGACGGGTTCACTGAACATGCTGCTATATTTGGGTTATCCCGTGCCGGGTGAATCAGCACAGTTTTGGCGGTATATTACGCCGATCTTTATTCATTTTTCACTTATGCATATCATTTTTAACTTAATGTGGTGGTGGTATTTAGGGGGAATGGTTGAAAAATTACGCGGTAAATTTAAATTATTAGAAATTACTATCGTTGCTGGCGTGTTATCTAACTATGCTCAGGCGGCAATATCTGGGCCAGATTTTGGTGGTTTATCTGGCGTAGTATATGCATTAATGGGATATGTGTGGTTATATAGTGAGCGCCTGCCGTCTTCGGGGCTGTATTTTGAGCGGGCCATGATTGTGATTGCCGTGCTTTGGTTAGTCGCTGGCTACATTGGTTTGCTTGGACCGATTGCTAATACGGCGCACAGTGTGGGGTTAGTCGTGGGGTTATTACTAGCTGCAAAAGATATCTGGCTACTCAAAAGCCATAGACGGTAATTATTGCAGTACGGTTAGCTTTTCTCGGCCACGGCTGAGATTAGCAATAAAGGTGTTTAACTCATCAATTTTATCGGCAGTTAATGCAATGCGCAGATGACTGCCTGTTGCATCAAACGTTTGCTCTTCAATAATGGCATCGGCTTCTTTTAAACGATTCTCTAAAATCGGCCATTCACTGTATAAACATGATACTGAGCAAGATAGACGCAAAATAATCGGGGTGAGGGCTGCTTGCTGTAAACAGTGGCTGGCACTGCCGCCATAGGCGCGCATTAAGCCGCCGGTACCGAGTTTGATACCGCCAAAATAGCGGGTAACAACCACGACAACTTGATCACAATTTTGCCCTTCAATCGCAGCAAGAATCGGGCGACCTGCGGTGCTGGTGGGTTCCCCATCATCGCTAAAACGGTATTGCTGACCTAATTTCCATGCCCAGCAGTTATGCGTCGCACTCAGGTCGCTGATCGCTTCAATAAATTGGCTTGCTTGTTCGGCACTGCCGATTGGCGCCGCATTAACAACAAACCGACTTTTTTTTACCTCTTCGGTAATGGAATAAGGATTAATGAGTGTATATAACATGCTTAATTCTGCTAGAATAATCAAACCTGTTAATCATACTGATCATAAACAAAATGTCTATTAATTTAGCGCAATTAAAACAGCTGCAATTGGATTATGCTCATCGTATTATTTTACACGATGATGTCGGATTTAAGACGCCAACCTTAATTGGTGGTACTGATGTCGGTTTTGAAAATAACGGTGGAATTACGCGAGCGGCAATTGTGGTATTAAGTTACCCGAGTTTTGAATTAGTTGAATATCAGGTGGTAAAAATCCCGACAACCATGCCATATATTCCCGGTTATTTATCATTTCGTGAGTTTCCGGCTTTAGCGCTTGCCTGGCAAAAAATAACCTGTAAACCTGAGCTGTTATTGGTGGATGGTCAAGGGGTTGCTCATCCTCGTCAATTTGGCATTGCCAGCCATTTAGGCTTATTACTCGACATTCCAACGATCGGTGTTGCCAAGCGCCGTTTATATGGACAATATGAGCCGGTAGCGCAAGTGCCATTATCCTGTCAGCCATTGCTAGATAACCATAATAATACTTTAATTGGTCATGTCTTACGGAGTAAAGCGAAATGTAATCCGTTGTTCATTTCATCCGGACATCGCATCAGCCAGCGCTCAGCACTCAATTGGGTTATTTTATGCTTAAATGGCTATCGTTTACCTGAACCAACACGCTTTGCTGATGCGGTTGCATCAAATAAACCTTTATTTCAAAAATTGTTAGCGAAATCAGCCAATGCAACTGCCTAAAAACGGATTTACCTTTAAGCGATTTTTTGTCGCTCATGATATGTCACCGATGAAAGTGACAACCGACAGTTCTCTACTTGGCGCATGGGCGCCAGTGACACATCAACCTAAACGAGCATTGGATATTGGTTGTGGATGCGGCGTTATTGCGTTGATGCTAGCTCAGCGGTTAGACAATACCGATTGCGTGATTGATGCGGTCGATATTGATCCTAATGCGATAGCGCAATGCCATGAAAATAGCCTTAATTCGCCGTTTAAACCGCTTACTGTGCAATGTGCGGATATTAACCAATATCAACTAGGTAAAGCTCATCATTATGATTTAATTGTCAGTAATCCGCCTTATTTTGACGTCGCAGTAGAGTGCCGTAACGAGCAGCGGCAGCAAGCAAGGTATACTGAAAATCTAAACCATAGCCAATTGATCGCTATTGCTAAGCGTTTATTAACGCCGCAGGGATTCTTTTGTGTGGTATTGCCTTATCATATTTCTGCGCGTTTTAAACAATTATGCCAACAACACGACTTGCATTTAACGCAGCAAATGAGCGTTAAATACACTGAAGATAAAGCATGTTCGTTGAGTTTACTCTGTTTTAGCCAGCAGAAGGCTGAGCACGTGGTTAATGACACATTAATTATGCGCAATCACGACAATCGTTATAGTCAGGCGATTCGTGATTTATTGCACGATTTTTATCTGTTTAGAGCGTCTGTCTTGTGATGAAAACGGCTAATAATGATAAGTAAAATAACATAAAAACCCGCCAGAAGCGGGTTAATATGGGGGAGTACAAAGCCTAATTAATGGCCGGCAAACTCAACGAGTGTATAGCAATTAACGCCGATATCAGTTAATTTTTCTCGTCCGCCCAAGTCAGGCAAGTCGATAACAAATGCCGCATCTTCAACAATACCACCTGACTTACGAATGAGTTTAGTGGTTGCAGCCACAGTGCCACCGGTCGCGAGTAAATCGTCGATAATTAACACGCGTTCACCGGGTTTAATCGCATCGGTATGAATTTCAAGGGCATCGGTGCCGTATTCAAGCTGATACTCTTCTTTAAAGACGTGACGTGGCAATTTATGGGGTTTTCTAACTGGAATAAAACCCACATTTAAGGCTAAGGCAACCGGCGCTGCAAAAATAAAACCACGCGCTTCCGTACCAACGACTTTATTGATTTTTTTATCTTGATAGTGCTTAACAAATAAATCAATCGTGCTTTTAAATGCTTCCGGTAGTTCAAGTAAACTGGTAATATCGCGAAACAATATGCCTTCTTTGGGATAATTAGGAATAGTGATAATACTATTTTTAATCAAATCTAATTTAGCGTGTTCATTATGCATAATCATTTATCTCAATTTGAAGTACAGCACTTTTGTGGCATCAGTTTAGCACCAATATAACCAAGTAAACCACCTACAATTGCAGGGATCAACCAACCAATTCCTTCGGTATAAAGCGGTAAATAGTTTGCAAATAGATTATCTAGACATTCAATCGTCGCTGATAGCCAATGTAAATCAGATAATTGGCTATGGGATTTGACTACCGCAGCAATTTCAAACAATATACTCGTTAATAAGGTTAAATACAGGGCACCGATGTAGACTAATTTGTTGCCATCAAACAATCGATGGGCAAATGTTAAGAAGATTAAGACAATCGTTACTGGGTAAATGATCGATAATACTGGCACCGAAAATGAAATCAGCGCAGACAAACCGACATTAGCAAACAAGCCACTTACGATCGAGAAGATGATCGCATATTGACGATAAGAGAGTTTAGGATATAACGATAATAGATAATTTGCACACGCATGAGTAAGGCCAATATTGGTTGTCATACAAGCAATTGTGACCATTAATCCTAAGATCAAATTTCCCCACACACCAAAGTAATAAGTCGATACTTTTGCTAAAATTGCGCCACCATTATCTAAGATACCTAATTTTTCAACACTCGTTGCACCCATATAAACTAAAGAGACATACAAAAATGCCAAAATAGCACCCGCAATTAAACTGGCTTTAAAACAGGCAAACATGATTTTCTTTTTATCTTTCAAGCCATAGCTAATGACGCTTTGCACCACAATAATACCAAAAATTAATGAGGCGAGGGTATCCATGGTTAAGTAACCGTAGGTAAAGCCGGTAAAGAATGGATAATCTTGATAGTTTTGCGTGACGGCGGGTAATTCATGCCCCATCGGTGCAATTAATGCCGCTAAAATCAAGATTAAAATAAAGCTGATTTTTAATGGTGTAAGGATTTTGCCGACAATATCAATAAACTTATGGGGATTAAGTGATAATAAACAGCATATGCCATAAAACAGAAAAGTAAATAGCGCTAAGTAGAGTGAATTATTGTCTTGATCAACAAAAGGCTTTATCGCAATTTCATAAGAAATGCTGCCAGTTCTTGGCATAGCAAATAATGGCCCAATGGTCAGATAAAGGGTTGTTGCAAAAACAAGGCCAAAGATAACACCACAGCGCTGGGCAATTTTGAGAAAATCTTTTTCGCCAGAAAAGCCCATTGCCATTACACCAAGTAGTGGGAACACAACGCCGGTTACCACAAAACCTAATGAGGCGAGCCCAAAATGATCACCTGATAATTGACCGATAGAAACCGGAAAAATAAGGTTACCAGCACCGAAGAAAAGAGCAAATAAGGTTATACCAATAAAAATAATACGCATTGTTAAAAATCAGTAAGAGTAAAACCAATCATTATAGCTTAAATGCCGTCATTTACGTACTAAAATGATAGTTAATTTTTAATTAAGCTATGATAATTGGTATTTTGCTAGTGAATGATGCAATTTAGGTATGTTTAATAATCAAAAAAAGCGAACCGTTAAAAAAGGTTCGCAATGAAGAAATGAACATAAGGAATAAAAAATATATCATTGATATATTTTTTATTAATATACGTTGAATTGTGAATCAGGTTGTGTTTATTTGTGCTATCAAAATTATTGCTAATCGCTATAATAAACTAATTGTGCAATTAGCTAACGCCGTATAACTCCTGTTAACGGGTGATAAAATATCAATTTTGAAATTACAGATTAAAGAATATGAAAGCGTATTTATTTTTATTTTTGGCAATTACCTGTGAAGTGGTTGCAACATCATCATTAAAACTATCGAATAGTTTTACCAATCTGATTCCATCAATTATTACTATTGTGGGTTACTGTGCCTCTTTTTATTTATTATCAATGACACTTAAGACGATTCCAGTTGGTATCGCTTATGCGATTTGGTCGGGTATCGGTATTATTTTTGTCAGTATAATTGCTTGGGTCTTTTTCAAACAAGCTTTGGATTTGGCGGCATTACTTGGTATGGGATTGATTATGCTAGGGGTGATTATTATTAATGTTTTCTCAAACGTTGGGGCTCATTAATCTTGTTAGGCGCTTTACCATAGGTAAAGCGCTGATATTGCTAATTACATTTTCTCGATAGTTTTTATTCCTAACATATCCAGACCCACTTTTAAGGTTTTTGCACTTAAGGCCGCGAGTTGTAGTCGGCTATTTTTACTCTGATCTGAGTCAGCCGATAGCACCGGGCAGTGTTCATAAAAGCTTGAGAATAGGGTAGCAATTTCATATAGATATGCACACAGCATGTGTGGTACACCATCATTTGCAACGCTCAATACGATCTCATTGAATTGCGATAATTTCAGTGCTAGTGCGCGTTCTTTCTCATATTCAAGTAGGATATCACCGGTTAAATTATCGATAGATAAACCAGCTTTACGGAAAATAGATAACACTCGCGTATAAGCATATTGTAAATAAGGCGCTGTATTGCCTTCAAATGAGAGCATATTATCCCAATCAAACACATAATCGGTGGTTCTGTTTTTCGATAAATCGGCATATTTTACCGCACCGATTGCAACTGCATCGGCAATGGTTGCTAGTTCGTCATCATTTAAATCTGGATTTTTGGATTTAATTAGTGTGGTGGCCCGTTCAATGGCTTCATCAAGTAAATCATTCAATTTAACGGTGTCGCCTGAGCGAGTTTTAAATGGTTTACCATCTTTACCAAGCATCATGCCAAACATATGGTGCTCTAACTGTAGTGATGGTGGAATATAACCGGCTTTGTGTGCGATTAACCAAACTTGTTCTAAATGCTGATGTTGCCTTGAGTCGGTATAGTATAAAATACGATTTGCATGGTAATGCTCATAACGGTATTTTATGGCGGCAATATCGGTTGTGGCATACAGGTAACCGCCATCGCGTTTTTGCACAATCACGCCCATTGGTTCCCCTTCTTTATTTTTGAATTCATCTAAGAAGACAACGGTTGCACCTTCGCTTTCAACGGCAATACCTTGCTGCTTAAGATCAGCGACAACAGCAGGCAACATTGCATTATAAATGCTTTCCCCCATAGTGTCTTCGAGTGACAATGTCACGTTTAAGCGTCGATAGGTGGCCAGATTTTGTGACATCGTAATATCAACTAGTTTACGCCACATTGAACGGCAGTATTCGTCGCCGCTTTGCAACTTAACTACATAACCACGTGCTTTTTCGGCAAATACGGGATCTTCATCATAATGTTTTTTAGCGGTGCGGTAGAACACTTCCAGATCAGCTAATGCCATATCGTTAGCATTTTCATTTTGCATCTTTTCAAGGTAGGCAATTAACATACCAAATTGCGTGCCCCAGTCGCCAACATGATTGGCGCGAATAACATGATGACCTAAAAACGCTAAAACACGTACTGACGCATCACCAATAATCGTTGAGCGTAAGTGACCTACGTGCATCTCTTTGGCGACGTTGGGAGCCGAATAGTCGACAATAATATTTTGTGGCTTATCCGCCAACGTTAAATTCAGTTTAGGATCATTAAGTGCTAGCGTATTTTGCTTTGCAATCCAAGTGGCATTTAAAAATAGATTAATAAAACCAGGACCTGCGATTTCAACATGACTGATACAATCATCAAGTGCAATATGCTTAACCACTTGTTCGGCTAATTGACGGGGATTCATCGCCATTTTTTTAGCCGCAGCCATAATACCATTGGCTTGATAATCGCCGAATTGGACTTTTGCAGATTGTTTAACTAAGGCGTCACAATCAGCAGGAACACCTGCTAACACCATTGCGTGCTTAATTTTGTCGGATAATAATTGTTGAATATTCACAGAATTGACCTAAACATTGATAAAATATTGCTGCATATCATACCTGTAAAGGGCAAAAATGTCATTCTTCCAATTAAGATGATTTACTTTGTTTTTTTATCCGCTACAATAAATCCATTCTCAACGGGGAGCTTATTGCGTCAATCGCTAAGCTGAGAGTTGCATCAGCATGACTCGTCGAACCTGAACCGGTTAGTACCGGCGGAGGAATTGAGTATATCGAAAGTGTGCCATAGTTTACCTCTTTTAGTTACTCAAGCCTTTTGCCTAATTGATATTGCGCATTGTGGAGGCAAAATGTTTCGTGTTATATCTCTGTTCATCACTACTATATTGATAAGTTTCCCTTTAATGGCAAAAGATAAGCCGATTTTAACTCTCTATACCTATAGTTCTTTTATGTCAGAGTGGGGGCCTGGAGCCAAGATCAAAACTGATTTTGAGGCGCAGTGTGATTGCCTGCTTAATGTGGTCAGTGTTGACGATGGCGTGATGATTTTAAACCGTTTAAGGCTTGAAGGCCGTAACACTAAAGCGGATGTGATTGTTGGCTTAGATAACAATTTGATCAGCCAAGCCAGACACGCTAATTTAGTGCAGGCCCATCAACTGAGTCGGCCAGAAAATTTAGTAGTTGATTGGTGGCAAGATGATTTTGTACCTTATGATTACGGCTATTATGCGTTTATCTATAATCAAGATAAAGTGGTATCTCCGCCAAAAAGTTTTGACGAGTTGTTTAGTCAGCCAAACTGGAAAATTGTATACCAAGATCCGCGTACTAGCACGCCGGGATTTGGTTTATTATTATGGATGAATAAAATCTATGGTGATAAAGCGCTACAAGCATGGCAAAAACTGGCTAAACAAACCTTAACCGTGACAAAAGGCTGGAGTGAGTCGTATGGTTTGTTTTTAAAAGATGAAGTCGATTTTGTCTTAAGCTACAACACATCGCCAGCGGTTCATATCATGAATGACAACGATCATCGCTATAAAGCGGCGATCTTTGATGAAGGCAATTATCAGCAAATCGAAGTTGCGGCCATCACTAGATACAGCAAGCATGTTGAAATCGCTCGGCAATTTATGGCTTTTTTATTAACGCCAGGTGTACAACAAGAACTTGTTGAAAAAAATATTATGTATCCGATTGTTGATATTGTGTTACCCGGTGCGTATCAAGAACTCAATAAAGTGACAACTCCGCTATCGTTTAGCGCTGACGAGGTGTTCAATAATCAGAAACAATGGATTAAACAATGGCAAGACGCTGTCAGCCAATAAGGTGTTATTTACCGGGTATTATTGTGGTATTGGTGATTACCTCGGTCGTATTGAGTGCGTTAGCTGCGCTATGGTTCTTGGCGTTTGAAAGCAGCGATAACATTATCTCTTTCGATGCTTATTTAGGCCGAGTGTTACTGTTTACTTTTATGCAAGCAGCACTGTCAACTGTTATCTCTATTGTGTTGGCGGTGTGCTTAGCTAAAGCTCTGTATCAAACGCAATTTTGGGGTAAAACATGGCTATTGCGCACTTTATCGCTGACTTTTGTTTTACCGTCATTAGTGGTTGTGACGGGATTATTGACCGTTTATGGTAATCGAGGTTGGCTGGCACAGTTGTGCCACGATTTGCAGCTGGATTACGATTTTACCATTTATGGCTTAAACGGGATTTTAATCGCGCATATTTTTTTGAATTTTCCTTTTGCAACGCGTTATTGCTATCAATCATTATTATTGATACCCAATGAGCAAAAGCAGTTAGCACAGCAATTGGGATTGAGCTATTTACAGACATTACGTTATTTAGAGCTTCCGGTTATTATTAAACAGTTACTGCCGTTAAGCGGGCTCATTTTTATGATGTGCTTTTCCAGTTTTGCAACGGTTTTAGCCTTAAGCGGTGGGCCAAAATATACGACTATTGAAGTGGCTATTTATCAGGCTGTACGTGATTTTGAATTACAGCAAGCGGTGATTCTCTCTTTTATTCAACTGTTTTTTTGTCTCAGTTTTATGATGGTATTAAAACGTTTAGAACCAAAATATACACCATCACTGCTGAGTAATTTCAAAGCGTACCAAGTTAAAACAACCTTAGGGCAAAAATGGTTAAGCTATGGCATTATCGTATTAGCCGCAGTGTTTATTTTAGCGCCGTTGTTAGCAATCATTGTTGATGGCGTGTATCAGTTTTCAACTCGCTTTTTAACCCCTTCGCTGATAAGTGCGCTGTGGACTTCGCTGAGTGTTGCCTTATGCTCAGCTGCCTTAGCTATGATATTGGCAACTTCATTATTATGGACCAATAGCCGTTTATTACTGCAAGGAAAACAGCAGCTCAGCGAAGGATTAATGTTACTTGGTGCGCTAATTTTAGCTATTCCAAGTATGGTGATTGCTGCCGGATTATTTATTCTATTTTATAATCAAGTTGATAATGTACCATTCATTTTTATGTTGGTTGTGATCTGTAATAGTTTTTTGGCCTTGCCGTTTATTTTAAAGCAGTTGGCAGTGCCGCTTGCTGATTTAACCAAACAATACCATTTTTTAACTCAGTCGCTTAATATTCACGGTTTGAACTATTTTTTCCTTATTGACTTAAAGGCATTAAAAAAACTATTTGCGTATTGCTTTGCACTCGCATGTATTATGTCAATGGGAGATTTTGGTATTGTGGCATTATTTGGCGGGCAAACATTTATGACATTACCGTATTATCTGTATGAGCTACTTGCCCATTATCGCTATGACGAGGCGGCATTTACGGCCTTATTACTCCTCGTTATAAGTTTTGTGTTTATGACATTATTTGAGTATGTGAGCGATGATCGAACTTAATCAAGTGCTGTATCTTTATGACAAACAGCGAATGATCTTTAATTTTAGTGTGCAACAAGGTGAAGTGGTGACCATTCTTGGACCAAGCGGAGCAGGTAAGAGCACCTTACTGAGTTTAATTGCCGGATTTCTACCACCGTTGTCAGGTCAAATTCGTCTAAATGGTGAAGATGAAACCGATACTAATCCTGCAAAGCGGCCAGTCTCAATGCTATTTCAGGATAATAATGTTTTTACTCACCTGTCGGTGCAGCAAAATTTAGCGTTAGGTCTCGCTCCGTCATTAAAATTGACAGCAGCACAGCACGAGCAGTTATCGATTATTGCTGAACGAATTGGTTTGACGTCTTATTTATCTGCTTATCCATCACAGCTATCAGGCGGCCAAAAGCAGCGTGTCGCTATTGGTCGCTGTTTATTACAACATCGGCCAATTTTATTATTAGATGAACCTTTTTCGTCACTCGATCCCAAATTAAAGAAAGAGATGTTTGAACTCCTGTATGAAATTCAAGCAGAGTATCGTTTAACGATTTTAATGGTAACCCATCAATTAGAGGATATTGCCGCGACCAATAATCGATGTTTAGTCATTGTGGAGGGTGAAATTGCATTTGATGGTCATTATCAACAATTGCTTGAACAAAAAAACATTTCAACTTATTTAGGAATATAAATTGATGAACAAGATCATCACTTGCTAAAAATATATTTTGCTATTTTAATTGAATCGTTATATAACTTTTACCATTCAATTTGTTTAATGATTAGAGGTGAACATTGTGGAACAACAGATAGGATTTATTGGATTAGGTAATATGGGCAGTGCAATATTACAAGGTATTTTAGCGAATAAAACAGTCGCACCATCGCAATTATACGTCTATGACATTAATCAAGAAGTTGTTGATTCAATGAGACAGCAATATGCTATCCATGCTATGGAAACAGCAAAAGAAGTCGCTCGTGAGGCAGATATTGTTTTTATTGCAGTAAAACCGAATAACATCAATGAAGTTTTAACGGAAATTCAAAAAGCGCTTAAAAAATCAACCGTAGTCGTATCAATTGCCGCAGGTATTACCCTTAAAGCGATTGAGGCTGTGATTGGTTATGAGCAAAAAGTTATCCGAGTTATGCCAAACACACCAGCTTTAGTTAATTCAGCAATGTGTTCTATCACGCCTAATACCGAAGTGTCAGCTGAAGAATTAGATATCGTGCAAACCGTGTTAAACTATATTGGTTTAACTGAAGTATTGCCCGAATATCAAGTTCATGCGGCAACTGGCGTGGGTGGAAGTGCGCCAGCTTTCGTGTTTATGTTTATTGAGGCGCTTGCTGATGCCGCCGTAAAAGGGGGCATGACGCGGAAACAAGCATATAAATTTGCGGCACAAACCGTAATGGGATCGGCAAAACTGATGCTAGAAACCGGTAAACATCCTGGCGCGTTAAAAGATATGGTCTGCTCGCCTGGCGGTACAACGATTGAAGGCGTACAAGTCTTAGAAGAAAAAGCCTTTAGAGCAGCGGTGATGGATGCGGTTGAAGCATGTATTAATCGTTCTAAAGTGTTAAGTGGTGAAAAGTAAATACTGATGTTAAAACGGGCTTGATTAAGCCCGTTTGATTATTGCCACTTAGTTAATTCTCGTGGAGCTAGCTAATTTGTTGCCGCCACTACGACATCCATATACTGAACGTTTCGAAAATAAGTTGCATATTCAAAATTATCAATAAACCTGTTGCAAACCAACCAATCCATTTCACCCAAGCTGAATTAACAAATTGCCCCATAACCTTTTTGTTCGAGGTGATGGCAATTAGTGGCACCATCGATATTGGCAGGGCGATGCTTAAAAAGACTTGAGTGTAAATTAACAGTTTTTCAACAACGTCTTCTTTATCGCCCCATAACCAGATGCACAAAATAACCGGTAATATCGCCATTGAGCGGGTAATTAATCGTCTTAACCAAGAAGGTAACGATAAATGCACAAAACCTTCCATGACGATTTGCCCAGTTAGCGTGCCAGTAATGGTTGCATTTTGACCAGAAGCTAATAGCGCAACAGCAAAAAGCGTGGCCATGGTTGAACTGGCAATAGTGCCGACAATTTCAGGGCTTTTAAGCGCATCATATAACTGCGTAAATCGACCTAAGTTATCCGGGTCATTACCATAAAATAACGATGCGCCAAGAATTAAGAGTAAACAGTTTATAATAAATGAAAAGCCTAATTGAATATTCGAATCGATCGTTGCCAGTTTGACCGCTTCTTTAATGTGCTTTGGATCATTGCGGTCATACTGCCTTGATTGCACAATGGATGAATGTAAGTATAAATTGTGTGGCATCACTGTTGCACCAACAATACCTAGCGCAATCAGTAGGGCAGAATCATGACCAGCAACAGTGGCGGTAAAGATATCTGTTCTGGGAATAAAGCCATTAATAATCTCAGCAAAATTGGGCTGGGAGATCAACACCTCATATAGAAAGATAAGGAAAATAGTTAAAATAAGCGCAAAAACAAATGCTTCAATTTTACGAAAGCCGAGTTTTATTAATAACAAAAGGACAAACACGTCTAATATTGTCACTAAAACGCCAAGTAGTAATGGGATATTAAATAATAAATTAAGGGCCACGGCACTGCCAATCACCTCTGCAATTTCAGTCGCCATGATAGCCAGCTCAGTTGTTATCCATAAAACATATGCTGTTTTTTTACTGACCTTAGCGCGCGTGGCTTGTGCTAAGTCAAGGCCAGTGACAATCCCTAATTTGGCACACATTGCTTGTAATAACATGGCAATTAAACTAGATAATAAAATTACCGATAAAAGCAAATAGCTATATAATGCACCACCCTGAATTGAGGTAATCCAATTGCCAGGATCCATGTATCCTACCGCAACCAAAGCTCCAGGACCTGAAAAAGCAAATAGTTTGCGTGCAAAACTCGATTTCGCATTCGCGATTGGCACTGTATTATTAATTTCCTCAAGGCTGAGGTTAGAATTTTTGAACATAAGGTACCTAAATAAGAATCTCAGTTGGTAATGATAATTATTATCATTTAGATATTACTCAAAATCAAGTGATTTAAGATAATGTTTGTTGATTAATATATCACGAGATGTGTTTAATTTAATGGCATTTTTTATATTTAAAAGGGAAATATCGCTAAATATTGTTAATATTAAAATAATCACTACGATTAAGTGATAATTCGTAAGCATTTAGCTTAGTCGATCGAATAATATTTAGGTGTTGAACGATTTTTTATAGTCAAAGGTAAGAGATGCGTTTCCTCACTCTTTACTCGCACCAAGTCGTGGATTGTGGCATAATATGCAGCAAATCACATTTTCACTGCATTCATGTCGAATGTCGGTGTCGTTTTATTTTTGAGAGTCAATCCAGTGTTAAGTACAAATAATATTACAATGCAATTCGGTAGCAAGCCTTTATTTGAAAATGTTTCTGTTAAATTTGGTAATGGTAATCGCTATGGCTTAATCGGCGCTAATGGTAGTGGTAAATCGACTTTTATGAAGATATTAGGTGGCGATTTAGTACCAACTGCTGGAAATGTTGCATTAGATCCACATGAGCGTCTTGGTAAATTAAGACAAGATCAATTTGCGTTTGAACAATATAGCGTATTAGATACCGTTATTATGGGGCATGGCGAACTGTGGCAAGTTAAACAAGAGCGCGATCGCATCTATGCGTTAGCTGAAATGAGCGAAGAAGATGGCTATAAAGTGGCAGACCTTGAAGTCCAGTATGCTGAAATGGATGGCTATAGCGCAGAAGCGAGGGCAGGAGAGCTGTTATTAGGTGTTGGTATTCCACTTGAACAGCATTACGGTTTAATGAGTGAAGTGGCACCTGGTTGGAAACTACGTGTTTTGCTTGCTCAGGCGCTGTTTTCTAATCCTGATATTTTATTGCTTGATGAACCGACCAATAACTTGGATATTGATACAATTCGTTGGCTTGAACAAGTGCTTAATGAGCGTGAGAGCACCATGATTATCATTTCACATGACCGTCACTTCCTCAATATGGTGTGTACGCATATGGCAGATATGGATTATGGCGAACTGCGTATCTACCCGGGTAACTATGATGATTACATGACAGCTGCAACGCAAGCAAGAGAGCGCCTATTATCGGATAATGCCAAAAAGAAAGCCCAAATTAGTGAATTACAATCTTTTGTGAGTCGTTTTAGTGCTAATGCGTCAAAATCTAAACAGGCGACTTCTCGTGCGAAGCAGATTGAAAAAATTCAGCTTGAAGAGGTGAAAGCCTCTAGCCGTCAAAATCCATTTATCCGCTTTGAACAAGATAAAAAGTTGTATCGTAACGCATTAGTGGTTGAAAATTTAGCGAAAGGATTTGATAACGATCCATTATTTAAAAACTTGAATTTAATGGTTGAAGTGGGCGAGAAAGTGGCGATTTTAGGGACCAATGGGATTGGTAAAACAACATTACTCAAAACATTAATGGGTGAACTTGCCGCCGATGAAGGTGATGTCAAGTGGTCTGAAAATGCTAATATTGGTTATTATGCACAAGATCATGAGTTTGAATTCGACGATGCGTTGACCGTATTCGACTGGATGAGTCAATGGAAACAGCCGAATGATGATGAGCAGGTAGTAAGAGGTATTCTCGGTCGGTTGTTGTTTTCGCAAGATGATATTAAAAAGAAAGTTAAAGTGCTCTCTGGTGGTGAGAAAGGTCGAATGTTATTTGGTAAATTAATGATGCAAAGGCCTAATATTATTGTTATGGATGAACCAACTAACCACTTGGATATGGAGTCGATTGAATCACTAAATATGGCACTAGAATTGTATAAAGGAACGTTATTTTTTGTTTCGCACGATCGCGAATTCGTCAGTTCATTAGCAACGCGTGTCATCGAAATTACATCGAATAAAGTGACAGATTATACGGGTAATTATGAAGATTACTTACGTAGCAGAGGTATTGATTAAAAATCTCATCATGTCAAGGCATTGATGGGGAACAGTAAGTGTCATGGTCGATAAATTGGAGAGGTTATATGAAAAAATTCAGTATTATTTTTGCCGCAATGGTGATGGTTGGATGTTCATCGTCAAACCATCAGCAGACAGTGGATGGTTCAATGACCCAAACATCTCTGGATTGGGCGGGTATTTATCAAGGCGTTTTACCGTGCGCTGATTGCGAAGGGATAAACACGACATTAACACTCAATCAAGATGGTTCTTTTAAGTTACAAGAAGTCTATGAAAAAGGCAAAATGCGTTATATTCCAGAAGTTACTGTCGGTAAAATTGAGTGGAACAAAACCCAGCCGGTCATTTATTTACAAGACGGTAGCGAAAAAAGAACGTTTTTTGTCGGTGAGGGCTATGTAACAGCTTATGATATGGAAGGCAATCCGATTCATAGCCAGCTAAATTATACTTTAAAACAGACACAAGTGTTTGATGCTAATCAAACCAATCAGACTCATTAAAACGAATTATTATCTATTTGATCAAATAAAACGGCATGATGACTTTATGTCGTTTTATTCCCAATCCTCATACCGGTTTTAACAATCTTACGGGCCGTTAAAATATCGCATAATTCAATAATTAATATTGATTTTCCATTCAGTCGCCGATACTCACTTAAGCGGTGACAAGTATTTATCCTGTTCGATTGTTAGTTTTGAGTTTTAATTATTATCAATTGTAAAAAATTAGTCAATGACGCTGTAAAAAACAAATAAATCACAATTTTGATATTTTTGTTTTTTTATCATCAAACGTATACTCAACTTCAACCTTTTTAGTTTATTTTTTAACAAAAGTGGAAAACAAATAGGGCTGATTGCCTGCACAGCGATAATTATAAGTAATATGATGGGCGCCGATATTGCCCTTTTGCCCACCAATTTCCTAATATTGGTTCTATTGCATTAATTAGTTAGATTATCACATTATTTGGAACAATTTTATTAGCCTATGTTTGTGTCTAATTACATTCCCCTTGCGGACACATGGTTGGAAATAATTTTGAACTAAGTCAATTCAGCTCATTTTGTTATGACTTTTATGGTGAAAATACAATGAATGCAGATGTGTCAATTTTGGACTCGCGTTTGGGATTACCGCTTGATCATTCAAGCTTAAATAAACATGCTCAAAAGTGTATTGCTGATACCTTTAATGCTGAGCATAGCTTTATTGTCACTAACGGTATGTCGACAGCTAATAAAATTGTTGGTATATATGCTTGCCCGGCTGGTAGCACAATTATTGTCGATCGTAACTGTCACAAATCAATTGCCCATTTAATGATGATGACCAATGTGACGCCGATTTATTTACGACCGACGCGAAATGCTCACGGTATGTTAGGTGGCATTCCTAAAGCAGAGTACACCAAAGCCCATATTGAATCATTAGTTGAGAAAACTGCCAATGCGACTTGGCCAGTTCATGCAATTATTACCAACTCGACTCATAGTGGCTTATTTTATAATACCAATTACATTAAACGTACGTTAGATGTTAAATCGATTCATTTTGATTCCGCTTGGGTACCTTATACTCATTTCCACCCGATTTACCAAGGTAAAGCGGGTATGAGTGGCAGTAGAGTAGAAAATAAAACGATTTATGAAACCCAATCTACACGTGAATTATTAGCGGCATGTTCACCGGCCGCAATGATTCATATTAAAGGCGACGTCAATGAAAGAGTGTTTAATCAAGGGTACATGATGCATTCCACAACCTGGCCATTGGCATCGAGTGAGGTAACAGCTGCCATGATATGTGTTGCGGCTGATGAGCATTTGATTAACCAATCGATTGAACAAGCAATCAATTTTCGTAAAGAGATCGATCGCATCAACAAAGAGTCTAATAGCTGGTTCTTTAATGCTTGGCAGCCAGATAATATTGAAAAAATTGATTGCTGGCCTTTAAATCGTGATAATAACTGGCACGGTTTTAATCATATCGATGATGATCACATGTACCTTGATCCGATTAAAGTGACGCTATTAACGCCGGGTATCGATGTGCATGGTCAATTAGAAGATACTGGTATTCCGGCTTCGCTAGTGGCTCAGTTTTTAGATGAAAATGGCATTATTGTTGAAAAAACTGGGCATTATTCTTTATTATTCCTGTTTCGTATCGATAAAACAAAATCGTCAACGCTATTAGGCACATTAATGGAGTTTAAGCGTGTGTATGATGCTAACCTTAAAATTCGTGATGTGATGCCAGAACTGTATAAAAAGGATCCGGATTTTTATCACAACATGCGAATTCAACAGCTAGCACAAGGTATTCATCAATTAATCAAACATCACCATTTACCCGAATTAATGTATCAGGCATTGGATGAATTACCCGTGATGGAAATGACGCCTTATGATGCTTTTCAACAAGTGATTTTAGGTAATGTGACGGAATGTGCATTAAAAGATATTAGTGGTAAAGTCAGTGCCAATATGATTACTCCATATCCACCTGGAGTGCCTTTGATTATGCCTGGTGAAAAAGTAACAGCGGATAATCAACCAATTGTAAGCTATCTTGAGATACTGTGTGAAATTGGTTCACACTATCCCGGCTTTGAGGCTGATATTCATGGCGTATATGAAAACGATAACGGCGAATATGTTGTGAAAGTATTGGCTCAGTAGCGCGACAAATGCCGAGTTATAGCGAAATAATTTCATGGCGTTAAATAGCAAACAACATCGGTTATTGCACATAATCGATGTTGTTAATTAGCGCGATAAAATCGATTACTTGTCTGCTGAATAACAGTTCCAAGCCGCTTGTAAGGCTTCACCGTATTTAGTTTTATGGCCTAATTTATTTAATACCGCTTCAAAGGCGGTTAAAGTTTGCATCACACAATCTTTACGGGCGTTGTATCCCATTGTGCCAATGCGCCAAACATTGCCTTTAAGTGGTCCAAATGATGAACCAATTTCGATAGCAAAATCAGATAGCATCAAGTTACGTAATTGTGCATCATCGATATTTTTCGGCTTAATGACACCGACAACGTTATTCATTTTATGGCTCACATCACCAAAAATCTCAAGGTCCATCGCTTGTAAACCCGCGAGCATCGCTTTACCATTGATTTGGTGACGAGCGATCGCATTATCCAGACCTTCTTGTAGGACAATTCGTGCACTTTCACGCGCGGCAAATAGCATGCTGGTTGCTTCGGTATGGTGATTGATTCGCTCAGCACCCCAATAGCGCATAATCATGTCGAGATCAAAATAGTTTGAGTAAATCATCTCATCACTGCCATCAACTTCATCATCACGGCGGATACCAGATTCAACACATTTACGTTTTTGAATCAGTTCAACCATATTATCATGTAGTGTAATTGGTGCGACGCCAGGTGGGCCACTGAAGCATTTTTGTAAACTAACTGACACGCCATCTAACTGCCACTTATCGACTTCTAATGGATTACCAATGATTGAGGCCGTTGCATCAACATAACTAATCACACCGTGACGTCGGCAAATCTGACCAATTTCATCGAGCGGTTGTAACATGGTGGTTGATGTATCACCTTGCACGCATAACAGTAGGCGAGGTTTCACTTTTTTGATGGCATCTTCAATCATATCAGGGCTAAAAACTTGTCCCCAAGGCATTTCGATAGTGTAAATTTCTGCCCGGCAACGTTTCGCAATTTCACATAACAACAAACCAAATCGACCAAAAACCGGAATGAGGACTTTATCATTCGGGCGAATCGTTGACATTAAAACCGCTTCAATGCCGGCTCTTGCTGTGCCATCAATCACGAAAGTTTGTTGATTAGTCGTTTTGAATATATCGCGATAAAGTGCCATCGTTTGATTCATATAGTCGGTCATCACGGGATCAAATTGTCCAATGAGCGGGGCGGCCATAGAGCGGGTAATTCGAGGATCGGCATTAACTGGTCCTGGCCCCATTAATAAGCGATAAGGCGGATTAATCTGATCATATTGCGCAATATCTAACATCCATAGACTCCTATTTAAAGCGATAAAACATGATAATGATCTACAAATTACTACAAAAAATTGTAAATAATCAAATAACTAATTAATTGTATAAAAACTTGTAATTTTATTATTTCATTAATTAAATTTTTTTTAATAGTGATTAAATAAATATCTGTGTCACATTTTCGGATTTTGATTGAATTATAATGCTCCTAAAGCTTGGTTTAGTATACTGAATTTAAAACAGAGAAGGCAACTTACGTTTAACTTATGTAGATTGATTCAAGTAATCAGTGTTACATTAAGGATAACAAATTTGACTGTCAATGACAGGGATTAACGGTAATAAGGGTCATCAGTATGAATATTTTAGAAAAAGATGTCGCTGAAATGGTAAATTGGATCGCCAGTTTTGGTGGCTTAGAAAATGGCGGAACAACACGATTGCTATACACGCCTGAATGGGTGAGAGTGCAGCATGAATTAAAAGCTCGTATGGAGCAGGCAAATATGACCGCTTATTTTGATGATGTCGGTAACTTATTTGGGCGCATAGAAGGCCAGCACGCTAACGAGCCGGTTATCATGTCTGGGTCTCACGTTGATACGGTGGTTAATGGTGGTAAACTTGATGGCCAGTTTGGCATTGTGGGGGCTTTTTTAGCCATTAAATATTTATATCAAACATACGGTAAGCCATTAAGACCCCTTGAAGTTGTCTCATTAGCGGAAGAGGAAGGCAGCCGATTCCCTTTTACCTACTGGGGCAGTAAAAATATTTTTGCTATTGCTAATCCTAACGACGTTAAGCACATTAAAGATCAAGATGGTATTAATTTTGTTGATGCGATGACATCATGTGGCTTTAATTTTAATAGCAAACCACCACGCAATGATATTAAAGCTTTTGTGGAACTGCATATCGAACAAGGTGGCGTGCTGGAGAGAGAACAAAAAAGCATTGGTGTGGTTACGAGTATCGTCGGTCAAAGGCGTTACAACGTCACTTTAAGAGGGCAAGCCAATCACGCCGGTACAACACCAATGAATTATCGCAAAGATGCGGTCTATGCGTTTAGCTGTATTTGTCATGAATCAATTGATAAAGCGGTGCAGTATGGTGATCCTTTAGTACTGACATTTGGCCGAGTGAATCCAAAACCGAATGTGGTTAACGTGGTACCCGGTGAGGTGCTCTTTTCAATCGATTGCCGCCATACTGATCAGCAGGTATTAATTGATTTCACCAAAGAACTTGAAGCGGATATGCGGCGGATTGCGACCGAATTAGGCATGTCGATCGACATCTCATTATGGATGGATGAAGCGCCGATTCCAATGAATGGACATTTAACTAAGCTGCTTGAACAGCAGTGCCAAGCCGCAGGTCTTAACTACCGAGTGATGCATAGTGGCGCGGGTCACGATTCACAAATTTTTGCACCACGCGTACCAACAACAATGATCTTTGTACCCAGTGTTGCGGGTATTAGCCATAATCCTGCCGAACATACTCATCTTGCTGATTTAACCGCAGGAGTGAAAGCATTAACCTATATGCTATACCAATTAGCATATCAGTAAACCATAGTGTAAAGAACTAACGCTATAGAGTATTAAACGGCATAGACAGTAAATGAGATTGATTAATAAAGGAAAACAACGATGGGTTATTTGAATAATAATACGGGATATCCTAAAGATTTACTTGCATCAAGAGCGGTTATTAAAAAAGATAATTATGCGTTAATTCCACCAGATGGACTGGTGAAAAACGTGATCCCAGGCTTTGATAATTGTGATATTACGATTTTGGCTACACCAAAATTAGGTGCATCATTTGTCGATTATATTGTCACGATGAATCAAGGCGGTGAAAACCGTCAAGGCTTTGGCGGTGAAGGCATTGAGATTTTTGTTTATGTCATTGAAGGGGATGTTAAGGCGAGTGCTGATACACAGCATTTTGACTTAACTTGTGGCGGGTTTTTATATTGTCCGCCTGGCGTTAAACTATACTTAAAAAATAATACCACAACGTCAAAACTGTTTTTGTATAAACGCCGTTATCAACCTCTTGCTGGTCATAAGCCTTACGTTGTATCGAATAATGTTAATAATTTACCTAAAATCGATTACGAAGGCATGACCGATGTCGCAGTACAAGACTTTTTACCTAAAGAGCTCGCCTTTGATATGAATTTTCATATCTTGACGTTCAAACCGGGTGCGAGCCATGGCTACATTGAAACCCACGTCCAAGAACACGGCGCTTATTTACTGAGCGGTGAGGGAATGTATGTGTTAGATAATGATTGGATTCCAGTCAAAAAAGACGATTATATTTTTATGGCGGCTTATGCGCTGCAAGCGTGTTATGCGGTAGGTCATGAATCGCTGAGTTATATTTATTCGAAAGATTGTCATCGAGATGTTGAGCTATAAGACAATCACAATGCCGGCTAGTGATAGACGTAAATCAACGAGATAACGGCTATCACTAAACATTATTATGGTTTTTTAAGCATGGAGCGATAAATATGAATCAGGTTTTTAGAATTGCTGCAACGGGATTGTCGATGAATTATATGCCCGAATATGTTGCGCAAGAACAAGGTTTTTTTGCAGAACAACGATTAATTGTTGAATCTTATGTTCCTTCCCCTTGGACACAGTGCTTAACGGATGTCGATAAACAAGATGCGGATGTTGTCGTTGGCGGCATTTGGTTGCCACTAATCTATATGGATCGCATCGCTAATTATTACTCATTTGCCAAAATTGCGTCGCGTTGCCCACTCGTCATCGTGTCAAGACAAAAAATAGCTGAACCGTTAAATTGGCGGGCGATGGAGCATAAACGTGTTTTGGTTTCCGGCGGTGATGGAGCAAGCCATTATTTATCGGTTGCGGGCTGTGCCAAAGAAGGCGGAGCGGAGATACAAAAAATACGGTTTATTCATGACTTTTCTACCTCCATGATCATTGATATGTTTTTAGGCGGATTTGGTGATTTTATTGTGTTACAACCGGATATGGCTAATAAGTTTATTGCTGATGGCCGTGCCTATTTGTACTGCGATCTTTCGAGGCATGGTGGTATTATTCCGTGGAGTGTCTATTACGGCACCGAAGCCCTGTTTAATCACCCTGACAATTTGGCTGGTCGATTCTATCAAGCGCTACAAAAAGCCACGACTTGGCTGCTTGAGAACGGTGGTAAGGGATGTAAAAGCATTATTGAACGTAATTGGCCACATGTAAAATTGGCTGATGGCATTGCAACCATTGATCGGTTTTGTCAAATTGGTATGTGGACACCATCAATTGAGATTACGGAGCAAGAACTCACCCGTTGGCAAGGATTCTTAGTCGAAGGTGATATCCTTGATAAGCCATTAGATTATCGCAAAGTAGTTAAAAAAGTTATTTAAATTTATTGATTACGCCCTCACTTGTAAGGTTTGTTAATATGCAAAATTTAGTAAAATTTTTTAAAGGACTCTCTGGCAGAATTATTATTGGGATGCTGTTAGGGGTTGCGGTTGGGTTATTCATTCAAGCTTATAAAGCCGATTATACGGTGCTGGAAACCTTGCCAACCTACCTGGATATGCTCGGTAAAATGTTCCTCAACTTAATGAATATGTGTATTCCATTCTTAATTTTTGGCTCAATAGTGATGTCGGTTTCATCGCTAGATCTCAAAGAATTTGGCACTGTTGGTGGTCGAACACTGTTATTATTTTTGATTACCACAGCGTGCGCGGCATTTTTTGCTGTCATTATCTCTTCTATGCTGCCTTTTGCTCAAGATCCTCTCGCGGCGGCGCAAGCAATTGCTAATGGTGATCATTCGATCGCCCATAAAGGCGCAAAAGATATCATTCTTAACTTTTTCCCAAGCAATGTGTTTGTCGCTTTTTCTCAGCCAATTGTCTTACAAGTTATTGTGTTTGGCTGCCTGTTTGGTTTATGTATTAATATGCTCAAAGATACGGTGCCTGGCGTATCAACGTTGCTGGAAGTGACACTCGCGTTTCGCGCGGTCATTATGAAAATTATTACGATGGTGATGTACATTGCACCTATCGGTATTTTTGGTATTTTATCTTATACTATTGCAACTAAAGGCCTTGAAACACTGATTTCATTAGGGCAGGTGTTAATCTATATCACTTTGATTAATATTGCATTTTTAGTACTTTATTTTATCTACATATCGGTTCGCTATGGTTTAAGCTTAGGTATGCTGATTAAAAAGAGTGCCAATGTCATTATTTTTGCGGTGACCACTACTTCAACGGCGATGTGTTTACCCGTTGCGATGCAAGATGCAAAATATTTAGGTGTCAAAGAGAAACTGTCTCATTTTATTCTACCATTAGGTAATTCGCTTAATACTAATGGTGGGCCGATTACCAATGTTGTCATTGTGGTTGCGGCGATGTCATTAAGTGGCACACCTATGGATATGATGTTTTATTTCTTATTAGCGATTTACGCAACGATTGCGGCATTTGGTAACCCTGGCGTAATTGGTGGCGCTCTGGTGTCATTAGCGGTAGTATGTGATCTATCGGGTGTGCCGTTAGATGTCGCCGTGATTTTCTTTGGTGTCGATTATTTCTTGGGAATTACCCGTGTACCTTGTAATATTATGGGCAGTATTTTCTGCTCTATTATGATGGCTAAAAAACGCGGTGAATTTGATAAAGAGGTATTTAATACTCCGTTAGACGTGTTAATGGCACAAACTGAACGGAAGTAATTTGGTCGTAACATGAAATAGCAATGTAAAGCAATGAGGCAGTACGGATCATTGCTTTATATTCAAGTTAAACAGGAATTGAGACAATTATGAGCAAATTTGATTTAATCATTAAAAATGGTTTAGTAATTTTAGATTCAGGTGAGGTTAAGGTTGATATTGCTGTTAAACAAGGCAAGATTGCCGCGATCGGTTATGATTTAGGTGAGGCAAATAAGATCATCGATGCTGAGGGATTAATTGTTAGTCCCGGCATGGTCGATGTGCATGTGCATATTACCGATCCTGGCGGCGTGAGAGCCGATTGGGAAGGCTATGTCACCGGAACGAGATCTTGTGCTAAAGGCGGCGTGACGACGTTTGTTGAAATGCCACTTAATCAGTTACCGGCAACCGTCAATGCCGATAGCATTGCAAAAAAATACCAAGCTGGCAAAGATAAACTGCATGTCGATGTCGCTTCATATGGCGGCTTAGTGCCACACAATATCAATGGTGGCATTCAAGAGTTAGATCAAGCGGGCGTTGCGGCTTATAAGTGTTTTATGACCACGTGTGGCGATCCTAATATCGAAGGGGATTTTGATAAAGCGGACGATTATACCCTATATGAAGGGATGAAACAGATTGCGAAAACCGGTAAAATTTTGGCTATTCACGCTGAAAATGGTACTATCGCCAGCGGACTGGCAAAAGCGGCCAGAGCACGCGGTGAAACAACGCTAGCGCAATATGTGGCAACTCGGCCGGTGTTTACTGAAGTGGAAGCGATTCGCCGCGCTATTTATCTGGCCAAAATTACCGGTTGTCGAATCCATATCTGTCACGTTGCTTGCCCGGAAGGGGTTGAAGAAGTGAGCAAAGCGCGCGCTGAAGGCGTTGATGTGACATGTGAAACCTGCCTTCATTACCTCTATTTTGTCACTGATGAGTTAGATAAAATCGGTATGTCTGCAAAATGTTCGCCGCCGATTCGTGATCAAGCCGCTAAAGAGGGATTATGGCAACAGATCTTTTCTGGTGCGTTATTAACGGTTGTCTCGGATCACTCACCTTGTTCACCTGGTTTAAAAGAGAAAACCGATGCCTTTGAAGCGTGGGGTGGTATCTCTGGTGTGCAAAATAACGTCGATATTTTCTTCGATGAAGGGGTGCAAAAAAGAGGCCTATCACTGAAAGCATTTGCTGATCTGATCGCGAAAAAGCCGGCGGAGCGCTTTAATTTACCAACCAAAGGCTCAATTGCAATTGGCAAAGATGCGGATTTGGTATTAATTAAACCGAACTCATCGTATGTTTTACAAGCGGCAGACTTAGAGTATCGTAATAAATTCAGCCCATATGTCGGTAGAACGATTAATGCACAAATTGCCCAAACATATTTGCGCGGTCAATTGATCTATTCACTAGAAAATGGCGTGGTTGATAAACCGCTTGGTGAGTATATTTATCGTTAAGATAACGCATTGTGTACTTAGTTTAAAAAAGGATGATATAAATCATCCTTTTTTATTAGCGTTTGATATCGATATTGGTATAAAACGCTTCCGCGATTGGGTGATTATTGGTAAATAGCGTCACCAGTTCATTAATCACTTTGCCCATATTGCTCTTTCTCCAGGCAATCGATAGTTGGGAAGGTAGTCGTGCGTTAACGACATCACAAGTGACGAGTTGGTTACTATCAAGGTAGGGTTGGCATAACCTTTTAGGTAAAAATCCCGCGCTGACGCCTTTTAGGTGGCAAACAAGCTTGGTTTGTAAGTTAGGCACAATAATTTCACGTTGACCCGGCAGTAACCAGCCTACGCGTTTACTCATTTTGATCGAGGTATCTTCGACATTAATGGCATCAAAATTACGCAGCGTTTCATTATTTAATCTGCCGGTCATCTTGGCAAGTGGGTGGTTTTGCTCAGCAACAAACACCCATGAAACTTCACCAATCGGGTAAATATTAAACATCGAGTCTAATGATTCCCAGCCCGTTGCACCAATGGCAAAATGGCTGTCACCATTGAGTAAAGAGTCCCAAACGCCCATGTAAACTTGTCTTTTGATATTAAATTGGGTAAACGGAAACTGTTTTTTTAAATACGCTAACAGATCGGCAACTGCTTCGGGGGAGAACAACAGATTATTGATGGTAATATTGATTTGCCGCTCAATGCCATTTTGTATCTCTTTGAGCTCTTCTGGCATATTCTCTATCCAACGTAGCCAATTGCAGCAGTTAAGATACAGGTGCTCCCCGGCGAGTGTTAAGGTAATCGACCGGGTAGTACGTTTAAAAAGCTGAATGCCAAGCTGTTGTTCTAACGCTTTGATTCGATATGTAATTGTTGCTGGAGTTTTAAAGAGAATTTTAGATGCTTTAGAAAAGCTATTACATTCAACGACAGTAATAAAAGTTTTTATCGTTTCTTGTTCCAGCATAATAGTACCTACCTGTATTTATATTTTTCTAATATCAAGGAACCTAGCCAAATACCGAGCAAAATATCTGCTCCGGACGTATGACCATAATTCAGTAGACGTTTAACTGAGGTTAAATTAATTGTACGTTTATTACCGATTAAGTGTATCACATTTAATAGATTTGCTGAAAATATTCCTTGCGCGGCATAAGCCAGAAAATTAGCACTCACGCGGGTTGTTTGTGGGTCAAGTAACGGCAAATTCAATGTGTGTGGCACTGGATTTAATAAACGGCTACAAAATGGGTCTGCTTGAATAATCAGTAAAATACCGGTAATGATATCATCTCCTGTTGGCGTTAGGCCTGGGCCTAAACCAATCAAAAATGATAAATCATAAGGTTCATCATCTAACAGCAATAATATCTGTTCGATTAATTTGTTTAGCTCGGGTGGCAGGGTATTTTGTCGGATCGATTTTAACGGGCCAAACAGGCCTGTTTGATGCTCAAATTGATGCATCAATTGATCGATAAATGTGAATGATGAGATAAATTTTTTGTGTATCATCAGATTCAATTTACGCGTATCATTGCTGATTAAACGCTGGTTTATCTCAATACCATTTGCTTTTTGCCGCATAGGCAGCGAGGCGTTAGCCGCTAATTGCTCTTTAACATGAGCAAAATCACGCTGTTTTAGCACATAGCCCATTGGGCTAATATCATTGTGATGGCAATGGAGCGTAACTAACTGCTGTTTATCATTAACCAGATTAATAACGCGATCATGAATGCTTAAACAGTGAAGCGTTCCTATTAGAGCCGGGACACTGTCACTAATAGCAAGAGGCTTCACTATTGTCATGGTATTATTCCTCGTTAATGTTCATTTTTTCAGCTAATGCAACGAGCGCTTTTTCAAAGCAGGCGAGTGGCGCTCTCACCGTGCCTGCACCAATTTGACCAATACCGGCTTTTTTATGCGCAATACCGGTATTAATCAGTGGTGTAATGCCCGTTTCTACCACACGGCGTAAATCAAGGCCTAGGCAGCTGCCCTGAAAGTCCCAAGATGGGATTTGTAGCATTGGGTTATGGGTCACATAAATTTCGCTCATCTCTTCGGATGTTTCAATAGCGGCATCAAGCCCACCTGCGCCAACAAAGCGCGTTACCCCCGGCGCTGCAACCATAGCTGCGCCACCCACGCCAAATGTTTCGGTGATTGCACTGTCACCAATATCGGCATTCGCTTCATCTTGGCTATAACCGGTGAAGAATAACCCTTCGGGTGTATTAACTGGCGCGGTAAACCATTGATCACCAAGCCCACTGACTTTGATGCCAAAGTCTTTACCGTTACGGGTCATGACTGTCACAATCGTTCCTGCTTTGATTGTCGCGGCGCTATCCATCACCGATTTACAATATGCCATTGCCACATTCAAGAAGAATTGATCGGTTACACTTAAGAAGTCAAAAATTTTACTCATTTCCTCTTTAGGACGGTTGAGATTGACTAATTTTGGCGATAAGGTACGTAACAGTAGCGCAGAGGCGGCGATATTACGTTGATGAAACTCATCTCCCATAGTGATCGCTTGTGCCATTAATGCGGTTAAATCGATACCGTTTTCAAACAGTTGCAATGCTTCGTTAAGTGCTGGAGCAAGAGAGTCTCGCATCCAACGATGTCTTTGCTGTACGTCTTCACCGTATGCACCAAAGCGCATCACTTTACCAATACCTTCGTTTAAATTACAGTAAGCAACGTTACCATGCGGTAGGTTTTTCACTTCTAACATTGGCATGTTAGCTGAAGTGATTCCGCCCATTGGACCGACGGCATTGACTGAGTGGCATGGAATAAATTCGACTTTGCCATTTTTAAGTAATGCCAGCGCATCGGTTTCATTGCTCGCCCAACCTTCAAATAAGGTTGCGCCAATACAAGCACCTTGCATTGGGCCCGTCATATCATCCCATTTAATCGGTGGACCGGCATGCAGCAATTTATAGCCAGTTTGTAAAGTTGGTACCGCTTCTTTGGCTGGTTTTACACCAATCCAGTGCGGGCGAGCTTCTTTAATACGTTCAATAATCGCTTCATTTGCTTCATTAATCGAGTTATATGTCATTTTTAGCCTCTCATTGTAATTTTTTCAAGATATTCGCCAATTTAAGATTACCGCCCGCAATCGGTGCCCATTGATAATGAATCACGGCAATACCCGCAGATTGTGCATCTTCAGCGAAACTTCTTAAGCCTGCATTGATAATATTCACCTTTGTTAATAAAGGGTGAGGTGCTTGAGTTGATTGAGTATGACAAAGCGGATCAATAAGTTTACAAGCCAATAATACCGCTTGCGGTAAATTATCTAACACAATAATGCCATGCTCTGTTAATTCATTAATCTGCTTAGTGCGATTTTGTGGATCGTGTTCGGTGCCTGTTACCGTTGCAATAACCACTAATGGATTGTCTTGATTACGGTGCTCATTTGCTTGTTTCACCCCCTCAATAACCGATTGGGCGGGATTGGCGTTAGCGCCATAGCCAATAACCAAATCCAACAGCAGCACGCCAACATCATGTCTTTTACCTAACAGAGCGATTTCGTGTTCACGAATTGAGGGATCAATCATTGGATGAGGCCTGCCAACCGTATAAAAATCATCGCCTAAATCAATAATTTTATGTCCTTTAGCATCAAGCATGACGCCTTTATCGTGGCTCGATGACGCTGTCACATTCAGTTTTTCTGCTAATAACATCGCAGACTCTGCTGCTAATGTGCCACCGGTATATAAACCGTGAATCAATTTATTTTTAACGCGAGGCGTAAGCTCAGCCGCTTGTTCGACTTTGGATAATTGGCAAGCAATACGGGCCGCTTCGTCTAATGTATTAGCAAAATAGATATTCTTATCTTGCATTTTTTCTGGCTTACTACCTAAAAATAACGCCACAATCGGTTTATCGATTTGCTGCATGGCCGCAATCACTTTTTGCCGTACATTGGCAGCCGGCGGCTTAGAAACAAAGGTGATAATTTTGGTGTTAGCATCATGATTGAGCATATTTAATGCGGTGATTGCACTAATGCCGCCAACATCTGCTGACAAATCCCGTCCACCAAGGCCAATGGCATGAGTTATACCTTGTTGATGTAGTGCAATTTGTGAGGTGATTTCTTGAATCCCGGTTCCGGATGCGCCAACAATACCAATATTGCCTTGTGGCACAACATTGGCGAAAGCTAATGGGGCTCCGGCGATAATTGATGTGCCGCAGTCTGGCCCCATCACGATTAACCCTTTTTCGGTGGCTTTTTGTTTTAATTGGATTTCATCTTCTAATGAAACGTTATCAGAAAAGAGCATCACATTGAGATTACGGTCTAAGGCTTGATTGGCCAGTTCGCTGGCATATTCACCGGCGATCGAAATGAGCACTAAATTTGCATCGGGTAATTTTTTAATTGCACTAGCCAAGCGACGCGCTTTTAATAAACGTGTGCCACTTTTTTGTTGATTAGCATTTTTTAATGATTCTTCTAATTTGTCACTAATGAGGGCGACAATGTCCACATCGGTGTGTTCGGCTTTAATGCCGACACAAATATCATTTGGGGTCGCTTCATCAAATTGATCATTCCAAAATCCGGTGTTGCGAAGCAGTGATTTATTGGCTGGGGTTCCCATCATCACAGAAACTTCGTTCACTTCTTCGATTTGGCTGAGTTTCTTTGAGATTAGCATTAAGCTAACCGAATCTTGGAAACTGCCTTTTTTTATGAATGCATGAACCATAAAATTTTATCCTCAATGTAATTGACGACGATTTTGTATTCAACAAAATTTCCGTATTAAACAAAATGACTTATTCCGCTGTAAATTGAACAAGGCAATTTATGATATGTAATTTATTTACCGTATCTTATCGTTACTTGAATATTATTTGGTGACCTATATCACAAAAAGCTAAAAAAATGTTTTCATTTAAAACCTTATTAATCAAATTGTTATTTAATTTTTTTAAATTTTTTCAATAAAGTTATCATGAGTGTTGAATTAATTTTAATAGCGTAAAAACAATGAAATAGATCACAACTTATTTTATCGCGAGCACGTAGACTAGATCACAAGATTAACCGTGATTGCTATTAGAAAGATAAGGTGGAATGTAATGGAATTAATCGTAATTGCACTCGGCGGTAATGCTATTTGTAAACGCAATGAAGCATTGACCGTTGAAAACCAATATAACAACATTGATGCTACCGCTAAATTGATCGCTAATTTAGCGGGCAAATATCAGGTGATTATTGTGCATGGTAATGGTCCTCAAGTAGGTTTGCTGGCTTTACAAAATGCGGCATATAAAGAGTTAGCGCCGTACCCATTAGATATTTTAGTGGCGCAAACTCAAGGTATGCTCGGGTATATGATTAGTCAGAACTTACAAAAATTTAAGCAAGTCAAAAAAGTGATTACCTTATTAACCAAGGTTGAAGTCGATAAAAACGATCCCTCATTTAACAATCCCACGAAATTCATTGGTCCGGTTTATGCACCTGAAGATGAGGCAAAGCTAGTTAAGCAATATGGTTGGACATTTAAGCCCGATGGTAAATACATTCGCCGAGTTGTACCATCACCTAAACCGCAAACAATCGTTGAACTTGATGTTATCAAAACATTGTTAGCCGATGATACGATTTTAATTTGTAATGGCGGTGGCGGTGTGCCAGTGATTAAAGAACAAACGGGTTATCAAGGCATTGAAGCGGTGATTGATAAAGATCACTCGGCAGCAAAACTTGCCACCGAACTTGGCGCCGACCATTTAATGATTTTAACTGATACCGACTTTGTTTATGCCAATTGGGGAACGCCACAGCAAAAAGCCTATCATAAAGTTAAGCCAGATGATTTACGTTCACTGGCGAAAGAAGATGGTTCTATTGGTCCGAAAGTACAGTCAGCAATTGATTTTGTTGAGCAGACCAATAACACCGCTTATATCGGTAGCCTAAATGATTTAGAAAAATTATTAGCAGGAACAACCGGCACCATTATCTCGGCTAAAGCAAAATAATCCCTCATTTTATGCTCATTATACTGAGTTAAAGCGGTAATGAGCTGTTTAAATTATTAATACAGGAGTGAATCATGAGATTAGATAAAGAGACATTACATAAACTGATTGCCAATAAAATGCATAAAGCCGGACTAACCAAAGAAGATGCCGATATTGCTGCCGATGTATTAACCTTTGCCGATCTTCGTGGCGTGCATTCACATGGCGCCGTTCGCGTCGAATATTATTCAGAGCGAATTGCGAAAGGCGGAATTACAACACATCCTAAGATTGAATATACGCAAACCGGGCCGGCGAGTGCGATCCTCGATTATGACAATGGTTGCGGACTGGTTGCTGCCAAAGTGGGCATGGAAAAAGCCATTGAGATGGCTAAGAAAAATGGCGTTGCCGTTGTTGGCATCAAACGCATGTCACATAGTGGATCACTTGGTTATTTCACTGAAATGGCGGCGAACCAAGGATTGGTTGCGGTGTCGATGTGCCAATCCGATCCGATGGCAGTGCCGTATGGCGGATCTGAAGAGTTTTTTGGGACTAATCCAATTGCCTTTGCTGCACCAAGCGTCGATGATCGCGTGATCTCATTTGATATGGCAACAACGGTGCAAGCTTGGGGCAAAATACTGCATGCCCGTTCTAAAGGCGTGTCGATTCCAGATGACTGGGCGGTTGATGTGAATGGTGAACCAACGACAGATCCGCATAAAGTTAACGCATTAGTCCCAATTGCGGGCGCCAAAGGTTATGGACTGATGATGATGGTTGATGTGTTATCGGGGATTTTACTTGGTGTGCCATTTGGTAAAAATGTCTCATCGATGTACGCTGATTTATCAAAAGGACGTGATTTAGGTCATTTACATATTGTGATTAACCCTGAATTTTTTATTGGTCTTGATGTTTTCAAACGGTCAATTTCAACAATGCTAGATGAACTTAAACAAGTCACACCGATGAAAGGCGTAAAAGAAGTGTGTTATCCAGGCGAAAGAGGTAAAGCAAGAGAAGAGGCCTATTTAAAAGACGGGATTGAAATTGTTGATGATATTTACCAGTATCTCATCAGTGATGATATTCACTTTAATCGTTATGATCACAAAAATAAATTTGCTGAATAGTCAGCGATAAATCATAACACCCTAAATTGTCTTGATTATTTTTATGGGGGTAAGGGATAAGCTAGTGTGATTACCTATGCCATTCTCTTATCTCCTTTTTTATCGTTACTTGATACCGAGTTGGGTATTACAATCAGTTGCTGTCGATGTTTTTATCTGGTTTATCGTATGAGTATTGCAAAAAAATGATGTTTATTTCATTGAAACAATACCTATTATTTCATAATCAATAAGGTCGATATTGTATGCAAACAAAACTCGCTTCATCACAATCCAATAGCTATTGGCTCAAAATTGTGATCATATTCTTTTGTGGTTGGGTCTGCATTTATGCGGGCAGATCGGTATTTAGTCCTATCATTGGTGAAATTAAAGCCGCTTATGGCATTGATAATGCGCAAGCTGGCGGTATTATGAGCCTATTTTTTTTAGCTTATACCGTATTTCAGATCCCATCAGGCATTCTTGGCGATAAAATGGGTCGTAAAAAGGTATTGGTTACAGGATTCTTACTGTATGCGATATTTATTACCGCTATTTTTTTCGCTAATCAATTTGCAGTATTCATTTTACTTTGGATGCTTGCTGGAGCTGCACAAGGGACTTATTATGGGCCACAGTATGCGCTCTCAACCGAAGCGATTCCTAAAAAATGGATCACATTAGGTAGTGCGGTAATTGGTAGTGGTATGTCGTTTGGGATTGCACTGGGTTATAGTTTATCAAGTGTGATGACAAACCAATTTAATCTATCATGGAAAATGCCATTTGTGGTGGTGGCTATTCCGATTTTACTCGTTGCTATTGCTATGTGGGTCTGCGTTAAAGAGCAAATTAATCCACGTTCAGCTGATTATGAAGAGGATGCTAATCGTTCTTCAACTTGGCAGCAAATTACGGCATTATTTAAAAATCGAAATTTAGTCTTAGCCTATATTACGATTTTTTGTTCAATTTACGGCTTTTTTGTCATTATCACTTGGTTACCCAATTACCTTGAGGCTGAGCGCAATATGGATAAAATCGAAGCGGCAAACTTAGCATCAATTGTGCCTTGGATCTCCATTCTAGGTACGCTGCTATGCAGTTATGTTTCCGATAAATTAGGTCGGCGTAAACCCGTTGTTCTGTTTATGTTACCTTTATCGCTGGTTGCTATTTTTGCCATCGTTTATAGCAACTCATACACCGTGCTCGTGCTCGTATTAGTTCTGTATGGTTTTATTGGTAAAATCAGTTTAAATCCGGTACTTATTGCACTGGTTGCTGACAATGTACCCAAAACATCAATGAGTACGGCGTTTAGTCTATACAACTGTATTGGCATGTCAGCCTCTATTTGTGCGCCTTATATTACAGGGCTAATATCGGATAAATCCGGAAGTTTAAATAATGGCTTCTATTTTGCTGCATTTATCACCATTGTTGGTATTGTTGCCATGTTATTTGTGAAAGAGGGACCACCGGGTCACTAATGCTAGTTTGGTAGAGCACTATCACAATACGCCATGAATAATGGCGTATTGTATATACGATATGGTAATAAAGCGTATTTAGCTGATTTTTTTAGCCAGCAGCGCACCGATAAGCATAAATAAGATAAAAATCAGTAAATTTGGGCCGGCAATCAGTAAGCTGGCAATTGCCGGGCCAGGGCAGTAGCCATATAGCCCCCATCCAATACCAAATACACTAGCACCTATTATTAACTGTTTGTCTATTTGCATTTTATTCGGCAAATCAAAAGAATCAGTCAGTAATGGTTTGACATTACTCGGTAGTGGCGGACGGGTAAAGTAAAATACAAAAAACATAATCAGCACCGCACTGAGCATAACAAAAGCTAATTTAGGATACCAGCCGCCAAAACGTGCTTTATCGAACAGGCCACCAATATTTAAAAAGCCCTGAATATAGATAGGATTGTTCATACTGGCAATGATTAAACCTGAAGCAAAAACAACTCCCGCGATAAAAGCGGCGAGTATCACTTTAAATTGATTAGGCATTTATCACTGTGCTCCTGTTATGATCAGATGTAATAAGGTGACAGTTATTATGCCAAATATCATAAATAAACTTACTGCCACAAATGAAAGTTTAGATAAACGTGATAAGCCACATACGCCATGACCACTGGTACAACCTGAACCATAAACAGCACCAAATCCTACTAGCAATCCGCCCAAAATAGCCATTAAACGGTTATCGCCAGTTAATGTATTAACTAATTGGGGAGGGGGCATTAACCATGAGAAGAACACGCCACCGGCTAGCATGCCAGCAAAAAAAGCAAAGCGCCAACTATTTTCACGGTAATGAAATGAAAGTAACCGGGAGAGAATACCACTGATGCCGGTTATTTTACCCAATGTGACCCACAGCAAGGCACAGGCTAAACCAATCAGTGTGCCACCTAAAATTCCTAAAACAATATCAGTTAATGTTAATTCCATGATATACCTATAGTATGTTCTGTGTAGTTGCCTGAAAACATATGGTAAATGCTCGTTACCTATTATCGAAATATCTTTATAGTGTGTCGAGTAAAGTCGGTTAAAAAATCGTTGGTATGGGGTAAATATTTTATAAAATCTCAAAATAGCGACATGTTGATGATAGGTCGCTGACTTAATTCATTCGCTATTTGGCGGGGTTTTATTGAAATAATACTTAAAACAATGATGATTACTGGTACCATTAAAGCTGATTTTTGGGGATAAAGATAGCTTTTTTGTCTCAAAAATAATACTTTAACATTTTCATTTATTTATATTTTTTTATCAAAAAAAATATTGCTATTCACAAGTGATTTATTACAATCAACGACATTAAGAACTTGTCAGCTAAGGCGTTAGGTATAACATCATATGAAACAATCCAACGAATTATATTTTGAACGTACAGTGTTTAGACGAGCAAGTTTTTCTATTGAATCCTCCGTATTGGGGGATTTTTTTTGTCTAAAATTTAAGTATTACAACGGTAAACAGTAAGAGGGAATCATGACAAATAAAGATATTTTATTAGCGAGCAGAGACCAAAGTTTAAAAGCATTTTTGATGAAAAGTATTCAAAAAAATGGCGGATGGGTCAATGCTCATATGCATGCAGATCGCGCTTTTACGATTACAAGAGACAGTTTTGATGTTTACCAGAAACAAACATTAATGCAGAAATGGGATACGCTAGATCGAATCAAAGCTTCAATGAGTGAAGACGATTATTATCGTCATTTTAGCATGGCGGTTGAACGCATGATTGAGCAAGGCGTCACAGCTATGGGATCGTTTATTGATATTGACCCGATTGCACAAGAGCGAGCCATTCGTGGGGCACTAAAAGCGCGTGAGATTTATCAAAAAGATATTACCATCAAACTGGTTAATCAAACGCTCAAAGGTGTTATCGATAACGAAGCTCGCTATTGGTTTGATAAAGGTGCAGACTTAGTCGATATTATCGGTGGTTTACCACGACGAGATGAGCGTGACCATGGTGAAGGAATGGGGCTAGTGCATTTAGATGTGCTTATGCAGACCGGTAAAAAACTCAATAAAATGGTGCATGTGCATGTTGATCAGTTCAATTCACAAGCCGAAGTGGAAACCGAGCAATTAACCGATAAAACTATTGAACATGGCATGCACGGTAAAGTGGTGGCGATTCACAGTATATCCATTACGGCTCATAGTCTTGAATACCGTCAAAAGCTGTATAAAAAAATGAAAGAAGCGCAAATGATGGTTATTGCCTGTCCATTTGCATGGATTGATAGCCCTCGGCGAGAAGATCATGGCCCGACTCGTAATTCACTCACGCCAGTTGATGAACTCTCGCAAGCGGGCATTCCTGTTGCAATTGGTACCGATAATATTAGTGATTACATGCTGCCGTTTTCAACCGGTAATATGTGGGAAGAGCTAAAACTCCTGATGACTGGCTGTCGTTATACTGATTTAGATAATGTGATTAATGTGGCAACGAAAAATGGTCGTCTTGTGCTGGGTATCGATAACTGATTATCGCTAAGTATTCAGCCATTTTAGGTGAATAAACAACATTAAGTGATAAAAGTTACTATAACATCACTATTGCTTAGGTATAGAATAGAGACAATTTAAATAGATAGGCTAATTGATGAAAAATATGAGCACTCCTTTTTATAATCCGTTATTGAGTTATGAAGATAACTACCAACAAGGCCCTTTTGGGGATTTTATTGCGCCGCCAAAGTCTGTTGTAACAGCAAATAACACATCACGTTTTTTAAATTTAGCGGTCGATTTACCGTTTGGTATTCCAGCGGGTCCTTTACTCAATGCAAAATATGTGAAAGCGGCATTAGCTTACGGCTTTGATCTGTGTGTGTATAAAACGGTGCGCACTAAAGCGCATAAAAGCCACCCATTACCGAATGTGTTAGCAATTCACCCGCAAGGTAAACTCTCTCATCAAGTCGATGTAGTATTGGCTGATACACATTATCAATTGCCGGTTTCCATCACTAATTCATTTGGTGTACCGTCATTTGCGCCCGATATTTGGCAAGCCGATTTAGCCGATGCGGTGAGCGCTGCTAAGCAAGGGCAGTACGTGATTGGCAGCTTTCAAGGTACGCCGGGTAATGAAGCAACGATTGAAAAAGACTACGCCTTAGCCGCACGGTTAATTGCTGAAACCAAAGCGCCGATTTTAGAAGCGAATTTAAGCTGCCCAAATGAAGGGGCACATAAATTACTCTGTTTTGATTTTGATAAAGTTGAACGAGTGGCAAAAGAGATTAAAAATGCAGTGCCAGATCGTTCGTTATTGCTAAAATTGGCTTATTTTGCCAATGATGACGCGGTAATGCCACTACTTAAAAAGCTCAAGGGCGTGGTTGATGGTTTTAGTACCATTAATACATTATCAGCCAGCCCGGTTGATAAGCAGGGTAATCCAGCACTCGGTCACGATAGGCCAACTGGTGGGGTGTGTGGTGAGGCGATTCGTTGGGCGGGGCTTGACATGGTGCAGCGCTTAGCGAGATTGCGTCAAGCGCTAGATTATCACTTTACCATTGTGGGTGTGGGCGGCGTGAGTACGACTGAGCATTACTTGGCGTATATGGCTGCTGGCGCAGATGCGGTAATGAGTGCTACAGGCGCAATGTGGAATCCGCATTTAGCTTTTGAGATTAAAAAAGCGCTAAATCGACAATAACATCTGTGCTATTATCTTAATACGATCAAAGCAATCGGATAACAGGAGATTTACATGAGTCAGATTCATATTGTGGCAATGTTTACCATTAAACCTGAGTTTAATGAGCAATTTAAGTTAGAATTTAAGCAACTTGTTGCGGCAAGCCGGCAAGAAGAAGGATGCCTTCAGTACGATCTTCACCAAGACATCAAAGATCCGCATACTTATATTTTTATTGAAACATGGCAATCTAAACAGGCGATTGAACGACATAATGCGCAATCACATTTTAAACAGTTTGCTAAATTCACTGAAGGTAAAGTCGCTAAAAAAGCGGTGCATCTGATGACGCCAATGATTTAGTTCACTTCAAATCATTATCATGATGTAAAAACGCCCTGGTGGGCGTTTTTTTATGGCTAGCGATGCAAACGATAGGGTTCATCCATCGGGATAAAATCCTGTTCATTAATCGCATCGAAAATCCACTCTTTTACCCCTTTGGTGTGACAGATCGTTTCGATGTAGTTAGCGAGCTGCGTTGAAGTTTGAATATGAAAGTTTTTTAACCTTAAACACATTGGTGCATAAAAGGCATCAGCAATTGTAAATTCACCGAATAAATACTTGCCGGTAGATTGCTGTAAAAATGAAGAAAGATGCTGATCTAAGAAGGTGATTTCTTGATTAACTTTGGGATGATCACGCAAGATAATTTGACCGATTTCGGCAAATGACGCTTCGATATTCATCGGCAGATAGTGACGAATATTGGTATAACCACAGTGCATTTCCGCGGCTAAACGGCGAGCGCTTGCTCTTTGCTGCTGATTTTTGGGCCATAGCGCATGCTCAGGGTGCTTTTCGGCTAAATATTCACAAATCGCTAATGAATCGGTAACAATCAATCCATTATCAATTAAGATTGGCACTGTTCCTGCTGAATTGAGCGGTAGAATTGTTTGTTTAAAGCGTGAATTGGTCTCAAAGCTATCAAATCGAACCCATTTTTCATCAAAATTGAGATCAAAGTGCTTCATGATAACCCAAGGCCGCATTGACCAAGTTGAATAGTTTTTATTGCCGATATAAAGAAAATAATTCATGGTTAAATCCCCGTGCTTAGCTAAGTAAGCTAGCAAATTATACGCCTTATCAATAAAAAGACAATAGTGCCTAAATACTACTCTAATAACGAAACTTTAATGGTTCTTGAATCACTGCGTCCTAAATCATCAACGACTAATAATTTAAATAAACCACTTCTAGTTGGTAACCAGTCAATCGCTTGGTTTGGTGTGCTATTACCCATAAATTGATTATCAATAAACCAATATAGCTGTTTGACTTCACCATCGGCGGTGGCGGCTAAACGAATGCGCTCATTTTTTTGGTTAGTAACCCGCAGTTGATACACCACATTTTTGAGTGGCGAGCTGATTTTAGGCGGTTGACCCAAGTAAGTTTGTGGTGCTAAGCAGTGTGAGCTATCAGGTGGTAATTTTTTTGGCATGCCGGCTTTGGCAAAAATTCGTGCTAAGTCAGAAGGCCAATATTCAAACACTTCGGTATGCGAAGTATTTGGATTATAAGGTGGGCAAGCAACCAGACCCGTTTGATTATCAATCATCACTGGCCGGTAGATATTATCAACCGTAATCGGTGAGACACCAGGAATAAACCATGTTTTGCCTTTGACTTGACACCATTTGGTAACCAAATTGCCGCTAGGTAAACAGATATCGACTTGCTTAATATTTTGGGGTAATGGCTGAACAAGTAATTTAGCATTAGGATAATAAGCATTAATGGCATCAATAATATTAAAAAAGAGTGGGGTGGCCGCATCGGCGCCAACAAAAGCATTATTGCCTGTACCATCGAAATTACCTAACCATACCACTAGCACGTATTGCTTAAAGCCGCCAGCGGTCCAGGCATCTCTAAATCCCCATGAGGTACCCGTTTTCCAGTAGATCGGTATGGTGCGGTTTTGCTTTTTATATAAAATGTCTTGTTTACGGGTATTTTGTAATAACATCTCTTTAGCCATAAAGCTGGCTTCTGGGCTCAGGAGCTGAGTTGGCGGCATATCATCAGCATGGTGAGCGCTCTCAATAAATTGGAGTGGTTGCCATTTCCCTTGATTTGGCAGCATAGCATATAGTGTTGCCAGTTCTTGTGGGGTGACTTCGCCGCCGCCTAATACCAAGGCTAAACCGTAATGTTCTTCGCTAGCTAAATTTTGGATATGGGCTTGTTTTAAAAATTGATAGAAAGAGGGGCTTTTGAGCTTAGATGCGACAAAAACTGCCGGAATATTACGGCTGCGAATTAAGGCTTCTGTTGCGGAAATTGGTCCAGTAAAACGGCGATCAAAGTTCTCTGGTGTATAAAAGCCAAAATCGGTTTCCACATCTTTTAAAATCGTCATGGGATGCAATACGCCTTGATCTATCCCCAAAGCATAAATAAAGGGTTTTAAGGTTGAGCCCGGCGATCGCTTCGCGAGCGTGCCATTGACTTGACCTTGTATCGCATCATTAAAATAGTTGGCGGAACCTATTAGCGCTTTCACTGCCATCGTTTGGCTATCGACTAATAATACCGAGGCATTTTTAATGCCTTTTGGGCTATTACGTTCGATGAAAACACTCACTTGCTGTTCAATAATTTTTTGCAAATGGCTATCTAGGGTGGTGGTGATAGTCTGATCATGCTCAGCAAATTGCGCTTGCTGGAGAATTTGATTAATAAAATGCGGCGCAGTAAACGGTAGCTGCTCTGGCTGGCGCATAATCAGCGGCGCCTTAAATAAGGCGGCAATGTTATCCTCTGTAGCATAGGCATCTTGCCAGCGTTCAAATAATTGATTTCTTGCTTTGACTAAGGCCGGGCCGGCAACGCCCGTCAATTTATCGATTCGGTAGGTTGGCGACTGCGGTAAGACGGTTAACGTGAGTGCTTCGGGTAAGTTAACTTGTGCAATCGGTTTATCAAAATAGATTAATGAAGCGGCGCCTACACTTTCGATATTACGTCCAAACGGCGCATAATTGAGATAGGCTTCTAAAATATCATGCTTAGAATACATTAACTCCAGTTCGATTGCGCGTAGGATTTGTAACAGTTTTCCGGCTATGGTTTTGGTGTTAATTTTCCAGTGCATACGCGCTAGCTGCATGGTGATAGTCGATGCACCTTGGCGATTTCCACCGCCGATATAGGTTGCCCAAAATGCTCGCATTAGGCTAATTGGATTGATGCCAAGATGGTAATAAAACCATTGATCTTCATGTAGTAGCAAGCTATCAACCACGTAGGGAGAGATATCTTCAAGCGGTGTCCACAGTCGATACCTATCATCATCAGCAAGTGTCACTCTTAATAGCTTATGATTGCTATCATAAAAGGTTTTGGAAAAGGTTAATGGCTCAGACAGCGGCGGGTGTGGCAATAATCTCACCACGATAGCGATTATGGCTAATAGCACGATGGCCATTAAGCTATTTTGATGACGTTTAATCCAAAGAGGTAACATGCGCATATTTCTACGGGTCGTATAAAAGGGCACATCAACGTACCCTTTTGGCATTCACACTAAGCTAGTTTCTTGCAATGACGGTAATCTTATCGCCACCTTTTGAAACAGCCTGAATATCACGATCATACATTGCTTCACCAAAAGCTGATGGCACGGTATATTCGCCCACGTTAGTCGCTTTTATTTGATAAATAAATGTTTGTGTTGTGTCGTTTGCGGTTGAGCCATAAATAATCACGCGATCTTCGCGGACATCGGTATACTCGGGGTACCAGGTGTAATCACCGACCGCAATTGGCGATATCCAACTCTCTCCACTCTCTTCGTCCTCATAGTACGCTTCGCCATTATAATCGTCACTATCTTTTGCATTATGGTTTTCTGGGCTATTTAGCGGTTGTTGAACCACTTCAAAGCCGCCCGGTAATAAGTCAACAATCGCAATATTGGTCGCACCTTCTTTTGATAACGTGCGCACATGAAGGGTGACATTGACTTTATCGCCTAACATCACTTGATTGACCACTTGACCTTTATCATTGGTAAATTCTCGGTATATTTCCAGTCCTTTAGTTATCGGTTGTTGCTGCGCAGTTTTATCAAACCCTTGTTCTGATACTTGGTACCATGCTGGTAAGTTAGCGAGATTATTAAAGGTGATGCTGCGTGTCTCGGCTGCAAATTCACCTTTTGCCAGTAAGCCATTCAATTTGGCAATCAGTTGTTGCTTGCCTTGCTGCGGAGTGTTCAATTGAGCGGTAATGGTTAAATCATCAGCCGTTAACTTAGCGGTATCAAGGCTCGTTGAATAGCTATCAAGTGCGAGCATGGTCATGGCTGAAGATTGGGTTGTATAGCGCTCTTGCTGTAACATCAACACCATATTTTCCAGCGCTTGTGGCGGGATTGCACTCGCTTTATCGGCAAAATGTTTGGTGATTAAATAGATTTTACTCGCATCCATCACTAATGGATCATAGTAATTATGATTCCACCACGCGTTATCATAGGCCGTTGAGAGCGAATTCCAAACCGGTTTAAACAGTTTATTGGCTTCTTTATCCATTTTTAGCATCTGATAAGACGCGGCTAAATACAGCGCGGTGACATCGGTTTGCCACCATTTACTACGGCTATCATTAAGATCGGCCATAATTGAGGCTAAATAACTGGTCGTGACTTGGTTTTGTCGGCTTAGTAAATAAATTGCATAAGCACGTAAACGCAGACCATATTGATCGGTGCGCGTAGAGGCGGCAATTTGCTTAATGTAGTTATTGGCATTTTTCAGCATGTTGGTCGGTATTGCTTGACCGGCATCTTGCGCTTCTAACATAAAGTTAGTGGCATATAAGGTGATAAATGGATCCACGTTATAAGTTGAATACCATAAACCAATGGCCCCTTCATTATTTTGCCTTGCTTGTAGCGTTTGGAACAGTGCTTCAAGCGTAATATTATTATCTTTGACTAATTGTAGCTGCGGATATTTGCTGCTAATAAGTAGTGGCATCGCCCGACTAACAATTTGCTCTGAACAATAATGTGGGTAGTTAGCCAGATAGGTTGCTAAGCCTTTGCTTAACACAAAAGGTGAGTAAGCGGCTGAGGCTGTTCGTTCACTAAATGGGGCGTACATGTCTCTCATTGCTGAGATTGTTTGTGTGCTTCCATCCATTCTGCCCATGGTCGTTTTAAGGCGATATTGAGCAGCAGGGCGAACTGATGTACTGACTTTGCGTTCAACGACTTTATTTTGGTAAGTGGCGGTAAATCGCAAATCTCCGCTGCCTAAATTATCGGTAGCACGGAGCTTGAAGTTAAGCGTACCTTCTTTCATTGGACTAAGATTAATGACCTTAGTTGCTTCGTCTAATATCGCTAATTGTGGCGTGGCTGTTAAGGTAACCGTAATTGGAACAGCTTGATCTGTCATGTCTTCTAAATTGTTGGCGACACTTAAGCTGATTTCAAATTCATCATTTGGCGCAACAAAATACGGGATGTTTGGCGATAAGACAAAATCATTACGAACCGTACTGGTGGTTTGCGCGTGACCCATGGTCTGTTTACCGACCGAGATGGCCATAATACGAATTTTACCATTGAAGTAATCTGGCACAGTGTAATCAACGGTTTTCGTTCCATCAACATCCATGATGCCAGACCAGTAGGCAACCGGTTCATCCACTTTACGTTTGAATGGGTTCAAATGGGCTGACAGCGAATTAAGTGCCTCGTCCGCGCTATCACCGCCCGGTGCAGATAAACTCAGCAGACGATTGTATTCAGGCAAAATTAAATCTAAGATTTGCGCGGTTCTGACCGATAAGGCTTTTTTACGCAAAAATTCATTCAGTGGATTTTTTAATTTATAGCCCGAAACTTGTAAAATACCTTCATCAATGGCAAATATGACCACTCGTTGTGGGCTTGTGGTTTGAATCGTAATTGGTAGGATTTGCCCTGGTTTGAGTTTTTCTGGCGCGGTTAATTTAATGTGATCATCAAACTTATCATTGGAAATTTTAAATGGTACCACCGCATAACTGAGCGGGCTCATAAAGATTTCATCAGAGCTTGGATCGCGGATAAATTGCACATTGATATAAGCGTTGCCATCAATTCCTTCTGGCACCGTGATTGTTTGTACTGAACTGGTGGTGGTGGTTTTAAACCATTTCCAGGCATAAACTTTATCGCGCTCAATGGTAATAATGCCGCTACCAACATAAGGCGCAGTAATCGACACTTCAATATTATCACCGGCTTTATACTGATTATCATTAATCTTGAGTTCCAGTTCAGCATTGCGATCAAGGTCACGTGTCACATTTGCGGTACCGGCAACCGAGTAGGTGGTTTGATAAACCACATAGCCGTTTTTATTTTTGATTTTTAATAAATAGTTACCCGGTTCATCTTGATTAATGACGTAATTACTTGATGCGTTATCGATACTAAATGGCGTTTCGGATACCACAATATCTTTACGTTTAGATTCGTATTTGTAAACGCCAGATGGTTGTTTGACTAATACTGATAAATATTTTTGTTCCATTTTCACTAACGTCAAATCCGGCAAATCGATTGGTGTAAGTTTTGCATCGACAGCGATAAAATTCAGTATGCGAGTTGAACCTTTATTAATATAGTCTAAGCGGCCATCAGCTTTAGCGCCAATTAAGTAGTCATTTGGCGAAACAAACACTGATGCGGTTGCCGCAACACTGCGACCACTATCGGGTTCAAACACTTCAGTTAACACTTTGGCGGTATAATTACCTTCAAAGCTGGTAATTGGCAATGTTAAGTTGGCAACGCCATTATCATCGGTGGTGGTGTCTTCAACCGCAATATCAAAGTTATTTTGGTAACGGGTAATGTTTTGATAAAACGCGTAATCATTATACTTTTTAAAATAAGGTACAGAAGGCGTTAAGTACAGTTTGCTCTTAACGGTGCGATTTTGCGCGGCAGTGCCAAACAAGTTTTTGGCTTCGACTTTTGCCGATAGGGCGTCAGGATGAACCCAACCTTCGCTAATCTCCGGTAGCAGCTTTAATGTTACCGCTGTTTTATCCGGTTCAAACTCCCGAATAACCACTGAGGTTGATCCTAACAGCGTGCGGTAATCTTCGCGTGGATTTTTAAGGTACAAGTTCACGTACCACTCACCAGTTGGTGAGCTATATTCAGTTTGGTATGAGAGTTCAACAAAACCATATTGATCTAAGACAATCGGTTCGGTCTTCACCCGATTAGATTTAGCATCGTAAATATCAGCTTCCAGTCTGATGCCATTGAGTGATTTAGACCAGTCTTGTGCTCGCACAATCATCCCAATATGGAATTTCTCGCCAGGGCGATAAACTCCGCGATCAGAAAACAGGTGCGTGCGCAATTCACCACCATCCACCGTTTCATAAATACCACCGACATCAAAGCGTGAAAAATTCAATTGACGGTCATAGCTTGAAATCGGTAAAAAGGAGAGATCTTGTCCTTTTTCAACCACAAATAATAACGGCTTAATACCTTGGTAATAGTCAGATAGTGGTGCAAAGTGGGCATGGCCGGTTTCATCTGTTTGTTGTGAGGTGATTTCAATACCATTGACGCCTAAAACCGAGACTTTAGCATCTTTGATTGGCTCGCCACTTTGAATAGATTGGACAAAGATATCTTGTGACTGGTCTAACGATTTTTTATTAATAATGCCAATATCCGTTACAATAATAAAGCGAGAAGTAAAGTAATCGAATGACTCTTTCTTGTTTTGTTTATGATTACCATATAAACGGACTAAAAAGACCCCACGAATTTGATCACCATTAACATCTTTTTTCAAATATTGACTAATATCGATATCGCTATATTTGATTGCATCGCCGCTACCGGGTATTGCTTTGGTCACGCTGTATTTTTCAACAAAATTATCACTGCTTAGCGCGCCAAAATCCATCCATTGGAAATCATTTTCATTAAATGCGACTAAGTGCTGTAATTGTGACGGAATCACTCGTTCAATTTCGAGTTTTAGTTTAGACATATTGCGCGATACAATTGGAATTTTTTTATCGCCGCTTAATGATAATAGTGAGCCTTGTGCAGCAAAATCCATGATAGCTGGGTAGGTTGGTACGGCTTTCACATCAACGTACTGCTGGGTTAAGTAATAGCCACCATCCGAAATTAAAGGCTGATCGAGTGTCAGATAAATCTGACTATTTTGATCCGCTTTGAGCTCAAAGCTGATTTGATTTTGATAATTTTGTTCCGTATCAATCTTTTTCAGCGTTAAGCGTGTTGCTTTGGCTAGATCGGCTTTATCAACTAGGATTTTGGTTTTATAGCTGCGATCTAAATCATCATAATAACGTTCGCTATAGGCTTTTTTGTTATTAATCGGTAGCTGCCACACATTAATCAATTTGCTGACATCGGTGGCATTCACGTTGTAATTAAATGCAATCGTCAAGACTTGTCGCATCTCTTGATTATTGACTTCAACCAGCGAGAGATCAACGTTATCTACGTTCAGATTAAATTTACTCGGTATGACAAGCGAACTGCGTTTTAATGAATCAGATGGCGTGCCGCCCACTGCTGAGGTGACACCTTTTTCGATCGATAATAAGAGATAACTATCTTGATTTGGCAAATCAATTTGGTCGCTTTTAATATACGCGATCGTCTGTTTGTCATTATACGTTACCGTATAACGATACTGTTTGATAAATTTATCCTTATTTTTTTCATATAACGCGAGTGAGATTTTATTTTCAAACACATTGGGATTGATCGGGTGTGAAAAATTGACCGTGAAAATAGCCATTTTATTGTTCGCATTGAGCGGATCTTGGTGTAGTTCTTCATCACTAATGGCATAACTAAAATCTTGTGATGTGAATGAGAATGACGCTGAGTCATTACTGAGTAAATTATGCTCAGCAAACAGCTTATTGGCATCTAATTTAACCGTGTATTCGGTGCCTAAAGGCCAATTATTCGTTGGTTTAAATTGAATGGATTTATCGCTATTCCATTGCCAAACACCGTCAATGCTTGGACTAATTGTGACGCCGTCACTAATTGCTTTATTCATTAATTGCAGGGGTGCAGGTGAGCGGCTGTTGCCATTAAAACGAATATCGAGCGTCGAATGACTATTGGTTGGTTTATAAAAATTGGCATAATAGGTGTTGACTTCAATAGCGGCTGGCTCAATCGGTTTCGGGCGATTTAAGTACCAGTGATAAGCATAATTGGCCGAGAAGTACGCAATTATTGCAATCAGTATTGCACTGCCAATCAGTATGCTGCGCTGTTTTAGTTTAGCAATAACGATATGATAAGTTTGTTTGGTTTTAGGATACCATTTGGGGATTGACCAGTTAACATTACCGATAATGGGACTTAGGCACCATAAAATTGAACGCAACAATACCAGTAGAAATAACATGAAATATAAACATGCTTCCCAAACGATATAAAGTACGTAAAACGGTAGGCGTAGTAATAAGCGTAGAAACCCCATCATAATCCTCATCATTATTGTTATATAGCAATTAGTCGGTCAATATTACGATAAGAAAGTGAAGCGGGTGTGAAATTGATAAGCCGCTGTGTACAACTAAAGTCATGTAAAATCGGTTATCCGTCTCACCAATCCATACGAACTTTAATCGCGTTTCTTAAACAATATTACCAGATATTGTTAGTTTTTTAAGCATTATACTGTAAATTTACTTAATCGATAAGACTATTTATTGGCAATAAATACGGCTCGCATCGGCGCTGGGTAACCTTCAATGGTTTTACGGTGATCGCTTGGATCAAGAAAATCGACTAACGAGTCAGAAGTCATCCAGTCGGTCTTACGCTGCTCATCAACGCTAGTATACGAGATATCAACCACTTTGATATCTTTAAAGCCACATTTTGCTAGCCAATTGACCATGGTTGGAATCGACGGGATAAAATAGACGTTGCGCATTTGCGCATAACGTTCACCGGGCATCAATGCTTGATGTTCATCGCCATCAATCACCAGTGTTTCTAAGATCAGTTGTCCATTTGCACTAAGCTGGTCTTTCAGTTGAAATAGGTGATCTAATGGTGAGCGCCGATGGTACAACACACCCATTGAAAATACCGTATCAAATGCATTAAGTTTAGGCATATCTTCGATGCCAACTGGAATAAAATGGGCCCGTTGATCATTACCGAGCAGTTTTCGGATCGCTTCAAACTGACATAAAAAGAGCGGCATGGGATCAATACCTACGGCTAATTTAGCACCCGCGCCAATCATGCGCCACAAGTGATAACCGCTATTGCAACCCACATCTAATACGGTTTTCCCCTCTAAACTACGAATATGTGGGATAAGTCGTTGCCATTTCCAGTCAGAGCGCCATTCGGCATCAAGCGCAATATCATAAAGGGAGAAAGGACCTTTACGCCAAGGAGACAGTGACATTAATAAATGCGTTATGCGTTTACTTTCACCTTCCGAGAGCGGCGTATGGTTTTTGGCTGTGACGCTATGGAGTAAATCAAGTACATCAGGTTTGATATTCGGCAAATGATCAATACTATTTGTCCAATGATTGAAACGGCTATCAATATTTTGTTTTTGCCATGCCGATAATTGTGCTGGCAAGGTTTCAAGCCAACTAGCTAATTCATTTTTTGCAATAATTTGATAAAAATTACCGAAATTAATCATGTGATTCTCTTTTGTCTCTTTGTTACGAATAGGTTAATGTCACTATTTTTTGATGGCAATAATTGAACCAAAATTAAAACACTGAAACCAGGTGTTAATGTGTTCAAATCCAGCGTGTTTTAATCTTAGCTTATGGGTATCGATTGAATCGGTTATCATGACATTTTCTAACATACTGCGTTTTTGGCTAATTTCCAGTTCACTATAGCCATTGGCTCGTTTAAAATCATAGTGCATATCGAATAATAGCTCATTGATGGTACTGTCTTCAAAGCTAAATTTTTCAGATAGGACTAGAATGCCGTTTGGATTAAGCGCTTGGTAGATTTTATTTAAGATTAATTGTCTATTCTCTGGCGTTAGAAACTGTAAGGTAAAGTTTAACACAATCATTGAGGCATTTTGCATGGTTAAATCATTTATATCTGCGCAGATCACATCGACCGGGGTGCTAGCTTTGTAAGCATTAATGTGTTTTTGGCAGCGTTCAACCATTGCGCTCGAATTATCAATAGCATAAATCCGGCAGTTTTCTTGGTCGATATTACGCCGAATTGTCAAGGTTGCGGCGCCTAATGAGCAGCCTAAATCATAAATATTGGAGTTAGCTTTGACAAATCGCTTGGCTAGCATACCGATCATTGAAATAATGTTTGAATAACCGGGCACGGAGCGCTTTATCATATCTGGAAAAACTTCAGCGACCTTATCATCAAAAGTCCAATCACCTAAGCGTTCTATTGGCGCTGAAAAAAGCGCATCTTTTTTATCTTCCATCATTACATTAATACATATCTTTAACACGATTTCTGCTATCATACCACTTTATCATTTTTTATATGTAAATTTTTATGGGTTGGTTTCTAATTGTTGCAAGCAGCGCTAGCTTAATTATCGCCTTTTATTTGGGGTTTAGAACGATCAGCCTGTTTAACTGCCACCAACAAGGGTATTTTAATACAACCGCTAAGAAGCTGTTTTGGTTAATTGTCATATTCGGTGCGCTATCATTTATTCTTAGTCGAATACTTAGCGGTATTTCTGAGTTCTATTTGCCATTATTAGGTAACCTGATTTTTTCGCTGACGTTATGCTTTTTTTATAGCATCATTGTGATTGATATCATCCGTTTTATTTTACGTGTGATCATCAAAAAGCAGGGTAATCCGGGTTATCGGTTACAAATTTTATATATAATTCTAGCGGTTGGATTATTTATTATTGGGCTATATCTGGCCAGTGCTCCTCGCATTGTGACCTATCAAATTGATATCGATAAACCCGCTAAAGTTGATAATGTCAAAATTGTACAGTTATCAGATATCCATATTAGTGAAACGACTTCGCCACATTTTATCCAAACGATGGTCAATAGCGTCAATCAATTAAAGCCGGATTATATTGTAATTACTGGCGATACGTTAGATCTTCGTCTTAAGCCTTACGTAGATAAACATCTAGCCGAAATTTTTGCCCAGCTGCATGCCACTTACGGGACATTTATTATTTTCGGTAATCATGAACACTATGGTATTGAGCGAGAAGCCAATAATAGTTTGCAAGATGTTGTTGCCGCCTTTGAAGCCAGTAATATGACGGTATTACTTGATCAGCGGTTTTATGATGATCGAACCGGCATTACGATTATTGGTCGTGATGATTATGCGTTAAAAAAATTTAATAAGAACCGAGCCGAGCTATCATCTTTAATCGAACCAAGTGATGCTAATCATCCTATTATTTTGCTCGATCATCAGCCACAAAATCTCAATGAGCCAAGTCAGTTAGGGATTGATGTGATGTTTTCGGGTCATACGCATGCCGGGCAAATTTTCCCGATCAATTTGCTCGTGAATATGCTGTATAAAAATGCTTGGGGAATTTATCAGTTAGGTCATAACGGCCGTTATTTTACCAGCTTTGTAACAAGTGGTTATGGATTATGGGGACCACCAATTCGCTTAATGACTCGGGCTGAAATTGTGGTAACTGACATTCATTTTAACTCGTCTGAGATGAAACCTTAAACTCAGCCCGTTAATTTTTTAATGAGATTGAATATTGGAAATTATTTATTGTGACTTACCAATTAATTACAACGAATGAACAACTAAATCAGTATTGTATACGGATGCAAAACATAACGCGTGTGACTTTAGATAGTGAGTTTGTGCGTACTCGAACTTTTTACCCTCAACTAGGCTTACTGCAGTTATTTGATGGTAATAATGTAGCGCTCATTGATCCGATTAATATTACGGATTGGCAAGCATTAATTTCGATATTAATGCAGGCAAATGTTGAGAAATATTTTCACGCGTGTAGCGAGGATGTTGAAGTTTTTTTGCATCAATTTAATGCGGTGCCATTACCGATATTAGACAGTCAAATCTTGGCCGCGTTTTTAGATAACCCATTAAGTAGTGGTTATGCAACGTTAGTGCAAAAGTATTTAAATGTTGAATTAGATAAAAGTGAAACTCGAACTGATTGGTTGCATAGACCGTTGTCAGATAAACAGTGCCAATATGCGGCTAATGATGTATTTTATCTGTTTCCGTTAATGGACATGCTTAAAGCACAGTTAGCCAATAAAGGTTGGTTGAGTGCGGCTTATGAAGAGTGTCATAATGCGGTTAAACGACGCTGTGAAATGGTACCATCCGATAAAGCGTACTTGAATATAAAAAATGCCTGGCAGCTGCGTAGTGAACAGTTGGGGTATTTGCAAAAATTAGCTAGCTGGCGTTTTAGTTATGCCAAAGCGCATGATATTGCGCTCAATTTTGTGGTGCATGAAGAGGTCTTATGGAAATTGGCGCGTTATCAACCGACATCGTTGGCTGAGTTGGCCTCATTAGGGCTAAAAGGCAGAGAAGTTCGTTTGTTTGGTGAGAATCTATTAGCAATGCTTGCTTCGCCAGCGGATAAAATTGAGCCGATAAAACGGATGATCAGCTATCCCGATTATAAGCAATGGGCCAGCAAGATCAAAGAAGCCGCAAGCCAAATTGCTCTTGAAACTGAGTTGAGTTCTGAGCTGCTAGTTGCTAGACGGCATATTGAGCAATTGGTCAAATGGATACATGGGGAACTTGATAACACGCAAGCCTTACCTGAATTAATTTCTGGCTGGCGCGGCGAACTCTTTAAACCTTATCTTAATCTTTAATAAATAGCACGATAAGATCTGTCATCTAAATCAGTATAGACATAATATAAAATTTTAACCAAGAATGATTAAATGCTATTGGCAATGATTGACTTGCTTAAGCTTAATTTTGATAATGATTCAAAGAATATATTTAATATTGCCTCACAAGGGCAATGGCAATAGTAATAAACGACAAGGGTTATGTATATATGACAGCACCAACCATTAACAAATTCATCAATTTGTTGACGAAAAAAATCTTAAAAACCGTATCAATAACCTTATGTTTGCTAATTATCAGTGGGCAAACGCAGGCTTTTTCTTTGCAAAATGTGGTAGATAAAGCTAAAGCATTAAGTGAAAAGGGGTATAGTGAGCCCCAAAGTGATTTACCCGATGCATTAAAAAAATTATCATTTATGGATTATCAAAAAATCAATTTTAACCATGATAAAACTTATTGGAAACAAGAGAAGCTACCTTTTCGATTAGAATTTTATCATCAAGGTATGTATTTTGATAAGCCAGTAAAAATTAATGAAATTATCAATGATAAGGTAAAAGAGATTCGCTATAGCAGTGATTATTTTGATACGAGTGCAATCGGCCAAGCCGAAGCAAAAGCGAGTCAACTCGGTTTTGCGGGGTTTAAAGTGCAGTTTCCAATCAATAATCCCCAAAAAATGGATGATGAAATATTTTCTGCTCTAGGAGCTAGCTATTTTAGAGCGATTGGTAAAAATCAAACCTATGGTTTATCGGCAAGGGGACTGGCTATCGATACGGGGCTAATGACCGGCGAAGAATTCCCTCACTTTACGGAATTTTGGATCGAAAAGCCAAAATTGAAGCAAAAGCAACTGGTGATTTATGCATTACTTGATTCACCAAGTGTCACTGGCGCTTACAAAATTACTTTACAGCCAAATGTTGATATGGTTGTTGATGTTGAGGCTAAAATATTCTTTCGCAAAAAAGTCGAAAAATTGGGGATTGCACCATTAACGAGTATGTTTTTGTTTGGCAAAAATCAACCCTCTGATATTACAAACTATCGACCAGAATTACATGATTCTAATGGTTTATCCATCTTGACTGCTGATGACAAATGGATTTGGCGCCCGCTTAATAATCCGGAAAAATTGTCCTTTTCGTTATTTACAATGGACAACCCTAAGGGATTTGGTTTAATTCAGCGTGATAAGAGTTTTGATAATTATCAGGATTTAGATGACCATTATGAAAAACGTCCAAGTGCTTGGATTGAGCCAGAAAATAATTGGGGTAAAGGGCATGTTGAGTTAATCGAGATACCTACCGCTGATGAAACCAATGACAATATTGTTAGTTTTTGGGTGCCTGAAAAACAGTATCAAGCTGGGGATGAGTTGGCAGTCAAATATAAAATTACCTATACGCTTAATGAACAAAATCGTTACCCAAATGGTGTTGCAAGGGTAAAAGAGACACTCTATTCACTCGGCGATGAAAAACAAGTTAATTTAGTTCGTAAACTCGATGGTTCATATTCCTATGTGATTGATTTTGTTGGTAAAAACCTAGCTAAGCTTCCGGCAAACCAATCGATCAAACCGGCAATCAATATTAGCGAAAATGGTGAGCTTGTTAGCAGCCGATTAGTTTATAACCCAGTATATAAAGGTTGGCGACTTATTTTACAATTTAAAGTTAAGAGTGCAAATAAGCCAACCGAGATTTATGTCAGTCTTGTGACTGATGATGGCAAAAACCAGCAACTGACTGAAACGTGGAATGCACAATATCCAGCACAATAAAATGATAAGTAACAGTAATAAGAGGCAGACCATGCAAAACACACCAACTTCAGATAATGAGTTTGTGCAAACTATTAATCAAAAGTGGCAAAATTTATTACATTGCACTTCGTTTAACGCGCCGCGTAAACAAATTGAATCAATGCCTAAGATGAAACGTCAAGCAATTCGACCTCATTATTGGGACAAAGCGAATCGGCAAATAACACGTAAATTACCATTCGAATTAATGGTGTTTATACGTCGATTCTTATTACTGCTACTTATCATCGGCCAAACGTTGATTGGATCGAGTTATTTGAGTTCATTATTACCTTATCAAGGTTGGGCCGAGGTAAACTTTATTAACGATTGGCAGATTAATCCCTCGCTGGCGATCGGTAATATTACACCTTACCTATTACAAGCCGTTATCATTACTTTGTTTGCCATCTTATTTGCTTGGATATCGATCGGTTTTTGGACGGCAATAATGGGAATATGGGTGACGATTTGTCGGGGCGATAAGTATACGCTTAAAATGCCTAAAGAACCGGAAAAGTCGATTAATAAATCACATCGTACCGCTTTAGTTATGCCCATTTGTAATGAAGATGTGGCGCGGGTTTTTGCTGGATTAAAAGCAACTTGGCAATCGCTCAATCAAACAGGACAACTTGATTTATGTGATTTTTATGTATTAAGCGATACTAATTCGGCAGATATTTATGCCAATGAGTTAAAAGCTTGGGCTGATCTGGTTGACGATATTAACCAGCCCAATTCCGTCTTTTATCGTCACCGAGAGAGAAGAGTAAAACGTAAAAGTGGTAATATTGATGATTTTTGCCGTCGTTTTGGTAATCAATATGAATATATGATCATTCTTGATGCGGATAGTGTGATGACGGGTAAATGTATTATCGATTTAATTGCCATGATGGAATTAACGCCAAATGCAGGAATTATTCAATCACCGCCTAAAACAATTCGTATGCGCACTTTATATGGCCGAATTCAGCAATTTGCAAACCAAACTTACAGTGATATTTTTTGTAGTGGGGTGCATTATTGGCAATTGAAAGAAGCACAGTACTGGGGACATAATGCAATAATTCGTTTAAAACCGTTTATGAAGCACTGTATTTTAACCCCTTTTACCAAAGGCAAACAAGCGATTCATATTATGTCTCATGATTTAGTTGAAGCATCGCTGATGGGGCGAGCGGGTTGGCAAGTGATGATTGCTTATGATTTGAGCGGGAGTTATGAAGAGGTTCCGGCCAATATTATCGAAGATCTCAAACGAGATAACCGCTGGTGTATGGGTAATTTGATTAATCTCAACGTGCTATTTAAGCCAGGCATCCGTTTTATCCATCGCGTCATGTTTGCAACTAGTGCGATGGCATATTTATCCTCTTTACTATGGCTATTGTTTTTAGTATTTTCAACCTTACTACTCTTAATCTTTAATACTTATGAACCGCAATATTTTTTACATTCCAATCAGCTCTACCCAGTTTGGCCTCGTTGGGACGAAGTTTTAGCCATTAAATTACTTGGTGCAACATTTACATTATTATTAGCCCCTAAATTAGTGAGTTTCATCATTGTACTCATTAAAACGGGACCTAAATCTGTTGGTGGTGTTATTCCCTTTGCATTTTCCATTATCCTTGAAGTTTTATTTTCAATGATTTTAGCCCCCATTCGGATGATTTTTCACAGTAAATTTGTGATAAAAGCGCTGTTAGGCAGCAAAATACAGTGGCGTTCACCTGCGCGTAATGATGATGCGCTAACATGGCGTGAAGCGGTGTATTTTTGCTGGCCGCTAACATTAATTGGCGCTGTTTGGTTATATATTGTTCTGACATTAAATCCTCAGTTTACAACCTGGTTTATTGCTATATTAGTGCCGTTAATTATTTCGCCACTCGTGGTTAAATACTCAAGTTTAACATCGATTGGTATGGTGATGAAAAAGGCAAAATTATTCTTAACTAAAGAGGAAACGCATCCAAATCAAGCGATTATTGATACTGATCTCAATTTAGCTAAAACTCAAATGAACATGATTGAAGATGGATTTTCTGCCGCATTAACGAAACCCGAGATTAATGCATTAGTCATATTATTATCAACTCACCGTCATTTAAATAATGAAAAGCAGAAAGCCTATCGTGAACAGTGTATTGAACGTTATCATGGTGATTCATTAGCTAATTTGGCCGATGACAGAAAATTAAAGTTGATGGCCGATCCTGAAATATTTGCTAAGTTATCGCTTAAATAATTAAATAACAGCTTTTGCTTAATGACATACAGCATTTATTTAGGCCAAGTAAATAAGATTGGCCTATTGATGCTCCGTGTATGCGACAATATCACATAAATATTATTGCCCAGTTGACTCGCTGTTTGTGTGATATAAAACAAGACTCATCAATAACGCAATCACTAACATTATAATCAGCGCAAACCAAGCGCCATAAAATCCCCAATGTGCCGTTTGAATCCATCCAAATACTGGTGGGCCGATAGCAAATCCCGCAAAAAAACCACTGGAAAGTAAAGCAGACGAGTTAATAGCTTGACCAAAACGCTGATCTTTTAGCAAAATACTCATGGCAATGGCATTACACACCACAATGCTTGAACCAATCCCAAACGCACTAAACCAAAGTGGCCAGTGCCTGTTGTGGGTTGTAAACATCAAGATGATTAAAACCACAATGGCCATACTAATTAATATGGGCAGCAATAAAGTTTCATTGTTAATTTTTTCACCGAGGGTCGTTATCGTTATTCTTGAAATCATCCCCATCAAACCAAATAAGCTAATTAATAGGCCAATGGTGTGTTCAGGTAAATGTTGTTCAATGGCAAATAAACCGATATAAGTCACATAAGATGACACAACCATCCCTACACAAAATTGTGTAAGTATCAATAGAGTTAAGAGTTTATGGGGTTTAATTAATTTAAGTTTTAGTGAGGATGGATGGTCATTTGGGAGTGCAACCCTTGGGGCGATAACCATTAATATCGCAATCACGGGAAGCTGCAGTATAAAGATAAATTGCCAATCATATTTAGTCATCATATATGGAATGAGTAGACCTGCTAACAATGCATAACATTGAATACCGGATTGTTTTATCCCAATAATCATTGATTTAAAACGAGTATCAACACGCTGTGCAATCATCAGATTAGTGAGTGGGTTGGTGAGTGATTGGGCTACACCTGAAAATAATAGGGCTAGCATCATGCCAAAAAAACTTCGAAATACAATTAGTAATGAAAATGAGACCAATACACACCCAAAAACCATCGTAAGTGTTTTTTTAGCACCTAAATATGCCACAATATTGCCTGCCCACAAAGAGAGTAATGCAGCAAGCGTAAAAGTACCAATGGTCAGCACACCAATCAGACTTTTATCAATTGCGAACTCTCGGATGAGCGTAGGGCTAAGGACTCCGATAGAATAAAACATAAACATGGGTAATCCCATCGTCATCATTAAAACGAAAGTATAGAGCACATAGCTGGCAATATTGTTGTTTAATTGTTTCATTGTTGATGCATAACATTTAATCATGAATGAGTAAATCATAAAGAAAAGGGGATTAATTGTCTGTTAGCAAGCTGTTATGATAGCAAAAATATTGTTAAAAATTAATCAATTATTCCCATGTTGAATGATTGTTATCCATGTCATTATTCTTGTCAGCAGTTTTTGTGAGTAGCATGAAAACGATCAAAAATAGACGCTTTATCGTTTTTTACTGATTCTTAACTGAGTTTTTTCTTATTTAATTCATGATAAAATTGAATGATTTTAGCGCATATGGGATACTTAAATTAAAATACGTAAAGCATTGTAAGTCCAAAATCTCAGTTTTCATTATATTTACCACCCCATTTAAGGAGAACACATGAATCTACTCAAAGTATCAGGCCTTATTGTTACCGTTGGTTTATTGACAGCTTGTACCACACAAACGCCAGCTGAAAAAGAAGCAGAGTCGAAGGCACATGCACAGCAACTACTTGATATGCAAATTCGCTTAGCCAAGCAGTGTGATCCACAAATTGCCCAGATGATGGCACAATTGCCTACTGTGAATGAGTTACCTGCAGAAAGTCGAAAACAGTTTGAGAAAAACTACAATAAACGCTTTCATAATCCTGTCTTTCAAGCCTGTTATAGTTTAGCTTGGAAATCGTATAAAGAACTCAATCAGCTTGAAATTACGCGTATGCAAGCCTGGCGTGAAGCTAATCAATTAAATTGGGAAAGTGGTTTCTTTTATAATGGTCCTTATAGCTATTGGTATTAATTAGGGTAATTTTATTCACATTCTGCCTTATTCAATTGCAGTGACATGTCAATATATGTTAAACAAGCTTGATTTATTTAATAAAAATCATCATTTCCAGTTTCTTGTTTGCTTTTGTTAAAAAAATTGTAAGCCGATTGACGCTATTTTGAATTGAGTATAATTTTAAAAAGACTTTTTTGTAGTTAATTTTAAATAAAATTTTTCTATTTAATTCTAAATAAAAAATTAAATGAGGTATGTTATGAAACGAATTATGACCGCAACAGCGCTATCATTAGCTTTAATTTCTGGTTTTTCTTGGGCTGATACGGCAACCAATACTACTGGTAGCGTTGCAGCAAAAGTCAGTTCCGCAACCGATCAACAATTACAAGAACTCACGCAAATTGCTAATCAAGGCTTTAATGCTATGCGCAACATTCAGTACGCAAGACTTGCGATTTTTGGTGGTAATACAGAGCTTGCGACAAAATTAGTTGATCAATCGGCAACATTATTAAATGACGATAGCGTTGATTGGAGTAAATTTGTTAAACAAGCTAAAAATCCAGATTTAACCAAAAATGACGATTTTGTTATCATTGATGCATCGATTGCCCTAGCTGAAGATTATACCGTCACACCTGAAAAGCAAGCCGTGATTGATAAAGCGAATGCAAAACTGAAAAATGGTGATGCAAAAGGTGCATTAGACGATCTTCGTTTAGCGGATATTGCGGTTAATGAAACACAATATTTAATGCCAATTAAAGCAACACGAGCAGCGGTTACTCAAGCTAAACAACTGTTAGCAGATGGTAAATATTATGAAGCTAATCTTGTACTACGTGACGCAGAGCAAGCAATTGTCGTCACAAGTGAAACTCTAATCGCTGGTAAATAATTACTTGGAAAGCAACCTATACCAGGTTGCTTTTTTATTATTATTGCTCACACTCCGCTCACACGTTTTGCCTATTGACCTAATCCACTTGGTTGCGCTAACTTAAATTCATAATACTCCATATCTAATTGATTTATATTATTTAAACATAATTGATGTTGTGGTGAAAACGCGGTATTCACAATTGGCTACCGATAAGTCTAGCAACCCATTGATATCAAAGGAATAGTTGAATTGTTGGATGTTATTAATTTAGTTTTTATTAATTAAACTAATGTATTTTGATAATCAATAACTATTAAGAGTATAGGGACAACAGATTAGATCCTGTCGATTAAATTGGTTAATATATCGAACAATTAATCAAGAGGAGAACAAACATGTCATTAATTAATACCAAAGTTAAACCATTCGCTAATGCTGCATTTAAACAAGATAAATTTATCGATGTTACTGAAAAAGATATCGAAGGTAAATGGAGTATTTTCTTCTTCTACCCAGCTGACTTTACTTTTGTATGTCCAACTGAATTAGGTGACCTTGCTGACCACTATGCTGAATTCCAAAAATTAAACGTTGATATCTACTCTGTTTCAACTGATACGCATTTTACTCACAAAGCATGGCACAGCAGCTCTGAAACAATTGGTAAAATCCAATATACAATGATTGGTGATCCAACCGGTACACTAACGCGTAATTTCGAAATTATGCGTGAAAATCAAGGCCTAGCTGATCGTGGTACATTCTTAGTTGACCCACAAGGTATCATTCAAGCAATCGAAATCACAGCAGAAGGGATTGGACGTGACGCAGCTGATCTTTTACGTAAAGTAAAAGCGGCACAATATGTTGCATCTCACCCAGGTGAAGTTTGCCCAGCTAAATGGAAAGAAGGCGAAGCAACATTAGCTCCTTCATTAGATTTAGTTGGTAAAATCTAATTTAACAGCCATACCAGTTACAATCTTAGTCATAAAAAATCGGGCGTTATGCCCGATTTGTTTAGGAGAACACCATGAGTAAAACTCTGCTTGATAATAATATGAAAACCCAATTAAAAGCGTATCTAGAACGATTAACTAAGCCTGTTGAGCTCATCGCTAATTTGGATCAAAGTGAAAAGTCAGTTGAAACACTAGCACTAATTAATGAAATCGCAGAATTATCAGATAAAGTCAGTGTAAAGCAAACTCACGATGACACTGTACGTATACCGTCATTTTTAATTACCAATCCAGGTATCGACACCGGATTACGTTTTGCCGGTATTCCATTAGGCCATGAATTTACCTCATTAGTCTTAGCTTTATTGCAAGCAGGCGGCCATCCGTCAAAAGAAGAACAAAGCTTGCAAGATACGATTCGTCATTTAGAGGGTAAATTTCATTTTGAAACTTACTATTCACTATCTTGCCATAATTGTCCTGATGTTGTTCAGGCGCTTAATTTGATGGCGATTTTGAATCCGAATATTACCCATACAGCGATTGATGGTGGTCTTTTCCAACATGAAGTGACCGAACGTAATATTATGGGCGTTCCTGCGGTATTCCTTAACGGGCAAGAATTTAGCCAAGGTCGCATGACGCTAGCTGAAATTGTCAATAAAGTCGATACCAATGCTGAAAAACGCGTGGCAGATGAGATTAATCAGCGAGAGCCATATGAAGTGCTGGTGGTGGGTAGTGGGCCTGCTGGCGTTTCATCGGCAGTTTACTCTGCACGTAAAGGTATTCGTACCGGATTGATTGGTGAACGTTTTGGTGGTCAAGTCCTTGATACTGTTGATATTGAAAATTATATTTCGGTACCTAAAACGGAAGGGGCTAAACTTGCTCAAGCATTTCGTAGCCATGTGAATGATTACAATATTGACGTGATTGAAAACCAAAGTATTGTTAAATTGATTCCGGCTGATAGAGAGGGTGGCTTACATCAATTACAGACAGCATCTGGCGCAATTTTAAAATCACGTAGCATCATTATTGCAACCGGCGCTCGCTGGCGTAACATGAATGTTCCTGGTGAACAAGAGTACCGTACTCGTGGTGTGACTTACTGCCCACATTGTGATGGTCCATTATTTAAAGGTAAAAAAGTTGCGGTCATTGGCGGGGGGAACTCTGGTGCGGAAGCCGCTATCGATCTAGCGGGTATTGTTGAGCACGTGACGTTATTGGAATTTTTACCTGAAATGAAAGCCGATGCGGTATTGCAAGAAAAATTACGCAGCCTTGATAATGTTGATGTTATTGTCAATGCACAAACGTTAGAAGTCGCAGGTGATGGCACAAAATTAACGAATTTGAAATATAAAAACCGCGTTGATGAATCCGAGCATGAACTAGCGTTATCCGGTATTTTTGTGCAAATTGGTTTATTACCCAATACCCAATGGCTGGACGGGACTGTTGAACGCAATCGAATGGGTGAAATTGTGATTGATAGCAAAAATGAAACCAACATTAAAGGTATCTTTGCTGCTGGTGACTGTTCAACCGTGCCTTACAAACAAATTATCATTGCAACAGGTGAAGGCGCTAAAGCCTCACTCAGTGCATTTGATTATTTAATTAGAACTAAGTTAGCTTAATTGCCCGCACAAAGTATTCCTATTATCAGTTAGCTAATCCACTATTCAATGGTGGGTAGCTAACAACTCCCCATATAAGATTGATTTATCTGTATCGATAACCTAAACAGAATAAATTATTTTACATTATTTGCTGTAATGCGTAATATGACGGCCGAATTAGATCAAGTCATTTCTGGCTTTAATAATCAGTTAAGCGTTGTATTTAATCACACTTTTCATAAAAAGTTATTCAAACAGTTTGTAAATAAAAAATCAATTAAAATTAATAGGAAAAAAGAATATGAAATTGACAAAACTAACTGTAGCGCTGGTACTTACATCGTTACCGGTAGCGGCATTAGCTGATAATAGCGGGATATATATTGGTGGTAAATTAGGTACCAGTTTCCAGCAGTCAAAAGATATGCAGAGTCATGGTTATTTTCATATTAATTCTGCTGACTTTGATTACACAACCACTAAGGATAAAACCAAAGCAACGTTTAATATCGGTGCGAATGTCGGTTATGATTTTAAGGTAGTTTATCATGTCCCGGTACGCGCAGAATTGGATTATACATATCGTTCTGATGCAAAAATGAACACTTCAACTTATATCTTTTCATCGATAAGCGGTACTGCTGGTGGTGAATACGAAGATGATCATTTTAAAATAAAAAATTCAACCTTAATGGTTAACGGTTATTATGATTTTTACAACAGTACTGGCTTTACCCCTTACGTTGGACTTGGGGTCGGTGCAAGCTTTGTTAAATACAAAGTAGAGCAACAAAATTATGATTATTCTTTTTCAAAAACGCATTTTGCTTGGGCTGCGATGGCCGGTGTGAGCTATCAGATTGATAGTAATTTGGTGGCAAGTGCCGAATATCGTTATTTAGACAGTGGTAAAATCAAAGATACGACGACTGATGAACACATAACGGATAAATGGTCTACTAAGTTATATTCTCACGATATCACAATTGGTATTCGTTATCTGTTTTAATGTGCTGTATTTCAACAATAGCCCATATTGGGCTATTGTTTTATCTCTTATTCACAAGAGGCGTGACCGGTGCGGTGGTTAATTGCGCCATGTTCGATTAATAGCTGTTGCATTTGCTCGTAGCCATTCATGCAAGCATAACTTAGTGCACTTTGATTATAAGAAGGGTAATTTTTGTCATCCGTTGTGGTGACTTTATTGAGATCAACCCCCTCACTAATTAAATAGCTTACGGTATCGATACGGTTATTACTGGCCGCTACCATCACCAAACTTTCACCATCGCTTTCGTAGTGACTATCATTAAGATCAAAATCAGGTAATAAGGCGTGAACTTTTTTGACGATATTCACATTTTTACCCAAGACTGCTGATTTGAGTACATTATAAACATCCCCGTTATCTGTCGCCCAAAGGTTAGCATGTTCACTGACTAAATAATCAAATATATCTTCATAACCAATAAATGCTGCCCACCCGAGTGCAGTTTGCCCCAAAGAACCTTCATCTTTAACTTCAATATCTTGTCCAGCCGCTACCATACTTTTTATGGTTTCAATATCGCCTTGTTTTACAGCATCAAACCAAGTGGCATTCACGCCTGTTGAGGGTGCTTGGTAAAAAATTCGCCAGCTTAATTTTTTAGCATTGGCAATATCTTGCATCTCAGTTAAGTTAAGCCTAAATTGGGTATATCCTTCAGGATTATTCGGATTTAATAATCTTGCATTAACACTACTCATTAATAAAGCCGAAGAGGCAAGAATGCACAACGATTGCTTCAGTTTTTTCATATTCAATTTGATTCCATATTGTTCTAATAAAATATTTTATTACGTAATAATTGCTTATTCGATTATTGAGCAATTCATTTATTACGTTCTTTATTATAAAGGTAAACCAAGAAGAGAGATATCATATAGACAATTTATTGTATGAACTGATAAGTGGTTTAGATGATGATAATTGTTTTACTCCCAATAATCATAAAAAAACACCCGCAAAATGAGCGGGTGTTTAGTACGTTATTAGTAATAATCGTGTCTATTATTGAAACTCAGGATCAGCTTTTTTCGTGAAGCGATTTCTTAAATCGCGGCGCATAATTTCAATGATCCAGATCCATAATGCAGTACCGAATACTTCTGAAAAAATCTCTTGTAAGCGCAGATCCCAAACAGGTGTTGAAATACCAAGAACCGGCATTGCGATACCATGAAATAAGATAGCAACAACTAAACCAAATACTAACCCTTGTGCCATTTTTATTTTAGGGAATATTTCAGCTGCGAAGCAGTAAATCACGCCCCAAACAATAGAGAAAATGATATGCACTAAGTTACCACCAAAATAGACGATTTGTTCAGAATAAGTATAAAACCAGTGGGTGACATCAATACCAATATTTTGTAATAATAATACCGGAGGAGCGCCTTCGGTGACGAGTCTTGGTGGAAAAATGCCTTCAGTCCCTGATTTAACTAAGGCTGATACAAACCCACTAATAATTCCTATCCAAATCGATAACACATAGCATCGAGTAGCAGGTTTGGTCATTTGAAATAAATTCATACTCATTTTTGTTTCCCTAAATTGATTACATTTATATAAATATAGCTTACTTATTGATAAAACAGTAATATTTTACCATTTTTTGTTAAATAACAAAATATAAGATAGGCGCTTATTATGGCATAGATAATCGAAGGTAATGTTACACCTTGTGCTAAAGGTAGCAAATGTGCATCAACCGAGCTTAATTTATTGAGAGTCGTGATTTTAACTGCTAGATGTACCCATTAAAAAGAAAAATAGCGCCAGTCCCATCATACATAGGAACAAGCAGACAAAAATTTCGGAAAGACGAAATTGTTTGCCCATGATGTTTTCATCAAAACTAGAGATAAAGACACAAAAGAAGACGATAACAATCGTTAAGTAGATAAAGAGATGGTGATAAGGGCTGAGCTGACCATATTGTTGTAGTGAGCTTTTTAATACTGGCACAATCGCCAAAATGGCCACATATAATATGCCAAAGCCTTTAATAATCAAAAAATGTTTTTTGAGGAAGCGGTTAACATGGCGTTTATAGTTTTGATAAAGATGAAACAGCATAATCATCAAAATAATAAAAATAGCCGTGGCTTTGATATAGTCTTCAATCGTGGTGATAAGCACCAAATTGTGCGATAAAGCTGATAAATGCAGCGCGGTGAACAGCCACATTAAAATAGTCGATAGAGGTAAGGACACGACTAACGCAATACCTAATATCGATAAGATAACAACAATTAAGGGATTAAGCTTGCTTAAGATTAATGTCATCATTTTTCCTCTTTATGCGAGTTGGCTATTATACAATAAAAAATAAGATAGCAAAATAGGATAACAAAGCGGGGGATGACCTACCTTAAGTTGACATGATTGTCACTCAAGGCAGGTCGGTTATATGTTAGCGTCTTTCCCGTACGATTTGGTAACGACGCGTGAGATAACCAATTGGTGCACTCCAAATATGCACTAAACGAGTAAATGGAAAAATTAAAAATATTGTCATGCCTAAAATAATATGGGCTTTATAAATATGCGATATCCCCTCTAAATGATGGCTAGCACCAAATTGGAACGTGGCAATATCTTGACTCCATTGTGATAACGACATCATGACGCTACCATCTAAGTGATGAGATGAAACCACGATGGTTACTAGCCCTAAGCACACTTGTACGACGAAAATGGCAATGACTAAAATATCTGCTTTGGTTGAGGTTGCTCGAACGCGTGGGTTGAACAAACGGCGCCAAAATAGGGCTCCGCCACCAATTAATACCATCACACCACACACCCCGCCAGCGACCATGGCTAGCATTTGTTTATGTGGTGCTGAAATGACCATTGCATACAGCCAATGCGGCGTTAATAGGCCAACAAAGTGACCTAAAAAGATACCAATGATACCAATGTGAAACAAATTAGATGCCCAGCGCATACTTTTATTACTGAGCATTTGGCTTGATTGTGCTCGCCATGTATATTGACCGTAATCATAGCGTATTAGACTACCGACTAAAAATACAACGGTGACAATATAGGGGTAAAAATCAAAAAAGAATGAATTCATAAAACTCATAAGTGGCTCCTTCTATCTGCACCCACATTGACATAATAAGTGGCATTATTCACTTGCGGCTTATTATTACCAGTAGATGCTTGAAAACGAACTTGTTCTTCTTGCCAGATTTGATCTAGCTTTTCGTTAGTCGTTTCAGATGATTCTTGTGATACTTTTGCTTTAAGTTGATTATCGTCAAATTGATGACCCGATAGTTGATACAGTAGATCAAATAGCGCGACAAAACGGCTGTGTTTTTTCTCTAAGCGGAACATCAGCAAGCGCAAAATCGGCGCAATTTCAAGCAATTGAGCATGACGCTGCGGCTGTGCTAACAGCGATAAATACTCTAAAAAGATCGGTAAATAATCCGGTAATTGCTTGGTTGCAAGTTCAATACCATGTTCGGCGTATTGATTCATCAAATCCACCATTGCCTGACCGCGTTCGCGTGAGTCACCATAGACGTGTTCAAATAGCAATAATGAGGTGGTGTAACCAACGTCAAAGGTTTGATAATATTCAGCTTGAGCATCCATTAATGGCAAGGCAAAATAATCGCGGATAAACTGCGTGAACGATTGTTTTTGCTTCTCAGTTAGCGTGCTATCATCATCAATGAGCACGAAGCATTCATCTTGTGCTTGCCAAAGTGATTCATTGGGATAATCAAGAAGGCAAGCGCTGATTTTATAAACACTCATTAGTCTTTTCCTTTTAGTTGATCAATCACATCAATGCGCTGGGCATTAAACAAGTTGAATTTACTATCGCTGCCTTTACAGCCGTCACCAAAGCTAAAACCACAGTTACCTTGCTCTAAAAATGCTGGGTTTTTCAGTGACGCTTTTAATTCAGAATGATGAGTTGGTACCACAAAGCGATCTTCATAATTGGCGATAGCTAAATAACGGTACATTTCCTGAATTTGCGCTTCAGTTAGCCCCACGTCTTCAAGTAGATGTGTATGTTTAACACCATCAACCGTTTCACCGCGTTTAAATGCTCGCATTGCCATCATGCGTTTTAAGGCGCGTAGCACGGGCTTTTCATCACCAGCCGTCAATAAGTTAGCCAAATATTTAACCGGAATACGTAACTGCTCAACATCGGGTAAAATCCCTTGCTCATCGAGCGCTTGCTGGCCGATTTTTGATTGAATCGGCGAGAGCGGTGGCACATACCATACCATTGGTAATGTTCGGTATTCAGGGTGTAATGGCAGGGCAAGTTGCCACTCAATCGCTAATTTGTATACCGGCGATTTTTGCGCGGCATCAATGACGCTTTGTTCGACGCCATCCGCTAATGCTTGTGCAATAACCGCTGGATCGTTAGGATCTAAGAAAATCGATAGCTGATTTTGGTAAAGACCTTGCGTATCTTCAGTTGATGCTGCTTCTTTAATGCGATCAGCATCGTATAAAATGACCCCTAGATAACGGATACGGCCAACACACGTTTCAGAGCAGACCGTTGGCATACCCGCTTCAATACGTGGATAGCAGAAAATACATTTTTCTGATTTACCGCTTTTCCAGTTAAAATAAATTTTCTTGTATGGGCAGCCAGACACACACATACGCCAGCCGCGGCATTTATCTTGATCAATTAAGACAATGCCGTCTTCTTCGCGTTTATAAATCGCCCCACTTGGGCAAGATGCGACGCAAGCTGGATTTAAACAGTGTTCACATAAGCGCGGCAAATAAGCTAAAAATGTGTTTTCAAATTCGCCATAAATCTGCTTTTCCATCTGTTTAAAGTTATAATCCTGGCTACGCTTACTAAATTCACCGCCCAGATCATCTTCCCAGTTCGGTCCGGCAATAATTTTATTAATGCGTAAACCGGTAATTTTGGAATAGGGCCTAGCTGTTGGTAAAGCAGTAACATTGGTTGCCGTTTGCAAGTTTTGATAATCATAATCAAATGGTTCATAGTAATCATCGATTTCAGGTAAATTCGGATTGGCAAAAATCCCCGATAACATACCGACTTTACTACCGGCTTTTAATTCTAATTTACCTTTTTTATTCAGTGACCAACCGCCTTTCCAGCGTTCTTGATTTTCCCACTCAACTGGGAATCCAACGCCCGGTTTACTTTCAACGTTATTAAACCATGCATATTCAACGCCCGGACGATTAGTCCAAACGTTTTTACATGTTACTGAGCAGGTATGGCAACCAATGCATTTATCTAAATTAAGCACCATACCGATTTGTGCACGTATTTTCATTTTTTGCCTCCTACTTCTCATCTAACCAATCGACATTAGCCATTTTTCTTACCATGACGAACTCATCGCGGTTAGAACCTACGGTGCCATAATAATTAAAACTATAAGATTGCTGCACGTAACCACCAATCATATGTGTTGGTTTTGGATATACTCGTGTGACTGAGTTATGTATCCCACCTCGTTGCCCGGTAATTTCGGAGCTAGGGAGATTAATCAAACGCTCTTGAGCGTGATACATCACAATCATGCCCGATGGGATTCGTTGACTGACAATGGCTCTGGCGGTTAAAGCACCATTGCTATTAAAGGCTTCAACCCAATCGTTATCGGCAATCTTAAGTGTTTGTGCATCAATTTCGCTTAACCAGACAATCGGTCCACCGCGAGAGAGTGTCAACATCATTAAGTTATCGCTATACGTTGAATGGATTCCCCATTTTTGGTGTGGCGTTAAAAAGTTCAACGCTAACTCAGGATTACCATTTGACTTATATTCCTGCATACACTCAATCGATTTGCTATTCACTGGTGGGCGATAGACCAATAAGCTTTCGCCAAAGTCACGCATCCATTGATGATCTTGATACAGTTGTTGTCGGCCTGAAATCGTACGCCATGGAATGAGCTCATGTACGTTAGTATAACCGGCATTATAAGACACATGTTCATCTTCAAGGCCAGACCAAGTTGGGCTAGAGATGATTTTGCGGGGTTGTGATTGCAGATCTCTAAAGCGAATTTTTTCATCTTCTTTATTTAATGCTAAATGAGTATGATCACGTCCGGTAACTTTACCTAGTGCTTGCCAGGCTTTAACGGCAACTTGACCATTAGTTTCTGGTGCGAGTGATAAAATCATTTCTGCCGCATCAATTGCAGTATCAATTTTAGCCTGACCATTGTCCTTTGTGCCATTGAGTGCTTTTAAGAAGGCGACTTCATTTTCGGTGTTCCAGCTAATTCCCTTACCGCCATTACCGAGTTTTTCAAGTAGTGGACCAATCGAGGTGAAGCGGTGATAGGTTTCAGGGTAATTGCGTTCAACTTTGATGAATTGAGGTGCGGTTTTGCCTGGAATGAGGTCACACTCTCCTTTAAGCCAATCTTTGACATCATAAGGCTGCGCTAGCTCAGCGGCAGAGTCATGCTGAATGGGTAGGGTGACAATATCCGTTTCAACGCCTAAATGGCCAGGGCACAGGGCTGAGAACTCTTTGGCAAACCCTTTATAAATCTCCCAGTCACTTTTCGCTTCCCACGCTGGATCCACTGCTGCCGAGAGCGGATGGATGAATGGGTGCATATCTGATGTATTAAGATCGTCTTTCTCATACCATGTTGCGGTTGGTAACACGATATCAGAGAACAAACACGTGCTCGACATTCTAAAATCAAGGGTAACCACTAAATCCAATTTACCAGTTAAGGGTTTATCTTGCCACTCAAGCTCCGTTGGCTTAACTATCCCTTGTTTACCTAAATCGGTATTTTGCAGACCGTGCTCCGTACCGAGTAAATAATTGAGTAGGTATTCATGACCTTTACCTGATGAGCCGAGTAAATTAGAACGCCAAATGAAGAGCTGCCTTGGATGGCAACGATTGTCATCGGGAGACTGCGCTGCAAATTTAATCTCACCTTGTTTTAAGGCATCGACGGTATAGCTGATTGGATCTTGATTGTGTTCGGCAGCATATTTTGTAATTTTAATCGGGTTAACATTCAATTGTGGGGCAGAAGGCAACCAACCTAAACGCTCCGCTTTAATATTAAAATCGATTAGGCTATCGCTATATTTTGAACTGTCAGCCAGCGGTGATAATAACGATTTAGCCGAAACCGTTTCGTGGCGCCATTGGCTTGAATGATTATAAAAGAACGATGTACTGTTCATATGACGAGGTGGACGCTGCCAATCAAGCGCAAAAGCTAGCGGTAACCATCCCGTTTGTGGACGTAGCTTTTCTTGACCAACATAGTGTGCCCAGCCACCACCAGATTGACCGACGCAACCACAAAAAATCAGCATATTGATTAAACCACGATAGTTCATGTCCATGTGGTACCAATGATTCAGCCCAGCCCCGACGATAACCATTGAGCGGCCATGAGTTTTATTGGCATTATCGGCAAACTCTCTGGCAATGGTGATGATACGCTCTGCTGGCACGCCGGTAATTTTTTCTGCCCAAGTTGGGGTGTACGCTTTAATTTCACTGTATTTGCTTGCTGCATTATCATCATTTAAGCCACGTTCGATGCCATAGTTTGCTAGCATTAAATCGTGCACGGTTGCCACGTAAGCTTGCTGGCCATTCGCTAAGGTAATCGATTTGACCGGTAATTTGTGATATAGCACATTATCAAGTGGTACATGTTTAAAGTATTTTTGGTTTTCGCTAGCAAAATAAGGGAAACCTACATCGACAACCTCATCATGCTGATTTAATAAGCTGAGTTGTAAACGGACTTCATTTTGATTTAAGCCTTCTTTTGCCTCTAAATTCCATTTCCCTTCTTCACCCCAGCGAAAACCTGCAGAACCTTGTGGAACAACCAGTGATTGTGTTAGCTCATCAATGGCAACGGTTTTCCACTCAGGATTGTTGGCTTGACCGAGTTTATCAACCAGATCGTCTGCACGCAGCAATGATCCGGCAGCAAATGTGCCATTGTCACGTTTTTCAAGCTTAACCAACATTGGAAAATCGGTATAACGACGCGCATAATTTAAAAAGTATTCAGACGGATTATCGAGATAAAACTCTTTTAAAATAACATGCCCCATCGCTAAAGCGAGAGCGCTGTCTGTGCCTTGTTGTGGCGCAATCCACTCATCGGCAAACTTAGATACTTCGGCATAATCAGGGCAAATAGCGACTGTTTTCGTGCCTTTATATCTGACTTCAGTAAAGAAGTGCGCATCAGGCGTTCGTGTTTGCGGAATATTTGAGCCCCAGGCAATAATATACGACGAATTGTACCAGTCAGCTGATTCAGGCACGTCAGTTTGTTCACCCCACGTCATCGGAGAAGCAGGGGGCAGGTCACAATACCAATCATAGAAAGATAAACATGCGCCGCCAATTAGTGATAAGTAACGTGCACCCGCGGCGTACGAGACCATCGACATGGCTGGAATCGGTGAGAACCCCGCAATTCTATCTGGACCAAACTCTTTAATGGTCGCAATATTTGATGCGGCAATTAATTCGTTAACCTCTTGCCATGATGCTCTGACAAAATCACCTTTACCTCGTTTGGTTTTGTAAGATTGACCTTTGCTCGTATCACTAATGATCGATTGCCAGGCATCAACAGGATCGGCATATTGCTGCTTCGCTTCACGCCAAAGTGATAACAATTGCTTACGAATTAAAGGATATTTTACCCGATTGGCACTATAGAGGTACCATGAATAGCTCGCGCCTCGTGGGCAGCCTCGTGGTTCATGGTTCGGTAAGTCAGGACGAGTTCTTGGGTAGTCCGTTTGCTGCGTTTCCCAAGTTACCAGCCCATTTTTAACATAAATTTTCCAGCTACATGAACCGGTGCAGTTAACGCCATGGGTTGAGCGGACAATTTTGTCATGCTGCCAGCGCTGGCGATACGCATCTTCCCAATCACGGTTAACCGATTCAGTTTTTCCGTGACCCTCAGCGAAGGTTCCGCTCGAGTGTTTAAAAAATTTAAGATGATCAATAAATTTACTCATAATCTTGCTCCCAATAACTTGGTGACTTATTGCGCTTTATAGTTAAGTTTAGTAATCAGTGCGCAGACAATATAAAAAATCAAAAATACGATTAAGGCATAGTTAGCGGTGCCCATTAGCGTGGTTGATAAGCTAAAAAGTTGTGGGATAATAAAGCCGCCCATCGCGCCAATTGCCGAGATAAATCCAAGTGCTGCTGCTGTCATGGTTACAGCATGTTTGTTCGCTGCTTCTTGATTTGCACCTGATTTAAGGCTGTCTTCGAAAATATGTTGTCTAAAAACGACAGCAATCATTTGATAAGTAGAACCACTACCAAAACCGGCTGTAAAAAACAGTAATAAAAACATCAAATAAAAACCTAAAAAGATCCCTTTTTCGCTAACAACGCCAGGTAACATGACAAATGCGCCAATGACAAAGATAATCATTAAGATATAGTTGATTAATGTCATGCGAATGCCGTTAAATTTATCGGATAGCATGCCACCTAATGGGCGACCAATAGCGCCAACAAGTGGACCGGCAAATACGAGCAAGCTAATATCAACGTCTGGAAATTGGGTTTTACTTAATACGCCAAAGCCAGCTGAAAAACCAATAAATGATCCGAATGTTGCAAGGTACAGTAAACTTAGTGTCCACATCGTGCCATCTTTTAATACAACCGCTTGTTCTTTAAATGACGCCTTTGAGGTAGAGAGATCATTCATACCAACTAAGGCAAACACCGAGCAGATAATCAAGAAAGGAACCCAAATAAAGGCGGCATTTTGAACCCAAATACTATTACCATTGCTTAATGTTTGCCCATCACCAATTAGCGCCGGTACAAAAATGATTAATGCGGCAACTAGTTGGATAACACTAACACCCATATTGCCCAAACCGCCATTTAAACCCAATGCTCCGCCTTGCGCAGATTTTGGGTAGAAAAAGCTAATATTGGCCATGCTTGATGCAAAATTTGCACCGCCTAAACCACACAATAAGGCAATAATAATAAAGATGATATAAGGTGTATTAGGATCTTGCACGGCATAACCTAACCAAATACACGGTAATATTAAAATAATAGTGCTAAAGGTTGTCCAACGGCGGCCCCCAAATATTGGAATCACAAATGAGTAGGGCACACGAAATAGTGCACCTGATACGGACGGAATAGCCACTAATAGATACAGTTGTTCTTTGGTAAAATTAAAACCGATATCATTAAGATGAATCGAAATAATACTAAAGAGCATCCACACACAAAATCCGAGTAATAAACAAGGAATGGATATCCATAAATTACGGGTTGCTATTTTTCTACCCGTTTGTTCCCAAAACTGTTTATCATCGGGTGCCCATTTTTCGATGATTTGTGCTGATTTACTCATACTTATCTCCTGATTCACTTAATTCATATAGCTGATTATGGAATAACCCCACAATTAATAGGCTTAGTGTAAGAAAAAAGGGGAGGAATGTAATTAATCTTGAAGGATTACTACTTAAGCGGTAGACGCAGTAAAAAACCTTTAAAATTGGAGTGTTGCGTCATTATTTGGCCCAAAAAATTTACGACTAAATAAAGCAATTAATGGCACAAAAAAACAATAATTGCTTAATAATTCGTTATTACAAAATAGAATGAATAAAATAAAGAGAGTGTAGCGCGCTTACATGTACGCACCGTGTTAAGCGATAGTTATCAAGATTTTTTTTGATAGCTTGAGAGCGTTATGCCACAAAAAATACAAACGATACCAATAAAATGGTATGAAAAAAGTCGTTCATCTAAAAAAACAAAGGCTAATAATGCACCAAAAACCGGCATCAAGTGCAGAAATAATCCAGTTTTCGCCGCACCGATTTTGACAACCGCTAGTGTATAAAGCAAAAAGGCCACCACTGAGGGGAAAATACCAACATAAACAATAGCGCTAGCAGAAAAAAGACTCCACGTTAAACGTTGGTTATGAACAAATTCATTAATAAAAAAAGGTGAAATAATAATCGTTGCAAGAATAAATTGCAGGGCCGTTAAGCCAATTTTATCGATATCATTAGGTAACGTTTTAAGTAAAAGTGTATAAACCGCCCAACAAACGACAGCAATAAAAATAATGATATCACCTTTGGCAAAATTCAGTGTTAATAAGTTATCAAAATTGCCTTTGAGGACAATGATAACAACACCAATAAACGATAAAATCAGACCACATAGACGCAGTAATGGTAAGTCATGTCGGTAAAATATCACCCCAAGTAACACAATTAACATTGGGCAAAATGAATTAATCAGTAATCCGTTTGTCGCAGTAGTGTATTGTAATCCAACATAAGTTAATGAGTTAAAGGCCGCTGCACCTAAGATCGAAATAAATAAAATTTTCCAACGATACTGATAATAGCGCCTAGCATCTTTTTTCAGCGCACTAATTGCAAAGGGTAAAATAATCAATGTAGCAATTATCCAACGCGCGAAAGAGAGAGTGATTGGTGGTATAATTCCATTAACTGCACGACCAACAATGAAATTAGCTGCCCACAAAAATGGCGGCGTTACTAAAATAAGTAATAACAGTAGCTGTGACTTAAGCGTGGAAGATGTACTTAGCATTATATTTAATCACCGGAGCATAAAGAAATTGAATTGGTATCGATTTTTTAAACAAATTAAAAGAGATTTAAACATTTTAAGTACAACTGGTAAAAGGCATTATCATTGATATTGAAAAGGGGCTCTCATTTACATCGTTCTTACTCTTTGATAGTTTAAAATATCATTTTTTGTTTGCATATTTAATATTATCGTTTTTGTATGTTGATTTTGGTATCATTTTCAACTATTTCAGCTCTGATATTATGTAGTTAATTCTTTTTTTTATCAAGATGAGAAACCGACAATTATTAGTCCATTAATGCTGATGATCGGCAAAGCATGAGCAATAAATAGGCGCCAATTGCTCATTTGATAATTTTGGCATAAATTAGGGCGGCACATTGAGAGCGCTTAATGAATAGGATTCACTGCCAAAGACATTGTCATAAACTTATTATAAGTTGAATAATGACTATCAATTAAAAATAAATGGGTACCACTGGATTTGACTGCTTGCTGTAGACGATACGTATCATTTTCGCTCAAAGGATCATCAATACATGCGACAATATAGCTTGACGTTTTACTCAGAAGAGCCTTTTCTACTATACTAATCATATTTAGGCGATTTACGTTAGATAAATGCACGACTTTTTTTTCTTGTAAACCCGCTTGTTTTATCCAGCGCCGCTGCAGCATTGGCCTTGTTGATAACCATAATTGCCATTTATGTTGCTGATTAAGTAGCCGTAATAATAAAGTTTGTTGTTGTAATACTTGCTGTAAAGGGGTATCAAAACCAATGCTATCAAGTTGATTTTTTTTGGCTAAATAGATCTGATTAGCTAATTTTAATTTATTTATTCTTAACATTATAGCCTCATGACTGTATTGATATACAGTGTATATTAATACAGTGCTTTGGCAAAGTAAATAGTCATTGAATAATTTTTAACTCACTATTGTACAAATAACAACGCCATTACGACTAGCCCTGCTTAATGAGTTGGTAAGTCAAAATACCCAGTATCGTCATGATGATCGAACCAATCACATGAATGGCAATCGCGCTTATTCCTAGGGTAATTTGGCCTTTTTGTAAAAAGTTCACAATTTCAGCAGAAAAGGTCGAGAACGTTGATAACCCGCCGCAAAATCCGGTGATGATCAGTAGCCGCCACTCAGGCGAAATACTCGGAAAATTGCTCAATAATGACATGGCAAAACCAATAATGTATCCTGCAATTAAGTTTGATAATAACGTACCAAATGGAATCGTATAATAATGATTAAACTTGTTAGATAAAATCCAACGTAATATACCACCAGCAGCGGAGCCTATAGCAATGGCAATAATGGCTTTTAACATAGACTATCCTAATTCATTCATGTCAAAAAAAGAGATATTATATGCCAAAAAGAGCCATAAGGATATTGGATTTCTCGGCACAGCTATCCTGACTCATCAGTAACATTATCATAAGTTAATCTTAGTCGTTTTAAAAGTGACAATGCGCTCATTTTTCGCGGATAAGTTATAACCTGACGGGTTATTATTACTAAAATTTAATGGTAGAATAATAACAGACACACAGTTAAAGGGATAATAAATATGTTCACGGGCATCGTACAAGGCATCGGCGAAATTGTTAATATTACAGATCATGATCAGCTACGTACCTATCAAGTTAAGTTACCATCACACTTAACTCATCATATTGAAATTGGTGCATCGATTGCGAACGATGGTTGTTGTTTAACTGTCACTCATTTTAGTCATGACTGCGTGACATTTGATATTATTCAAGAAACACTAGCATTAACTACCTTAGGGGGTAAAGTCATCGGTGACTTGGTAAATATTGAACGAAGCGCTAAATATGGTGATGAGATAGGGGGGCATGTGATGTCAGGCCATATTTCTGGGGTTGCCATTATTAAGGTGATTAATCGCAGTATGACCAATTGTGAAATGGTACTTGAGTTACCAAAATCATTAATGAAATATATTTTGTATAAAGGATTTATTGGCATTGATGGTGCGAGTTTAACGATTGGAAATGTAACTGACAGTGGTTTTAGTATTCATTTGATTCCAGAAACTTTGGCAATTACAACACTTAAAAATAAACAAGTAGGGGATTTAGTTAATATTGAAATCGATTCTCAAACCCAAGCGATTGTGGCCACAGTTGAACGCGTTTTAGCACAAAAGCAAGCGTAATATCTGTTGATTATTTGACAGAGCTATCAACTAATACATAGATGCAGCACATTAAATATGCTGCATCTTATACCATTAAAAATGGGGCAGTTTATTGTGATTAATCGCTTGCCAAAATTGACTGATTGTTAATGCTTTACCTTTTAACCGAGCTTCTTGTTTCTCTTTTGAATAATACAAGTCAATAAATAAGCCATTTTCATCGCTATTTTCTGAATTAACATTGACATCGATTAATGGTGAATTACTTAAAAATAGCTGTGAAAATACAGTGATAAATTGGGATGCAGAGTCGATATCGTTTTGAGTCGGCTCATTTTGCTTTGGATTCATCAGCTGCGCATATAGATAAGAAAGCGGTTTGAGTGGAAAATTAACTTGCGAAGTCGCAAGTACAATATCATCTTGAGTTAACTGTTTATACGATTTTAATGATACCTCTTTAATCTGAATTGCAAAATTAGCATTCAGTTCGCCTTGTTGAGTATGCCATGAAAATTTATCTAAACTAGCAAGCATATTTTGCTTATCGAGGTCATTTTTATCAAACGTATACCCAATTAGCATTTGCCCTTTGCCTAAGTTTTGCTGATCAAAAGATAAACTGTCGACAGAAGTTAATAATTTGCCACTGAGTGTATCGTTGATTTGAGTATTTTCAAAAGTCAACACTAACTTATTAAAGCTCAATTTATTTTCATCATTGTTAAGTCTAGATAGTAACGATAATTCATCCAATCGAAATTGTTGATCAAGATTATGGGTTTGATCACTCTCGGTGATATATTTACCTGATAAACTCAAATTATTGACAGAAATTCTTTGTATAGCAGCTGAGCTGTTTTCCATAATTAATTGCCCAATGCTACCATTAAGCGACATGTTGTCGAACTGTTTATCAATCGAGACGACTAAATTGTTTTGGCTTGTTTGCCAGTGACGGCCTTTATCATCCGTATAATTGATTGGCTGATTTGCGACCAAAATATTAATATTATCATAATAATCAATACTAGCATTTAATGTCATAAAAGGCTGATCGCCAGAAGCTTGCCAAAGCTTTTCATTGCCGTCTTGTGAGGTTCGATAAAAAACAGCAGCCATTTTGGGTAAAAAACGACCGGCTTTTAGCTCACTCCATGGCAAAGGGCCATGATAGATAATCACCACATCATCAACAAGAGTATGATGCGTTTTAGGATTGTTTACTTTAATATGAAAAGAGGTTGAAAAGATGCCTTTTTTATAGTCATCATATTGAAATTCAACATTTAACAGATACGGATTTTGGTTTATCTTCTCTTGTAATTGAGTGATTTTACGCTCAAATTGATTTTGGATCATATTACCGGTGTACCAAGATGCAACGATATACCCAATAATTAGTATAATAATGATAGCAAGGGCAATCATTCCTTTTTTCATGACTAAAAGTTCCTTAGTAAATTAATCTTCACAGTGCAAAGCAAACTGACTGAGCAAAGTCTGAATATAATCGATACGTTGTTGTTTTTGTAGCTCAGTTTTTAACAATTTTAATCGATTTTGTCCATCTAAACGATAAATTTTTGGTGCTTTTTGTATCTCTCCAATTAAGTAATCGATCGAAATATGATTATTTTTACCAAATTCAATATAACCACCTTTCTCTGAGAACTCAATTTTATTAATACCAAGTTGCATAGCATTAAATCGAATCTTCGTGACATCTAATAAAAATTGCACAGGATCAGGTAAACGGCCAAAGCGATCTATCATTTCAATTTTTATGTTTATCAGCTCATCAAGATCCGCAATACTGGCTATGCGTTTATAAAGCGATAAACGCGTATTGACATCAGGAATAAAATCTTGCGGTATTAACGTTGGTAGGCGCAATTCAACTTCGGTATGTTGACTATTCAATAGTGATTCAAGCGATGGTTCTTTACCTTGTTTTAATGATTTCACCGCTTCATCGAGTAATTCCATATAGAGGGTAAAGCCAATCGTTTCAATTTGACCACTTTGATCTTCACCGAGTAATTCACCTGCACCTCTAATTTCGAGGTCGTGCGTTGCTAATGCAAAACCCGCGCCAAGATCTTCTAAAGTGGCAATGGCTTCTAAGCGTTTTTGGGCATCTTTTGTCAGTACTTTGGGCGGTGGGGTAAGCAAATAGGCATAGGCTTGATGATATGAACGACCAACTCGGCCTCTTAATTGATGCAGCTGTGCTAAACCAAATTTATCAGCACGTTCGATAATAATGGTATTTGCATTAGGAATATCAATACCGGTTTCAATAATTGTTGTACAAATGAGTAAATTAAACCGTTGATGATGGAAATCATTCATGACGCGTTCTAAGTCACGTTCGTGCATTTGCCCATGTCCAATGCCAATACGTGCTTCGGGAATCAGTTCTTGAAGCTTTTCTTTTGTGTGTTCTATATTGGCCACGTCATTATGTAAATAATACACTTGACCACCACGTAAAATTTCACGCAAAATGGCTTCTCGAATGACATAATGATCATATTCACGCACAAAGGTTTTTACCGCTAAACGCCTTGCGGGTGGTGTGGCGATGATTGAAAGATCACGCATGCCGCTCATGGCCATATTGAGCGTTCTTGGGATCGGTGTTGCTGTTAAGGTCAAGATATCAACGTCGGCACGCATGGCCTTAATTCGCTCTTTTTGCCTTACGCCAAAGCGGTGCTCCTCATCAACCATTAAGAGCCCCAAGTCATGCCATTTTACATCAGTTTGTAGCAGTTTATGGGTACCAATAACAATATCCACTTTACCTGCTTCTAAAGCTTGTAATATCTGTTGTTGTTGCTTAGCCGTTTTAAAGCGAGAGAGTGATTCAACCCGAATTGGCCAGTTAGCAAATCGATCACAAAAATTTTCATAATGCTGCTGAGCGAGTAGAGTAGTGGGAACTAATAACGCAACTTGTTTATGATTAATTACGGCTAAAAATGCAGCGCGCATTGCCACTTCGGTTTTACCAAAGCCAACATCTCCACACACTAAACGATCCATTGCATTTGGCGAACACATATCACTAATTACCGCACTAATAGCACTAAGCTGATCATCGGTCTCTTGATAAGCAAATCCCTGGCGAAATAGTTCGTATTGTTCGCGATCTTGCTTAAATTCAAATCCGGGCTTTGCTTCTCGCTGAGCATAGATATCTAGGAGCTCAGCCGCCACATCCCTGACTTTTTCAGCGGCTTTTTCGCGCGCTTTACTCCAAGCATCAGTTCCCAATTTATTTAATGGTGCATTATCTTCATTACCACCAGAGTAACGGCTAATCAAGTTTAATGATGAAATAGGGACATATAATTTTGTTTCATTGGCATACAAAATCACCAAATATTCTGCCGTAATCCCGCCGGTTTCAAGCGTCGTTAAACCTGCATATCGACCAACCCCATGTTCAAGATGTACAACGGGTTTACCCGGTGTTAATTCAGCAAGGCTGCGCACTAAATTATCGGTATTGATCGCTTGTTTGTTTTCTTTTCGATGACGAATAATACGTCGACCAAGTAGCTCATTTTCGGTCATTAAAGCAAATTGCTGATCAACATCAATGAAGCCTTGCTCACTTGCACCAACTGTTAAATAAAATCGTTCGCTATCAAATGTCAGATTAGATAAAGTTTCACGGTATTTCGGATAGATCTTAATTTTGCTAATGATATCTTGTAGCGCTTCACGTCGCCCTTCGGACTCAACTGAAAAGACAATCTTACCTTGATAATGATCAATAAACTGGCTAAATTGTTGGTAAGGATCTTTTTGCTGAACCTGTATGGCAAGCGCTGGTAAAGCTTGATAGTTTAGGTTAATCGCTTTTTTGTTACTTAATCTATCGTGGCTAATAACAACACGTTTGTATTGTTTAAATTGTGAGAAAACTTCATCGACTTTTAACCAAATTTTCTCAGGTGCCAGTAAAGGGCGCATTGGATCAATTTTGCGGCTTTCATAACGGTTTTGTATATCTTGCCAATACTTTTCAGCAAATTGATGTACATTTGCTGTAGTAATAAATAATGTGTTATCGGGCAGATAACTAAATAATGGTGCCAGCGGTTCGGTAAAAAATAGTGCTTGCCAGTATTCAATACCCGTTGGTAAAATGCCTTTAGTTACTTGTTGATAAATGCTTTCTGCCTCTAATCTAACTTCAAAATTTTCCCGCCATTGGCTACGAAACAGATCAATAGCTGCTTTATCAAATGGAAATTCATGAGCTGGTAGCAATTGGATTTGGTCAATCTCATCAAGGGTACGCTGGCTTTCAACATCAAAAATACGGATACTGTCGATTTCATCATCAAAGAAATCAATGCGATATGGGGAACGACTGCCCATCGGGTAAATATCAAAAAGTGCTCCCCGTGTGGCATATTCCCCATGTTCCATCACTTGGCTAACATGCCGATAGCCCGCATTTTCAAGTTCAACTCTGAGATCTTCTCGTGATATCCGTTGTCCTTTTTTCATCATAAATACATGCCCACTAAGATAGGTATGAGGGCAAACTTTTTGCATCATGGTATTCATGGGCAAAATCAAAGCCCCTTGACGAAACGATGATAATTGATGAAGACATGATAATCTTTCAGAGACAATATCTTGATGAGGTGAAAAGCTATCATACGGCAATGTTTCCCAATCAGGGAAAAGAATTGATGGATAAGGTGAGTACTGTTTTAACTCTTCATTTAAGCGTATAGTTTGTTGCATATCATCCGTCACAATGACCACTGGGCCTTGATGACGTGCTAGTATTTGAGCACAAAATAGGGATAGTGATGAACCAACAAGTTGACCATACTCTTGTGTCTCACCAGCGGCTTTTGGCAGTATAATATTTGACATGTAGCAATCTTAATAAAAGGATTATGAATTTTTAAAAATTATAACTTAATTTCACTAATTAAGAAATCAGCATCTTAACGATTGTTAATGCTTGATATGCTAACGAATTATCGCTATTATTAAGGCAATTTTAGCTTACAAATTTAATTATCATATAGATTTATCATTTTGATTATTAAAGAGAAATAAATATGTTTCGTCCTTTGCCTCTTTTCATCGGTTTACGTTATGCTTATAGCAAAAAATCCGATAGTTTTGGCCGATTTGTTTCTTGGCTGTCAATGATTGGCATCATGCTTGGTTCCATTGGATTAATTGTGATTATGTCGGTAATGAATGGATTTGAAAACGAGATGCAAAATAATATATTACAATATATTCCTCAAGCCCAAATTACTGCTGATAATGAACGGATATCAACGACAGAGTATCCTAAATCATCGCTACCGCCATTAAAACAAGTTAATAATATGGTGCCACTTGTCAGCGGAGATGTTATTTTACAAAGTGCAAAAAGCATTGTGTTAACCACCATGCTCGGCGTTGATCCAAGCAAATACGATCCAATCATCAATAACGTGTATTGGGGCGAATTTGCCACGTTACAATCGGGCCAATATAATATTATTTTAGGTCGTAACCTTGCTAGCCAATTAAATGTTAATGTGGGTGATAAAATCCGTTTAATGGTACCAGAAGTCAGCCAAATTACCCCGGTTGGTAAGCTGCCTAGCCAACGAGTTTTTACTGTTTCAGGGCTATTTTCGGTCAACCGAGATATTGAGCAATCGATTGTTTATCTCAATATTGATGATGCCGCTAAATTAATGCGTTATCCAGATAATACCATCACAAGTTGGCGACTATACTTAGACAAGCCGCTAAACATTGAGTCTCTCGTTAGCGAAACATTACCCAAATCACTCCATTTTATCGATTGGCGAGTAAAACGCGGTGAGCTCTTTCAAGCGATAAAAATGGAAAAGAACGTGATGGGTTTATTAATTAGCCTGATTGTGATTGTGGCGGCTTTTAATATTATAACGTCACTAAGTTTATTAGTAATGGAAAAACAAAATGAGATTGCTATCTTAAAAACTCAAGGACTAACGCGTAAAAACATTATGTTAATTTTTGTGATTCAAGGGGCAAGTTCAGGCATTATTGGCACTGTAGTTGGCTGCTTTATTGGCTTGATGTTCGCCTTAAATTTAAGTGACATTATGTCGGCTCTCGGATTAACATTCTCTGGTATTCGCTTACCTTCAGTCGTTGATATGGCACAAGTAACGGTGGTGTTTATCGCTTTACTGCTGTTATCGATTGTTGCCACGCTCTATCCTGCCTATCGAGCCGCCAATATCCAACCCGCTGAGGCATTACGCTATGAATAATTACCAAACGGACCTATCTTCTACACCATTGCTATCAACGGTTAATTTATGTAAAAGTTATCAAGATGGCAAAGTAACAACCCATATACTAAATAATGTGAATTTTTCAATTAATGCAAAAACTATGACATCCATTATTGGTAGTTCAGGCTCAGGTAAAAGCACCTTATTACATTTGTTAGGTGGCCTTGATACCCCGACCTCAGGCGAGGTGATATTTAAACAACAGTCATTAAATCGTTTATCTGAAATTCGCAAAGCGCATTTACGTAATAAAGAGATCGGCTTTGTGTATCAATTCCATCATTTGTTATCTGATTTTTCAGCGTTAGAAAATGTCGCGATGCCATTATTAATTGCCGGAATTAACGCTAAACAAGCACAAGAACAGGCATTTGAGATGCTAAAATCGGTTAATTTGTCACATCGTTCAAAGCACCGACCGGCAGAATTATCCGGCGGTGAGCGGCAACGCATTGCCATTGGTCGTGCATTAATTAATCATCCTTCCATTGTTATGGCCGATGAGCCAACAGGTAATTTAGATCAGGCTACTGCAGAAACGATATTTGAACTATTAATTGAACTTAATCAACACTATGGTACGGCATTTTTAGTGGTGACCCATGATTTAGTTTTAGCGAAAAAAATGGACCAGCAGTATATGATGTCTCATGGTTCACTAACATTACATGAGAGTGAATAAAACGATGCTAGCACTGTTTATGGCACGAAAATTTAGACAAGGACGTAAGCAAAGTGGCATGTTATCACTGATTTCAGTGATATCAACTTTAAGTATCGCTATCGGTATTGCGGCGTTAATTATTGGTTTAAGTGCAATGAACGGCTTTGAAAGAGAGTTGAAAAACCGAGTGCTGTCGGTCATTCCACATGCTGAGTTTTATGCCGAGAATGGTACACTGGCCAATTGGCGCTCAGTGGAAAATCAGATTGCCCATAGCCCAAATATCATTGCATCAGCTCCCTTTATCCGTTTTTCCGGATTGGTTGAAAAAGGCACCAAATTAAAAGCGCTTCAAGTGCAGGGCGTGAATATCGCTCAGGAAGAGCAAATGAGTGTTTTACCGCGCTATGTTTTGCATGATAAGTGGCCATCATTTGCCGATAATCAACAGCAAATTATTATTGGCGCCGGTTTGGCGGATGCGTTATCGGCCAAAGAAGGCGATTGGATAACATTATTAATCCCAACTAGCGGTGATTCCGGTCAGCTTAAACAACCCAAAAGAGTGCGCCTAATGGTGGTAGGTATCATGGACTTTAGCGGTAGTTTAGGCAATAGCGTTGCTTTTATTCCGTTAGCTGATGCGCAACAATACCTCAATATAGGTGACAACGTCACGGGCATAAAGGTCAATGTTAATAATATTTACCGTGCTAATTATATCGCGCAAAATACCGCGATGAATATTATAACACCGTTATCTGTGTCGAGTTGGGAAGTTAACTATGGCTATATGTACCATGATATTCAAATGATTCGGCAGATTATGTATTTAGCGATGGTTGTTGTGATGGGCGTTGCCTGCTTTAGTATTGTATCAACTCTAGTTATTGCCGTTAAAGATAAACAACGTGATATTGCGATACTCAAAACATTAGGCGCCACTAATGAATTGATTCGTAAAATATTCATTTTTTACGGTTTGATTTCCGGTTTGGTGGGAAGTGTGATTGGTGCTATCCTTGGGATTATCATTTCATGGCAGCTTTCAAATATCATACTGGTTATTCAATCGTTAATTGGACGCCAGTTATTAAATAGTCATATCTACTTTATCGACTTTCTTCCTTCTGAAATTCATATCGTCGATATTGTGATTGTATTTTGTACAGCGATGTTATTAACATTAATAGCGAGCTATTATCCAGCTCGCCGAGCGTGTAAAGTCGATCCCGTTAAAATTCTCAACGGTTTTTAATCGCTAAATGGTCGTGGTGAATAAGCAACATAAACTAAGCAATATCAACCACTTGGATATCAAGCTGCCAAGGCTTATTCTCGCGCCAATATTGCTGTTCCTGTTCTAGATCGAATAGTACTAAGCGATTATGTTTTGCAAAAGTTTTATCCATCATCAAGACCATTTTGCATGGATCATGATCTATAATGGTTAATTTAAACACGGATGGATCGAGATTTTCTGACCGCTGATTATTAATAAGCACCGATAATCTTAATATTTGTAGCAGAGGGTAAATCTGTTTTTTCTCAAATAAGCTAAAGTAGGGAAGGTGATCTAATTTAAAACTTTTACGATGATATTTAACTAATGTTGATAATAAAAATTGTTGCTCTTCATTAAATCCTGGCATATTACTATGTTGTAAAATATAGGCTGAGTGTTTATGAATACCCGAAAAATTAATGCCTAGACCAATCTCGTGCAGCTGCGCGGCCCAATCGAGAATCGATTCAAGAACCGCGTCAATATCTACCAAAGCATGTTGTCGCCATTGTGTCATTAAATGCTGAGCTGTCAAAGCAACGTTTTTAGCATGTAGCTCGTCAACACGATATAATTTAGATAAGTCATCAATGGTTTTCTGATAAATATCTTGATGCTTAGAATTATTACCAATCATTTCATAAAGTACACCTTCACGCAGTGCACTTTGAGTATAATGCAGTTCTTTCAAACCAAACGCTTTAAATACCCCATAAAATATCGCCAGCCCACTAACAAATACCCGTTTTCGTTCATTAGAAAGTGATGGGTAATTAATATCATCAAAATGATTAAATTCAAGGATATATGAAACTAAATCATCCAACCTTTTTGGGGTAATAATGCCATCACTCACACCGATATCCAGTAAAATATTATAGATACTTTTAATTGTGCCTGATGCGCCAAAGGCAATGGCAATATTATTATTTTTGACAAAATGGATGATTTTTTCGACTTGCTGCTCAGCTGCAAATCTTGCTTTTTCAAATGCTTGACGAGTGATTTTTTCATCTGGAAAAAACTGTTTAGCATACGTTACACAGCCCATTGGTCTGCTTTCAACTAATGTCGGGTTAAGCGCCTTACCTATGGCGATTTCCGTTGAACCACCACCAACATCAATAACAAATTTTACTTCCGATTTTGGTACAGATTCATTATTGATCGCACCAAGGTAGATAAGACGTGCTTCTTCTTGACCTGAAACAATTTCAATAGGATAAGGGAAAACCTTGGCGGCTTCAGTTAAAAATTGATGCCTATTTTTGGCGACGCGCAGCGCATAGGTACCAATTACTTTAACATGTGAGGCTGGGAAATTGGCTAAACGTTCGGCAAACATCGCTAGACATGCCACGCCCCGTTGAATACTACTTTGACTCAAAAAATAATCACTATTTAATCCCGTTGCCAAATGAATATTCTGCTTGTTTTTATAAATGACTTGTAAAGCATTATCACTTTTCTTCATAATAATCATGTGAAAACTATTGGAGCCAAGATCCATAATAGCGTATTCATGGTTATGGTGTTGTTTAGATTGCACTCAATAATCCTTATTGGGTTTATAGGTTGTTTTCTAATCGATTTAAGTAGTCATATATCGCAATTTGCGCTCTGATTTTTTTCTTATTACCGCGTTGAATATAGTTATTTTGTAAATCTTTATCGATGACTCTGGCTTTAACATTATCATTGCACTGAATAGTGAAGATATCTTGAATTATTTTTTGTAACTGCGGGTCAAGAATTTTTACGCCAGCTTCGACGCGATTATCAATATTGCGAGGCATCCAATCAGCAGATGAGATATAAGTATCTTTGGTACCATTATTTTCAAAGATATAAACTCGCGCATGTTCCAAAAATTGGTCAACAATACTCGTAACAACAATATTTTCACTCAAGTTGGCCACTTGTGGTATTAATACGCACATTCCCCGTACGATCATTCTGATTTTGACGCCGGCACATGATGCTTCATATAACTTATTGATCATCGCTTTATCGGTTATGGCATTGAGTTTTAAATAGATGCCCGATGCTAGACCTGCTTTTGCATGGTTTATTTCACGTTGAATGAGTTCCATCAACCTCATTCTGGTATTTTGTGGTGAAATAAGTAAATAATTAAAGGTCACTGGTTTAAACGGATTCTCAATAAAGTTGAACACTTTTTTAACTTCATCGGTGATTACCGGATCGGCGGTTAAAAGCGAAAAGTCAGTATAAATTTTGGCGGTTTTTTCATTAAAATTACCTGAACCAATATGGGCATAACGGACAATTTGATCTTTTTCTTTTCGTTCAATTAAGAATAATTTGGCGTGAATTTTGAGTTTTGGTAGTGAGTAGATCACTTTTACGCCGGAACCAATGAGTTTTTTTGCCCAGCGAATGTTAACTTCTTCATCAAATCGCGCTTGTAACTCAACGACAACCGTGACTTTTTTACCATTATTTGCTGCATTGATTGCGGCTTGAACAAATCGGGAATCTTTAGCAACACGATAAATATTAATACGAATATGGGTAACGCTAGGATCAAATGATGCTTGTCGCATAATTTCAAGTACATGGCTAAACGAGTAATAAGGATAATAGAGTAAAATATCTTGATCTTTGATCGTATCAAACGCATTTCTAAATTGTTTAAAGCGATGATAAGTTAAACTGGGTAAAGGTTTATTGAGCAGATTTTTACTACCAATTAGCGGAATTCCCATCAAATCTTTTAAATTAGGATAGCGACCGCCAGGAGTTGCATCATTTTCAGAAAGTTTGAGCTTATTGAGCAATAGTTCAATCAGTGCTTTGGGCATATCTTTTTGATAAATAAAACGCACAGGCTGAGCGGTTAAACGCTGCTTTAATCCTTGTGACATTAATTCTAACAAACTATCTAATTCACTGCTAAGCTCATACTCTGCATCACGATTAATTTTAATTGAATAGGCATTAAATTCAGTGACGTCAAAAAATATTTTAAAAATGTCAGGTAAACAAAAACGTAAAATATTATCAAGAAAAATAATCGATTTATTTTTTGATACTGTATCAGATGGCAATAGCACAAAACGGGAAACTTGCCCTGTTGGTAAATCCAGCAGTGCATATTTTATCTCATTATTGTTGATAATTTCAACAGCCAGATAGGAGTGATCATCTTTTAATATTTGAATGAGATCAGTATGGCTATCTAATAATATGGGGGTAATATATTGTCTTAAGTTTTGTTTATAATACTTTCTTATCCACTCTTCTTGCTGTGAGGTTAGCTGTCTTTCGTTGATAAGAAATATCTGATTTCTAGCCATTTCGAGTAATAACTCATTATACAGCTTATCAAATGTTAACTCTATTTGGGTCACGCGTAGATGGACTTGCCGTAAGACGCTTTTAGCATTTCCGCCTCTACCATGTTCTTGTTCAATCAGTACATCTCGTTTTAAATTAGCGAATTGCACCTTATAGAATTCATCGAGGTTATTGGAATAAATACCTAAAAAACGGACTCGTTCAAGTAATGGGTTGCTTTTATCCGCAGCCTCTTGTAACACTCTTTCATTAAATGCAAGCCAGCTAAGCTCTTTTTGAAGATATAAATTATCATTACCCATGGAAGTTTTGGCCTACTATCAAAATGCAATGTGTATAATTATATACTGAATTTGGTTAAATTTGCATATTTAAGTCATACGATATGCAACGTAAAAAAGCCGACGTTTGCCGGCTTATATTATCATAATATGATATAAATTAGATACGATGAACGGATGTTGTATTAGTAGTCCCACTTGGCACTAATGCACCAGAAACCATCACCACAATATCACCCGATTTAGCAAAACCAAGTTTCACTGCCATTTCTTTACCTAAACGGTAAAAATCATCAGTTGAATTAATTGAATCAATTAAAACAGGTTCAACACCTTTAGTTAAGATCAATTGATTAATTGTTTTTTGACTTGAAGAAAGTGCTAAAATTTTAGCTGTTGGGAAGTAGTGACGCACTTCACGAGCTGATTTACCACTACGAGTTGCCACAATAATCACCGGTGCACTGAGTTTTTCAGCGATTTCTACTGCGCCATAACAAACTGCAGCTGTAATTCTTAATTTCTCAACTTGTTGCAATTCTAATGATGCTGGAATTGTGGTATCAGTACGTTGACAGATCGTCGCCATCACGTTAACCGTTTCTAGCGGGTATTTACCTTTCGCACTTTCACCTGAAAGCATCACCGCATCAGTGCCATCTAAAATTGCATTAGCAACGTCGCCAGCTTCAGCGCGAGTAGGGCGTGGATTTTTGATCATCGAGTCAAGCATTTGTGTTGCAGTAATAACCGGCTTAGATGCTCTTACACATTTTTCGATCATCATTTTTTGGGCAAAAATAACTTCTTCAACCGGAATCTCAACACCCAAGTCACCACGAGCAACCATAATACCGTCAGATGCTTCTAAAATTTCATCAAAATTGTCTAACCCTTCTTGGTTTTCAATTTTTGAAATAATTTTAATATCTTCGCCACCATGTGTTTTCAAGTGCGCGCGGATATCTTCGACATCAGAACGTTTACGAATAAATGAAGCCGCAATAAAATCAACACCTTGTTCACAACCAAAGATAAGATCTTGTTTATCTTTTTCAGCAAGGGCTGGTAATTGGATAGATACACCAGGAAGATTAACCCCTTTATTTTCACCTAAATCACCGTTATTTAATACTGTACAAATAACATCGTTGCCTTTAATTTCTTTAACATCCATGGCAATAAGGCCATCATCGACTAACACACGATTACCCACTTTTAGATCGTCAGCAAAACCGGCATAAGTCACAGCAACTCGCTGAGCATTTCCGATCACTGATTTATCGGTGGTAAATGTGAATGTTTGACCTGCGACCAAAGAAACATCGCTACCGCCTTCAAGTTTAATGGTGCGAATTTCAGGGCCTTTGGTATCAAGCATAATAGCGGCTTTTAAACCTGTTTCTTGCATCACTTCACGTAGATTTTTAATTCGCCCGCCGTGTTCTTCATAGTCACCGTGAGAAAAATTTAAACGCATCACATTCATGCCTGCATTTAATAGCTTGGTTAACATTTCTTTGGATTCAGATTTTGGTCCGATAGTACATACAATTTTTGTCTTTTTCATAATGAGATATCTGCTTGTTAAGTTAATGTCAAAAGTTAAAAATATTAGGTATAAAAAAACCAATGACAAGCATTGGTATAGTTATAAAATGGATGTTAAAGAGTTAACCTCAAAGGGAAAAACAATATCGAGAAGATTACCAACATTTTTTTTTGAAATAGTTTTCACTAGAATTAACTCATAGATAGTTTTAAATATATGCTATGTATTATAGCTTAACATTTTTTTTAATAAAGTCATTTGTCATTATAATCATAAAATAGTGTATTTCACGCAGATAATGCCTCTATCTTTGGTCAATTACATCAAATCATTTAACTCAAATACAATGGTATTACTATTATCAGTTAATTTAAGTAATACTTTATCATTCGTTTGGTTGTCTAATTTAACTGTTGCACCGTTTTTGAACAGTTCACTGATGACGCTATCGAGTTGATTGAGCTGTTCATCTGCACATAAACGTTTTGTCATCGCTAATCCTGGGCTTGTGAGCTCATTATTGGTTAATATTGATTGCCCAAAAAAACGATTACACATCTGGCCATTGATAGTGAGATGTTCACCAAATTCAATAAAAGTTTGCGGGCTATTTGGCATCGCTTGACCATTCAACGTTTTTACCGTAAAGCGGTGGTGCATTAAGTCTTCAGCCTGAACAGGCTTAGTTTTATCACACGCGGTTATCATTAAGCTTGTGGTTAATAATAAAAAACATAATTTTTTTTTCATATTGTTCCTCAATGAGATTTCTTTTCTGCTTAAATGACAATTTTTTGCTATAATGAGCAGTATACATTTGATAAATCAGCAATAATCTATGCCATATCCACAGCAAATACAAGCGCTTTTTAACCAGTTAGAATCGGTCTGTTTGTTCGATCAATATACCTTAAAACAAGCATTATTGCAGCTTGGTAAACAACAGATTACACCTGACATACTCGAGTCAATTACTGATAAAATCCATCAAGCTCAAGCGGTATATCTACAGCGCATACAAGCTTTGCCGTCAAAAATTGATTATCCAGACGGGCTGCCTGTTACGGCAAAAAAACAAGATATTGCTCGGTTAATTCAATCTCATCAGGTGGTGATTATTGCGGGTGAAACCGGATCGGGTAAAACGACACAAATACCCAAAATTTGTTTAGAATTAGGTTTAGGCGTAAAAGGGCTAATTGGCCATACGCAACCAAGACGATTAGCCGCGCGCTCAGTTGCCAGTCGTATTGCACAAGAATTAAATAGTCAATTGGGTACTCTTGTGGGGTATAAGGTTAGATTTACCGATCAAGTTCAGCCAACAACCTTAATCAAATTGATGACCGATGGAATATTGCTTGCTGAAATTCAACAAGATCGTTTGTTGCGCCAGTACGACACGATTATTATTGATGAAGCGCATGAACGTAGCTTAAATATCGATTTTATTTTAGGCTATTTAAAACAGCTACTGCCAAAGCGCCCTGATTTAAAGGTAATCATTACATCGGCAACGATAGATGTTGAACGATTTTCTCGTCACTTTAATCAGGCACCAATTGTTGAAGTATCGGGAAGAACTTATCCTGTCGAGGTGCGATACCGTCCAACACATCAATCGGATGATAATGACGTTGATGATTTTCAAGGGATTATTGACGCAATTGATGAGCTCTCTTTTGAGGATAATCGAGGCGACATTCTAGTTTTTTTAACTGGGGAGAGAGAGATTCGAGATTTAGCCGATACACTGAGTAAATTGAATTTACTGCATACTGAAATTGTGCCACTGTATGCTAGGTTATCTGCAGCCGAACAAAATCGTATTTTTCAGCCTCATAGTGGTCGACGCATTATTTTATCCACCAATGTTGCCGAAACTTCATTAACCGTTCCTGGCATCAAATACGTCATTGATCCGGGTATGGCTCGCATCAGTCGTTATAGTTATCGCACGAAAGTTCAGCGTCTACCCATTGAGCCGGTTTCACAGGCTTCAGCCAATCAGCGTAAAGGGCGCTGCGGTCGAACATCAGATGGTATCTGTATTCGCTTATATGATGAAATTGATTTTTTAAGCCGACCAGAATTTACTGAGCCTGAAATTTTGCGCACCAATTTAGCATCGGTTATTTTGCAAATGACAGCACTTGATTTAGGTAATATCGCGGCCTTTCCATTTTTAGAACCACCAGAGCAAAAACATATTAAAGATGGCATTCGATTATTAGAAGAGTTAGGCGCAATCTTCAGTAAAAAAGGATCATATCATTTAACAAAAATTGGGCAAATTTTATCACAGTTGCCAATTGATCCGAGACTGGCCAGAATGCTATTTGAAGCGCGTAAAACCGGCTGTGTGAAAGAAATCATGATTATTTCAGCTGCGCTTTCTATCCAAGATCCAAGAGAGCGGCCTTTAGATAAGCAGCAAGCTTCTGATGAAAAACATAAACGGTTTCAAGATAAAAACTCAGATTTTATGAGTTATCTTAATTTATGGCAGTATATTGACCAACAGCAAAACGCACTGACCAATAATCAATTTAGGCAGTTATGTCGCAAAGAATTCTTGAATTATTTGCGCATTAAAGAGTGGCAAGATATTTACAGCCAAATTCGACAAACAGTTAAGCAGCTTAATATTGCAATCAATAGTCATGATAGTGATTATCCATCGATTCACCGTGCAATCTTAAGTGGCTTGTTATCACATATTGGTATGAAAGAGCTGGAAAAATTCGAGTATATTGGCGCAAGAAATATCAAATTTGCGATTTTCCCAGGCTCAGGAGTCTTTAAAACCTTACCAAAATGGTGTGTGGCAAGTGAGTTAGTTGAAACAGCCAAACTTTGGGGCCGTAATGTTGCAAAAATAGAACCAGAATGGATTGAGCCATTGGCCGTCCATTTATCAAAAAAACATTATAGTGAACCGCGTTGGTCAAAAAAGCAGGGGACAACCATCGCTAATGAAAAAGTGACGCTTTTTGGTTTGCCAATTGTTAATTGCCGCACGGTTAATTATCATCGAATTGATCCACAGTTGAGCCGTGAATTATTTATCAAACAAGCCCTAATTGATGGCGATTTCGATACTAAATACGATTTTCTTATCAAGAATAATCAACTAGTTAATGAAGTTGAAGAGCTGGAGCATAAATCAAGGCGTCAAGATATTTTAGTCGATCCTCAGTTACTGTTTGAATTTTATGACCGTAAAATTCCGACGACAGTTACCTGTGCAAAAGATTTTGATCATTGGTGGAAGAAAGAAAAACTGGCTAATAGTGATTATTTATTACTCACCAAAACCATATTAATTAACCCCAATGCAGAGCAAGTCACTCAGGACGATTATCCAGATTATTGGTTATATAACAATCAAATAAAACTTAAAATTACCTATCAATTTGATATTGGTGGCGCACGTGACGGTGTCACGATTAATATTCCACTCACTATTCTCAATCAAATTGATGAAGAGAGTGTGTTTCAGTGGCAAGTACTCGGCTTTCGCCAAGAGCTCATTATTGCATTAATTAAATCGCTACCAAAATCACTTCGGCGCCACTTAGTGCCAGCACCTAATTATGCTCAAGCTTTTTTAGAGCGTTGTAAACCATATAGTGGCGATCTTTTTACTGCTCTTGAGCGTGAATATCGTAAAATGACAGGAATCACCATTACTAAAGAAGACTGGCAACGTGATCTGGTACCAAACTATTTGTTAATGACTTTCGCTATTTTAGATGAGCAAAATCAGCCAATATTAGTAGGTAAAGATTTAAGCGAACTGAAAGAAACATTAAAAGATCAAGTCCAAAAAGTGTTAACCCAAATAACCCAAACAAGGCATAATGAAATCGAAAAAAACCAGTTGACGACTTGGGATTTTGGCCACTTACCAAAAGTTTATGAAAAGAAACAACAAAATTACGTAGTCAAAGCTTATCCAACGCTAGTGGACGAGGGACATAGCGTTTCAATCAAGCTGGTTGATAATGAAGATGAACAGATTAAGCAGATGCAGCAAGGAATTAAGCGGCTTATTTATTTAAATATTCCCTCACCGATTAAATATTTACATGAAAAATTGCCCAATAAAGCCAAACTGGGCCTGTACTTTAACCCATTTGGTAAAATAAGCGATTTAATCGATGATTGTATTTACTGTGGCATTGATTATTTGATCGATAAAGAGCAGGGTATTATTTTCGAACAATCGCAGTTTCAGCCGCTGTTGGTTCAAATTAAAGCACAAATCAATGATATCATTGTCGAGATTGCCACATTGGTAGAGCGAATCTTGACACTAAATTTTGCGATTAATAAAAAGCTAAAAGGGCGGATGGATTTAAATTTGGCACTCTCATTAGCTGATATAAAGCAGCAGTTATCTCAGCTGATTTATAAAGGATTTGTGGCTGATAGCACGTATCAAAAATTACCAGATATTTACCGATATTTACAGGCTGTCGATAAACGGATCGAAAAGCTTTATTTAGATCCAAGTAAAGATCGGTTGCATTTGCATGTTATTGAACGAGTAATGAAGCTTTATCAGACTCAAGCCAATGATAAAACCAAAGATAAATCAACCAGGCAATTACGATGGATGATAGAAGAGCTACGGGTTAATTTATTTGCTCAGCAATTAGGTACACCATATCCAATTTCCGAAAAACGTATCAATCAATTTGTTGAAGAATTGAGTAAGGGATAACTAAAATATCTTTTTAATCATTTTACGATAAATTATCTAAACGCAACCATAAAGGGCTAAAAGTGCTTTATTCTTCGCAAAAAACTGACTGTGTAAAAATACCATTAACTTAATTATAAGATTTTATAAAATATAGTTTAATTCATTAATCCTAACGATATATTGTACCGCTTTAAATGCCGATATACCAACTAGAACGGATATGACTAATAGTATCTATGCCACAGGTGAATATAGCACCATTTCTGATTACGCTAAAAATAATGGTTATAGCAGGGCGATTGGCGGTGGTGTTACGGCGGAATGGGGAAAAATATTCTATTACGCACCAGGTGATGGTAATCGTAAAGATATGATGGCTAATTTACCGGCCAGTGCCATTAAGAAAATTTTTAATTATAGTTACTATTACACAAGCCAAGTATCAACCAATTCATCAGGCTATCACTATGATGTCGGTGTTGTAGAAGGTAATGTATCGATCAATTCTGGTGCTTATACTATATGTATGAAATAGTCGTAATCGATCAAAACCGATTTAACCATTTAACTCCCCAAATTACGGGAGTTAAATGGCAATATGTTAGCATTTATTCTTAACGATAGAGATCAACGTAAATGGTTTTATTGGGTCCTTTCGTATCTTGTGAAATACGTGAGATATGATAGTACTTAGCACCGTTCGCTAAGGCTTTTTTACCCGCATTATACGATATTTGCTGATCAGAAACATAATAACCTCTGAATTTAATCGTATCAAACGGCACCATCTTAGCAGCCGTAGCATCGTTTAACTCTTCAATTTGGGAGCCGTCAGGTAGCGTTACGGTGTAACGTGAGGATTTTTGCGGTATTATTGAAGCTTGACGACTATCGGCAGGTGGTTGAACCACCGGAGTTGCCGCCGCTTTTGTCTCTTTAGTTAAAGTCGTTGTGGATTGATCTGCATTGACGTCTTTTATGTCATCACTTTTAAATTTATCGACATAAAATTGCTCGTTAAATGCTGATGAAGAATAATAACCCGGACGCTCAACTTGCATCGCTGCTTCACCACCTTGTGCAAGCGCAAGTTGGCCTGCTTCAGAATCATAAGGAATCGCATCGTCTGGTTGAAGTTTTCGTTCCACAGCATCTTTTTTAAATAGATATGCTGTAATTTGTTGATTGCCACCATTAAGTTCAACTGAGCGATCGATAAAGAAGGCATATGCGCCTTTGGCTGATGCTTCTTTTGCAACTGCGGTATTTAATTGATATTGAGTAGGAAAGTAACCACGTAATCTGACAATATCGTAAGGTTCAAAACGAATTGCTTTAGTTTTAGGATATTCATAAACACCAGCAAATTCTCTAAAATTATCAGCCTTTTCGGTCACTTCAGCAGCATCTTGTTTGTATAATTTTGCATACACAATACGCAAGCTATCATTTTTTGGCATTGTATTAGTACTAGTAATATAGAAATAAGCCGCGCCTTCTTTATCGGCAATTTTTGATATGGCTCTAGCGTAATCTGTTTCGTTATAAAATTGCCCTCGAGTTGATACTTCTTTAAACGATTCTAAGGCGTTAGCACGCTCAGGAGATAGTTCTTGAGCGGCGTAAGATAATTGAGAAAAAGTAGACAGTAAGATTACCGCTAAGCAAGATTTTTTGAAAATTTTCATAGATACATAAACCTTATTAGTTGTGACAATGTCACTAAATTTTTTCTGCAGCTAACTGAAATAACGCAGAAAGATCCTTAATACAAATATATTTCCCTCTAACACTCAAAATCCCTAACTCTTGGGTACGAGTTAGGATTCGACTAACCGTTTCGATCGTTAATCCTAAATAGTTAGCAATATCAGCACGACACATTGACAATTTAATGCTCAACGAGGTATGGCCTCGCTTAGCATATTGGGTATAAAGCCAGCATATAAATGCAGCGAGCTTTTCTTCGGCATTTTTCTGAGAATAAGCTAAAATCATTTTTTGGTAATTTAGAATATTTTGACTCATTAGATTGAAAATAGTGTCACGAACTTGCGTACTTTTGGTGACTAAAGCCATCAATTCATCATATTTAAGTTCACAGGCTAGGGTAGTTGTTAATGCTTTGATGGTATTATTATATTTATGGGTTGTAATACTGTCTAACCCGATAATGTCGCCTGGAAGGTAAAAACCATTAATTTGCTCAGTACCATTGATTATAACATACGTTTTTAATGCACCTGAGTGAATAATATAAAAACGTTGAAACTCATCGCCTTCAGTCACAAGAATTTCATTTTTAGCAAAACTGCGTTTTCGATTCAAAACTGACTCAAGCGTATTATTTAAAGCCATCGGAATACATATAGAGCCAATGCTACATAATTCACATGGCACCGAGTAACTTTTTGAACGAAGAGGCTTGGAAATATCTTGCATGATACGGCATTCATTAAATTTTTATTTACCTAAATTCTAATCAAAATTGACGCAATTTACTATTGTTTTTTAATAAATTTTTGACTGTATATCACTAAATAATATAATCCAGTTTTTTTATATTGAAAAATAACTAATCAAAATCAATCGAAAACTATAAATAAGACTATTATTCGATTGTAAGTGTGTGTTTACTTAGGAAGTGCAGTAATGGTTAATTCCATGTTTTTATAGAATTAAATAATATCTTTTATTTAACATAATATACATTATGCGAACTTAAATGTATTTTAAAGGAGGTGACCAAGTACTCCAAGTTAATCCCGTTCATCAATCGCCAGATCACTAATTCCAATACCATTTCAAGCTCTTATATTTACTAAAACTAAAATAAGTTAATTATTAATTAGTTTAAAAACCCATTTAAAATCAATACGTTAAAATAATGTATATTATGTTAAAAGCCTTGTTTATCTTCCTTGTGATGATTATGAATGTTATCCATCCGTGTAACAAAAAGGAATTATTAGCATAACGATAAAATATAATTCATGATTGCAAGATAAGCCGATAAATTGAAAATACAGACAATGTAAAACCATTATTGATGATTTAGAGTGAATATAATCGACCCTGCAGGTTATCATCCCCACATTATTAATGAGTTCATATTAGCACTATAACGACTAAATCAGCGCTTGCCTGGAGACTAATCTTGCAGGTGTCATGACGCGTTATCGTGTTGACTATAACGTTCATTCTTGATGAATTTAATACGTTTAAACCTATACCGAAACGACATTGATAATGTCCATCGTGAGCATTTCGCACTTTAGTGTTGGTTATTAAGCGTATTTTTTTCCTAATAATTTCAACCTGTGGATAACTTGTGAATATAAGCGCGGTGTAACAATTAATTTACATTTGTGTGCGGATTACTGAACAATTTATCCATTCTAATACGTTTTTTTATTTGTTGCTGCATGAATATCACAATTAAGACATTATCTTAATTGTGACAATGTCACAGTAATGTTGGTAGAATTATTAGTTCTTGCTATTATTCATAAAAATCTCGTTATAGTAACAATACACGAGATTATTATTCCAACTTACCGTGTTCCCTCCCCTACTATCATTATTTAATCAGTTTGTTTTGAAAATAAAAAAAGCCTGCGTATAGCAGGCTAATCAATTGTGTGAATTACACTTATTACAGATTTTCAATTGCCGCGTACTGTTCAAGTAATTTGACTTTATCATCTGCGTAGGCTTGCCGTTTTTCTTGTTCCTTGGCAACAACGGCCGGTGGTGCTTTATCAACAAAACTCGCATTGGATAATTTACTGTCAATACGGCCAATCTCATTGTCCATCCGCTCAATCTCTTTACTTAAGCGAGCAAGCTCGTCTTGTTTATTAATTAGTCCGGCCATTGGAATAAGGAGTTCAGCACCTTCAACCAGTTTGGTCACTGACATCGGCCCTTTATCATTGCCTTCTAAAATAACAATTTCAGATAATCGCGCTAATGACTCAATAAATGTGACATTGTCACTGATTCGTCGATGGCTCGCCGGTGATGCATCACGGATAATTAGCTGTAATGGTTTGCTTGGGGCAATGTTCATTTCAGCACGGATATTACGAATCGCAATAACCACTTGTTTAATCCAGTTAAGATCATTTTGCGCTTGTTCGTCATCCCATTTTTTATCGTAGCTAGGCATTTTTTGTAACATAATAGTATCAGCAGTAATCCCCATAATTCCTTTAACATTTTGCCAAATTGCTTCGGTAATAAACGGAATAATTGGATGAGCCAAACGTAATAATGATTCAAGTACCGAAACTAATGTATGACGAGCCGCTCGTTGCTGGCTGGCACTACCATTGCTAATGATTGATTTGGTTAATTCCAAATACCAGTCACAAAATTGGTTCCAAGTGAATTCATATAAAATGCCTGCCGCCATATCAAAACGATAAGTGGAAAATGCGTCTTCATAAGCTTTAATCGTTTGATTAAATTCCGCTAATATCCATTTATCTGCTAAGGAATAATCAAGTTCACCGCCATTAAAACCACAATCATGATCTTCTGTGTTCATTAGAACGTAACGGCTGGCATTCCAAAGTTTATTACAGAAGTTACGGTACCCTTCTAAGCGTTTCAAATCCCAATTAATATCACGCCCTGTTGAAGCAAGTGCGGCTAACGTAAAGCGTAATGCGTCCGTACCATGTGGTTCAATGCCATTAGGGAACTGCTTTTCAGTACGTTTACCAATTTTTTCCGCTAATTGCGGCTGCATCATATTCCCTGTACGTTTTTCTAATAAATCAGCTAAAGAAATACCGTCAATCATATCGAGCGGATCAATAACGTTACCTTTAGACTTGGACATTTTCTGCCCTTCTTCATCTCGAATCAGACCTGTTACATAAACCGTTTTAAATGGCACTTGTGGTTTACCATTTTCATCTTTGATAAAGTGCATGGTTAACATAATCATGCGGGCAACCCAGAAGAAAATAATATCAAACCCGGTAACGAGCACATTCGTCGGGTGGAATGTCCGTAAATCATCGGTATTGTCAGGCCAACCTAAGGTTGAAAATGTCCATAATCCTGAAGAGAACCATGTATCTAATACGTCATCATCTTGGCTTAGTTTAATTGAGTCGGCTAATTGGTACTCTTTTCTAACTTCATCTTCATTACGTCCAACATAAACATTACCTTGCTCATCATACCAAGCCGGAATACGATGTCCCCACCATAATTGACGAGAAATACACCAATCTTGAATATCATTCATCCAAGAAAAATACATGTTTTCGTATTGTTTAGGCACAAATTGGATTTCACCATTTTTAACCGCATCGATTGCAACTTCAGCTAATGGCTTGGTTCTGACATACCACTGATCAGTTAGCATTGGTTCAATCACCACGCCACCACGATCGCCATAAGGGATGGTTAAATCATGTGGTTCTATTTTGTCTAAAATGCCTAATGCTTCACACGCAGCAACAATCGCTTTACGAGCTGCAAATCGTTCTAGTTTTTGGTATTCAAGTGGTAAATCGCCACTGTACACATCGGTCAATTCACCGTTGGTATCGAAGACTTCAGCTTGCTGGCGAATATCACCATCAAAGGTGAAAATATTGATCATTGGTAACTGATGACGTTTACCGACTTCATAGTCATTAAAGTCATGAGCTGGTGTGATTTTCACACAACCCGTCCCTTTAGTCATATCGGCATGTTCATCGCCAACAATTAAGATGCGTCGGTTAACGAATGGTAACATCACATATTGACCGATTAAATCTTTATAACGCGGATCTTCAGGATTAACTGCAACGCCGGTATCACCTAACAAAGTCTCCGGGCGAGTGGTTGCAACAACTAAGTAATCTTTGCCTTCTGCCGTTTTTACACCATCGGCTAGTGGATAACGAATATGCCACATTGATCCTTTGCTTTCACGGTTCTCAACTTCAAGATCAGAGATCGCTGTACGTAATTTTGGATCCCAGTTAACTAATCGTTTACCACGGTAGATCAAGTTTTCTTTGTAGAGTCGAACAAAGACTTCTTTAACAGCATTAGATAATCCATCATCCATCGTAAAGCGTTCACGCTCCCAATCAACTGAATCCCCTAAACGTCGCATTTGTTTGGTAATACTGCCACCAGATTCTGCTTTCCATTGCCAAATTTTATCGATAAATGCATCTCGGCCATAGTCATGCCGAGTTTTGTTTTCTTCAGCGGCTATTTTACGCTCAACAACCATTTGGGTTGCAATACCAGCATGGTCTGTCCCTGATTGCCATAACGTATTGTGACCTTGCATACGATGGTAACGGATTAGCGCATCCATAATAGTTTGTTGGAAAGCATGCCCCATATGCAAACTACCCGTGACGTTCGGTGGTGGAATGGCAATACAGTAACTTGGTGCTAATTGATTACCATTAGGCTTAAAGTAGCCACTGTCTTCCCAATGCGTATAAATCGGTTGTTCAATTTCTTGCGGATTATAGGTTTTATCTAATGTGATTTTCATAATACGTGCTTATATCCAATAAAATAACATTGATGACAATCAATGTATCAAAAATAAAACGAATGGCCGGTATTCTACAACAAATTAGTGATAGATAAAAACTGAATAATGAGCTCGCTATGATATAAACAGAATAAAGATGAATTTATTAATCGTTTTAGCGATAAAATATCCACCAGTTGGCTTGTTTAAGTGTCAGCTTTGATAGTGATCGTTTTTAGATTAAAACCAATATTTTTATAAGTGATATAACGTTCTCGTGCTAAATTTTTTAACCGTCCTTCATTCGGTACAAAGTCAATCACATCATTATACATAGTGGCAAATTCAGGAAACGGTTCTTGCAAATTAACTAAAGTATGACGATTATTGTTGCCCTTTTTACCGATCCAGGCAATTTCAACCGGTGAACCGCCCTTCATACCTTCACCCACTAAATTATGTGGCACAAAATCGTCAGTTTGTTGTTGCCACAAATATTCATCAATTCGTTCTGCTTGCTGTTGATCTTGGCAAGCAACAAGAACACGCTGTCCTTGTTGCCAGCAAGCGGTAATTTTTTCACAGGCTAATTTTTCATGAGGGAGCAGTCTCGAATCAGTCAACGCTTTATCGTCTTCAATTAAATAAAAAATGACCTTTTTCAATGCGAGTTACTCCTAAACAATCAATTTTATACTGTGCATTATGCTACCTTGCTTAGCAAGATTTTGATAATAAATATTCGATTAACATGGCTACCGGCCGACCAGTTGCACCTTTTTTAGCACCTGATACCCATGCTGTTCCGGCTATATCTAGGTGAGCCCAGCGGTACTTTTGAGTAAAGCGAGATAAAAAACATCCGGCGGTAATTGTGCCACCATCACGTCCCGCTGAATTGACAATATCAGCACAGGTCGATTTAATTTGCTCTTGAAAATCGCCATCAAGTGGTAACTGCCAAGCTTTATCATGCGCCTTATTCGATGCACTGACTAATTCATTAACAAGCGCATCATCATTGCCCATAATGCCGGTATAATGATGACCTAACGCAACAATGCAAGCACCGGTTAATGTCGCAATATCAATGACCGCAGTCGGTTTAAAGCGTTCAACAAAGGTTAACACATCGCATAATACCAGTCGGCCTTCTGCATCAGTATTTATGACTTCGACTGTTTGCCCAGATAATGTGGTTAAAATATCACCGGGGCGATAAGCGCCTGAACCGGGCATATTTTCACACCCAGCCATCACCCCAACCACATTAATTGGCAGGTGTAATTCACTGATTGCTTGCATGACACCATACACCGTTGCCGCGCCACACATGTCGTACTTCATCTCATCCATGCCCGCTGCTGGTTTAATTGAAATTCCGCCTGAATCAAATGTTAACCCTTTGCCGACCAGTACAATTGGCGCTGCGTGTTTATCTTTAGCGCCATGATACTCCATTACCGTCATTATCGATTCATTTTTTGAACCCTGACCAACCGCCAAATAGGCATTCATACCCAATTTTGCTAATGCTGACTCGTCATAGTAAGAGGTTGTTAATGTTGGGAATTGGTCATCAAGCTTGCCGGCTTTATCTGCCAAATATTGTGCATTACATACATTTGATGGTTGATTGGCCAGAGTACGTGTTGCCTTAATGGCATTCGAAATGGCAATACCGTGTTTTAAGCCTTGTTGTGCTTCTAGCTGGCAGTCGGCTTGATCAACGACTAAAGAGATTTTTTTTGTCACCAGACTTGGCGATTTGGTGGTTTTGTAGTCATTAAATTGATAGCAATGATAATTGATTAACTCGATAAAGTGACGAATATAACGATAACTTTCTTCCTTAGCAACATGTTCCAACGAGACTAAAACGTGTTGGCTATTTAAGGATGCTAATTGATTAGCAATACTCTTAGTGATAGTCGCAAGTTTATCCGTTGTTGCATTTATTTGCTCGCCAATACCCACCAACAATACTTTTTTAGCCGCAATATTCTCGATATGAAATAGTACGAGGGTATCACCAACCTTCGCTTTAAAATCGCCAGACTTGAGTAAATTAGTAAGGGTATTATTGGTTAATTTATCAAATTCTTGCACTACTTGTGACTGGGTTCCGCCTTGGTATACTGATAAAACTAAGCAATCTGCTGCTTGGGTAAATACATCACAGTGATTAATTTGAAAATCCATGATCGATCCTTAAATAATTGGTTTTATCGAAATGATTTTACCATTCTAGCGTTTAACCAATTCATATCAACAAAAAATTGATAACGAAAAGCATCATTTCACGTTATAATGCCACAATTATATTGTTTGTAGGTTTATCGCACGTGATTATTCGCCGTTACATCATAAAAGAAACATTCAAAGCACAACTCGCTATTCTCGTTATTTTATTTATGATCTTTTTTTCACAAAAATTAATCCGAATTATGTCGAGTGCAGTTGATGGCGATATCCCCAGTAGCCTCATTACCCCCCTATTATTATTAGGGGTATCAAATATGGCGCAATTAATTTTACCACTGAGCCTTTTTTTAGGCATTCTTATCGCATTTGGTCGCTTTTATACTGATAGTGAAATGGTTGCGATGTATGCGTGCGGCGTTAAAAAGAAAATTATTTATCAAGTCGTATTATTCCTTTCTATTATCACCTGTTGCGTGAGTACAGCCAATTTGGTGTGGTTTGGTCCTTGGTCAAGCGTACAAGAAGAAAAGCTCGTTGAAAATGCCAAACTTAACCCTAGCCTTGCCGGATTACTCGCCGGCCAATTCCAACGTACCCCAAAAGGTGACTCGGTGATTTATTTAGGCGAAGTTGAGCGTAATAATATCAAACAGATTTTTATTGCTCAAACTAATCCTCTTAAAAATGAACGTCCATCGGTAATTTTATCAAATCAAGGTAAGATTACTCATGATAGCGAGGGTAACCAAATCATCATTCTTGATAACGCTAATCGTTATGAAGGATCAACCAAATTAAGAGACTTTAGAATTTCTCATTTTGATAACTATCAAGCCGTAATTAAACCAAAAACATTGACGGTTTCAGATGAAGATACTAAAGACAAAGTTGAACAATTATCTTTTGCACAACTTAGAGCAATAAAAACAGCAAAAGCCAAAGCAGAATATTACTGGCGAATATCGCTTATTATCTCCGTTCCTTTGATGGCATTTTTAGTCATTCCCCTGAGTGCCTCCAATCCAAGACAAGGCCGTTTAGCCCGAATTTTACCGGCAATGTTACTTTATTTGGTCTATTTTTTATTAGAAAGTTCAATTAAAGCCCATGGTAGTAAAGGTCGTATTGATCCAACCTTTTGGTTTAATGCAGTTAATGGCCTTTACTTTATACTTGCGGTCATTTTTAATCTTTGGGATAGTATCCCAATGCGTAAGATTCGTTATCGATATTTCCCTGCTCGTTTTGCATCATAAGGACGTTTAATATGTTTTCTATTTTAGATCGTTATATTGGTAAAACCATATTAAGCATGATTAGTTTATCTTTATTTTTGTTGATCAGTTTATCAGGAATTATTCGTTTTATTGATCAACTCAGGCGGGTTAAAGGCGATTATGATGCCTTGTCAGCGGCGCTCTATTCCCTTTTGATGGTACCAAAAGATCTCGAAGTTTTTTTTCCTATTGCCGCATTACTAGGTTCGTTAATTGGACTGGGGATGCTTGCTTCAAAAAGTGAATTGGTGGTGATGCAAACTTCCGGTTTTAGTCGATTACATATAATAAAAGCGGTGTTAAAAACAGCGATTCCCTTAGTCTTAATCGTCATGGCCATTGGTGAATGGGTTGCACCTTGGGGAGAGCAAACAGCCAGAAACATGCGCTCAGAAAAAGCTTATGGTGATGCATTAATTGCGACCCAAAATAGTATTTGGGCCAAAGATGGTAATGACTATATCCACATTGGTAAAGTTGACTCAACGGATACTATCGCCGATCTTGATATTTTATCCGTCAATAATGGTGAACTGACTCATATTACGCATGCTGCTTATGCCAATTATAAAAATAATTCTTGGCAACTTTTTGATGTCGAGAAAACCGATTTGACCGATCCGTATAAAGTCAACGGCGTGAATTTATTCAACATGCCATGGCAAACAACCATTACTCCTGATAAGTTAAATATTGTTGCTCAAGATCCCGAATCATTATCGGCATCAGGCTTATATCAATATGCAAAGTACTTGAAATCATCAGGGTTAGATCCTAGTAACTATGAATTGCTGTTTTGGAAAAAACTGCTAAAACCATTATCTGTTGCCGTTATGATGTTGCTGGCGTTATCGTTTATATTTGGGCCACTTAGAAGCGTTTCGATGGGCATAAGGGTTATTACGGGTATTTTTGGTGGTTTTATCTTTTTTATCGCTGATAGCCTATTTTCTAAATTGAGCATTGTCATTGGTATTCCACCGGTATTAGGCGCAGCGTTAACAAGTGTTGCCTTTTTAGGGCTTAGTTATTATCTTTTTAAACGTAAAAGCTAATGGCGATAACAATTATTAGGTCAAGATTATTTTTTCAGCAAATAATAAAAAAATACATAATTATAGTTGCAAGCGGTGAGTAGCCGAGTATAATGCCAACGTTTACTTTATTCACTCTATGCCAGTGTGGCGAAATCGGTAGACGCAGCGGATTCAAAATCCGCCGCCCTTAAAAGCGTGTCGGTTCGAGTCCGACCACTGGCACCAAATTCTTAAGACCTGCTTTTAGCAGGTTTTTTTACGTCTTAAGCTTGATGGGCAGCGCTATCAATGCCGAAGCGGTCGCCCGATCAGAATTATGCTATAAAGGACTCACGCACGCTGCTCTAAAAAATTTATCGTCGGCGTAAAAGGTGTAATTTACACTGCCATTTACCGATGACACAATGTATTGGTAGTCATCATCGTAGCCAATCACGGATTCACTCGCCCAATATTCGTTCACTTCGAAGCCACTATCAGTGTAATTGTTGGCTGTATAGCCCCATTCAGCAAATAATCCACCACCGATAGTGCGTTGGTAATTGCCATTAACACCCGCTTCTATCGATGCGTTAGTATAGTCACCGACTACACTAGGGACCTTGTATTTACCGCCACCACCGAGATCTGTGCAATAGTTTAAGGCTGGATTTGCTGAATCCTTGTAACCACCATTAATTCCCGCTCTGGCAATAAACCATTTATCAATACTAAATCGATACACCATATCCGTACCCGATTGCAAATTGAATACTGTCGCAGAGTGCATGGGTATCGTAGCCGAGTTCATATCAGGACCTTTGAGTTTCACCATCAATAAGTTGGTGTTTGCAGTCATAGCAGAGAGCTCAGCATAGATTCCCGCTGTTCCTACAGGGGTGTACGTTCCACTTAAGCCACTTGCCCCTGTTGTCGATGCAATAACTTGTTTAGCCGTCGTGCCAACAAGCACTAAATAAAAGTAGGCATTATTAAATCCCGTGGTTGGGAAATTTTTAGTTGGATCATCCAGAGACTGTAACAAAAAGCCGTTGCTCGGATCCCATTGGGATGCCGGACCGGCGTATTGATCAGTACCCATCCTTAAATTAGGCTGAGCCCAACACACATAAGGGGCGGTTCCCGCCGGTTGTAAGGTGTAGGTTGCCGTATTAGTCTCATAATCTCGATAATAAGGATCACCATACATTGTTTTAGCTTGTAAGTTACCCGATGTATCCGCCGTTGCACTGATTTCTAAAGTATATGTACCTTTGCACCAATCGAATAGTGTATCGCTAACCACGGTTTTGACACTGTTGGCCCTTAACGTTGCAGTCATAAATCCAGTCGCATCGGCACCTTTTGCATCGCCATCAGTATCACTAACCAATAACACCGAATCAGGCATGGTTAACATCTCACTTAATGAATATTTTTTTCCGTCAATGGGGACTACCGCCAGTAAGTCACGTTGATTCATGGATGTATTGACTTGTATTACCTTACCATCCATTGATTTATCGGCAATGACCACATTGCCTGATTCATCAATATACTGAAAACCGATTAATTCATCAGTCGTTAAGATTTTTAACTTTTCGGTGCCATTATCCAGCAAAAAATAGGGTGCTGAACCTTGAATCGTTTGGCTTGTTGTCACCGATAAAGAGGCAAAACTTAATAATGGTAAGCTAACTAAAGAAGTACTAATTAAACCGATGTTAATTAACGAGCTTAAAGATGACAAATAGTGGCGAGTTTTAATGATTGATTTATGGTTATCAATAAATCGTTGTTGATGCTGTTTTGACTGTGATAATTTAACCGAATCAGCTTTTATTTGCTTCCCCATATAATTCCTTATTGCCTTATATTATTTTTCTTGTTGATTGCTATTAATTTATAGTATTAACAGAAAGATACTTAATTAATGCATTTTTTATTTTACATATTAGATTAAATAATATTCAATTTGTCATATCGTTTAAAACGATCATTTTCATTATTTTAATTTGCAATAACTATCAATTAAATTAAATTGATCTTTAAAATCGATTAATATAATGTGATAATAAATACCTTGCTCAATAACGTTTATTAAATACACAAAATCCGCTATTTTTAATAAGTTTTGTTATTTTATTTGATCTAAATTATGATTTTTACAGGTTGTTTTTTTGCACTAAATTCAGTGCAATTTTAATCGTTTTTTTTAATGACAACGTTAGTTTGTTATTTTTAAGTGAAGACTTAATTTTGTAAATAATTTGTAAAAAAATCGAGGATGAATTAATGATCGAGGATTAAATAAACAACTCGATATTGATAAGTGCATCTAATGCTTTTTTGGGGGTGGGGGGTGGTGTTAGCTTCATTTCTTGATAAGCTTCATCGAGCCGCCTTAAAAAATCAGTTGAAGATGGTCGGCCAGAAAAATCATCTAAACTCGGTATAAATGTAATGCCAATCGTTTCACACATTAGTTTTTCTAATCCTTGTGGTCTTGCCTCGACTTGTTCAAACTGTAACTGTTGGTCAGCAGTTCTACCGCAAGGAAAATACCAATAACCAAAATCATCAAGCTGGCGACGCCTATCCCCTGCTAAACAATAATGACACAGCTCATGCAATAAGCTTCTAGGATAATTACTCCTAAAATAAAGTATCGCTTTGGTATCATTTTTTGATGCCTCATAAAATGGTTCATCAGCGCCACCTTTGATCTCTAAATCAGGGAATACAGTCGAAAATAACTGAATTAATGCACTACATAACTCATCATCATTTAAAGTATTGTTCATAAAACGCCTATTTATTAATACATCGCGTATAAATTGATTCATGCTAACGTGTTCATCCATATGATTATATACGGATTTAATAAACTTAGCATTATCTAACTCAATCACAAATCATACTGGCTTGTTAATGATTACAATGACATTATTGCCGTATTTTAGGACTCGCTATCATATGTTTAAAAAAAGGGCTGATTTTACAGGCGTTATTATTTTTGCTATAATAGCACCTGTTTTTTTATAACTAAAAGGAATTATTTACGTTTTGCATTTTTTAAATAAAACGAATATTACAAATCATACACAATTTATACCCACTCTTTTTTCGCCATTATTACACTGGCTAGTTGTTCGTTTTTATCGGCTTCAATTTATAACATCCGTGAATTAAAAAAATATAACCAGAATTTTACGTTTGAGTAAATGATTTTAGCATCCTAACATTTTGTTTATAACACAGATCATAAAATGGTCTCATCGATCAAAATTTGAATAATATTTTAGTGAGGTATCCCTTTTGAAAAAAATAATTAAAACTAAACCGTTAAATATTAACGACATTACTATTATTGATGATAGTAAACTTAAAAAAGCCATTACTGCAGCCGCCTTAGGTAATGCAATGGAATGGTTCGATTTTGGTGTGTATGGCTTTTTAGCCTATGTATTAGGTCACGTGTTCTTCCCTACAGCTTCACCTAGCATTCAAATGATTGCTGCCCTAGCAACATTTTCGATTCCGTTTTTAGTGCGCCCATTGGGTGGGGTAGTATTTGGTCTTCTGGGTGATAAATTTGGTCGACAAAAAGTATTATCGATGACGATAATTATTATGGCGTTAAGTACTTTTTGTATTGGTCTTATTCCTGGTTATGTCACCATTGGTATTTGGGCGCCGATTTTATTACTATTAGCTAAATTGGTTCAAGGTTTCTCGATTGGCGGCGAATACTCAGGCGCGGCGGTCTTTATCGCAGAATACTCACCCGATCGCAAACGTGGCTTTATGGGGAGCTGGTTAGATTTTGGTTCAATTGCTGGATTCTTATTAGGTGCAGGATTAGTGGTTCTGTTATCAAGCCTACTTGGTGATGCTATGTTCTATGAATGGGGTTGGCGTATTCCGTTTTTCTTAGCATTACCATTAGGTATTATTGGACTTTACTTACGTAATGCCTTAGAAGAAACTCCCGCTTTTCAGCAGCATATGGAAAATGAAGCTAAAAATGATGCAGATAAACCTGATCAACCGAAATTATCTGTAAAAGAGCTCATGGCAAAATATGGTCATAGCATTTTAATTTGTACCGGGTTAGTTGTTGTGACGAATGTTACCTATTACATGCTACTTACCTATATGCCAAGTTACCTATCACATAATCTTAATTACAGTACCGATCATGGTGTACTTATTATCATCGCAATTATGGTCGGCATGTTGTTTGTCCAGCCCCTTATTGGTTTATTTAGTGATAAAGTCGGTCGTAGACCATTTATCATTGCTGGTAGTGTTGGCTTGATTTTATTGTCTTACCCTGCCTTTATCATGATAAATAGTGATATGGTTGGTTTTATCTTTTTAGGATTATTAATTTTAGCGGTATTACTCAACTGCTTCATTGGTGTAATGGCATCTATTTTACCAGCAATTTTTCCAACCAATGTGCGTTACAGCGCGTTGGCTATTTCATTTAATATTGCAGTCTTAATTGCGGGGATTACTCCAACTGTCGCGGCTTGGTTAGTTGAGGAAAGTGGCGACTTGTACATGCCCGCTTACTATCTGATGTTTATCGCCGTGATTGGATTAATCACTGGACTAAAAATGAAAGAGACCGCAAACAAACCACTAAAAGGTGCACTACCGGCTGCATCTGATCGCAGTGAGGCGAAAGAAATATTATCGGAACACTTTGATAATATTGAGCAACGTATTGATGTGGTTGATGAACAAATTAAAGAGCTGCAAGAAAAGCGTCAAAATCTGATTGATCAGCATCCAAAAATTAATTAACAAAGTCGTAGCACTTGAATAATGGCTCGCATTATCCAATCTATTCGATTAATGCAAAATAATGCCCTAACTAGATGATAAATTTAGTTAGGGCATCTTTATTTACCGCGTAATCTTTTCTTGCTAATGATGTATGCGAGTTGATTTTTCCAATATAATTAAAATAACTATTTGTATATCAAAAATGAGCGTAACTTACTGATACTCATTTGTATTTTAAGTCACTTATTCATTATTTACCTTGATATTGGGCATCAGTGACTTTTTCAAGCCATATCACTACTTGTTGATGTTGTGCCTCTTGTAAGGCAATATGCGTCATAAATTGTTGATCGCTAGCACCATGCCAGTGTTTCTCATTAGCGGCAATAATCACAACGTCACCGGGCTGAATTACTTGCTTGGCCTCGCCCCATTTTTGTACCCAGCCATAACCGGCTGTCACAATCAATATCTGCCCTAATGGATGAGTATGCCATGCAGTTCTTGCTCTTGGTTCAAACGTCACACTGCCGCCACTTACGGTACCTGGCGTGTGTTGACTAAATGGCATATCAATTCTGACTGTACCGGTAAACCACTCATCCGGCCCGGTAGCAGAATGGTGCTGATCATTATGAATGATGTTCATATTATGTGAATGCTCATGTTGATTAATAATATGAATTACTGTAGTTAAAATTTATCTAATATAATAGAGACAAAAAGACCAGATTTTTGCCTAATTATCTCAAACTGTTATTACCATGAACCATTATCTGTTAATATAATCGTCAGTTTTATTGCTATTTTGGCGGAGTAAGTCATGATCATTCCTTTGCAACCCGAGTTATATGCCATTAATCATCAGTTAAAGCAACTCATGTTGATCTACCTGACTAAAACAACTGATTATACCACGCCAATTGACAATTTAAGTCTGTTTCGTCGAGATGAAGCACAACCATGTTCGAGTTGCTTTTATCAACCGATGGTATCCATCATTGTACAAGGTTCTAAGCTCTCTTTAATTGGTTCAAAGCAGTACAGCTACCAGGCTGGCGATTGTCTTCTTACGGCGGTTGATGTACCGGCTATCAATACCATGACTGATGTGTCGCCTCAGTCACCATTTTTATCACTAGCGCTATATCTAGATAAAGATATCATTAATCAATTAATTAGTGATTTTCCGCAGCTTTCATTAATACCACCTCAGCCTTTTGAAGGTATGTTAGTCACTAAAGTGGAACTGGGTATACTCAGTGCCTTTGTACGCTTGATACAACTATTAGCAACACCTGAGCATATTGCTGCTTTAGCACCGCTCATTATCAAAGAGATTCATTATCTGTTACTGATAGGACCATTTGGTCAGCAGTTACGTTCAATTAATACTGCTGGCACCCAAAGCCATCATATTGCGAAAACGATTAATTGGCTTAAAGTACACTATAAACAGCCCATTGTTGTTGAAGAATTAGCCCAACAAGCCAATATGGCGCTATCCACCTTTCATCGGCATTTTAAATACGTCACCACGCTTACGCCGCTACAGTATCAAAAAAAATTGCGTCTGTACGAAGCCCGTCGTTTAATGTTATCTGAAAATAATACGGCAAACCAAGCTGGATTGGCTGTCGGTTATGAAAGTATTACGCAATTCAATCGAGAATATAAACGATTATTTAACGCACCGCCACATAGCGATATTATGCGAGTTAGGCAGGTGGTTAACAGGTAAAGAGCCAGAAAACGTCCTGACTCTATAGTAGTTTTTTATGAATGTGCTGAGTTAGCAATAAATAACCATGTATCAATGACCGTATCAGGGTTAAGTGATAAGCTATCAATTCCTTGTTCAACTAGCCACTGGGCAAAGTCTGGATGATCTGATGGCCCTTGACCACAAATACCAATGTATTTGTTGTGTTTTTTACACGCTTTAATCGCCATAGATAGCATCGCTTTAACCGCTGGATTACGTTCATCAAATGTGGCAGCAATAGGCCCACCACTATCACGATCGGTACCAAGTGTCAGCTGAGTCATATCATTAGAGCCGATAGAAAAGCCATCAAAGTAAGTTAAAAATTCCTCAGCAAGCACCGCATTGGCAGGCAGCTCACACATCATCATTACGCGTAAACCATCTTTGCCACGTTCAAGGCCATTTGCGACTAAAATATCACTCACTTGAGCAGCCTCACTCACGGTGCGAACAAACGGGATCATAATTTCCAGATTTTTTAAGCCTAATTGGTTACGGACAATTTTGATCGCTTCACACTCAAGCTCGAAGCATGGTTTGAAAAATGGTGAAACATAACGCGCAGCGCCTCTAAAACCAAGCATTGGATTCTCTTCATGCGGTTCATATAATGGACCGGCGATCAAATTCGCATACTCATTAGACTTAAAATCAGAGGTACGTAAAATCACCCGCTTAGGGTAAAATGCACCGGCAATCATCGCAATACCTTCTGCTAATTTTTGCACGTAAAAATCACGGGCAGAAGCATACCCCGAAATACGCTCACTAATCGCTTCTTTCAAATCAGCAGGTAAAGTATCAAATTCTAGCAATGCTTTGGGGTGAATACCAATTTGCTTATTGATAATAAACTCCATTCTTGCCAGGCCAACCCCCTGGTTTGGTAGCTGGCTGAAATTGAAAGCAAGCTCTGGATTACCAATATTCATGTAAATATTCAATGGTATTTCTGGCATAGTACCAAGATCAATTTGCGTTTTTTCAATATCAAGAATGCCTTTATACACAAGGCCAGTATCGCCTTCACAGCATGATGCCGTAATGAGATCACCTTCTTTGATAGTAGCCGTTGCATTACCACATCCAACAATGGCAGGAATACCCAGTTCACGTGCAATAATTGCCGCATGGCAAGTTCGACCACCTCGATTGGTCACAATCGCTGAGGCTTTCTTCATGATCGGTTCCCAATCCGGATCCGTCATGTCCGTCACCAGCACATCGCCAGATAAAATCTTATCCATATCACGAATATCATGGATAATTTTTGCTTTACCTTGACCAATTTTTTGACCGATTGCTCGTCCTTGGCAAACAACCTCTGACTTATTTTTGACATGATAGTGCGTCAGGCGATTTTTTGATTCTCGTGATTTTACGGTTTCAGGTCTTGCTTGTAAGATATAAAGCTTGCCGTCATGGCCATCTTTACCCCATTCAATATCCATTGGCTGACCATAATGGTCTTCAATGATTTGCGCATAACGAGCAAGTTGTAAAATATCTTCATCGTTAATTGAGAATTGACCACGTAAGGCTTCATCAACATCCACTGTTTGAACCGATTTATTGGCAGCACCAGCGTCCGTAAATTCCATCTTTAATAATTTAGACCCTAAACCACGATGTAAAATACAAGGATAACCCTGCTTTAAAAGCGTTTTATGTACGTAAAATTCATCAGGATTGACAGCGCCTTGTACCACTGTTTCGCCCAGTCCATAAGCTGAAGTAATAAATACCACTTTATCAAAGCCAGATTCAGTATCCATGGTAAACATCACGCCAGCGGCGCCAATATCACTGCGTACCATTTTTTGCACACCAACGGATAACGCCACTTGCGCATGATCAAAATGTTGATGTTCACGGTACGAGATGGCCCTATCATTATACAGCGAAGCAAAAACATGCTTGATTGCTTCTTTTAAATTATCAATCCCACGAATATTTAAAAACGTCTCTTGTTGTCCGGCAAAAGAGGCATCAGGTAAGTCTTCAGCCGTTGCTGAAGAACGCACAGCAACTGAAAAATCATTGCCATAATCGGCTTGCATAGTATGCCATGCTTCATGAATTTCACGCTCAAATTCAACCGTAAATTCAGTTTGCATAATCCAGTTGCGGATTTGTTTACCTGCGTTTGCCAGTTGATTCACGTCATCAATATTAACCGTGCTTAGGAGTGATGCAATACGTTTATCTAACTCATCTTGCGCTAAAAAAGCGCGGTATGCAGCAGCGGTTGTCGCAAAACCATTAGGAACTTGCACCCCTTTTGAATAGAGTTGACTAATCATTTCACCCAATGAAGAGTTTTTCCCGCCAACACTTTCAACATCGTCTTTGCATAACTCGTTAAACCAAATTACGTTCTGCATAACCATAATATTTCTCCTATTTAATCGACTAGGCATTCTAGAAAATATTAACAAGGTATTCAGCAAGCTCATGACGATTACGTGAGCAAGATCACATTATTTAATTTGAATAAGATGTTCAAGCCACAACAAAAATCAATATGTTATATTAGAAAGTTAAATACCATACCACCGACTTTTATAACTGCTCTATTTAGGATCTATAATGGACTGCAAACGAACCGTTTTTTTTATTTCTGATCGTACCGGTGTCACTGTTGAGAATTTAGGCCACTCCTTGCTTAATCAATTTGAAGGTGTGGCACTTGATTGCTTTACCGTACCCTTTGTCGATTCAGTTGAGCGATCTCACGCGGTATTAAATAAAATTAATATCATTGCCTCATTAACTCAGCAGCAAGTGATTGTGATATCAAGTCTAGTTAATCCCGAGCTTCGAGCCCTGTTTGATCATCATGACCATATTGTTCATATGGACTTTTTTAGCACTTTTATGCCGCCGTTAGAACAAGCGTTAAACATGAGAGCGCGAATGATTGCGGGATTAACCCACGGCATTGCCGATGAAAGGCGCTATGATGAACGAATGGAAGCAGTCAATTTTGCCTTAAGTAATGATGATGGTATTACTGAAAAGAACTATCATGCCGCCGATATTATTTTAATTGGTGTATCACGCTCAGGGAAAACACCCACTTGTTTATATTTGGCGCTGCAGTATGGTATTTTGGCGGCTAACTATCCGCTGACGCAAGATGATTTAGATCATAATCAAATTCCGAAGATGATCGCGCCATACCGCGATAAACTGTTTGGATTAACCATTGATTATAAGCGCCTTAGTCGTATCCGCGAAGAGCGTCGACCGCATTCCAAATATGCCAATCCACTCAATTGTGATTTTGAAGTTAGAACGGCTGAATCGCTATTTAAACGTTATAATATTCCTAATTTATCGACCACTAACCGCTCGGTTGAAGAGTTAGCCGCCGCAATTATGCAAATGAAAAATTTATCTCGGCGCAGCTAATCTATTCGCCAGAATTTGAACGGGTCGTTTGCCGTGTTTGAGTATACAACTGTGCCAGTTGCTGAATCAATGCCGCTAATTGGCCATTGGTCGTTGGTTTCCAGATCGCCACAATATTTAATATTGCGCCTTTATCCCACTGCTCACTATCAAAGCGACAGACTTTTTTATACGCATTAGTGAATAAATGGGTTGGTAACATACTCCAGCCCTGCTTTTCGTTGATGAGATCCTTTAATAATTCAATATTGGTGATGATTTGTAACTTGTCGGAGACTTTAATCATTTGGCTTAATTGCTGCGGTAAGCCAGCAAAGGGGATCAATTGCTTGCTAGAGGCAAGCTCCAGTAATGAAACGCGCGCTATTTTTTTAGCAAAAAAATCCTGATGAGCGTAAATACCAAGTTCAATTGCCCCCAAGGCATACCATTGAAACTCGGCATTAATCATGCGGTTAACCGCTGGGTATATGCCAATATCGGCTTTTTCAGCCAACAGTTGCAGCTCCGCTTGTTGTCGATCAATATTGAGTAGATTTAACTCCATATTTTGCTGAGCAAAAAATGCTATCAACTGTTTAATAAACGCGCTAGGAATAAAACAATCATAACAAATTGTCAAAGTTTGCTTCATCTGCTTAGGTAATTGCATGGCAAATTGATCAAAAATATGCGCCTGTTGTAAAAATAGACACGCTTGTGTATAGAGCTGTTTGCCTTCGTCGGTTAAGACTAATGGTTTTTTAGAGCGGACGAACAGCTCATAACCTAAATTGATTTCAAGCGTACTAATTAATTCACTAATTGTGGTGCGATTTTTGTGTAATTTTTTCGCTGCTAATAGCACATTATTGGTTTCACAAACGGCCACAAAAGCTTCAATTTGCGCGACAGTAAAATGAATCTGCGACATCACAACAACCATTAAAATAATGATGGGTTTCCCCACATTAACGGATTTGAAAAAAAATACAATCCTTCTTACCATGATCATGACCAATAAATTTAATCATTTATTTGTATTTAGTTTGAATAATGGGATAGCCGTTTAATCATCGGCCTTAAGGTTGGTGTTGCCGAGCGGTGAACAATGACTAAAATTGAAATTGATGGTGGGTAAAAATGAAATTAAAAAATAGTACACTGGTGTTATGCTTAATGATGGCTTGGCAAGCGAATGCAGCAACCGGTAGTACCACTTGTGGCGTGGAAAACTTAAACTGCCCTACGGTAGTCGATCAAAATCCACCAGCGGTTAAAGATATGTTAACTTGGAATCAGCAAGATCGGGTTATTGGTTTTCGTAATGATTACCGCTCATACACGGGTGATGTCTTTAAAGCTGGCGATCAAGCTAAGCCTATTGCGCGTGCGATACAAGATTTATCAACAGTGGTTTATCATTACGATGACAAGCAATATACACTCACTGACTACATTAAACGCAATGATGTCACGGGCATGATGGTGATTAAAAATGGCCAAATTGTGTGGCAATATTATGGCAAGGGGAATAACGACACAACACTTTGGACCTCTCGCTCTGTTGGTAAATCAGTGATTTCAACACTGGTCGGCATTGCTTTGAAAGAGGGTAAAATTCAGTCTCTTGATGATTTAGTGATCAAATATAATCCAGATGTTAAAGGCACCGCATGGGAAAACGTCACCATTCGTCAGTTACTACAACATACATCGGGCGTCGAATGGGGTGAAGATTATACTGATCCTAATTCTGACTTTGCAAAATTAACCCAGTGTGAAGCAACGGATCAGGCTTATCAATGTGTTAATGCGCTAGTCAAATCGCCTGAGCGCAAAGCCTACGCTAAACCGGGAGAGGCGTGGTCATACTCTTCTGGTGGCGCTTGGTTACTAGGCGATACACTCGAAAAAGCTACTGGTGAATCAGTCGCTCAGTACCTACAAGAAAAAATCTGGCAACCATTTGGGATGGTGCACGATGGGGTTTGGCATAGTTATGAAAAAGGTCAACACGATGTTGGTGCACATGGTTTTAATGCGGTGTTAGAAGATTGGGGTAAATTTGGCTTATTTATTGCAAGTGATGGCACTTTACCAGATGGCACAAAAATTTTACCAGACCATTGGGTTAAAGAAGCAAGAACATGGAATCAAGCCGAAAACTCTATCACGCCAAGTCATCCAGACGGCTCTTATGGTTATGAGTGGTGGAATAATCGTATTCCGGCTAACTTAACCACCACCAATCCTAACGTACTCAAAAGTAGTGATACCCTTTGGGCATTAGGGATTTTTGGTCAAATGATTATGGTCAATCAAGTCGAAAATTTGGTTATCGTGCAGTGGTCAACCTGGCCAAAAGCTGAGCCATCATTTAGTGCTCAGCCATTAGAATCGGCACTCATGTTTAATTCGATTGCTGCTAAACTCCAATAATTTGATCGTCAATTCATCAAGCCGCGATTGCTGTTAAACCGTGGCTTGTTGTCATTATATTGCACCCTCTTGCTTCATTTGCTTAATCTTTGCGTTACTATAGCCAAGTTCATGCAAAAAATATCGTCAGTATGCAAGCCAACTAAAGGCGCATGTTGAACCTCGGGAGTAAAAGCTGAAAATAAGTCGGGTTAATAACCGCCACAAAATCGTGACAACGTAACAAAAAATCTTCTTTTATTGGCTAATAGCGTCTAATGCAAGCGAAATACAATGAATTTTACCTGTAATTGGGCGTGATGAAGCCAGTGATAAAGTATAATTAGGTGTAAAACGTTGACTGAATAAAAACCAATCTTGGCTTTCAATGTGTACATAATCATTGTTTTGGAATGGGTATGGTAATTCAAAAGTAGTCGGTGATAGAAAGAATCCTTGTCCTGTGGCTTTTATTACGGCCTCTTTTAAGGTCCATAACTGGAAAAAATCAAAATCAGGATTAGTGATCGCGCGTTGATACTCACGGGGAGTCATCATCGCTTGATAGTCATCAAGATTAATCGTCACTTGATGTTCAATATCAATCCCAACGATACTATTGTCACTATAAGCACAAACAACCCAATCTTGCGCATGAGAAATATTAAAGTGTCCTTGCATACGAGCAATCATCGGTTTGCCATACACACCATAACCAATCTTCGGTAGTAGTTTTGCTCGATAGTGCTCATGTTGCTGTAATACATACAACAACAGCAGTTTACCAACTAACGCTCGGCACTTATCTTGCTCGAATTTAAATTGTTCAAGATCATGTTGCTCACTGATACTGAGTATCTTTAGTTGAGCACGAACATCTGACCAATTTAACTCGCTAATATTGAGGCTATAAATATAATTCATTATATTTCACAATTCGCCCCCTTCTACCGCTAAGGTATCTAGGGGCGAGTTTGTTATTATCGTATATGTTCGATAATATCTAGCTCCTTCGCTAAAATGGTATAGTGATCACAATCAATCTCTATCCATTTTAGCTGCGACAGGTTATCCAAATAAGTATCGATGTTATTCAAAGTATATTTTTGTGATAACTCATGGCTCCGATGTGTGTGTTTGGCTTTAAAAAAGACAATTTGGCTAGTTTTCAGCTTCGCCGATAAATGTTGAGTAACGAGCTTATTGTCCACTCGAACCATTGACTCCAACTTATCACTTAGATGTTCAGGTATATTAAATCGATTTTTGACGTCATTAAGATCAATTGGACTGACATCAGCATTCAAATCGCCCGGATTTAATAACCAAGTATCTAACAGATAGATTTTAATATTTTTAATACCCCGACTTTCAAGCTGGATTGCCATTTCTAAAGCAATGTTGCCGCCTAGTGACCAGCCAAGCAAGGTAATTGGTTCACCTTTTTTAACCACTTTATCCAAATAATCAAGGTAATATTGTGCCAAAACCTTAAGATCATCAATGCGATCGTCGTGATACAAATTATAAGAATCCACACCAAAACAGCTATATTTTGCTGATAATTTATTGGCCAATGACATATATACATCACATCCACCTAAACCTGGATGAATCATGAACATTTTGGGTTTATCGTTAGCGATATTAAACTCAACAATTGGATTAAATTGCTGCTGAGCTGTGGCGATTTTAGTTGCCAATTCACGAATCGTTCTGACGGAGAGAATATCAACCAAACGTAATTTGATTTTTAACGTATTATTAATACGGTTATTGAGCATCATAGCTAAAATACTGTTGCCACCTAATTTAAAGAAACTATCTTGCATACTGATATCTTGGGCTGCAATCTTCAAGATATTGCCAAATATCTCGGTCAATGTTACTTCAATACTGTTTTCTGGCGCAACGTATTCGACTTTATCGGTCAGTTCTGGTTTTGGTAAAGCTCGTCGATTGAGCTTACCATTGGAGGTGATTGGGAGCTCAGATAGATGAATAAAGGCCGATGGCACCATGTAAGCGGGCAATGTTTCATGTAAATGCGCCTGTAATAACGGACTATCAATCTCGTTATCAGCCAAATAATAAGCAACCAAGAATTTACTTCCTGAGGCTTGCTCATGCGCAATAACAATGCTGTGCTTAACACCGGCATATTGCGTTAAACGCGCTTCAATTTCACCGAGTTCAATTCTAAAACCACGAATTTTGACTTGGAAATCATTACGACCTAAATACTCAATATTACCATCACTTAACGCTCTTACCAGATCGCCCGTTTTATAGATCCGGCCATTATATTGCTGCGCTTTTTCTGTAGCAGTTTGGAATGGATTGGTAATAAAACGTTCATTGGATAATGGCACATTGTTTAAATAGCCTCTTGCCACATTATCACCGCCGATAAATAGCTCACCAATACCACCAATCGGCACTGGCTGTAACAATTCATTGAGAACGTAAGCGGAAGTATTGGCAATCGGTTTACCGATGAGGACTTGTGCAATATCAGGGTTGTTACAATCGTAGTACAGCACATCAACTGTTGCCTCTGTTGGGCCATATAGATTGTGAATTTGACAAGATGGCATCAGTTTTTGACATTTTTTGACTTCATATAAGTTCAGTGCCTCACCACTGCAAAACAGGTATTTTAAGCCCTGAACTTTTGGCTGCAAATCAGGCTGAGCTTCTAATGTTTCAACAAAAGCAACTAACATAGATGGTACAAAATGTAATACCGTAATCTGTTCACTTTCAATTAACTCAGACAAATAGACGTTGTCTTTATACAGCTCAGAGTGCGCAAATACAATGCAAGCGCCATACCAGTTGGCCCAAAATAGCTCCCACACAGAAACATCAAACGTATAGTTAGTTTTTTGTAAAATATGGTCTTGCTCGGTAATGGGATATTCATTATGCATCCATACAATACGGTTAACCGCGCCTTGATGTTCTAACATAACCCCCTTAGGATTGCCAGTCGTACCACTGGTATAAATCACATAAGCTAAATTTTTTGGCTTAGCCCATGGCGCAGGGTTACTCGTTGGGTATTGACTAAGCATGCGGCTCGTTTGCAGAGATTGCAAATTGAGCGCAGCTTGATCTGTTGAGACTAATGGTTTGACTTTGTCATAGCTTAAATCTGTCGTTAAGACCACTTTTGCTTGAGTATCACAGAGCATATAACCAATACGATCTTCAGGCGCATTAGGATCCATTGGTACATACGCCCCGCCCGCTTTCAAAATAGCTAAAATACTAATTAGCATATATTTACTGCGTTCAAGGCATAATGCGATAAGATCATCGGGCTGAATATCAAATTGTTCACGCAAATAATGAGCCAATTGATTGGCTTGTTCATTAAGTTCTTGATAGGTCAAACGATCGCTTTCATATACTAATGCCAAATTATTTGGCGTTCTTAGCACTTGCCTTTCAAATAATTGATGCACAGTCACATCGGTTGGATAATCACAGCGCGTTTTATTCCAATCAAAGATCAATTTTTGATAAGTCGCGGTATCAACCAAACTCAGTTCAGTCAATGGCTGTTGTTGCTGTTTCATCTTCATAAACTGCTGCAAAATACCTTGGTAAACCGTGATATAGTGCTCAATAGTCGCTTGGTTATATAGTTTAGTCGCATAATTAAATAAACCCGATATAACTGGTTTTGAATCATCTAGCATCACTGTCATATCAAATTTAGCTGTTTGATAATGGGTATGATCACTTTTATAAATTTCCAATAGCTTATCCTCTTCACCACCTTGCGAAGATGAGCCAAAGGATTGTACACCAAACATCACCTGAAAAATCGGATGCCTAGAAGCATCTTTTTCAACTGCCAATACGTCAACCAAACGTTCAAATGGCAGATCCTGATGATCCTGAGCTTGCTCTACCAACTGACTGGTTTGTGAAATAAAGTCAGTTAAACTTGTCTTTGGATCAATACATTGGCGCAAGGCTAATGTATTAACGAAAAAACCTATCGTGTTTTCAATGCCTTGATGATGTCGTCCTGCAACTGGTGATCCAACCACAATATCTTTTTGATTACTAAATGAACTGAGTAGTAAATAAAAACCACTGAGTAACACCGAATAGACACTAACATTCAATTCACTGGCCAAACGACGAATTTGTTTGCTTAGTTTCACATCAAATGTAAAGGCGACATCTGCCCCACTGTAATCAATTTGCAATGGTCTAACATAATCAGTTGGTAAGTTTAGTGGTTCAAAATGCGCTAACTTTTGTTGCCAAAACTGTAATTGCTCATCAAGGACTTTACCTTGTAAATAGTTACGTTGCCATAAGGCAAAATCTTTATACTGCACTTCAACTGGGGGTAAATTATAACTTGCAACAAGGGCACTATTGCCTTGCGCTATAAGCATAAAATAGCGATATAAGTGAGTAAACTCATTAATAAATAAATCTACAGACCAACCATCAAACGCAATATGATGAATCACGATACTCATATAATCATTATCTGCAAACGAGTAATGATTAACTGAAATTGGAAACTCGTGAGCCAATGCAAAAACTCGATGTACATGACAATGAATTGCTTTATCTAGCGCCTCTTGGCTATGACAATTTATCGTATTGATGGTTATAGGCATTTGCTCTAAACTGACGACTTGTTGATAGCCTACATCATCTTGATTGGTTTTAATTAAGGTCCGTAAAATCTCATGGCGTTGCATAATGGCTTGAATTACTTGTTCAACGACAGGGAGTTGAGTTTTAGGTAATAACTTAAACACCAGCGGAATATTATAAGCATTGCTACCACCTTCATAACAATCAATAAACCATAATCGCTCTTGTGCAAAAGATAATCGTTGATCTTGTTCATCAACAACCGGAATGATGGTGATGGTTTGGCACTGATCGTTACTAGCATCAACGTACTGAGCTAATGCCTGTACCGTGCGATAGGCAAAAATATCGGCAACACGTATAGCACGATCAAAAATGCGTGCAATATTATTTGATAACTTAATTGCCAAAATACTGTTACCACCTAACCGGAAGAAGTCATCTGTGATACTCACGGACGAAACATCAAGTCCTAATAATGTCGAAACCTCGTTCACTAATTGCAGCTCAGTACTTGTCTGTGGCGCAACATAGTCTGTTTGCATCACAAAATCGGGAATCGGCAGTGCTTTACGATCGACTTTACCATTGATGTTCACTGGCATCGCGTGTAAATGCACAAAGGCAGCGGGCAACATATATTCTGGTAGTGATTGCTGTAAATAGTCACTAATTACAGCTTGTTCAAGCTGACTATCAGCAACATAGTAAGCTGCTAGGTATTTATTTCCAGCTCGATTATTCAATGCAAGAACCAAAGCTTGCTTGATCTGTGGATGGCTAATTAAGCGCGATTCAATTTCACCTAATTCAATTCTAAAGCCACGGATTTTAACCTGAAAATCATTACGTCCAATATATTCTATATTACCATCTGGTAAGTGACGGACTAAATCTCCCGTTTTATAGATTCGACCATTATAGTTTTGAACTTGCTCTTCAGACGTCTGGAATGGATTACAAATAAATGATTGTTTAGTGCTATCAGGATTATTAAGATAGCCACGACCGACACCTGCTCCCCCAATGTACAGTTCGCCAGTCACACCAGGTGGAACAAGGCGCAAATGCTCATCAAGTATATATAAAGTGACATTGTAAATTGCTTGCCCTAAATTAGTATTGAGATCATCTTTACGATAGTGATGCGCCATGGCCCACACGGTGGTTTCGCTAGGACCGTAAACATTAATAAGTTTAACGCCTTGTTGACAATAACGCTGCACTAATTCCGTGCTAATAGCTTCGCCCCCCACCGTCAGAACGGGCAGTTGCAATGCCATGTCTTGATCAAGTAGTGCTGGCGGGATAAAGGCAAAATCGATACGATTATCCTCAATGTACTGCGCTAACGCCATAAAATCGAGGCGTTTAGATTCGGATAGAATATGTAAATTATGCCCATTTAATAACGCATTATAAATTTCAAACGCATGAGCATCAAAAATATAGTTTGAATACCAAAGCACATTTTTCTGACTTTGCTTTGTCTCATCCGGTTCTAAATCTAAAATAGCTTGCTGCACAGTAGCTAAATTCGAGATACCATGATGTTCAATCATGACGCCTTTTGGCTGCCCGGTCGTACCACTGGTATAAATTATATAAGCCAGGTTGTTAGCTTGGGTTGTAGTGTCGATGTTGTTATGATCACATTGTGCAACCATTTCAAGTACATTTGGCTGATCCACCGCAATAATCGTCGGTTTCTTCTCGGTATTAAGTGCAGATAGATCGGTCTGGTAATGTGCATGAGTTAATATGCCTTTAGCCTGTGTATCATTAAGTATTAATTCAATACGCTCAGCTGGCGTACTTGGACTAATGGGTACATAAGCCGCCCCTGCTTTTAATACCGCCAATATACTGATAATCATATAATGTGATTTATCCAGATATAAAGCAATGAGATCATCGGGGTATATCATAATTTGCTGTCGTAAGTAATTTGCCAACTGATTAGCTTGCTCATTAAGCGATTGATATGTTAAGGCGACTTGCTCATAAACTATCGCAATATGATGAGGCGTTTTTTGAACCTGCTCCTCAAATAACTCACTCACCAACTTATGCCGCTCAAATGGCACAATATTATGATGGCTATTGCTAACAAGTAACTGCTGCTTCTCTGCTTTAGTCAGTAAATCTAACGCTTTTATGTCAATTGTGGGATTTTCAATTAACTGTGTCAAAGTCAACACGATTCCCTGTAATAAGCGCTCAATCGCAGATTGGCTAAATAATTCACCCGCGTATTTGATTTTAACGGTGACCTCACCATCTCGATCAAAAGCAACTACGCCTAAAGGATAATCAAGCTTCTCTTTGCCTTCTTTAAATACAAAGGTCAACTGCTCTTGATCACTTTGTGAAATAGGATAATTCTCAAACACAAATAATGAGTTAAATAATCTTGTACCAGCCTTTTGTAATTCAATTAAGTTGATGTTACTGTGATTGTTGACATCGTTAATCTGTATTTGTAACTTTTTGATGTGATCGATTACGCTATCATTAGTGTGCGTCAAAATGACCGGAAGCGTATTAATATATAAGCCAACAGAGTTTTCTATGCCATCAATCGGTAGATTGCGCCCAGATACCGTCATACCAATTACGGTTGTTGTTGCATTCCCAAACACACTGAGTTGTTGATGCCAACAATACTGTATTAATGCATTCAAGGTAAATCCGTTATGCTTACATAATGCTTTAAGCTGACGACAAAGTTCAGGTTTAAAGACAGTTGCGATCTCTTGTGGATCTTCAACTAATTTATGTTCACTTAAATTTATGTGACGCACGTTAGGTTTAAGTAGGCTTGCTAGATTTTCTTGTTCCAATTCAATATTCAGGTAGTTTTGCCAGAATAATTGCGTCTCATGGATCTGAGTTTGTAAAAATGACTGCGCAGCTAAATAGCTTTTATCTGTCTCAGGTGCAAGAACTTGATGATTTAACAGCGCCAAGTAATTATGATGCACATCATTTAATAAAATGGGTAAACTCCAACCATCTAAAATAGCATGATGATTGTTAAATAAGCAGCAAAAATCATTTTCAGCACGCTTAATCAGATAAATTCTGAACAAATTACCTTTAGTTAAATCATAACTGATCAGCTCATCTTGCTCGACTAACGCATTGATACTTAACGATTGCTGCGCTGGGTTGAGTTCACTGAGATCAATAAATTGCCAATCAAATCCTGACTGTTTATCGATAATTTGAATCAGTTCTTCATCCCATGAAAAACGTAATCGCAGTGCTGGATATTTTGCTTGAGTTAATTGCCATGCTTGTTTAAGCAACTCCGCTTTTATGGGATTATAGTAATCCCATATCATTTGAATACGGTAGGCATTATCTAGCTCACCTTGAGCGGCAGCATGATAAATGAATCCTTGCTGTAAACTATTAGCCGGAAAAATCGCCTCAACTTCCCTATCCATTTGTAGAGAATTTAATAATATTGGTGAAATAATCTGATTGATATCTGCTTGTGTTAAATAGGTACGATCGCACTGTGTTAATTGATGGATCAAATGAGCGAGCTGTTCGCTAAATATCATTGAAAAGCGCTCACCTTGCTCAGCACTAACATAGCCTGTTATCGTGAATTGTAATTGTTCATCAATAATTGCCCCATTTAGTGATAAAAAGTCAGTAGTCCGATTGCGGCTTGACATTGACAATCCACTCTCTTCATCACTAAATCGCCATTGGCAAATTTGTTGAGAACGATTTGATTGAGAACTATCAAATTGACCTAAATAATTAAAACAGATAGCGGGTAGCGCCTGATCAATATAACCAATTAAAATACCATAGCCAATACCATGATGAGGAATCGATCTTAATGAATCCTTAATCGAAGCCACATTTTGCACAACATTATCATTAGTCGCGACAAGCTTAACGGGGAACATACTTGTAAACCAACCGACAGTATTATTAATATCGATATCATCAAAAAGATCTTCGCGTCCATGTCCCTCTAATAATACATAGTGCTCATCATAATTAAACGCTAGCTTCAAGCTTTGGGCTAATGCAGTTAATAAAATATCATTAATTTCAGTACCATATGCTTGATTTGCCTGACAAAGTAACCATTGTGTTTGTACGTTTGATAATTGAATTTTAGTGTGATACAGCGAATCGGTTCGGTAATGATTAATATGTTCATGATAGCTAGGTAAATCGGCTAATACCGTTTGCCAATAAGCCTGCTCATGATTTGCCAAAGGTAAATAATCTTGCTGCTGATTTACCCATTGCCGATAACTCGTGCCTTTATTACCTAAAATAGCCTCTGCGCTCATTGACGGATCAAGTACTGATTGTTGTACAAAAAATTGATAAATCGTTTGTAAATCATCTTTGATGATACGCCAACTCACCGCATCAATATTTAAATGGTGCACCGCAACATGAATACGCGCAGAATGATCCGCATAACCAGTTAAATAACCAATGTGACACAGTAACCCTTGATTAAACTTGAAATGGCTTTGCCAATCGGTCAGTAATTGAGTGATTTTATCCGCCGAGTATCCCGCAATATTTGCTACGTCAAAGGGAAGTTCATCAGGTAATGGCTGATAAGAAGGTGTTTGACTATGCTCATAAGTCATACGTAACATATCGTGATATTCAAGTAACTTAACAACGCTAAGCTTAAGTAAATCAATATCTAGTTCGGGCACATGCAGCAAAAATGATTGATTCCAATGTGCAAAGTCAGGTAATTTCCCTTGCGCAGCATCACGAAAAAACCATTGCTGAATGGGGGCAAGTGCCATAGAACCGTCGAGTATTCCTTGCTCTGCTTTAATTGTGATTGGTGGCGTGTTTTTATTACCGCTGACAAAATCACTCAGCGCTCTTACGGTTCTGAAATTAAAAATCTCTTTTATCGATAAATAATAACCAAGCGACTGTTTAATTCGATTTGCAAGTTGAATACTGCTGATACTATCACCGCCAAGCTTAAAGAAATCATCATCAATACTGATTGTATTGGCATCAAGTCCGAGTATTTTCGCGAAAGTTTGGCAGAAAATCACTTCGGTATCATTGCTAGGGGCAGTATAACTCTCATCATTGGTCAATAATGGGATTGGTAATGCTTTACGATCCATTTTACCATTCATATTCATCGGCATTGCATCAAGATGAATAAACACAGCGGGTAACATATATTCAGGTAAAGATTGCTGTAAATAAGCAACTAAGTTTACGTCATTCAATGGCTGCTTGGCCACATAATAAGCTGCAAGATACTTTGTACCCGCACCGGTATTTAATGCTAACACCGCTGCTTGCTGAATATCTGGATGACTAACCAAACGCGCCTCAATTTCAGTCAGTTCGACTCGAAAGCCACGAATTTTAATTTGGAAATCGTTACGACCGATATAATCTATATTGCCATCGGCTAAATAACGCACCAAATCACCCGTCTTATAAATCTTGCCATTATAGCCTTGCTCTTTTTCCGCAAGAGTTTGAAATGGATTTTGAATAAAAACTTTACTGGTGAGTGCATTATTATGCAAGTAACCCCGCCCAACTCCAGCGCCACCAATATACAATTCACCTATTGCGCCCATGGGTACAGGGCGATGGTATTCATCTAAAATATACAGTGAAGTGTTTGTCAACGCTTTACCGATCGGAACGCTATGATCGAATGGTTGTTTTGCGTGATTTGTTAGATAGGTTACAGCAAATGTTGTCGTTTCAGTTGGGCCATAAGCATTAACTAATTTTACTTGAGGGTAAAGCGAACGAAATTTATTAACATGTACAGCAGACAATGCTTCTCCACCGACTAAAATATAATTTAATTGCTTCAAGTTTGTTAATTCATAGTCGACTAGTGCATTGAAAAAGGTTGTCGTAGCAAAGAAGTTAGTGATTTTTTTATCACAAATTAATTGATCAAATTGCGCCAAATCTAAAAATACGTCTTTAGCAGCAATGACAACACATGCACCATTAAGCAATGAACCAAATATATCATACGTCGAAGCATCAAACTGATAACCAGAGATACTCAGTAAACGATCGCTACAATCAATTTCAGTATAATTAGCATTAATCACTAAGCGATTAATATTGTGTTGCTCAATTAGTGTGCCTTTTGGTTTTCCTGTGGTGCCACTGGTGTAGATGACATAGGCTAAATCAGCTGGCGTGGTTTTTGTTTGCACATTTTCGATCGAATAACGTTGTAGATTATCAATAAAATCACGCTGATTGAGTGCAAGAACCGCTAAGTCGGGCATTAATCGAGCTAATTTATCCCTGTAAATGCTTTGCGTTAATACAGCTTTTAACTGCGCATCTTGCATAATAAACTCGTTACGCACATCAGGTGCATTCGGATCCATTGGCACGTATGCCCCACCGGCTTTAAGAATCGCTAAAATACTCACCACGATGAGTTCTGAACGCTCAAGATAGAGCCCAATTAAATCATTGGGTTTAATATCAAACGTCTCTTTTAAATAATGTGCTAGCTGATTGGCTTGCTCATTGAGTTGTTGATAAGAGAGCTCAATATCATTAAATATCACCGCCGTATTATGTGGTGTTTTTTGTACTTGTAGTTCAACTAATTCAGCAATAGTGTGTTTATTCGCATAAGGATGATTGGTTTCATTCCAATCAAAAATTAACCGTTGATAAGTATTTTCATCAATTAAACGCAAATCTGCTACCGGTTGTTGCCGCTGACATAGCCGAGTAAACTGTTGTAAAATACATTGATAAATCGTAATGTAATGATGTATGGTTTGCTCATGATATAACTTAGTTGCATAATTAAATAAGCCTGATATAGTCGGTTTAGAGTCATCGAGCATGACCGTCATATCAAATTTTGCTGACTGATGAATATTGTCACTTTGATATAATTTAACTACCTGAGCAATATCGCCCTGACTGACCGAAGAGCCAAATGATTGTACACCAAACATAACCTGAAAAATGGGATGCCTTGACGCATCTTTCTCAATTGCTAACGCATCGACCAAGCGCTCAAAAGGTAAATCCTGATGGGACTGAGCTTGTTCAACTAACTTGCTGGTTTGTAAAATAAAGTCTGTTAAACACGCCTTAGGCTCGATCGATTGCCTTAATGCCAAGGTATTAACAAAAAAGCCTAAGGTATTTTCAATGCCTTGATAATGTCGACCTGCAATGGGTGAACCAACTACAATATCTTTTTGATTACTAAATGCACCGAGTAACAAATAAAAACCACTCAATAGCACTGAATAGACGCTAACATTTAACTCATTAGCTAATGAGCGGATTTGCTTACTCAAAGCAGCATCAAGCTCAAATCGAATATCTTGTCCATGATAATCAATTTGCAGCGGCCTAACATAATCGGTAGGTAAATTTAGTGGTTCAAAACCAGCTAATTGTTGCTGCCAGAACAGTAATTGCTCAGCGATGACTTCACCTTGTAAATACTCACGTTGCCATAAGGCAAAATCTTTATACTGGACTTCAACTGGCGCTAAAACAGAATTTGTACTCAGAGCATAATCATCGGCACAACACATTGAAAAGTGTTGATATAAGCGGAAAAATTCATCGAAAAACAGATCCGTCGACCACCCATCAAAAGCCACGTGATGAATAATTATACTCATGTAATTATCACTTGCCAGTCGATAATGATTTACCGAAATAGGAAATTCTTGTGCGAGTGAAAAGACTCGATTTACATGTGCATAAATTGCTTTATCTAGTTCGGCTTGATTGGCACAATCAATCGTATTGAGCGTAAATGGTGTGAGCTGTAAATCAATAACGTGTTGATACCCAATACCCGCTTGATTAGTTTTAATTAAAGTTCGTAAAATCTCATGGCGCTCAATAATCGAATGTAGGGCTTGCTCTACAAATCGCATATTAGTGCCCGGTAACAATTGAAAGACTAACGGGATATTATACGCATTACTGCCACCTTCATAACAATCAATAAACCAAAGGCGTTCTTGTGCAAAAGACAGTAATTGTTGTTGAGGATTATCAATCGGCATAATTGTAATTGACTGGCGTTGTTGATTGTTACCATCAATAAATACGGCTAATGCTTGTGCGGTGCGATAAGTGAAAATATCTGCAACTCGCACTGCACGATTAAAGGCGCGTGCGATTTTACTCGATAACTTAATCGCCAAAATACTGTTACCACCTAAGCGGTAAAAGTCATCGATAATACTTACAGAGGTTTGCTCAAGTCCCAATATTTCAGCGATAATCGCAACTAATTGCTGTTCACTTTGGGTCGTTGGTTTAACATAATCGGTTTGACGTTGTAATGATGGTACTGGTAGCGCCTGACGATCGATCTTGCCATTAATATTAACTGGCATCGATTCAAGATAAACAAATGCCGATGGTACCATGTATTCGGGTAACGTTTGCTGTAAATAATCAGCCAGTTCATCTTGTAAAAGCGGGTTATCAGCTACGTAATAAGCGACCAGATATTTATGACCGGCACCATGATTTAAGGCCACGACCAATGCCTGCTTGATTTGAGGATGAGTCATTAAACGAGATTCGATCTCGCCTAATTCAATTCTAAAACCTCGAATTTTAACCTGAAAGTCATTACGTCCAATATATTCAACATTACCATCGGGTAAATAACGCACCAAATCTCCCGTTTTATAGATGCGATTATTATAGCTGCGCGCTTGTTGCTCTTCAGTCTGAAATGGATTATCGATAAATACTTTATTTGTCATTTCTGGATTGTTTAAATATCCACGTCCAACACCTGCACCGCCAATATAAAGTTCACCAATACAGCCCTTTGGAACCGGGCGACAGTTTTCGTCTAAAATATATAGCGTAGTATTTGACAAAGGTTTACCAATTGGTACGTTATGCATAAATGCAAAACGGCTTTGGTTTGCCAAATACGTCAAAGCAAAGGTTGTTGTTTCTGTTGGGCCATAACCATTAACCAATTTTACGTGTGGATAGCGTTTAAGAAATTTATTAACGTGCACGGCCGAAAGCGCTTCACCACCGGCTAAAACACAACGTAACCGCGCTAAATTAGGTAACTGTGCATCAACTAATGTATTAAAAAATGTCGCGGTAGCAAAGAAATTAGTAATGTTATGTTGTTCAATTAATTGATTAAATTTCTCCAAATCAAGGAAATTATCTTTCGTTGCAATCACAACTGCTGCGCCATTGAGTAAAGCACCAAAAATTTCATAGGTTGAAGCATCAAACTGATAACCGGCAATGCTAACGATACGATCAGATTCATTAAGTTCAACAAAATTGGCATTAATAATCAATCGATTGATATTATGCTGCTCAATTAGCGTACCTTTTGGATTGCCCGTCGTACCACTGGTATAAATTGCATAAGCTAAATCGTTAACCGTTGTGTTAACAGCTACATTGTCAGTTGAATAATTGTGTAACATCAAGTTAAATTGCGAACAATTAACACTGATCACAGCTAAATCAGCCACTAGAGTTGATATTTTTTTAGCATAATTACCGAGTGTTATCACTGCTTTCAAGTTTGCATCTTGTATAATAAAGCTATTGCGCTCATCAGGAGCATTGGGATCCATCGGTACATAGGCGCCACCAGCTTTAAGAATGGCTAAAATGCAGACAATAATATGTTCTGAACGATCGAGATAAAGACCAACTAGCTCATTGGGTTTTATATCAAATTCAGCTTTTAGATAATGTGCTAATCGATTCGCTTTAGCATTAAGCTCGGCATAAGTGAGCTCTGTCTGTTCAAAAATAACCGCTGTATTGAATGGCGTTTTTTGACATTGTTCTTCGAATAATTGAGCAACAATTTTATCTTGTTCATACGGTTTTTCTGTTTGATTTAGCTCATAAACCAGATGTTGGTAGGCATTTCGATCGAGCAACTCAATATCGTTGATTGCAACATGAGCACGATCACTGGTTAAATAATCCAGTAATGTGAGAAAAAGTGATTGATAAAGCGCAATAAATTGTTTAACTAAAGAACCATCTAATTGCTGCTCATTAAATTTTACACGGTAATTAAGTTGATGATTATGTTCTTCTTGCTCAAATACGAGCTTGTTAGATAAATCGATCTGAAACTCGTGATTAACACACTCATCGGCGATGCCGTCAAGATTCAGTCCGTGATCCCTGAAAAACGTTTGTACAAAAGCAACATCAAGAATATTCGAATTTTCAGCATATTGCATGATGTCATAAATGGGTAGATACTTCGCACCAGTTTGCTTAACCTCTTTATGATAATTTATCACATCGTCAATAACGCTTTGTAATGTTGAGTGGTGTTTGAAATGATAAACGACAGGGATTGTATTGACATGTGCGCCATATAATAATGCTTTCCCTTCATTAAGAACAATAGGATATACAAGTGGAATATCAGATTGATTAGCCATTTTATGTAATAATAGCGCCAAAACCAGTTGACCAAACATATACGTTGTCATTTTATATTGCCGGCGCAAGGTTCTGATCTTTTTATTGATTTGTTCATCGTAGCTAAATAGATACTCGGTGATAAAAGGCTTGAATTCATTTGAGTTATCTGACGAGATTTTGGGAGATTTTAAGAAAGTTAAATCAATATTTTTAACCTCTTTTAGCTGTTTTTGCCAAAAATCTGTCATATGCCGTTTCTGTTTTGCCATTATGTCATCAAATGTATCATTGAGCTGTTGATGTAGTTTGGTCTGTTCATCAATACTTGGAACAACATAATCAATGCTATTATAGTTTTGGCTAATTTTAGTCCAAAACTCTTGCGTGCTCACACCATCAACCATAATATGATGGAAACTAAAAATAACACGATAACGCTGCTCACCTAAATTAATCACATCAACGCGTGCTGGCGTGCTATTTTCTAAATCAAATGGTGCAGATACAAGCTGATTAATTTCATCATTGCTTAATGGATAATCATGATAAGTAAACAATTCGTTTATTGGTGTACGGCCTTTAGGCTGCCAAAATATCCCATCGGCTTGATTTGAAATGGTATGGCAAGAAATAAAATGTTCGTGAATCAACTTCTCAAAACTATCCATCAATCTTTGCAAATCGATTTCGCCAGAGATGATATTGTCGGCGACAATATTATAGTCTGTTCTTGATGGATTTGATAACCACTCGTAATAAAAAATAGATTGGTATGGCGTTAATTTTACTTTTTGCATATTTTTACCTGTCAGTTTCAATAATCCATAATTTTACAAATCTAGCCATAACAATTGCGAAGCTAGTTTGTTTATCCAAGTATTGTGTCGTTTTATCGTAATGATTGTGTAATCTAATGTAATCTCTTAATCAAGATGATTGATTTATCTATTATTTCAATATTTGGATATATTATATCGATAATCGAAATAAGTAAATCATCACACTAATTAGTATTATTCAATATCAAACATAAAATGTTATATTACAATTAGTTATAAAATTGTATTTCTATAATTTAATTTATCGCTCCAAGCTTATTTACAATTGTAAAAATAGAAATAGTATTGATTAAAGATGAAGAAAAGATGGGTTGTTTAGTGCCTACTGAAACGATTAAGCTTGATTAATCAAGATAATAGACGGGCAGTGTGATAACTTTGGTAAATTAAGATGAGTTTGAGAGTGTGTCACAAAATGTATCAATCAATAGTGATATAAAAAAACCCGATATAGATCGGGTTACTATCTGTATATACAAATTAGCTATGTGTGATATTGCAATTATTTTTATCTAATTTTGTTTACCAAAATCAATAATATTGCCTTTTTTATCAAAAACATAATAGCTTGGTGGTAACGTTAATCGGAAATTATCATTCAGTAATTTGATACCGCTATGACTCTCGTCAGAATATAAGCCTGTCAAATTTTTAATACCGGGCACCTCTTCTTCTGCCAATGTCCAAAGCACATCACCAGAAAAAAGATCTATCATTTCTAGTTGATACCCAGATTTAACTTTATTTTTAACAATGATATTATCAGTATCAACATATAAAATTGCAGCATCAATAGATAATGGTCTTAGACTTAAAAGTGACAAATTAGCAATAATTTTACCACTTGATTTATCATAACCAAATAATTCACCACCAATCTTTTCGACTCTAAGAATATTTTGATCACTGTCACTATGATTTTGCGTCATAAAATCTGCCCGCAGTAATACACTATTTTGTTCATCTAAATCTTGGTATATTACATAAGCAGTACGAGGTGCTTGTGAACCTTCAGTTAACTGATTAGCATTATCTGTCAGGTAATTATGCCCAGTTGACATTGTAAATTTTTGGATTAATAAAAATACCCCACCAAAAATAACAAAACCCGTTACCAATATTAATAACAAATTGGTTGATTTTTTTGGGAGAGTTGAACTAACAAGTAATCCATCAACCTCGGTGCTACCATAATAACGATTACCGCATTGATTACAATGAAAAAAATTTTCTGCAATGCGATTTATTTGTGTACTGCTACATTTAGGGCATTTTAAGTTTTTTATTATCTTTACTGCCATACAGGATTGACCACGCTATGAAATCTTCGGAGGGTTATTTTAGCAATCATTATAATAACTAGTCTCAAAATTGATATAAAATGTTTGGATTAAATATCATTTAAATTATATATCGTTACCATTTATGTTTCCAAGCGGGTAGTTTTTTTAAAATTACTGTCGCCGTCTGTTTTGCTACAGCATAATTCATACTGTGGTATTGCGTATATCGTAGGGTTAGATCCGCTAATTTTTCATTGAACGTTTTCATGGTCCCATCACTTTTAGCACAATATTTACAATAGTTTCTCGATATATCATATGACGGATAATCTGCAATTTTAGTCATTGGCATACCGCAGGCGATGCACATTTTCATAATCAAATCCAGCATGGTATCGTTAAGTATTCATGCTACACCTGATAACATCACATTTCAATGTCGATAACATGACTTAAATTGGTTTTTTTGTTATAGTATCTACTACATTTATTATATTTATTTAAAGGTGTTATTAAAACGATGGAATCAATGCCTAATTGCCCTATTTGTCAGTCAGAACATACCTATCAAGATGGCTCACTCTATATCTGCCCTGAATGTGCTCACGAATGGGATCCTAATGCAGCAGTAACACATGACGATACATTAATCGTTAAAGACAGTAATGGAAACTTACTAAGCGATGGCGATGATATTATTTTGATTAAAGATTTGAAATTAAAAGGGTCATCTACCGTATTAAAAAAAGGTGAAAAAGCGAAAGCAATTCGTTTAGTTGATGGTGATCATGAAATCGACTGTAAAATGGACGGTATGAAGGTAATGCTAAAAGCCTGCTTTGTTAAAAAAGCTTGATGCATTTTGTTTTATCACTGTGGCTTAAATCAGTTTTAAAGCAAATCTAGTTGCACGCTCTCATCTCGATGCTCTGATAATGCTTTTTGTTGTTGATATAAACTATAACGTTTTCGTAATACCCGTTGACGGCATAAGCGTAAAACGTCTTGTTTTTGCTCTTGCGAAAAGGTTAACCAACCAAATCGCTCTTCACGAGAACGAAAACACGCCAAGCAATACCCCTGTTTGTCAGTTTCACACACACGCCTGCAGGGATTTGCAATATCAAAAATTTCGATCTGATTAGCCATATATAGCCACACTGATTAAAAGAGATTATGCAAAATAGTATATCGATAAATGGTAAAGACAGTAATAATTTTTAACCGATTATTGCTGAAGTTAAGCTGTGAATGTACATTCATCATTAATTACAGCCAAAGACAAATAATTTGACTAACCCTATTCCCTATCTCAACAATTAACGACATAATAATTCATTACCCTATTATCGAAATAGTTTAACATGAATAACTTAACAAAAAATATCCGTTTTTCCGATGCTAAAGAGAGTGAACTTCCCTTTATTGTCGAGGTCTATAATCAAACAATTGCAAGTAGAATGGTAACAGCAGATACGTTGCCAATAACTGTCGACAGTCGCCATAACTGGTATCACTCTCATAATCCGCAAACAAGACCATTATGGATAATTTGGCTCAACGATTTACCATGTGGTTGGATCAGTTTATCAACATTCTACGGCAGACCTGCTTATGATAAAACGGTTGAAATTAGCCTATATATTCATTCTGATTATCGTGGTCAAAAAGTGGGACAATATGCTGCCTATAAACTCGAACAATTTGCTCAGCAACAAGGTATTGAAACAATACTAAGCTATATTTTTGGTCATAATGCTCCAAGCTTAGCATTATTTAAAAAATTGGGGTACGAACAATGGGGACATTTACCCAAAGTGGCCGAATTGGATAAGATTAAGCGTGACTTAATAATCTTAGGTAAAAGTATCATTAAGTAACCTCATCTCTTACAATAATTGGTAAGAGATGAAAATGAGCCTGCTTATACACTAAATGATGAGCCACAACCGCACGTTGTGGTAGCATTTGGATTATCAACAACAAATCTAGAACCTTGTAAACCTTCTACATAATCGATTGTCCCGCCAACAAGATATTGCAAACTCATCGGGTCGATAACCAGCGCCACACCATTTTTTTCAATGATTAAATCACCATCATTATTTTTCTCATCAAAGGTGAAACCGTATTGAAAACCACTACAACCTCCCCCTGTAATATAAACACGTAATTTTAGATCAGGATTTTGCTCTTCCTCAACTAGTGATTTTACTTTATTTGCTGCTGCATCAGTAAAAACTAACGGTAATGCTTCGCTCATTGATTTCTCCTACACTGTTTTATTCTAACGCTCATTAGAAACAGCACATTATTAACTACTCTTTTCAGTTACCGCAAAATTGAGCGCAAAGTATAAGCGATAACGGTATTTGAATCATTGAATAAACGTCTATTATATTACAATATAATGCAGGACTAAATATCAAACTGCAAATAAAACCAATTAGTAAAATTCGTTAATTACTTATTAAGACGCTTGAATTCTCATTAATTTTATGAATAAATACGCACTTTATGTTGCAATGAGAATTCATAATGAACAAATCACAGTCTCTCTATGAGCAAGCAAGGCTTGTCATGCCTGGTGGAGTCAACTCACCAGTCAGGGCATTTAATGGTGTTGGTGGTACCCCGCTTTTTATTGAAAAAGCAGATGGCGCCTATATTTATGATGCTGATGGTAAAGCCTATATTGATTATGTTGGTTCGTGGGGCCCAATGATTTTAGGTCATAATAATCCCGATATAGCCGATGCTGTGTGTAAAGCCGTTCATAAAGGATTAAGCTATGGTGCACCGACTGGAATCGAAGTTGAATTAGCCAATTTAGTCACAAGTATTATGCCCTCAATCGAAATGCTACGGATGGTGAATTCAGGCACAGAAGCGACGATGAGCGCAATTCGTGTTGCGAGAGGATTTACACAACGTGATAAAATTATCAAATTTGAAGGCTGTTACCATGGTCATGCTGATTATTTATTGGTTAAGGCAGGATCAGGAGCCTTGACCTTAGGTCACCCAACCTCACCTGGTGTACCGACTGATTTTGTTAAACATACCCTAGTTTGTAACTATAATGATCTCGAATCGGTACGAAAAACATTTGAACAATATCCTAATGAGATCGCCGCTATCATTGTCGAACCCGTCGCAGGAAATATGAACTGCGTACCGGCTAAACCTGATTTTTTACAAGGTTTACGTGATTTATGTGATCAATATGGAGCTTTGCTCATCATTGATGAAGTCATGACAGGATTTCGCGTTGCATTAGGCGGTGCACAAGAATATTACAACATTACCCCTGATTTAACTTGCTTAGGTAAAGTTATAGGTGGTGGTATGCCGGTAGGAGCATTTGGTGGCCGTGCTGAAATCATGGCACAACTTGCACCAATTGGCCCTATTTATCAAGCTGGCACCTTATCGGGTAACCCAATTGCCATGACAGCCGGTTATACAGCATTAAATTTATTAACTCAAGTAGGCGTATATCCACAATTAGATAGCCTAACGGCAAAACTTGCTAATGGCCTTTTAGCCGCAGCAAACCAATTTAACGTGCCACTTGTTGTCAATCATGTCGGTGGCATGTTTGGCCTGTTTTTTACAACTCAAAAAGACGTCACAACTTATGCTGATGTCATGAAAAGTGATGTTGAATTATTCAAAAAATTCTATCATCATATGCTATCGGAAGGTATCTATTTTGCACCATCTGCTTTTGAAGCAGGATTTATGTCCCTTGCCCATGGAGATGACGAAATTAATCAAACCATCGATGCAGCAAAACGATTTTTTAAAACATTAAAATAGCCAATGATTATACAGGTAATAATGATATGATTAACCCACTTAAAGTAGGTGAAAAAGCACCGCAATTTTCACTTCCCGATCAAGATGGTGAATATATTAATTCTCAAGATTTGAAGAATCAACGTATTCTGATTTACTTTTATCCAAAAGCAATGACACCAGGATGTACGGTGCAAGCATGCAATTTACGAGACCATGTTGAAGAGTTCAAAAAATATAACGTAACCATCCTTGGGATTAGTACTGATAAACCCGAAAAACTATCGCGTTTTATTGAAAAAGAGCTATTAAATTTCACCCTTCTTTCTGATGAAAATCATGAAATTGCACAAAAATTCGGAGTTTGGGGCGAAAAAGAATTCATGGGTAAAACTTATGATGGTATTCATCGAATCAGTTTTTTAATCGCTAAAGATGGTACGGTTGAACATATTTTTGATAACTTCAAGACCAGCAATCATCATGATATTGTTTTGAATTATCTCAAAGAACACACCAAATAATATTATTCCAGTATTAAAAAAAGCGCGAATTAACGCGCTTTTTTATATAAATTACGAATAAATCATGTCAAGCTTTAGTATAACTAGTAGATAACTTTTTATTCTCGCTATCATTTTTTGGCCAGGCATTAATAATTGCTTTGACTAATGTCGCAAGCGGAATAGCAAAAAATACTCCCCAAAATCCCCATAACCCACCAAAAACCAACGTTGCTAAAATAATCACCAACGGGTGTAAATTCAGTTTTTCTGAGTACAAAAGAGGCACTGTAATATTACCATCAATCATCTGAATCACTACATAAGCCAGTACAAATACGCCAAAATCAGCACTAATGCCCCACTGGAATATCGCCACAATCATAACTGGAATCGTTGAGATAATAATCCCAACATAAGGAATCAGGACGCAAATACCGACGATAAAAGCTAACAATAACGCATAATCTAGGCCTAAGAACCAAAATACGCCATAAGCCAGTAAAAATAAAATAATAATATGCAACACACTACCCACAATATAGTTGGCAATTTGTTTATCCATTTCCGCCGCAACTTTATTTAGTGCTCTACGATTACGTGGTAACAATTTAGAGCAATAGTTCCAAATCGTGTCTTTATCCTTTAATAAGAAAAACATCATAATTGGAACCATGACGGCATTGAAAATCACAGATATTAAGCTGAAAATTGACACAATTGAAAACTGCAATAATGAATTACCCGTTTGTGCCACTTTATCTTTCACCCCTTGAATAATCGTATCAAATAATCCCACATCAATTAATTCCGGATAATGCTCGGGTAAAGTGGTTAAAAAATTATTAAAAAAGGTCAACATGTTAGGGATATTTCTGACCAAGCTTACGCCTTGTTGCCAAATCAGTGGCAGCAGAATAATCATACCCAGTAACACGACAGAAATAAATAACAACAAGACAATCGTCACCGCAAGCGTGCGGGGTATCCCTTTTTTGTGTAGTAAATTAACCGGTGTATTTAACAAGTAGGACAATACAATCGCAATAATCACCGGTAATAATATTTGATTAAAAAAGTAGATTGAGATGAACAACAATATAATCACAATCATCAACGATGCTGCGTTGGGATCGCTAAATCGCCTACGGTACCAATCCATCAGTAGTTTTAACATAATTTTTCTATTCCTTAATACTAAAATTGCAACGATATTATGCCGTTACATTCATCATCGTTTATAACACTAAAATCTAGCTTGGATTATCGTTCGTATTCTTGCTTAACCCATTCAGTTGATTAATCCTGACTTTTTAACAATTTATCGAGTTGCTGTTGCTTGCTTCTAATATGGATCAAATCTTTAATAATGAGCAACAATAAAATAAAAAATAATAAGCAACAGATTAATACTGATAATTTACCCCACCAATCAACAAAAATAGCTCCCACAACCGCACCAATACAAAAAAATAAAATAATCACTAAGTAACGTAAACTTTGTACCAAAGCGTTACTGTCTTTTTCTGTCATGGCAACAAACAATAACCCCATCGCTGAACGCAAATTGCCAGTACACATTGTACTGGTATAAGGCGCACCACAAATTTTACGAAAACTGCCGATTTGAATCGAACACATCAGTGAAATCGATGCTGTGACAATCACTTGTGGCATATTTTCAGGTAGAAATGCAATGATAAATAAAATCAAGATTTCGATAATCAATATCCAAATATAAAAATACCCAGATAGATGCTTTAATAAATACTCGGTAACTAAAATACCAAGCGAAAAAGCAATAATGGGAATTAAATAATGAAAAAAACTAATATAATCACCATTAATTAACGAAATACCTAATAAAACCATATTACCGGTTTGAGCATTAGCAAATACGCCGCCATAACACAAGAAAGAGTAAGCATCTAAAAAACCGCCGACAATTGCCAACAGTAACCCAATTTCTAATTTTTCATGTAGAGGGGAATTTTTATCGGTCAAATGAATCATAATAACCAAACGCTAAGAATAAATTATGACGATATTATACTCACTTTAGACCGATACTCAATTAAGCATCATGCTTTAATTGGTTTACGGATAAAATAGTAGTAGCCTGCAATGATGTGAGCAATAAAGACGATAGCTAAAACAATACGGACATGGAGCGAATCAAACACAATAAATGGAATGAGTAAAATAATAAAGAGGGTTGATAACATCTTGATCAACTTTTTGGGTGTCACTTTTCTTTCCACCAACGTTTCATGAATGTATTTTTTATAATAACGAGAGTTAATTAAATAAGAATGTAATTTTTTAGAGCTTTTACACCATAAATAAGCGGTCAATAGATAGAAAGGCACCGTCGGTAATAAGGGGATTACAATACCAGCCGTGCCCAACGCAAATGATAAAAACCCCAATACAATAAAAATGATTTTTTTCATAATAAGGTGCCCAAGTGTTAATAACTACTCAATAAATTATTATTTCATCGCATCAACAGTGTGAATTTAATGGTCAGATCGCTGTTTAATCATTATACCTATTGTAATTACCGAGGCAATATTATCATTCCTATCGTTACCTATAATTACCTCAGTAAATGCTGATATTTTGTCGGTATTGATTGATTATTAACTTACTAACTAGCCTTTGGCATATATCTAAAAACCTTTTATCTAAAAGGCTTTAATTATCCCTAAAAATCATATTGAGAATTCCGTATATAAGTTCTATTAAGTGCACATTCAATATGTTGGTATTTAATAATAGATTTAGAATTTTTATATTTTCTTCTTATTTTTATTAATTGACTCGTCACATCTTAAGTATACCTAAACATCAATGTAAGATACATAAATGTCAGTTGCGGCATCACCCAATCCCCTAACAATATACCGCGATAATTTTGCACATTGATTGATAAAGGCGTATGATAAGCTCATAAAAGAACGGTTTTTATTGATAAAGAATGACCATGAAACACTTTTTAGCTCGGCATGCGACATTACGCCACCGTTTATACTCTTTATATTATACTCTTTTCAGCTATGGACGCGGTTTTGTGATTTTATTTCTCTGCCTTTGGATAGGAAATTACATCTCAAGCTTAATTCCAATTGCGATTCCTGGTAGTATTATTGGACTACTGATTTTATTTTTTTTGCTGGCTTTTCAGATTATTCCAACTAAGTGGGTGCGTAACGGTTGTAATATTTTTATGCGCTATATGACACTACTTTTTATCCCTGCTGCAATGGGAATTATGGATAATTATGTTTATCTTATTCATAGCTGGGCGCCAATTCTCATTAGTAGCATTGCGAGTACTTGCCTTGTTATGATTTTTATAGGTTGGTTAACACAGTATATGCAAAACAGATCGCAAAAGCGGCATGAACATCATCAGCAGGTGGCTAAATGATCTGGATGCTACCTCTAACTATTATTGTGTACTTATTTATTCGTAAACTTGCGATTAAAATCAAGAGCCCATTATTTAATCCATTCGTTATTGCCGTAATTGTTTTGATTCCGATTATGCTCTTAACCAATACAGCTTATAGCGACTATTTTCATAACGTACGTTGGATACACGAACTGCTGCCTTATTCAGTTGTGGCACTTGCTTATCCACTCTATGAATTGCTTCCACAAATCAAGTCACGCTGGAAATCAATCATGTTTATTACCTTAGTTGCCTCATTATCCTCAATGATATCAGGTGTTTGCATTGCCTTTTGGCTGGGCGGAAATATTGAAATAGCGGCATCTATTTTACCTAAATCTGTTACCACTGCAATTGCTGTTACAATCTCTGAAAGTCAAGGTGGATTACCGTCAATTTCAGCCTTATGTGTCATCCTTGTTGGTACTCTTGGTGCCATTTTTGGTCACCAACTACTAAATTTGTTTAGAATCAAATCTGCTGCAGCTAGAGGACTTGCAATTGGTAGTGTTGCTCATGCGGTTGGCACAGCAAGATGCATTGAGGTGGATTATCACGAAGGAGCTTACAGCTCTTTAGCACTTGTGTTATGCGGTATAATCACCTCGCTGGCAGCGCCCTTTTTATTCCCAATAATGGTTACAATTTACACCTGGTTTTAAAGGCAATAGATGATAAAAAAAGCACTAAAATACCTAGTTTGTTTGCTCATTATCTTAGCTGTAATAGTGTTTTCATTAGATTATTGGATTAGTCTCAAAACCAAGCCTTATATCTATGAAGATTATGACGCCATCCCTCATAACGCGGTGGGTGTCGTATTGGGCACATCAAAATATATCAAAGGTGGTGGCATTAATGCCTTTTATAAAAACCGAATTAATGGAGCAATTGATCTTTATTGGCTAGAAAAAGTTGATTACTTATTACTTAGTGGCGACAATGCCATGTACAGCTACAACGAACCAATTATGATGCGCAGCGATTTATTAAAAGCAGGCATTCCTAATTCTGCAATCGTACTTGACTATGCGGGTTTTAGGACGCTAGATTCGATTGTGAGAGCAAACAAAGTGTTTGATGCGAATCATTTTACCATTATTACTCAGCAATTTCACTGTGAAAGAGCCCTATTTATTGCCCAATATCAGGGGATTGATGCACAGTGTTTTGCTGTCCCAACACCAGATAACATTCAAATGATACGCGTTCGTGAAATGTTTGCCAGACTGATGACATTTTTTGATCTTTATATCTTAAAGAAAGAACCCAAATTTTTAGGCCCTTTGCTTCCGATAGTCGCAGAGACAGAACCAGAAAACACCTCAATAAAATCTCATTAGATAGCGGAATATTGTCGTAATTTAGATTGCATTTTTATGCAAGAAAATGTAATATTTAGTCAGTAAAAAATTTGAGATTGTTATAGCTAGATTATGAATATTGAGTTAAACCATATTAATTGCTTTTATGGTTCGCATCAGGCTTTATGCGATATATCACTTTGTTATCCATTGGGTGAAACAATTGTTTTACTTGGACCAAGTGGTGCCGGTAAAAGCTCTTTATTAAAAGTTTTTAATTTGCTTGAAGTGCCGAGCTCTGGCGACATGACGATTGCGAGCAAACATTTTGACTTCAGTCATCCACCATCTGAACAACAAATCCGCTCATTAAGAACCAATGTTGGCATGGTTTTTCAAAATTATAATTTATGGCCACATCTCACTGTCTTAGACAATTTGATTGAAGCGCCCTGTCAGGTATTAAATATGAATAAGGCAGAAGCGACAGAAAAAGCCTTAAAAATTTTAGAGCGACTACAAATAGATAACATGGCGCTACGTTATCCGCTCCACCTATCCGGCGGTCAGCAACAGCGTGTTGCCATTGCTAGAGCTTTAATGATGGAACCTAAAATTTTACTGTTTGATGAGCCCACTGCGGCACTAGATCCAGAAATTACCGCACAAGTTGCTGAAATCATCAATGAACTCTCAGCAACAGGAATCACGCAAATTATTGTCACACATGAAGTTGATTTTGCTAAAAAAGTTGCATCACGTGTTGTTTATATGGAAAAAGGAAAAATCATTGAAGAAGGTGATAATTCATGCTTTATTCATCCTTGTTCTAAAGCGTTCCAAATGTATTTATCTCATTAATTTATTAAAGAATATTAAGGTGAAATCATGAAAAAAGCGTTACTCGCCATTGCATTAGCCGGTACTGTATTTAGTGTATCAGCAAAAGATCTTACATTTGGTATGGAAACGACTTATCCACCATTTGAATATAACAATGAAAATAACCAATTAGTTGGTTTTGATGTTGATATTGCCAATAAAATTTGCGCGAATTTACAATATACCTGTAAATTTGTGAATCAATCTTTTGATAGCTTAATTCCAAGTTTAAAAACACGTCGTATTGATGCAACAATATCTGGTATTGATATTACGCCGGAAAGAAGCGAACAAGTCGATTTTACGCAAGCATATTATGATAACTCCGCGCAGTTTATAACCTTAAAAGGAGCTTTTAATGCAATTGATCAGCTTGATGGTAAACGCGTTGGTATTCAAAACGGTACTACTCATCAAAAATACTTAATGGACAAATTTCCACAACTTGAAGTTGTCAGCTACGACAGCTATCAATATGCTGTTCTTGACTTAAAAGCCGGTAGAATTGATGCGATATTCAGTGATTCCGCTGTTGCTGATGAATGGTTGAAAAAAGATAGCGACTTAGTTGATCTTGGTGAAAAAGTCGTTGATCCTGAGTACTTTGGTTCAGGATTAGGTATTGCCGTTCGTAAAGGTAACACCGATCTGCTTGAACAATTTAATAACACATTAACCGAAATGAAAAATGATGGTAGTTATGATGAAATTTATGCTAAGTGGTTTAGCAAATAATTGCTCGTAACTGACATCAATTTTTGTCGCCGCGTTATGCGGCGCTCTTTTTTTATGGCTTGATAATAATTTATTATGTTTGATTTACTTAACCAGTTTCCTTTAATAGAGGCGACTAAAACAACATTACTCATAGCACTAATCTCACTAGTATTTGGATTAGTCTTGGCATTTATGATAACGCTATTAGAGCTAGCACGATTTAAGCCACTTGCTTGGTTTGTATCGATTTTTGTTATTATCATTCGAGCCTTACCAGAAATTTTAGTGGTCATTGCTATTTATAATGGTATTCCACTATTATTGATTTTTATTGCTGATAACATATTAAATGGCGGTATGGATATCACCATTCCTCTCTATTTTACCCAGTGGACTATCCACCTTGAGATTACTGACTTTAATATTAGCCCTATTTTTTGTGGTATTGTTGCACTTAGCCTTCTTTATGCCGCCTATGCTTCGCAAACTCTTCGCGGGGCATTTAAAGCGGTTCCAACAGGTCAAATCCAAGCAGCTCAGGTGCTTGGACTGAGTAAATCAAGAACCTTGAGACGTATTATCATTCCGCAAATGTGGCGTCATGCATTGCCTGGACTTGGTAATCAATGGCTAGTTTTATTAAAAGATACCGCCTTAGTATCGCTCATTACCGTAAACGATATTATGCTACAAACTAAAACGACGATTGCGAGTGATAATCAACCATTTACAGGATACTTAATTGCCGCCGCCATTTACCTTGTTATCTCAATGATCAGTCAAAAAATTCTTGATGCATTAGAGAAACGTTCATTATATTTTGAACAACCACAACATTTGGTTAAGGAATAGGTGCTAATATGACACTTCAAGGTTACTTCTTAACATTATTACAAGGCCTCCCTGTTACATTATCATTAAGTGTAGCAGGTATATTTACCGCCTGTCTTTTAGCGATTATCCTTTCGCTCTTGCTCTCATTAAATAAAAAATATTTAAATAGAGTGATTCGCGCTTATTTAATTGCCTTTACCGGCACACCTTTACTGGTCCAGCTGTTTTTAATTTATTATGGTCCGGCACAATTTAATCAAATTAAGCAATATCTACCCCATTTATGGAGTTTATTATCTTCACCTTGGTTCTGTGCTTATCTGGCTTTATCGCTCAATAGCGCCGCTTATACGACTCAAATTTTTTATGGCGCACTAAAAGCCGTGCCATCAGGTCAATGGCAAGCATGCTCCGCACTTGGAATGACTAAGTTTCAATCGCTACGAATTATTTTACCTTATGCCCTAAAACGTGCAATGTCATCTTATTCTAACGAAGTTATTTTTGTCGTTAAAGGAACCGCGTTGGCATCGACTATCACCCTAATGGATGTGATGGGCTATAATCAGCTATTAAATGGTCGCTATTATGATTTTTCGATTTTGATATTAACTGGCTTAATATATTTAGTTATTAATGGGCTATTAAGTGTTATTATGCGATTAATTGAATGGCGAGCATTAAAATTTGAACGAATTTAATTGTCGTCAAGCTTCCACAACAGACCTCTACTGATCACTAATTATGGATAACGTTAAATTTGATGCAGCATCTTTTTTAGCCACAGTACCCCATTTACCGGGTATTTATCAGATGTTTAATGATAAAGACATCATCATTTATGTTGGCAAAGCAAAAGATCTGAATAATCGTTTAAAGAGCTATTTTAATAGTAGCAAAAAAACGCTTAAAACAGACATTTTAGTCAGTCAAATTCATCATGTCGAATTTACGTTAACCCATACCGAAACAGAAGCTTTACTACTTGAACAAACCTACATCAAAAAATACCAACCACGCTATAATGTGCTACTGAAGGATGACAAAAGTTATCCTTTTATTAAACTCAGTAAAGAAACGCACCCACAACTTTCGCTGTATCGTGGCTCAATTAATAAAAAACAAGATGAATTTTTTGGTCCTTATCCGAGCTCTTATGGCGTGAAACAAATTTTAGCGTTATTACAAAAAATGTTCCCGATTCGCCAATGCACAAACACCACTTATATGAACCGTACTCGGCCCTGCTTACAATATCAAATAAAGCGCTGCCTTGGCCCTTGCGTTGCAGGACTGGTCAGCGACCATGATTATAATGAGCAAGTCAATTATGTACGGTTATTTTTACGCGGTGAAGCAGATGAAATTGTCAACATCATCACCCACGATATGCAACAAGCTAGTGCGGCACTGAATTTCGAAAAAGCGGCACAATTACGTGATCAGCTAAACGCTATTAATCAGATTAGAGAAAAACAAGTTATCTATAATAATAATGATAATTTAGATGCCATTGGTTTTCACTATCAAGCAGGGATTGCCTGTGTTTATGTGCTGTTTATCCGCAGTGGCCAAACATTTGGTCACCGCGCTTATTTCCCGAAAGTGCCATCAAATACTGAACTTGAAGAAGTGATTGAAACCTTTTTAGGTCAATTTTATTTACAAGGCGATGCTAATCGTAATATTCCGAAAAAAATCTTACTCAACTACTCATTTTCAGATAAAAAAGCGATGGAAGACACCTTATCACAAGTAGCTAATCACCAAGTTAAACTGGTTGATGAACCAAAAGGTGATAACTTAAAGCTGCTATCAATTGCCATTGAAAATGCGCAAAAAGAGGTCAAAAACAAGCAACTGCAAAGTTCAACCATTAAGCAACGCTATGAAGCGTTAAAACAATTTTTAGGCATTGAACAGATTAAACGCATGGAGTGTTTTGATATCAGCCACTTTATGGGTAAAAATACGATTGCTTCTTGTGTGGTTTTTGACGATAAAGGCCCAGTAAAATCAGAGTTTAGGCGTTACAATATTAGCGGTATTACCGAAGGTGATGATTATGCTGCTATGGATCAAGTGCTAAGTCGCCGCTATAACAAAAAAGATCTTCCAGAAGAGAAAATTCCCGATGCCATCTTTATTGATGGCGGTAAAGGGCAGCTCAATCAGGCAATCAAATTATTTGACTCGATGGATGTCAACTGGAACAAAAACCACCCGATTTTAATCGGAGTTGCTAAAGGTTCTGAGCGTAAAGAAGGTCTGGAAACACTTTTTTTTCAAGCGCACGGTGTCGGACATTATTTAGATTCACACTCCCCTGCACTGTTACTGATTCAGCAAATCCGTAATGCTTCACATGATCACGCCATAGTGGGTCAACGCTTAAAAAATGCGAAGCAACTAACCGACAGCGTACTTGAACATATTGAAGGCGTAGGCAGTAAACGCCGCCAAGCCCTATTAAAGCATTTTGGAGGACTTCGAGAACTGAAAAATGCCACAATAGACGAAATTGCACAAGTACAAGGAATATCGAAATCTTTAGCACAAAAAATTTATGATAATTTGCAGCAGTAATTAAGCAATTATCTAACGTCAACACGCTAAAATAACATTCATCACATTGATCCGGCTGATCTTTAAAAATTTTTTAATGATAATTTTAATTAAAGTATTGAAAGATTGAAATGTTTAGTGCAACATGATGTTATACTACCAGTTAAACAATGCTATAACATTTCATTTTGATGTGTTTAATATTAATAATTAGAGTCTGCTATGAAACTCAATGTGCCAATCTACTTAACACTATTTCGGGTTATCTTAATTCCGTTCTTTGTTTTAGCGTTTTATATTCCAGGTAGCTGGTCTGCTTTTTTTACTGCCCTGATATTTTTAATTGCAGCACTTACCGATTGGTTTGACGGCTATCTAGCGAGGAAACTCGGTCAAACAACTCGCTTTGGTGCTTTTTTAGATCCGGTTGCTGACAAAATCATGGTGACAATTGCTTTAGTATTAATTACTGAAGATTACGATGCCTGGTGGGTAACAATACCAGCAATTATCATGATCTCTCGTGAAATAATTATTTCTGCATTACGTGAATGGATGGCGGAAATAGGCAAACGCAAAAATGTTGCAGTCTCGTACATAGGTAAAGTCAAAACTGTCGCCCAAATGACCGCTTTAACTTGGTTATTATGGCAACCATGTGATTGGGTCATTTATGCCGGCTTAATTGCCCTTTATGTTGCCGCAGCACTTACCCTCTGGTCAATGTGCCAATATTTATGGGTTTCACGTGACGACCTGCTAAATTCCGATGACTGATTTAAAAATAATCAATTAATCATCAAAATGCAAAATTATAGTTGATGTTACCGTTTATAACCGTATAATACGCTGGTTTTCAACGGTAACATTCTGTTAAAAACGCCCGGGTGGTGAAATCGGTAGACACAAGGGATTTAAAATCCCTCGGCCTTTGGGCCGTGCGAGTTCAAGTCTCGCCCCGGGCACCATTTATCTTATCTCTATGCGGGAATAGCTCAGTTGGTAGAGCGCAACCTTGCCAAGGTTGAGGTCGCGAGTTCGAACCTCGTTTCCCGCTCCAATTATTAATTTACAGTTTTTTACTGTTTTTAAGTTGCAGGTAATCAATATCATTTGCGTTAATCGAGCACATCGCATAAGTTGCCAGCATCCCAACCATCTGTTCTACCTTAGTCATATCTATCCCTTATTATGGTTTATCACATTCTCACAGTCTAATTAGTTCTGTTTATACAACAACGCTAATTGCACCGATCAATCAACGATAACGATTACAGCCACTATTAAACTTATACGTAAAAATAGATCTCATTTTTAGTAAAATTTTAGTTAAATTTAATGCTAAAATGGCAAACTAACACATATGACTCATGATTTAGTGCGAATTGTTGCATCAATAATGTGATATTTTTTTAGCATTTTCATATTAATTTAAATTTATTTTTTCAGTAAAAAAAACAATTCATCAATAATGAACTTTATAAACCAGAAAAAATCTTTTAAGTTTATTTAACTGCGTTATTATCTTTTATCTACCATTTTATTCTTTTGGTGAAATAAAAAAAACATGAGCACGTCCATCTTATACCGTGTACTATTTTGTCTATTTTCCACGTTCCTTCTCATCTTCTGCTTTAATCCGTTTCAGACTATAATTTGCCGGCATTTTAATCAATACGCTGAATATAAGGAGATTCACGGTGTCTTACCTAACACAAGAAGCTTTAGACCAATTGTCAGCCATACGGCAAGATATTCACACCTATCCAGAAATTGCTTATGAAGAGAAAAGAACAGCGGGTATTGTTGCCAACTATTTACGCCAATGTCATGTCGATGAAGTGCATGAAAATGTGGGTGGTTATGGTGTTGTTGGCATCATTAATGGTAAAAAACCCGGAAAAAGTATTGCGTTACGTGCAGATATGGACGCGTTAGCAATACAAGAAGTTGTACCACAAGGTGAAGAGCGTCCTCATTGCTCTGTAATACCGAACCGTTTTCATGGTTGTGGTCATGATGGCCATACCGCCATGTTACTCGGCGCAGCGAAATATTTAGCCGAGCAACGCAATTTTGCGGGCCGAGTCGTATTGATTTTTCAGCCAGGTGAAGAAAATTTAAGTGGTGCAGCTGAAATGCTAAAAGATGGATTAATGACGCGTTTTCCCTTTGAAGAAGTCTATGGCGTACATAACACATTTGATTTACCATTAGGGCATATCACAATTAATGACGGCCCTGCGCTTTCTGCATTGGATAATTTTACTATCAATATTAAAGGTAATGGTAGTCATGGTGCAACGCCGCATCTATCAATTGACCCAATTATGATCGCAGCCAAGCTGATTACTGATTTACAAACGATTGTGAGTCGTAACGTTCCACCATTACAGTCAGCAGTATTAAGTTTGGGTGCAATTGAAGGTGGAACAACCTTTAATGTTATTCCTGATTTAGTACAACTTAAAGGCTGCCTACGTTCATATAATGATGATGTACGCCAGTTGCTTAAAACACGGATGCAAGCGCTCGTAAAAGCAACTGAAATCGGATTCAATTGCCAGATAGCACTGAATTTTGTATTAAGTTGCCCTGCCGTAATTAATGATACAACTTTGGCAATGAGTGTATATAACGGCATTAAAAAGCAAATGGGCGCTGACAACGTTAACCTCAGTGTTGTGCCACAAACCCCTTCAGAAGACTTTGCTTTTTACCTGCAACATGCGAAAGGAGTTTATGGATTTATTGGTATCAATACGGCTAAGCCGGTACATCACCCAGAGTATGACTTTAATGACAAGGTGATCCCTTTTGGCGTTGCGTTTTGGGCCTCTGTGGTACAAGCACGTTTACCCTTATAATAAAATCTAATTTAGTGAGTCGATATGAATACATCCCAATCTTTACGTAAAGCTCGTTATCGGGCGATTATGGTGTCGGTTCCAAGTAACACCATGGAATTTTACGATACCACGATTTATGCATTTTTCGCGATCTACTTTGCTGGGCATTTTTTCCCTTCAGATAATCAACTGATTTCACAAATATCAGCTTATGCGGTTTTTGGTTTAAGTTTTTTTGTCCGCCCATTTGGCGGCATTCTAGTGTCTTACTATGCGGATAAAATAGGCCGTAAGCCAATCGTTGCAGGACTAACTTTAGTGATGGCACTTACCACAGGTTTGGTTGGTTTACTGCCAACTTATGCGCAAGCGGGTATGCTTGCGCCAATTTTACTGATTCTTTTACGGCTAATCCAAGCCGTTGCAATTGGTGGATTATTTTCGACTACCACCGCCTTTTTAATGGAGTTTGCACCGCCCAATAGACGCGGTTTTTTTACCAGTATTCAAATGTTAGCGCAAGCATTAGCGCCGATTATTGCCAATATTGTTGCGTTATCAATGCAATATACTATCGGCCATGAAGCGATTGTGGATGTCGGTTGGCGTTTACCGTTTTTAATCGGCTTTATTACGGCACCTTTAAGTTATTATATCTATAAGTGTGTTGATGAAACGCCTGATTTTTCAGACTATATTAAAAAAACGGAGCTTGCGCGTAGCAAGAGTAATGTGGTGCAATTAACCATCGGCCAAACATTAAGACAACCTGTTTACGTTGCACAAATTCTACGCTGTATTGCGCTCAATATGGTCGGAACCGTCTCATTTTATGGGGTATTTGTCTATTTGCCGGGCTTTATTCAATCATTATTACGATTAAGTGATATCCAACGCTACTGGATATCGCTGATAACGCCAACCTTTACGCTATTTGGTGTAGCACTTAGCGGTTATTGTAGTGATAAACTATCACGTAAAACGGTGATGTTAAGTGGGATCACCATTTTTGGTATCGCCTTTTTTAGTTTTTTCTACTATTTAACAGCAGGTAATGCCAACTATAACGGCGCATTAATTGGCATGTCAATTATCGGATTTTCGATAGGAGCGCATTGGGGAGTAGTACCGATCATGTTCTCTGAGTCTTATCCGGTCGCAATTCGCGCTTCAGCCATTTCGATCACCTATAACACTGGCGTTGTTTTATTTGGTGCCATGACACCCACTTATTTAAGTATTTTGACCATGTTTTTCGGCGATACGCCAATGAATCCAATAATATACATTGGTACCAGTATTGTTGTGAGTTTTATTGCCGCCTTAGTCTGGCGTAAAGCAAGTGATTTGAAAGTACCAGAACAGCTAACATTAAGCTAGTCCCTGACTAATATCAAGCCACTTGGTGGGGGCGTGCTCCCCCACTATTAAGCCAAGTTAAATCGAGCTAAACAAATCCATATTTTAGTGGATGCGATGGTTGTGACAATAGATGATAACACATCGTTAAAAAAGCCAATAGTCCGCACCAAAAACGCTATTTTATTATTTGCATCATATATTGTAGTATCGCGATAGTAGATAACAGAAAAGTTATGGTACTACATTAATGATTTTTGTCTGATGAGCTATCTGATATTTAATACGATATCTGTATCAAATTTTGGTATTCACTCGCTTGTGTTATGACTTGTTAATAGTATTAGGTGTAGGCTCAAGATCGTAGCAACATCGGCTATAATGACTAATATTTAAGGCGTGATAGCGAAATGTTAACTGAATTGCTCTTCCTTAATATATGTAATAAATGATAGACCATAAAATTTAGAAAGGATGTTGATATGCCATATTTTCGTCAATTACTGATTGCTTTTTACATAGCACTATGCCTACCGACCTTTGCCGAACAAGCAACACTCGATAAAATAAAAGCAGTTGAAAGCCAGCTTAATACTCGAGTTGGTTATGCCGAGCTCGATTTCAACAGCGGCTTAATGCTTGAAAGCTATCGAGCAACAGAACGCTTCCCTATGATGAGTACGTTTAAAGTCCTGCTCTGCGGCGCGGTATTATCGCGCGTTGACTCCGGATTAGAGCACCTTGATCGCCGCATCGTCTATCACCCAAATGACCTCATTACCTATTCACCCGTTACTAAAGACCACCTGTCAGAGGGGATGAGCGTGGCTGAATTATGCAGCGCAAGCATCACAATGAGCGATAATACCGCCGCCAATTTATTATTATCAACAATCGGAGGACCACACGCCTTAACCCAATTTTTGCGAGAGATGGATGACCCAGTTACTCGTCTCGATCGCATTGAACCCATGTTAAACCAATCACTACCTAATGATGAACGTGATACCACTACGCCTGAAGCAATGGCAATCACATTACATAAGCTATTAACTGGCAACACGCTTACTCAAACATCAAAGCAGCAACTCATAGATTGGATGGTGGCTGATAAAGTCGGCGGACCGCTTTTACGTTCTGTGCTACCTGATGGCTGGTTTATTGCTGACAAAACAGGAGCAGGAGAACGTGGTTCTCGGGGCATTATCGCCGTATTGGGTCCTGATGATAAACCTGCCCGTATCGTCGTTATCTACTTAACCGGCAGTTGGGCAAACATGAATCAGCTTAACGAGCAAATAGCAGCGGTAGGTGCTTCACTAATCAAACACTGGTAACACAAAGTGAACTTAGCCTTATTCTGTTATCTCACTTTACTTACTTTATAAATTATTTCCATTTTTTTACACGAAAATCTATTGAAGTTCGCATTTTATACTGTATATTTATACATAATCGTTTTTAATCACGGTAATTACTAAAAATAGTGATTACGATTACGCTAATTTTAGGAGATTTTTGTTGCAAAAATTCAGTTGTCTCGTGCTCGGCCGTGTGGATAATACTGTAACACACCCTTTACCATTGGTAGATACGCCAGTTAGAGCAGGATTCCCCTCACCAGCAGATGATTATTTAGAAGCTAAACTTGATTTAACTGAACACTTAGTTAAGCATCCAAGTGCCACATACTATATTAAAGCAATAGGTGATTCGATGGTTGACTGCGGTATTTTTAGTGGTGATCTGCTCATTGTTGATCGCTCTTTAGCGCCACAGATAGATGATATTGTCATTGCAGCGATTGATGGTGAATTGACCTGTAAACGTTTAGGATTAATTAAAGGCCAATATCATTTGTTATCCGGTAATGCACTCTATCCGCCCATTGCCTTAGTAGGTAAAGAGGTACATATTTGGGGCATTGTGATTCACGCAATCCATTCATTACGAGGACATTAATGATTGGTTTAGTTGATTGTAATAACTTTTATGCCTCTTGTGAACGCGTGTTTAATCCCAAACTCGAAGGTAAGCCGATTGGTATTTTATCCAATAATGATGGCTGTGTAATTGCGCGGTCCAATGAATTAAAACCATTGGTGCCAATGGGCATGCCGGCTTACCAGATCCCAGCAAATATCCGAAAAAAAATGATACTATTAAGCTCTAATTATGAACTTTATGGTGACATGAGTAAGCGAGTTTTTGATACCGTGCGAGACGATACTGTCGATGTCGAACCTTACTCAATTGATGAAGCATTTATCATATTAGATGGCTTACCCGACGTTATATCACATTGTCAATCATTAAGGGCAAGAGTAATACGTCATACCGGTATCCCGGTGAGCATTGGTATTGCATCAACCCGAACCTTGGCAAAAGTAGCCAATCATATCGCTAAAAAACAAGCCATTTATCAAAGCGTGTGTTATTTACCCAACGACAGTGCGTTGTTGATTAAGACTTTAAAACAGTTTCCAGTTGGGGATGTATGGGGCGTTGGCAGGCGTATTGCATCAAAACTACAGATATTAGGTATTCATACTGCATGGGATTTACGTCAGGCGAATGCCAAACAAATTAGGCGACAGTTTTCAGTCGTGCTTGAGCGCACAGTATTAGAACTTCAAGGAACGCCTTGCATTGAGTTGGATGATTTAACGACACCAAAGCAAAATATCATGACCTCACGTAGCTTTGGTCAATTAACGGATAAATTATTTGATTTACAAGAAGCGATTCGTGTCCATGCCAGTCGTGGTGCTGAAAAACTGAGGCATCAACATTCGGTTGCCAGTGCCGTACTGGTCTTTTTAAAAACCAATCGATTTCGTGCACAGTTAACGCAGTATCATCCCTCAATTGTTATGCCACTGCCCTCACCTAGTGATGACTCAAGGCTAATTATTCAAGCTGCACAAAAAGGATTACTGGCTATTTATAAAAAAAATTTTTTATTTATGAAAGCCGGCGTCATGCTTGTTGACTTAAAAGCCAAAAATTCAGACATTCAGTTTGATTTATTTACACGTTCACAAGGGACACAACAAATAGCTAAAAAAGATAAACTAATGCAAACCCTTGATGCCATTAACCAAAAAATGGGTAAAAACACGGTGCAATTAGGCGGCGTTAGAAAACAAGCGCCTTGGCAGATTAAACGCGAATTACTAAGCCCACGCTATACAACGCGGTGGAATGAATTATTGAGGGTTAAATCATGATTCTTGATTGCTGTTATACATTACCAGAGCGACCTGGCGTTTATTATTTTTATGATAACGCCAATATTTTACTTTACATAGGCAAAAGTAAAAACATTCGTAAAAGAGTACTGTCGCATTTTTATCGTCACGATGAAACTAAGCGCCATGCCGATTTAATTAAACAAACAGCGTATATTGATTTTACCTGTACCGCAGGGGAATTAGGTGCTTTATTACTTGAGTCAGCCGAAATCAAAAAACGACAGCCAATCTACAATAGGCGTTTAAGAAAGCATCAAAATCTCTACTCTTGGGTCTTAAATGATGAGCTTAAACCTATATTACACCGAGTCGATGATATTTGTGATGATAAAATGAGTATCGGTTTGTACCGAGCTCAGGCAAGTGCTAAGCAGTGGTTATTGCAGTTAATTGAAAAAAATGAACTGTGTGCTAAAGTGCTTGGATTAGAATCAGCGCATCGACACTGCTGTTTTAATTATCAATTGAAGCGTTGTCGTGGCGCTTGCTGCGGTAGAGAGACAATTGATAGTCATAATCATCGTTTAATGCAAGCATTTGAACAATATGCGCTGATAGCCTGGCCTTGGCAATCAGCTATAGCCATTGTTGAGGAAGACTCACTTTACCAATGCAAAGCATTTCATATTATCAATCAATGGCGGTATTTAGGCTCGGTAGCAGATTTAGGTGATACACCAGTTGGGCCATTACCGAGTTTTAGTCGTGATAGTTATCAAATTTTAATACGCTACCTACAATACGAAAACCCGGTCATCATTGAATTAGCCCAATTGGCATAATAATGGCAAACACAACTGATCTTATCAACGCCTTATTCTGCCAATCCTTTTTCTTTCAGCCAATTGGCTAAATGATCGGCCACTGCGACATTATTTAAATCCTGCATTGGGAAATGGGTATTGCCTTTAATGCCAACCTCCGGCAAATGAACTACTGTAACATCGCCACCATGTTTATTGACTACCTGCGCCCACTGTTTTGCCAGAGACAATCGAATGCGCCACTGATCTTTACCTTGAATTTTCGATGGTTGATCAGCAATATTATCACCAAAATAGATGATAATGGGCATATTAGTCAGCTGCTTAAACTCAGCTTTACTCACCTTAGTCGGCTCAATATTACCAAATGCACTGTCAATCGTTGCGGGCACTTCACCATCAGGGAAAGGAAAATTACCCGGTTCAATCGCAACGATGCCTTTGATCAAATCTGGCGCTTTGATGCCAGCAAACCAACCGGCAATTCCCCCTTGAGAATGTGTTACCAATACCCCATTACCAATACGTTCAAATAAGGCTGTTAAACTCTCAGCAATCACATCGACATCAAATGCACCAGTATTTGGCGTCATTTGACGGAAAAATTGATCTAAACTTGCAGCATCTTGCGGAAAGGCCACTCCGTTAAAAAATTGCGGATATTCCCCCATGCGAAATTGAGCAAACCAAAATTGATCATCTGGCGTGGCTGAAATTTTGCCATCTATGGTTGAACGCCCAGACCAACCTCGACGCGGCTGATCAACTAAATAAACCGCATAATTTTTTCGTAAAAAAAGGTTGTTCCAACCTTCGCGTCCATCGGGTGTGGTTTGCCAAGTCCGCATAGACTGCCCGGCACCATGTAAAAATACCAACGGTAACTTTTTGGCATTGCTTGGAATTTGGTAGCTGACGGTAGCATGATCACCATGCAAGGTTTGCCCACCACTCGCAATACTTTCGTTAAATACCGCCATAAACTCATTGCTGGTGTGATTTTGCGTAATTTCGGGACGAGGCTGGTAAGTTCCGTCACTGGTTTTAACTGTGCCCCCAACCGCAAAGCTGCCTTGTTGTTCAATAATTAAAGGATTTACACTGACAGGGGTGGCATTAGCGCAAGACATCGCTAGAGTGAGTGCTGTGAAGGTCGCAAGTTTTTTCATTATGTTGTCCTTTATAAGATTGCATTGCCATTATTGTCTCAGGTTCACTTAAAATAACACGATTAAAATATTAAGATAAAACGGTGAGATGGTTTAATCATAAAATGCAATAGCGACATTGATGTGCTATCGCATTTGCTATTATGTTGTTATTACAGCCAAATCTCGCAATACCCTTTCAGGTTCTGGTGAAAGAGGTAAATTATTCGGATCATTTATACCATCAAAATTATCCTGCTTGCGGTCAACTAATGCATCAGCAAATAAAGCTTCAAAATCGGTAGTACGATCACCTTTGACTGAAAATAGTTCTACAGTACGATCAGTCGCATTGACTGTTTGCAAACTGCGAACCAGAACTTCACCAATTTGACGGCGAGAGACACCACCATCTTGCGCCGTAAATGTGTAATGATATCGATCATCATTTTGAGCAACAACCAACGTAAGCTCATCAGCTTGATTGTGATCGAACCAACTTGGACGAATAATCGTATAAGGCACACCACTAGCACGAACTAAACGTTCAGAACGGCGCTTCCAACGGCTATTTTCGCGCTCCGCGGTAGCATAAATCGAAGTCATTAATGCCAGCCGTTTGACTTTTCCTTTCAGGGCAAACAAAACATTACGTACGCCATTGTAATCTACTGATTCGGCCATTTCACTATCGTAACTACCTTGGGCAAATATCACCGCATCAACCGCTTCTAATGTAAGCGCTTTAGTTAAATCTCCGTGAATTAATCGTACATTACTCTCAAAATTGACCCGCAGTGGATCACGAACTAACGCATATACTGTTAATTTTTGTTTTAATGCTTCTTCAACCACAATTCGCCCAATACTACCTGTTGCCCCCACCACTAAAACACGATTAATTTGGGTCATGTTAACACTCCATTAATAAAACGATTATTTATTCACATCATCCCATACAGCACGAAGATTGTTTGCCTGCTGTGGATTGACACAATCAGTAAGCTGAGTAAAGCTATGTTCAGTCAAACCAAGATTTTTCAGTAAGGTTAAATGTGAACGTAACTGAGCATTGACGCTTTCACCTAATCCTAGCAAGCTACCGATAGTAGCAAGTTCACGCTCAACATCACCCAAATTATCACGGCTAAACTGGTAACCAAATAGCTGCGCTTTAATGGCATAATCCACCGCTGGCGCAAAATCAAAGATTGGCGTATGGGTCGAACGCTGCGTCAATGCGGCTAATTTTTGGGTCCCTAACGCGTAATAGTCAACTTGACCCAATTCCGTTGCAGCTCTCCCTGGCGGATCAATAATGCCCTGTTTAGCTCGCTGCTCTATCACCAATTTTAATGTCATCATACCGTTTAACGTTTTTGGTGCACCGATATACGAAAATTGGTGCGATATCGCTTCCTTCAATTCACTCACCGTTAAACCAGCATGCAAACCTTGCTCAGTTGCGGCGGTGACAGCAATTTGATCACCGTCAGTAACCGCAATTGCTAGCGGAATGATTTTAAGTTGTTTAGCCGTAAATCCATCAGCCGCAATCCGCTCGATATGAACAAGATAGTTAGTATTTTCTGGTATCACCTTTTCGAACCATGTTACGGTATTTCCTTGTGCAGGGCTGATCGCAATATGACTCATTGCGGTAAATTCACCCGCGCCATGCCAATGCTTAACGTTGGGCGCAATCCATACCACATCACCTTTCGTGATGAGTTGTTCTGCTTGCCCAAACTGCTGAAAACGCCCTGTGCCATCAATAACAATTAAATATTGCCCTTGACTATGCGAATGCCAATCGGTAAAGCCATTCGGCTCAAAATGCACCACTGCGGGTATCACATCGCCATGACTTGGCAGTGTTGGCAAGCGAGCGAAAGCTGCGTTACCACTAAAATGGTGGCTATCTGCCGATTGTAAGCGCTGCTCGGTTTTTGCAGTCAGTTTAGTATCCATAATTTCCGCCGTGGCAAATTGCGTAAACACCGTCAGCGAAAGCGCCGTCAACAGGTTAGTAATATTAGCCATTTCTGTTCTCTTGATTGTCAATGCCATCTAAATGATGGTGCCGATGGCATTACGTGTAAAAATGATTATTTTAAATTTTCACCATAAAATGCCGTTAACTTGTCAGTTATTTGCTTTACATACGGCTGCTTCCAATACGTTTCGATATGGGTAGCATTAGGTACTAAAAACAGCGCTTTATTATTGGTACCAGTAGCGCTAGCAAACACCTCTTGCGTCATATACAGTGAATCTGCTTTATCGCCAGCAATCATGAGTAAAGGTTGATTAATTAAATCAACATTCGTATTCACATCGAATTCCATCAAATCGAGCAAACTATCGACCGTATTGTTCGTTTGCGAATTGGGATGAGCATGAGTTTGTGCATAATACTCATAACCTTGACGATATAACTCAAACGGTAATGCGGCGACTTGCTCTGCGGTCATATTTTGGCCAAATGCAGGTGTATATTGGATTTCACCGCCAGCCGCTTCCATCGCGCGCACGTTAGCAATATCCGCTAAACGCTGCCCAATCGACTCTTTTTGGCTACGCATAAATCCATTACGACGCACATCGCCAGAGTTAAATAAACTGATTGTTGCGATAGAGGTAAAACGTTTATCGGTTTGTGCCGCTTTTATCGAATAACCACCGCCACCACAAATGCCGAGTAAACCTAAATAAGTAGTATCCACTCCTGGGTATTGACTAATAAAATCGGCGGCAGCACGAATATCTTCAATACGATTTTGTGGCTTATCAGTATAACGTGGGGTACCCCCACTTCCGCCTTGATAGGCAGCATCAAAGGCGATAGTAATATAGCCTTGTTCCGCCAGATTTTGCGCATATAAGCCTGCCACTTGCTCTTTCACGCCACCATTTGGATGGGCAACAACAATAGCTCGATAGGTTTTGACCGGATCATAATTAGCTGGCGTATACACGTTTGCAACCACTTCAATTCCCGTTTGTTGTTGGACGTATTTAACCGGATGAATATTCACTTTGCCTGCCACATTTTGCGTGATGGCATTATCGTATGTTAGCGTAAATGGGTTATTACTATAATCTGCGGCCATAGCCTTACCTCCTAATATTGCAGCGAATACCGTTGCAAGTAATGTGATTTTTAAATATTTCATGGTGATATGCTGAGTAATTATTTGATAAGATAGATTATAGGCTGACAGCATTAACATGATAAGATAGAATAATCATAATGAGCTTGTGAATAAAATTCAGCAATAGGTTAATGATGGACGACAGCAAACACTTCAACGATCTCTATGCCTTTGTTCAGGTGGCAAAATTGGGCAGTTTTACCCAAGCAGCAACGGTGTTAAACGTGCAACCATCCGCCTTAAGTCATCGCATAAATAGTTTGGAAAAACGTCTAAAAATCAAACTATTAAACCGAACCACCCGCTCAGTTTCTACCACCCAAGCGGGGCAACAATTATTGGAACGCACCGCACCGATGTTTACCAGTATCCAACAAGAGCTCAGTGCACTGGCTGATTATACCGATAGAATGAGTGGACGGATTCGCATTAACTGCCCAGAGCGCCCGGCATTTGAGTTAATCTACCCCAAAATTAACGGTTTTTTAGCCACCAATCCTGATCTCAAATTAGAAGTATTTATTAATAATCTTTATTGCGATATTGTTGCAGAACGCTTTGATTTTGGCGTGCGCTCAGGCAAAGATGTCGCACAAGATATGATAGCGGTACAAATTTCAGATGAAAATACGATGGCAGTAGTGGCTGCGCCGCCATATATTACCGAGTTTGGTGAACCTAAAAACACTAAAGATTTGATTAACCATCGCTGTATTGTCGTCTCATTCAATCCAGAATATCGCTTAAGTGAATGGGAGTTTATGGAACAAAAACAGCTCAATAAAATCCGCGTTCCCGAAAACCTGATCTTTAATTCACAAGCCTTAGTCAAACAGTCAGTCATTGACGGTTTAGGCATTGCTTGGCTCCCTCGCACAACTGTACAAGCGGATATCCAAGCCGGTCGATTAGTTGAGATGCTAAAAAAATCAGCCATTACCTATCCACCGATGTATCTTTACTACCCAACAAATAAACATAAAACCCCGGCCATGATTGCTTTTATTGCATTATTACGATGGGAACAATCCTAACTGGGATTCAATAGTGATATGCTGTTTTTCAACCAAACATAGCCCTTTCGTAAAGTTACTATTATAAACATTATGGCTAATGGGGATGATTAGCACCTTTATGGGGTAAAAAGATAACAAAAGCACAGACAAAGCTAAAAAGCGTCATAATTACAATCATTGTTGCCGGCGAATCAGTAGATAACCATGCTAATAATGCGGAAGATATAATACCACTTCCGTATTGCAATGAACCAATTAGGGCTGATGCAGAACCGGCTATTTTAGCGACTGAATTTAACGCTGCTGCAGTTGAGCAGGCAGCAATAATGCCGTTCATAGAGAAAAATATAAACACCAAGATAATAATGCTGTAGACCTCACCAATTTGCCAATAAAATAAAATGGCTAAAATGAGTAATGCCACTAGGGCAATAATCGTTGCACAACGTAGCAATAAATCAAGGCTATATCTCATCACTAAACGGCGATTAATAAAACTTACCATAACCAACCCAATAATATTAATGCTAAATAACCAGCCATAATATTGTGCAGAAATACCATAATAATCGATATAGACAAATGGCGAACCGACAATAAATGCATAAGCCGCCACATAAAAAAATGTCACGCATAAGGTATAACGCATAAACTGCCAATTACCTAACAAAGCATAATAAGTAGAAAACGTTGATTTAATTGAACTCACTACCCGTTGCGGTGGCAGATGGGTTTCAGGTAAAAATAAAATACTCAATAATATTACAGTCCCAATAGCGGCTAATAACCAAAAAATACTATGCCATGAACTCAATTGAATGAGTTGCCCTCCGATTAATGGCCCCGCAATAGGCGCAATCGCCATAACGATAGTCAACGTCGATAGCACTTGAGCCGCTTTCGTTTTGCTATAAAGATCACGCACAATCGCTCTTGCTATCATCGGTCCAGTGCATGCGCCAAACGCTTGAAATATGCGCCAAAAAATAATTTGTTCAATATCTTGTGACAGTGCACACCCAACAGACCCAATGATAAAGAGTATCATGCCAATAAAAAGTGGTTTCCGGCGCCCAATACGATCACTAATGGGCCCCCAAACAAGTTGCGCTAAAGCAAAACCCACTAAAAAACCAGTAATCGTCAATTCAATATCGCCGGATAAATCATGTTGCATTTGTGGCATTGCAGGTAAATATATATCAACTGACAACGAGGTAACTGCCATTAAAGTGGCAAGAATGACCATCAGTAGCCAATTTGATATTGTGTGATTATGTTTTATCATTAACCGTCTACTCGTTAATATTTTAATTTGCCCTTTAAAAATTACAATCAAAGTAATAGCGACCGCTTGACATTATAGCGCCCGATTTACCGGCAAGCACTATAACAGAAACAGCCGATATTCATTAAGCCCGACATTTTGATTAGAGTTATATATTTTTTTTATTAATCTATGCTTTTTATACTCAATACGGTTACAATCATCGCCTTGTTATTCCCCAACATAGATCATTGATAGGTCTCTTTGTATGCTTGAAAATTTAAATGACTTACGCGCATTTGTCATGATTGCCAATACAGGCAGTTTTACAAAAGCCGCTGGGCAGCTAGGCGTCGCACAATCCGCATTAAGTTACACAATTAAAACCCTTGAACAGCGCTTAGCCATTCAATTATTCACACGAACAACCCGGAGTGTGTCATTAACACCGGCTGGAGAACAGCTGTTTAATGATATTGATCCATTAATAATGGCTTTAGATCAAAAAATTACCAAACTTAATCACTTCCGTGATACGCCTCACGGCAAACTAAGGATTAATGGTACTGAACATGCGATTAATATTCTATTATGGGATAAATTAGCTGCATTTGCTAAAAACTTTCCTCATATTCAATTAGAAATTACCACAGATTATGCCCGGTCAGATATTGTTAAAGATCGCTATGATATTGGTATTCGTTTAGGGAATCATGTCGCACAAGACATGATTGCAAAGCAAATCACTGAACCGTTACAGATGATTACTGTCGCCTCGCCAGATTATCTGCACAAATATGGTATCCCCCAAACACCATTAGAATTATATCAGCACCGCTGTATTAGCATGCGTTTACCTTCTAATGAAAAAGTCATGGCCTGGGATCTCACTGACGTCACCGCATCAACGTCATCACATAAAAATCTTCTTCATTTCAACCCAAACTTCGCAATCGTTTTGAGTAATGCTCGATTAAAAGTCAAAGCAGCCATTGACGGTTTAGGTATTACTTGGTTACCAAAAACGATGATCAACGATGAGATTGAAAAAGAGCAATTGATCGAATTATTACCAAATTGGCGAACCACTTATCCCCCTTATTATCTCTATTATCCCAATCGCAGCGAATCTCAACCATTGCTCCGCCTACTCATCGACGCATTATGCCAAGTGCAGACAAAGACCAGATCTTAATTAGATGATAGACTGACCCGTTGACTAACAGAATTTAGCCATATTGATAAAGATTATCAATATGGCAATTTAACGTGATTAATCAACTCGACTTATCACGGTTTCATTTAAGGACATTAAGTAATTGATCGATAATCTCCTGTTCTTTTTCGAGAATTTTATAGTGATCGGTTGATAATGGCACCACACGTAATTGCTCGGCTGAGTAAAGGTAAGCATCAATATTATTAAAGGTATACTTATGATGTAACGCACCAAATCCTTTTTCTTGCATAGCCTTAAATAAAAGCACCTTGGTATATTTCAGTTTAGCTGATAACGGTTGTAAAGAGAGCTTCATATCAACATCTGCAACTGACACAACATTAGCCCGCAAATATTTAGGAATATTTAATTCTAGCATTAACTGATCTAAATCAATATTCGGCCTATCCTCATTAAGATCATCCTGATTAAGTAGCCAAGTATCTAGCGCACATATTTTGATGTTCGTAAAGTTTCTAGCCTCTAACATCGTCGCTATTTCCAATGCAATTTGTCCGCCTAGCGACCAACCTAATAATGTAATTGGTTGATTAAAATCACAAATTTTATCGATATACGACAAATAATAGCGAGCTAATTGCGAAATGTGATCAATTTTATTTTCATGATAAAAATTATAAGAATCCACACCATAACAACAGTAATGATGGGCTAATCGATTAGCTAATGATAAATAAACCGAGCACCCTCCCATTCCAGGATGAATCATAAATAATTGTGGTTTATCGGTTATGGCTGACATCGCAATAACCGGATTAAACACCAACTTATCGGTGGTGCTGAGTTTGATTGCCAATGCTTTTATCGTATGCGCATTTAAAATATCAACTAAAGACAACTTGACTTGAAATACTTGATTAATACGGCTATTGAGCTTCATTGCCAAAATACTATTGCCGCCTAATGTAAAGAAATTATGCGTCATACTAATCTCACCAACAGCAATATTGAGTGTATCAGCAAAGATTTCACTTAATATCATTTCGTGCTCATTTTCAGGTGAGACATGCACAACCGAGTGTGTCAATTCAGGTTTAGGAAGTTGTTTCCTATCGAGTTTACCATTGGATGTGACTGGCAGCGCATCGAGATGTACAAAGGCCGTTGGAATCATATACTCAGGTAATTTTTGACGTAGATGTGACATAATCTCTTGCGTATCGAGCTCGCAATTAGCCACATAGTAAGCAACAAGATACTTATCTTTTACTGATCGCTCATAGGCAATAACCACCGCATAATTAATGGCAAAATAGTTCATCAAACAGGCTTCAATCTCATTGAGTTCGATGCGATAACCGCGTATTTTAACCTGAAAATCATTACGCCCAAGGTACTCAATATTACCATCTTGCATGTAGCGAACAACATCGCCAGTTTTATAAATACGGCTATTATACTGCTGTTGCAGCTCTTGTGCTGTTTGAAAAGGATTAGCAATAAAACGTTCATTCGAGAGTGTTGGATTATGTAAATAACCTCGTGCAACACCATCTCCGCCTACATAAAGCTCTCCAATGCCCCCTAAGGGTACCGCTTGCAAGCAGTCATCTAATACATAGGCTGATGTATTATCAATCGGTTTACCAATTAACACCTGTTTAATACCTGGCTCGTTACAATCGTAATATAGCACATCAACGGTGGCCTCAGTAGGTCCATATAGATTATGTATTTGGCAATTTGGTAATAATCGATGGCAATGTTGCACTTCATATAAGTTCAGTGCTTCACCACTGCAAAATAAGTACTTTAATTTCTGTAACTTAGCTTGTAGTGATGGCTGTGCTGCGATTGTTTCAACAAATGCAACGAGCATTGATGGTACAAAATGCAGTACCGTAACCTGCTCAGACTCAATTAATGTTGCTAAATATACATTATCTTTATAATGCTCTGAATGGGAAAAGACGATACATGCACCATACCAATTCGCCCAAAATAGCTCCCAGACTGAGACATCAAAGGTATAATTGGTTTTTTGTAAAATCCGATCTTGCGGGTTGATTGGATACGCTTTATGCATCCAAAGAATCCGATTAATCACCCCCCTGTGTTCTAGCATTACACCTTTCGGATTGCCGGTAGTTCCACTGGTATAGATAACGTATGCTAAATTATTTGCCGTTGCGATAGGGCTCAAATGATTAGCTGTATAACGAGCAACCTGTGCAATTATCGCTGTTGATTGCAAATCGACCACGCATTGATCTGCCGCTACCAAAGAGAGGCATTTATCATAACATGCCGTCACCGTTAAGATAACCTTCGCCTTAGTATCAGTTAAAATATAACGAGATCGATCTGTTGGTGCTAACGGATCAATCGGCACATAGGCCCCACCCGACTTCAAAATTGCTAATATTGCAATCGGCATAAATAGTGATCGATCCAAATAAAGTGCCACCAAATCATCACCTTGAATGGCAAAATTATCCCTTAAATACGCGGCTAACTGATTGGCTTGTTCATTCAACTGACGGTAGGATAATCCTTCTCCCTCATAAATCACAGCAATATTATCCGGCGTTCTAATGACTTGTTCTTCGAACATTTGATGTATCGTTTTATTATGCGGATAATCTTGTTTAGTTTGATTCCACTGCATAATAACTTTGTTATAGTTAACCTCATCAAGATAGCGTAATTGCTTAATCGTTTGATTTCGATTCGCTAACTCACTGAGCTGATCGAGGATATAGCAATAAACATTGATATAATTGGTTATCGTTTCAGCTTTAAATAATGATGTCGCATAGTTAAAATTACCGCTGATTATTGTTTGGCTATCATCAAGCATGGTCGATAAATCAAATTTAGCAATATTATAACCCGAACTAGCTTGATAAGGCATGAATATTGATTTAGCCTCATTTTGGTCTATAACGCCGAAAGATTGTAATCCAAACATGACCTGAAATAGCGGATGCCGTGATGTGTCTTTTTCAATCTTCAGTGCTTCTACCAATTTTTCAAATGGAAGATCTTGATGTTGTTGAGCTTCATGCTGCAAAATCCCCGTTGCTTGAATAAAATCAATTACACTTTGATCTGGATCAATTTCACGCCGTAAGGTTAACGTATTGACAAAAAATCCCATCGTATCTTCAATGCCAGAATAATGTCTACCTGCAATTGGTGTACCTAGAATAATATCGGATTGATTGCTATAAGCTCTAAGGAATAAATAATATCCACTTAATAGTACCGTATATAAGCTTACGTTCAAATCAGCCGCCAGTTGTCTAAGTTTTTGACTCGTCTCAAGCGTTAGATGAAAGCCGATATCAGCGCCACGGTAATCAATCTGGCTTGGCCGAGGATAATCAACTGGTAAATTTAATGGCTGATAATCAACTAATCTATTATACCAATAATCTAGCTGTGATTGTAAACGCACGCCTTGTAGATATTGCCGCTGCCATAATGCAAACTCTTTATATTGAACATTGACAGGTACAAGCTCGACTTGATTATCTGTGCTGCTAAAGAAATGATAATAGTGATTTAACTCTTTCATCAATAAATCAACAGACCAACCATCAAAAGCAATATGATGAATGACTAAGCTCAGATAGCATATCTCACCAAGCTGATAACTTTGTGCTGACAATGGAATTTGCTTGGTCAAATCAAAGATCTGATTAATATGCGCCGTCATCTGTGCATTTAATTCAGCCGTCGTTTGGCATAAGATAGGATCAAGTGCAATATGCACACTGTCTGAAGATAAAATATATTGATAACCAACACCATCTATATTCGTTTTTATAATCGTACGTAGGATTTCATGCCGCTGCACAATTTTATTAAGCGCTTTCGCTAACACAGTAAATGAAATATCTTGAGTAAACTGCAATGTTAACGGAATATTATAAGCACAGCTCCCCCCTTCATAATTATCAATAAACCATAAGCGTTCTTGGGCAAAAGATAGCAATTGATCTTGCGCTTGCTTAACTTGTGGAGCTTTGATTACCAACTGAGAACTCACTGCGCTATCAATATACTCACTGATTGCTTGAATGGTTTTATAATGAAAAATATCAGCAATATGCACCGCTTTAGCTGTTTTATCAGCAAGCCGAGTTGCGAGTTTAATGGCTAAAATACTGTTACCACCCATCCTAAAAAAATCATCCGTGATACTGATAGAATCTGTTGGCAACGCAAGTAACTGACTATAAACCTCGGTCACAATATGTTCGGTTTGAGTTACCGCTTTAACGCATGTTGTCGTTGGACTAAAACTTACCGCGGGTAACTGGGAGCGGTTAACTTTACCTGCAAGCGTTAAAGGTAATTCCTCAAGGTGGATAAACGACGCTGGGATCATATATTCAGGCAGTGACTGTTTAAGATGAACAATTAAATCATCCGTTTGAATTGATTCATCAGCGACGTAATAAGCTATCAGCTGTTTATCGCCTTGAGCGTTATCACAAGCCAGCACCAGCGCTTGTTTAACCACTTGATATTGAATTAATTGTGCTTCAATTTCAGCCAATTCAATACGAAAGCCTCTAATTTTGACCTGAAAATCATTACGACCAATATATTCAAGGCTACCATCCTCAAGATAACGGACAATATCCCCTGTTTTATAAAGTCGGCAATTATGGCCGTTTAATCGCTGTATTTCGCTCTGAAATGGATTATCAATAAAAACACGGCGAGTGAGCTCACTATTATTCAAATAGCCCCTTGCTACTCCGACCCCACCAATATAGAGCTCACCAAAAGCTCCAACCGGAACGGGTCGTAACTGCCTATCAAGGACATAAACCGACGCATTATAAATTGGCCTACCAATATTACTATTGATATCACCCGATCGATAATGGTGGTAAGTTACCCAAATCGTTGCCTCAGTTGGACCATACGCATTGATTAATTGCCGCTTATTAGCCAAGTAATGGTCAACAATTTGCTGTGACACACTTTCCCCCCCAAGCAATATTTTATCAATTGGGATAATGGTGGTTTTATCCAATAAAGCCGGCGGAATAAAAGCATAATTGATATGTTGTTCGGTAGCATACTCAATAAGTGCCTGTAGATCTAAACATTTATCTTGAGCAAAGATATGCAGGCAGTTTCCGGTTAATAGCGTCGTAAACACATCTAGCACATGGGCATCAAATGTATAGTCAGAGTACCATAATATATTTTGAGTGGTAGTATCAACGGCGCATGCCGCGAGTCCCATAACAGATCTTTGAATATAAGTTGCATTAATAACACAATGATGCTCAATCATCACCCCTTTAGGTCGTCCGGTCGTGCCACTAGTATAAATAATATACGCTAAATCGTTGGCTGTAGCTGAGCAATCTAAGTTATTGATATCAATAGTGTTTAAGTTATTCCGAACATCAATATCATCTAAGTTTAATAACGTCGTTGTCGTTTTAAGGGACTTGCTTAATGCATCAATATGCTGTGAGGATGTCATCACCACTTTACAACAAGTGTCATAAACTATCCAATTTTGCCTTTCTGACGGCAATTTAGGACTTAGTGGTACATAAGCGCCACCCGCTTTAAGTACAGCTAACATACTGACAATAAGCTGCTCAGTTTTATCTAGACAAATAGCCACTAAATCATCAGGCTGTATCTGAAATTGTTGTTTTAAATAAGTCGCTAATTGATTCGCACGTTCGTTTAATTGCTGATAAGTTAAGCGGCAATTTTCGTAAACAACCGCAATATTGTCAGGTGTTCGTGCGGCTTGCACTTCAAACATCTGCGCGATCGTTTTATCACATGGATAATCAAGTTGAGTTTGATTCCAACGATGAATCACTTTGTCATAACTTGAATCGTTAAGGTAGCGTAATTGGCTAATAGGTTGTTGCTGTAAGTAAGCCTCGCCCATTTGCTTCAAAATATCGCTATATACCTCAATATATCGAGCGATTGTTTCAGGATTAAATAACGCCGTTGCATAGTTGAAAAATCCCTTAATGACGTCTTGGCTATCGTCAAGTATGGTGGTTAAATCAAATTTTGCTACCTGATACTGTGCACAATCCGTTTGATAAGTGGTAAAGAGTGATTCGGATTGGCAATCATTGATTGATGAACCAAATGACTGTACTCCAAACATAACTTGGAAAATAGGATGTCTAGATGGATCTTGTGTGGTGCTTAGGGCATCAACTAACTTTTCAAAGGGCAAATCCTGATACTGCTGTGCTTCAATCAGTTGCTGACCCGTTGTACGGATAAAATCTGCAAGTGGCATGTATTCATCAATTTCACGTCTCAATACTAAAGTATTAACAAAAAAGCCCATGGTATTTTCAATATCCGCATACTGCCTACCCGCTATTGGCGTACCTAATATAATATCGGATTGATTACTGTAAGCTTGTAATAGCAGATAATAACCACTGAGTAATACAGTGTATAAACTGACATTCAAATTCGCGGCTAATTGTCTGAGTTGCTGACTCGTTTCAAGTGTTAAACTAAAGTGAATATCGTTACCGCGATAATCCATTAGCTTCGGCCTTGGGTGATCGAGCGGTAAATTTAGCAGTTGATAATCTTGTAACTTATTGCGCCAGTAATCGAGCTGAGTCTGGAGATGCTCACCTTGCAAATATTGGCGCTGCCATAAGGCAAAATCCTTATATTGAATCGCAACGGCCGGAAGATCTGGCTCGGACTTTGATGCATTAAATAACAGATAATAATAGTTAAGCTCTTTAATGAGCAGATCAATTGACCACCCATCAAAGGCAATATGATGAATGACTAAGCTTAGATACGTCTGCGCAGATAATTGATAACTTTGTACCGATAAAGGTGTATCTGTTGCTAAGTCAAAGACTTGATGAATATGCGTTGTAATCGCTTGATTTAACTCATCGATATGCTGACATTTTTTATGCTCAATATTGAGTTTAACGCGCTCCATTGGTAAAACTTGTTGATAACCTTCTCCCGCACTATTCGTTTTAATGATGGTTCTTAATATTTCGTGGCGCTCAAGGATTTTATTTAACGCTTGCGTTAAAGTTATCAGTGAAAGTTGTTGATTAAGCTGTAATACTAATGGAATATTATAAGCATTACTTCCCCTTTCGTAGCGATCAATAAACCATAGACGTTCTTGCGCAAATGATAATAATTGCTGTTCTACACAATCAACTTGTTGCGGTAGAATGGCGCGTTGCTGACTAGCTATCTTATCAATATACTGACTTAGTCGACTGATGGTTTTGTAGTTAAAAATATCAGCAACATGCACTGATTTACGACAACTATTGGTAATTCGATTAGCAAGTTTAATGGCTAAAATACTGTTGCCACCTAATCTAAAAAAGTCATCGTTGATGCTAATATTGTCAGTATCTAGCACCAATAATTCGCTAAACAATTTAGCAATTCGATGTTCGGTGATGCTCATCGCTGCAACATGTTGACGATCGGCCACAAGTGTTGCCGTTGGTAGCGCGGCAAGATTAACTTTACCGTTAAGCGTCAGTGGTAAAGTATCTAGCTGAATAAACGCTGCGGGGATCATGTATTCTGGTAAAAATTGTGCCAAATAATCCTGTAGCTGATGATTTTCAATCGGTTGCAAAGCAAGATAGTAAGCAATAAGCTGTTTATCACCGTGCGAGTTATTACGAGCAATAACTAATGCTTGTTTGACTTGTGGGTGCTTGGCGAGTTGTGTCTCAATTTCAGCAAGCTCAATTCTAAAACCTCGAATTTTCACTTGAAAATCGTTACGCCCTAAATATTCCACAATACCATTATCAAGATAACGAACTAAATCACCCGTTTTATATAGCCGTGCATTACGACCTTGTGTGCGCTGTTTTTCACTTTGGAATGGATTTGCAATAAACACTTTCGCCGTTAATTCTGGATTATTTAAATACCCTAATCCAACGCCTTCTCCGCCAATATAGAGCTCCCCTATGCCACCGAGTGGTACAGGGCGTAGATGAGGGTCTAAAATATACAATGAGGTGTTATTAATCGGTCGCCCAATTGGTACATTCACACTGAAAGGTTGAGTAGCGGTATTAATCTGGTAGGTCACCGCAAAGGTGGTTGTTTCCGTTGGGCCATAGCCATTGACTAATTTTACATTTGGATATTGTTGCCTAAATTGGTTGACATGGTAAGCCGATAGCGCCTCACCACCGACTAGTATATATTTTAACAAACCGAGATTTTTAACGCCGGCATCCACTAAAATATTAAAGAATGCTGCCGTAATAAAACAGTTACTAATTTTATAATTAACCAGTAAATGATTAAATTGTTCAAGGTCTAAAAAGCGCTGTTTTTCAGCGATAACAACACTCGCACCATTGAGTAATGGACCAAAAATATCGTAAATTGAAGCATCAAATTGATAACCGGAGATATCAAGGAAGCGATCACTTGGCGTAATCTCAGTATAACGAGGATTTATCACTAACCGGTTAACATTATAGTGGCAAATTAAAGTCCCTTTAGGCTGACCGGTTGTCCCACTGGTATAAATTGCGTAAGCCAAATCAGTAGGTTGAGTTTTGCTAATGATATTTTTGTGACACTGTAACGAAATTAACTCATGTAGATTATCCTGATCGATAACAATCAGTGCGACATCAGGAGAAAATTGCTTAATTTTTGATTCATAACATGTTTGTGTAATGACTGCTTTAACTTTCGCATCATCGATAATATAAGCATTACGCTCGTTTGGCGTATCGGGGTCAATTGGCACATAAGCCCCCCCGGCTTTGAGTACAGCAAGCATGGCGATCACGATTTGTTCGCTACGATTTAAATATAAACCGATAAAATCATTCGGCTGAATTTGATAGTGTGTTTGCAAATAATGTGCTAATTGATTAGCCTGCTGATTTAGCTGTGCATAAGTTAGCGTCACATCATTAAACATCACTGCCGGAGAATATGCAAATTGAGTTACCTGCTCTTCAAATAGATTAACGATCGTTTTATCGGCATAGAACTCACAATCAGTGTCATTCCAATCGTTAATAATGGTTTGATATTGCTCAGTGGTAAGGTAATTTACATGGCATATTTGCTGCTGTGTGCTCACTAATTCACTGAGTTGATCTAATATATGACGATAAACACTGATATATTTCGTTATCGTATCTGCCTTAAATAACGCTGTCGCATAGTTAAACACACCGCGAATACAATCTTGACTATCATCCATCATGGTTGAAAGATCAAATTTAGCAACCTGATATTGCATTTCTGGTGATTGATAAGGCGTAAATAATGACTGCGAATCATATTCATCGATTGCCCCAAACGATTGCACACCAAACATGACTTGGAACAATGGATGCCTTGAGGCATCTTTATCGATCTGTAAAACATCAATCAATTTTTCAAATGGTAAATCTTGATGAGCTTGCGCCTGAGCCAGATGCTGAGCTGTTGCTTTAATAAAATCACTCACACCATCTTTTGCGTTGATTTGCGATCTTAATACCAATGTATTAACAAAAAAACCAAGCGTATTTTCAATTCCAGGATAGTGCCTGCCAGCAATAGGTGTACCAAGAATAATATCAGATTGGTTACTAAATGCGTTGAGTAACAAATAGTAGCCGCTTAATAACACCGTGTATAAACTCACATTTAACTGAGCGGCTAATTGTCTTAATTTTTGACTAGTCTCTAACGTTAAATTGAAATGAATATCCACACCGTGATAATCAAACTTTAACGGTCTCACATAATCAAGGGCTAAATTTAAGGGTTGATAATCATGTAATATCGATTGCCAATAATCCATTTGTGATTGTAACTGATCTGCTTGTAAATACTGACGTTGCCATAGGGCAAAATCTTTATATTGAATCGGAATATCGGGTAAATCAAGCACCTTGCCCGGCTGATCATAAAAATGATAATAGTGATTAAGTTCGTTACTAAGTAATTCAATTGACCAACCATCAAAGGCAATATGATGAATGACTAAGCTTAAATAGCACGTTTGTTCAAGCTGATAAGCTTGCACTGACAAAGGAATTTGCTCAGACAGGTCAAAAATATTGTGCGCATGAAGGCTAAGATAATCGTTGAGTTCATTAGCATTGTGACACTTTTGGCAAGTAAGTGAAATCTTGACCAGTTCAGCAGGCAAAACCTGTTGGTAGCCCTCACCTTGGTTATTGGTCTTAATGACGGTGCGTAGGATTTCATGTCGCTCGATGACTTTATTTAATGCCTTTATTAGCACAGTTAAAGAGGTTTGCCGCTTTAACACTAAGGTTAACGGTATATTATACGCATCACTTCCCCCTTCATAGCTGTCAATAAACCATAATCGCTCTTGCGCAAAAGACAGCTTTTGTTCTTGTATCGACGCAGGATTACAAACGGTGATTTTAAGTGAAGCTTGAGAAAGCGTATCAATATATTGGCTTAACAAACGGATCGTTTTGTAGTTAAAAATATCAGCCACATGAATGGACTTACTACACCTAGTTGATAAACGATTGGCCAGTTTAATGGCTAAAATACTGTTGCCACCCATTCTAAAAAAATCAGCCGTAACACTAATGTCATTAATATTTATACCAAGCAGTTCACTATATACCTCAGTCAATTGATGCTCAGTTATACTAACAGGTGCAACATAGTTATCTGAATCATCGATATTAACAGTAGGAAGTGCTGCGCGATCGATTTTGCCATTAATCGTTAACGGCAATGCTTCAAGATAAATAAACGCAACCGGCAGCATATAATCAGGCAGACGTTGTGATAAATAATCAAATAGTTCTTCACGTTTTATCGCATGTAAAGCGACATAATAAGCAACAAGTTGCTTGCCGCCCTGAACACTCTCTTTTGCCACAATCAGTGCTTGCTTAATTGCCGGATGTGTCATTAGCTGTGATTCAATCTCACCTAATTCAATCCTAAAGCCACGAATTTTTACTTGTGAATCATTACGGCCAAGATATTCAATGTCCCCGTTAGCAAGATATCGCACCAAGTCACCGGTCTTATACATGCGTGCATTATCATTTGTTGGATTGTTTGTATTGCGCTGAAATGGGTTAGAGATAAAGACATTCTCAGTCAATTCAGGTTTGTTTAGGTATCCTTGCCCAACCCCTGCACCACCGATATATAACTCACCTACCGCACCAACAGGTACTGGCTTTAACTGCTCATTTAGAATATACACGCAGGTGTTACTGATGGGCCGTCCAATTGGCACCGTTGCATTAAATTCTGCCACTTGATGATTGGTTAAAAAAGCGGTTGCATAAGTTGTTGTTTCAGTTGGACCATACACATTGAGTAACTTAACGTTAGGGTAACGTTTTCTAAAATGATTGACATGATTAACCGATAGCGCTTCACCACCGACAAAAATAGTATCTATCTGGGCTAAGTGAATTAGCTCAGCATCAACGAGACTATTAAAAAATGCGGTTGGTGTAAAAAACTGTGTAATTTGCCGATCTGCCAATAACTGATTAAAAGCCGATAAGTCTAGCAGTTTTTGCTTCTCAAGCAGTACTAGCGTCGCACCATTAAGTAATGCACCAAAAATATCAAATATAGACGCATCAAATTGGTAACCTGAAATCGCCAATAAACGGTCATTTGAGTTAATTTCAGTATAGTTTGGGTTAATCACTAAACGATTGATGTTTTGATGACTAATCAAGTTACCTTTAGGTTTGCCTGTTGTACCGCTGGTATAAATACAATACGCAATATCGCCGCTATCAATACGATGAATAGGATTGCTCGTGCGCTGCGCTGAAATATCATTGATGACCTTAGGATCATCAATCACAACGACCGCTGAATTAAACTGGCACAATGTTGTATAGTATGCTTGCTCCGTGAGGATCACTTTAGCTTTCGCATCACACATTATAAATTGATTTCGTTCATCCGGCGCCGATGGATCCATTGGCACATAAACGGCCCCAAGCTTGAGTACGGCAAAGATACTGACAACAATTTTTTCACTGCGATCAAAATATAATCCAATAAAATCATTTGGCTGTATTTGATGGGTTATCTGCAAATAATGCGCTAATTGGTTGGCTTGTTCATTGAGCTGGGCATAAGTTAACGAAATATCATTAAACATCACCGCCAAATGCGCCGATGATTGCGTAACTTGTTGCTCAAACAAACTGACCACCGTTTGATCTGCACAATAATCACAGTGTGTTTCATTCCAATCATAGATAACTTTTTGCTGTTGCTGCTCGTCTAAGTAATCAATATGATTATGTTGTTCTAGCGGGTCGTGCGCAATTTGCTTAACAATTTGCTTAAATGTAGCAAGCAAGCTATCAATAAGAGCGGAATCAAACAGTTCACCTGCATAACATAACGTAATATTTAACTGCTGCTCTTGCTCTAGAACACTTACCACTAAAGGATAATCTTGTTTTTCTTCTGCTCCCAGAAAATTGATCTTTAATGCATTGGCCAAACAGTTTTCAGGCATAGGATAGTTTTCGAAAACAAATAATGAGCTAAATAGACGTTCACCTGACTGTTGCAAGCTTGCTAAGTTGACATTACTACGACTATTTGCCTCTTGAATATCTCGTTGTAAAGCTTGTATCGCATTTAATAATGAATTGGCATGTTGATGCTCAACAATTAATGGCAAGGTATTGATCAGTAAACCAACAGTCTCTTCGATTCCGTCAACGGGAAGATTACGACCGGCAACCACCATCCCAACAAGGGTATTTTCGCTGCCAGTATATACACTAAGCACCTTATGCCAACAATATTGCAAAATCGCATTCATGGTTAAGGCATACTCAGTTGTTATCGACTTGAGATCATAGTAGAGGTGATTATCTAACACTAATGTTTTTTTAACTGGCGTTGTAATGTGTTTATAATGGCTTAAAATCGTTCCTCTAGCCTGATCGGCGAGTAATAAACTCAAATCTTCCTGAGTGTGCTGTTGACTGATATATTGCTGCCAATAACTTAAATGCTCAGCGCGATTTTTTTGTAAATAACGTTGTATATTTTGATAGTATTTATTAGGCGTTAAGGTAACTTTCTGCCCGCTGATCAACGCAAGATAAATATCATGCACGGCTTTAATGATAATGGGATTACTCCAACCATCGATAATGGCATGATGGGTACTAAAGATGCAGCTATATCGCAAATTGGAATGTTTAATAAGATAGACCCGAAATAATCCCGCAATCGTTAGATCATAAGGTAAATTACGATCTTGTAGACGTAAATCTGCTAAAAATGACTGTTGCTGCGGTGCTGATTGAGCGGTGATATCATGATAAGACCAATTTAACTCAGCGGTTTTATCGATAATTTGCACGAGCTCTTCATCCCAATTAAAACGTAAACGAAGGCTTGCATAATGCCCTTGTAGCAACTGCCAAGCTGTTTTGAGTACCGGAACATCAATTGCATTATCATAATCCCAACACATCTGTGTACGATAAGCATCATCAACTTGCCCTTGACTTATAGCATGATAAATAAAACCTTCTTGTAAACTATTGGCTAAATAAATATCTTCGACTTCAGTATCATGTTGTATTTTTGTGAGCTGACATGCAGAGATCGTATGATCAATATCGGCTAAGGTTAAATATTGCCGGTCGACACTTAATAATTGATCGATGGTTAATTGTAAGTGATTGAGATAATGCTGTGCAAACTGTGCTAGCATCACATCGTCAAGATAAGCAGATAATTTGATTTTTAGCTCGCCGCCAATAATGCCACAGTCGACACTTAATAAATTAGTTAGCAAATTGTGCTGAGAACTACTCTCCCCAACGTCAGCAAACTGGAATGTCCAGTCTTGCTCACTCGCCCCATCAAACTGCCCCAAGTAATTAAAACTAATGGGTGCAAGCATCTCTTGCCGATATCCAAATAAAGGGGCAAATCCTATTCCGCGATAAGGTATCGCCGCTAAGCTATCTTTAACATGCGCGACATTCGTTAACATATCAGCATTAGCGGACACATGTATCGGATACATATTGGTAAACCAACCCACCGTTCGGCTAATATCGAGGCGGGTAGAGGTAGATTCACGCCCGTGTCCTTCAAGCGTGATATATTGTTCATCAATATCGCTAAATGCCTTAAAGGCACTAACAAAGCTTGCCAATAATATATCGTTAATTTGCGTTGCTAATACGCGGTGCACTTTGGTTTGTAAATTTGCGGTATCGCTTTTATCTAATGTTAACGTCAGATAATTGAGCTGTTTATGTGTAAATAATGGTTTAAGGTGCTGGCAGTATGCAGCGATGTTCTGGGTGATATTTAACCAATATGTCTGTTCATCTTGTGTGTCACGTACGTGGCTATAATCGTGTAGCTGTGCAACCCATTGACGATAACTCGATGATTTTTCACCTAAAATATCGACAGCATTCACAACTCGATCAGTATTAACCGTCAAATACTGATAAATTTTATGCAGATCTTGTTTAATAATATGCCAGCTAATTGCATCTATTATTAAATGGTGAAATGCAAAATGTAACTTAGCATGGCTATAATCATTAGACTCAATATAACCAATATGGCAAAGTGGGCCATGATTAATATCAAATCCTAATTGCCACTGGTTGAATAATTGCTGCTCAGTGTATTGACTGTTTGCAAGGTGGATATAATCAAACGGCAACGCGCCGATTTCCTGACGATAATGCTGATTATAATTGCCGTCGGTATCGACACTAAATATCATGCGCAATGCATCATGATAATTAAACAATAAAGTTAAACTTTGCTGTAATCTAGCCAGATCTAATTTAGGCACATGGAGTATAAAAGCTTGGTTCCAATGATTGATATCTAAAAATTGTCGCCGCTCAACCCGCTCAAAAAACCACTGCTGGATGGGTAGCAATTTGAATGTACCGGTTAATTGGCCTTTTTCAGCAACAATATCTGGATTTTGATCCACTTGGCTAGCCGCGACACATTTAGCCAACAAGCGAACGGTTTTATGGCTAAAAATATCTTGTATACTCACATTGGCTTGTAATTGGTGACGTATTTTACTGACTAATAAAATACCACTGATGCTATCTCCACCTAACTTTAAAAAATCATCATCAATACCCACTACATCGCAAGCTAACACTTGAGCATATATCTGACATAGCGCTGCCTCTATTTCATTCGTTGGCCCATGATAATGTGTTTGTGTCGACAATTGGGGTAATGGTAATGCTGTGCGATCGAGCTTACCATTAACCGTTAAAGGAAATTGCGTTAAGTGGACGAAATAACTCGGCTGCATATAATCAGGTAAATATTCACTCAAATACGTTACCATGCTTGATTCATCGATTTTTGAGGTGGCAAGGTAATAAGCGGTTAAACACTTCAATCCTGACTTTAATGTCTGTGCTAAAACAATTGCTTGGTTGATTTGTGGCATTTGTGTCAAACAATTTTCAATTTCAGCTAACTCAATTCTAAAGCCACGGACTTTAACTTGAAAATCTTTTCGCCCCGCATACTCAAGTGTGCCATCAAGCATTTGCCTTGCCAAATCTCCGGTTTTATATAAGCGGATTGTGGTTTGTGCAGCGGTATTACATTGATGAGTAATAAATACTTGATCAGTTTGTTCGGTATTGTTTAAGTAGCCACGGGCCAAACCTATACCACTGAGGTATAAATCCCCAATTACCCCAGGTGGAACTGGCTCTAAGCGTTGATTTAAAATATGTACTTGAGTATTGGTAAGAGGTAAACCGATATTAAGATTATTATCCCCCATTTGATAATGATGTAAAGTCGCACATACCGTTGCTTCAGTTGGACCATAAGCATTGATAACGCACGTACCTTGTTGATGATATTGCTCCATAATTTCTAAATTACAGCTTTCACCCGCCACAACTAATGTCTGCAATGGTAATAAGAGATCTTTGTGCAATAATGCAGGGGGAATTGTTGCAATATCAATATTGGCAGCCGAAATATAGTCAGCCAACTGATGAAAATCTAAACGTTTTTGTTCAGCCAGAATATGTAAAACATGCCCATTGGCTATTGCGGTAAATAACTCAGATACGTGTGCATCAAACACATAGCTTGCATACCACAAGCAATTTTTGACCATTTTGTTGCTTAATGCCAATCCAAATTCACGTGCCTGCATCGTCGCTAAATTAGCTAATCCTTGATGTTCAAGCATCACACCTTTTGGTACGCCAGTGGTTCCACTAGTATAAATAATATAAGCTAACTGGTTAGGATTTAACGGCTGATTAAGGTTTTCATTGTTGTAATCGCTTAACTTTGCGTTAAAATCGGGCCTATCAATAGGGATAAACAGTGTCTGGCTATCGTTAATCTCATTTAAAGCCTCAATGAAACAGTGCTGAGTTAATAGCACTTTTGCTTGAGTATCTTGCAATATATAAGCCAATCTTTGCTTAGGCACATTGGGATCAATTGGCACATACGCGGCACCCGATTTTAATACCGCTAAAATACAAATAGGCATCAAGGTCGATTTTTCTAGGCACAGGGCAATTAAATCATCAGGTTTTAATTTAAATTGACTAATTAAATAATGCGCTAATTGATTGGCTTGCTCGTTAAGCTGTTGATAAGTAAGCGTTTGATCATCATAAACAATAGCTAAACGTTCAGGAAATTGGTGCGCTATGTATTCAAATTGTGCCACAACATCGGGAGATACGTTTGGCGCAACGCAACTTGGTATAGGTAATGTCAAACCATATTCAGGATCGATTAACGTAATATCATCGATGGCAACATGCCCATTACCACTCGTTAATTTATTTAAGATATCGACAAAAAGTGTTTGATAATACCCCATGAAGTTGTTAACCAAATTGCGATCAAGCACGTGACGATCAAAACGAATGCGATAATGAATTTGATGATTATGTTCTTGCTGTTCAAAAAGTAATTTACTTGCTAAATCCACTTGAAAATCATGGTTTACCGTCTCATTCTCAACATCAATCAAGCCCGCTTCATGATCACGATAGAACGTCTGAGCAAAAGCGACATTTAATATTGATGAATCACCGCTACAGCGAATAATCTCATTAATTGGTAAATATTTAGCATGACTGGTTTTTAAATCTTTATAAAATGCTAAAGTCTGCTCAATAAGTGATGCCAATGTCGTTTGTTCATTAAACCGATAATCAATAATCATGGTATTAATATGAGCACCGTATAACAGCGCCTTTCCTTCTAAAATAGCAATAGGATAAGCTAGCGCAATATCATTACTGCTCGACATTTTATTAAGTAAAATTGCCATGACTAGTTGGCCAAACAGATAAGGTGTTATTTTATATTGTCGGCGTAATCGATTAACCTGTTTAGTCGTATTTTCATCAAAACTAAATACATACTCAGTCAATGTTGAGAGAGGCTGAGATTTATTGTCACGTTGATTGGTTTGTAAAAAACTCAAATCAACACCGTGTAAATTTTGCAGATGCTGTTGCCAAAAATGCTGCATATCATCTCGATTATTCGACAATAAACATTCAAAATACTGATAAAGATTTTGATGCATAATCGTTTGTTCAGCTAAAGAAGGGATTTGATAAACTTCGCCATTATAAAGCTTACGCCATTTATCCCAGATCTCCTCAGTACTGATACCATCAACAACAATATGGTGAAAGATAAACAGCATACGATAGCGTTCTTCATTAAGCTTAATTAAATGAATACGAACTAATGGGCCCTGATGTAAATCAAATGGTTCAGTAACCAAGGCGTAGATTTGTTCATCAGTTAACGGCTGATCATGAAATACGGTTAAATTAACTACAGGCTCGATTAATTGCCAACATAGACCGTGTTCAGTGTCTTGTACCACATGACGGGTAATAAAATGCTCGTTTAATAATTGCTCAAAACTGTCATTATATCTCTGTTGATCAAGTTTTCCGGTTACCGTATTATCAATAACGACATTGTAATCACTACGGCTGGGATTATTTAACCACTCATAGTAAAAAATAGATTGGTAAGGCGTAAGTTTTATAGATTTCATCTTATTTATATCCATATATCAATGACAGAATATTTAATAACAAATCAAATTTGAAATTAAGCCAGTTTATTGCAATAGGTAATCGCTTAGGATATGAGAGGAACTCAAAATACACACACCAACCTGTGACTAAATCAATAACAATAGCCCTACATTGTTTATATCACAATTCGAACAAAACAATCAAAACAGATAAACACTTCATCACATTAAAAATATCATGATGTTTTCATTTGATTTTTGTTATAGAAATACCCAGATTACCCTCTATTTTTCTTATCTATAAGGGCTCATGATTATACCAAAACAGATTACCTATACCATTAAGTCAGATAAAATACATAAATTTACAACAACTTTCAATCAATCTACTGAAAGAATATTAATATTAAATAATTTGACGTTTATCAATTATTCATATTTTTTGTCATTCATTGACTTATCAGCCAGATAAATATCACTCACAAATCGACAGCTAACTGTTAAATAAAATTTGATTATTTCGATTCGTATTGCCAAGATTGTATCTGTTGATTATATTATTTGGACCTATAACTAAGTAAAGGAAATCACTAATGGATTCCATATATCTCAATATTGTTATCAAAATGGCTGTTGCTTTTTGTATTTTACTAGTTTATATCAACCTTTCTGGTAAAGGTTCCTTAGCGCCGATTTCAGCACTCGATCAAGTCGGTAATGTGGTATTAGGGGCAATCATAGGGGGCCCACTTTATAACCCAGCAATTAGTGTGTATGTGTTAATTATTGCTGCAAGCATATGGGCTGGATTGTTACTCCTTGTTCGCTATTTATCGTTTAAGCGTAATATTGTTAAAAATACGGTTGATGGTAACTCCATTTCATTAATGGAAAACGGTAAAATTCTGTCTGAAAATTTTGCGAAAGCTAAACTCTCTACTCGTGACTTTATTATGCTATTACATCAACGTGGTTATCCCAATATTGATACTCTCAAAAATGTCTGGTTTGAGTATAACGGCCAAATGACCATCGTCAAAAAAGGCGATACCGACATGGCCATTACAATGATTGAAAATAGCGATATTAATCAATCCAATCTCAAAGAATTAGATAAAACCGAAGAGTGGTTAATGGGTGAAGTGGCCAAACAGGGTTATACATTAGATGATATCTTTTTGGCTGAAATGCATGAAAATAAACTGTGGATCTATCCTTACAGTGACGAAAAAAAACAATAACGTTTTAAATGCTGATTTTTAATAGATAACGATGGGCATTGATTTAAAAATAAATTTTACGATCAATGTCCCTATTTTTTGAATAAAAAAGGCATTACACAGACTCATTAACTTAAGATAAATAGCTTATACATAACAATTTATCAAAGCATCAATCACATTTCATTAAGCTCAATAAATCTTTATCACTGTGCTGCGTATTGACCGCACCTATCACATTCACATCCTGATTGGCACTTAAGCTAATATCCTGACCGGCTTGATTGGAGTTTAGAACAACAGAAATAATTTATGGAAAGGTCGATCTTGACCTTAAGTTCGACCGTTACATAACGGGTTTATCGTTATGTTCAGGGAGAGAGCGGGTTATTAGGGACGGCTGACGTCCCTAATCGGTCACGTTTAGTAACCTAATTGACTACGCTATAATTATTCCGTGACCGCACAATGCTCTAGATTGAACACGTTACGGTGACATCGTGCGAGCAACCTCGCAACGTTATTATATTGTCGACTATATGAACACCCGCCACCAGCCCAAGCCGGAATCGAACTTTGATGAGCTGGTTTCATTATTGCCCAAATACCTATAGGTACTCATTCATATTGTTTTGAAACTGGATTTAATATTTTCTGCAATGAGCCTTCCAACCATTTACCACCAAAATATCCAACACCAGAGCTTATAGTGCCTATTGCTGCACCGACTACTAATGCTTCTCTCCAACTTTTGTATGGACGAGGCGTTAATCCAACTTGATATATAGTAATATTATTTTTTTAAATCTGTTAGCATGATCATTTCATTTCGTTGAATAATTTCAAGTTCGTTAACATTAGGTAAACTATCAATCAATTTTTTAATCGTACCTCGTGGATATCGACATTCTTGATAATTTTCACCCGCATCTACAGTAAAAATCAGTCGCTCTTCATTTCCATTAAATCCTAAATAAAACCAGTAACCTCGGCCACTTATTTCTGTAGCACCAGTATCTAACCAAATGACACCATCAGGCGCCCCTTCTGAAAAATCTAATTCATTTAACTTAATATTCCCAATATCAGGTATATTTTGAATTGACTCATCATTAATGCTGTCTTTTAAAAATGAGATAGTTACATAAAGATCTATAGTAACACTTTCCCCTGGAATGATTTTTTCATCAATAATAAAATTAAACATACCGCTAGGTGATGAATAATAAGGAATCATAAATTCCAATTGAATTGCAATTTTAAAAAAATTATCACCAATAATCATTTAATTTTCCAACCTTGTTGTTTTTTTAACGCAGATTTAACATCATTTGGTAACGTCAAAGAATTTCTTTTATCTGCAGTGCTGCCAGCCCAGTACCAATTACCGGTATTATCTGGTATAGATTTTAAAGCATCAGGCTAAGAGTTCATTGGTTAAAACAAGGCAGCTAAAGAAGCAGTAAAAGGCTAATGCAGTAAACAATAGCGCACTGCCAACCAATGAGTGTATACCATTGGCTACATGCCACAGGGGCTAAAATCCAACCTTAGACCCAGCTCACCATTAAGGAGAGCTGGCTTGAGCAGATAGGTTTTTATGCCAAGCTACCGGTTATTATTACAGTTGAGCAGAACAAGTCAATTATTGAACTTGCGATGCAGATCTAGAAAGTAAAAATAATATCCCCGGTCTAGATCAGATCGGGAATATTGATTAACAAGCGTAAGGAACTAAATGAGAACCTTCCAGCCCGTTATACACATCAATAGCCTCTTGCCCTTCAGCAATAAACTCGACATCAATAGGATCAGGCGGGTTATTAGGATCTTTATAGTTTCCCTCTAAAAAGGCCTTATATTGTTCTAAAACATATAAGAGCTGTTCTTTGGTTATTAATATTTGTTGTTCTTCTGAATATTCTGTACCAATAAAAATATAATCACCTGTAATTAGAACCCAAAACGCATTACCAACACCAAACATACCATCTGGTGCAGGGCTGTTTTCCAAATCAGTCAAGTTACTTATCCAGATATTAACTGAGTTAATGGAACATTGAAGATCTGATGACAACCAAGATGCTATTGCAATAATCCCATAACCTTGTTTTGGTCTATGTCTAATATTCTCATCAGAAAAAGAACCTGATGGACGGAACATATCGAGTGTTTTGCTCCAATTAAATATTATTTTTTTATTTAACATTACTTCTTAACTCCTTGATAAACGGGCCATGCTGTAGCACCTGTACCATTTGGTTTTTTATAATAACCTTCCATTTTTAATCCGCTCGAAGACGTTCCTTGCCACATTTCTTTATTATCAGGATTTGGCTTTGAATTTTCAAAAGCACTCTTAATTTCTGTCTCTGTTTGACGCTTAGACCAATTTTCAGGAAAGAAAGTCGTTTCAGCTTTCTTTTCTACCCATTTTCCTGTTGCTGGATCTCTCACAGAGATATAACCTTTCGTGACACCATTAGCATCTGCCGCACCAGTCCACGTATCTACTTTGATATTTGGATCTTTTAAATAATGTCCACCTGTACCAACTGTTGTACCATTTGCATACGTTTTAATTTCACCATTTAAAATATGCTCAGTATTAATTGTTACTTGACCACCGTTACCGGCTTGTTGCTGGACTAATTCCGCTGGTGTTGGTGATGGTTTGAAGTCTTCAAGGTATTCTCCAGCTTTACTTCCGGTGCCCGTCGTCCCCTTTCCAGCATCGGTCACATCAGGCTTAGTAACACCACTACTCGATTGCGAGTCCGGATTAGACGGTGATTTTGTATTATTTGTCTCTGCTGGATTTAAAATATTATCCGTCTTATTAACTATTTTACCACTTGCAGAAACAAGCTCTGTCCCTAATTTATCAACCATTTTCACTTTTTGGCCGTAGCCTAAAGTGAATACGCCTAACATTCCCCATAAACGGTCAACTTCTTCACCTGATAAGCTTCGACCTTTCCAGATGATATAAATCGCATCTGCTTCCCCAACGACTGGCGCTAGAGTAGTAAATTCAATAAGTTGGCTAATCCCTTTATCAAATTCTTTCCGAATAACTTCATTAACTTTACCCGTACAAGCTTCTGCACTCATCCCTGATGTACAGGTATCTGCCGCAATTTTCGCTATTCTTTCCTCATGCTTTTTATCAAAAATCTCAACAAAGTTATCGTCTCTATTGAAACCTGAAAGTTGTTGCAATTCATTATTCTCAACCGCATTTTTACTGCCCGCAACTGCCGTGCCCACATCACCCGTGTCACCACCACCAGCGGCAACCGCCAGTCCTGATGCTAACTGAGCAAGGGCACTGATATACTCTTTCTGCGCTTGCGTTAAGTCCTCTACCTTGCTGTTTTCACCATACAGGTTTTTACGAATAATATCCGCCATCGCTTCACCCGTCAAGGCGCCCGTACCACCCGCCAGTGCCGAGTTACCTTGCGCCGCCGCAACTGCCGCCCCCAGTATCGCATGAGCTGTTAAGTTAGCCGCGGTATTGACTTGACCGGTAACCGGGTCTGTCGTCTGTTTCTTAATCTGCTCTGCTAAATACGGCGCACTGGCACCAGCAAGCCCACCAGTAATATCGCCAGTGATTAATCCTGAAATTATCGAGCTTGCAGCGTCTACCCCTTTGCTAAAGGCATCACCCATATTACCCACACCACCATCGTTCACCAGCTGGTTGATGATTTGGTTCGCAATCGCCTCTTCTGTCGGCGCCAGCCCTAATCGGTCTAACGACTCAATCGCGGCAGCTCGTTTATCCGCTTTCTCTTTCTCTGATAAATCGTTATATTGCTGCTCCGCCGCTATCTGGCTGTATTTTTGTGCCACATTTTTTGCCTGCGCCGCAATGTCTTTCACTAAGTCCAGCGCATCCATCCGGTCTTGCTCTTTCTGCTTATCAAAAATCTGCGCCAGTGGGTCATTGGCATTCGCCGTATCACGACTTAGCTCATCCACATTTTGTTGCTGTTTGTCACTGTCACGCACAATTAACGTGCCATCTTCAACCGCCGACTTAGTGGTACTTGAGGCGCTGTCATCATTATGATAAATCGATGGTGCACCCGGTGTTGGCATTAAACCACTGCCTGAGTTCAGGCCAATATTGACTGACACATGGCTGACATCAAAGTCCGCTTTGTTTTCAATATCACTAAAACTCATCGTCCCGGTATCGAGTGTATTCTGGGATTTATCCTCAGCACTTGACGCTATCACCGCCCCTTTTAAATCAGTGTTATTGCCAACCGTGACATCAAAGCCGCCTTTGCCGGCATAAATTCCCGACTGGTCGGTGACACTCGCCCAGTTGCTTTCCATCTTGGTTTGGTCCAGTGACACATTTAAGCCGCCACCACTGGTACCATAACTGCCACTCACCGAGCCGGACAGCTTGTCATAATCATAATTATCCGTGTCTTGCAGGCTTTGGATAGTCAGGTCATTACCCACCACGGCCTTCACCGTGTCACCCTTAAGCTGACCACCCACTACGTTGGTATCCTTGCCGCTACTTACCGTCAGCGTTTTACCAGCATCAACAATGCCTTCACTCCACGCGCTACCATTGGCATTTTCGCGCTCCTGACTGTAGTTGGCATTACCCGTCACACTAAAGCCACTGTTACTCCCACCGGCAGCAATACCGATACCAATACCGCCGCCATAGCGCTTCTCATCTTTATCACTATGCTGCGTATTGACCGCACCTATCACATTGATATCTCGATTAGCATCTAATGTAATATCATTACCGGCTCTCACTTCACTACCAATAACCGTGATATCGCCCGCTGTTTTTTGCTCATTACCGGTGGCGGTGATCGTGACATTTTGCCCTGCCGACACGCCACTGCCCACCACATTATGCTGCTCTTGGTTTTCAACCCGCTCGGTCTTTTGCGTGCCAAACGTCGCGCTCACCCCAATCGAGGCTTCTGAACTAGAAAGATCTTTATCTTTTGCATAAAGATCAAGACCTGCATTGGCAAGCGTTAAACCTGATTTAATCGATTGCAGCGCCAGCAGCGAATCATTATCTTTATGCTTAGCATTATCAATCGCCTTTTTGGCGTCATACACATCAGCAGCGGTGCCGGTGATTGCAATCGTTAAACCGGTTTTCTCATACTTATACTCTTCTTTGTACGTAACTTTAGAATCATCCGCTGCAATGGTGACATTGTCACCTTTAAGGTTAATATCCTGCTTGGCGATAATATCGCTGCCTTTAACCGACAAGTCTTTACCAGATTGAATACTCACATTACCTTCAGTGCTACCCACCGTACTGCCCACATAACCTTGCTGAGTATCGGTCGTTGTGGTACTTTCTTTTTCACTACCAATACTAAACCCTAGCCCACCGCTTGACATTAGCCCTGAGGTTTTCGTTGTTGTATTCTCTTTTTGGTAATACGATTCTTGTGCGGCTTTAACGGTAATATCATTACCTGCCGCCATGCTCACGTCATTAGTACCGACAATTTGGCTACCTGTTACGGTGATATCTTTTTTAGCATTGAGATCAACGGTTTTACCATTTAAAGCACTACCGTTTTGCAGCGTATTATCCATATCTAAATCATAAGTACTCTTCGTTTTAGAGAAAGTACCTTTGCTAACAACCACTAAATGGGCATCAACGTCTCGATTAGACGATTGCGCATTAATATTAATATTATTGGCTGCCAAGTTTAATGCATTATCAGCACTTACTGTTGAAGCATTAACATTAATATCATTCCCTGCATTTAAGTTAACGTTACCTTGACTATAGATTTCACTACCAACCACATGAGTAGCATCCGATTTAACGTAGTTTGTGTCGCTAGCGATGTACTCTATTTTATCTCGCGTAGTTACCGAGGATAAATTCAGATTGTTACCGGCATTAAGAGTGATATTGCCATCTTTAGCTTGATTAATGAGTAAGGCGCCGGCAGTATTAATATCATTACCAGCCTGAATGACCATATCCCCCTGTTTTACATTAACCGTTGATGTCTTGTCGATGACAGTTTGAATATCATGGCCTTGCGATGTCTGGCGTTCTTGTGTTCTAGTCGTACTAATAAGATTCACATCATTACCCGCAGAGAGCGTTAATGCGGAATCAGCTGAAATGCTACCATTAGATAAAATCGAGTCCACCGCAGTAATTGCGACGCTGCCACCTTGTATTGCCCCCTGATTTTGAATATTATTAGCTGAAATCACTAATTGATCTTTAGCCACAATCGCGCCTGATGATTTAATATCACCTTGGCTAGTTAAGATAGCATTTTTACCCGAGACCAGCGCTCCTGCGCTACTGACCTCAGGCCGGTTAACCACATAAACCTGTGGCACTAAAACCTCGACATCTTGTCCATCAATGTTGACCGTTTTACTCACCATCCAAACAATATCGGTCGTCAAGGCTTTCATCTGCGCGTCAGACAACTCAACACCAATAGTCAGTCCGTAACGGTTAGCAAATTCAACCCCTTGATTCATCAAGGCTTGATACTGCTCTAGATCGCTACTGTAATTGCCTAAATAACGCTGCCCAGTTAATGCAGTAACTTGATCCTTAATTAATTGCTGTTCGTAGTAACCATCACCTAAGCGTTTTTGAAGATTATTCGGATCGGCTTTTAGCTGCTCAAACATATAGTCAGAACTCAGCCAATTCTTTTTATTCGTGAAACGTGGATCGGTTTCAATCAAATAATTTTTATCAGTATCTTTATTGACCGTATAAAGGCTGTTATTCGGTAGAGAGGTATTAGGTAGCACGGTACTAACTGTGTCAACGTTCACCGTTTGCTTACCAATAGTGGCATTATCAATATCACTGCGACCACTTAAATCAACCGAACTACTTTCAATTGATGTATTATCTTTAATACTCGACAGGCCTAAATCAATTGCCGTGATTTCGTCAAGTGGATTATATGCGTATGTTTCAATTCGACTATAATGACGTCCTTTTTTAGAATAATAATCGTATCGATAAGCACGTGTACCCGAGTTCACAATACGCTGAATTGAATCGACAGTTTTATTTTCCAGCTCGCCTTGTAAGGTAAGCTGACGACCGGCATTGATATGACTATTATCATTTAAGATTTTATCGGTGATTAGCGTTAAATTGCCACCACTGATAATCTTACTCGGGTCGGTTTCAACGACCTGAGTCTCATAGGTTTTTTGAGTGTAAATATAATGATTATATTTAGAGCCCTTTTGCCCAGTGGCAAGTACTTTGAGCTCTCGATAGTTCGTTGAGCCACCACAGCCGACACAATATTCCGTAATATCCTTATTATCGAAGCGAATATCGGGGGCTGTAATAAAGGACCATTCATTGACATCTTTATTATCAACCAACACTTCTTCTGTCTTAATATTGTCGTTGATATTATTTAAAACATGAGCGGTAATGATTAAGTCACCTTGCGCTTCAATTGTTGAGGAGTGATTATTAATCGTTTGAGCACTCCCGACAACCTTACCGCTTTCATCAAGTTGTCCACCAATTGTGAAATTGCCAAGGCTCATTAACACGCTATGCGTTTCATTATTCAACGTCCCAACTGCGAGGTTAAAATTATTACGTGCGGCAATAACCGGCGCCTGAGTTTCATTGCCAATATTATTCAGCGTTTGCGCGGTAATAACTAAATCAGTACCATAGATTCGACCTGAATGATTATTATTAAGCTGCTGGCTGGTAATTTTGACATTTTCACCATCAATTAGGCCTTGGTTTTCTATATTATTGTGATTAAGGATCAAATTATCGGCACTAATTTCAGCACCTTGCTGATTAACCAACTCACTGCTATTTATTGTCGCACTCTTGCCCGCCACCAATTTATTATTATTGGTAATGGACTTTTCTGTCGTAATTACTAACCCATTATTCGCACTAATTTCACCCTGATTATTAAAATCATTTTTTAAGGAAAGTTCGATATTATTGCTGGCCGATAATGAACCTCCACCACTCAGTGAATCAGCCTCAATGGTAATGTCATCACCTAAAAGCACCGCATTTTCATTATCAATTTGCTTAGCGGTAATATGAGTTAAACCATTAGAGGTAATATGACTTTGGTTCATGATTAACTCATTGGCTGTCAGCGTCACACCTTGAGCTGAAACTAAGTTGGATGATTGATTGTTTAAAGTATCAGTAGCATGCTCAATCACCATTCCCTGCGCTTTTATTGTTGCACGTTCATTGTCTATCTGCTTTGCATTTAGATGAATCGCTTGCTCGGATAATAGTTCACTACCTTGATTATTAATGGTACTGGCGGTTTGATTAATATCACCTTTAGCACTTAACTTACTGCCCTGATTATTCAGCTCTGCCTGAGCAGTCTGTGTCATAGATCCAAACGCAACCATATTTGTATTCTGGTTATTAATGGTCTCAGCACTCAATGAAACATTTTTCTGGGCATTCCAGGTACTATCGTCATTAAGGATATCAGTCGCATTAACCCTAATATCGCCTTGGCTTGCAATAGCGGAGTTAGAGGAATTGATTGTCTTTTCAGCATCAAGATTAAGTGAGTCCGAGCTATTGATAACAGTCGATTCTATCGACACATCAATGGCGCTAATATCAACTTTTCCACCCACTAACGTACTTTGATTTAAATCAATCGATTGATCAGCGGTAATGGCGACATTGCTTGTTGCTAACGTTTTACCCAGTAAAGCGATATCCTGTCCTTGCGCAGTAATTTTACCCTGCTGAGTTAATTTACCACTTTCATCAACACCAGCTGCCACTAAGCTAGACTTGCTATGATTAATCGACTCTGTGGCTTGTAGGCCAATATTATTTTGCGCAACAATCGTACCCGTATTTTGAATACTTTTATGACTAACTAACTGAACGTTTTGCTTACTGTAAATTTGTTTTTGATTATCAATATCTTGCTGGCTACTTAATTGTATATCTTGCTTAGCTTGAATCGCGCCGCTATTGACAATCTTACCGTCAGCAGTAATGGTAATGCCGCCGGCACTGGCACCAAGGTTACCGGCATTATGCACACCCACACCACTTTCGGTACCGATCATTTGAATTTTGCCAGCGTACATGCCGCCTAAGGCGGCCACATCAATTGCCAGTTGCGGTTTGTCGTTATCATCACCGCTCAGTTTATCAATCTGCTTTAAATCGCCACTCACACGGTTTTTACCGGCAACCACGCTCACATCATTGCCCCATAAACTGGTGTTAATCGATACCGTGCGCGCAATTAAATCAGTATAGCTTTGCCGAGAACTATCAAGGCCTTTGCCATTAATGGCGATCTGACCTTGCTCAACTAAATAGCCTTTTAACTGGCCATTTTCCATGATAGGTTTACCGGTGGTTAGCGTTGCTCTATCAGCATTAATAAAGCCACAGCCATTACAGGTAATACCGGCCGCATTAGCGATAACAACTTGTGCCTTTTGACCGGCAACTTCAATATAGCCATTAAGCTGGCTAGCATTTTTGGCATTAATCTCATTAAGAATCAGCTTAGCACCACCAGTTGAAGTTAATAAATCATTACCCTTAACATAACCCGCTAGCTCAGTTTGTGACATTTGCGCACTGTTATTTAAAATCACGCCCTTTTCAGTTACATCAAACTGGGTGTATTTGTTATGCGACACGCCGCCTTTGGTCGGCGTTTGAATATTGATTTGCGTCACACCATTAGCTGTGGTGGTCACAATTGGCCGCTGTGATTTATCCGCATTTTGATCAACCACAATCGTATTAGCCTGCGCTGGCTGAACTAAGCTGACCCAACCAAAAGCTAAATAAGTACCCAATGTGATACCATTGAGCGCGATTTTGCTCGCTTTGCTTGAGTCTGGTTTTATCGCTTGTGCTTTTTGTGTCGTGCGCCCGCTACCTTGATGACTTTTAACGATGTCAGCCACCACCATCAGCATACCACGCGCTTTATTAAATACTATTCGATAAAAATGCTTGTTCATAATTAACCTTATTATTCAAATCTTCATTCAATATTATTGATTATTATTCATATCATCAGTTGGCTGCTTCATTCGCCGGATTAATAACTCCAATTGAGATTAAATCCTAATGTCACATCGTCAGTTTTAAAGCCATCGGGTTTGTGGACTGGCACGGCGGCAAAGCCGTCGTAATACACCCCCCATAGCGTGCCGCGTAAGCCTAGCGCCGCTCCGGCTAAACGTTTACCCAGTAAATAACCAGAGTTTGCGCCCGAGACCTCACCGACATCAAATCCTAAATAGAGCTCGTTATCGAGTGGCGTGGTCCAAGATAAATCATTGCGTACAAACCAGCCATTATCGGCGCTTAGTGTCAGTTCACCATCAAAGCCGCGTACCGTCCAGCGGCTACCAATCGAAAAGCGCTCCGGTGGCGTTAAGTCACCGCCGCGAGTAAACTGGCTTTGATAATCTAAATTATAACGAAAGCGCTGCTCAGCAATCTGGAAAGGCGCGGCAACTGATAAACTCAGATTAAAAATATCAGATAGCGCTGTGCCATAACCGCTATACTCTTCAGGTGCTTTTTCTGCGCCAAACCAACGCACCCCTTTATTATAGGTTGCGCCAACATCAACGGTGATGCTATCAAAATAGTGACGATGATTAATCCCTAGCACCCAGCTGGTGGTCTTACGGTGCTGCACGTCAAGTTCAGTATCATCAACGTAGTTGCGCGATTCTTTTAAATTAACCCCAAAACTGAGTGTGGTTTTTTGTGCTTCATTGCGGTGAATAACCCTGCTCAATTGAAAATTAGTATTGCGACTGCGGCCACTGTATTCATAACTCGGATCACCAGCAACCGTTTGGTGATAGGTGTTACTGCTCAGTGACGTATTCAATAACCAATACCCCATTGGCACCGAGTACGAAAACAGATAGTTTTTTGAACCATACTGGCTATCGCCATCGAGATCATGACCACCGGATAGGTAAAAAGAATCACTCATCCCTAATGGGTTATCCAGATACAGCGTTAAGCCGCCCTGATAACGCCCGGTATCTTTAGTGCCGGAGTCATCAAGCGAAATCCCAACGCGCCAAAATTTTGATTGATTACGGGTGATAACAATATCACTCTCGCCCACTTCATCACCCGGGACTAATTGCATTTGTGCGCTAACGGTTGGTATACGCTGCAAATTCTCTAGCCCTTGCTCAATATCACGTAGGTTAAGAATCTTGCCTTTAGTGACCGGCAAGGCGCTTTGCAGACTAGAATGGGTATCGCTCCCTTCAGCATAATAGACATTTCTTACCGTGCCTTTTACCAATAACAACGATAATTTACCCAAGGTTAAATCCTGTTCAGGGGCTACCACGCGGGTAGTAATATAACCATAGCTAATAATACGATTTTGCAGTTCACTCATCAGCAAATTAATCCCTTCACCACCTAAGCAGCGACCTTGTGCTTGCTGAGAAAGATCGTACAGCGGCATCACATAAGGCAGCTGATCGCGGCCAATCAATTCAACTTTCTCAATCGGAAAGCAGAGCAACTCGTCAGGAAATGCAATGGTGTGCGTGCGCTGCAAAGGAGGCAGCAAACGAATATCAGGCGCTTGGCTTGATAATGCTTGCTCCATGGCTTTTTGCCGCTCTTGCTGATAAATCAGCTGCTGATCGCTAATAGCTTGATCTTGGCCGGTCAAGGTCGGTTCAGCTTTAGCACTGGCAACGTACCCCCCGACCAATAGATTAATGGCTAATTGAGCAAAAATTATTTTTTTCTTCACAATATCTTTACAATTTATTATCATTTGGCGGGATTGTAAATTAGCTGAAAAAAAATGTCGACAAGATTTTATTATCTTCTTTGAATAATCAAAATAAATTAAAGATATTAACATTAATGCAACTTTTCACTTACATGCTAATATGATGATAAATCATAAAAAATACTGATTTTATAACAAACAGATTTACTCCGCAGCCCCGCTTAAACTTACCCACGATGGTCCTTGATTATGCGAATCTTAACACAGCGTATCGGGATACATTTTTAGTGTGTAATTTATGCTATAATCCGACGTAACATCACTGATTTAATGCAATTTAACTGCCTAATGATAAAATTGACCCCCACTCTACCAACAATTCATTTACAAGATAACTGCGTATTTTTTATCACTGCGCTGATCAATTCTGCCATCTGTTACAGCCTATTTGGCATAACCGGTGCGATGTTTGGCGTGCTGACGGTATTTTTTACCAATATTGTTTACCATGCTAAAGAAGAGAGTAACAATATTTTTTATATCGGTTTTTTATTGTCGTTGATTCTGGTCGGTGGCGGGATTGGTTTTTTATTAAAATTATCGGTGCCATTTTATCTGTTTCTTTTTATCTTTTCTTACTTTTACTATGTCAGCTTCAATAAGGATGTGTTTGTCGATCGCATTGTGCCGTTTTTTGTGATCTTTGCTTGCATGGGTACTACCTTACCCTCCGTCAGTCCGGATTTGCCACTGGCTTATTTAACCGGTATTAGTATTAGTTTGCTTATGCTCTCAATCTTAAAGCATAAAAAATATGACAGCAGCGCCTTTAAGAATGGCTTATTTTCCAAAAATCTCTATCTGAGTGATCAGCGCTTGGCACTGCGGGCATTTATCTATAGCCTGTTTCTCTTTTTGAGTTTAGCAATTCCCGATTACTTTGATTTATACCGCGTGTACTGGGCACCACTGACCTTTGTGGTGTTACTGCGTCCACTCGAGGTTAGCGTTATCAAAACCACCTTATCACGTTTTTTGGGCTGTGTTTTCGGCGCATTATTGATTTTTGCGCTATTTCATTTGCTGTTATTAAAAATCGCCGCTCTTGATATTGCGTTAATTGCCATTGTGATCTTTGTAATGCCGACATTTTTGCAATTAAACTATCTTCTCAAAACCTTTGCCATTACCGTTTTTGTATTATTACTGATTGAAGAAGCCGAATTCTGGCGAGACCCCACCTACTTATTACCTTACTCACGTGTGTACGAAACCCTAATTGGCGGTAGCATGGCGATACTTGGCAGCTTAGTATTAAAGTCTATTCGACAAGATGAATTGTCAACGCCGAGAGTATCTGACTAATAAAATAAATCCATTGAATCAAAATGATAAGATTTGTATGTTTTATTTTATCGTATAAAATACCCCAACGTTTAAATTTATTATAATAGGAATAGGTCTATCATGGCTGATAGTATTAGCCCAAATAAGGGATTTTTAAATCGTATTGAACGAGTTGGTAATGCCATGCCAAGCATTACGATGCTTTTTTTGTACGCCTTAATTATTTGCTGGATTCTCTCGTTATTATTATCCTTTGTTCAATTTGACTACGTCAATCCGCTCACTAAAGAGAACATCGTCGTTGTTAATATGTTTAATTACGATGAGATTGTGACATTTTTAACCAAAATGGTCGGTAATTTTATTACCTTTCCACCGCTGAGTATCACTATTGTCGCAACGTTAGGTATTGGTATTGCTGAAGGCAGTGGTTTTATTAATACTGCACTTAAAAAAATGCTCAGCTTTATTTCACCTAAAATGTTAACCCCAACCGTTGCCTTTGTCGGTGTGGTTGCCCATGTCGTTTCAGATTCTGCTTATGTGATTTTAATGCCCGTTTCGGCGTTGATGTTTTATGCGAGCGGACGTCACCCATTAGCCGGCATTGCCACGGCATTTGCGGGTTTAGCCGGTGGTTTTACCGCCAGCTATACCCCCTCTCAAATCGATCCTATTTTACAAAGTTTCACAGAAAAAGCCGCTCACTTACTTGATCCGAGTTATAGCGTCAATGTACTGTGTAACTACTTTTTTAGCCTTGGCGGTACGTTTGGTGTGATTTTAGTCTGTTGGTTTGTGACCGAAAAAATCGTCGAGCCTTGGTTAAATAAAACCTGCCCGATTGATTGTCAAGTTGATCAAGCTGACAATATAAATCAGATTTCACCAAGTGAAGCCAAAGGCTTTCGCTGGGCTGGTTTTACCATTATCGGTTTGATTGCCTTACTAGCGATTTTATTATACCCAGATAGTTCACCGTTCCGCGCACCTAATGGCAGCTTAACCAGTTCGGCAGCGCCAGTTATGCAAGCGATTGTACCACTGCTATTTATCTTTTTTGCGGTGCCAGGCTTAGTATATGGTTTTGTTGCCGGTACATTTAAATCGTCAAAAGATGTCACCAGTTCAATGGAAAACATTACTAAATCGCTGATTTCATTTATTGTGTTCTGTTTTATCGCAGCGCAATTTTTGTACTCATTTGGCCACTCTAATATCGGTACGTTAATTTCGATTGCCGGCGCTGATCTATTGCGCTCACTAAGCATGCCAGCTTGGTTAACCATTATTGGTATGATTTTGTTATCATCATGTATCAACTTAATTATTACCTCAGCAACCTCAAAATGGGCAATTATGGCGCCGGTTATGGTGCCAATGTTAATGGCGGTTGGCTTATCACCCGAATTAACTCAAGCATCGTTTCGTATCAGCGCAGCGGTGAATATTAGTACGCCGATGTTTCCATTTTACCCTTTGATTTTGTCTTATTGTCATAAATACTGCTCCAAAGCTGGGGTCGGCACCCTGTGCTCGATGATGATTCCCTTCTCGATTGGGATCTGGTTAGTCTTGGTCGCAACCCTATTTATTTATTGGGGATTTGAGATTCCAATTGGCTTTGACAGTAGTTATACCTACAGCGTTCCACCAACACCCTAAAATGAGGTTTCTATGCAATCAATAGCACAACAATTACAACAACGTTTTTTTCGCTATGTGGCGGTAACCTCGCAAAGTTGCGCTGCGAACGCGGCCGTTCCCAGTACGCAAGGACAACGTACGTTAGCAAAACTACTCGCTAGCGAACTGAGTGATATGGGCATCGACGATATCCATTTAGATGAGCACAGCGTGCTTATCGCTCATGTCAAAGGTCAGCATCCAAGTGCCCCTAAAATTGGCTTTGTTGCCCACCTTGATACGGTCGATGTTGGTCTTTCCCCCGATATTAAACCACAAATAAAGCACTTTACCGGTGATGATGTGTGCCTCAATGCCGAGCAAGATATTTGGCTTAGAGTGTCTGATCGCCCTGAGATAAAAGCCTATGTCGGTGATGATATTATTTTTAGCGATGGCACTAGCGTCCTTGGCGCCGATAATAAAGCCGCCGTCAGTGTGATTATGACATTGATGCAGCACGTTAGCCAAAATCCAGCGCAATATGGCGATATCTATGTAGCCTTTGTGCCCGATGAAGAGATCGGCCTGCGCGGCGCTAAAGTCATGGATTTAACACGCTTCCCGGTCGATTTTGCTTACACAATCGATTGCTGTCAGTTAGGTGAAGTGGTATATGAAACCTTTAATGCCGCTTCTGTTAGCATCAAAATTAAAGGCGTCACCGCCCATCCTATGTCAGCCAAAAATGTGCTAGTCAATCCGCTACGTGTCGCTCATGACATTATTAGCTGCTTTGACAGACAGGACACGCCAGAGCACACCGAAGGACGTGAAGGGTATTTTTATGTGACCGATTTACACGGTAACCCTGATTCAGCGGAAATTAAACTCTCGATTCGTGATTTTGATAAAGCCAGTTATGAAGCACGCAAACGCTATATTGGTGAAGTGGTGAGCTTAATCGCGGCGCGCCACCCCAAGGCCAAAATTGACTATCAAATTACCGATGTCTATAGCAATATCCACGATTCAGTAGGTCAAGACCGCACGGCAATTGATTTGATTTTTAACGCGATGGAGTCATTATCCATTACCCCTAAAGTCTTGGCAATGCGCGGAGGTACTGATGGTTCGGCTCTCTCTGCTCGCGGCATTTTTACGCCGAACTACTTTACCGGTGCGCATAACTTTCACGCCTATTTTGAGTTTTTACCAATGCAGTCTTTTATCAAAAGCTATCAACTGACTGAGTTAATCTGTCAGCTTACGGCTAAAATCGATAAGCGCTAATACCGCCATTAGCCTAACTAAAAAAACTAACGCCAGATTATCTGGCGTTAGTGATATTTGGGCAACATTTTAATGATGTTATTTAACGGTAAATATCTATCGACTCAATTAACCATCAACTTGTAATATCAAGCATAAATAATGCATCACCCGTTAAGCAGATGATTCAATTAGCTATTTGTTTTGTTTTAACGAAGCCATATCGATGACAAAACGGTATTTAACATCACTTTTAAGCATACGTTCATAAGCTTGATTGATATATTGAATATCGATCATCTCAATATCACAAGTAATATGATGCTCTGCACAAAAATCAAGCATTTCCTGAGTTTCTGCAATTCCACCTATCACCGATCCTGCAACCGATTTTCGTCCCATAATTAATGGTAAGGTATTTAAAAATGGATCGAGATCGCCAAGGTAACCGACCAAAACATGCGTGCCATTTAATGCTAAGGTATTGACATAAGGATTGATATCATGAATCGTTGGCACAGTATCGATAATAAGATCAAACCGCCCTTTTACTGCATCCATTTGCCGCGCATCGGTAGATAAGACGATGTGATCAGCACCTAAGCGTTTTGCATCGAGCTCTTTACCTTTTGAGCGCGTAAACAGCGTGACCTCAGCCCCGAGCCCTTTGGCCAACTTTATCGCCATATGACCTAGTCCGCCAAGACCAACAACAGCAACTCGGCTGCTTTCATTCACTTGCCAATGCCGTAACGGTGACCATGTGGTAATGCCGGCACACAGTAACGGCGCTGCGCTTTTTAGGTCCATGTTAGGCGCAATTTTTAATGCAAACTTTTCCGTCACAATGATTTTTTCAGAGTAACCACCAAATGTTGGCATGTGGTCATGACGATCATGATCGTTATAGGTTAAGGTATTACCTGCTTCACAATACTGCTCAAGTCCGTGCTGACAAGGTTGGCAATGCTGGCAAGAGTCAACCATACAGCCGACACCAGCATGATCACCCACTTTAAATTTTGTGACATTGTCACCGACTTGAATCACGCGACCAATCACCTCATGACCGGGAACTAATGGATAACGACTTGGCCAATCGCCATAGACATGATGTAAATCAGAGTGACATACACCACAGTATAAAATTTCAATTACAACATCATCTGCACGTGGCTCACGACGTTTGAATTGATATGGTGCTAATGGAGTTTTCGATTGTAACACACCATACCCTAACACATTAATTGCCATTTCGCTTCTCCCTATTGATTAATGAATTCTAGCAGCCTCAAATAATAGAGACCGCTATTTGATAATCACTAGTCTATACCGAGTACGCCAGTGTAACTAGATACAATTGTGGCAATTTTTTGCCTAATCCGCTCAACAATCGGCATAAAAAAAGAGCGCAATCATTGCGCTCTTTTATCAATCATGGAGTTAACGTTATTTTTTATCAAGCTGTAACGTCGATTTAACGCGTTTGACTACTCGCGTTGCTAAGGTAAAACGAACGCAGCCGATAATGCCCAACACAAATCCTAAATGCAAACGATACAGTACTCGGTGGATTAACATCGCAAATTGGCCTTTAGCATATAATTTTTTACCGGCAACCATAGTAACAACGCCTTGTGCTGTATCTTGTAACGAAATAATGATCCCTTTGTCATTGTATTTGAATTTCTTCAGCGGTAGATCCTGCATTGATTTTTCAATGTTGTAAGCACAAACGCTGACCATCTGATGCGCTGCTTGAGCGGTTGGCGTAACTAATTGACCATTTTCTTGCTTGCAAGAAGCACAGTCACCAATGACAAAAATTGCGTCATCGCGCGTTGTTTGTAAGGTGGTTTTGATTATGAGCTGATTATTTCGCGTTGTTTCAAGTCCTGCAATATTATTTAAGAAATCAGGCGCTTTAACACCTGCTGCCCAAACGATAATATCAGCGTTAATCACCTCACCTTCTTTTGGATACAGACCGAGCTCATCCGCTTTAACAATCATGGTTTTAGTCAGAACTTTTACACCTATGTTTTGTAACGACTGAGTAATACCTGCGGACACTTTTTCAGGTAAAGCCGGTAAAATGCGATCAGCGGCTTCAACTAGCGTAATATCTAACATCTGCGTACCTAGGTTAGCATAACCGTGCGCATTTAATGTTTTGATCATATGTGGCAATTCTGAAGCGAGCTCAATCCCCGTTGCGCCACCACCAACAATGGCAATTTTTACTTTATCAGCAGCGCTTTGACAATCATAATTTGCATTGAAACCGATAAACGTTGAAAGTAATGTCTGACGTAAAGCGATGGCGCTGTTTTGATCATCGAGAAAAATAGCATGCTCTTTTACGCCCGGGGTACCAAAATCATTAGATGTACTCCCAACAGCAATCACCAGTGCATCATACTCCAGCTCAACTTGCGTTTGTTCACAGCCAAGTGCAATCAAATCAGCATCAGAGACTAAAATACGCTTGTTATCACGATCGATATTGAGTAATGTCGCGTGTTTAAACGTAAAGTGATGGCGTAACGCGTGGGCTTGATAACTAATATGATCGACTTGATCATTAAGTGCACCAGTTGCAATTTCATGTAGCAACGGTTTCCAAAGATGAACGGTGTTTTGATCTACAAGTGTAATTTGAGCTCGTTTTTTACGCCCTAGTGTATTGCCTAAGCGAGTTACAAGTTCTAATCCACCTGCACCACCACCAACAATAATGATTTTTTTCATGTAATATGACCTATGATATCGACTCTTAAGCGAGTTACTTAACTTATAATAACGAGAATAGTTGACTAGTATAATACAGATTAAGCGTAATGCAGAAGTATTTGTTGAGTTAAAAGTAATAAATTGGAGTAAAAATAACCTAAAGAGTCGTGATAAAACGTCATGCCTATCAAAAAGCAGTGAATAGTCGATTTATTCCTGTTATTATCTGAAAATTCTTATATGACCATATTAATATCTATAGTAGTAATAAATGAAACTGGTACCCTGGATAGAAAGTCTACGCTTAAAAACCCTTCCATTAGCTTTATCAACCATCTTAGTTGGCAACGCCTTAGCGTATTGGCATGGACATTGTAATCTATGGATTATGCTACTGACCTTACTCACTGCGTCACTATTACAGATTTTGTCGAATCTTGCCAATGACTATGGCGATGCGATAAAAGGGGCCGATAAACATGATCGGCTCGGCCCACTACGCGGTATTCAACAAGGGCTTATTACTCTCAAACAACTACGCCAAGCGATCATTATTAATATTATTTTATGTTTAATCAGTGGCTTTGCTTTATTGAGTTTGGCCTGCGACTCTTATATCGAATTTGGTCAATTTATTTTACTCGGCTGCTGCTCAATTATCGCCGCGATAACCTACACCATTGGTAAAAAACCGTATGGTTATATAGGCCTTGGTGACTTATCTGTGCTGATTTTTTTTGGTTTAGTGAGTATTCTCGGCAGCTACTACTTACAAAATAAACAGATCGACTGGTTATTATTTTATCCGGCAATTGGTTGCGGACTATTATCGGTCGCAGTGCTCAATATTAATAATTTACGCGATGTCCATAGCGATCAATTAAATAATAAACGCACGTTGATTGTGTTAATCGGAGATAAAGCAGGCTGCTATTACCATGCACTGTTGCTGATTTTAGCCTTTTGTTTATTAGCGCATTTTTCTTTCTCTTATCTGCAAACAATCTGGAGCTATCTGTTTGTGATTGTAGCGCCCCTTGCCGCGATGCAAATCCATGCGGTATTCAAATACCGAAGTACCAGCGCGATCGCGCCGCTACTATTTAGCACCGTAAAACTGGCGATGCTCACTAACGTGCTGTATTGTTTAGGTATCGTGCTCAGCTGATATCTACAAAATTAACCGTCTCCTACATTGTGTCACCCCTATTAAACACTTTAGCGATCCATATTGCGTTTTAGTTTAATAAAAATGATTCCCATTTCTATTAAATTAAAATAATTTCAATTGGTTAACTTTTCTATTTTCTCAATTTTGATTTCAGTTTATCATATTGCTAATTCCACATTAAAAATAGGACTATAGGACAAATGGATAATAACAATAGCCCCCAAAATGCGAGTCGTCGGCGCTTTTTGCAGCGGTCTCTGGTAGTCGGAGGGACAGCCGCGCTGATTAATAAGTTCAATATGCCCCTTGCTTATGCCCAAACAGAGCAACCCTCAAATGAAGCATTTGCCGCAATAAATCAAGAAACAATCAGCTACAGTGCCTGCCTTGTCAACTGCGGTAGCCGTTGCCCATTAAAAGTACATGTTAAAGATGGCATTATTACTAAAATATCATCGGAAGATGGCATCAATGATGCCGTATTTGGTGAGCATCAAATTCGCCCTTGTTTACGCGGCCGTTCAGTGCGCTGGCGTACCTATAATCCAGAGCGACTAAAATACCCGATGGTGCGAGTAGGTCAACGCGGTGAAGGTAAATTTAAACGTATTTCTTGGGATGAGGCGACCACTTTGCTCGCCGAGAAACTACAATACACCATTAATACTTATGGTAATGAATCAATTTTTTTCCAATATGGTTCAGGAACCACTGGCGCGAATTTAAGTGGCCGCACCGCAAGCAAACGTCTACTCAATTCACTCGGTGGATTTGTTGATTATCACGGCACCTATTCTGATGCTCAGATTATGACCATTCAGCCTTACTTATTTGGCCCAACCAATAATAATTATGGTACACAGCTGCAATCATTATTAGATCAAATCAAGCATTCTGACTTAGTAGTGATGTTTGGACAAAATATCGCGGAAACCCGTATGTCTGGCGGGGGACAGGTCACCGAGCTGTACCACGCTTTAGCCCAAAGTAAGGCCAAAGTGATTATCATTGATCCGCGTTGTAATGATAGCGTTGTGGCTTATGATGCTGAGTGGATTCCAATTAAGCCTGGCACTGATGCCGCGTTAGTTGCGGCAATTGGTTATACCTTTATTGAGCAAAACTTAATTGATGAAGCAATGCTGGCGACCTACTGCGTGGGTTGGGATGAAAAAACACTACCGCAAAATGCGCCAGCGCACAGTGACTATAAGTCTTATTTACTGGGCTTGGGTGAAGATAACACCGCTAAAACACCTGAATGGGCGGCGCAATTAACCGGTATTCCAGCTGATCGAATCCGCCAATTAGCGCTTGAGCTTGCGACAGCCAATGCAGCTTGGATTTCACAAGGCTGGGGCGTACAAAGAACTCAAACGGGCGAACATGCCGCCCGTGCGATTATGGCTTTGCCAATTATTACCGGTCACTTTGGTCGCCTTGGTACCAACATTGGTACATGGGGAGGCAGTGTTCCTTACCCGGTTGCCGGCATGCCAACGTCAAACCCGGTTAAAGTCACTATTCCGGTCTTTTTATGGACTAAAGCGATTGAGGATGGTGAAAACTTAACCGCTAAAAATGCCTTTATTAAGGGGAAAGATAAGCTCGATGTCGGTATCAAGTTTTTATGGAATTATGCCAGTAACGTGATTGGTAATCAGCATTCTGACTTAAATAAAACTCACCAAATTTTAGCTGACGAATCAAAATGTGAATTTATTCTTGTCTGGGATACGCACATGACTGCATCTGCGAAATATGCTGATTTATTGCTACCGGATGTATCAGGTGTTGAAACCAGTGATTTAATCAATAACTCTTACCAATCTGGTGCCTATCACTATTTAATTCGAATGCAAGCCGCGATTGAACCGCTATGGGAAAATCGGGTCACTTATGATGTTCTTGCTGAAATTGCCGAAAAACTCGGGGTAAAAGATGAGTTTACTGGCGGTAAAACCTATCAGCAATGGATCGAAACTTGCTATGAGAAAACACGTGAGATCAATCCTAATTTACCGACATTTGCACAAACAGAGGGTAAAGGCGTGATCGATAGACGTATTGCCGATAGTGATAAGTATGTCGCGCTAAAAGACTTCCGCGATGATCCGATCAATAATCCATTAAATACGCCATCAGGTAAAATCGAGCTCTATTCAGAAACCTTAGCCAATATTGCTAAAGAGTGGGAACTCGATGAACAAGATAAGCTGTACCCGATTCCAGCCTACTTACCAGCAATTGAAGGCGTTGAAGATAGCGCGGGCTTAGCCAAGTATCCGCTACAACTCACTGGCTATCATACCAAAGGACACTGTCACTCAAGTTATGCCAATTTACCGCAATTAAAAGAAGCGTCAGCCGATGCGGTATGGATTAATCCGGTAGATGCCAAACCTCGCAACATTGCGCATGGACAATTAGTTGAAATTTATAACGACCGTGGCCGCATCTATTTACCTGCTAAAGTCACGCCACGAGTGATTCCCGGTGTGCTTGCGGTGCCACAAGGTGCTTGGGCAAAAACCAATAAAGAAGGAGTGGATATCGGTGGTTGTATCAATCGTCTGACTTCCCAGCGCCCAACGGTTTTAGCTAAAGGCAATCCACAACATACCAATTTAGTTGAAATTAAATCACTATCCCTATAGAAGAGGTTTAAATAAATATGCAATACGGTTTTTATATCAACTCCGCTAAGTGCACCGGCTGCAAAACATGTCAGGTAAGCTGTAAGGATGAGAAAGATCTGGATATCGGCCCAAAATTCCGCCGTGTCTATGAATATGGTGGTGGTGATTGGCAACAAGTCAATGGATTATGGCAAAATGATACCTTTGCTTACTACTTATCCGTGTCATGTAATCATTGTGATGAACCCACTTGTGTCCATGGCTGCCCAACGGGTGCGATGCATAAACGCACTGAAGATGGTTTAGTGGTCGTCAATCAAGATGTGTGCATTGGTTGCCGCTACTGTGAAATGCGTTGCCCTTATGGCGCACCACAATTTGATCATCAAAAACGAGTGATGTCAAAATGCGACGGCTGTTATGAACGCGTCAGCGAAGGACTTAAGCCCGTCTGCGTTGACTCATGCCCACAGCGCGCCCTTGAGTTTGATGATATCACGGTATTACGTGAAAAATATGGTCATGAGCGTGATATTGCGCCATTGCCTCAATCCTCACTGACCAAGCCAAATATCGTGATTAATGTTCACGCGCACGCTAAACCCAGCGGTGATACGGTTGGCCGCGTACTCAACCCAGAGGAAGTGTAACGATGCATGAATTACCATTAGTATTTTTTACCATCTTTGGTCAAATGGGCGCTGGCGCAGTCCTTATCGCCGGATTATGCTATCTAATTAGCCAAGAACCGCAACGATTAATCAAAATTGAACGTATTAATATTGCGGCATTGATTATTATGGCAATCGGTATGGGCATTGCCTCTTTGCATTTAGGCCATCCTTTACGCGCATTGAATGTCATTTTTGGTATTGGCCGCTCTCCCATGAGTAACGAGATTTTTTCATTCGGTGTGCTATTTGGTATCACCTTTGTCAATGTACTGCACGCCTATTTTACGCCACCCAATCGCGGCAATAAATTCGCTTGGCTGAAAAAAATCGTCCTTAAACTCAACCAAATACCTGCTATCACTAAGCTGCTTGCCGCACTACAAGTGATCGTCAGTGTGTTCTTTGTCTGGATGATAGTGGCAACGTATATGCTACCAACGGTTAAAAATTGGGATACGCCGTATACCGCTATGCAGATGTACACCTCAATGTTGATTTTAGGTGGCGCACTAGTGATACCATTTGGCCTGCGGCGCAGCGGCTTTATCTTCTTTATTGTCGGCATTGCGGCTGTGCTTATCACCAAATTATCGTATATTGGTTTTGTCAGCCAAATTACCCCTGATTTAGCGTTAGCGCAGCATAGCTTTTGGTATCTACAATGCGGATTATTAGCCCTGGCTTTACTCATTACCTTTGTTGCACTACTCAAAGTCAATAAAGCGTCAGGTATTTATATCTTATCATTAATCTTAGCACTGGCTGGCGAGTTATGTGGTCGTATCGCCTTTTATAATCTTTGGGCAATTCCGATGTAATTAAACGAGCAACGGTGACAACTACGATCAAAAATCGTGAATGAAATCATTTCTGTTCACGATTTTTTTTTACGTTTATGCCATAATATCAACATCATAATCAATATATTGAGTAATCAAATATGAGTCTGGATATCAATACCCTTAATCTTCCCGCCCGGCTACTCGGCGCTTTTTTTTACTATACACCAGATTCAGCAGTGACCACCGATCTTAAACCGGCGCTTGAGCAGATCGATAGCTTATTTGCCTGGTCAAACCTAGCTACCATCGATCTGCTGTGTAAGCGTTTAAAAGACAACGTCAATGATCCTGAGCTTGGCTATCAATATTCGGTATTATTTGAAGGACAAGGCTTTATGCCTGCCCCGCCATGGGGATCGGTGTATCTTGATAAAGAGAATTTGTTAATGGGGGAATCAACCCTGCGTTATCGTCAGTTTTTACACCAACATCATATTGCAATACAAACTGGCATGAATGAACCGGAAGATCAATTTGGCTTAATGCTAATGGCGCTGGCTTTATTAATTGAAGGCGAACAAATTGCAGCCGCTAAAACGCTCATCAGTGACCACATTATGACGTGGGCACCCCGCTATCTTGAGCTGTTATCACAAACCGATATCAGCCCGTTTTATCAAGCCTTAGCCATCATTGCCAATGAGTATTTATCGCATTTAGTCACAGAGTTTGGCTTGATTATTCCTAAACATTATTTATATAAATAATGCCCCAAATGGCACGCGTTATAAACCGCGTGCTCGCACCGTTTTGCCTTTAATTTTACCTTGTTTAAAGTAGTTTAACGCCTTATTGATAGCCTTTTTATTAATAGCGACATACGAATACAGCTCGGTAATGATGATTTTACCGATCACGCTGCCATCTAATCCAGCATCTTTGGTAAGCGCACCTAAAATATCACCCGGTCTGATTTTATTTTTACGACCAATCGTTAGTACTAAGGTCTGCATTTGTGGTACAACAATGGCCGATTTATCATAATTTAAATTGCCAAGGGGTTGCCAATCGAGTTTCATCTCAAGTGCTTGTTCAAGTTGATTAGCTCTAGGCATTTCATTTGCGGCAACGAGTGTTAGTGCCAAACCAATCTGGCCCGCGCGCCCGGTTCGACCAACTCGGTGCACATGCACCTGTGGATCATAGGAAACGTGATAATTAATCACTAAATCAAGCGCTTTAATATCCAATCCTCTAGCTGCCACATCCGTTGCGACCAAAATCGCTTTACTTTGATTAGTAAATTGCAATAACACTTGCTCACGATCACGCTGCTCTAAATCACCATGCAGCGCAATGACGCTAAAACCGAGTCGATTGAGATCTTGTTCCACTTCTTGGCAAGCCTGCTTGGTATTACAAAAAATAATCGCAGAATTAGGCCGATGTTCCGCTAGCAGCTTAGCGAGCGTCGCAACGCGGCGCGATTCATCGACTTCATAAAAATATTGAGCAATTTGATTATTGACTTCATCAACGGCGATAAACTCTGCATTATGTTGAATTTTCTGGCTGATTTTAGCGATATCTTCAAGATAAGTCGCCGAGAATAATAGCGTTTGCCGCTGTTTTGGTAGCTGCGCAATAATGCGAGTAATATCCTCTTCAAAGCCCATATCGAGCATGCGATCGGCTTCATCTAATACCAAGAATCGCAACTGATTGAGTTTGAGTGTCTGTTTTTGTAGATGATCGACTAAGCGCCCTGGCGTACCGACAATAATATGCGCGCCATGTTCAAGCGAATGGGATTGCTGCGCAATCGGCGAGCCACCACACAGGGTTAGAATTTTAATGTTGCTCATTAATCGGGCTAAACGGCGTAATTCATTCGCCACTTGTTCAGCGAGTTCTCGCGTTGGACAGATAACTAACGCTTGAATCGCATAATTATCCCCTTGCAATGCATTTAACACGCCTAAGCCAAATGCGGCAGTCTTACCGCTCCCGGTTTTCGCTTTAGCGATAATATCGTTACCCGCTAAAATAGCCGGTAACGCTAAGGCTTGAATCGGCGTCATTTCGCTATATTGCATCGCCTGCAAATTATCGAGTAATAATGGATTTAACGATAATTGATTAAAACTCATTGGTGCGGTTGACATATTGACGAATTTTCCTTGATTGATAAGATATATACATTTTGTCTATTATTGATAACGATTATCAATAGCCAATGAATAATCAATCAATCAAAATAGATAAACTATAAAAAAAACCAATAAATCACTATTGGTCTAGATTAATATTGATTATAATCGCGTTGGCTCAGATTCACTAATCATTTATGAGTGGGCAATATCTAACAGCTTATTGATTTACCATTATTATTAAGGGCAGTAAATTGAACAAAATTGCGTTAATCACATTAATAAGTGTGATTTCATTTTCATCATTCGGGGCAACTCTTGAAGATGAAGCTAAATCAGGAAATAGTCAAGCTGCCTACAAACTTGCTGAATTTTATGAAAATAAGAACGATCTCAAAAATGCGTTGTACTGGTATAAAACAGCGGCAAAACTGTCACTACAAACCCAAGAAACCGTGTTAGTTGCTCAAAATAGTCCAGCGCTCACCGAACAGACCGATACCGTTATTGCCACAGCGCCAACTAGCGCCATGCCGGTAAACGTGGCGCAACAAACTCATCAAGCCGCGATAAGCGATCGCATTGCGACCACTCAAGATTACCAAAGTGGTAATATCGTTTTTAAAGCGCTAGATTCAAGTTTTGGTCTCAAACCTTATCACTCAAATTATATTTTGCCCCTCACTTATGATGCTAAATCTCATGATGATGGCCGAAAACAGACTGAAACCACATTCCAACTCAGTCTCAAAAAGAATGTATTTATCGATCAGTTTGGTTTTGATGAACGTATTGGCTTTGCCTATACCCAGCGTAGCTGGTGGCAAACCACCGAAGAATCTTCGCCATTTAGAGAAACTAACTATTTACCCGAGATCTATGTTCAAATTCCAAGTCAAGCCTTCAATAACAGCTTAAAAGGCACACAATTTGGTTTTTTACATGAATCGAATGGTCAAGGTAACGATGCAGGTAAATCACGATCATGGAATCGATTATATTTGGAAGGATACTTTCAATATCATGATACTTACCTTGTGCCGCGTGTTTGGTACAGAATTCCCGAAGATAAAGCGCACGATGATAACCGTGACATTGAAGACTATTTAGGTTATGGCGATCTGACTGTTTTTGTGCCTTATCAGCAGCATTTGGTGCGGTTATTAATTCGTAATAATCTAAGCTTCAATGATAACCGAGGTGCCATTCAAATCGACTGGACTTATCCATTATGGGATACCGGATTATTTGCTTACGTGCAGTATTTTAACGGTTATGGTGAAAGTCTTATCGATTACAATAAACGAACGAACAGACTGGGGATTGGTGTTGCGCTGAGCCGGTAAATACCATAACCAGCACTCAACCCGATATTTTAAATATGCGATTAAAGCAGCTGAGTAAAACGCCTCAGTAAAAACATCACTAAAAAAATAGTGCCTTAATCAGCACTATTTTTTTATTAGGATTAGCCGTTAAGGGTAATCACATCAAACTGCACATCAGGATTAACATCTGCATCATAATCAACGCCATCAAGACCAAAACCAAACAGACGTAAAAATTCGTCTTTATAGCCTTGGTAGTCCGTTAGCTGATAAATACTATCATCGGTGACTTTAGACCAGATTTGTTGGCAAGCGTTTTGCACTTCAGGGCGTAATTCCCAATCATCCAATCTTAAACGGTGCTTTTCATCAGTTTCAATTTGGCCATTAACATAGAGTTTGGTCGCAAACATACGTTGAATTTGCTCAATACAACCTTCATGAATGCCCATCTCTTTCATCACTTTAAATGACATCGCAATGTATAATGGCATAACAGGAATTGCTGATGATGCTTGAGTCACCACCGATTTAAGCACCGCAACATAAGCATGACCTTGCTTAGCTGATAAATGTTTATCAATCATGTGCGCAGCGCGATCAAGATCTTCTTTTGCTTTACCAAGTGTACCGTGCCAGTAAATTGGCCAAGTCAATTCAGTGCCGATGTAAGAATAAGCAACTGCTTGGGCATTGTCAGCAAGCACGCCTGCATCAGCAAGCGCTTTCATCCAAAGTTCCCAATCTTGTCCGCCCATGACTTTAACGGTATCGGCAATCTCTTGTTCATTCGCCGGTTCAACTGTCGCTTCAATTAACACATCTTTATTGGTATCTAAGGCAACTGATTTATAAGACTGACCGATTGGTTTTAACACCGAGCGCACCACTTCGCCACTGTCAGGCATTTTACGCACCGGTGATGCTAACGAGTACACGACTAAATCAATTTGGCCTAGATCTTGTTTAATTAAATTAATGACAGTATCACGGCATTCGTTCGAAAAGGCATCGCCATTGATACTTTTTGCATATAAACCTGCAGCTTTAGCCGCTTTATCAAACGCAGCTGAATTATACCAACCTGCTGTGCCGGTTTTGCTTTCTGAACTTGGTTTTTCAAAGAACACACCGATAGTTGCAGCGTCAGACCCAAAAGCGGCAGTGATTCGTGAGGCAAGTCCGTAGCCAGTCGATGCACCAATTACTAAGACTTTTTTCGGTCCATTGGCAATTTTGCCTTTAGACTTAACATAGGCGATTTGTTGGTTAACATTCTCAGCACAACCGACCGGATGAGTGGTGGTACAAATAAAACCACGAATTTTAGGTTTAATAATCATAATATCGATCTCAATTGGTTTCTCAAAAAAGTGCCCTACTATATACAAAATTAGTCATAAAATAAACTCATGCATACAAAAGCGCACTGAATTAAATCTCGCTAATTCTATCATATCCCGAGCATTATGCGCTACTCACGGACGATCTTCTGTGTTAACCGCCTATCTTGCGGCTTTAAAAGCCGCTAAGGTGTACAATCTAGCCTTAGCATGACAGACAATCGGCGCTGGATAATCGAGTTTCACTTGATGCGACTGCGCCCATTTATGCGGTTGATGTATTGCTTCATCAGGCACCAAGGCTAATTCTGGTAGATACTGGCGAATAAATTGGCCATTAGGATCAAATCGTTCACCTTGTGTTGTTGGATTAAATATACGGAAATATGGTGCAGCATCAGTACCGGTTGATGCTGCCCATTGCCAACCACCATTATTGAGCGCTAAATCACCATCAATAAGCTGGGACATAAAATAGTGTTCACCGCGGTGCCAGTCGATCAACAGATCTTTAACCAAAAAGCTTGCCACAATCATGCGTAAACGATTATGCATCCAGCCCGTTTGATTCAGCTGCCGCATAGCGGCATCAACAATCGGGTAACCGGTTAAGCCGTTTTTCCATGCATCAAAATCGGCTTGATTCTCGCGCCACTGTACACGCTCGGTCCAGTCAATAAACGGTTTGTTTTTGGATAGTTTGGGATACATAAAGAGCAAATGCAGATAAAACTCGCGCCACAGTAACTGGCTAAACCAGCCAAATGCGCCACTCGATGTGGCGTGTAAGAGATCAGGGTATTCCATTTGCAAACGCGCAAAACATTGCCGCACCGATAACACGCCCAGCGCTAAATAAGCAGAAAGATGACTCGTCGCATCGAGCGCTGGATAATCTCGCTGCTGCAAGTAACGATCAACGTGTTTTTGGCAAAAATCACGCAAACAGCTTAAGGCGCGTGGCTCACCAGTAGGAAAATCGACGACGCGTTGCGTGGTATAGCTAAAGGGTGTGATGCTATCGGTAGTAACCGATAACGCCGCCGATATACGCTTTTTAGGCTTGGCATACACGGTCGTATTTTGGCTGGATAATTGCTCACAGCATTTATGCCGAAATGGCGTATAAACTTGATACATCTTGCCTGCGCCAGTGAGCACGCTACCTGGCGCAAAGAAAACGGCGTCATCAAACGCCTGAATACGCACATCAGTATTAGCTAAATGCGCAGTCACCGCTTTATCACGCTGCCGTTCATTCCATTGGTACTGCTTGTTATAAAACAGATCGCTAACTTGATATTGCTGACAAACGGCTTGAATGATCGGAGCCACCTCGTCAAATGTCTCAGTTTGCCGGTAAAGTAACGGAATATTAAGCTCAGCTAAACTCTTTTGCAAATGCTGTATATGCTGCTCAATTAACCATGCTTGCCGTGCTGACATGTGGTGTTCATGCCACTGTTTAGGGGTTGCAATATAAATAGCAATGACCTGAGCATCGTCATCTTGGCAAGCTTGATACAGTGCTGTATTATCAGTGACTCTTAAGTCATGACGAAACCAAACTAAATGCGTAGCCATAAAGTTATCCTTCGGTTGATGAGTTCAATCCGGTATTATGCTTCAAATAGTGCTAAATATTCGCCATACCCTTGTTCAACTAAATCCTCTTTGGCAATAAACCGCAAAGCAGCAGAATTGATGCAATAGCGCAAGCCACCGAGTGCTTTAGGCCCGTCATTAAACACATGACCCAGATGTGAGTTAGCGCTTAATGAACGGACTTCGATACGATTCATGCCATGACTTAGATCAGCTTTTTGGGTGATATTTTGTGGCTCAAGTGGCTGACTAAAACTCGGCCAGCCGCAGCCTGAATCAAATTTATCAAGTGAGCTAAATAGCGGCTCGCCAGAGACAATATCAACATACAAACCGGCTTGCTTATGTGAGTTGAACTCATTATCAAACGGCGGCTCAGTCCCATTTTTCTGCGTCACATAATATTGCACGGGCGTAAGCTGGGCGATGCGTTTTACTTTATTATCATGATTCATATTCACTCCTAAAAAGTTATGTCAGTAGAAATGACGTTATAATAACCTAATATTATGGTGCTCAGCTGAATTCATCGAATCGATGGTAATAACCAATTTGCCACCTGCTGTAGCTCATGGTTAAATTCAGGAAATTGTGCCATCGTCTGTAAGAGGACCGTATTGACATCATCAACATTGTAACGATGTTTTGGTAATAAATCAGCCAGTACCTGAATGGGTGCAAGGGTTAAACTATCACTAAAAATCTGGCAACGGCTAATCATGCCTTGTTCAACATCAAAATGGAGATCAATATTGCCCCAATTAAAACGCTCTTCTAAATGGTGACTAAATGATGGTGCGTGACCAAAATTCCACTCCCAGCTTGACTGCCGAGCAAATATTTCGGAAAATCCCGGCAGATCAGGTAAATGATCCGGTGAAATTAATTCTGCTGTAACGTGCTGGCCATAATACTGACCAAAGTGCTTAATAATTGCCTGACAAACCAGCTCGTGACTAATCTGCGGTAAATAATTTTTCAAATTAGTGACTCTGGCTCGAACCGAGGTAATTCCTTTAGCTTGCAGCTTTTTAGGATCAGGGTTTAAGTAATTGGTTAGCTTATTCAAATCGGCATCAAGTAAAATTGTACCATGATGAAATCCCCGATCGCGCGTCTCTTTATAGGCTGAACCAGAGATTTTTTTATCACCATCAGGCGTTTGCAGTACCAAATCATTACGACCTGTTGCCAATATCGACAATCCAAGTGAGTTTAGAGCATCGACAATAATTTGGGTTGATATCGCCTTATTATAGTGCACTTTACCAGCCATAAATGTAAAGCAGGTATTACCCAAATCATGAAAGACCGCACCACCACCACTGCTACGCCTAGCAAGCTTAATGCCATCAGCACTCATTTTATTGGTGTTACACTCTCGCCATGGGTTTTGTGCCCGACCAATAACCACCGTATTATCATTACGCCATAAAAACAGTACACATTGATTTGGCGGCATATGGTTAAAAATGGTTTCCTCTACCGCCAGATTGAACCAAGGATCATAAGATTGAGACATTAATAAGCGTAATACAGACATACCGTCGCTCTCATCGATTAATGATTAAACCAGCGATTAGGTAACATCGCTTTCAACACGTTATCTTTCACCCAAACATGATGATAGATAGCCGCTGCGATATGTAAAAGTAATAAGGCAATTAATAAATATGCCCCAATGATATGCACCGAATGAAAAAAACGATGTACATCATTGCTCAGTGACAAATTACGTATTGAAATCAAACCCAGAAAATGGATCGAACGACCACTCATAAGATACCCCGAAAGCGGTAAAATTAACAGCAGCAGATAAATGATGCCTTGTACAGCTTTAGATAATATTCGTTGAAATCGTTCATGTTTGGGCAACACTTCAGGTACACCATCTTTAATTACCACATAGATACGCCATATTGTGATACAAAAAACGATAATCCCCAGTGATTTATGCCAAGTAAATAGTTCATTTTTGCCACCAAACAGGTGCGATAAGCTGTCTTTGGCCAGCGGCAGTGTAATCACAATTAGCACTAAAATAGCACTGATCCAATGAATCCATTTTTGCTTGCTTGAATAGGTCGGATAATTATTCATAATCATTACTCTGTAATAAAAGTTATTTGTCATGCCAATGCTTAATAATAAAATCAGCACGGCCTGACAATTGTCGATAGCGGTTATAATGCGCCGGTTGTTTTTGATAAAAATTTTGATGCTCATGCTCAGCCGGATAAAATGACGTTGCCTGTTCAATAGCAACTTTAATAGGCTGTGTAAATCGTTGACTCTGCTCTAAACGCTGCTTCGATGCTATCGCAGCGTGCTGTTGCGCTTGATTATGATAAAAAATCACCGGTCGATAACTGTCACCCCGATCGGCAAACTGCCCATTATCATCGGTTGGATCAATTTGCTGCCAAAAAATGTCGAGCAGCTGCTCGTAGCTAATTTTATCTGGGCAAAACGTGATTTCAACCGCTTCGGTATGACCGGTATCACCTTGACAAACTTGTCGATAGGTTGGATTTTTAAGCTCACCACCGGTGTAACCAGAGAGTACACTGACCACACCCTCATATTGATCAAACGGTTTTACCATACACCAAAAACAGCCACCAGCAAACGTTGCTTTTTCTAACTGTGTCATCATTTTCACCCCATTTTAAGTTAAAGGCCGATAGATACACTGCCCTGTTATTCTAACCACAAATTAGCCTAATGTCTTTAATTGTCATACTGATAATTGTCACTCATTAACCTCTGAGAATTTAGCCTTCTTGCTTTGCATCAATTTTATTAATATCAATTTACAATAAAACATCATTCAATATGATAATTTTCTTCATTGCCACTAGAAAAAAGAGTATATTATGCAGCCATATACTATCCCGTCTTACGCTTTTTAAGCAATCAGTGAATTAATAGAATAATCAATTATGCGCTTTATCCCTCTTTTTTCTAAACCGATTTTTACGCGTTCAATAATCTACTATGGCTTATGCTTAGCCTTTGCGTCTTGGTTTGCCTTTTTTATAGCAGTGATGATGAATTTACCAAATCCCTACTGGGCTGCTATGCCAGCTTGGGTGATCTTTCAGCCAACGCGAGGCTTGGTGCTAGAGCGAGCTATTTATCGATTTTTAGGGACCTTTATCGGCGCAGCCATTGGGTTTGCCATTTTACTTATTCCCATTCACCCCATTTTACAGCTCATTGTCTTTACCCTATTAATTGGTATCACCACAACTTGTTCACATATTTTTAGAGGAACCATTGCTTATGGTTTTTTCACCACCGGCTTAACGACGGCGATTGTTATTATTCCCGCCATTATCTGGCCAAATGATACCATTCATTTAGCTATCTCGCGTGTGGTATGTACCTTTATTGGCTGCATCGTGGTCACGATTATTCTTGCGCTCTTTATCCCTAAATTTCCGCTACGTTCGTTTTATCAGCGTATCCATTTACTCACTAGCGACGTGATTTTTTATGCTAATCAGGTCGTCACCTCAAATAGCAAAGAAGAGTGCCAGGACATCGAACAAACGCTGTTGGCAAGTATTAATGATATTAATGACAATGCAGCTGTTGCCGCAGCAGGTTCTATGCATAAAAATCGCAAACTGCGTTATATTGATGCTGTTATTGCGGCATCACTTGATGTCATGGCGGCAAGTCGGGCGATCTTAACACGCAATGAACGCGAGAACGTGCTACCACCTGAGTTTAGCGAAGAGCTGTTAAATTTATCTAAGCAGATGAGTCACAAGCACCCATTTTATCTTGAAGATACGGATTTTTTTACAAAATGGCAGTTAAATGACAGTCAGCTAAAACCAGAGATCAAGCGTTTACTTTATACCATCGAACAGCTATTAGCCGCCGAACACGCGTTAATCCATAATATCGAAAGAACTCAAAATATTAATAAGCAAAATTACACTGCAACCTTATTACTACCACATCGAGATTGGCGCATGGCAATGAATATTGCCGCTATCACCTGTACAATTGTATTTTGTGTGAGTCTATCATGTTATTTTAGCCACACTCAGCTCGCTGAGCAAGTAGCCGTAGGTATTGGGATTTTTGCCATTGTGTTTGGTTCATTCCCGCTGCCTCAAGTCAATGCAGCAAAGCTATTCATTGGCGTATCAAGTGGTGTCATTGTGGCGATTGTGTATAGCTTTTTAGTGCAGCCTTATATTACGAGTGAATTTTGGCTTTTAGCTACATTGATTCCTTTCCTCATCTTTGGTGGAATTTGCCGATCGCACCCCACAACAGCCATTCCCGCAATTGATGGTAATGTGGCGTTCTTTTTTGCCGGTCATATCGGTATGCCAGCTACAGATACCTTTACGATATTAAGTACCGATTTGATTTATATTCTTTGTGCTGGCATCATTAGTGGTATCTTTATTTTGCTACCCCGTAAACCCGATAAACAAGCGCTAAATGCTATATTATCGATACAGCGCGATCTTGATCGCATTATTGCTGCGCAAGATGCGGTAAGCAAAAACTGGTATGAACAATCAACCCGTCAGTTACTGCGGCTAATGCTGCACCTGAGCCGAGCGGGTAAACTTGGCGATAATGCGCCAAATGGTTTATTATCAACACTCAATATTGGTTATGCCATTACCATGCTGCATGCCAAACTTGAGCGCCCAGAGCTAGATCATACCAGCTATATTCAAATTAAAACGATTCTCTATATTTTATCGCTCAAACCGAAAGGCAATTTAACCATTATTAACGAACTCAATAAACAAATTGAACACATTGAAAATGTTGAATTACGTCGAATTGCTGAAATGCTAATGGACTCACTGAATGAAAGCCAGCCGTTCTTTGATTACATTAACGAGCTCAATAAAAAAATCCAGTAATGACTCAATAAGATAATACGGCAATATCCCTATTATCTTATTAACATTACCGCAGCGAACCAAACACATATTGCTGATATTTTAATAGAATGAACATAAAATGATTAAAATTAATTGACTGAAAAAAATTGCTTTATATAATACGTCTCGTCATTAAGACATTTCACTTTTGTCTCCTTAGCTCAGTTGGATAGAGCAACGGCCTTCTAAGCCGTAGGTCACAGGTTCGAATCCTGTAGGGGACACCATTAATATCCTTGCCCTAAATACTCTCACTCTGTTCTTAATACTGCACTGGACGAACCTTAGGTTCGAGTAAAACCCTGCATCTAGATTAATAGATATTTATCATTTCGTTGGCTACGATGACTAATAATGATAATACAAATTAGTAAATAATCAGCCGATAAATATAAAAAAAGCCCCCTTTGGGGAGCCCGTTGTTAATTTGTTTGTACTATTTAGTTAGTCATTTGGATAATTTCTTTATACGTTTTACCATCAATTTTTGATTTTAAAATATCAAACGCTTTGTCTTCATCGCCGTCTGCTTCATTGAAAGCCCCAAAACTAATTTTAAGCATTGAACCGGCAAACGCGGCTTTTTGTTCTGAATCTAACGTCTCTGCAATTTCTTTTACTGATTGTTCATAAGATTGTTCTGTTGATGCATCGATCTTCTTATCACCGCAGGCGACTAATAAAAAACTCATTGCTAATACTGCTATAATTTTCTTAATCATTATGCTTATCCTATATTATTTTAGCAGACACATTATACATGGTATAATGTAAACATAAATATATTCATTGCATATACTTGCAATCTTGTTTTCTGTTAGAGATTAACTGCCATTTTTTAGTTCATTTCATAAAGCCATCGATCGATTGATTTAATAATTATACTGAGTCTGTTATATTGCACTAAAACGTAAAACAATCACATCAAGTCGCTTGTGATAAACGCTAGCGGTTAATTATTATTTTGGAATAATAGAAATTATGATAAAGATTATTGGATTATTTATTCTGACAGCCTTAACTGAAATTTTAGGTTGTTATTTTGTTTACATCTATTTGAAAAAAGCCGCTTCCACTTGGTGTTTGACGCTTGCAGCGTTAAGTCTTATGGCATTTGCTTGGCTTCTCACGCTTCATCCGGAAGCGAGCGGCCGCATTTACGCAACATATGGTGGCATTTATATTGTCGTTTCACTCATTTGGCTTAGAGTGGTTGATAATGTCAAATTGTCTAGTTTTGATTTTGTTGGTGCTGCGATCATTTTACTTGGCACTGCAATTATTATTTCAGGCTGGCGTGCGCCATAAATAAAATGATAATTTTCGAACAATAAAAAGCCCCAGTGATACGCTGAGGCTGAGATAAATTGAGCGTAAAGCTGGCAACATAAAAAACTATTTTTTATTCGCCTTTAAATTAACCGCTGGGCGCTTAGCATAAATACGTTTAGTCGGTTTCTTTTGCTGATCAACACTTAAGAAGGTTTTCTCTTCAGTTGATAAACTGACCAAATCACGTAGATAGTTAACCGCCGCCAGATCAAGCTCAGTCCAAGTTCCACGTGATAACCATTTTGGTAACGAGATATTGCCATAACGCACGCGAAGTAATCGGCTCACTTGCACTCCAACTGCTTCCCACATGCGTCTTACTTCACGGTTACGCCCTTCGGTGATAACCACATTGAACCATTTGTTGAGTCCCGCACCGCCTTGTGCACTAATCGATTTAAATGCTGCTGGACCATCTTCAAGTTGTACGCCTTTTCTCAGCTGAAAAACTTGTTGATCAGTGACTTCGCCAAACACTCTTACCACGTATTCACGTTCAACTTCATTGCGTGGGTGCATTAAGCGGTTAGCCAGTTCGCCATCAGTAGTAAATAGCAGTAATCCAGAAGTATTAATATCCAAGCGACCAATATTGATCCAGCGCGCATTTTTTAACTTCGGTAAATTAGCAAATACTGTTGCACGGCCATCAGGATCATTTTTTGAGCAGATTTCGCCCTCAGGTTTGTAATACGCTAATACACGACAAACGTCTTTATCTTTAGGTCTTACTGGCACTAAGTTACCACTGATTCGAATTTTCGGTTGCGTTCTCACATCAATTCGATCACCTAATGTGGCAATTTTACCATCGACACTGATTTTTTTGGCGGCAATTAACGCTTCGATTTCTCGGCGGGAACCGTGACCTAAATTCGCCAATACTTTTTGTAGTTTTTCGGTATTATCATTGAGTTTTTTCATTTTTTCCTCGTTACCTTCACAGGTATCACTTTGATTGTTTACTTTATATTGGATAAAAAGCCAATATCCACATAATATCGATGCGGATTGTTTTCATCAATAAAAACGGGTATTGTCTCTTTGTTTATATAGGGCTCTGGATTGCACCAAATATTATCACTTTTAAAACGATAAACAGTATCAGGCGCTAGCCTATCTGTCCAGTAGCACATTATTACATATGGATAGCGCCCATTGACTTTAACTGATTTATCAATCTTGACAGACTCAATGGTTGCAGTAACGCATCTACCATTATTTACCATATCACGTTTAAGCTTATTTTTTCTTCTGCTCAACCAAAAGAATATGATCCCAGCACCAAACAAAATTATGCCAAATAACCCTAGTGCAATCACCCCACCCCAAATAGCCATAAAATTATTAACCGCAGCATTATCTGGCTCAGCGGGATTATATAAGATCTCAATATGTTCGCCAATTTGATAGCTTGGTTCAACTGTCCCAACATTCGACTTAAATGTGACGGTTTGCCCAGTTTGATCAGTAAAGGTCAAAATCGGATAATAATAGCGCTTGTTTTCACCTTTGGTTGAGCTAGAAAATGAAGAGTGGTAGTCAATCACGCTGGCAACGGTTTGCTGCGAATTATTGACAAAAGACCACTGCTGCATAAATAAATATACTGTAGCGGCCAACAATAATATGCCTAACGCCAATATCAATAAAAACGATTTTTTCATCATTATCCTAAATAAGCTCGTTTATTCAAACGGTTTCGCATCACCACTACCTCGGCGCACAATATCGGGGTAGTCATTGGTTAAATCAATTACCGTTGTCGGTTGCTCACCGATATAACAGCCATGGATAATGGCATCAAGCTGATGACCAATTTGTTGCTCAATCTCTTCTGGATCGGACTGGGCAAAATCATCTTTTGGTAAAATCAGCGTGGTTGTCATAAGCGGTTGACCCAATAATTCTAGCAAACTCAAGTCAATCTTATTCTCAGGAATACGCAGACCAATTGTTTTACGCTTTTCATTCATTAAACGCCGTGGCACTTCTTTGCTTGCCTGTAAAATAAACACGTAACGTCCTGGCGTATTATTTTTTAGTAATCGAAACGTAGAATTATCGACATGTGCATAAGCCGATAATTCCGATAAATCTCGACACATTAAGGTAAAATTATGATGCTTATCGAGATCGCGAATTTTACAAATACGATCTAAACCGGATTTGTTATCCAATAAACAGCCAATCGAGTAACCCGAATCGGTTGGAAATGCAATCACCCCCTGATCTTTTAATATTTTTACCACTTGTTCAAGTAAACGTGTTTGTGGGTTATCAGGATGAATATAAAACATTTGAGCCATAATATTATCTCTTGTTATTACTGATTAATCCGCAGTAGGCCAATTATACCAAATTGGTGTAACACTATCAGGTAAACGATGAGTTTTACCTAAATCCAAATAACTTATCGCATCGTGAAAATCAGAGCCCTGTGATGCCAGTAAATTAAAATCATTGGCACATTTTGCCAGTAAATTAAGATCATCTAATGTTTGTCGACTTTGTGATACTTCAATTCCATCCCCCGCACATTCTTTGAAATAGTGCATTAAAGTCCGCATTTTACTCAAGGTAAAGTCATATCGTGAGGGATGAGCTAATACCGCTTGTCCGGCTGATTGATGGATCACAGCAATCGCGTTATCAATGCTTGTCCATTTAGGTGCTACATAAGCATAACCCGATTTACCTAAGTATTTTTTGAAGGCACGGTTGATATCTTTAGCATAGCCTTTTGCTACTAAAAAACGGGCAAAATGAGCACGCGAAACAATATCCCCTTTGGCATAGATTTGAGCCTGTTCATACGCGTTATCAATACTGACTTTTTTTAATCGATAAGCTATCGCCTTTGCCCGCTCAATACGCTGATTTTCTTGCTCCGTTAATAACGTATTTAACGATGCGTTTTGCGTATCAATATTGAGACCAACGATATGCACTTCAGTATTTTTCCACAAGGTTGAAATTTCAACACCATTAATTAGTTCAAGCGGCAGCTGATGCGTAGCAATGTAATCACGTGCAGGTGCAAGACCTTGAATGGTATCGTGATCAGTAATGGCTAATACGTTAACTTGATTGTCTACCGCGCGCTGCACTAGCTGGCAAGGCGATAGTACGCCATCAGATGCGGTAGTATGTGAATGCAGATCATAAAGTTTTGTCAAACAAGTCATTAAAAGTATACTTCTCAGTTTTTTACACTATAATTGCGCACTAAAGTCAAATAATAACGACTCGATTATCGCAACTAGTAGCGCCGGATAAATAAAAGGTGATTCTTTGGATAATTAGGGTGTAATATAGCACACAAAATTCGTTATTTCTCATTCTATCTTTAATCTTATACAGGTTTATTATGCAAGCAAAAATTGAATCAGCCCAACAAGATACCTATTCAATCATTGAAGAGCTGTTAAATGACGGTAGCGATCCTGATGCGCTTTATCTGATCGAACATCATATTTCAGCTACTGATTTTGACACACTGGAAAAAGTCGCCGTCGAAGCTTTCAAATTGGGTTATGAAGTGACTGATCCTGAAGATATGGATGATGAAGATAATCAAGAAGTGGTTTGCTGCGATGTGATTGCAGAGGTACCATTAGATGCCGAACTTATTAATGCGCAAATTGCACAATTAATTGAATTAACAACTAAATTTGAGGTTAATTACGATGGTTGGGGAACGTACTTTGAAGATGGTGAAGACGGCGATTTCGACGAAGATGATGAAGAAGAAACTTTACACTAACAACGCAATATTTAAGTGCATCTTTTGATGCACTTAATCATAACAACTGACGAAAACTTATTAATAACTTAGCTCTCAGTATCAAGCTCGGCAAAGCTTTTCACTAGCTCGTCAATCGCTTTCATCTGTTGTAAAAATGGTTCTAATTTTGCTAATGGTAACGCTGATGGTCCATCACATTTAGCATGAGCGGGATCAGGATGAGATTCTAGGAATAGCCCGGCAATGCCAATCGCCATGCCTGCTCGCGCCAGCTCAGTCACCTGACCTCTACGACCACTAGATGCCGATCCCATTGGATCGCGGCATTGTAATGCATGCGTTACATCAAAAATCACTGGTGACCCTTTGCTGACTTTTTTCATAATGTTAAAGCCTAACATATCGACCACTAAATTATCATAACCAAAGCAGCTACCACGATCACATAAAATAATTTGATCATTGCCAGCTTCTTCAAATTTTTCAACAATATTACCCATTTGACCTGGACTGACAAATTGAGGTTTTTTTACATTAATAACTGCCCCCGTTTTTGCCATCGCTACCACTAAATCGGTTTGTCTAGCTAAAAATGCCGGTAATTGAATCACATCAACCACTTCGGCAACGGGTTTACACTGTTCTTCAGAGTGTACGTCAGTAATAATTTTAATGCCAAAAGTCGTTTTTAATTCTTGAAACAGTTTCATCCCCTCTTCAAGACCTGGACCTCGGTAAGAGTGGACAGAAGAGCGATTTGCTTTATCAAATGAGGCTTTAAAAACATAAGGAATTTTGAGTTTTTGCGTCACAGTCACATAGTGCTCACAAATTTTCATTGCTAGATCACGTGATTCAAGCACATTCATTCCACCAAACAGCACAAAAGGCAGATCATTTGCCACTTTAATCTCGCCAATATTAACAATCTTTTGTTTCATAATATTTTCCCACTTCTGGTAATTAAAAATTAAGGCTTAAACCAACGGCCAACAGTCACCCTGTCATTACCACTATAATCGCTGTAAGTCTTAACGAGTTGAAACCCTTGTTGTTTAAAAATAGTTTGCACGATTTCCCCTTGTTTCCAACCATGTTCTATCAGTAGCCACCCATATTGGTTAAGATGTTTCGTAGCACCTTTGACGATGATTTTAATATCAGCAACCCCATTATCCTCAGAGACAAGTGCTGTCCGCGGCTCATAACGCACATCACCTTGAGATAAATGCACGTCCGTTGGCTCAATATAAGGCGGATTGCTCACAATCATTGAAAATTTACGTCCTTTGATTGATTTATACCAATTGCCTAATGAAAAGTACACATTATTTACGCCAATTTGTCTGGCATTTTCTTGTGCAAGTTTTAGTGCCTCGGCGCTATTATCAACCGCGGTAAATAAACAATCAGGCCGCTCAGTTGCCATCGCAATCGTTATCGCCCCAGTGCCCGTTCCTAAATCAAGTACTTCACAAGGCACTTTAGGTAAACACTCTAATGCCAACTCAACTAATTTTTCAGTATCTGGACGAGGAATGAGCGTTGCTGGTGATACGTTGAAGTTGAGCGACCAAAACTCCTTCACACCGGTGATATAAGCAATTGGTTCACCGGCTTGACGTCGCTGTAGATAGGCATTTAACTGCGCTAATTCGTTTTCAGTTAACGTGGTTTCACAAAAAGCCATTAAAAAAGTGCGAGTGCGTCCAGTGACAAATGCTAACAAAATTTCCGCATCACGCCTTGGGCTATCACTACCATTTAACTGCTGTGTGGCATACTTTAACCACGTTAAAAATGTCATGAATCTTGATCCGATAATGCTGCTAATTGATCAGCTTGGTATTCCTGAACAATAGGATCAACAAGCATTTCAAGTTTACCTTCCATCACCTCATCTAAGCGATAGATGGTTAAATTAATACGGTGATCCGTCACGCGTCCTTGCGGATAATTGTAGGTTCGAATCCGGTCTGAACGATCACCAGAACCAAGTAGATTACGTCTTGTTGAGGCCTCCTCTTGCTGACGTTTTTGCCGCTCAGCATCTTGAATACGCGCAGCTAATACCGACATCGCTTTGGCTTTATTTTTATGCTGAGAACGTTCATCTTGGCACTCAACCACAATGCCCGTTGGAATATGGGTGATTCGAATCGCCGAATCGGTGGTATTAACGTGCTGTCCTCCCGCCCCCGAAGAGCGGAACGTATCAATACGTAAATCAGCCGGATTGATTTCCGGTAAATCCGCTTCAGGCACTTCTGGTAACACCGCAATAGTACAAGCAGATGTGTGAATTCGGCCTTGAGATTCGGTTTCGGGCACACGCTGAACTCGGTGACCACCTGACTCAAACTTTAAGTTACCATACACACCATCACCACTGACCAGCAAAATGACCTCTTTATAACCGCCGTGCTCGCCATCATTTGAACTCATAATTTCAGTGCGCCAACGTTTTGACTCAGCATACTTGGTGTACATTCTGGCTAGATCACCGGCAAAAATAGCCGCTTCATCCCCCCCGGTTCCTGCACGAATTTCAAGGAAACAGTTATATTCATCATTCGGATCTTTAGGTAATAATAGAACTTGCAGCTGACTTTCTTGATGCTCGATTTTGGCTTTCGCTTCATCGAGCTCTTCTTGTGCCATTTCGCCCATTTCTGGATCAGATAGCATCATTTTAGCCGTTTCTATATCCTCTTGAGTGGTTTTCCACTGTTCGAAACATTTTACCACATCAGTCAGCTGAGCATACTCTTTCGACAACGCTCTAAAGCGATCTTGCTCGGCAATCACACTAGGATCAGACAATAATGCTTGTACTTCTTCAAATCGTTCTTGTAGTGCTTCTAATTTGGCAATAATTGAGGGTTTCATATAAAGGGGGTACCTTTTTAATAGAGTCATTCAGTAAAATAAAAATTGTATAAAAAAGTCAAACTGCTCGGCATTAGTGATGCTAATGCTCTTTTAGTCCAAGCCCATCACTTAATACTTTTAGGCAGTCACAACAATCCATTGATGCCGCATGAAGTAAAGTTTGGGTTGGGGCATGAATTAATCGATTGGTCAGCTGATGCGATAATTTGCTCAGTACCTCATCAATATCAGCGCCTTGCTTAAGTGCCGAAATCGCTTTATCGGTCAGTTCTAGTTTAATTGTCTCGGCATTTTCACGATATTGCTTAATTAAGTCGACGGCATTACGTGAGCGTAACCATTCCATAAAAACTTCAGCTTCTTCTTGAATAATGTATTCGGCCTCTGTTGCGGCAATCGCTCGCTGCTCAAGGTTAGATTGAACAGTTTTTTGTAAATCATCAAGGGTAAACAAATTGACGCCATCAAGTTCAGCGATTTCCGCTTCAATATCTCGTGGCACAGCTAAATCAATAAATAACATTTGATTATCAACCGCGGCTTGTTTACGCATGGCAATCGAACGCTCCACCATCCCTTTACCGATGATTGGTAACGGACTGGCTGTTGAACTAATCACAATATCCACATCTTTTAAGCGCACCGCGATATCGGGTAGAGCAATAATTTCAGCGTCCATCAAATTTGCTAATTTTAATGCTTTTTCACGGGTACGATTTGCCACAATAATTTTACTAAAACTATGCGGTTTAAGGTAGCGAGCAATGAGTTCAATGGTTTCACCCGCGCCAACAAGCATAATGCTTAACGATGATGCACACTGAAACAAATCACGGGCAATTAAGCAAGCCGAGTACGCAACTGACGCACTATTTGAACCAATATTCGTTTCGGTCCTAACTCGCTTAGCAACATGAAAAATACGCTGAAAGAGTTTTTCAAGTTCACTTGATAAGCACTGATTTTGGTGTGAATAACCATAAGCCTGTTTAACTTGCCCCAGAATTTGTGACTCACCGAGTATCATGGAATCAATACCGCTAGCAACGCGCATAAGGTGCTCAGCCGTTGCTTTACCATCATACCAATAAAGGGAATCTTGATAATCACTGAGGGTAATGTGGTGATATTGACTTAACCACTCTTCGACCGAAACTTTGATACGCGGCAAATCAGTTAAATGCTCATAACTGACATAAATTTCAGTACGATTACACGTAGACAAAATCACACAGCCATTTAGCAATGGATGTTGATATAAGCTATATAGCGCGCCATCAATAGTATCAGGAGAAAAAGCGATTTTTTCCCGTAATGCGACAGGTGCTGTTTTATGGTTAATACCCAGTATTGCGATAGACATTGCTCAATGATTTCTTTATTTAGATTAAAACGACAATCTTATCTATTATTGTGACCAATTATACACAAAAAAAGTGAAAAGGTTAACAGCTTCACACGGTGAAATACAATTGATTCCCTTGTTTGCAACTATTGGTTATAATAAAGGCTATGATTTTCATAAATAGTGAAAGAATAATGCGTCTATTTTCTTACGGTTATCGTGCCATTGTCATGTTATTGATTGGCGCTTTACTGGTTGCCTGTGCCAATCAACCTAATGAACAAAGTCAACAGCTGGCGAATAAATCACATCAAGCCGCTTTATCCCAGCTCATCAACTATCAAGCGACCGGCAGCTTATCTTATATTACCGATAGTACCAAATATTATGGCCGCTTTTTTATCAATCAGATTTCAGACAATCAATATCAATTAAAATTAACTACGCCGGTTGGTACCTCAATTTTCTCATTAACCGTTACCCCTTATTTAGCTGAGCTAACTGATCGTAATGGTAAAAAATATACTGATGAGAATGTTGAACGCTTAGTCGCCAAACTAACTGGAATGAATATCCCATTCAAATCATTACACAATTGGTTTAAAGGTGTATCAGATAACCCAAGCAAAGATATTCTTGATAGCAAAGGACGACTCAGTAAAACAATGTTGATGCAAGATAATCAAACCTGGTTAATGACTATCACCAAATATGATACTTACTCGTTTGCCAATAAAACGATTGATTTGCCGGCAGTCATTGAACTCACTAATCAGCAAAATCAGCTGAAAATGACCATTAATAATTGGAAACTCAATTAATATGTGTGATAAACGCGCCTGGTTATCACCGGCTAAATTAAATCTATTTTTGTATATCACTGGTCGCCGTGCTGATGGTTATCACAATTTACAAACCCTATTCCAGTTTATCGATTATAGTGATTCGCTCTATTTTGACCGTCGGCAAGACGATAAAATTTGCTTACAAACCGAGTTTACTCTCGTGCCACACGACGACAATTTAATTATCAAATCAGCAAACATGTTACTTACTTATATGCGGCAAAGCCAAGCTGATTTTCGTCCGCCTTTCGGTATCGATATTACGATTGATAAAAAATTACCGATGGGTGGCGGCTTAGGTGGCGGCTCATCCAATGCGGCAACCACCCTAATTGCCTTGAATCAGCTCTGGCAACTTGGATTGTCTACGCCGGTTTTAATGCAAATTGGCCAAAAACTTGGCGCCGATGTACCCATTTTTATTTTTGGTCTCAGTGCTTTTGCGCAAGGTATTGGTGATGAGCTAGTGGCTATTGATGTGCCAGAAAAATGGTACTTGGTGGTCAAGCCAAATGTCGAAATTGCCACAGCCAAAATTTTTAATGCACCCAGTTTGAAACGTGACAGCGTCACTAGAAGAATTGATGAATTGCTCACAACGCCATTTAATAATGATTGTGAACCAACCGTGCGCGCCCTTTATCCCCAAATTGATGATTTAATTAATCGATTATCTCAATTTGCGCCAACGCGCTTAACCGGCACCGGCTCATGTATTTTTAGTGAATGTAATACACAAGAGCAAGCTATGCAGCTACAGCAGCACCTTGCTGGCGAGGATGTTGTATGCTTTATCGCCAAAGGCATCAATCAATTATGCCGCTAATGCGCTATTTTATGCATTGCCATGCTAAACATAACAACTCACTGAACTAGCAATGGATAACGCGCTTTGTGATTTTTTAATTAACCTTTATACTGCTTACCATTAAAGATAGCGTGAATAATAGCGCGCTATGCAATATCACTATGTCAAAGAGAATACTATGCAAAAAAGAATTATCGCCATTGCGAGTCTGCTGTTGCCCTATTATGTGATGGCTTCAGCGCAAGATAATGGTATTGGTGTCAGTGGATCGTGGACGCAATCACCTTATGTCGGTAAAAGTACTGATTTTTCACTCATGCCATTAATTAATTATGACTCAAAATATCTGTTTATTTCAGGGACGTCTGGTGGTGTCCACGTTTGGCAAGATGGCAATCAACAGGTAGATATCACCCTTGATTATCAATCACTAGGACTTAAACCATCCGATAGTGATGATGTTAGAGTTAAACAACTTGACCGCCGTAAATCGACCCTATTAAGCGGGGTCGCTTACACGCTGACAACCGCCTATGGTCAGTTTTCTGGCGAAGTGGCAGCCGATGTGCTTGATAATAGCAATACCGTTTCGGTTGATTTGGAATATGCCGCTTATGCGCAATTAACTAATAAGTTGGCCATCATCCCACAGTTAGGTGTGACATGGTTTAATAGCTCGCATAACCGGTATTATTACGGCGTGAGTGAACAAGAATCCTTACGTAGTGGTTTATCCACTTACCGACCACATAGTGGCGTAACGCCATATGCCACCTTGACGGCAACTTATGACTTCACCAGTAAGTGGTCAGCAGTATTTGAATATGATTTCATCTTGTTAGGTAACCAAGTCAAATCAAGTCCGATTGTTAACCGTTCAAATACCAGCGAAATTACCGCCGGTATTATGTATGCATTCTAATTAACACGTAGGAGAATAAAAATACCTTACCGGTTTTTATTCTCCTCACCGGCCGACTCATATTACCCGTTATGTAAACAACAACCGTTTACTTTGTGATCATAACACCTTATCAACTATGCACGGTTTTACACATTTTCTGGTAATAAACCTGTTTATAACCCAGATTTATTTAATAAAGTCAAAAGACTAGCTAAAAGGTTAAATTTTAACTACTAAAAAAAATCACCGATCTTGACCGCACAAGGCTTGACAACGCTATTTTTATACCTTGTTTAGCATCAATAATATTGCCAATATGCGCAACTGCATGACAATTAAAGATGACTCAATTATCACATCGCGTATCCATAGCGGTGTATAACGACCAAATAACCTAACGCGTGATTATAGAGCGCTTTTAACATCATCTGCCGCTTTGGTGATCGTGCTGCCGCCGTCTTGGATATCTTCGCCAGCACCAGCAATCGTGTTACAACCCGATAAAAATACCAACGATGTAACTAATATAACAATCATTTTTTTCATAATGTAATCCACCTATTTAACGATAATATTCCGGCGTATCTTCACAAACTCGCGCCTAAGTCACAATCAAATTTATGCGCTTTAACATATTTTTAACTTAATTTTTTAACTGCGAATGGCCGCATAGCTACGCTCTTCTCGACGATGTGTTGAAATTAGCTCGGTATGATAAATCATCCTTGATTGACAGTTTAAGCCACCGTCATTGAATAAACAGCAATAGCGCCAAACGCAGCAAGATTAGGTAAATAACAATTGGGATAAATCCTAGATAACAAAAAAGCCAGCTATCATCATGATAAAGCTGGCTTCTTTAGTTATTTTAAACGGTTTACAACGCTAGTGCATTATTCCCACTCAATGGTTGCAGGCGGTTTACCACTAATATCATACACCACACGCGAGATACCATTCACTTCGTTAATGATACGATTTGATACGCGGCCTAAGAATTCATATGGTAAATGTGCCCAATGTGCCGTCATAAAGTCAACAGTTTCAACCGCACGTAACGAGACAACCCAGTCGTATTTACGTCCATCACCCATTACACCAACCGAACGCACCGGTAAAAATACCGTGAAAGCTTGGCTGACTTTATGGTAAAGATCGGCTTTGTAGAGTTCTTCAATAAAAATCGCATCGGCTTGACGCAGTAAATCACAAAACTCTTTTTTCACTTCACCCAGTACGCGAACGCCAAGGCCTGGTCCTGGGAATGGATGACGATATAGCATATCGTAAGGTAAGCCTAGCTCTAATCCTATCTTACGCACTTCATCTTTAAATAGCTCACGTAATGGCTCGACTAAGCCCATTTTCATATCTTCTGGTAAACCGCCCACATTATGGTGTGATTTAATCACATGCGCTTTACCAGTATCTGCCGCCGCTGATTCAATCACATCAGGGTAAATGGTGCCTTGTGCTAACCATTTGACATCTTTAAGTTTGGTCGCTTCTTCATCAAAGACTGCCACAAACTCACGGCCAATGATTTTACGTTTCGCTTCTGGTTCAGCTTCACCTTTTAATGCACTCATAAAGCGCTCTTCGGCATTGACAGCAATGATATTCAGGCCAAATTTATCGCCAAACATATCCATCACTTGCTGCGCTTCGTTTAAACGCAATAAACCATGGTCAACAAAGACACACGTTAATTGATCGCCAATTGCTTGATGTAATAATAGTGCCGTCACCGATGAATCAACCCCACCAGATAAACCTAATAGCACTTTATCTTTACCGACTTTTTGTTTAATTCTGGCTATCGCATCAGTAATAATTGACGATGGTGTCCAGAGTTTTTCACAATGACAAATATCAATCACAAAACGCTGTAATAGTTCTAAACCTTTCACAGTATGTGTCACTTCCGGGTGGAATTGCACGCCATAAAATTGTTTTTCATCATTGGCCATAATCGCAAACGGACAAGTCTCAGTGCGGCCAACAACTTTGAAGTTATCGGGAATCGCGGTCACTTTATCACCGTGGCTCATCCAAACATCAAGCTCATCAATACCCGCGTTATTTTTGCTATCAAAGATACCATCGGTTAAGCGTGATGAATTCACTAGCTCAACTTTGGCATAACCAAACTCACGCTGATTTGAAGCTGTGACTTTACCACCTTCACCAAGCTGGACTGCCATCGTTTGCATGCCGTAGCAAATCCCTAACACCGGCACACCCGCCTTAAAGACGTATTCCGGTGCTCTTGGGCTATTTGCTTCAGTCGTACTTTCTGGGCTACCTGACAAAATAATCCCTTTAGGATTAAACTGTTTGATTTTCTCTTCAGATACATCCCATGGCCAAAGTTCACAATAAACCCCGATTTCTCGTACACGACGAGCGATCAGCTGTGTCACTTGTGAACCAAAATCAAGAATTAAAACGCGTTGTTGGTGGATGTCTTTTGTCATTAAAATTTTCCTAAAGCAAAATAAGTGGACTAAAATCAACATCAAAATAGATTTTTTGATTCAATTACAATTTAAAGATATTTAAACATCGCATTTCATTAAAATGCGATGTTTAAAAACCCTAAATAAATATGAGGCGACATTATATCACCTCATATAATTAATGCTACTTCCTAACAACAGACGATTATTATTGGGTAGCTTGGATCGCAGTTAATGCGATAGTATAAACGATATCGTCAACTAAAGCACCACGTGACAAGTCATTAACCGGTTTACGCATACCTTGTAACATTGGTCCGATAGAGATCAGATCCGCTGAGCGTTGTACCGCTTTATAAGTGGTATTACCGGTATTTAAGTCAGGGAAAATAAACACGGTCGCTTGACCTGCCACTTTAGAGTTAGGCGCTTTAGATTTAGCAACATCTGGCATTACCGCAGCATCGTACTGTAATGGGCCATCAATTAATAAATCAGGGCGTTTTTCTTGAGCAATACGCGTTGCTTCTTTCACTTTTTCAACATCAGCACCTTGGCCTGAATTACCTGTTGAGTAAGAGATCATCGCAACTTTTGGTTCAATACCAAACGCAATCGCGGTATCAGCTGATTGAATAGCGATTTCAGCGAGTTCTTGCGCGTTTGGATCTGGATTAATTGCACAGTCACCATAGATATACACTTGTTCAGGCATCAACATAAAGAAGACGGATGACACAAGTGAACTACCTGGCGCGGTTTTGATTAATTGTAATGGTGGACGAATGGTATTCGCTGTCGTGTGCACCGCACCAGACACCAAACCATCAACTTGCGCTTGCTCTAACATCATCGTACCAAGTACCACGTTATCCGCTAATTGTTCACGCGCTAAAATATCAGTCATGCCTTTATTTTTACGTAATTCAACTAAACGTGCTACGTAGTTTTCACGAATCACTTCAGGATCTAAAATTTCAACATTTTGTCCTAACGTTACGCCTTGAGATGCGGCAACACGTTTAACTTCGTCTGGATTACCGAGTAACACACATCTTGCAATGCCACGATCCGAACAAATCGCGGCTGCTTTGATTGTTCTTGGCTCATCGCCTTCTGGTAATACGATCGTTTTTTGTGCTTTACGGGCAAGCTCAGTTAATTGATAACGAAATGCAGGTGGCGATAGACGAATACTACGTGATAGATCTTGTTCAGCTAATGAACGAATCCAAGATGAATCAATGTAGTCAGCAACAAAGTTTTGCGTCATATCAAGTCGGTCTTTATCATCAACTGGAATTTCAAGATTAAAACGTTGTAAATTAATTGAGGTTTGGAACGTATTGGTATCAACACTGAAAATTGGTAAGCCAGTATCAAACGCTTGTTTACATAAGTCATGAACATTTTTATCAATATCATAACCGCCAGTTAATACCACCCCACCGATCTCAACGCCGTTCATAACAGCAAGTGAAATGGTCGTTAATACATCGGCACGATCGGCTGAAGTGACTAACAACGCATTAGGTATTAAATGAGAAATGATATTCGGTACGCTACGTGAACAAAATGAAATGTGTTTAATACGACGTGAACTGATTTCACCACGGTTAATAATTTTAGCGTTAAGGTGATTGGCCATATCAATAGCACGGCATGCAGATAGATCGATATTCCATGGAATACAACCTAATACCGGTAACGGGCTATGGGGTTTTAAATCATCAATAGTGATTTTTTCAGCATTAAATTTTGGCGTATTGGTATTATAAATATCAACCACATCAGGTCTAACAAGTGTCTGTGCATCAAGTGGTGCATTCACTTTATTGACGATAACACCAATGATTTTTTCATTTTTGATACCGCCAAAATTGGCACGAGCGATTTCAACTTTCTCTTTTAACTGTTCTGGTTTATCGCTACCCATCCCCATAACAAACACAATTTCAGCGCCTAATGTTTTAGCGATACTAAAATTGAGTTCATTAGCAAATGGATAATGCGAACTTGGTACGATACCTTCAACAAGTACCACTTCTGAATCTTTATTGCTTTCAGCATAAAGGGCAATAATTTCTTCCATTAACACGTCTTGTTGGTTTAACCCTAACAATTTTTCCACATAACTCATTTTTAATGGTTTATTGGTTGGAATTGATGTGTTGCTTTGAATCAAGCTAGTTGTTTGATCAGGGCTGTCAGAACCGAGTACTGACTGTGAAATTAACTTAAATAAACTAATCTTAACGCCTTGACGTTCCATTGCGCGAATGACACCCAAGCTAACACCCGTTAAGCCGACATTTGAGCCAGTAGGAATTAACATAATTGTACGAGCCATTGTCTATACTCCTCTATATCAATCTAAAAAAAACCGCCTCTTCTAGGCGGTTGTCCTTCATATTATGCGGTTAAGCGTGCCGCATCTTGTGCAATGACGAGTTCTTCATTAGTTGGAATAACCAACGCACAACGAGTCCCTTCTTTATTAATCGCCCCACCTTTACCAAATCGTGCAGCAAGGTTGCGCTCTTCGTCTAGTTCAAAACCAAGAATGCTTAATTTTTCCATCACTTTTTGACGAACAGCACCTGAGTTTTCACCGATACCGCCAGTAAATACGATAGCATCAAGGCGACCATCAAGTAATACACTATAACCACCAATGTATTTCACTAAACGGTGAACAAAAACGTCTAACGCATTGGTCGCGCCTTCGTCTTTACCGTAGTTATCTTCAACATAACGGCAATCGCTGCTCACGCCGGTTAATCCTAATAAACCTGATTGTTTATTTAATAGATTATTGATATCAGCAACAGACATTTTTAAGTTGTCATGTAAAAAGAACATAATAGCAGGATCGATATCACCACTACGTGTCCCCATCACTAAGCCTTCTAATGGCGTTAAGCCCATTGACGTTTCAACGCATTCACCATTTTTAACCGCCGTAATTGATGCACCATTACCTAAATGGCAAGTGATAACATTGGTTTGTTCAACAGGTTTATTTAAAATTTTTGCAGCTTCACGGCTTACATAGAAATGGCTTGTTCCATGCGCACCATAACGACGAATAGCGTGTTTTTCATAAAGCTCTTTAGGTAGAGCATATAAATACGCTTCTTTCGGCATAGTCGTGTGAAATGCAGTATCAAATACAGCAACGTTTTTATCTTTTAAATGAGGGAAAGCGGCAAATGCTTCTTTGATACCAATTAAATGAGCAGGATTATGTAAAGGTGCAAATGCTGCAGCATCTTCAATACCTTTTAATACAGAATTATCAATCACAACTGATTGCGTATATTTTTCACCACCATGAACAATTCGGTGACCGATTGCTTTAATATTGGCAAGCAGTTCTGGTTTTTTGCTAAAAATATTTTTAACAATAAATTGTAATGCTTGGCTGTGTGCAGCACCCGCACCGAGTGAAGCCTCAGATTTTTCACCATCTAACTTCCACTTGATTCGAGCATCAGGTAGGTTAAAACACTCAGCTAAACCAGAAATAAATTCATCACCATTTGCAGGATCGATAATGGCAAATTTTAGTGACGAACTGCCACAATTAAGAACGAGAACGAGATTGCTCGACATAGAAAACCCTTTTTTAAAATAAAAGAAATACACCAATACCATATTGGTGATACTGTTAAAATAAAATACTTATCAATGTAGCCGATATTGGCTCATTTTACCCAGGGATTATATTTTGATCTCTTCTATTTTTATCGTTAGAATAGAGAAAATAAAATTCCTAAAATTTGTGGGCACTATTGTAAGGCAATAAATAATTATTGTCGAGGAATCCTCAAGCAATGAATCTAATAAAGTTATTTCAACTGGGGCGGCGCTATATGAAAATCTGCCCAACAGATAAGCACTTAGCCCCCACTTTTCCTGAAATTAAAATTATTTCAGCCATTAAATATGCGATTAAATATTTACCAGTTTTTCTTATTTTGCTCTTTTTGTGGCAATTTTATCAGCGTGCTGGTATGGTTAGCGCCGTGATTACCGGTATTTTCGCTATCAGTTTACCAATTCATGGCGTTTTATGGCTTGGGAAACGTGCCAACACGCCATTACCGCTTAATCTTTTACCTTGGTATTTACACACCAAACAAAAATTGATCGAACTCGGTGTACTGGCAGCAAAACCGGACAAAAAAGATGAGATGAATTTGATGCATTTTATGCAGTTATATGACTTATCGAGCCGCTATCTCAGCGATGATGATAATCAGATCACATAACGCACTATTTTAATTGAATTATAAGGTGATATTTCGTGACCAAAAACGATATGTTTTTATCCGTATTAAAAGATAAAATCACATTATTATCAACACAGTGTGCACCGTTTGCCAATACTAAACTGCATGCACCGTGTTTTGATGCACAGTTATTTCACTATCAAGGTGTGTTATTAAATGGTTATCAACCCTATTTGTTAGAGCTCGATGACAATTTTCAAAAATTAACTCAGCTCATTGCTAAAGATAACCACAATGATCACCTTGAACAAATCGTGTTCTTATCGACATTGATCGTCAACCAACTCAATGCGCTACAGCGTGAAATTGCCACACACACTTTGCGTAGCACAGAACAAATAGCCCATAACCATGCCACACTGCATGAACAATATGCTCGAAATTTGGGTTATTTAAATCGCTTAGAAGCATTAAAATACCAGTTACAACAAACGCCATTAGCTAATGCAGTAGAACATCGAAAACAGCTTTCAACACTGGAAAGTCGCATCGCACGCTGTCAATACGCTTTATCTCAAATTGATCAAAAAATCGAGCAAACCACTGCTATTAGTTAACCTGAGTCATACTAATTAAAGCAATAATTGCAACAATTTTAGTGATAATGGCCATAATAAGGCTCACCTGACGATCAATTTTTACTCTTTGTATACGCCATCACGCCCTTTGAGTAAAGGATCGGGATAGTCAAGCAAGTAGTATTGGTCAGCAATATAGTCATCAGGAAACCTTGCTAAACAAGCTTTTAAATAATCAATTGGTTCACGCAGCGATGTTTTCCCTTGTCGATAGGCTAAAATTACCTCGGTGAGCTGCTGTTTTTCAGTCGCCGGTAACTGACGGTTAAAATAACCTTGTATATGCATCAATGCATTGGTGTGATTTTCGCATGTTGCCGGCTGAGCCAATAACTGCATGAAGCGACCTCGATATTCGCACCAAAAGGCAGTTAAATCTTGCCACTTTTCGATCTGAGCGACAAATGGACCTAACTGCCGGTATAGCGGCTGCGAGTGTGCGAGCAATAAATATTTATAGCGACTATGAAATGTCAGTAAGGCTCGACGAGTAAGCGGCTGCAAAGCTAATTGATTTAATCGATATAACGCCACAATACGTATCATAAAATGGGTTTGCACATCCGTATCCGCCAGGTGAAGATGATCTTCAATCGGCATCCAAGGGTAATGCTGCCTGAGCTGCGCGGTAAAAACGCCATCGGTCAAGGCAATAAAATCATGACTTTCATTATCCAATAATTTAGCATTCGCTAAACCACAACTCGGTGACTTGCCGCACACGATATAACCGCATAGTGCCCTTAACTTAGGAATGGTTTGCTGGCAGAACTGACTGATTTTATGGTGAATATTTTGCTCATCGCCATGATTAAATCGCAAAATCGTACTGAAATCTGGCTGCTGATATAAGCCGAGCGTTGGCCTTGGGCTGGGCAGACCGATTGCCATTTCCGGACAAATTGGTTGATACTCAACATAAGGTTGCAGCGTTTCAACCGCCAAGGGCAATCGTTTGTGCCCACCGTCGTAACGAACCGCATCGCCAAGCAGGCACGGGCTAATTCCGATGCGTAACGGATTGTGACTTGCTCGCGTTGGCTGACGTATATCAACTTTCATACCCATCTCGTTATATCAGTGCAATTCATCCTAATAATTTAGCGAAAAACAACCCTGCTGTATAGTTAAAAACGCGCTAATCACTCTGTGACTTGCAGATACTGTCAATGATTATTGCTTAAGATTGTACCTTAATCATCACTCAGTAATAGATTTTTCCCTTAATCCCAAAATCATACAATTAATCGTAAAAAAAATGATAAAACAAGTTAAAAGTCGATTTTCGACACTTTAAAATCTATATTTTATCAAAATATTGCATATCATTATAGCTTAAGCAATCAGCATAATAATGAACCATCGCTCATACAGCCCCATGAAAACTTACTGCTTATGACCTTGATTACACCTGAAAAAACGCTTTTTATCTAACAACACAATGAAAAAGAGAGATAAAGATTTATGAATATGCCAGCAACCTCGCCAAAAGATAATCCAAAACGTCGCAATCGATGGATGCTTATCGCGTCAGGTGTGTTTATTGTCATTTTTTGCCTGTATGGCATTTATTGGTTTGCCGTATTACGTAATCAAATATCAACGGATGATGCCTACGTATCGGGAATACAATCACCCGTTATTGCTCAAACAACCGGTAAAGTCACGCAAGTTAATGTGACCAATACCGATTTTGTTAACGCCGGCGATGTGCTAGTCGTATTGGATGATACCGATGCTAAGCTCGCCTATCAGCAAGCGCTTGATTCACTGGCCAACACCGTTCGCCAAACGCAAGTGTTATATATTGATTCAGATCAGTATCAATCAAAAATAAAATCGGATGAAGTGAGCTTACTACAAGCAACCCAAGATTATCAGCGCCGCTTAGCACTGGGGCAAAAAGATGATGTGTCGGTTGAAGAGCTTGAACATGCCAAACAAACCATGCAACTTGCCCAGCTAGAAGTTGAAATTGCCAAGCAACAATACCAAGCTAACCAAGTTTTACTCCATGGTGTCACCTTAGATCAACAGCCCGCCGTTAAACAAGCCGCAGACCAAGTACGTCAAGCTTGGGTCACGCTACAACGCACAACGATTCGCAGCCCAATTACCGGTTATATTGCCAGAACCAATGTCGATGTGGGCTCACAAGTCAGTGCTGAAAGTCAATTGATGGTGGTTGTGCCAGCAGAGCCGATCTGGGTTGATGCTAATTTTAAAGAAACCCAGTTACAAAACATTCGTATTGGTCAAGCCGTTAGCGTCACCAGCGATCTTTATGGCGATGATGTGAGTTATAACGGTAAAGTCGTCGGTATTAATATGGGTACGGGAAGCGCATTTTCATTACTGCCGGCACAAAACGCCACCGGCAACTGGATTAAAGTGGTGCAGCGTTTACCGGTTAGAGTTGAGCTAGATCCACAGCAAGTCAAACAATATCCACTGCGAATCGGCCTGTCAATGAATGTGACTGTTGAGGCAAATAATACCTCAGGGCAAGTCTTAGCTAGCTCACCAAGAACCACACCATTTTATGCCAGCCAAGCTTTGGTGCTTAACCTTAATGAAATCAATCAGACGATTAATGACATTATTACGCTAAATACCTACCGTGCACCAGCGGAGCTGTAATCTATGAGCACCATTGAGCCGCTAAAAGGGACTAAGTTAGTCTTTATGACCGTGTTGTTGTCATTTGCAACGTTTATGCAAGTGCTCGACTCGACGATTGCCAATGTCGCGATTCCAACTATCTCCGGTTCCCTAGGCGTATCAAATACCGAAGGAACTTGGGTTATTACCACATTTGGGGTATCGAATGCGATGTCCATTGCCCTCACTGGCTTTTTAGCCAAGCGTTATGGTGAAGTTAAAGTCTTTTTGTGGGCAACGGGTTTATTTACGCTATTTTCATTTTTATGTGGTATCTCAGATAGCTTAGGCATGCTGCTATTTTTCCGCTGCGTGCAAGGTGCGGTGGCTGGCCCCGTGATCCCTTTGTCACAAAGCATTTTGCTGCGCGGTTATCCCGCTCGTTTACAAAAGATGGCATTAGCCCTATGGTCAATGACCATTATCTTAGCGCCGGTATGTGGCCCGATTTTAGGCGGTTATATCAGTGATAATTATAACTGGGGCTGGATCTTTTTTATGAATGTGCCAATTGGCATCGCCGTTGTACTATTTGGCGCTTACCTATTAAAACCAATGGAATCGACCGTGGTTAAAATCCCGTTCAATTATATCGGTTTGGCGCTGCTAACGGTTGGCGTTGGCTGCTTACAAGTCTTTTTAGATAAAGGTCAGGAATTAAACTGGTTTGCTTCTAACGAAATTATCGTCCTTGCCATCATTGCAGTCATTACCTTAACTTTTTTAGTGATTTGGGAAGTGAACAACAAAAACCCGGTGGTTGATCTGGCGCTATTTAAAATTAGAAACTTCTCGATTGGCACAATTTCAACCAGCTTGTCATACATGGCGTACTTTGGTGCAATTGTGTTATTGCCACAGTTACTACAAGAGGTCTATAGCTACAATGCAACGTGGGCGGGTATTGCGCTTGCGCCAATCGGATTATTGCCAATTTTACTCTCCGCCTCGGTAGCCAAAATCTGTGATCATGTTGATATTCGCGCAGTCATCACCACCTCGTTTGTGTTTTATTCGATCTGCTTTTTTTGGCGAGCTTATACCTTTGAGCTAAATATTGATTTTACCGGCATTGCCCTGCCACAGCTTATACAAGGGATTGCAATTGCTTGCTTCTTTATGCCACTGACGATTTTAACGTTATCGGGTTTACCTGCTGAGCGTTTAGCCTCGGCGTCAAGTTTATCAAATTTTTTCCGCACTTTAGCCGGTTCAGTGGGCACCTCAATCACCACCACATTGTGGGCAAACCGCGCCTCACTGCATCATGCTCATCTGACCGAATCGATCACGCCTTACGATCCCAATAGTGTGGCGTATTTTAATCAGATGGCTGAGCATGGCTTATCGTCAACCCAAACAGCCAGCTACATTAATGAACAGATATCGGCGCAGAGTTTAATTATGTCGGCTAATGATATTTTCTGGTTATGTGGTTGGGTGTTTATCGGCTTAATTATCAGTATTTGGTTTGCAAAGCCGCCGTTTAAATCAATGGGCTAAAAACCTGACAGGGTAAGTTTGGTTGATTTGGCGCTTTCACCGTCATGGTAAAGCTCCGATAAATCGCTATTATTAACTTAAGTTTTCTCATTTGCAGCGTAGTTAACCTATACTTATAGCAATAGTACAATAAAACTTTACGATTCTTAAATATCAATCAATTACAATATTACGTATGATGGCCTATTCCCTCAGTTTTGGAGAAATGATGAAACCTGTTAACTTGAAATCTATCTTGCCAAGTACGATCTTATCGGCCTTAATCGGTTTAGCCCCACTGAGTCAGGCTTGTACTCGCATCGTCTACTTAGGTGAAGATCAGCAAATTATTACTGCCCGCTCAATGGACTGGAAAGATGAAATTGCCACCAATTTATGGATTTTCCCGCGTGGCATGGCACGTGATGGCGTTGTTGGGCCGCATTCGCTCAGCTGGACGTCAAAATACGGCAGTGTAATTGCTTCAGGCTATGATGTATCGACAACCGATGGCGTTAATGAAAAAGGCCTTGTTGCCAACTTACTTTGGCTTGCCGAGTCGCAATACCCCAATGAAATTACCAACAATAATGGTTTATCGGTATCGATCTGGGCACAGTATATGCTAGACAATTTTGCCACCGTTGCAGAGGCTGTCGAATCTTTAGAGCACACACCATTATCAGTATTAACCGATAATGTACCGGGGCAAACGCGATTAGCAACCTTGCATTTATCGTTATCTGACGCTAGCGGTGATAGTGCGATTATTGAATACATTGATGGTCAGCAGGTAATTCATCACAGTAAGCAATATCAAGTCATGACCAATTCACCGACCTATGATAAACAACTTGCGATGGAAGAGTATTGGCAAAATGTTGGCGGACTGGCCTTTTTGCCTGGCACTAACCGCGCAGCCGACCGCTTTGCCAGAGCCTCTTTTTATGTCAATAACGTGCCGAAAAAAACCGATATCAATACCGCTGTTGCCAGTGTCTTTAGTATCATACGCAATGTTTCCGTGCCATATGGACTAACGACCGAAGACTCACCTGAAATCTCGTCAACGCGCTGGCGCACCGTCTATGACCATAAGCGCCAACTGTACTTTTTTGAATCAGCATTAACGCCGAATGTCTTTTGGACTGATTTAAGTAAAATTGATTTTTCAGCTGAGACCGGGCAAGTTAAAGTGCTCGCATTAGGTAAAGAGCAGCGTAATATTTTTTCTGGCAATGCCACCGATCAATATAAAGTCAGTGAGCCCTTTGTATTTCAAGGATTGAGTGCACAGCAATTACACTATTAAAGTCAATGATTATACTTATGTCAAATGAGTATAATCTTATAACAAATAATTAGTACCCTTTATGACCATTAACGACTTATAATCATCTCAGTTAATTTTCGTTAAATAGCTAATGCTATTTTTTCGTATACGGATAATAAGAGGATTTAATAATGAGTAGAATATTTGATGATAATTCACAAACAATCGGCCACACCCCTCTTGTACGTTTAAAACATTTTGGGCAGGGTAATATTCTGGCTAAGGTGGAATCACGTAATCCAAGCTTTAGTGTAAAGTGTCGTATTGCCTCAAATATGATCTGGGATGCCGAAAAACGCGGCTTATTAACCCCAGATGTTGAACTTATTGAGCCAACTAGTGGTAATACCGGTATTGCCTTAGCAGCAGTTGCCGCGGCAAGAGGTTATAAATTAACATTAACTATGCCAGAAAGTATGAGTATTGAAAGACGTAAATTATTAAAAATACTCGGCGCTAATTTGATTTTGACCGATGCAGCTAAAGGTATGAAAGGTGCGATTGCCAAAGCAGAAGAGATCGTTGCCAGCGATCCTAAACATAATTTGATGCTGCAACAATTTAGTAATCCGTCCAATCCTGAAATTCATGAAAAAACTACGGGTCCTGAAATCTGGCAAGATACCGATGGTCAAGTTGATATTTTCATTGCTGGCGTTGGTACGGGTGGTACTTTTACTGGCGTGACGCGTTATATTAAAAATAGCCAAGGTAAAGCCATCACGGCGGTTGCTGTCGAACCACTAACTTCGCCTGTCATTTCACAAGCATTAGCTGGCGAACCAATCCAACCTGGGCCACATAAAATTCAAGGGATTGGCGCGGGCTTTATTCCGGGTAACCTTGATTTAAGCTTAATTGATTTGGTTGAAAAAGTCTCCAACGAAGAAGCCATTGATACCGCACGTAAAATTATGGATAAAGAAGGCATCTTAGCTGGTATTTCATCTGGTGCAGCAGTGTTCGCCGCAGATAAATTGGCTAACTTACCGGAAAATAAAGATAAAACCATTGTGGTTATTTTACCGTCTTCCGGTGAACGTTATTTGAGTACCGACTTGTTTAGCGGCTTATTTACCGAGCAAGAGTTAGGCTAAGTTATCAATCAGATTTGCTAAGCACTCTGACCTGAAAAGTCTATTGGCTGTCGGTTGCGACTAGCATCACACCTATTTCATCAAGGCACGGGTTGTGCCTTTTTTATTGATAGCACAATGCGAGTGCTATGATGATGCAAACTATGATTCAAGCGGTGGCGTAAACTATTGCCCAAACTCTATTTCAAACAGCTGCATGCCATATTGACCACCGGTTTGTATTGCCGAAACGAGTTGCTTAATTTTGCCTTCTTGAATTAAGTGACTCACCGACGGCGTATTGATCAGAATTTCAAAATTCGCTTTTCTGACCGACGGCGTATGATGATAAAGTCGTTGGCAAACAATTCCTTGTAATGACGCAGCTAATTGCGTTCGAACAAAATGCCTTGACTGCTCAGGAAAAGCATCAATGATGCGACTAATCGTTGCCACAGCAGAATGACTATGCAGGGTTGCCAAAATCAAGTGACCCGTTTGCGCGGCATGTAACGCCGTGCTCATAGTTGCCTGATCGCGCAGTTCACCAATCACAATCACATCAGGATCTTGCCGCAGTGCAGCGGTTAAGCCCGCTAAATAATCCGTACAATGCACGCCGATTTCGCGTTGCTGAATCAGCGATTGTTGATTGCGATAAATCAACTCAATCGGATCTTCTAGGGTAATAATGTGTTTAGCAGCATGCTGATTAATGTCATTAATCATGGCGGATAACGTCGTCGATTTACCACTCCCAGTGGCGCCAGTAATCAAAATTAGCCCCTGCTGTTTTTGTGCAAGTGTATGCAATATTTTTGGCGCACAGATTTGATCAAGTGTCAGCGGTTGCTGATTAATCAGCCGTAAACACGCCGCAATGCCATGTTGCTGGTAAAAAACATTCACTCTAAATCGCCCATATACCGCATGATGGTAAGCAAAATCGAGCTGCTTATCTTGCGCCATTTTCATTTGCTGTGACTTGCTTAACAGGCCATAGAGCTTCGTGTGTAATTCATGCGAAGATAAAATGTTGCTCTCTAATCGTATTAGCTGGCCATTTTGCCGAATAAGCACCTTTTCACCACTCGAAAGGTGCACATCTGATGCATTTTGCGATACACTTAACGCTAAAATTGATTCCATTAATTCACCGAAAAAACTATGACTATGCAAACTAATTTACAACACATCGCTGAGCGCATTACCGATGCCAGCAAACAGTGCGATCGTGATCCCAAGCAAATTAAACTGATTGCTGTCAGTAAAACCAAACCTTGTACATTAATCGAAGACGCCATTCTTGCTGGGCAACGCGCTTTTGGTGAAAACTACGTGCAAGAAGGCGTCGAAAAAGTACAATATTTTCAGCAGCATCATGCTGATACTGCGCTGGAATGGCATTTTATTGGCCCTTTGCAATCGAATAAAACGAAAATAGTCGCCGAACATTTTGATTGGGTGCAAACGATCGATAGATTAAAGATAGCACACAGACTGAGTGAACAGCGCCCATCATCGCTCTCACCGTTAAATGTACTAATTCAAATTAATATTAGCCATGAAGAGAGCAAATCAGGGATTCACCCTGACGAGATGTTAACCCTAGCTCGGGCTATCTTAGCATTACCCAATTTGACATTAAGGGGATTAATGGCGATACCGAAAGCAGAAATAGAGCCAGAACAACAACTTATCGCGTTCAAACAGATGTTTACACTGTATCAACAGTTGCAACAATCCGCCCCCGATATCGATACCTTATCAATGGGCATGAGTGATGATATGGCATCAGCGATTTTAGCAGGTAGCACAATGGTCAGGATAGGTTCAGCGATATTTGGCGCCAGAGAATACAACTGATGATTTTTATGATATATTGCTGCAATATCACGTAAAGGAGTTTGCTATGTCACCACTGTTTTATATTGTTAATACGCTATTAACCCTGTGCATTTATTTAGTGATTTTACGGGTTTGGATGCAATATACTCGAGTCAACTATTACAATCCATTTACGCAGTTTGTCATCAAAGTCACGCAGCCTGTTATTGGCCCACTAAGAATACTTGTGCCAGCAATTGGTAAATTTGATACTGCCTCATTTATTGTGCTGTATCTATTATCGCTGCTCAAACTCCTGACTATTCTCTATTTTGCCACCAATGCGCCTTATTTTAGCCTGACATATTTGCTGTATTGCTGTTTGGTTGCCGTCAACGCATTGGGTCATCTGATCTTCTGGATACTGCTTGTTCGCGCTATTTTAAGTTGGGTGAGCCGCGGGCAATCGTTTCTTGAGGATGTGCTAGCACAGCTTTCCGAACCGCTGATTGCACCAATACGCCGTATTGTGCCACCGATTGGCGGCATCGACGTATCATTTATGATTTTTGTTTTTGCGCTAATCGTCTTAAATATGCTCATGATGTCTCTCTTTAGCCCATGGTGGGGCATCGTATCGATTTAGTTCCTTAGCATAAAAGGATTATTCATGAGTGCCACGCCATTAATTTTAACCATCTTAGCCGGCGCATCAACTTTCATTGGTGCGATTTTGGGTATCTTAACCCAAAAACCCTCCGCGCGTTTACTGGGTTTTTCGCTTGGTTTTGCCGCCGGCATTATGCTGTTAATCTCATTAATGGAGATGTTACCCGCCGCACTCAGCACGCCGTCCGTATCGCCAATTTTATGCTATTTCATGTTTATTGCCGGTTTACTTGGCTACTTTGCTATCGATAGCTTATTACCGCATTATCATCCACAAGATATACCCTGTGAACGTGGTGACATTGAATGTATGCAGCGCGTACAATCATCCCATAAAGAGAAGCTCAAACGTACCGCTATTCTACTCACACTCGGCATTAGCCTACATAATTTCCCAGAAGGCATTGCTACCTTTGTCACCGCCAGTGCTAACTTAGAATTAGGCATCGGCATTGCGCTTGCCGTTGCTATTCATAATATTCCGGAAGGCTTAGCCGTTGCGGCACCGATCTATATTGCAACGGGATCAAAGTGGCAAGCACTATTTTGGGCAAGCTTATCGGGCTGCTCTGAAATTTTGGGCGGCGTTTTGACCTATTTAGCCCTAGGTAGTTATGTTACGCAAGCATTGATGGCCAGCATTATGGCAGCGGTTGCCGGCATTATGGTCGCCCTGTCCGTTGATGAACTCATTCCACTCGCCAAAGAAGTGGATCCTAAACGCAATCCAAGTATTGGCATTTTATGCGGCATGACGGTGATGGGATTTAGCTTAATTTTATTACAGTATTGCTAATTGCCGTATTTTTGCGGCTAATCACTCACTGCTAACCAGCCAGATAGATTAAACGATATTAGCGTAGTAGCTTTTTGACCGACGCCCGTTCAGTCAAGATCGGGGTTAAGGTTAGTACATGCGACTCACTGTCTTTATGTTGAATGCGGTGTAACAACGTTTCAACCGCCAGCTGACCCAGTTCATCTTTAGGCTGATGAATGGTGGTTAAGGGCGGGTTAAGATACAGAGCAAGCTCAATATCATCGTAGCCAATAATGCTAATATCCTCACCGACTACCATTCCTGCTTGATTAATCGCGCGATAAGCGCCGATAGCCATCGCATCATTACAGCAAAAAACCGCCTCAGGCCGCTTGGGTAAGGCAAGCAGCGTTTGCATGGCCTGATAACCGGACGCAAACTGGAAATTGCCCTCAGCTTGATAATCCGGATAAATCGTCAAGCCGGCTTGCTGCATCGCTTGCTGGTAACCGCTAAAACGCAGCTGAGCCTGCGTATTATCAAGTGGCCCGGTGATACAGGCAATACGCTCATATCCTTGAGCAATTAAATAGTTCACCGCAATTGTGGCACCTTGCAGCGAATTATCGCGAATAATATCACACGCCGTAGACAAAGGTGTCCAGTCCATCATCACCATCGGTAATGATGGGTAACTGGAAAATATCTCGGCCGGAATCGAATGGGTTTCGGAGCATAGCGCCAATAAACCATCGATCCGTTTTTGTAATAAGGTTCCGATATTGTTAATCATCCGCTGCTTATCACCTTCGGTATGACAAAGAATCAGTTGATAACCGAGTTCATAACAATTGCGTTCGACGCTTTGCACCACTTCAGAAAAAAACGGGTTATTGCTACGCGTCAGTAGCATGCCAATGGTGCGGGTTTCTTGACGCTTTAGGCTACGGGCTAATGCCGATGGGGTATAATTAAGCTGCGCGATTGCCGCCTCAATACGACTGCGTATTGCCGGACTGACATAGCGATCATTATTAATCACATGCGATACGGTTGATGTTGAAACATTGGCAAGTTTTGCAACATCTTTCATGGTAGCCAAAAGCACATCCTTTTGTTGAATCTCAATCTTGGTAAGCGAAAGTAAAGTATAGCAAAATGGTTATCGATGCTGAACCATAAATTGCTCAATCTCTTCACGCCACGGCACCGAAGATTGTGCGCCCGTGCGCGTCACCGCAATCGCCGCGGCAGCATGCGCATACTTTACTGCCTCATCAAGTGTTTTGCCTTCCAGTAAAGCAGTCACCAGCATACCGTTAAATGTATCGCCAGCGGCAATCGTATCAACCGCTTGCACTTGGTAACCTGCAATTAATTTTCCAACGCCTGCAACACTCACCCAAGCACCTTTACTGCCTAGCGTAATAATCACGGTATTGATGCCTTTTTGGTGCAGCTGCTTAGCGGCGCGATCCGCGTCTTGCTCGCAGCTCACAGTAATGCCCGTTAATGATTCAGCTTCTGTCTCATTTGGCGTAATAATATCAATATGGCTAAGGATTTCATCGGTTAATGCTTGTGCCGGTGCCGGATTAACAATCACTTGGGTATGATGCTGCTTAGCGAGCTTAACGGCAGATGCAATGGTGGCGAGTGGCGTTTCAAGCTGCATCAAAATTGCATCGGCATCGATAATATCTTGCTGATAAGCATGCAGATAATCTGGCGTGACCGCCGCATTAGCGCCAGCATAAATGCCGATCTCATTTTCACCTTGCTGATTGACAAAAATTAGCGCAACGCCGGTTTTTTCATTGGCGATCGACGCAATAGAGCGGGTATCAATCTGGTCTTTTATTAACTGTTCACAGATGGTTTTACCGATATCATCATCACCGACTGCCGCGATAAATTGAATATTGGCGCCCCCGCGCCCTGCCGCAACGGCTTGATTAGCCCCCTTACCACCGAACGCAATGTGATAATGATTACCGGTTAATGTCTGTCCTGGCTTAGGAAATTGTGGCAGGTTTAGGACGTGATCGGCATTAATACTACCGAGTACAATTAATTTTTTAACCATAATAGCGGTTCCATATGTTGGTAATAAGTTATCTATTCCGGCTGATGCCACGATCAATCATGGTCAATTAAGACCATGATTGACCATGACGACGTCATCGTTACGGCTTGTGTTACTCTTGGGTAATAAGCTTAAGCTCGACCGGAATCTCGCGTTCAACAGTCTGACCTGTTAGCACTTTATCGGCGGTTGCAACGCCAATGGCGCCAATTAACGCTGGCTGCTGGGCAACTGTTGCGGTCATACGTCCACGTTTAACCGCTTTAATACCATCATCGGTGCCATCAAAACCAACAATTAAAACATTGCTTAATCCGTCCGTTTGAATTGCCCGCATGGCGCCCAGTGCCATTTCGTCATTTTGTGCAAACACCGCTTGTACTGTCGGGTGCGATGTTAATAAATTTTGCATCACATTCATCCCTTTGGCTCGGTCAAAATCAGCCGGTTGTGAAGCCAGTAAAGTCACATCGTGTGCCTTCATTGATTGTTTAAAGCCTTCACCTCGCTCACGCGCCGCCGATGTGCCAGTTATTCCTTCTAATTGGATTACTTTAGCATCCTGACCCAATTTTTGCACAATAAAATCACCGGCCATTTTGCCGCCTGCCACGTTATCAGACGCAATATGGCTGACCACTTCACCTTTGTTTGATGCTCTATCGAGCGTAATAACCGGAATATTGGCTTTGTTAGCGGCAACAACAGCATTCCCTACCGCATCAGAATCGGTTGGGTTAATTAAAATTAATTGCGTGCCTTTCACAATCAAATCTTCCACATTTGCCAGCTCTTTGGCCGGATTATTTTGCGAATCAAGCACAAGCAGGTTATAACCCAGTTCATCGGCTTGTTTTTGGGCGCCCTCTTTTAAGGTGACAAAAAAAGGATTATTCAGCGTTGAGACAACCAGCGCAATGGTATCTTTGGCAAACGCCTGCGTTGACAGTGCGACGCCTAACGTCATCGAGGCAACGTAAGTCAGTAATGGTTTGAATTTCATGGTATGCTCCTAAATGGGTAATCACTATTTCGTGGTTTTATTGTCGACTAATACAGCAAATAAAATGACTAGGCCTTTAACAATCATTTGATAATAAGGGTCAACTGCCAGTAAATTTAAGCCGTTATTTAATAATCCTAAAATCAAAGCGCCAATTAACGTGCCGATGATTTTACCGCGTCCACCGGCCATGCTTGTACCACCAAGCACCACAGCGGCAATCGCATCCATCTCATAACCGACGCCAGCATTAGGCTGCGCCGAAGATAAACGGGCCACTTCAATGATACTCGCTAGTGCACACAATAATCCGCTAATGGCATAAACGGTAATTTTCACGCGGTCAACATTAATCCCCGATAAGCGCGTCGCGGCTTAGATAAGTGAGGATGAGGTTCTGTGAATGATGGTAAGGTAGAAGGCGGCGGTAGCAAATCCAATAAAAAAGCCCTTTATTGCAGGGCTTGTTTGGTACTTAAAATGGTGGTGTGGTGAGGGGGTTATTCAATATTTTGAATCTGCTCACGCATTTGTTCAATTAACACTTTCAGTTCAATGGCGGATGCGGTGACATCGGCGTTAATCGATTTTGATGCAATGGTATTCGATTCACGGTTGAATTCTTGCATCATAAAGTCTAAGCGGCGACCAACAGCTTCATTCTTTTTCAAAATGGTGTAAGTCTCTTTAACGTGAGTGGATAAGCGGTCGAGTTCTTCGGCCACGTCAATTCGTTGCGCCATTAAAACCAGCTCTTGCTCTAAGCGGTTTGACTCCAGTTCAACATTAGCTTCGGTAAGTTTGGCTTGTAACTTGTCTTTTTGCCATTGCAAAATTTGTGGCATCCACTGGCGGATTTTGTCAATTTCAGCCGTAATACCTTCTAAGCGCTGAATAATTAAGGCTTCTAATGCCTGACCTTCTCGCTCACGCACCACGATAAACTCATCAATGGCAGCATCAAGAAACGCGAGAAGTTGTTGTGAAATCAGATCCAAATCTTGCTCTTTAGCTGACATCACGCCCGGCCAGCGTAGAATATCAGCCACGTTGATCTCACCAAAAGTCGCTTCCTGTTTAATCCAGCTAGCGGCATGTAATAACTGCTTTGCCAGATCTTTGTTGAGTAATAGCTCTTGATGCTGCTTGGACAAATCAAGCTCAAAACGTAAATTACACTCCACTTTACCGCGCGTTAAGCGATTACGCAGTTTTTCACGGATCAGTGGTTCAAGTGAGCGCAGCTGCTCAGGCAAACGGATATAGGTCTCTAAATAGCGTTGGTTAACTGAACGTAATTCCCAAGAGGCAAATCCCCAACTCTCACTGATTTCTTTTCTGGCGTACGCGGTCATACTGCGGATCATAATGCTTTATTCCTAAAGTCTAAAAAGTTGCTGGGCATTGTATCATATATTCTGTATAATGCGCTCTTAGCTTAGGCTAAACATTACAAATTCTTGTTGTAATGTCCTCCTAATACTGTAATACAAATGTATCATAAGCAATAGCAATCAAATTGGAGATAGAGATGCGCCCTTCCGGCCGAACTGCGGAACAAGTCCGCCCAATAAAAATTACCCGTCATTATACCAAACACGCTGAAGGTTCTGTTTTAATTGAGTTTGGCGATACAAAAGTCCTATGTAATGCGACTGTCGAAGAAGGTGTACCGCGTTTTTTAAAAGGTCAAAATAAAGGTTGGATTACCGCTGAATATGGCATGTTACCAAGAGCGACCAATAGCCGTACGCAGCGCGAAGCAGCAAAAGGTAAACAAACTGGCCGCACTATGGAAATTCAGCGCCTTATCGCGCGCGCGTTACGTGCCGCAGTTGATCTTGACGCGTTAGGCGAATATACCATTACCGTTGATTGCGATGTCATTCAGGCAGATGGCGGCACGCGCACCGCATCGATTTCTGGTGCTTGTGTTGCGCTATACGATGCGTTAAGTCGTATGCAAGAAAAAGGCGCCTTAAAAACTAACCCATTTCATGGACTCATTGCCGCGGTCTCTGTGGGGATTGTTGATGGTAAAGCCTTGTGTGATCTTGAATATGTTGAAGACTCCAATGCCGAGACCGATATGAATGTCGTCATGACAGCTGATGGTAAAATGATTGAAGTACAAGGCACCGCTGAAGGTGTACCGTTTACCCATGCCGAATTGTTAACGTTATTAGATTTAGCACAAAATGGAATTAGTAACATTATTCAAGCGCAAAAGTCAGCCTTGAATCTTGTTTGATAAAAATGATAAATAAGCGACCTAGTCGCTTTCTTTTTATTCAAATTGATGAGTAGTGATGACAAGTTAAGATTTGGAGAAACATGATATGAAGTCATACAAACGACAATTTATTCAGTTCGCGCTTGAAAGAGAAGTATTACGATTCGGCGAATTTACCTTAAAATCAGGGCGAAAAAGTCCCTACTTTTTTAACGCAGGACTTTTTAATACCGGAAAAGACCTTGCTTTATTAGGTCGTTTTTATGCCGAAGCGCTGATCGATGCCAATCTTGAGTATGACGTGATTTTTGGACCCGCTTATAAAGGTATTCCTATTGTGTCAGCAACGGTGGTGGCATTATCTGAGCACCATAATATTGAAGTCCCTTACTGCTTTAATCGTAAAGAAGCCAAAGATCATGGTGAAGGCGGCAATTTAGTCGGCAGTTCAATTGAGTATAAACGCGTCATGTTAGTTGACGACGTCATTACTGCCGGTACAGCCATTCGCGAATCGATGCAAATTCTTGAAAATAACCAATCCAAACTCTCAGGTGTGTTAATTAGTTTAGATCGTCAAGAAAAAGGTCGCGGTGAATTATCAGCGATTCAAGAAATCAAACAAAATTACCACTGTGAAGTGATTTCGATCATCACCTTAGCCGATTTAATCAGCTATCTTGAACAAGATGGTAAAACCGATGAACTCGCTCGAGTTAAAGCGTATCGTGATGTTTATGGCATCAGCAATTAATGCGGTTAACCAGGCGCCAAATGGCGCTTTATTTTTGCAAATAATATAAGTTAAGAGCGTAAATTAAACGACCACTATAACGTTAATAATAACTGTTTATCGAGCTGTGGATCGATTAAGGTAACGTGAAAACCAATCAAACGAACGCCCCGATCTTGACGTCTTTCCTGCCAAATTTGATAAGCAAGATCAATGAGATCATGTTTATCGAGTTTGGTATAAATGTGTTCTTGTGTCGTCAGCTGAAAATCCTGAAATTTAAACTTAACCCCTTGCCTGGCAATCGTGCAATCGGCTCGCACTTTCTTTAATCGCAGCTCAAGTTCATCATATAACGAATCAAAAAACGGTAAGCACTCTTGCCAGGTATGAATATCCGTTGCCAGTGTGCGCTCTACGCCAACCGACTTACGCTGCCGGTCATTATTCACCTCTCGTTCATCAATCCCTTGACAGCGTTCATACAGGATTCGGCCAAACTTGCCAAATTGGTTAAGTAATCGACTCAAGTCAAAATTCAATACATCACGGCAATACACTAACCCGAGTTCAGCGAGTTTTTTCTCGGTCACTCGTCCCACGCCGGGAATTTTTTTCAGCGGCAAATTGGCAATAAAATCACTGACCTGCTCAGGTGGAATAACATATTGCCCATTGGGTTTATTAATATCAGAGGCGATCTTAGCTAAAAATTTGAGTGGTGCAACGCCAGCTGATGCCGTCAAATTTAATTCTTGCGCAATTTTATGGCGAATATCTTGTGCAATCAATGTAGCAGAACCTTGAAATAATGGGCAGTGCGTTACATCAAGATAAGCTTCATCAAGTGATAAGGCTTCTATAAATGGTGTGTACTGCTTAAAGATATGGTGGATTTGATTAGACACCTCTTTATAAACAACATGACGACCAGCAACTACCGTCAAATGGGGGCATAATTTTATCGCCTGTGCCATTGGCATCGCACTATGAATACCATACTGACGCGCTGAATAATTCGCTGTCGCCACAACGCCACGCTTTTTGGGATCACCGCCAACGGCTATCGGAAGATTACGATAACGCGGATTGTCACGCATTTCAACAGCGGCGTAAAAACAATCCATATCAACATGAATAATTTTCTTTACAAAATTCATACTACAATCGTTCGCCAATCCCAATAAAACTGTATGTATATACACTATACTCTAAAATTCAGCTCATCACTATATCGATTTAGTATCACTATCCTATTTTAACGTTTACTGGCATAATAGCCGCTTTCGTCTTATAAATAAGTTATTATTATTGTGCCTAAATCTACTATGTCGAATAAATTATGCGATCGGTTTCGCAACTTTTATCCTGTTGTGATTGATATTGAAACCTCGGGTTTTGATAATAAAACCAATGCAATATTGGAAATCGCCGCCATTACGCTAAAAATGAACCAAGATGGCTGGTTGGTTATTGATGATAAAATTCATTTTCATGTCAATCCATTTGCCGGGGCAATATTAGACCCCTCAGCACTGGCCTTTAATGGCATCGATCCGAATAATCCGTTACGTGGCGCAGTCGATGAGCATATTGCTATTGAGGAGATATTTAAGCTAGTACGCAAAGGCATTAAAGAGGCCGATTGCAACCGTGCGGTAATTGTTGCGCATAATGCTCACTTTGATCACGGTTTTTTAATGGCCGCCGCTGAGCGCAGCAAAACCAAACGAAATCCGTTCCACCCTTTTGCCACCTTTGATACTGCATCGTTGGCAGGCTTAGTCTATGGCCAAACGGTATTAGCCAAAGCCTGTGAAACGGCTAATATTGCTTTTGATCAAAAGCAAGCTCACTCTGCGCTTTATGACACAGAAAAAACTGCCGTGCTGTTTTGTGAAATGGTCAATCGCTGGAAATCGCTAGGTGGCTGGCCGTTGACTGAAAACAATCAAGATTAGCTAAAATAGCGTGGTCATTGCATGATAAACAACAGGAAATGCGAGCATTTCCTGTTGTTTTATTCACTATGCGGTTTGATATTTACTTGCTGTCTCTTTAATCAACGCTTGTAATTCACCTGACTGGAACATTTCAATCATAATATCACAGCCACCAACAAGCTCACCTTCAACCCAAAGCTGTGGGAAGGTTGGCCAATTGGCAAATTTTGGTAGCTCAGCACGAATGTCAGGATGTTGTAATATATCAACATAAGCAAATGGTGCACCACATTGAGATAAAATTTGTGATGCTTGCGCCGAGAATCCACAACTTGGCAATTTAGGTGATCCTTTCATATAAAGAATTATCGGATTTTCGCTAATCTGCGTTTGGATTTTTTCGAGTGTTGTCATTGTCATGATAGAATCAATTCCTACAAAATAAATAGGTGTCTATATTAACGCAAAAATCAGCAATTATATTCATTGATAATAACTATTACTGTATTTATTATTTTTAATAATTACAACGCTAAGTATTACTCCGCAATTTAACCCTGTTTTTTGTAAGCAATTTAGTCTAAAATAAATGATATTAATTACTGAGATTCGTAAATTGTGAATACACTACGCTTATCTTTAAGACAGGTTTTTTATCACAGTAATGTACTGTATTGTATACGTATTTTAATTAGCTTAACCGGTACGACATTTATTCCGTGGTATTTAGGTGATATCACGGCAGTGATTCCGTTAACGCTTGGGGTTGTTGCGGCCGCGCTAACTGAAATCGATACCCGATTACTAAATCGTTTTATCAATTTAGTCATTACCTTGATTTGTTTTTCATTAGCGACATTTTCAGTGCAGCTGTTGTTTCCTTATCCTGCCATTTTTATTGTCGGCTTAGTTATATCAACATTCGTGTTTACAATGCTTGGTGCACTAGGCCAACGTTATGCGGTGATCGCATTTGGTTCATTACTCATTGCGGCTTATACCATGCTTGGTCATGAGATGTATCAAGATCTCTATTCTCAATCCATTTATTTATTATTGGGCGCGATTTGGTATAATGTGGTTGTTTTTATAGAATCATTCATTCAGCCAATTAGAACAACGCAACAAAGCTTAGCGATCTCATTTAGTAAACTCGGCAACTATCTCGATGCCAAAGCGGCATTGTTTGATCCCGATGAAAATAATCACTTTACATCGCAATTATCCCAACTCGCTCAAGCCAATGATCAACTTATTGATGCCTTAAATCAAACTAAACACTCGCTGTTTAATCGTTTGAAAAGTTATCGTGGTCAAAGCTATATACGCAATATGCTCAATGAATATTTTGTTGCGCAAGATATTCATGAACGGGCCAATGCAACACATGTCGGCTATGAAACACTGAGTCAACAGTTTAAACATAGCGATATTTTGTTCCGCTTTGCGCGTATTTTAAATCTGCAAGCCAAAGCATGTTATCAGCTAGCCATTAGCATTAAATATAATCAAGTTTATCAGCATAATCCCGCATTTGAAAAATACTTCGGATATCTTGCAGATGCAATTACGCGTCATCAGGGTGATAGCAAACTAATAAATGCCTTAAACCATTTACTCAAGAATTTACACAGCATTGATCTGTTATTATCAAACATAAATAATGAACAGCAGTTGTCAAGCCAATATACCCAAAGGCAGTTGGTAGATGATAAGCTTGGTGGATTTAAAGATTGCTGGCAGAGAATCAAGCAAAACTTGACCGTGAAATCAACACTTTTCCGCCATGCTGTGCGTATGAGTTTGGTTTTTTTTGTGGGTTATGCCATCATTCAACTAACTGATCTTCAACATGGTTATTGGATTATTTTAACCAGCTTATTTGTTTGTCAGCCAAACTATTCAACGACTAAATTCCGTTTGCGATTACGGGTGATGGGCACAATCGGTGGTATTATCATTGGTATACCACTCACCTATTTATTACCCAATATTCAGGCACAATTAGTGCTCATTATTCTCAGCGGCTGGCTGTTTTTTCTATTTAAAAATTCACAATATGCCTATGCTACCGCCTTTATTACCTTGTTAGTGTTTTTCAGTTTTGGTTTAGTGGGTGAAAGTAGTTTAACTGTGGCAACGTATCGTATTATTGCAACGATCATTGGCTGTTTTATCGCTTGGTGCGCGGTAAGTTTTATATGGCCAGACTGGAAATTTCGTAATTTACCCACACTCATTTGCCGGGCATGCCATGACGATTGTCACTATTTAGCCATAATTGGTGCACAATATTTATCAGGTAAAAGTAATGATGCCTCTTACCGTGTTATAAGGCGCAGTGTACATGAAAATAATGCCGACTTATCATCACTCATCAGTATCATGGCGAAAGAACCGCATATCGATCAAGCAATGATTCAGCAAGCTTTTCGTTTTTTAACTTTAAATCATACCTTAATTAGTTATATTTCAACATTGGCCGTGCATCGCGATAAACCGATTCACCCTGAAACCCTCTCGCTGTTTGATGATGCCTGCGTTATTATTATTAATATCCTTGATGCTAATCAAAAAATGGATAAAGATCTTAGTCATATTCGCGATATTATCACGCATCTTGTCGAAAAACAGTCACATGATTTGGATAATAATGATTGTCTGGTTTTACAACAGCTTTTACTCATTTTGGATATTTTACCTGAAACAGCACAACTTGCTGAGCAGCTAAGTAAAGTAAGAAATTAATACACTGAGGAGACTATGGCTTCATTAAAAGACGTAGCAAAATTAGCAGGAGTTTCGCTGATGACGGTATCGCGCGCACTCAATAGCCCTGATAAGCTCAGTGAAGAGACCTACATTAATGTAAAAAAGGCCATTGACCAGCTAAATTATGTACCTGACGTATCCGCATTAAAAATTCGAGGTGATCGTAAGGTCCCCAAATTGATTGGGGTGCTCGCTCTTGATACCGCAACAACGCCGTTCTCGGTAGAGTTATTACAAGGTATTGAAAAAACAGCCCAAACTTATCAATGTAATACTTTAGTGGTGAACTTATTTGATGATAAAGACGCTGAGCAGGCTATTAATACTATTTTATCCTACCGCCCAACGGGCATTATTTTTACCTCAATGGGATTTAGGCAAATTAGTATTCCGGCTAAGTTGCACGATCGGCATTTAGTGCTAGCGAACTGTATTACATCAGATATCAAGGTTGCAAGCTATGTTCCTGATGATTATCAAGGTCAATATGCATCAATTGAATATATCATTGCTAAAGGTTATCGCAGACCCTTGTGTATTTATCTTTCGCCAACTATCCTGGCAGGAAAAATTCGTCGTCAAGCGGTTGAGCAAGCTTGGCAAGATAATGGACTTAGCCTCGATTTAATTCGCTCTTATCATCTGAATTTAGATTTAGGCGATGAACACTATTTAGAAACGATTGCAATTATCCAACGTTACTTTAGCCAAGATACATCGGAATTTGATATCATTATTTGTGGTAATGATCGAATCGCTTTGCTGGTTTATCAGGTCCTCTTAGGGCTAGGTTATCGTATTCCACAGCAAATAGCGGTACTTGGCTATGATAACATGGTGGGAATTGGCCAGCTATTTTATCCGCCGCTCACAACTGTTGAATTACCGCACTACCAAATTGGTGAACACGCCGCGCTGCACATTATTAATCAATTGAGTGACACCCAAGAGCATAAAATTAATTGTCCGCTTTTAGAACGTTCATCATTGTAATTAGCTTCAGGTGATATTTGATGGGCCAGTTAAGTCTGCTTGATTGCATAACTTAACTGGTGGTTTGAAATATCAATCAATACTAGAAGAAGTATTTAAAACGGACTCTCGCACCATAACGGTTTTCATTTCCATCACCTTGGCTTTCATCCCGTTCAAGTTTTGACCAGTATGTACCCAAATAGATATTAAAATTATCCATTCCCATGACATTTGGAATGAGATAAGAGGCATTGACGGTATGAATACGATATTTGCCGATCAGATCTAATGGATCAGTTGCCGCAGTGTTATAGTGTTTGATATTGTTATTGGCAAAAATGTAGCCGATAGAGAATCCCTGCCAATTAATATTAGTGCCGGCGGTAAAATCAGTCTCTTGATCCGCATCCATATAAGCAACACTGACATTAACTAACATCCCTTCGTTTGCTTTACTCCAGTTATTTTCGCTATTCCAACTCATTGTTAAGCCATAACCGTTGCGTTTTGACTGATCTTGCCATTTACCATTACTGTCATAATAACCATAAGCATCTTTTACAACATTAGTTTCAGCGGCAGCTGCGATAGCAATATCATCATTACGCCATGACACAACGGGGCGTAAATAAACCACATTCTTATCATTTTTCAATTTATAGCCATGATAATTGTCATCATAAAATAGCGTAGTACCATCTTTGATCATTGTGTTGAGTTCAAACTTCACTTCACCAAGTTCTTTAATCAATTGGATACTACCGCCATCACTACTGCGACCTCTTGCTTCTTTCATCATGTAAATATAACCAAAACCATCATCATAGATATCATTGGCGGTATTACCTGAATATTCGATAAAGGTATCTTGCCCCAGAGGAAACATATCATAGGCTTCAAAACGCCCTAATTTTAACTGCCAGTTTGCCTCTTCACCAAAGAAAAATGCCGCATCATCCAGATTCATTTTGCCACTTAAATCCGCTAATGGCTGAACAGTAAATCCGGCATAATATTGATCTAAATCACGTCGGCCATCTAAACCAATAAGAATACGGCCATTAACATCCCAGCGATTAATATCACTAGCGTCAAAGTCTTTGACGGCTTGCGTTTTTGTTGAGGTCAATTGGCGTTTTTTACTTGCGACATCAACATTGAATTCAACATCACCATAAAGTTTTAAATTACCTTGCGGCGTATCAAAATCAATTGATGCTATAGCAGGTAAACTAGATAAACAACACAAACTAACAGCTAAAGGGGCGTATTTCATCCTCAATTCTCCGACATGTTATGTAAGGCCCAATACTCAATATCATTCACAAGTAGATCACCATTTTCTGCAAACAAATAGATTGTTCTATCATTATTGGTTGGATAAATACGACTACTAAACGAATATTCACCGTCATTGATAAACACTTCTACTGATGAGTGATCAACAAAAATATGTAATTTTAAAGTGTTACCTTGTGGCAATGGTATGCTGCGATAGCCAGCGACACCTTCACCGGCTAAAGTGCGATCTAATACTAAACGATTAGCCTGATTATCAATGTACAACCATGCAGCTTGTTGCCCATCAGCTGATGCAGCGAGTTTTAAACCGGCTCTTTCTGCCGTCGTGCGAGTTAAATCAATATTAACCATTAACTCACTTTGTAATGCACACAGTTCAAGATTTTGCTGCGTTTTAGTTAAATAAAGGTTAGTTAATTTTTTTTCATCTTTACGTAACGACTCAAGCTCTTTAATCGGTCTTAGTATCACCTTACCATCTTTAGTGAGAATAGTTTCACGCGGTAAACTCAGTACACCGGCCCATTTATCGGCTTTGCTCGGCATCGCCGATTCCCACATGTCCATCCATGAAATTAAAATGCGACGACCATCCGCTGCTTCAAAAGATTGTGGTGCATAAAAATCATGGCCATGATCAAACTCAGCAAATTGATGTGTAATTTTAAATTCAGATCCCGCTTGCCATTTACCCACTAAATAACCCGATTGGAAACGGTTACGATATTGGTAACCTTTAGCTTTCATTCCTTGTGGTGAGAACATTAAAATGTAGCTATCGCCTAATGGGAAAAAGTCAGGACACTCCATCATATAAACATCAGGGTCATCCGTTTGTGCTAAAATCTGCTCAAACTGCCATTGACGTAAATCAGCTGAACTGTATAAACGTACTTGACCAACATCATTAGCATCTCTTGCGCCAACTACCATAAACCAGCGGCCATCTTGTTTCCACACTTTCGGGTCACGAAAATGCATAATACCATCGGGTGGTGTTAACACCACGCCCTGTTTTTCAAAATGAATACCATCATGGCTAATTGCTAAGCACTGTACTTCACGCACCGCACTATCATCGCCCGCTTCTTTTAACCAAACATGACCAGTATAGATAAGTGCTAACGTGCCATTATCATCTACTGCCGATCCTGAAAAACATCCGTCTTTATCATAATCCTCTGATGGTGCAAGTGCGATAGGCAAATGTTGCCAATGTACCATGTCATCACTCACGACATGACCCCAATGCATCGGTCCCCAATTTTCGTCATAAGGGTAATGCTGAAAGAAGGCATGGTATTTTCCGTTGAAATACACCAATCCATTAGGATCGTTAATCCATCCTGCTTTTGCAGCAATATGATAGGCTGGGTAATAGCGATCTTTCACATATTTGGCTAGTTCATCAACTGCCTGATTTCCTTTATCTAGCAATGCTTTCATTCATTTGTCCTCTTATGACTGATTTAATATGCTTATCTCCTTTAAGAAGAAAAGCGGCAATTAACATAAATACGCCGGTGATACATCCCATTAATAGATAAGTCTCGGCAAAACCGATACGATCATAACCATAGCCAGCCAATGGCGCTAAAAAGCTTGCACAAACTTGGCTAACAAATTGGAATCCAACAAGGTATAACGTTGCCGATAGGCGATGTTCGAAGCGGGTTGAAATAAATTTAAAGATAGCAATGAGGAGTATTGGTAATTCAACCGCATGTAATAATTTCATAGCTGAAATCAAAACTGGCCCAGCGACTAATCCTGATCCAATGATTCTAAGCGTCATAATTGAGCCACTTAACAGCAGACTATTCTTAGCACCGATACGATTGACTAAAAATGGCGCTAAAGCCATGCCCCCTGCTTCAAGGAAAACTTGCAACGAATTTAGAAAACCATACATTCTGTTGCCTTCTTGTTGGGTTGCAAATTGATGAGAGAAATAAACGGAAAACTGCTGGTCATAAACGTTATACATACTCACGCCAACCACAAATATTACCAATGCCCAAAACTGTGATTGCTTTAATAACCCCAAAGCATCGGAGATTTTTAGCTGACTGGTTTTACCATACTCAAGCTGCCCCATCGCATCGATTTTAGCCACACGAATAAAGCACAGTATAATTAAAAAGGCCACGGCAGAGATTGAGGCTAAAACAAAGTTGATATTGGGATCGATATTAAATAAGAACCCGGCAAAGAACGTCGCCGCAGCCCAACCTAGTGAACCCCACATTCTTGCCCGACCATACTCAAAGCCAGCAATCCGGCTCACTCGTTCAATATATGACTCTAATGCACCAATACCGGCAAAAAATGTTGCCCCGATATATAAGCCACCAACCGCAGCCCCCAAAATAATATTAAATTTTAAAATAGGCGCATAAATAAAGATGTAAAATGGTCCTGAAATCAATAATAGAAAACCAATCACCCATAATAAATTTTTTCTTAAGCCTAATTTATCCTGAATAAAACCATACAAAGGCTGTAAACACAGTGCCACAATTGAAATAGCTGAAAAAATAATGCCCGTATTCATACCACTTAAACCCAATGTCTGGCCCAACCAAATTGAAATAAGTGAAAATGATGAAGACCAAGTGAAGAAGAAAAAGAAAAATAACCCACTCAGTAAAAAATAGTATTGCCAACTTGATTTTTGCATAATGATCAAACCTTCATTGATTGTTTATGTGCTAATGTTAACGTTAAACAATATAATTTGAATAATTTAATATAAAATTTGTGATGTTAATCACGAAAGTTAACGTTAACATTAGCGTTTAACGATAAATTTAACATAAAATTATTGTCGATCTTAAACAATTATCCGATACTTATTAGCGAATTTTACTTACAAATAAGAATTTAATTATGCAAAAAACAAAAATTTGGTGTTTAGGTGATGCTGTTGTTGACTTATTACCTCTTGATAATAAGCAATATCAAGCTTGTGCCGGCGGGGCGCCGGCTAATGTAGCAGTGGGGATTGCAAAATTAGGCAATCCTGCTGGATTTATTGGTCGCGTTGGTGATGATCCATTCGGTCACTTTATGCAAGAAACGTTTGCAAGTTATCAAGTTGATTCACAAAGCTTAGAATTTGATCCAAAAATCAAAACCAGCACGGTATTGGTTGATTTAGCTAAAAATGGTGAACGTAGCTTTACCTTTTTAGTCTCACCTTCCGCCGATCAATTTGTTTCTGTTGATGCGTTACCAAGCTTTGGACAAGATATTTTGCACTTTTGTTCATTAGCACTAGTCGGCCAAACCTGCCGTGAAACACTTGCTCACGCGATTAAAACGCTCAAATCACAGCAAGGAAAAATTAGTTTTGATATTAATTTGCGTGAACAGATGTGGGCTGATAAACATGAAATGCGCCAAGTTATCACCCGATTTGTCCATCAAGCTGATATCTTAAAATTATCCGATGAAGAGCTGTTTTGGTTGACCGAAAGTGATGACTGGGAAAATGCGTTAGATAAACTTGAGAAAGATTATTCAGCCACCTTAAAAATCATTACTAAAGGGAGTGAAGGTTCGATCGTGTTATGGAATCAAGCACGTTATCAATATAGTGCTTATAAAGTAACTAGTATTGATACCACTGGCGCTGGGGATGCGTTTGTTGCCGGTTTACTCAGTGGTATTGCGATTTATGATTTTCCAACCGATATTGCGATTGTTGATACCATTATTTCAATTGCCAGTGCCTGTGGAGCATTAGCAACAACCGAAAAAGGCGCCTTAACAGCATTACCAACCAATCACTATTTGCAAGAATTCATTTCTGAAAATAAAACTCTTGATAGCAAAAAAATGAAGTAATTCCTGTTATCAAGCATCGCGCTATACGTCAAACTTCTCTACAAAAAGCATAATAATTAATTATGCTTTTTGTGTGCCTGCCTTTCCAATAAACGATTGTCATATTACTGTCACAAAGTTTTTATATGCTAATGACTGTAAGCGGTATTGTCGTGTCAATTTAAGGAACCAGATATGAAAAATAACATTATTCTTTCATCCATCATCTCATCATTATTTCTGTTTAGTGCTTCATCCTACGCAGACACCAATATTACTGGTGCAGGGGCTTCGTTTCCAGCGCCAGTTTATGCCAAATGGGCCGATTCTTATTATAAAGAGACCGGGGTCAAAGTGAATTACCAAGCGATTGGTTCATCTGGCGGCGTCAAACAAATTAATGCCAATACAGTTGATTTTGGTGCTAGTGATGCCCCTTTAGCAGATGCCGTCCTTAAAGAGCAAGGGCTGTTTCAATTTCCAACGGTTATTGGTGGCGTGGTGATTGCGGTCAATTTACCCGGTATTGCTCCGGGAGAATTCATTCTTAATGGTAAAACATTAGGCGATATCTACTTAGGTAAAATCAGCAAATGGAACGATCCAGCAATTGCTGCGCTTAATCCAACGCTCACCTTGCCCGCTTTAGGCATTAATGTGGTCAGACGCGCTGACGGCTCAGGCACATCATTTGTATTTACCAGCTATTTAAGCAAAGTGAATCCGGCGTGGCAAGAGTCGATTGGCATTGGCACCACCGTCAAATGGCCAACCGGTATTGGCGGTAAAGGTAATGACGGCGTTGCCGCGTTTATTCAGCGCCTACCGGGTTCAATTGGCTTTGTTGAGTACGCGTATGCTAAGCAAAATCACCTCGCTTACACTAAGCTCTATTCGGCTGATAACACGCTGGTTAGCCCATCTGAAGCGAGTTTTAGTGCAGCCGCTGAGCTGGCCAAATGGGATCAATCATTTGCGCAAGATTTGACTAATCAGCCGGGCGCCAATGCGTGGCCGATCACCTCAACCACGTTTATTTTAATCCATAACCAGCAAAAAGACGTTGCCAAAGGCCAAGCTGTCTTAAAATTCTTTGATTGGGCTTATAAAAAGGGGGATGCACAAGCTATCGCGCTCGATTATGCTACCTTACCGGCTGGTGTGATAAATAAAATTACCGCCGCTTGGTCAACCGCGATTACCGATCAAGCCGGTAAAACGATTAATTAATATTTGATGTGAGGCGGTAATCCGATTTATCGCCTCAAGCAACAAAATCACTAAATAATAGCAGTCGGCAAGCGCTTAATTAACTAGAAAGTAGATGATGAAAATGAAACAGACCTTTCGTGCCCCCTCTAAGTGGGGGGATATTATTTTTGACAGCTTGGTCAAGGGGGCCGGTATCCTTGTCCTGCTGCTGCTTGGCGGTATTATTTTATCGTTGATCATTGCTGCATGGCCAAGCATTAACCAGTTTGGCTTAGCATTTTTATGGAATAAAGAATGGGACGTACCAGCACAAGATTTTGGGGCATTAGTGCCGATTTATGGCACAATTATGACCTCCGTTATTGCCCTATTGATTGCCGTGCCTGTCAGTTTTGGCATTGCGATTTTTTTAACTGAACTGGCACCCAATTGGCTAAAGCGCCCACTGGGCATCGCCATCGAGCTGCTCGCCGCCATTCCCAGTATTGTCTATGGCATGTGGGGACTTTTTGTCTTTGCACCCTTTTTTGCTAATTACTTCCAAACCCCAATGAATGACATATTTGCCAACATCCCGATTCTTAATCTGTTTTTTACCGGTCCAGCGTTTGGTATCGGTATTTTAGCGGCAGGCTTAATTTTATCGATCATGATCATTCCTTATATCGCCTCTGTGATGCGTGACGTTTTTGAACAAACCCCGGTGTTAATGAAAGAAGCCGCATATGGCATTGGCTGCACCACTTGGGAGTGCATGCGTCATGTGGTGCTACCTTATACCAAAAAGGGCGTTATTGGCGGCATTATGTTAGGACTGGGCCGCGCCTTAGGCGAAACCATGGCCGTCACCTTTATTATTGGTAACACTTACCAGCTCGAAAGTTTATCACTGTTTATGCCCGGTAATAGTATTACCTCAGCCATTGCGAACGAATTTGCCGAAGCAGAGCCTGGCTTACACACAGCAGCCTTAATGGAACTTGGCCTGATTTTATTTGTGATTACATTTGTTGTGCTGGCATGTTCAAAATTATTAATTGCCAGATTAAACAAAAAAGAGGGACGATAGCATGTACAGCGATCATACCAGAACACATCGATTACAAAATTGGCGCCGCATCAAAAACAAAATCGCCATTATGTTATCGCTAATTACCATGGCCTTTGGCTTATTTTGGCTAGTATGGATCTTGTTTTCAACCTTTGAGAAAGGATTAGGCGGCTTATCATTTGACGTTTTTACCGAAATGACGCCGCCGCCCAATACCGAAGGTGGCGGACTGGCTAATGCGATCATGGGTAGCTTTTTACTGATTGTTTGGGCAACAGTGATTGGCACGCCGCTTGGCATTCTTGCTGGCATTTATCTGGCTGAGTATGGCAAAAAGCGTTGGTTGGCCAGCATTATCCGCTTTATTAATGATATTTTACTGTCAGCGCCATCGATTATTATTGGTTTATTTGTCTATATGCTTATTGTAACACATGTCGGCCATTTTTCGGGTTGGGCCGGTATTATCGCTTTAGCGCTAATTCAACTACCGATTATTATTCGTACGACGGAAAATATGTTGTTATTAATTCCCAATACCTTACGTGAAGCCGCTTATGCACTTGGGACTCCGCGTTGGCGGGTTATTATGAAAATCACGCTTAAAGCAGCGTTATCCGGTATTGTAACTGGCGTATTATTGGCGATTGCCAGAATTGCTGGCGAAACCGCCCCGCTGCTCTTTACTGCGCTATCAAACCAATTTTGGAGTACCGATTTATCCTATCCGATTGCCAACTTACCGGTGACTATTTTTAAATTCGCCATGAGCCCATTTATTGAATGGCAACAACTGGCGTGGGTCGGCGTCTTACTCATTACTTTATTTGTATTATTCCTTAATATTTTGGCTAGACTGCTGTTTAGCCAAAAAGCAAAATAACTTTATTAGGATTACCCATGAACACACTGGCAACGACAAAAATTCAAGTCAATAATCTTAATTTTTACTATGATAAGTTTCATGCACTAAAAAATATTGCGATCGATATTAAAGCCAACCGGGTGACCGCCTTTATTGGTCCATCGGGCTGCGGTAAATCAACGCTGCTACGTACATTTAATAAAATGTATCAACTCTATCCGGAGCAGCATGCAACCGGTGAAATTTTACTCAATGGTCACGATATTTTGACCGATAAACGCGATATCTCGCTACTACGTGCACAAGTTGGTATGGTTTTTCAAAAGCCGACGCCGTTCCCGATGTCCATTTATGACAATATTGCGTTTGGCATCAAATTATTTGAAAAATTATCGCGGGTTGAGCTTGATGAACGGGTTGAATGGGCACTAACCAAAGCGGCTTTATGGGATGAAGTGAAAGATAAACTGCAACAAAGCGGTTATAGCTTATCTGGTGGACAGCAGCAACGGCTCTGTATTGCCCGCGGCATTGCCATTCGCCCTGAAGTACTCTTACTTGATGAACCATGTTCAGCGCTTGATCCAATTTCAACAGGCCGCATTGAAGAGCTCATTAGCGAATTAAAATCAGAGTATACCGTGCTGATTGTCACTCATAACATGCAGCAAGCCGCACGTTGTTCCGATTCAACCGCATTTATGTATTTAGGCGAACTAGTGGAATATGGTCCGACCGATGATCTCTTTACCGCGCCGCACCACAAGCAGACCGAAGATTATATCACTGGGCGCTACGGCTGATATCTGACGGTTTTATACAATCACGGATTTATCATTTTAAGTAACACGATCCCCCATATCGAGACAAGAGGAAGCTATGGATTACTTAGGCAAACACATTTCAGGGCAATTTGATGCTGATCTAGCGCATATTCGCACTCAACTTATGATTATGGGGGGGCTAGTTGAACAGCAGCTAACCGATGCAATTAGCACCCTACGCAATCATGATATTACGCTAGCAGAACAGGTCATTGACAATGATCAAAAAGTTAATCGGTTGGAAGTTGAAATTGATGAAGCCTGCGTCAAAATTATCGCCAAACGGCAGCCAACCGCCAGTGATTTACGTTTGATCATGGTTATTATTAAAGCCATTATGGAACTCGAACGCATTGGTGACTCGGCTAAAGATATCTGCCAAATTGCGAAACAGAGCTTTACCCAAGAACAACAAGATATTTTAACCGGGCTTGACGCCATGGGGCATAACGCGATTCAAATGTTACAAGATGTGCTTGATGCCTTTACCCGTATGGATCTTAATGAGGCCGTACGAGTGTATAAAGAAGATAAACGTATTGCACAAAATTATGAAATGGTGATTCGTCAGCATATGACATTTATGATGGCCGACCCGCGCTCAATTCCCAATATCATTACCGCGCTTAATTGCGCACGTTCAATCTTACGCATCAGCTCGCGTTGCCAAAATATCAGTGAATTGATTTTTTATTTTATTAAAGGTCAAGATTTTCGGCATGTTGGTGATGACGTAATTGAAACGTTATTAAACCAATAACACGCTAAGGATGAAACCGCAAAATCAAGTAGCAGCAATCATATTCTGCTACTTGATAGATAGCTGGGAATCTTGTTAGCGGATTGGGGTTTGAGACTTAAATATTATACCTTTCATCGCACTACAAAAGCATTACTCTCAATGAAAATATAACTTGCTGAGTAAGTAATTTATAGCCTTTCATGTGTGTCGTTATTATTAATAATTTTGAGTGATGATTGTTATTAGGCTTATCTGTTATTCCACTTATGCGCTTATTTTTATCCTAAAGAAATAATCCATGTAATCGTAATAAGTAACTATTTTATAACTTTAAGAAATCAATATGATTTAAATAACAACGTCATCATCAATTACCAATCATAGTGAACAGCGGATACAATTATATCCCTGTCTTGGTTGAAATTATGGTGTATGATCATGATATCTAATGTTATTCGTTATATTGGAAGTCTGTTATGTATAAATTTTTTGAAAAATTAGTGAAGCCCTACCCTGATACGCCGCCACAAATCGCCCAAAAAAGTCTGTTTGCTTTTTTATGGCAAGCAACCAAAGGCATGCGTCATTATATTTTATTATTAATTTTATTTACGGCAGCTTATGGTGCATTTGAAGCGTTCCTCTTCGCCGTGCTTGGTAAAATAGTCGATTGGTTAACCGTGATTTCACCAGATGAACTGTGGAGTAAAGAGCATAAGGTACTACTGATTCTTGGCGGAATCATTCTGGCAAGTACGATACTGGTCGCCGCGCAAACCATCATCAAGCATCAAATATTGGCCGGTAATTTTCCAATGCGTTTACGTTGGAATTTGCACCGTTTGGTATTAAGCCAAAGTATGCGTTTTTTCCAAGATGAGTTTGCCGGCCGCGTCTCCGCCAAAGTGATGCAAACGGCGCTAGCCGTTCGTGATACATGTTTTTTAGTTGCTGATATACTGGTTTTTGCGATTATCTATTTCTTAACTATGACATTGGTCTTATCAGACTTTGACTTATGGTTTTTACTGCCGTTCTCGATTTGGTTAGCCTGCTATATTATTGCGCTGATCTGTTTTGTGCCTAAATTAGGTAAAGTCGCCAGTCAGCAAGCGGATGCACGTTCACTAATGACCGGACGCATTACTGATGCTTACACGAATATTATGACGGTAAAACTGTTTTCCCATGCTGGGAATGAAGCGAATTATGCCAAAGAGTCGATGAATGGTTTTTTAGATACCGTTAACCAACAGATGCGCTTGGTCAGTAGCTTTGAAATAGTCAACCATCTTCTCAATGTTGGCTTGCTATTAAGCACGGCTGGGATTGCCTTATGGTTATGGGCAGATTCAATAGTTGGCCTTGGCGCGATCGCTGCTGCAACCGCCATGGCATTACGGCTCAATGGCATTTCACACTGGATTATGTGGCAAATGACCTCACTATTTGAAAATATTGGTGTCGTCAAAGATGGGATCAATACGTTTTCAGTACAACAAACCGTGCAAGACCAAGCAAGTGCCAACACACTACAGGTGACACAAGGCGAGATCATATTTAAAAATGTCTGCTTCCATTACGATAATCATCATAAGAATGCGATTATTGAGCAGCTTAATTTAACCATCAAGCCCGGTGAAAAGATTGGCTTAGTCGGCCGCTCCGGCGCAGGTAAATCGACCTTAATTAATTTATTGCTACGCATGTACGATATCTCGAGTGGCCAAATTATGGTTGATAATCAAAATATTGCTGACGTCTCACAAGATAGCCTGCGTGCACAGATCGGCATGGTGACGCAAGATACTTCACTACTACACCGCTCAGTGCGTGAAAACCTACTATATGGCAAGCCTGACGCTAGCGAAGAACATATGCGCCTTGCAGCTAAACAAGCGGAAGCCGAAGCTTTTATTTTATCGCTGAAAGATGCCAAAGGACGCATTGGTTATGATGCCTATGTTGGCGAACGTGGTGTCAAATTATCGGGTGGGCAAAGGCAGCGCATTGCCATTGCCAGAGTCATGATTAAAAATGCACCGATTTTACTACTCGATGAAGCAACCAGTGCCCTTGATTCAGAAGTTGAACTGGCGATTCAAGGCAGTCTCTATAAATTGATGGAGAACAAAACGGTGATTGCGATTGCGCACCGCTTATCCACCATCGCCGCAATGGATAGACTGATTGTGCTCGATAAAGGGCAAATTATTGAGCAAGGGACCCATCAAGAACTGTTACAAAAAAATGGCCTGTATGCGCAATTATGGAAACACCAAAGTGGCGGATTTTTAGGGGATGAATAAACCTTACCAGATGATGCTGATGATATCATTAGCAACTCACAATATAAGGCAATAAAAAAAGCCACTGAATGATTGTTCAGTGGCTTTTTTACTAACGCACACATTAATTAAAATGAGATCGTCGTCGCTAAATAGTAGTAACGACCAGGTTCATTATATGTGCTTGCCCCTTTCGCTTCGCGGTAAATTTGTTTATCCAACAAATTGGAAATTCCACCATTAATACGCCAGTTCTTCATCAGCTGATAATTCACCCCAATAGCAAACTGCGCATATGAGCCGACTTGGACATCAGAAAGCGTAACACCACGCTGAGTTTTATACTCCATTGGTTTTTGTCGACCGTATTGGGTCCAATTTAAGAAAGTACTGAGCTTATCAGACACTTTCCAATCTAACATCGAGTTAATGGTAAATTTTGGAATAATTGATAATGGATTACCAGTTGTTTTATCTTTTGACTCAATCATGTAGGTTATGTTAGTTGACCAACTGACATTGGTTAAAACCGGCACTTTAACATTACCTTCTAAACCTTGAATCACCGCTTTACCCGAGTTTTCCCACTGAGTAATATTATAATTTGTCCCGGTATTAACAATCTCATTTAAAATGGTTTGACCAGCAATGATTTTATTTTTATAGTCATTTCTAAAATAAGTTAAACTCGCTTGCCAAGATTCGTACTGGTATTCCAGTCCAATCTCTTTATTAATACTGATTTCAGGATCTAAGTTAGAATTACCAACTAAATAACATGGTCCAGTAGTCGATGTTAATGGGCAACCATTACCCCTAGTTAATAATAAATAACCATCATTCGATTGGTATAAATTCGGTGCTTTAAATGCCCTTGCGATCCCAGCTTTTAAAGTAAAATATTCACCTAATGTTTGTGAAAAGTTCAAGCTTGGACTAAAATTAGCACCAAAATCGCTATGGTGATCAAAACGTAGGCCAGGAATAATATTAGTGCCCACAATCGGCTCAATATTATCTTCAATATATAAACTCGTAGTGTTAGCCGCCGTTTGACCTCGATCGCCTTTTGTCACTAATCCTAACGCATCAGCCTGAGAAGAAGAAGCGGGATCATCTAATTCTTGCCGTGTCCACTCTGCTCCTAACGTCAGCGATTGCGCCACAAATTTTTCAAGCGGAATAATCGTTTCACCGTTTAGATAATAATTCTTCATACGGCTAGTATTAAATTCAAGATCACTACCAATTGCCCCTTCGATACGGCCTGTTAACCCCTCATTAAAGCGGGTATTATTGGTTTTATCATACTGGAAAGTCAGCTTAGTTTCACCAAAATCCCAATAACCGTCATAAGTTAAACCATAGCTTTGCCGATATATCCGATTAGTTTCCGCACCCGATTTAGCTAAATTTGCAATGGTGTGATCATTAGGATCAATAGGGGTTGTACTGTTTTGCGTATCACCCGTATAGATATTGCCTTGACGGCTATAAGCTGCATCAAAGGTGAGGTATTGATTGTCGGCAATAGCCCATCTAAATGAACTGTTTAAATCTTTGTTTCTGACCCCTTCACGCCCAGCAATATTATCCGCGCCATTGATACCATAATCATCCGAATCAGTTTTATTCAAATTGCCGTATAAACGAAAACTCAGTACATCTTCAATTAATGGACCACTCAAATTGATACCAATACGCTTAGTATCACCATATTGACTATGCTGAGGTACGGCGCTATACAGTGACAAAGCGCCACTCCAGTCGTTGGTTGGTTTTTTGGTGATAATATTCACCACACCACCAGCCGCGCCCGAACCGTAACGCGCCGCAGCGGGCCCTCTTAACACTTCGACTCGCTCAACTTGTTCAACCGGTACCCAGTTTGAATCACCTCGCGTATCTCGCTCACCAGACCAACTATAACGCACAGCATTACGTGAAGTTACAGGCTTACCATCGATCAAAATTAGTGTGTTTTCCGGGCCCATGCCTCGAATATCAATCTGCCGATTATTACCACGTGCACCTGATGCAGAGTTACCGGTTAAGTTAACACCGGGTTGTTTACGAATAATATCAGATAAGTCATTGACCGGCGGACTATTTTCAATATCTTCACTGGTGATAATCGATGCACCAAGCTGCTGCTTAAGCATCTCCTCTGCCGAGGTCGCCGTCACCGTAATGACATCATCCTCTTTTTCAGCGGCAAAGCCAGTAAACGGTAATAAACTTAATATTGCGCAAGAGCACAAGTAAGATAACACACTTCTTTGGGGGGTAACGCTAACTGCCATGTATCACATCTCCTAAATATAGCGGCTGAGAAAAGAGCCACTATCTTAGTATTAATGATAATGATTATCAATAGCATTTATTGTAAATAATACAATTTTTTTTGGGGGGAAGGACAATAAGAATCATAAAAAATCGCGACCAGCAGATTACATTAATTGTTCGCACCGAAATAATTATAATATGAATAAAAACAAAAATTTATTTTTAAACACAAGGTGGCACTTAGCCACCCGATTCATTAACGATAATACATTGCAATCAGCTGATCATCAATTTGTTTGATGGTCAGTGGTGTATCAAAAATATCTTCCAGAATTTCTGCTTTCATCAGTTCTTGTGGTGTACCTTGATAACATAACGTGCCATTTTTCATCGCAATAATATTGTCAGAATACACCGAGGCAAAGTTAATATCATGAATCACTAAAATAATGGTTTTATTGAGTTCATCAGCCGCTTTTCTTAACTGCTTCATCATCGCAACCGCATGTTTCATATCCAAATTATTCAGTGGCTCATCAAGTAAGACATATTCGGTATCTTGACACAGTACCATTGCCACATATGCACGCTGACGCTGACCACCTGACAGTTCATCCAAAAAACGGTGACGTAAATCAAGTAGATTCAAAAATGATAAAGATTGGGTTATCTTCTCTTGATCTTGTACCGTCAAACGCCCTTTTGAATAAGGATAACGCCCAAAACCAACTAACTCTTGCACCGTTAATCGGCTATTAAATTGGTTTTCTTGACGCAATATCGACAAACACTTGGCTAATTTTGCACTTTTTGTTGTCACCACATCCAAGCCATTGACACTAACCGTGCCTGAATCAGCAAATAATAAGCGACCAATAATCGATAATAAGGTCGATTTACCCGCTCCATTTGGGCCGATGATTGACGTAATACCGCCTTTAGCAATCGTCGTTGTAATCTTGTCTAAAATCACTACATCATGATAATGCTTTACGATGTTATCAATTGTTATCACATTAAAACCTTTTTAATACTAGATAGATAAAGAAAATTCCACCAATAAACTCAAGCACCACCGATAATGATCCAGCCATATTTAAGCCGTATTCTAAAATTAGCTGCCCACCCACCAATGCAATAACTGCTAATAAAAAGGCGGTTGGCAATAGGTAGCGATGCTGGCTGCTACCCGCCATTAAATAAGCTAAATTGGCCACCATCAATCCTAAGAAGGTCAGCGGTCCAACTAATGCCGTTGATACAGCCACTAAAATCGAGATTAATAATAGCGTAGTTGTGACCATGCGGCGATAATCAATCCCAAGATTGATCGCCTGAGCACGCCCTAGCGCCAATACATCAAACACATAGCGTTTGCGCCATAAAACAAAGCCAAATAAAAAGATGATCACCGCTGAAAACCAAATCAATTCTGGGGTGGCCTTTGTAAATGTGGCAAACATACGACTTTGTAATATTGAAAACTCATTAGGATCGAGTAACCGCTGTAACAAAGTCGACGCACTGCGGAATAATGTGCCCAGCACAATCCCAATCATCAGCACTAAATTAATATTAAAGTTAACTGAGGCAAATAACCAACGATACAGTAGGACGGAAAAGGCCACTAATAAGCATGATTCGCCCATAAATTTAATAATACTAAAGAGCCAATAAGATGATGTTTCATTATAAAAGAACACGATAATGGTCTGAATCAAAATAAACAGCGCTTCAAATCCCATTAAAGACGGGGTCAAAATACGATTATGCGTCACACTTTGGAACAGTACCGTTGCAATACTGGCGGCAAACGCGACAATAACCATGGTAAATAAAATATAACCACGACGCACCAAAATATAGTGCAGATTATGACCAAGGTTAATGGTCATAAATACCGCCATAATAATCAATGCAAATAGCAAGAGTATGCCAATACGCTGTTTAGGTGATAATTGCACAGGCTTTAACCTTAAGGAGTGTTTAATGCTTAACATAACGCGCTTGATGAATTAATAAAAACAGAAAAATGATCGCCCCAATCACCCCCAAAATGGTACTAGCGGGAATCTCAAAAGGATAACGAATGACTCGGCCGACAATATCACATAACAAGACTAAACCTCCACCTGACACGCAGACCCAAGGGATTGTTTTGCGAATATTATCCCCCATCATCAGGCTAATTAAATTCGGTACAATCAAGCCTAAAAAAGGTAACGCCCCCACCACCACAATCACAATACCCGTCACTAGCGCTATCATCGATAAACCAATTAACATCACCATGCGATAATTCAGTCCAACATTAACCGCAAATTCTCGACCCATGCCCGCAACGGTAAAACTATCAGCTACCCAACAAGAGAGTAATGTTAATATGCCGACTACCCATAACAGTTCATAACGGCCTTGTAGCATGCCAGAAAAATCGCCACCATTGACCCATGCACCTAATGATTGCAGTAAATCATAATGCATCGCTGCAAAAATCGTAATCGCACTAATAACACTGCCAAGCATGATGCCAACTAGCGGAACAATCAGCGCTGATTTAAGCACAATTTTACGCAAAATAAGCATAAATAATAATGTGCCGACCAAAGCAAACGCGCAAGCAGTAAGCATTTTGACAATTATCGATGCTGAGGGAAACCACACTAAGACGACGAGCAAACCAAGGCTAGCTGATTGGGTGGTACCAACCAGAGACGGCTCAACAAAGCGGTTTTGGGTTAGTAACTGCATAATGAGGCCAGCAACACTCATTGCGCTACCGGCAAGCAATAGTGCTAATGTTCGAGGCACCCGGCTAATGAAAAAAATATCGCGCATATCGGCATCCGACCACAAAGCGGTGAGCGAGATATGGCTAACACCGGTAAATAGGCTTGTAATTGACAAGCCTATCACGATAATAACAGCAATAACAAAGTAAGATGATTTCATACCACTATTCTTGATCAAGCACCTGATTGATTTGATCTAATAATTGGTTATAAGTTTGTAAACCACCGGCAATATACATCGCTGAAGAGTCTAAATAGACAATTTTATTATTGTTCCACGCATTGGTTTTGTGCATTAAAGCGTTATCTAATACTTGTTTCGCAGATTGCGCTTCGTTATTACCAATCGCACTGTCACGATCAAGTACAAATAACCAGTCAGGATTAACACTTAATAATAGTTCAGCATTGACCACATTACCATGTGTACCGGTTTGACTAAAGGTCGTTGCTGGTTTAAAACCCAGTTCATCATAGATAAAACCAAAACGCGAACCTGGGCCATATGCTGACATTTTGCCACCATTAATCATAATGACCATCGCGGTGCCTTGGTTTTGCGCTTTGTCTTTGACTAATTGAATTTTTTGCTTAAATTGGTCAATTAGCGCTGTCGCTTCAGCGTGTTTATTAAAAATTTCACCCAGTTGCTGTGTACGCTGCGCCATGCTATTAATAAAGTCTTTATTATCCACCGTCAATGAGATCGTTGGCGCAATTTCACTTAATTTATCGTAGGCATCATTGGTACGACCACCGGCAATAATCAATTCTGGTTTTAAATTACTTAATACTTCATAGTTCGGTTCAAAAAAGCTGCCGGCATTAACATAATCGCTGCCTTCATATTTTTTTAAGAATGCGGGTAAATGAACGCTGGTTTGCGGTACCGCTGTAATGGCAATGCCTAAGGCATCCATCGTATCTAGCGTTGCGGTATTGAGTACAACTACGCGCTGAGGATCAACAGGTACCGCGGTAGTGCCTTGTTCATGTTCGATAGTTATCATTTTTCTTGATGGATCAGTCGGCACAGCATCTTTATTATCACAGCCCGTTACAGCAAAAGCAAACATCAAAGACAATCCAATCGTCGCTGCTTTAGTTAGCATAATCACACCTATAGTTTGTAAAGAAGAATTATTCTCATTATCAATTGAATGCTAACTATAACAAAATTTTCGGTTGATAAAAACAGTATTGCGCGTTCGTTGAATTATGTGTTGAATAAATAAGCACCTTACTCAATTTATTGACGCATAACTCACATCGTCTAAGTTAGAAATAAGTTGAAAATGATAGCCCACATAAGACCGCCACAAGCATTTATCTTGCAATATGATCGGCAACCCATAAACCACTCGCCGCAGCCTGCGACAACGAGCTGCTAATCCCAGAGCAATCACCAATAATAAATAAATTGGCAATATCGGTTACAAATTGACTATCCGTTTTTATCACCGGTGCATACGATTTACTATCCATAGCATATAAAATCGTATTACCACTAATTTGTTCACCTAATAAGCGCTCTAAGGCACGCAAAAAATCACAAGTATAAGATAAATAATTATCCGGTGTCATCGAAGATAATTCGGCAAATGTTGCCTCGGATAAGGTTGGGGTAACCTCATGCACTCGCTGTGAAAACCAATCGTCAATATCACCCAATCGCTGCGCAGCAATGCGATCTCGTTGCTGATTAATATTGCCGATCGTGGTAGTCAGGTAATGGTCAGCCTCATCGCGACTTGCGAACCATTTAGGCATAAACAGTGAAAAATTAAGATTTTGACTTTGGCCGACTTCATGACTATTTTGGCCGTCAGGCATGACCAACCCCTCTTGATATTTCGCAATAACTCGCCCTTTTGGATTCATGCAATAGGTTGTCGCGCTATAATCCGCTGTTTGGTAGTGCAGCTTCGTTTCAAGCGTTTTTTGCAGTAACGGAGCTAATTGCTGACCATGCATTTCAATGCGAAAGCCCAGATCCAAGCGCGTCTGCTCATAACTTAATCCTAATTGCTGAGCAATCGGCTCGAGCCAATCCATCCCATGACGCCCCACCGAAATCACCACATTATCGGCGCAAATTGGGTGCTGATGAGCAAGTGTTAATACAAAATTCGATGACTGAGGCGTAATTCGCTCAACGACAGTATTAAAACAAAATTCCACCTTAGATTGTAAATCAGCCGCGAAGGCCTGAAATATCTCAACCGATAAAGCGGTACCTAAATGACGTGTTTGCGTCGACAAAATCGTAAATCCCACCGACCTGGCCCGCTCGGCTAATTCAGCATCAAAAGTATGATAAAGCGGTCTTTGCTTTGCACCATATTGGCACAGCAACTGATCAACTTGTTGCTGATATTCAAAGCTGTGCTTCGCGCCAATTTTATTGGCCAACATACCGCCAAAATCATTGGTGTAATTATACTTACCTTCGGATATCCCCAAGCCACCAAAACCAAAATAACGGTCAGCTGTGCGAGAACTGGCAATACTATTACCTAGCAATGACAGACGCTCATTTAATGGCTTACCGGCATCGATCATTAGTATTCGCTTATTTTCTCTAGTGAGCTTGAGTGCAGCAAAAATACCACTGACACCTGCACCAATAATCACAACATCATAGTGTTTCATCATCTTATCCTTGACGGCGTATTATTCACTTTAAAAACGCAAATTATAGCCGGTCTTGGCTACATTGTATAAAAGCAATTGGCATAACGGAGAACATCTCACTATCCGCTACAGAGAATAAAAATAGCCAATGGCAATATTAGCGAATATGGCTTTTAGCTAACCACCGCTGAAGGCTGCTCAGCCTATTGAGATACTTTTCGGTGTTATTTAAATAAATACCTATTAGTTTACTGCGATACATGATGACCGTCTTAAACTATCTGATCTCTTGCCACTCAACTAAACCAAAATACTCAAGCATAATACCTAAATGATCAATGACCAGTCGTTGAGACTTACCAAAAAAACGTTTTACCAATAACACGCTAAACAGCCCAAATGTCAGACCACTGGCTTTTACCAAAATAGCCTTTATTGAGCGATTGACAAACATCTGATCAGCATAAAGCAGCAAACATAGCGATATCGCAACAAAGCACACACTTAGCAGTAATCTTAATAGCAATTTGGTTTTACTTAACGTTATTTCAACTCGCACAGACAGTATCTTCAGTTTAATCACTGATTATAAAGCACATTTTTTCAGCCAAAATCGCCCCGCACAGTAGGTCATTAAACAAGTTAATATCGATACGGCAAAAATACTATTCAAGATGATAAACAGTAGCCCAATAAAATGACGATAGCGCTCAAATTCACCATAAGGCTGATTAATCATAAAGTAGTATTGGATGCCATAAATTATAATGAATGAAATCACAATCGAAAGTAATAATTGTGACAATAGCAGCCAAGTTGCCAATTTTAATGCCGTTTTACCACTAATCTTATCTGCCTTAATACCTTTTTGCTTAATATACATCACCAGTAAAATAGCGGTCATAATAGCCGATAAATAAAATGAAAAATTTTGGAATTCAGGTAACTCAACATGACCAAAATAAATATAAACCGCAATAAATAAGTAACGTTGTAAAATAAAATTGATTGCCAAATAACCGACTACAAAATAAATCGTTTGTACTGTTGTAATAACACAATGATCGGTTAGCTCTGCGCGGCATACTTCTTCTTGCCAATGTAAACAGTGTTTAACCAAATAGGTCATAACCTGTACAGTTGCAAAAATAATGACCAGCTCGCCTAGGCGACTGACCATTGGGTACCAAAACAAGAATATTTGGTAGCTTTTCTCCGTATTAATATCTAATGTATCGATAAATAAGTCCGTCACATATACATCAAGCCAATACGTTAACAGCAAAGCAACTCCAACCGTGATAATGACTAAAACAATATTACGTACATTAATCCAATAGATGCGAATTTGGTGTAAACGCATCGACATACAAAGCATCACAAATAAGCTGACTCCTAAAATTCTCATAAAGTCGGGCGAATAGTGATAGTAAATCTGTTGCGCACTGAGTTCGTTAATTTTCATCACCAATTGAATAAATAATAAGCAGAAACTGACTATAAAACTAATCACTGGTAGTCTAAAAAAAGCTGTTATATTCATATATCCTCTTCACAATCATTTGATTTACCGTGTTTTTTACTCACATAACTATCAAAACTAAACATACATAATGCTAGCCAAATAACACCAAATGTCACCAGTTTTTCAATCACAATCGGCTCATTAAAATAGAATATGGCTAATAAAAAAACCAATGTTGGCGACATGTACTGCAAGAACCCAATGGTTGAATAAGGTAAATGTTTGGCTGCCAAATTGAATAAAATCAGTGGTACTAATGTAAGTGGACCCGCTAAGATACATAACCAAATCAACTGGCTCGACCAAAAATAAGTCGTTAGCGTCATTGCAGTAGGATTAAACCATAACCACAGTAATGACACTGGCACCAATGTCCAGGTTTCAACCGCCATACCCGGTAGCACTTTAATGGGTACCACTTTTCGAATAATACCATAAAGTGCAAAAGAAAAAGCCAGTACCAGCGAAATCCACGGCAATTGCCCCATCAGTAAAATTTGAATCAAAACGCCAATAAACGCCAAACCAACCGCACACCACTGTAATTTACGCATACGCTCTTTTAAAACAAAGGTGCCTAATAAGACCGATAACAACGGATTAATATAATAGCCTAGACTAGCTTCAAGCATATAATGATGATTGATTGCCCACACATACAACAACCAGTTAGCCGATAGCATTAATCCAGTAAAAAACAGAATGAATAGGTATTTAGGCTGTTTAAAGAGTGGTTTCCACCACTGGCGTTCTTTATAAAAAAAGATAAAAATAGCACAGAAAAATGCTGACCAAATAATACGATGAACAATAATTTCACTGGCAGGTAAACTTGCAATACTCTTAAAGTAAACGGGCGATAGTCCCCAAATTAAATAAGCAATGATAGCCAGTAGAAATGCTTTAGACTGCAACATAATAACCCTTAATTAGCAGCAACCAACAAGATAAAACCGCTAATTCTAGTCTTTTCAATGGCTAAAAGCTACGATTAAGCGATAAAATCATGAAATTATTGCTGTAATTTTTCCAGTAAAAAATCGATTAAACATTGCGTTCTCAGTGGCACTAACTTTCGACTAGGGTAAACAGCATAAACGTTATAATCACTGACTTTATAATCGGGTAACACGTCAACTAAGTGTCCTTGCTTTAGATCCTCGCCAATAATAAAATCAGGTTGTAACGAGATGCCGCCATCTTGTAGCATCAACATTCGGCACGTATCACCATTATTGCAATAAACTTTAGCCCTTAATTGCACGGGATACAAGGCCTTATTTTGCTCAAATTGCCACACTTCATTTTTTGCCCAATGACTATATAAAATAATATCGTGATTTTGCAGCTCATGTGGGTGAGTCGGCTGACCATATTTGTATAAATAACCCGGTGAGGCCGCAGCGATAATACGGGTTGATGTTAATTTACGAGCAACTAATGAGGAATTTTCTAGCTGACCGATACGCACCGCTAAATCGTACCCTTCTTCAAGTAAATTCACCACCCGATCTGATAAGGTAATATCGAGTACAACATTAGGATATTTATTTCGAAATTGCTGCCATAACGGAGCGAGTATTAATATGCCAAAACTAACTGGTACATTAATGCGTAGTAATCCAACTGGATCAACTAACTCAGCATGCATCATCGCCTCAGCCTCAGTTACTGATGCAATAATACTTTTGGCTTGCAGATAAAAATTTTGCCCTTCATAAGTTAATGCTATCGTGCGCGTAGTTCGTTGCAATAATCGTACACGAAGTCGTTCTTCTAATGACGTAAGATAACGAGAAACCGCCTGTTTTGATAACTTTAATTTAATTGCAGCCCCAACTAAACTGCCTTCATCAACAATCGTGATAAAAATACTCATCTCGAGTAATTTATTTGACTTATCCATTATTGTTCCATTTTTTGAGACAATTTATCTTATTTTAGCCTATTTATCTCATGAATGTAACACTTTATAATTACTACATCATTTAAACCAGTAACACATTACGATTAGGTCATGACTTACTTTGGAGCTAATTATGCCCGCTAAACTTCCGGTGATATTTATTACGCATGGTTCCCCAATGCTCGCGGTGGAACCGGGTCAAACTGGCCCATTACTGACTGAATTAGGCCAGCAACTTAAACAGCATGATATTCATGCCATTATGGTTATCTCAGCGCATTGGCTTAGTCGTGGGCAAGCGAGAATCACGGCAAGCGAGCATTTAACCACGATTCATGATTTTGGCGGATTTCCGGATCAATTGTACCAATTACAATATCCAGCACATGGTGCGCCTGAGATTGCAAAGCAGATCCAACAAACGTTGCAACATTCAGGTTTAAATGTTGCACTTGATGAGATGCGAGGACTGGATCATGGCGCGTGGATTCCGTTGCAATATTTGTTTCCAGATGCGGATATTGCGGTCACGGCGTTATCGATGCCATGGCCAATGGATGCTAAAGCAGCCATTACGTTTGGTCAGTCATTAAAAGATCTACGTAATCAGGGAATTTTAATTATTGCCTCTGGCAGTATGACGCATAATTTATATGACATCGGTTACGACAATAATATTGAAGCTAGCTATATTAGCCCTTTTATTAATTGGGTTCGCCATACAATAACACATCATGATCTGACCGCTATGGCCAATTACCGCAAGTTAGCACCTTATGCTCAGCAAGCTCATCCAACTGATGAGCATTTTTTACCGTTACTCATTGCCTTAGCCTGTAGTGATAATGATGAACCTATAACCGAGCTTGATGCGGGCATCACTTATCAAGCTTTATCGATGAACAACTATATTTTTGGTCAATATTAAGGATAACAAGATGAAAGAGTATCAAATTGATTTAGCCGCTTTAACTTTACGTGCCGCGTTAGGGATAATGTTTTTAGCTCATGGTTTTACCAAATTATTGGTGTTTACTCCAGCCGGAACTGCCGCTTATTTTGAGTCGCTTGGTTTCCCTGCGGTGATGGCATACTTGACAATTTTATTTGAAATTGGTGGTGGACTATTGTTACTACTCGGTATTTTTACCCAACTTATTGCGATGTTGACCGTGATTCAAATGATTGTGATTAGTTATATTCACGCTGATAATGGCTGGTCATTTAGTAATACAGGTGGCGGATGGGAATATCCAGCGTTTATGGCATTAACTGCCCTTGCATTAGTATTGTTAGGAAATGGACGCTTTAGTATTTTAAAATTAATTCATAAATAATGTCGCGGGGCTATCATTAGCCCCGTAAATTTGAGGCTAACGCATGATCAAAGCGCGGGTAGAATTTGAGGAACAAACAACGCTATTGTCCTTCACTGATGGGCGAGTTCTCAGTATGAATATCGGTTATCAAACACTCATTGAGCACGATTTTAACCAACGTTTTCCAACCCCTTATACGACCGAGCTTGCAATAACCACGATTGAAGATGAAATTGCGCGAGCGATCGCCAATTGGCAGCCAGGCCAAGTACTGGTAACCCATAATAAGCACATTGGTGAGATGATAACGCATTTTAAGCTTGGTAATTTGTATACCAACAGGATAACAACAGAGCAAGTAGAACATTTATTTAACCGTTTTGTGGGCGCAATGTCGGGGGCACCATGGCAATCAACTCATTTACCAGAATCGATAGAATTTATTGCGATATTAGTGATAGTACGAGAATTACTCCATCATTTGGGTATTGAGGGGATTGAACTGATTTAAAAATCAAATAACTAGACGTTATTTGATTTTTAAATAGGAGAGCTAATGATTACTCTTCACCAAATCCAGTTGCAAAAAGTTCACGAATTTCAGCAATAGCAGCTTGCTCATCTTCGCCATCACATATAATTTCAACAGTTGAACCGCCTTTTACGCCAGCGCCAAGTAAAGCCATCATGCTTTTCATTTTGATTGTTTTTTCATTGTAAACAAGTTCAATAGTACTTTTGTAACGACCCGCTAATTTTACTAAAGTTGTCACAGGACGTGCATGAAGACCAGTACTATTTTTTACTACCATTTGCTCTTTTAACATAATTAAGGTCCTTATTTTACTTAACTAAAATTCAATTACTCATTCATAAAATAACCTATTTTTACCTATTTATTGAGATTCGTCCAGAATAAAAACACAACTTATCACTTTCTTACTCTTTTACACACCGAAACTTTACCAAATTAGTCAAATATTTATAGGCTAATGACGAGTAATAAATTGTTCGATTACATCAAGAAATAATTCACCATACTTTTCTAATTTTATTTTACCTACACCAGTGATACCAAGCAATTCTCGCTTATTTTCTGGCTGAACTTGCACCATTTCAAGCAACGATTCATCACTAAAAATAATATATGGCGCTACATCATCCATTTCTGCAATCTCTTTTCTCAAACGCTTGAGATCATTAAATAATTTTCGTTCCTCATACGATAAAATCGTCGATTGGCTAATCGCTCTAGCATATCGATTTTGCCGACTTTTTTTCACGAGCTCTAAACGCGGTTTCACCAGTGATAGTGGGATTTCGCCGCGCAATACAGCCCGAGCTTCTTCAGCAAGATAAAGGGTTGAAAAGGTCGTCGAAAAATTTTGCTTTAAATAGCCTAAATGGATCAATTGACGAATCAGACTTATCCAGTAATCCGATGATTGTTCTTTACCAATGCCGTAAACCGACAATTTATCGTGGCCATTTTCTTTAATTAGTGCTCGCTGCGATCCGCGCAATACATCAACAACATATTGTGTGCCATAACGCTGATCAACGCGATAAACACACGATAAGATTTTTTGTGCATCAAGCAAGCCATCATACTGCTCTAATGGATATAAACAAATATCGCAGTTATTACACTTTTCATGACGATGCTCACCAAAATAATTAAGTAATACGATACGCCGGCAGGTTTGCGATTGGGTAAAAGCGATCATTTCATTGAGTTTATGCAGCTCAATCGACTTATGAAATCCAGCCTCTTTTTCATCAATGACTTTTTGATACCAATTAAAATCACTGGAATTGGACAATAATAATGCTTCAGCCGGTAAGCTATCTCGCCCAGCTCGGCCGGTTTCTTGATAATATGCTTCAATGGTTCTTGGCACGTTGGCATGTATCACAAACCGCACATTAGGTTTGTTAATGCCCATACCAAATGCTACTGTTGCGACCATAATTGGCACATCATCTTTTAAAAATCGCTCTTGGGCATTAGCTCGCTCTTGAGCTGATAAACCAGCGTGATAGGCGACCACTGAATATCCTCTCTGAGTCAAACGCAGCGCCATATCATCCACTTTAGCTCGGCTTGAACAATAAATAATGCCACAATTACCGGTTTGATTACGTAAAAAAGAGGATATTTGCTCCAAAGGATTAAAGCGTTCCACGACAGTATAGCGAATATTGGGACGATCGAAGCTGCTTAGATAGGTTTGTGGCTGAGTTAAATTTAGCCGCTCAATAATATCTTGCCGCGTCATTTCATCTGCTGTTGCTGTTAATGCAATAATGGCAATGGTTGGAAATCGAGCTTTAAGCTGACCAATTTGTAAATATTCCGGCCGAAAATCATGACCCCACTGTGAAATGCAGTGCGCTTCATCAATCGCAATTAAGGCGGGCGGAATAGCGTCAATCATCGCGGAAAAAGCACCGGTTGCCAAGCGTTCAGGTGCAATGTATAACAGTTTAATTTCACCTTGTTTATACTGCTTCATCACCATTTGCTGCTCTTGTGGTGATTGTGAACCATTTAAGCACGCTGCTTTTATGCCATAAGCGAGCAACTGATCAACTTGATCCTTCATTAACGCAATGAGTGGGGAGATGACAAGGGTCGTGCCCGCTAGCAATAAAGCGGGAATTTGGTAACAGAGTGACTTCCCCCCTCCGGTTGGAATAATCACCAAATTGTCGTGGCCTGCCATCACCGATTCAATGATTTGCTGCTGCTGATTACGAAAGATTTTATAACCAAAAATTTGATGAAGCGCTTCGCTTGCCTGTTGTGCTATTGACATAATGGGTTTAATGATACTTTTTGTTGCAATAAGTTTGACACAATAATTAGCAGGCTGTGATATGGCTATTGGGTGCAACGTCAATTGGCACCACGCTATTTTATTTTTTGTAGAGATAAAACACAGGCTAACAAATTCGCTTTTACTGGCGATTAGTATACCTAAATTAGGCCAAATAAACTATATAAACCTTGTCACTGTGTAACAAAAATGGTGCAATTAGAATGTGTAGTCATAATCGAATCATTCGACTATGACTACACCAACGGATTAGTTGAAAACCGAAAAATGCTTCATTGAAAAGGCAATTCGCTCTTCAACGGTCTCTTTTTTATTGAGTCGTTTTAAATTAGCAATATGCGCTTCAACTATACTGGCACGTTTATGTAATCCAACATCATTGGCAATTTGAATATTGAGTCCCGGCCTTGCATTGAGCTCTAAAATTAACGGCCCTTTACTTTCATCGAGCACCAAATCCACACCAATATACCCTAAGTCGACTAATTCATAACAGCTGGTCGCTAAATGAATAAATTTATCCCATAGCGGTAATTGAATATTATTAACATGATTATCAGTATCAGGATGTCGGTTGATTTGTTCGTTGAACCAAGAACCATTTAAGGTGATGCCCGTTGCCAAGTCGACGCCAACGCCAATTGCTCCTTGGTGCAAGTTTGCTTTACCATTAGATTGACGTGTCGGTAATCTCAACATTGCCATGATCGGATATCCCATCAGCACAATCACGCGCAAATCGGGTACCCCTTCATAGCTGATGCTTTTGAAAATCGGATCAGGTTTCACCCGATATTCAATGATCGCCTGATCACGCATGCCACCTAAAGAGTATAGACCGGTAATAATATTGGATAATTGATATTCCAGTTCACTATGTGGCAATAATCGACCCGAGACCGTTTTATAACGATCTTTACCATATCGATCAGCAATAACAATAATTCCGTCACCGCCCGAACCTTGAGCAGGTTTAATGACAAAATCACGGCGATCTTTAATAATCTGACTTAACTGCGAGATATCATGCTCTGTTGTAATAATACCATATAGCTCTGGCACACTAATACCGGCCTTAATCGCCCGCTCTTTGGTCAGAATTTTGTCATCAACTAATGGGTAATTGCGACGATTATTGTATTTAAGAATATAATCAGCATTACGTTGATTTATCCCCATCACGCCTTTTTCGTTAAGTTTTTTCCACGTTTTAATTAATGAGATCATAATTGTTACTCACTATTTCAACAATGCTTTGAAACGCAACAGTTCAAGCAATCGGTAGCCGCGATAACGCCCCATCGCCAACATAAATGCCACCAAAATCAACAAAATTGCCGGGAAAGTAAATACAAGATAAATCAATGGCTGATATCCCATTACTGTATAGGCAATTGAAGCCGTAATTAACGTACCAATTGCGACTTTTAAGGCAAAATTAGCGCCACGCTCTTCCCAGGTAATCGATAAGCGTTCAATCGTCATCGTTAAAATTACCATTGGGAACAAGGAAATCGATAACCCTTTCTCAAATCCTAACTTGTGACTAAATAATCCGACAAAGATGATCAGCATCACAACAAATGTTAATACAATCGATAATCTTGGCAGCATCTGCAATTTTAAATGCTCTAAATAAGAACGGACTAATAAACCAAAAAAAACAATAATAGAGAAGAATATGATACCAAATGATAGACCCGTTTCCCTAAAGGCTAAGGCCACTAACACCGGCGTGAATGTCCCTAACGTATTAATACCAATGACATTACGTAATAACAGAATAATCAGAACGCCAAATGGAATCATTAGCATTATTTGGTAGGCTAATTGTGTTGAAATCGGCAGCGTATAGAATGAATATTCGGTTAAATTACTACCTTCTGCCGTTAGTTTAGCTAAATTAATGGCGGTCAGTTCGCTTTTATCCAGACTAAAGTTAACGCGTGCTTTTGAACCATTTTCAACGCTCACAATATCTCGACTACCAATCCACCATACAACTTGATCATCAGGTAACCCTACACTACCATTCAATGGATTGAAATAATACCAATTGCCATTGCTACCATTTGTACTACTATCTCTATTATCAATCGTTTTATTCGGTTCAATGTAGCTGCGAATCCAGAGCATCATATTTTGGTTAGTCGATTTACTCAGCTGCAAAGTATGTGCTTGTTGGATTGGAATATACGCTTGTGATAAAATTAGCTCAATTGCTTTTACTTTATTTTCTACTGAATTATTGTTGTTTAGCAGTAACTGTGCATCGCTATTATTAGGATCGTTAATTATGTTAATGGTTGTGGTAATAAATGTTGATACATTCGCTGATTTACTGCGGATCTCTTTAACTAAGCGATCAACGGCTTCTTTTTCTGGGCCAGCCACTTCAATTTGTGAACGCCATACTTCACCTTTGGCACTATTTTCGATTTCATCAGAAAAACGTTTGGTCAAATTTAATCGATAAAACAGTGTTTGTTGACCTGATACCGATCGAGCTGACCAAGTGACTAAGCGATTATAGGGCTGAACAGTGATATTTTGCCCGTAGCCACTTGCTAAAAACAACTCATTTGAAATCGCATAATCACCACCTTTTGGTGGGATATAAAATTCAATATTAACGGGTTTAGTGCCCTTAACTTCAAAATTAATTTTCGCATCAATCGTCCATAAATTATCCACTTCACTTTCCGTTAACGGCGTTTTTAGAACAAATATTTGATAACTAATAATTGCAATACCTAGTGCAAGGAATATTGCAATCATGATTTTTAGATGCAATGTCAAAGAACGCATAGTGTGATTTACCTGTTGTTGATATTTAAAGTTTGCATTTTGCTGCTGATTGGAATTTTAAACTTGGATCGACGATCGCTTGATATTCGACCAGAGCAGAACTTCCGAGTAACAGCGGGTAATTAAAGCGTGAACGGTCAGTCAAATTAACTTCAGTTGGGTAAATAATACCATTAAAACAGATATCTAGCATCACAACGGGGCGCCTAGAATGCAGATTATTTTCGCTTTCAACGACATCATCATTGCGTGTTTTAATTTTACTATGCCTAATCACTTCTTTTTCCATTACCGGTAAGTCTAAGGCTTTGACTTGCGGCTTAAATCTGACCCACTCCCGACCATTTTTCTTGAAAAAATGAATGTCAGTGGCCCCTAACGATGAGGTTAATGCCCCTGTATCTAATTTGGCTTTCACCTCAAGATTATCGATAGCGGGTATTTGAACTAATTCATAAAGACCGTAGATATTTTTTGCCTGTGCATTTACCATACCAAGTGCCAATAAAAAAAATCCCATAGAAAGAAAAGTACTTAAACGCATAACACCATTCCAAAATAAAGTAATGAATAATTCGAATATTATCCAGTTGCCAGTTGTATTGGCTAGTTATAAAAATTTTGTACTCGTAATACCCTTAAATATCACGGTAAAAAATCCTGCTATAATTTACACCTGTTTTGGCGATCATTCAAAACAATTATAGTAAAGTCAAGTTAGCTAATTTAATGACGAGCCATTTTATGCCTTCATTAACAAAAGCAATTTGTACCCGGCGATGTTCACCCTCACCATCTAAATGAATGATCGTACCTTCGCCAAAGCGTTTATGCATCACTTTTCGCCCCAATGTATAACCTTGGTTTTCAACTTGATGTTTTATAAACGACGCCTTACGCTCCTCAATAAAGGCTTGATCGGGCGCCTCATCGTCGAATTGATACGATTGTTTAGCTTGTGGTTTGGCGAGATTAGCACCAGCACGATAACTGAGATCTTGCAATAACCCTTCCGGAAGCTCTGACAAAAATCGTGACGGTAAATTGCGTTCTTCTTTACCATACAAGCGTCGAAGCTCGCTAAGCGTTAACGTTAAATTTTTGCGCGCTCGTGTGATGCCAACGTAAGCTAAGCGCCGTTCTTCTTCGAGTTTATGTTGATCAGTAATCGAGCGCTGAGCGGGGAACAATCCTTCTTCTAAACCAACAATAAACACGTGTTCAAATTCTAATCCTTTCGCTGAATGCAACGTCATGAGTTGCACACTATCGCTCTGCTTTTTAGTCTCTTTGCCTTCCAGTGAAGTATAAGCTAAAAAGGACTCTAATACGCTTAATGTTGAGCTATTTTCAAGATCAATTAACTCGTTTGATGGGTTTTCTTTGGTATAAGTTTGGTGAAATTGCTGCGCTGCGCTCACCAATTCATCTAAATTCTCAAGGCGAGACTGCCCTTTAATGCCAGCTTCTTGTTCATACATTTCATAGATACCGGAAACTTTAATAATCCGCTCAAGCTGCTGATAAAATGGTAGGGTATCAACCTCTTGGTGGATAGACTCAATTAATTCGATAAATCGCGCTAACCCCGAGCACTGCCTTGCCGCCATCGCTTTGGTATTAATCACTTGCCTAGTCGCTTGCCACATAGAAATGTGCTCTGTACGAGCAAATTGACGAATTTTACTCAGTGTAACCTCACCAATCCCGCGGGTTGGTGTATTGATAATTAACTCAAAAGCATTATCATTATTACTATCGTGTAATAAGCGTAAATAGGCCAAAGCAAGTTTAACCTCTTGCCGTTCATAGAAACGAATCGAGCCATAGATTTGATAAGGAATCGCCGATTGAAGTAAGGTGTCTTCTAATAACCGCGATTGTACATTATTACGATATAAAATCGCACAATCGCGATAATTATTGCCTTCTTCATGCAATTTTTTAATTTTACCAATGACAAAACGCGCTTCATCAATATCATTAAACGCCACATAAACCGCAATTTGCTCACCTTGATCACTCTCGGTCCACAGGTTTTTACCCAATCGCTGCTGATTGTGAGTAATGAGTTTATTGGCTACTGCCAAAATATTACCGGTCGAACGATAATTTTGTTCTAAGCGAATAATTTCAGTATCAGGATGATCATTAATAAACAGCTGTAAATTATCCGCATTAGCACCGCGCCAGCTATAAATTGACTGATCATCATCACCAACAATCATAATATTAGCGCTTTGACCGGCTAGCAGTTTAACCAATTCATATTGAATGTAGTTTGTGTCTTGAAACTCATCGACTAAAATATTCGTAAATCGTTGATGGCAATAGTCTAACACCTCAGTATCGCGAGCAAGTAACTCATAAGTTCTTAAAATAATCTCAGAGAAATCCACATAACCAACCCGGTCACAAATGGCTTGATAATCAGTATAAATTTTCTGCCACATGATTGATTTGGGATCGGTGAGCGCAATATCTTTTGCTCTTAATCCATTTTCTTTTTGTGTGGAAATAAAAGCGGCACACTCTTTAGATGACCACTGTTTTTCATCAATTTTACGCTCTTTAAAAATCCGTTTGATCAACCGATTTTGATCATCGCTATCAATTAACTGGAAATTCGTCGGTAGCCCAGCCTGCTTGGCAAAAATACGCAGCAAACGATGTGCTAAGCCGTGAAATGTGCCAACCCACATACCATTTAAATACGCTTCACCGATCAATGATTCAATTCGCTCCTGCATTTCTGCCGCGGCTTTATTGGTAAATGTCACTGCAAAAATTGAATTAGCCGCATAGCGTTTTTCTAAGCATAACCAAGCAATACGGTGCACCAGTACGCGAGTTTTACCGCTGCCAGCCCCTGCTAACACAAGAGTATGCTGACTATCCGTCATCACGGCGTTTTGTTGTTCTTGATTGAGTGTTGCTAATAAAGATTGTTTCATAGTGTTCACATTAATGATGATAGGCATCTTAGTAATTAAAGCAATCACCTTTAATTACTGTGTTTTTATACAGACATTATAACAAGTTATTTAATTCTGACAATTGATTGATTTCGATATGTGGTAATACTCTAGCTTGTGTGTGTTGATAAATATCCACCTTTGCAAGATTGATCCAGCAAGCTTGCATTCCCCCATTAATCGCACCTTGCACGTCCGCTTCCAGATGGTCACCAACATGCATAATATTGTCAGCGGCAATACCGAATTTGCTAGTGGCTAATTGGAACATATCCGGATAAGGTTTGGACAGACCATCTGCGCCACCTCGTAGCGAGAACTGAAAATAAGGAGCCAAACCAATTTTCTCAATATCGGCATTGCCATTAGTAATCACCGCCAATGGGTACTTTTCAGCTAGCCCAGCAAGCACGTCCAAAGATGCTTTTGGCACCACCACTTTATTGCGCCAGAAAACAAAATGATCCATTGCCTGATCGGTGATTTTTTCAACCATCGTACTGTCTTTAATACCATTTAAACGCAATAGCTGGCGAATAGACTCCGCTCGCCATGTAAAAACATCATGATAAATATCGGGCTGCTCGGTTAATATCCCCTGCTTGACTTGATTATATTGTGCCAGTTGTACGTTGTTAAGGCCATCAACTTGCGTAATCGCCGCCATCATTTGGTCAACCGCTTGAGCAAGATATGGGCCATTGTCATATAAGGTATCATCCAAATCAAAAGTCAACGCTTTAATCGGATTAAGTGATCGATAAACATGCATGATTATTTTCCTCTTTTGGCACGTGGATGGGCTGAATCATACACCTCAGCCAAATGACTAAAATCTAAATGAGTATAAACTTGAGTTGTGGATAAATCGGCATGGCCAAGCAACTCTTGCACGGCCCGTAAGTCACCACTTGATTCGAGTAAATGCGTCGCAAAGGAGTGGCGTAATTTGTGCGGATGGATATGCACGTTTAAGCCCTGTTTGACGCCCCACTGCTCAAAGCGTTTTTGCACATTACGGGGGGAGATCCGTTTGCCTAATTTCGAGATAAATAGCGCATCATCTTGTGGCTCTAAGAATGAACGTAACGATAACCAATGGCGTAACCACTTAATCGACTCTCGGCCTAATGGTAATTTGCGTTCTTTACTGCCTTTACCGACTACTCTAACTTCGCCATCAATCAAGTTTAAGGTTTTGCAATTTAAGCTAACTAATTCAGATAAACGTAGCCCTGAACCATACATTAATTCCAACATAGTACGATCCCGCACCGATAATGGATCGCTGTATTGAATATCCATGAGCTGATTTATATCATCAACATTAATATTTTTAGGTAAATGACGACCTTGTTTCGGGTTTTGCACGCCTTTAGCCGGATTAGCACTGAGGCGTTTTTGGGCAACCATCCAATTAAAGAAGCTACGTAAAGCGGAAAGACGCAGCGCAAGACTACTGGCATTTAATCCTTCGCGTTTACTTCGACCAATCAATAACCTTACCGCTGAAGTATCAACATTTTGCCAACACGAAATTTCTATAGTCTGGGCGAGTTTAATGAGAACATAAAGTTGACGACGATAATTAATTAGAGTATTGAGGCTCAATTGTCTTTCTGATTTTAGGTACAACAAAAACTGCTCAACCGGTTGAGTGAGTAATGGGCTATATTCGGTGTTATCGTTGTTTTCTAACAAAATGGGCCTTAACACATGTTGTGATTAATCATGTAAGTTGGTGCTCTTCCCTACTTTATCTATCGGCATAAAATAGGTATTGATTGTCGCATTATATACCAATTGCGATTTAATTAGAAATCTACCGTGACCATTAGCCAATCCGACCAAGATTGAGCGGCGGTAAATTATTATCACTCTGACTGCTCGGTTAAGTCTGGGGCTGCATTAATGTCAGTGTTATTGCCGGGCTGATTGTCTGCATCATCGAGAAGCTGTTTATCGGCATTAGGATTTGATGTAGCCTGCGAAATAGATTCAAACAATTCACTAATAAAACGCTTTGGAAAAAGTTTACTTTGGTTGTCACAGCCCATTTCTGAGCCTTTTTCACACGCTTGTTGAAAATATTGGTTGGCTAATTTTTTGTCTTTATCAATCCCTTCGCCATTATAATACATCGCACCTAAATTATTGAGCGAGTCAGCATCGCCCTGTTCTGCTGCTTTTTCATACCAATATTTTGCTAGCTGATAATCTTGTTTAATCTCGACCCCATCTTCATAAATCACAGCCAGATTAAATTGTGAATTACTGTTGCCTTGATTCGCTGATTGTTCATACCAGTACTTGGCTAACTGATAATCTGGTTTTATACCTAAGCCATTTTTATACATATAACCAAGATAATTTTGAGCATCGCTATCATTTTGATTGGCTGATTTATTATACCAAAACCAAGCATTTTTATAATTTTGCTCGATGCCTATACCTTTGTAATACATTTCACCTAGGAAAAATTGAGCATCACTGTCACCATTTCTAGCTGCTTTTTCAAACCAAAATAGCGCTTGTTGATAATCTGGTTTAAGTGCAGCGCCGGTGTAATAGATATGCGCTGCATTAAACTGTGCAATAGAAAATCCCTGCTGAGCGGAGGATAAATACCAATCAAGTGCTATTTGCTTGTTCTCATCTACACCATAGCCATTATCATACATTGTACCAAGATAATTTTGGGCATATTGATTACCTTGTTGAGCAGACAGCGTAAACCACTTGACTGCCTGTAAATAGTCTTGCTCGCTACCCAGCCCTTTATAATACATTTTTCCAAGCTCGTATTGCGCATCACTGTCCCCTTGCATAGCAGATTTTTCAAACCAGAATAATGCCTGTGAATAGTTTTGCTTGGTTCCCTCACCGTGAAAGTTCATGTAGGCAACATTATACTGCGCCGCGGCGTCACCTTGCTCTGCAGCTTGCGTGTACCAATTAAGGGCTCGCTTTTTGTTTTGTGTTACACCATAGCCATTTTCATACATAAAACCGAGATAATATTGCGCATACATATCATGCTGATCGGCTGACTTCTTAAACCAAACCACCGCCTGCTGATAGTTCTGCTCAGTCCCTAATCCTTTATAATACATCCGCCCAAGATTATATTGAGCATCGCTATCCCCTTGCTGGGCAGACTTTTCATACCAATATAACGCTTGTTGATAATTTCGCTCGGTGCCTTCACCGTTATAATTCATATTAGCAACATTATATTGTGCAGCAGAATGACCTTGCTGCGCTGCCAACTGATACCAATCTAACGCTTGCGCTTTATTTTCTGTAACTCCAAAACCATTATCATACATCACGCCAAGATAAAATTTTGCATGGCAGTTATCTTGCTTCGCTTCAATTTGGCAAGTTTTCAAGGCTGATTTATATTTTTTTTGATTAAATAACGTTTCACATTCATTCGCCAATACGCTGAGAGAATAAATTGAGAGTAGCAAGGTGAATAGTATTTTTTTCATTGTGTCGACTTTTATTTTTATTGTGAATAAAATCAGTATATTAACACTATTTATTGAGATTACAACCGAAGCTAATCAACGATAACCAAATTCTTGCTATGATAGCTAGGGTTTTCGCGTTATCCAGCGGCTGATCAAAAGTGGCACCATTTCACTAATTTTTTCTAGCAATAAGGTACCTTGGCCAGTTTGGTAGTGATAAGGATTACGACTCACAAACATTAATATACCTAAATCACCAAACTTTCCTAGTAAAGATAACGCGACCGAGCCGATATAAACATTTTCAGGGACCAGCAAATGCGACTCGGTTGAATTAAGCTGCCCCAAATATTGGGCAGTATATTGTAAATGACGCACACGGATAAATTCAAATTTATCTGCAGATAATGCCAAATGTTGATAACTTGATGGTGCACCAAGCTGCCATTTATCATCAAATAAATATAAATAAGCCCCTACTAATCCTAATGATTTGGCCCATATATTTAAACGTCCAACCATATCGTTCAAATTGTCTGCAGATAATAGTTGATTTTGTAATAACATTAATGACTCAAAGAGTTTTTCATTTGCACTAGCTTGTTCCATCAATAACGTAATCTCAGACTCTAATTGTTTAATTTTATTACGCTGACGAGCTAACTGCCATTCTGATAATGAGATCACTCCACGAATAGGATGAGGAATATGCATATTTTCAATTTGTTTGGCATTGCGCACAAAAAAACCAGGATTTTCAATTAAATATTGGCTCACTACCTCATCAGTAACTAACGCCTTTTTAGGCTTACTTGTTATTTTTTTTGTTTTTGCCGTGCTAGCCTTACCTTTAGTTGTCGAAGGCGAGTTTGAAATGAAATGATTATCTTGTGAAGTCATTTTTTCCCATCCCCTTATAACGAGATAAAACCATCATAAACATGCGTAGCGCTACCTGTCATAAATAACGGATTGCGATTACCTTGCCATTCAATTAGTAGCTCACCACCGGGTAATTTCACTTTCACCACGTCATCTAAAATGCCCTGACGAATGCCAACGGCTACCGCAGCACAAGCGCCAGTACCGCAAGCCATTGTTTCACCTGCTCCACGTTCAAATACCCTTAATCGAAGAGTATTTCGATCAAGAATTTGCATAAAGCCAATATTTGCCCGTTCTGGAAAACGTTCATGAGATTCAAGTATTGGACCTAAAACGCTCACTTGTGCCGTTTCCACGTTATCAACTTGCAATACACAATGTGGATTACCCATGGAAACTACACCACATAATACCGTCTGCTCTTTCACTCGCATAATATAGGTCTTTTCTTCTTTTATTGCTTTGAAGGGCACTTCGATAGGATCAAAGCATGGTGAACCCATATTGACTCTCACCGTTTCATTAGCATTCACGGTTAATACGATGATACCTTTTTGGGTGCTAACTTTTAAAACACGTTTTTTAGTTAACCCTTTCAATCGAACAAAACGGGCAAAGCAGCGAGCGCCATTACCGCACTGCTCAACTTCACTCCCATCAGCATTAAAGATACGATAGTGAAAATCAGTATCAGGGGAATAGGGGGGTTCGACGAGTAAAAGCTGATCGAAACCAACACCAGTATGTCTATCGGATAATCGCCGGATGGTATCTGGGGATAAATGAACATTTTGAGTAATGCTATCAACGACCATGAAATCATTGCCTAGCCCATGCATTTTGGAAAAATTCATCTTACTCTCACTTACTTATTTCATGCCGTATTCGGTTTAATCGATACATTATAGCAGTGAGTAAAGCGTGTGGCTATTAGTGTATCGGTTTTATCTGTCAAACAAGTGAATGGTAAGTAAATGAAATTAGTTAACGTAACGTATTATTAAGTTTAAAGATTTGACTTAGACTGAGTTATTATTACCGGATAATAATGGGTAACGATAAATCGATATGACCTAAGTGTATCAGACACTTAGGTCAGTAAAAATTAAACAATTTCACCTTGCCATAACATATCAAAGGATTCTCGCTGACGAATTAAACGATGGTCAGTATCATCAACCATCACTTCAGCGGGCCTTGGATGGCTATTATAGTTTGATGCCATACTAAAACCATAAGCTCCCGCGCTACACACAACCAATAAATCGTCTTGCTGCACCGCTAATTGTCGACCTTTACCTAAAAAATCACTCGATTCACAAATCGGACCAACCACATTATAAGCATAATTTGGTGCATCAGCCGATGGTTGCGTTTCTGGAATAATGCGCATCCAAGCTTCATATAGTGCCGGACGAATCAAATCATTCATCCCCGCATCAACAATAGCAAAATGATTATCATCTTGGTGTTTAATATATTCAACTTTGGTCACTAATAAACCAGCATTTGCAACAATGGAGCGACCCGGTTCAAATAATATTTCAATATCTTGATAATTATCTAATTTTTTTAACAATGCAGCAACTAAATCAGCTGACGTTGGTGGCACTTCATCATCATAACAAACACCAAGTCCACCACCAAAATCGATATGCTTAATGATAATGCCGTCAGATTTTAATTCATCAACTAACGCTAATATCCGATCAGCGGCATCTAAAAATGGCGATAATTCCGTAAGCTGCGAACCGATATGGCAATCGATGCCCATAATAGCGATATGCGATAACGTTGTTGCACGTTGATAAACCTGTCGAGCTAACTGATAACTGATGCCAAATTTGTTTTCACGCAGGCCGGTTGAAATATAAGGATGGGTTTTGGCATCCACATCAGGGTTAATGCGCAGTGAAATAGGAGCTATTTTGTTTAGACGTTTTGCAACATCTTGAATACGTAGCAGCTCAGCTTCTGATTCAACGTTAAAACATTTGATACCAACTTCTAACGCGCGTTCGATTTCTGACACCGATTTTGCTACCCCAGAAAATACCACTTTTTTCGGATCGGCTCCCGCTTTTAACACTCGTTCAAGCTCGCCTTGAGACACAATATCAAATCCAGAGCCAAGTTGTGCTAAGGTACTTAAAATGGCTAAATTGCTATTCGCTTTAATGGCATAGCAGATTAAATGTTTACGCCCTTTTAAAGCATCATTAAATTCAGTCCATTGCTTCTTGATATAATTTTCACTGTAGACATAAAGCGGCGTGCCATATCGCTTTGCTAAATCGGCAATCGATTGCTGGTGTACAAATAATTTGTCCTGTTGATAGTGTAAAAAATTCATTAGGCAACCCGATGATCTTGATATGAAGTAAAATTTAATGCAGTGGTATCATTTTTAGGCTCGTAAAGCGGCCCTTTTAGTCCACATGCAGTGAGTAAAAAACAGAACAGAACTAATGATAAGAACATTTTCATCATAATGGTATCTACTTAAATTATGCCTTGATAACACAATAATTTTAGCTAATTACAATTACCTTAGCACTCACTAAAATTATGTTCAGAATGTAATTGTGATAATGGCCAGTATATTACTATATTTCAGCACTTATTGGCTATTGCCGAGTGTGCAGAATACATAAATATTGATAAATATAAATTAATCATTAATTTATATTATATCCGTATTGTTAATAGTTGCTCTTGCCCTGTCATAACAACAAAACCGTCAAGCGTTATTTCGTATCATGACTGATAATCCCAAAATGACGATAAGAGTGCGGTGTTGCGATGCGACCTCTTGGCGTGCGTTGAATGTAGCCTTGTTGAATTAAAAATGGTTCTAACACATCCTCAATCGTTTCTCGCTCTTCCCCAATCGCTGCTGCTAAATTATCCAATCCAACAGGCCCCCCCATAAATTTTTCAATAATGGCAAGTAACAGCTTACGATCCATAAAATCAAATCCCTCGATATCCACATCTAACATATCAAGTGCCTGAATGGCAATCGCTGCATCAACAATACCATTCGATTTAACATCGGCAAAATCCCTGACTCGACGTAATAATCGATTAGCAATTCGTGGCGTACCGCGAGAACGTTTAGCAATATGGTGAGCACCTTCTGGCGAGAGATCCATGCCAAGATATTTTGCACTGCGGCTAACAATATATTCTAAATCCGCCACTTGGTAAAACTCCAAACGCTGAACAATGCCAAAACGATCGCGCAATGGCGAGGTTAATGATCCCGCCCGAGTTGTTGCACCAATTAAGGTAAATGGGGGTAAATCAATTTTGATAGAACGGGCAGCGGGCCCCTCTCCAATCATAATATCAAGTTGATAATCTTCCATTGCCGGATACAAAATCTCTTCAACAACAGGCGACAATCGATGGATTTCATCAATAAAAAGGACATCGTGCGGCTCAAGATTAGTTAACATCGCCGCTAAATCGCCGGCTTTTTCAAGCACTGGACCTGATGTGGTTCTAAGATTGACATTTAATTCGTTTGCCACAATGTTGGCTAAGGTAGTTTTACCAAGCCCTGGCGGACCAAAAATTAATAAATGATCTAGGGCATCACCGCGCTGCTTTGCCGCCTGAATAAAAATCTGCATCTGCTCACGGACATGAGGTTGGCCTATGTATTCCGTTAAATATTTTGGACGAATCGCCCGGTCAATAGGATCATCGTCTCTTTGTTCAGTCGGTGATATTAAGCGATCAGCTTCAATCATGGTTATTGCTCTTTAAATTAAATATCGTTATCAACAAGTTTGAAACCATTATAATGCTGACTTCAACGCTTCTTTTATCAGTGTTTCGCTATCCATCTCAGGTTTTATCACTTTACTGATTATTTTACTTGCTTCTTGTGGCTTATAACCTAGCGAAATTAATGCGGAAATAGCTTCACGCTCAATATTGTTTGCTAATTGCATCGATTTTACCGACTTATCTTCACAATCTTCAGGCACCGTTCGATTAAGCAGATCACCACCAAAGTGTTTAAAACGATCCTTCATCTCAACAATTAAACGTTCGGCAGTTTTTGTGCCCACACCCGGCAATTTAACTAAAGTTTTAATCTCGCCTTGTTCAACTGCGGCAACAAACTGAGTTGCAGACATACCAGATAAAATTGCTAATGCTAATTTTGGACCAACACCATTAACTTTAATTAATTCACGAAACAATAAGCGCTCTTGCTGATGATTAAAACCATAGAGTAATTGTGCGTCCTCTCTAACAACAAAATGTGTCAAAATAACCGCTTCTTGACCATTATCAGGTAAATCATATAAACATGTCATCGGCATTGACACTTCATATCCCACACCATTTACCTCAATTAAGACTTCTGGCGGCTGTTTTTCTATTATAATGCCTCGCAAACGACCAATCACCTTGTATCCCTTTTTATTATCATAAAATTTTGCTTAGTTTACCTGATGATAGTAAAAGAATAAAGAAAAACTGTATAAATACACAGCCATAGTTAAGGTCAGCAGGTTTTGAATTAAATGACCTAGCAGGTAATTAGCGAGACTGACAGACTATTACCGACCAGGTCTAAGATAAACAGTTGCAGGCTATCGTACGAAAGTGATTTTTTTAAATGTGCGTGACACCCTTAGCTGCGCGGTAAATAGAGCAAGGTACATTGCAAGTTCAGCCAGTTCTTCCATGATTTGCATCTGACCTTCACTAAAGCCGTTTACCCATGGTAACGACAAATGCATGTGCCCTTCTGAGGCAGTTGAAATCAGAGCTCCGATAGCCGCTAAAATAAATTCAACTAAAGGAAACTGTTTTTCACGCCATAGCATAGTAACGGTTCGATATTGCCGTTTCACAAAAAAGACTAGCACAATCGCCGCTAATAATGCCCATAACAGTGGGTGGATAATCGGTTTATACCAGAGTGACGAAGAAGGGTATGCGCCACCAGTTTCAGTATTCATTGTCGTTGGTGGATACAAGCAGGCTCCCCAACTGAGTTCTCGCCAAAACATGATAAACCAAATCACCATAATCATCGTCCAAAACCAGCGTAGATCGCAGCGTTTCTCGTAATAAAAGGCGTAAGTCGCCAAGGCAAAACCAACAAAGCAAACGGCTAGTTGAGTATTTTCAAATAAACCATTTTCCCATCCAAATTGCACAGGAAAAAACCATGCCATTGGATAAAGTAATACATAAATTAGCATGATAATTACCCTTAATAGGGTGATTCCCTGTTTATTAATCGTCATCAATCGCCTCTTATATTTATTGCGCTCAAAACAATTAATTTATGCTGCCATCAATAATAAGTGATGGCCAAAAATTTCAGCATGGCCGGCGCTATCTCACAAATTGAAGCAAACTAAATGAAATGCAGAACGTAGGTAAGTTTAATATATTTTGTTAACCTTGATCCTAAGATTAGGTAAAAACGTGGCTATAGTATCAGAAACACTCGCCACGTTTTTAGCATAAAATAGCATGAAACAACAAAATTCGGGGTATTAAAGAGAAAACTAAGCAGATTGATTGATAGTGATTTTGATCGGTTATTTTTTATAATTTTGTAGTAAATTTTGATAGCTATGTGCATGAGTGATAGCAATTGCCAGCGCATCGGCCGCATCGGCTTGTGGGCTCGCTGGTAACTTGAGTAACATTTTAACCATATGCTGAACTTGCTTTTTATCGGCAGCGCCGGTGCCCACCACTGATTGCTTGACTAATCTTGCCGCATACTCAAATACTGGCAACTCTTGATTAACCGCCGCGACGATTGCCGCACCACGTGCTTGACCTAATTTAAGCGCGGAATCAGCATTCTTCGCCATAAAAACTTGTTCTATCGCAAACATATCAGGTTGAAATTGTAAAATAATCTCGCTAACGCCGGCATACACTCGCTTTAAACGCGTTGGCAGATCATCGACGGCGGTGCGAATACACCCACTACCAAGGTAAGTTAACTGACGGCCTGTTTGACGAATTACACCGTAACCCGTCAAACGCGAACCGGGATCGATGCCTAAAATAATAGGCATTATAACGTTGCTGCAACCTCGTCAGAAACTTCACCATTATGGTAAACTTCCTGTACGTCATCACAGTCTTCAAGCATATCGATAAGACGTAATAATTTTGGTGCAGAGTCGATATCTAAATCAACTTTGGTCGCAGGAATCATCGATACTTCAGCCGATTCTGAAACGAGTCCAGCCGCGTCTAAGGCATCTTTCACTTCCCCAAACGATTCTGGCGTAGTAAATACATCAATTGCGCCATCATCATAAGTAACGACATCATCAGCGCCCACTTCTAACGCCGCATCCATAACTTGATCTTCATTCGTCCCCGCAGGGTATGAAATCACGCCTTTTTTGGTAAATAAATAGGATACCGAGCCGTCAGTACCAAGGTTACCACCTGTTTTAGTGAATGCATGACGCACTTCAGATACCGTACGATTACGGTTATCACTTAAGCATTCAACCATAACGGCCGTGCCCGCTGGGCCGTAACCTTCATAAATGATAGTTTCCATGTTGCTATCATCTTCACCGCCCACACCACGAGCGATAGCACGATTCATGGTATCTCGCGTCATATTATTCGATAATGCTTTATCCATTGCCGCACGTAAACGTGGATTTGACGCTGGATCGCCACCACCGATTTTCGCTGCGGTTACTAATTCACGAATAATTTTGGTAAAAATTTTACCGCGTTTAGCATCTTGCGCTGCTTTACGGTGTTTGGTATTGGCCCACTTGCTATGACCTGCCATAAAATTCTCCAGATAAAAAATTGGTTTCAATAAAATCGCTGCATTCTAACAGAGTTTTTTTTAAAATTCATTATAAGTTTATCCACTGCGTTATTTGAGTAATTGCTTGGCTATTATTCCATGAAGGGGTCAGTTGTGCTGCTTGATCAAACGGTAACCAATCAAAGTTTAAATGCTCAGTCAATACTGGCGTAATTTCCTGCGGCAAATTTAAGTAAAACCAATGTTCTTTATTGATCGTCACCCCCGGTGCATAGCGATGACGAAATTGGGCAAAGATCTCAAACTCAACGCTATAACGCGTATCGATGAGCTGATAATGATGCTTAATGATATCAATTCCGGTCTCTTCGTGCACTTCGCGCAGAGCGGTTTGATAAGGGATCTCATTTACTTCTAAACTGCCAGTGACAGACTGCCAGAATGAAGGATCATCCTGGCGCTGCATCATCAAACAACGATGTGTTGTTTGACAGTAAATCACAACTAAGACGGACTCTGGATTTTTATAATTCATCAATATGTCCAAAGCGTAAAATCAATGAGTTAACGCTTTAATAGGCCAGTTATTTTTTGCTTACTTCAATACCAAGTTCAGTTAACGCAGCTGGATTTGCTGGGCTTGGTGCATCAGTTAATAAACACGCAGCCGCTGTTGTTTTAGGGAATGCAATAACATCACGAATATTATCAGTGCCATTGAGTAACATCGCTAAGCGATCTAGCCCAAATGCTAAACCGGCATGAGGAGGCGTGCCATATTTTAATGCATCAAGTAAGAAACCGAATTTCTCACGTTGCTCGTGCTCGCTAATGCCTAAAATAGTAAAGACAGCTTGCTGCATTTCATTACGGTGAATACGCACCGAGCCCCCACCGACTTCATAACCATTAATGACCATATCATAAGCATTAGCAACCGCATTAATCGGATCTTGCTTAAGCTGTTCGGGTGAATAATCTTTTGGAGAAGTAAATGGATGGTGCATTGCACTTAATCCACCATCGGTTTCTTCAAACATAGGGAAATCGATCACCCAAAGTGGCATCCATGACTTTTCATTCGTTAATTGTAAATCTTTACCGACTTTCAGTCTTAACGCGCCTAATGCATCGCTCACCACTTTATAGCTATCGGCACCAAATAATAAAATATCACCATCTTTAGCATTTGCACGCGCAAGCACCGCTTCCATTTGCGCCTCATCAAAGAATTTCGCAATAGGGCTTTGCACACCTTCTAACCCTTTACAGCGATCATTGACTTTAATCCATGCCATGCCTTTGGCGCCATAAACACTGATAAACTGCGTATATTCATCGAGTTGTTTACGTGTTAACGACGCACCACGCGGTACACACAGTAATGCCACGCGGCCTTTAGGATCATTTGCTGGCGCGGAAAAAACATTAAAATTAACAGTTTTAACCAGATCAGCCACATCAATAATTTCAAGTGGATTTCGTAAGTCAGGCTTGTCACTACCAAAACGACGCATTGCCTCAGCAAAGGTCATAATTGGGAACTTGCCCAGATCAATATTGAGAATTTTTTTCCATAAACCGTGAATCATTGTTTCCATAATTTCACGTACTTGCTCAGCGGTCATAAACGAAGTCTCAACATCGATTTGCGTAAATTCAGGCTGGCGATCGGCGCGAAGATCTTCATCGCGGAAACATTTCACAATTTGATAATAACGGTCAAAACCGGACATCATCAGCAGTTGTTTAAAAATCTGTGGTGATTGTGGTAGCGCATAAAATTCGCCTTTATGAACACGGCTTGGCACTAAATAGTCCCTTGCACCTTCTGGCGTTGCTTTAGTCAGCATTGGCGTTTCAATATCTAAAAAGCCATGTTCATTCATAAATGCCCGTACAAATGCTGTAATATTGGCGCGTGTTTTAAAAATTTTCGCCATTTCGGGACGACGTAAATCAATGTAACGGTATTTTAAGCGTTGTTCTTCGGTATTCGTTTGATTAAAATCTAGGGGTAAAACGTCAGAACGATTAAAAATGGTCAGCTCGGTTGCTAACACTTCAACCGCACCAGTAGCCATCTCTTTATTAACCTGACCTTCAGGACGCGCTCTAACCTTGCCTTTAATCTGAATACAAAACTCATTACGCAGTTCAGATGCAAGTTTGAATGCCGCGTCATAATCTGGATCAAAAAAGACTTGTACAATCCCTTCACGATCTCGCATATCAATAAAAATCATACCACCAAGATCACGTCGTTTGTTAACCCATCCACAGAGAGTAACGGTTTGATCAACATGAGCAGCATTTAATTGCCCGCAATAAATTGTTCGCATAAAAGATATCCTGTAAGCCATTTTGCTAAATAGCCGTTATTATAGAGCAATTTCTTTTTGTATAAAAATGATATTCAATCTTTATTTATACCAAAGTAATTATTTTGAGCTATATTCCGCTTAAGTAATCAGAAAAAATTACCATTTTATGCTTTTCTAATATGACAAACGCATAAAAACACTTGAGGAAAAAATAGCAATATATCCAATTATATTGTTATATTTCAGCAAATTAAACTAAACCTCGCCACTAATTTTTCAACATACCCCTTTCCAAAATAGATTTGACCATCTAACTGAAAAATACTAAATTTAAGCTCAATTTACATTATTGAGAAATAACATGAGTAGTAAAAAGCATATTTTTATTTTATTTATTGCGATCATTGTTCTAGCGAGTTTTATTTTATATTATTCCCTTTCTAGTCATACCATGAGTTTACAAGGCGAAGTTGAAGTTAACCGAGTTGATATTGCCGCACGCGTGCAAGGAAGAGCAAGCCAGATCAATTATGATGTCGGTGATAATGTCAGTAAGGGAGATGTATTACTGGTATTAAGTAGCCCATCACTTGTTGCACAACGTGATTATGTTCAATCCCAACTTGATGTTGCCATTGCTAATCGAAATATTGCCTATAGCACTCGTCAAGAAACTATTGATGCCCAAAAAGCCGCATTAGAAAAAGCAGAAGCCGATTTGCTACTTGCACAGCTAAGCTATGAACGTCTAAAAAAATTAGCAGAAAAAAATCTGATCTCTAAACAGCAATTTGATGAATCGAGCAATCAGTTATCGGTTGCTAAGCAAGCACGAGAAGAAGCTAAAGCTAATTATCAATACAGCGTTAATGGGAATAGTGTTGAGTCTAAAGAGCTTGCAGATGCTCAAGTTAAAGAAGCACAAACTGCGTTATCCCAAGTTAATGTTGATCTCAGTGAATTAACGGTTATCTCACCAATTAATGGTCAAATTACAGCAAAAGTCGCCGAAATTGGGCAGCTTTATAGTCCTGGTACGCCCCTGTTTTCAATCATCGACTTAGATGATATGTGGATCACTTTTAATGTCCGTGAGGATCTGCTGCATAATGCTAAGGTGGGCGACATTTACCGTATCACGATTCCGGCTTTAAAAAAACAGATTCAAGTTAGAATTACCGCTATTAATGCGCTTGGCGAATATGCAAATTGGCGCGCAACTAAAGCAACGGGTGATTTTGATTTAAAAACATTTGAAGTAAGGGCAAAACCCACTGAACAAGTGGATGGCTTAAGACCGGGTATGAGTGCAACAATTACATGGAAAGAATAAGCACGAGTGTGATCAAAATAAGGAGATTATGTGAAAGATAATTCAGCTTGTGATTCTTTACCACGTAAGCCTATCATTTTATTTATGATGTTAAGAGAACTGCGTCTAATAAGAAAAATCCCCTCACTGATGATTATGGTTTTTATTTATCCATTTTTAATCGCAGTGACGTTCTTTTCTTTATACCATGCAGGCAGTATTACGCAAGTACCCATTGCTATTGTCGATCAAGATCAGTCAATCTCATCACGTCAGCTAATACAAAGAATTGCCGCAAGTTCTGAAATCGCGGTATCCCAACGTTTTCATGATTTAACCGCAGCAAAACAACATTTATTAAATAATGATATCTATGCCATTGTCATGATTCCGCCAAACTTTGAACAGCGTATGCTTGCCAATAAACAGCCTGAAGTGACGACATTTTACAATAACCAATATATGACTGTCGGCGGTACAGCTAATCGAGCGATTTCAAGTAGCCTAAGCGGTTACATTGCTGAAATCCAATTACAGAAAATTAAACAAAGTAACACGCCAACAGCAATAGGCCAAAACCAGCTTAAGCCTCTCGCGATAGACACCCATCCACTCTTTAATCCAACATTGAGTTTTGTCTATACCCTTGTCAGTGGTGTTTTTCCGGCTGTGCTACAAATTATTATGATGTTTACCATGACGGCAACGATTCATCTGGAAAAACAGTTTCAACCCAATTTAAACTCATTACGCCGAGTAGCCAACAACAATCCCATTCTTTTTTTTATCAATAAGAGTTCACTCTACATTGCTATCTTTATGGTTCCGTTATTGTTTTTAGATTTTATTATGACCTATTACTTTGGACTGCCGATAAATGGCAATATCTTTATGCTAATTATCGGCGATCTTCTTTTTATTATTGCTGCACTAATGATTGGTATGATGTTCGCAATTTTTATGCCAGATAAACTCTCAAACTTCGGGGTGATTGGGGTTTGTTCCGCGCCCGCTTTCGGCTTCACTGGACTGTTTTTCCCTCGTTTAGCAATGAATAGTTTTGCCTACATTTGGGGGAGTCTGTTGCCTGTCACATGGTACATACAACTACGATTAGATCAAACGCTTCGAGGCTTAACCACAACCGATGCGTTTACGCCAATATTTTTTATGTTGTTGCTAACATTCGTACCGCTCTGCCTGATTGGCCTAAATTTTAAGAACAAGACTAAACGAGGAACCATATAATGGGAAAATGCCTTTTAGCCATCATTATTGCAGAGTTTAAAAATATATTTTTAAATAAAAATGTTATTAGCGTTATGATTATTGGCCCACTCGTTTACTGTTTTTTTTACCCGCAGCCTTATGTCAAAGAAGTATTAACGAATGTATCAATTGGGGTATTAGATCAGGATAATTCAACGATGAGTCGAGAATTAATACGTAATGTTAATGCAACTAAAACGGTTAACGTTACAACCATGGTTAATTCGATGTCACAAGCCGAGCATCTGCTTAAAACACGTCAAATAACGGGTATTCTTGTTATTCCTTTACGCTTTGAACAAAAAATATTACGTGGAGAATCATCACCTATCGCATTTTATGGTGATGCCAGTTATATTCTTATTTATAATAATGTTGCTACAACGCTTAGCAGCGTTGTAGCTGCAATGGGTAGTAAAATTTCAGTTGAGCGGCAAATTGTACAAGGGATTGATCCTGCCGTTGCTCAAGGCGGTAGTCAGCCATTTATCACAAATATGATCGGTTTATTTAATCCGCAATCAGGCTATGCAACGTATGTGCTACCTCCCGTTTTTATTCTTATTTTACATCAGTTGCTATTTATTGGCATACTATTAACGACCTTTTCATCAAAAGATAAAACCGCTACGCTATTTGCTTCATTTACCACAGTAACTTCTTCGTGGCTGCAATCCTTGTTATTTATCGTCGGTAAAATTTTCACATTCTTATCGGTTTATTTGGTGATGCTTTCTTTTTATCTTACGATGGTTATCAAGTGGTACGATATTCCCAATCTAGCAGATTATAGTGATATTTTACTGTTTATTTTTATTTTCCTCTGCACAACAATTACCTTTGCAATTGCATTAAGCTCTTTTATGAAACGCGCAGAGGATCCCTTTTTATTAATGGTGCCAATTAGTATTTTGTTATTCTTTTCATCTGGCATATCTTGGCCAAAAGAGTTAATTCCTTCAGCTATCACCTTTATTGCTCATCTATTTCCGGCAGTTCCAAGTATGATAGCCTTTGTAAAAATTGCTGAAATGGGTGCCCCATTAGCTTTAGTTTTACCGGAAATGTATAACTTATTGTTACTCTTTATTATTTATTTTATTATTGCGCTTTACTGTTATCATCGTCAATTTAAGCGTTTACAACATCGCTCTCATCCGTAGTTTGCATAAACGGCTAATCATCACATCAAAGCATGATGGTGATTAGCCGTTTATAGATAATTATCGTAACACCTAACTCACCACATTTTAATTTATAAACATAATTTATCACTTGTCATCTATCCCATTTATGCCTAAGCTTAAATGACCTGTGATATATTTGATAAATAAAACATGAAAGCATTAATCTCAATTGATTACACGAATGATTTTATCGCTAATAATGGCGCACTTACCACCGCCAAAGCTGGGCAAGAAATCGAATCGCAGTTAGTTGCAACAACACGTACATTTATCGAGCAAGGTCATTATGTTGTATTTGCTATTGATTGCCATGATATTAATGACTCTTTTCACCCCGAAAATAAACTCTTTCCACCGCATAATATTATCGGCACTACAGGGCAAGCACTTTATGGCTCATTAGCGACGCTTTATCAACAATATCAATCATCACCTCACATTTATTGGATGAATAAACGCCATTACTCGGCATTTTGTGGTACAGACTTAGATTTACGCCTACGAGAAAGGCAGATTACCGAAATCCATTTAACGGGTGTGTGCACCGATATTTGCATCTTACACACTGCTATAGATGCCTATAATTTAGGTTATCAAATTGTCATTATTAAAAAAGCAGTAGCGAGTTTTGATCCCAATGCCCACCAATGGGCACTGAATCATTTTAAACAAGTACTAGGCGCCAGCGTCTTATAATCAAAATATTATTACGCTGTATCATAGTTTGTGCTTTTAGTAACAAGATCTAACGCAAAATTGTTTTCAAGTGGATTAGCTGTGTGTGTACTTATCGGCCAACAGATCCCTGGAATTGTTGCAGTATATCCGATATTATATGCCATGATTATTAGCGACTAAATAACCAAGTCCATTGACAATAAATGAACGATGTTTGGCGGGCTTATCTGATTTAAAAAAAGGGACCGCTAGGCTAAATTGTCACTCAATGTGCTAATTTTTATGTTAAAATGATCACAATAACATTCAATAAATGTATTGCCTCTATGCACCAACTGACCAACAAAGAACTCCTGCGTTATGACCGCCAAATAACGCTTAAAGGGTTTGATATTGATAAACAAATGATTTTGAAGCACCGTTCAGCCTTAATTATTGGCCTTGGCGGACTAGGTTGCAGTGCATCACTCTATTTAGCCAGTGCTGGAATTGGTCATTTAACTCTCGTTGATTTTGACACGGTTAGTGAATCTAATTTGAATCGGCAGATTCTTTATACGGCTCAGTCGCTGAAACAAAAAAAAGTATTAGCTGCAAAACAAGCCCTATCGCAACACAATCCAGATATACGAATTGATATTATTTCGCAGCAGTTAGATGATAATGCGCTTGCGCATCATATCGCGCAGCACGATATAGTGTTAGATTGTAGCGATAATATTCAAACACGTGAACAGATCAATGCCTGTTGCTATCGTTTGCGTAAACCACTCATCTCTGGCGCAGCAATTCGTATGGAAGGATTATTATCCGTATTTACCTATCAAAAAGATACACCTTGCTACCAATGCTTAAGCCAACTATTTGGCCGGGAAACCTTAACCTGCGTTGAAGCAGGTGTAATGGCGCCTCTCGTCGGTGTAATCGGTTCCTTACAAGCTTTAGAAGCGATTAAGGTGTTAACCCATTATGGACAGCCACTGATTAATCGTTTGTTAATGATTGATATGATGACCATGCAATTTAACGAAGTTAAATTCACTAAATGGGCAAACTGCCCAATCTGCCATGCTCACTAACCTTCAACAAATTGTGCTGGCGCCAATGGAAGGCGTGCTAGATTATCAAGTGCGGCAATTACTGACCGAACTCAATGATATTGATTATTGTGTGACGGAATTTGTACGCGTCACGCATCACAGACTCACTAAGCGAACATTTTACCGGTTATGTCCTGAATTATCCCAACAAGGCAAAACGCTATCAGGCACGCCAGTGCGCGTACAACTGCTGGGGCAATCACCCGAGCTAATGGCGGAAAACGCTGCTTATGCCACTGAGCTCGGTTCTTACGGTATTGATATTAATTGTGGCTGCCCGGCCAAAACCGTGGTTGGCAGCCAAGGCGGCGCGTATTTATTAAAATCACCGGAGTTAATCTATCAAATTGCCCGGCAAGTCAGAGCGGCTATTGCGCCAGAGCAAACGCTATCCATTAAAATTCGGCTTGGCTTTGATGATAAAAGTCGCTGCTTTGAAATTGCCGATGCTGTTGCCCAGGGTGGTGCCAATGAGGTTGTCATTCATGGTCGCACAAAGCAAGATGGCTATCAGCGCGATAAAATTGACTGGCAAACTATTGGTAAAATTAAACAAACATTATCGATTCCCGTCATTGCCAATGGCGAAATCTTCAGTCCACTTGATGCCCAGCATTGCTTAATACAAACTGGCACAAATCGCATCATGTTAGGGCGCGGTATTCTTACCCGCCCTAATTTGGCCAATATGATTCGTCACAATCAGCCACCGCTAGCTTGGCCGGCTGTCTTATCAATATTGCAGCAATATGCGCAATCTACCTCGCCAGAAGAACAGGTGTCATTAAAACCGCTATACCATTCGGCACGAATTAAGCAGTGGTTAAGCTACCTTAAGCAGCATTACCCACAAGCCGTACTCTTGCTTGAACGTGTTCGTAAACTTAAAACACAACAAGAGATGCTTGATAGCTTAACCATGTGCTGATTTTAACGCAACACGGAAAAGCGTTTTGGGCACTCATAGAATTTCATTTCACTAAAATGATAAAGACGATAATACTTATTATGAACATAGACGAATCGAATAACTTTCAAGCGGATAAATTCGTTTTCTAAGAAGTTTTATAATAGTGATGATGAAATAAATCAGTATGCGCACATTGAGCCCTAAACAAAATATAAGCTAATAGCATGATTATTCATGCTTTGGCGTATTCTTACTATATAATTGGTCACCGATAAATTAATAAATATCTTTAATCCGAATAAAAACCAGATAAAAAAGCAAACAAAATACAATTTAACGCACTACACCAACCAAACTTTAGCATAAAAGCAATCAAATAAGGAATAATCATTTTTTTAATGCTAAAAAACCTTGATATAAATCAAAATATATAGAAAAACTTCGATTTACAATGTTTATTCATTTTCTTTAATTAATGATTACGATTACTTAACGGACAAAATAATTAAAAAAGATAATAATACAACTTCAATGATTATTCATTGTTTTCCTATTCCTTATTATTTTGCGAACTCATATTGGGTTCGCTTTTTTTTGTTTAGCTTATTGAACAAATAACCGCAATGACAGGTAAAAAAGTGGATTTTTTAAGTTATCTATGTGGCAGTGAACTACCCGATTGTCTTTTCCGATTAGCTACGCTTTTTCTAAGCTGCCTATGTGGCAGTGAACGCTGATATTCAAAATAGAAATACAAGTATTGTTTTCTAAGCTGCCTATGTGGCAGTGAACCTGTATCACTCTTAAAGTATTTATTTGCTTTTTTTCTAAGCTGCCTATGTGGCAGTGAACATCTACGTTTGTCGCCGACACAATGTTTGATTTTTCTAAGCTGCCTATGTGGCAGTGAACTCGCGGCACAGGAATACGTACTGAATGTTTATTTTCTAAGCTGCCTATGTGGCAGTGAACGAAAATCAATTAAAACGATTGAGTTTAAACAATTTCTAAGCTGCCTATGTGGCAGTGAACCAACACGATCATGAAATTGATTTACTCTTACATTTCTAAGCTGCCTATGTGGCAGTGAACTTAGCTGAACGAAAATAACTTTAGCTTTTTTATTTCTAAGCTGCCTATGTGGCAGTGAACAGCAAGTAGAGATTTATTAGCTACTCAAAACTTTTCTAAGCTGCCTATGTGGCAGTGAACATGTTTCAGCAAACGATGTAGATGTTTCGAAATTTCTAAGCTGCCTATGTGGCAGTGAACGGTAACATAATGTTGTGTAATAACAAGCAAATTTTCTAAGCTGCCTATGTGGCAGTGAACGTAGAAAAATCAAAACTATCGAGTTTAAACAATTTCTAAGCTGCCTATGTGGCAGTGAACCAATAAAATTTTGGACGCTTAGAGCGGATCTATTTCTAAGCTGCCTATGTGGCAGTGAACTTAAGCTAATTAAAACTAAAGCTAAATCATACTTTCTAAGCTGCCTATGTGGCAGTGAACCACTTACAGAAAATTTAGCTTGAGATGTGATATTTCTAAGCTGCCTATGTGGCAGTGAACAAAATAATTCGCTTTTCGGAAAATTAATTAAATTTCTAAGCTGCCTATGTGGCAGTGAACACAATTAATTTTTAGGGGCGCAAGCCCCTTTTTTTCTAAGCTGCCTATGTGGCAGTGAACTAGTATCTCTTATAGTCGACTTAGAGAGAGTTTTTCTAAGCTGCCTATGTGGCAGTGAACTGCTCTCTCGTATCGAGAGCGAAGCGCTTCTATTTCTAAGCTGCCTATGTGGCAGTGAACAAATGTTACTGTTTCGTCTATCATAAACGAATTTTCTAAGCTGCCTATGTGGCAGTGAACGAAAGAGTTGTTAGCTAGCGACGTAAAACAGTTTTCTAAGCTGCCTATGTGGCAGTGAACAAAGTGATATCGCTAATAATAGATTACGCATTTTTCTAAGCTGCCTATGTGGCAGTGAACAACGAAGATGAGATTAACAAGAACGATAATATTTTCTAAGCTGCCTATGTGGCAGTGAACAAAGTGATATCGCTAATAATAGACTACGCCTTTTTCTAAGCTGCCTATGTGGCAGTGAACGTTTACTAAGTCTGACATCAATCAAAAAGTGTTTTTCTAAGCTGCCTATGTGGCAGTGAACCATCAATTCGTGCTGATTTAACTTATCAGCAATTTCTAAGCTGCCTATGTGGCAGTGAACCAAGATCTCGGAGAGAGCGAAAAAGATTTATCTTTCTAAGCTGCCTATGTGGCAGTGAACTGCTTGGAAAAGCTGCCGATTTTATTGTTGACTTTCTAAGCTGCCTATGTGGCAGTGAACATAAGTGCAGAAGTTCTACACTATTCTAAAATTTTCTAAGCTGCCTATGTGGCAGTGAACAAATATTCTGAAAATGATTTTTCTTTTAAAGATTTCTAAGCTGCCTATGTGGCAGTGAACATGTTGCCACTTTCTTTGACACAATAAAATTTTTTCTAAGCTGCCTATGTGGCAGTGAACAACAGAAGACGATATTAAACTTCACAAGCTCTTTTCTAAGCTGCCTATGTGGCAGTGAACCAAGCCGTAACAATTCTTGCATTCTTAATGTTTTTCTAAGCTGCCTATGTGGCAGTGAACTAAAATTGGTGCTGCATTCCATATTCCTCATGTTTCTAAGCTGCCTATGTGGCAGTGAACAATACCCCGAGTTAGCGAAAGTTTTCCCCGCATTTCTAAGCTGCCTATGTGGCAGTGAACTTATCCACTTTGAATCAAACTCAATCACAGCTTTTCTAAGCTGCCTATGTGGCAGTGAACATTCCGGCGTTAAATTTTGGGCTACAGAAATATTTCTAAGCTGCCTATGTGGCAGTGAACACAATCCGAAGACTAGGCTGGTACCGCGGGTCTTTCTAAGCTGCCTATGTGGCAGTGAACGTTGCGAGTAATTTTTGTGTTTCTGCTGTGAGTTTCTAAGCTGCCTATGTGGCAGTGAACACAGAAACGAACAATTTTTATTAATCAGAAATTTTCTAAGCTGCCTATGTGGCAGTGAACTAAGAGATGGGGCTTTATCTGTAGTAAAAGTATTTCTAAGCTGCCTATGTGGCAGTGAACTGTAATCTTAACATAATAAATAAAATAATAACAACGTGTTAATTATCGAATTTTTAAATTACCCATAGTTTACGTGAAAAAAATTAATTAATTGATTTTATTTAATTATTTAAAATAAAAAAAACTTTGGGTAATTTTATTTGTGGGTTTTATTTAAACAGGGTCAGTCAATACGCTATTGATACGGCAATAAATGGTACTACCATAAAATAACTTGATAACAGCGAGTTAATCTTTTTATAACTAAAAATTCACAATTAACATCGCTATTATATTGTATTGATTTTATTCGATTGTTAAAGAACAATAAACTATTTAGACTAAAATTCTGGTACCGAACTATCCGAACTTAATCCATACGTACTAAATTCTTGCTTGCTTGTGTTCTCCGCTGATTTCCTTTCTATAAACAGTTTAAAGTTTGTTTTATCTTGCCCAGCGGATGAGCTTAAACTCATCATTTGAACATAAGGTAAATTGGTCTTGGTAACAACATGGTTATAATTAGCTACTGCGTCGCTATAACTAATGTCACCACGTTTTACTCGATGACGAGCTAGACGTTCTGCACTGGTTTTTACTTGTTTACGCTTGTAAATAACATAGCTATTTACATTATCGGGAACCTGTCGAATCGAAGCAATATGCAGATAATCAGTCAAACGCGCAAGCCACCGCCCCAGATCTAATTTTTGCAAATCCAGCTCAGATGGCGCCAAAAGACGTAACTTTGTGCCTAAAAAACCCACGGACTTTTGTTGATTAAAGCGATACTGCGGGAATGAAACGCCAATATTGACTTTATTGTTATCACCTTTTTGTTCGACTAAGGCCAAATGAAGCTGAGTATAAAGATGTGACCATAACTGATACGGGGAATAATCAGGATTATCCATCAGTGTGAGTTCAATATAATACTTCACGGTATCTCCTTAAATATGAATATCAGTAACATAAGCCAGCCCTTTTTTACCTAAATAAAACGAGGAAACACCCGCATTATCTATTTTTTCATTTAAATCCAGCGCCTGTTCTTTAGAAATATTGAGGTTGATCGTGAGCTTACCATTTGCTTTAGTGAGTATTGATACAACTTCACCCTCGCCTTTTTTTCTCTCTTTGAGTAAATAAGGATTGCCCCAAACTAGTTTTTTAGCACCGGTAGTATAACGAGCCATAAAATCCTTTTTAGTAAAGCCACGTTTCGAAATACCACTTAAACCGCCACTTTTTGTCAGTACATTAGTCAAATCAAACTGTTTAACAAGGCGATCAATTTGTAAATACAAAGCAGACGTATAAAGACTAACCAATGGCAGCTGATTTTTAGCCGTTAAATAATGAATATCAGGAAATGTTTGTTGAAAAATCAGTAATGTTTTTTCAATTTCACCTACCACATCAATCGGTTTTTCTGCACTTAACGACTCTATTTTTTCACAAACAATAATGGGATCTAATTCTCCAGAGAGACTAACTTTCACTGATTCATCGGCAACAAACTGACATAATTCTTCGCGACACATCCATAAAATGCCCCATAGTTGTTGAGAATACTCTGATCGAAACGTCGGATCATTGGCTTTTATCTCACCAGTGAATGAATTTTGATCTTCACTGCCAGAAATATTACGAATGTAAACCATTTCACTGCTATATAGTGCTTCATCAATAATGTCACTTTGCTGTAATATTGGCTCAATATCAGTGAAATAATAATTATCACTACCACGCGATTGATATAATTTTCGCTGATCACCAATTAAACGATTAAGAATCCCCATCACGGTGTCTTTAGTTACGCTACGCTTGATGTAATTTCCTTCTTTTTTTAATTCAGTCATTGACGCAATAAATTTTCGGCCATCCTTAGGCAATAACTCATTATTCGACCCATTCAAAAATGAGTTGCGCCAAGACGCTTCATATTCAATCGTAATTTTCATCACTCACCTCATCACTGAGCTTTAAAATAAAGAGCATAATCATCTTGCGGTTCGGTATTGGCTTGCTCTGGATGGCGTTTAATGCGCATCATTTTGTTACTGTCGTTGTAATCGACCTCTATCGCATCGACACACATATAGCCCTTAGCTTGTTTAATCACTAAGTCTTGTAGCATACTGAGTGTTTCGTGGACTAATATATCAATAGCCGTATTATCTAATAGTATTCCAACTTCCCCTTCCTGAAAGATCGTGCCTTTACGCACATAATTGGCGTGAAAGGTTGCTTGTGGATTTTTAGCTGGATCTAAGCTTTTAATAAAAGAAGCGATCGTTTGTGCAATTTTAGGCCCATCACCTTCTTTGATAACCATCGCGGCACGGTCGAATTTTTTATCCAGCGAAATAAACTGTAGTTGCTCAATACTAATCGAGCCATAAGCAATATACTCAGTATCACCAAATGTCGTTTTCGAAAAAATTGAATTATCACCACGCTTAAATGTTTTAGAGCCATCTGAATTAATAATTTCTGTATTTGAACTTGCATTGGATAACTGTTCAAAATTACCGTTCCCTAACTGTTCAATAAAGTCGGTAATCAGTAAAGGACTCGTTCGTTTACATTGACTAGACGGCACAACATAACCACGAATTAACCCTGTAATTGATGCTAACACATCCAACAAATTTTTATCTTTTGCATAATGCAAATCAAATGATTGATCGCGAAATAGATGATGGCGGATACAGTTTTGACTAATATATAACGGCGTTTCTTTAAAATTAATATCGGTGATTTCTTTACGGTATTTGTACCCAGTTTCCTCTTTAACCTTACCCGATAGATTGCTAAAACCCCGTAATTTAGGTAAGGTATGATTATCAACAGTTTTACCATCATTGCCAGTCAGCGATGTGGGCCCATTCCAGTTAACCACCCCATAACCATAGGCGGTAATTTTAAAATCAACGCTTTTTACACCTGTTATTTTCGACATAGTATTTTCCTTATCTATTTGATCAAAAAATGTAGTTTGTCTAACGATATTGAACCAATTGGTTGCCGGTCACATACAGCATAATAAATGGCTTCATCACATCGGTTGCCTGTGCCACCAACTTTATTTAAGTCATCTTCGGTATAACTCAAATACAAGGGATAATCCGCATCTCGGGCATAACTTTCAAGCACGGTGCAGCGTGCTTGCTGTTTCTTGATAGGAATGCCTTTAACAGGATGCGTTGGCTCGATATTGCCATGTTTTTGAGCGATATAGTTTATTAAGCCTCTATCTCGAATCGTATTTAACGATTCAGTCAAGTTATCATATTCAGCTGAATCATCGAATGGTGGCTGATAAGCATAACGATTTTCAAATACTGGCGATTGATAATCATTGATATTCAAAACAGCAAGTTGAACGAAACGATTATCACCACGTAACGAATTTTTACTGATTTTAACTTTACGTTCAGTACTTTTAGTTCGGATTATTTTAGTCGGTTCGGTCACTTTTTTATTAATCAGCATAATACTTTTCTTTAAAGCACTGTCCATATCTTGCAATACTGCGGACTTTTGCTGTTGTGCCTGTTGCTGTCGATAAAACTCACGGTACAGCTGATAGCATTGAGATAATTTGATTGGTAGTGCTGATAACTGCTGTTGTAAAAAATCAAACCAGGCTTTGGTTGTTTGTAAACAATTTACCTGATTTAAAAAATAGGCAGACGCGCCTTTGCAGCTACCTTTTTTAATATTTTCTGTTATCGCAACTTGCAGCAGATTCACCTCAATACTTTCTCCAAAACGGTCTAAACGACCAAGACGCTGAAGCATATTTTCAGGAGAGGTCATCTCGATTAACATATGTTTGCTAGTAATGTTTAATGATGCCTGCACAATCGGGCCACTTCTTAATACTGAATATTTTTTATTACCCTCCTTTTTAAACGCATCATACACTTCATTAAACCAGTATTTTTTATCACTTTTTTTATACTTAGAATGAAATAAAACGGCATTTTCATTATGCTTTTGATAGATAAAACCGAGTTGAGCGGTTAGCGCGGTATTGGCAATAACAAAGGTTTGATCGGTATACTGTTGATAGAAAGGGTTGCCAACAATTTGTGTTTCATCATAATCAATAAACTCAATTTGATAGTCACATGTGTTAAATGATGGCATTTCAATCACATCATCAGGTGCTATTCCTAACATCTTTTCCAGATAGAAATAGTGTGGCGTAGCTGACACTAAAAGCGTATTTTTCTCATAATTTTTGCGCATATTCTTACAAGCAATTAATTCGGCAAATAAGAGATTAAAAATTTCCATGCCAATATATTCGTGATACTCATCAAAAATAATATGCGCGTCCATAAAGGGCAATAAACTATTCACATTGCTATGAGTGATAATTGAACTCAAGATTTGATCAATGGTGGTAACCACCACATCACCTGAGAAGTAATCTTCATCTGGCGTTGTATGATTCCACTGATTAGTGAATTTAAATTCACCGGTAAAAATTTCAACTCTTGCATCAGGTAAATAGGTTTCAATCAACTCTTGAAATATACCTTGGCACACTTGTACCCTAGGACAAATCCAAATTATTTTTTGGCTACTTTTTAGTCTTGCCCACTCTAATGCAATGCGGGTTTTGCCACATCCAGCTGGCCCTGCTAGCACCGCAATATCTCGAACCTCGGCTAATGTTTTAGCGACTAAATTTTGCTGTTGTGTACGTTCACTATTAGCAAACTTAGTCGTAGCATTAGATAAATGTTGCGCTAAATTAGACGATAACTCTTGATTGTCGAGTAACTCATCTAAGCGCTGTTGCTCAATATAATCACACAAGTCTTGCGCGGTTAACTTAGATATCAACCTATCGGCACTAATCACACACGCTCGCAGTAAATTATATTGACCATTTAATTCACTTTTACTTTTCAACACATCTGTTAAATCATTGTTAGAGTAAGATTTAAAATCGGGTAAACCTTTATCTTTGATTTGGTACTCAAAATTGGCAATGGTGTCTGGTGTTAAGTCAAATGTCAGTGGAAAATGACGTTCAACTAAATCAATATGATGATATCGCTTAGCTATCAAGTTGATCTGCTTAACTAAATTGCAGCTGTCGTTAATCAGCGTAATCAGTTTTTCGGCACCAATATTTTTAATTAAGTATTCATAGATTTTATCTACACCAGTAAAATCATCATTTTGCCGATAAGGTTTGGCATGATGCCAATAGATAACGTGCTGCAAACTGGTTTTTTGACGAGGATTTAGGCCTTTTGATTGTTGTTCTAAAAAATGAAATATCGCCAGTGATATTTCATTATGACGTGGATGCTTATCAAAGCTAAACTTACTATCAATATGCTGTCCATCTTCATCTGGATCTTTTTGTTTACCCTTTTTTACCCACTCTTGAAAATGCGGATCTAACTTCCCGATATCGTGTAAACATCCAGCTAAAAAAGCCACTTTAGATAAATTATCATGGTCATTATTCGCCACGACTTTATTAAATAATTGCTGTGCCAGGTAGCCAACAGCAAATAAATGTTCGACTAAAAGTTGTCCATGTGTGTTGGCATAAAATTGGTCTTTTTTCATTTTCATTGTTCTCACATCCATGAATAGATCTTTTTGTGTACTGTTAACCGGAACAATACCTTGATGATTAAATTTATGGCGATTACCAACGATCCAAAGCAGTTCACTGCGGTGTCGCCCTCTAATACGATGGCAACTCACTGCGGTACTTTTCGTTACCGTATTTTTCAGCATTCGCCTTATCGCTTGTAGCCCCTCTAAGGTAATAACCGTTTGCCAAGTGTTATCACCAATACGATCAGCAAAAGCATCTAAAATTCGGCGGGTACGTGCTAATGCTTTTTTTTCACATTGACTAATAAGTGTTACGATCATTATGACCCCTGATAAAAACCGCAAAATACATGGGTTAAACATAGACTAATTCACTTCATTATTTACCATGTGCTAACGCAATACTTTTTACTTGCTCAAACATAAAATCTAAACATTGATGTTCAGTAAATTTTTGTAAAATCTGTTGACGAAACTGTTGCTCAGTCATTTTTTCTTGTGCACAAATAAAGGACCAAGGTAGAATAATGGCATCTTTAATCAAATCCGCCACATCAAAAACGAGTGCTCCTCTGCGTGTTTTGCCGTGCATCACCGCAAAGCCATGAGGAATTCCTAGCACCCAAAGGCAGCATGCCGCTAATCCATAAGCAAGATAATTGCCATGGTTTAAAAATTGATTAGGAAGATCGGGATCGTCTCGCTGCCGAAGGAAATTAGGCGTACTCGTTTTTTGAGCAACGTATCTATAGAGCTGTTTAGTTAGGCTCGCCTCCGCCAGAAGCAAGTCCCCCACTTTATCCACTTGTGTGATTTTATTTTCAAACGCAATAAATTGCGGCCCAACAATCGAATCATCGTAAAAAATCCCTTCTGCTTTAAGCTCTTTATCTTTCGACCAAATAGAACGAATAAACGAAATTCTAGCTTGCTGAAATGTTTTTGCTGCCTCAAGACGCTTCGCCTCATTAAACCAAAACTGCATCCAACCTTGGATATATTCGGTAGGACGGTACTCACTTTGTGGCATCAACCATTCAATTTCTGCTCCCATAAAAAGCGGTGTACCACCTCCGCCACAAAAACCGACAAGCACACCGGCACTCGATAGCATCCTCATAGCAGCTTGAGTAATAGACGTGCCTGTTCCTAAAAGAATAACGGTCGTGTTAGCAATCGGGATATTCCAGTATAGGTTGTCATATTTCGCTTCGGTCAAATATAAAACCCGCCCGTCTTTTTGCATCACACGGCAGTGCTCTAAATAATAGATATTAGCTCGCTTGGAATGTAGAATAGCTTTTAAATCGCTAGGAGAAAGTTGTTCCATATTGTTAGTTATAAGAAATTCATATCGGTTTAATATAAAAGATAATTATATATCGTCAATATTTATTTGGCAGCAAGCATTAAAAATTTAATGTCCATCTCATAATTAATCGATACACAATCAATTAAACTGCGTATCAATTAAAAACTTCATTCGGATATTTTGTTGAATTGAGAGTATTTAGGGTATGTAACGGTCAAGCTCACAATATGACAATGATTAAAATAGTGTTGTTCACAACCAACATAAGGCAATAAACTATTAGAGGTGAGTAATGCTATTACGTATCAATTTCTAAGCAGCCTATGTGGCAGTTAACGGTTCATCATAATCACGAATAAGCAGATAATCATAGTGCAACACGCTAGCATTATTAATCATAAATTATCTGGTAAGCAAATATGGGATCGTTGATCAGTTTAGGGCATCAAAGTGGGTAGTAATCACATGAATAACGCCTAGCATACCTGATGTAATAAATGGATAACAAAGCGATTAGGCTTAATTTTGTTGTTGTAAATACATACCCGCACCAAGCAGGCCTGGATCAGGATGAACAACGACATAAACGGGAATCGTTTTAAGCAAATATCCCATTCGCCCTTTTTGCTCAAAATTTTTTCTAAAATCGGATTGCTTAAAAAACTCAATAAAACGCGGTACAATACCACCTGCGATATATACGCCGCCTTTAGTGTTAAGTGTCAATGCTAAATTCCCCCCAAAGCGTCCCATCAATGCACAAAAAAGTGTCAATGTTTCTACACAGAGAGAACAAGATTGGTTTAAAGCATTATCAACTATATCTTTAGGGTCAATCGTCGTATTATCAAGTTGCTGCATTGCAGCTAGTGCTTGATAAATGTTAACTAAACCATTACCAGAGAGCAAACGCTCAGCTGACACGCGACCAAATTTTTGACGTAAGTGCGCTAATACCTGATTTTCATATTCACTAATCATTGGTAGCTCAACATGTCCCCCCTCGCCGGGTAAACTCAACCATTGCTGCTGCGTTTTAATTAAATGGGCAACGCCAAGCCCAGTACCGGCGCCATAAATTGCAACCGGATAATCGGTATCAGGCTGCGTTCCGCCAACTTGGCACACGTCTTTTGGCTGTAGCGCCGGTATAGACATCGCCACTGCCGTAAAATCATTGATTACCGCTAATTGTTTCAAGCCTAACGCAGCTTGTAATTCACTGCGTGAAAACTGAATATGGTTATTTGTCATATCAATCCAGTCGCCTTCAATTGGACAAGCTATCGCTAGGCAGGCGCGTTCGATTTCCGTCGAACATTCATTGAGATAGTTTATGATTAATTGCTGTAAACTCATCTCAGCAGTAATAGTGAACTTTTTAATAACTGAAAGTGTTTGTGTCATGTGATCATACAAAGCAAAACGTGCATTAGTGCCGCCAATATCAGCAACGAGTACCTGTTTCATTCATCTACCTTCTCAATGATATTATTAAATCGTTATCTCAATTGCACCTTGCGGCACTGCTTAAGAATCTATTCAGTACGAAATACTATCAATTACCTAATTTTATAGCCACTTTTTCAATTTAAAATAGAAATACGGCGCTAAGCCGGCCACTAACATTAATATGAGTGCCATCGGGTAACCTAAATCCCAATGAGTTTCTGGCATAAAATCAAAGTTCATCCCATATGCCGATGCAACCACTGTTGGGGGTAAGAATACCACCGATACAACCGAGAAAATCTTAATAATCCGACTCTGTTCGATGTTAATAAAGCTGGTGGCCGCTTGCATTAAAAAGTTAACTTTTTGAAACAATGATTCATTGTGCGGAATCAGTGATTCAATATCGCGAATGACCTCCCGCGCCTGCTCTAACTGTACATTTGGCATTTTAGCACGTCTAACAAGATAGTTAAGAGCCCGCTGGCTATCCATCAAACAAAGTCGCACTTTCCAAGCAGTATCTTCAAGTTCAGCGAGTGTTGAAATCGCTTCATCGTAATGCTCTTGTGCACCACGATTCATAATAATTAAACTGAGTTCTTCTAATTCACTATAGATGTTCTCAATTTCATCAGCCAATTGTTCCACTTTAACTTCAAACAAATCAAGTAAGATTTCGTAAGCATTACCGTCGATCACTTCTTGATAGCGCGAGCGCATGCGATACAAACGAAAGGCGGGTAAATCACGTTCTCTTAAGGTAAAAAGTCGACCATTATGGATAGTAAATGCAACCGTGGAATTACCTGCTCGGTCTTCAACATCGGCATAAAAGAAAAAGGAGTGAACATGTAAACCTTCCTTATCTTCAAAGAAACGCGCCGACGCTTCGATATCATCAAGCTCGATACTTGTTGCTAAATTTTGACCTAATTGGCTATAAATAAAGTCACGATCCGCCTCTTGTGGCTCAATCAGATCTATCCAAACGGCACTTTCGATATCCGCTTCATCGTGAATTTTAGCTAAGTGTTTATTATTTAATTTAAACCCATTGAGCATAACGGCCTCTTTGTTTTTATGACGACAAAATATTCAATTATACGCTACTTAACAGTTAATTTCACACCATTAAACATCGTTAATATTTGATTGTTATTAGCACAAGACAGTGCCTGGTTAACCGTTTTTTTATCAAGATGCGGGGAAAATTGATAAATAAAATCATACATGTAGTTGCGTAAATACAACGAACGTAAGAAAACGATATACGTTGTATTATAAGAAAATAAATGGCTTGCATTTAAAATAATAAAATCGTTATCTTCCGTTTTATCCATTGCCATTTTAGCGATGATCCCAACGCCTACACCTAATCTAACATAGGTTTTAATCAAGTCAGCATCCGCCGTATTAAAGATAATATTCGCTGATTGACCCGCTTTAATGAAGGTTTGCCTAATATCGACACCATCTTTTGCCGCATCGTAAGTAATGAGTGGATACTTAGCAAGTTCAGCAATTGATATCACTACCTGTTGCGCTAAGGGGTGAGTTTTAGGCACAATAATCGCCTGATTCCAATGATAGCAAGGTAAAGCTATCATCTCCTCACTTAAATCAGTCAGATCGGTTAATACTGCAAAATCGGTCACTCTATTTTTAAGGTTTGCTAAACATTGCGCCGAATCACCTTGTTCCATTTTCAAGGCAATATCGGTATAGTGTTGCATAAACACTCTGAGCACCGGCGGCAACGCATAACGTGCTTGAGTATACGTTGCGGTAATTGACAACATGCCGCAGTTCGGTTTAGTAAATTCTTGAGCAATAACTTTGATGTCATGTGTTTTATTTAGAATCGTTCTGGCAACATCAATAACTTTTTCACCAATTGGCGTAATACCCGATAAGTGTTTACCTGAGCGCTGAAAAATTTGTGCACCTAATTCATCTTCTAATTGCTTAATTTGCTTGCTAATACCTGGTTGAGAGGTAAACAGCTTTTCAGCTGTCAATGAAACATTGAGCTCATTATTAGCGACTTCAACAATATAACGAAGCTGCTGTAGTTTCATATCATCTCCTCTCAAAACCGATCACTACAGGTTATTTTTTGCCTAGAACCCACTTACCATCGATATAATTAACTAACCAGCCCGTTGATTTACCATTAACTTCAGATGTGACATATTGTTGTTTATTTTTACGACTAAAACGCACAATGGCATCATTACCCTCTGGATCTTGAGCGGGTGCTTGAGTTAAGTATTGGAATTTAACTGGTAAGCGGTCTTTAAAACGTTTTAATTCAGCCACTAATGGAGCACGTGTTTCACGGGATTTCGGAAAATTATGTGCGGCCAAGAAGATACCCGAAGCGCCATCACGTAACACAAAGTGCGCATCGGATTTAGTGCATTTGAGTTCAGGTAAGTCAACAGGATCTTCTTTAGGCGGCGCTACATCACCATTTTTAAGAATCTTGCGCGTATTTTTACATTCCGTGTTGGTGCATCCCATATACAAGCCAAATCGGCCTGATTTAAGGTGCATTTCACTGCCACACTTCTCGCATTCAATAATCGGTCCTTCATAAGTCTTGATTTTGAAATTACCTTCTTCGACCACAAATCCATCACAAATTGGATTATTACCACAAATATGTAGTTTATGGCTGCTATCAAGTAAATAGCTATCCATTGCGGTGTGGCATTTGGGGCATCGTTTACGTGCGCGTAATGCATCAGTTTCAGCATTACCAGATTCAAGATCATCCTCTTCTAGCAGATTCAACGTTTCATGCTCAGGAATTAAGTTGATCGTTTGTTTACAGCGCTCTTTGGGTGGCAAGCTGTAGCCGGAACACGCTAGAAACACACCGGTACTCGCTGTTTTAATGCCCATTTCACGACGGCAATTAGGACATTTTATCTCTGGCGTTAACACTAAAGGATTAAGCTGCATTCCGCCGTTAGTTGGCTCTTTTTCGGCCAGCTCGAGATGCTTTGAAAAATCATCAAAGAAATGATCGAGTACCGCTTTCCAATTATTTTTTGCGCTAGCAACATCATCGAGCGTATCTTCCATACGAGCAGTAAAATCGTAACTCATTAGGTCGTTAAAGTTTTCACTTAATCGGTCAGTGACAATTTCCCCAATTTTTTCAGCATAAAAACGGCGGCTATCCAGTCGAACGTAACCACGATCTTGAATGGTTGAAATAATTGTGGCATAGGTTGATGGCCGACCAATACCGCGTTTTTCTAATTCACGAACTAACGAAGCTTCATTATAACGCGCAGGCGGCTTAGTAAAATGCTGTGCTGGTTTTAATGTTAATAAGTTAAGCGTTTCATTTACATTAACTGTAGGCAGTATTTTATCATCATTATTTTTCAGCAATTGTGGCTGCACTTTTGTCCAACCATCAAAACGCAATGTGCGACCTTTTGCCTTTAATAAGAAATCGGCTGCTTTAGCTGTAATCGTTGTTGAGTTGTATTCTGCTGCTGTCATTTGGCAAGCAACAAATTGCCGCCAGATAAGCTGATATAATTTACGTGCATCAGATTCGAGGTCTTTTAATTGCTCACCTAGCAACGCAACATCAGACGGTCGAATCGCTTCATGCGCTTCTTGTGAGTTTTGTTTACTAGAATAAAAATTTGGTTTTTGTGGTAAGTATTTTTGGCCAAACTCTTTTTCGATATAGCCCCGAACCATATTCAATGCATCTTGACTTAAATTGGTTGAATCGGTACGCATGTAAGTAATATAACCCGCTTCATACAAACGCTGAGCAAGTGTCATGGTTTTTTTTACACCAAAACCGAGTCTGGTACTTGCAGCTTGTTGTAAGGTAGAGGTTATAAAAGGCGCAGTGGGATTACTTTTTGTTGGTTTTTCATCAATGCTTTTTACTTGATATTGGCAATTATTGAGCGCGGCTAATGCCATATCAATGGCAATACGATCTTTGGGTTCAAACACTTTATCGTTAAAGTGTGTTACTTGCATCGAGATTGTCTCTTTACCTTGCGTGCTAAAGTCAGCATACAGATCCCAAAACTCTTCAGGAATAAATGAATGAATTTCACGTTCACGTTCAACCACCAATCGCACAGCAACTGATTGCACGCGTCCTGCTGATAATCCACGCGCCACTTTTTTCCACAATAATGGCGATAACATAAAACCAACCACGCGATCCATAAAGCGACGTGCCTGCTGAGCATTGACACGATCAATATCGAGTAAACTCGGTTTTTTAAAGGCATTTTGAATAGCGGTTTTGGTGATTTCGTTAAAGACAACGCGACGATATTTATCATCATCACCACCAATGACCTCCTTCAGATGCCATGCAATCGCTTCCCCTTCTCTATCCAAGTCGGTTGCGAGATAAATAGTATCGGCATCTTTTGCTAATTTTTTCAATTCTGCAACAACTTTGCTTTTACCTGGTAAAATTTCGTAATGGGCTTGCCAATCATGATAAGGATCAACCCCCATACGATCAACTAATGCTTGCTCTGGTGAGCGCTTGATTTTTTTAGTCGTCGTTTTTTTACTATCCTCAGTTGAAGAGGCAGATTTATTACCGCTGACAGGCAGATCGCGAATGTGACCAATACTGGATTTAACAATATAATCTTTACCGAGATATTTATTGATAGTTTTTGCTTTTGCTGGTGATTCCACGATAACTAGGGATTTTCCCATAATTCTTACCTACATTTTCAATATGAAATTTATTAAGATTTAAGTTAACTGTTTTCTTGGTTATTAAACAGTAAAGACATTAAATCATCTTTAATCGTTGATACTTTATTGGCGTACTGCTCTTTTTGTTCAGCATCTTCAATAAGCTGAATAATGACTTCTGATAACGTTGCGTTACGTCGTTTTGCTAGATTCGCTAAACGTTGCCAAACAAGAAACTCAAGATCAATGGATTTTTTACGTGTATTTTGACTTTCAGCGTTAAAATGACGCTTTCGTCTTGCTCGAATGGTTTGCTTCATTCGATTTTCTAATTCAGGATTAAGATGTTGTTTTATCCAATCATGTATATTTGTTGGATTATGCTCCAACAATAATAACTGCTGTACGGCATATTGCGCTTCACTACGTTCTATATGGCAGGTGATAGCCTCACCTTCTTGATGCCGTTTGACTAAATACTTCCATTTCCAACCACATTCTAGATTTTCTAACTGTTGGTATTTCATACTTTTTTCTTAGTGACGCTGTAACTTAGCCGATATTTTTATCATTGTTCGGCATGAAACTCAACTGATTTATTATTTATCTGTTCATTAAAGCGACGTGTTTATGACACTAGTGTGGTGCTAATAAAGCATCGTTTCAACTCATATCACCCAATTTTTCACGTTTTTAACATATCGGTTGCACACTGAAGCCACAATTTAAAACGCATTAAAAAGGGACATATCGTCCCTTTTATATTCACTTTATTTGACGCCGCGAATTTCTTGTAGACGCCGTTTTTCGCGTTTACGCATTAAAATCCACGAAGCAAAACCAATTAAGGCAACAATAAGTAAAATAATAGTTGCTAATGCATTGATATCAGGACTTACCCCTAATCTCACTTTCGAGAAAATTAACATTGGTAGCGTTGTTGAACCCGGTCCGGCAACAAAGCTTGCGATAACTAAGTCGTCAAGTGACAAAGTAAAGGCCAGTAACCAACCCGATACTAATGATGGTGCAATCATTGGTAAGGTAATCACAAAAAAGACTTTTAATGGATTGGCACCTAAGTCCATTGCAGCTTCTTCAATAGATCTATCGAGTTCGCGCAACCTTGCACTCACCACAACCGTCACATACGCAGTACAAAACGTAACGTGAGCTAGCCAAATTGTAATAACGCCCCGGTCTTGTGGCCAGCCAATGAGTTGGCCCATTCCAACAAAGAGTAACAATAAGGCTAAACCGGTAATGACATCAGGCATAACAAGTGGCGCTGTGGTCATAAACGAAAATAAATTAGAGCCTTTAAAACGTCTAAAACGAACAATAACATAAGAAGCAAGTGTACCTAATATAATTGCTACTGTTGCAGAAGCACATGCAATAGACAAACTTAAACCGACTGCTTTTAGTAATGCTGAATTATCGACTAACTCACCATACCACTTAGTCGAAAACCCGCCCCACACAGTGACCAGTCTTGAGCTATTAAATGAGTAAATTATCAGCATCAACATTGGTATATATAAAAAGGCAAAGACCACAAGCAAAATCATACGTTTCGGCGAACGGCTAACAATAGCATCGGTAATAAACGTGATGATAATGGCGAATAGAAAAGCGACAACATAAATTTGACCATGCTCAACAGGATCAGAAATAACGCTATATAAACTTCCCGTTGCACATAACATAATGATAAATTCGATCACTAGCAATCCCACCAAACTCGTCACAAATAGTTTGGTTAAGAAGAAAGGACTATTTTTTGATAAAAGCTGTTTTAACATCATTCAGTCCCTCCCATTTGTTTGTTCTGGAATTTGTTAAAGTAAAAAATCGGCACAATCAAGATCAATAACATCACAGAGGCTACCGCTGATGCCGCCGGCCAATCGCGATTATTAAAGAATTCTAACCACAGTTGCTTACCAATCATTAAGGTATCTGAGCCGCCTAATAATTCAGGAATCACATACTCACCAACGGCAGGGATAAATACCAACATGCCGCCGGCAATCACGCCGCTTTTTGTTAATGGCACAATAATTTTAAAAAACGTGGCAATCGGTTTACAGCCCAAATCTAATGCGGCTTCAACCAAAGTTGTATCGATCTTACTCAATGAGGTATAAATTGGTAAAACCACGAATGGTAAATACGAATACACAATACCAATGTATACGGCTAAATTGGTATTGAGGATAATTAATGGGTCATCAATTACACCTAACCAAATTAAGAAATTATTGAGTAATCCGTTATTTTTCAGTATCCCCATCCAAGCATAAACACGAATCAAAAACGATGTCCACGAAGGTAAAATCACCAACAATAATAAAATGTTTCGCGTTGATTGCTGACACTGCGTAATCGCCCATGCTAATGGATAACCAATTAAAATGCATAAAAATGTTGAAATACACGCAATTTTTAGTGATTGCAAGTAAGCGTCAATATAAATCGTATCGTCGATTAAATTCAGGTAGTTACCCACATTTAATGCAATATTAACAATACCATCTTCATAATTGACCAAATCTGTATACGGCGGAATCGCCCTTACCATTTCAGCAAAACTAATTTTAAATACAATCAAAAATGGTAATAAAAATAGTAGTAGCATCCATAAATAAGGAATACTCGTCACTAAAAGGCGGCCATACGAGGTCATAAGATCCGAATCATCTCGTAACTTTTTAAGTCGTTTAAGGGTATAATAAATCCCCATCGCCCCAACCGGAATTAACGTTGGTAAAAACATCACGAAACCAACAATAATCACCCAATAAGATAGGCGCGTTGCTTTATATTGAGTAAGAAAAAGCCCAACTAAAGACACCAGTAATCCAAATACCATGACAGTGAATAATAAATCGACCATTGCATATTCAAATGCCTGATGATTGGTCAAACTAACATATGCACACAGCAAAATGAATACATTGAATAAAACACAAGACCCAATGATACGCACTGAGAGCCTCCTAATTATCAAAAGGAAAAATACATCATTCCGTTAATACAACACAACTATCAACATCCCAGCTTAGGTACATATCATCACCCCAAGTTGGCATCCCTTTTCGATAACGATCTTCATTTTGTAACTGTGCAATAATCACTTGACCACTGTGCAAGCGAACATAGTAAATAGAAAGATCGCCTAAATAGGCAATATCCGCAACTTCACCAACCGCAAAGTTGTAGCCATCTTCAGGTATATCTTCACATAAGCGAATTTTTTCAGGTCGTAATGCCACCATAACGGGCACCCCTTCAACTGCAGGAGAATCATAATCCACTTTGATTGGGTGTTTAAGCATCGGACAGTTGATGACTAAGCCATCTTCCAATGTTTCTTGCAAAATACCTTCGAAAATATTCACCGAGCCAATAAACTCAGCACTATAACGACTATTTGGATGCTCGTATAACTCTTCCGGTTCACCAATTTGTACGAACTGACCTTTGTTCATAATGGCAATACGCCCCGCCATCGTCATCGCTTCTTCTTGATCATGAGTTACCATTACACAAGTTGCACCCACTTGTTCAAGAATCGATACAACTTCTAGCTGCATGCGATCACGCAGCTGTTTATCTAAAGCGCCCATAGGCTCGTCAAGTAACAGTAATTTAGGGCGTTTTGCTAAACTACGCGCTAAAGCAACACGTTGGCGCTGGCCACCAGATAATTGGTGCGGCTTACGCTTGCCGTATTGTTCCATATGGACTAACGCAAGCATCTCTTTAACGCGTTGTTCAATCTCTTTAGCCGGTAAATAATCCTGTTTTAAACCAAAAGCAATATTCTGCTCAACCGTCATATGCGGAAATAACGCATAAGATTGGAACATCATATTAATCGGCCTTTTATAAGGTGGCACAGTTGAAAGATCTTTACCATCTAAAATAATGCGACCTGATGTCGGCTGTTCAAAACCAGCTAGCATTCGTAATAGCGTTGATTTACCACTTCCTGACGCGCCTAATAAGGCAAAAATTTCACCCTCATAGATTGTGAGGTTGATATCATCAACAGCATAATAGTCGTCATTAAATATTTTAGTAAGATTTTTAATCTCCAATAATGGAGTTATCATCTTCTTTTTAGGTTGAACCTGAACTGTTGAGGTATTGTTCATGAACCCATTTCCTTATAAAAAGCTAAAAAAAAAAGTAGACGGCAAGATTAAATAATCTTCCGTCTATAGGCTTTGTCGTAAATACGATAACTTATTTACCCGTTTTAAATTTAGTCCACGTGCGCGTGATAGTTCGCTCAAGTTTTGGTTCTTGAACCTTTAACGTGAATAATTTCTCCATCGCAGCATCACTTGGATACACTGCAGGATCATTTCTCACATCCGAACGAACAAAGTGATCATTAGCTGCTTTATTGGCACTAGCAAAATTGACGTCATTAGTCACCTCTGCAGCAATTTGCGGCTCTAAAATAAAGTTCAAAAACTCAAGCGCTTCATCGACATTTTCAGAATCCTTTGGGATGGCAAAGGTGTCAAAAAACACAAGTGCCCCTTCTTTAGGAATTGAGTAGCCAATATGTACACCATTATTTGATTCTTTAGCACGATCACGTGATTGTAAAATATCACCAGACCAGCCAAGTACGACACAAATATCACCATTAGCTAAATCATTAATATACTGTGATGAATGGAAATAGCGAATATTCGGTCTAACTTGTGATAAAAGTTCAAAAGCAGGACCAGTATAATCCTTAGCATTGGTACTATTTGGATCTTTACCTAAATATTGTAATGCGCTGGCAAAAATTTCAGTTGGTGCATCTAAAAACGCCACACCACAATCTTTTAATTTTTCCATATTTTCAGGCTTAAACACTAAGTCCCAGCTATCAACAGGCGCATCTTCGCCGAGACGCTCTTTAACTTTATCAATATTATAACCAATACCCGTTGTCATCCAAACGTAAGGAATTGCATACTTATTGTCTGGATCATGAGTAGCCATGAGCTTCATCAAGTTGGGATCAAGATTATCCCAGTTCGGCAATTTACTTTTATCTAACGGTAAATAGATATCTGACTGAATTTGTCTTGCTAAAAAGCTATCTGATGGCGATACCACATCAAAGCCAGAGTGGCCAGCCATGAGTTTACCTTCTAACACTTCGTTAGAATCAAATACATCATAGTTAACTTTGATATTAGTTGCTTTTTCGAACTGAGAAACCGTGGTGGACCCAATTTGTCCGGCCCAGTTATATACATTCACTGTTCGATCTTTTGCCATCGCATTTTGCGACAATACAACTGATACACCAGCAATGATTGAAAGAAATTTAATTGAAGATTTGCTAATTGATTGATTACGTTGAGCAAACATGCGCACCACTCCCTATCGGGTAATAACATGTTAAACACAATGTCCATTGTGGTAAGCCTTACTTACACTTAACAACAGACACCCAAATTTTGCCTGAAGCAGACGAAACCGAGGTAATTAAGTAGATCTAAATTTAATAATATTTAAATACTACTTTTCTATTACGGTGGCATAACATACTATATTTTTGGAATATGTCTACTGATTAATAGACATTGGGCTTTATGATACCACTAACCGATTAATTTTCAATCAAAAATGGGAACGATTACCAAATCTTATCAAACTTTTTAAAAATCAAAAAAAATATCCTAAAGTTAGACTAATCAAATAATTAAATATTTAAGTTAGTCAAATAAAATCACGTCAACATCAGTGAAAGACTAGTGGTACAATTGATTGATGGGTATCTCGACATTTATTATTGAGTAACTCACAGCTATTGAGCTCGCCAATAACTTGTAATGCTTCTTCTTCGACGCTAGCTAATGACAAACTAAATTGGTTGAAAGTTAAATCATCAGCTGCATGTATTGCATAAGTGAATATTATTTTGGGTTCACTGTCATCAACAATATCTAAGTAAATTTTAGTAAAATAAATACTTTGATTAATTTGGCTCAGCTCAGCCATGAGTGATATGATGGCCGATAACTTAATTTGTGCGGTGATAACCACTTTCAAAATATCATCAATAAGCTCAATTTTTGCCTCATATATACCATCGATTTTTTGTAGATAACTAAGATGTATCGTAAAATCATCTTCATCTTGATAAAAATCAACATTCATCTTGTTAAGCCATTGGGCAATTTGCGACAGTTCGGTCATAGTCTTTTAGGTAGCCGTAAATAAATTTGCCGCTATACTAATAAAAGCAAGATAATAAAGCAATCTTTCTTGTCCATCCTCAGTAAGTTAAGCATAGCTGTGGTTTTGCTTTTCTGTCGTAATAAACGTTGATATTGTAATTAAATTGCTTGACTCACTTCACAGTTAAAAATTAATAGATCATTCCTATCCAAACACCCCCTATTTACTACTTCACTTTTTTTTAAAGTGAAGTATAGTAGTGAGTGATTTTTAAATTAAAGAGGTGTTTAATGTACGCAGTCATTTTTGGACGACCTGGATGTCCATATTGTGTCAGAGCAAAAGAGTTAGCTGAAAAATTAGCTGAAGAAAGAGATGATTTTTCATATCGTTATGTTGATATCCACGCTGAAGGTATCACAAAAGAAGATCTATCAAAAAGTGTCGGTAAACCTGTTGAAACCGTACCACAGATTTTTATCGATGAAAAACCAATTGGTGGATGCACTGATTTTGAAGCTTATGCAAAAGAGCACTTAGGTTTATTTAAACAACAATAATTCTGCGGTTTAAAATAATAAAGGGGATATTTTCCCCTTTTTTATTATCGCCCTGGTAATTTTTTCCAGGTCACATCATTTCTTAAATAGGTCGCTTCTACGTTTTGCGCACTCACGATATGCCCTTGCTCAAACTGTTTTTGTGCGATAAGGAGCATATCTTCGGCTCTTGGTAGTGCTATTTTTCCATCTTGTATACCAAGTAGCATCTGCGGGTAAGTTTGCCAGCCCGTACCAGCATAATATACTGCGGGGGCACTTAGTGATAGGTTGGCAAGATAGCCGGCAACTTGATCAGGCTGAATGACGCATTCATTAATCATCGGTGATAATTCACCATTACCAAGACATTGGTATGCCCCTAAATAAACTTCTCCCATTCTAGCATCAATAGCGGTAATCACCTGCTCAGCCCCACTCATCCGATTAGCCCCTTGTGCCAGTGTTGCTAATGTGGATACTCCAACTAAAGGCTTATTAATGCCAAATGCTATTCCTTGTGCAATACCAATGCCGATTCGCACGCCAGTAAAACTGCCCGGCCCTTTGGCAAAGGCAATCGCATCAATTTGCGACAATGTACAACCAGCTTGCTTAAGTAAATCATCAATCATTGGCAGTACTTGCTTAGTATGATCGCGCTGGGAAAGCGTAAAACGCTGGCTTAACTGCTGATTAAACATCAATGCCACAGAGCACGCTTCTGTTGATGTATCAATGGCTAATATATTTATCATGATATAACTCTTTAAAACGTTAATGTTTATTGGCTAATAAAAAATCAGTGACTAGACCAATATCCCGTGTTCTTGGTGATGGTGGTAAGCTATTAATAAAAATAGCACCATAAGATCGCATAACTAAACGATTATCGCAAATCACAATGGCACCACGATCTTGATGATGGCGAATTAATCGGCCAACACCTTGCTTTAAGGTAATTACCGCTTCTGGAATTTGTATGTCATTAAACGGCTCTCCTCCTTGTAGTAAACAGTCCTCAATGCGCGCTTTCATTAATGGATCATCCGGTGATGAAAACGGTAATTTATCAATAATCACGCACGATAAAATATCACCGCGCACATCGATCCCTTCCCAAAAACTGTTTGTAGCAATCAGCAGCGCATTACCTTCATCAATAAATTGCTCCAATAATTGCGTTTTGCTTGTCTCACCTTGAACCAATACTGGTAATGCTAACTTTTCTCTAAATAATTTAGCCAATTCATTCATCATCATATGTGATGTACACAAAAAGAAGCAGCGTCCCTGATTTGCTTCAATAAGCGGCTGTAATATACTAACCAGTTTTTGTGCTGTGTTTTTTTCATTCGGTGAGGGAAGATACCTTGGCACACAAAAGAGTGTTTGATTGGCATAATCAAAGGGGCTTTCTAAAATCAATGACGTGGCATCATTCAATCCTAAGCGCTTGGTAAAATAATCTAAATTATGATTAACCGATAACGTAGCTGAGGTAAAAACCCACGCCCCCTCACGCTCTGCCATCAATGACGCAAACTTATCGGCAACTGATAATGGTGTAAGCGCTAAGGTAAAGTGATTACCCAAGCATTCATACCAGTAGCTAAATCCGGTCACCTGAATGCTTAATAAGCGCTGTAGCAAAGCCAAATACTGATTCACTCGCTCAAAGCAGTTGTCTAGGGTTGACGAACGCCCTATCGCGAGTTGTAAGACTTCATGACAAAAATTGAGTGACTCGGTGAGATACGTGATTTCCGCTTTAATTAAAGGATGCTGAATTAAATCGCGTAAATTGCCCTTAAGACCAATATTGCCGATTTGGATGCGTAAATCTTGGGTGCATTTTTGTAACTTATCAGCACATTTTTGCAGTTGCACCATATCACGCACTTCGGTTCGATAGCAAAGCAGTATCTCTTTCGCTAAATCAAATAGCTGCCTGCTTGTTAGCTGTTGACCAAAATATTGACACGCGAGATCGGGTAATTGATGGGCCTCATCAAAAATTAGCACATCAGCCTTTGGTATTAACTCTCCAAATCCGGTATCTTTAACCACGACATCCGCTAAAAAAAGATGATGATTAACAACGACAATATCCGCATTTAACGCGCGTCGCCTCGCTTTAACCACATAACAATCATCGTATTGTGGGCATTCACTCCCCAAACAACTCTCATTGGTGCTCGTCAACATTGGCCAAATCGGATTATTTTCAGTGATTGTCGCACATTTACTGATATCGCCATCCGTGGTTTTGGTCACCCACTGCCGTGCACGCACTAAATCAGTTTGCAAAGTTTTAGCGAGCTCACCGGGGGCTGAGTTATGATGCGTTAACTTTTCCAGACACAGATAATTACTACGCCCTTTTAACAACGCGATTTTACCGGAAAATTCAAGCGCTTTTTTAATAATAGGCAAATCTTTGCTATACAGCTGATCTTGCAAGTTCTTAGAACCAGTGGAAATAATAACCTTTTTTTCACTACGCAAAGCCGGCACTAAATATGCAAAGGTTTTGCCAGTTCCGGTACCGGCTTCAACAACGAGTGGGCTACTTTGCGCAATGGCTTGATTAATTTTTGCCGCCATTTTTTGTTGTGCATCACGGGGCGTAAAATCCTTGATAGCCCGAGCTAGCATACCATTAGGAGCGAAATCATCAACCACAACAACACCAATATTTTTTAATTAATTGGCGTCATTATGCCTGAATGTGGGGGAAATGGGAAATTCAACGAGATATAAACATGTCACAAATTAATCCTTCGTTCAATAAAATCCAAATCGCTAATACGATGTTTTACTTTCTGATATTTGATCTCGTATTTCGTATTGAAATGTTTCAATATATTATAAAAATAAAGTTTCCCTTTATTTTTTATGCTATTGTGTTCGTTAATCAGCTTAATTACTATTTCATGGCACAATTTGGGGTATTTATGCTTAAGTTTATATAAATATTCGGTATCATTTTCTTTACAAAAGCAAATCAACGCCTTTTCTACAAGATCTGTAATCTCACGCTCATAATTTCTATTAAAATGCTTTCCTAACTCTAAATAAAAGTTAATATAATTCAAAGTATTTTTTCTATACCAGTGCGAACTTTCCCAGCATCCTGACCAAATTCCTTCATCATGCTTACGATACACGCCCATTACATCATTAATATGATATATTTTACCCTTTTCTGCATGTAAAAGATGAATATAATAATCAATAGGGATAATATCTTTAGGCAAAAAATTATGTATATTTTCTGAACAGAAGCGCCATCGATATACTACTGATGCAGTCGGAATAAAATTCTCTCTAAATAAATCCTCTAATGATAATTCTTTCTTATGAAAAATCTGATCTGATTCAGGATAAATCGAGTCCTGAAATTTATTGTTTTCCCATATCATTTTTACATCATGGAAGATGATTGAAAAATTTTCATTTTTATCTAAAAAGTCAACTTGTTTTTGTAGCTTATTTTCATCAATCCAATAATCATCGCCTTCACATAAAGCTACATATTTAGATTTTATTTTATCAGCCATTTCCATCCAGTTTTGCCAAATACCTACATTTTTTTTTCTCAAGATTGGTTTTATTAGTTCAGGATATTTTTCAGCGTATGAGGAAATAATTTCTTGAGTCCTATCAGTTGAGCAATCATCTGAAATAATAATTTCATAAGGAAAATTGGTTTTTTGTTGAACAAAGCTTTCTAGTGTTTGTGATATATACTTTTCATGATTATATGTTATACATGCAACTGTTAATTTAACTTCCATTATCTTTTTCCATCTCTAAATTAGCTGCTAGGGATAATAATTTATTTTTTCTTTCTTTTAAGATTTTTGCAGGATTACCTGTAATAATTTTCCAAGATTCAAATGTTTTAGTTACTAAACTCATTGCACCAACGGCAGTTCCTTCACCCAGAGACACGCCAGGCAAAATTATTGCGCCAGCACCAACAATAACATGTTTACTAATAATTACTTTTTTAGAAAAAACGTTTCTATATTGGGTTGGTATAGTAGGATTTGTCAAAAATAGTCCAGAATAATCATCAGATACCGCATAAATAGAAACTCGGGAAGATAGCCCACTAAAATCATTCAAGTCAATCCCTACATCTCCTGCAAATAAACAACAAAAACAAGCTATATGTACATAGTCACCGATATAAATGTTACCAGATAGTACACAAAAATCGTCTATCCGAACATTATTGCCAATCGATATTTTATCAGGCTGATAAATTGATACTTTTCGAGAAATTAAAACATTATCACCTATGGATTTAAATCCTAAAAGACTTAACTCTGATATTGAATAAAAGCTATTTAATTGATTCATATAGTTACGCTGCTATAAATTGTCATAATCTAGTGTAATAAATTACCATTAATAATTTGGCAAATTAAATCTACGTTATCATGTGTAAGATCAGTATATAGAGGAAGGCATGCTATTCTTAATGATATATCTTCAGAAATAGGACACTTTATATCATTCTTAAGATACTGTAATTTATTCAAACTCGGATAGAAATATCTACGAGGATAAATCATTTGCTTATTTAATGCTGTAAATACATTTAATAACTCGGATTCTGAACGGAATAATACAGGATAATAGGCATAGTTATACTCTAATTCATTATGTTTTAATGGATTCATAAGTCTCTTATCAAGCAATGCATCATAATGCTCACTAATTCTCTTTCTAATATTAATGAGCTGACTAATATAAGGAAAGTTAGCCAATCCCATTGCAGCATGAAATTCAGATTGTTTACCATTAATACCTAACATAACATGCTCATCAGCATTATGACCAAATCGCTTAATTAGATCGAGATTATTACTAATATTTTTATCATTGACAATACATGCCCCCCCTTCTACTGTATGAAATAGTTTAGTTGCATGAAAAGAAACAGTTGATATATCACCATAACTTAATAATGATTTACCTAAATAGCTAGAACCGAAAGCATGAGCCGAATCATAAATAACTTTTAAGTTATATTTCTTTGCAATTTCTTCTATTTTTATTACATTGCATGGATACCCAAATACATGTACAGCAAGTATTGCTTTTGTTTTTTTATTAATTAAAGCTTCTATTTTATCTGGATCTATACAATAATTATTAGGTTCAATATCGACGAAAATAGGAGTACAACGTTCCCATAAAATGGATGATGTTGTTGCAACGTAAGAAAATGGGGTGGTTATGATCTCACCTGACTCAATTCCTAACGCTTTAAACGCGAGCTGTATCGCAATGGTACCATTAGTTACATAATGTAAATTTTCAACTTGCAAGAAAACTTTAAGTTTCTGCTCTAATTCTTGTAACAGTATACCTTGATTGGTTAATTGCCCATTGTCCCAAATTTTATCAACAAATTCTAAATATTCATTTTTGGGTGGTAAAAAACTTTTCGTCACAAATATTTTATTCATAGCAATCATTCTCAATATATTTAATTTATATTTATTAAAGCTAGCTTAACATACAATACTACACATTTAATAATAGTTTGTACCCTACCAAATCAGAGTAATAATTGCTATAATCTACAAAAATGGTAGCAGATACTTAATATGCAAAATCTGATCAAAAATAAAACAATTATCAATGAACATAGTTCTCGTTGCGAATTAAATGTTTTCTTATGCTTTAATGATAAATATGCTTTTCAAGCTGGTGTTACGGTTTCATCATTACTTAAAAATAATACTAACATCTCAATACACCTTTTTATGATTGACGTATCGGATAACAATAAAACTTATTTTCAACAATTAAGTTATTATAACAATACTATTATTTTTTATGATGTCGATTCCAGCATTATAGCCAATGAACATAAGTTAAAAGATCATCATATTCCAACCAGTTTACGTATATTCGTGCCCCAAATACTAACAGAGATAGAAAAACTCATCTATTTAGATTCTGATATAATTTGCCATTCATCTTTATCACCGCTGCTTGAAATAAACTTTGAAGATAACATTGTGTTAGCGGCTAAAGACGAAGAAGAATCACAAAAAACACAATGTCCATTATTTGATATTCATTATGGTGAATATTTTAATGCTGGCGTGATGATTATTGATACTAATGCTTGGAATAATAATAATATTACTCAAAAATCGATGGATTTGTTAGATAATAGACGTAAAGAATTCAGATTATTAGATCAAGATGCTTTAAATATAGCCTTAAAAAACCAAACAAAGATTATCGCTAACAACTACAATAAAATAGTAAGCATCTGTGAACATCAAATTGTTCCTGCACTAAACAAGAATGATGTACTTATTCATTTTGCCGGTCCAATAAAGCCATGGTTTGCTGACACAATTCCAGAGCTTTATCAATACTACCAACAAATATCTCCATGGAATGCGATTAAACTTGATAAACGGCCTAAAGAATCAGCATCAAAATATCGATTATTAGCTAAGCAACAATTTAAAGAAAAACACCCACTAAAAGCAATTAAATATACATTGATTTATATATTGAAAAAACTAATAAAAAAATAAATTATTTCAGCTAATTAAAATATTAGCTTATCAAATTGCTATTATTTATTAGATAAGCTAATAATTCTTTATACATCTAAACAATCAGCTGAATTTTTCTAATGATTACTTTGCACTAATTTGATTAAATACTGTCCGTATCTAGTCTTAGTTAAAATTTTTGCTTGTTCCAGTACTTGCTCTGTAGATAGCCAACCTTGGCGATAAGCGATTTCTTCTAAACAAGCGACTTTCATTCCTTGTCTATTTTCAATGGTATGAACAAATTGAGAAGCTTCAATTAAGCTATCATGAGTACCTGTATCTAACCAGGCAAAACCACGGCCTAATATTTGAACTTTTAATCGACCTGCTTGTAAATAACACTCATTGAGATCGCTAATTTCAAGCTCTCCTCGCGCCGATGGTTTGAGCGTTTTAGCAATGTTAACCACCTGATTATCGTAAAAATAAAGCCCAGTTACGGCCCAACTCGATTTAGGATGTTGCGGTTTTTCTTCAATCGATAACGCATTATATTGATCATCAAAATCGACCACACCAAACCGCTCTGGATCACTCACTTGATAACAAAATATCGTCGCTGACTCATTAGATTGCGCTACAGCTCGCGCAAGTTGCTGACTAAAACTTTGACCAAAATAGATATTATCTCCCAAAACTAAACAACATGGCTCATTAGCAATAAAATCTTCAGCAATGATAAACGCTTCAGCAATTCCATTTGGTTTATCTTGTATTGCATACGATAAATGAATACCAAATCGCTCACCATTACCAAGCAATCGTTTAAAAGCCGCGTGGTCCTCTGGTGTCGTGATAATGAGTATCTCTGAAATTCCAGCCAACATTAACACGGAAATAGGATAGTAAACCATCGGCTTATCATAAATTGGCAATAATTGTTTTGAAACACCTTGGGTAATCGGATATAAACGTGTTCCAGACCCACCGGCAAGCACAATACCTTTCATTATAAATCCTTTAATATGTTATTGGGTTAAGCCAATTCGTTGTCTTGCATAAGAGCCATCTTTAATATTGTTACACCAATTTTGGTGACTCAAATACCATTCAACCGTTTTACGTATCCCGCTTGCAAATGTCTCTTGAGGCAACCAACCTAATTCTGTTGCTATCTTAGTTGCATCAATAGCATAACGCTTATCATGACCGGGCCTATCGGCTACATAAGTAATCAAATCAGCAAAACTCGTGATATGATTAGGTTTATTAGTTACTAATTCATCGAGTAGTTGGCAAATGGTCTGCACAACATCAATATTCTTGCGCTCATTATGACCGCCAATATTATAGGTTTCACCAATTTTCCCTTTAGTAATAACCTGATAAAGCGCTCTAGCATGATCTTCAACATAAAGCCAATCTCGGATTTGGCTACCATTACCGTAAACCGGCAGCGACTTGCCTTCTAATGCATTAAGGATAACTAAAGGAATCAGTTTTTCTGGAAAATGATAAGGACCATAATTATTAGAACAGTTAGTAATAATGGTAGGTAAACCATACGTTCGATGCCATGCTCTCACTAAATGATCACTTGATGCTTTCGACGCCGAATAAGGACTACTCGGAGCATATGCGGTTGTTTCAGTAAATAAATCAGTTGTGCCAGCAAGATCGCCATAGACTTCATCTGTCGAAATATGATGAAATCTAAATTGATTATTTAAACCACTGCCAAATTGTGACCAATAATGGCGTGCGCTTTCTAATAACTGATAAGTCCCAATAATATTGGTTTCAATAAATGCTGATGGCCCATCAATAGAACGATCTACATGGCTTTCTGCCGCCAAATGCATCACAGCACCAGGCTTGAAAGCGGTGAAGAGATGATCGAGTGCAATTCGATCGCAGATATCAACCTGAGCAAACTGATAACGCTCACTGCCAGAAACCGGTGCTAAAGATTCAAGATTACCCGCATAGGTTAATTTATCAACCACTAACACCTCATCATGAGTATGCTCGATGATATGTCGAACTAAAGCAGAGCCAATAAAGCCAGCTCCGCCAGTAACAAGTATTTTCATATCTTTACCTTACTCATTATTTTGTCATATAACTAACCGCTAAATCGGCTATTGTTTCAAAAATTATATTCTTATCACTTTCATTAGCAAAAAAATCAATAATTGAATAACGATCACTTGTTGGGGCCCAGTTAGTCTGTAATAATGAATTGTTTCTCTCAAATAACGCGATAGTGGGCTTATTATAGGCTGATGCAATATGCACGATAGCCGTATCGGGAGAAATAATAACATCCACACTAGAACATAATGAAAATAGCTTTTCCATACCATCAGAGCTGTCGACTGCTACGATATTTTTATTAACAGTTTTATTAATAATTTCATCGATAACTGCTTTTTTATCCGCATAATAAGCCATATAAACAGGCGTATCAGGCAATCTTTCCATCAATAAATTAAGTATGATAACGGCATCATCAACGTTTATCGTCCTACTCTCAATACTCGCAAAAATATTGAAAAATAGGCTATTTTTCTGCCATTGATATGATGCCATTTTAGATGAAGGCGCAATGTCATAAGATATATTGGAATTCTCACACCCCAACATTTCAAGTACGCGTTTTTCTTTTATTGAAGCATGCTCATCGGGTTTAACAACAAAAACTTTTGTACCAAATTTTGGATTTGCAAGCCAACAAAAAATTTTTAGCTTTTCATTTTTGATAGGATTCCATGAAATAATATAATCTAGCTTCTTTTTACGAACAGTCAGACCTAACTTAATCGCTTGCCAAAAAGATGGTTTCCAAAAATCCCAAGATTCCTCAATACGGCAATCTCGCTGCCAAAAATCGGTCGTCGAACCAGCTGTTGTACAGTAAATTTTAGCATCAGGATATTGCTGTTTAATTCCTTTTACTAAAGCCGTATGCAACACACCATCGCCAAGCTTACCATCATTAGAGAAAAATAAAATATTCAAAAATAGCTCCTTAACTATTTAAATCCAGATCGCCTTGTATTACAGGTAATTTGACTGTAGCAATATCTATTTCATTAATATTGTTTTCATAATAATAGATCATAGCATTTTGTGCGTTCATTGGTAACCATTTGCGATATGGATTTTGTGGATTACTGGACATATAAAATGCAATAATCGGTCTATTCAGTGCTGATGCGGCATGAATAATTGAAGTATCAGGGCTAATCACCATCGATGCATGTTTAATTAATTCAATTGAATCAAAAATAGTTTGCGTCCCTTCATACATAACATATTTATCGTTTATTAATAAGGGTTTGAGCTCGTTAGTCACTTTAGGGTAAGTGAGAATTAAGATAATCTTATCGGGATAAACCAAATTTAATCTGGTTAACCACTTTATTTGTTGTTCAGTTGAGAATTTCTTATGATTTGCCGCACCAAAAAAATTAATTGCGATATACGCTTTTGATAAGTACTGCTGGCAAAATGTCAGTAATTCTTCTGTAATAGGAATATTAGGGAATGAGTAATGCCGGTCCATTTTTTGTAACCCTAATATCATCATCGCACTTTCATAATCAAGCGTAATATGTTCATTATTAGCTTGAATATTACGATTAAATAACTTTAATTCTGTTTGATTATAACCAATATTAATCGCCGCATTCACATAGCGGATTAAGACAATATCACGGTTACGTAAAAAATCAGTCAGATCAACCACAATATCATAATTTTCTTTCGCTATTTTTCGAGCAATTAACCAAAATGGCAATAGTGCTCGCTGAGGAGTAATATACAACGAATCAATATGAGGGTCTGTTTTAAAAAGATCCTGTGTTTCACAAGCACTCACGATCCCAATATGGATATTCGGATACTGTTTTTTTATCTCACGATAAACAAACGATGACACGATAAAATCACCTATTTTGCCATCATGGCGAATAAATAAAATTTTACTGGTTGCTAATAAAGCGGGATCCCATTTTCGTGACGGTTTTTTATCTAAAATGAATCGGCCTAAAAAGAGACGAATATTTCTTAAATAAGATTTAATTTTTCGATGAAATCTTTTCATTTCATACTCAATTTATTAAGTTTTACCAATCCCATATTCCCTTAATTTATTTGCAACGGCGGTATGTGAAATACCAAGCCGCTTAGAGAGTTTGCGAGAACTTGGATGGGTTTGATACAAATGACTTAATACTGTTTTTTCAAATTGCTTAGTCATTTCATCTAATGTTTTCCCTTCCATCTCATCACTCAGTACATATGACTTAGCAGATTGAGAACGCGGCAGTGTAATATCGCTTGCCGTGATCTCCTGGCCATTTAGCTGAGCTAACGCGGAATATAGCGTATTTTTTAATTCTCTGACATTGCCAGGCCAATCATAACTCAGTAAAACCAACTGAGCATCTAAGGTTAGAACAGGTGAGTTAATTCCCTGTTTATTAGCAAATTCGTTAATAAAATAATGAGCCAAATCAATAATATCCTCACTGCGCTCATGCAATAAGGGCACGTGCAGTGGTAAGACATTTAATCGATAATAGAGATCTTCACGAAACTTACCTTGTTTTACCAGTAAAAAGAGATCGGCTTTAGTCGCACAAATCACGCGCACATCAACGCTGACTTCATTATCATCACCAACACGGCGAAACGAACCATCATTAATAAACCGCAATAACTTAGTCTGCATTCTAAATGACATTTCATCAATACCATCTAATAACACCGATCCGCCGTTCGCTTGTTCAAAAAAGCCTCTTTTACCCTCAGTCGCACCAGGGTAAGCACCGGGCGCGTGACCATATAACTCACTTTCCACCACTTCATCGGGCATTGCCGCACAGTTTAAGCCCAGAAAGACTTGATCGCCCCGTGGACTATATTGATGACACGCCAGTGCCAGTAAATCTTTGCCTGTTCCGGTCGAACCGGAAATTAATAACGGCTCTTTCTGTTTAGAAAACGCTTTAGCTTGTTTAATCAGTTTTTGCATCGCCGCGCTATTGGTACAAAATACGTTAAACGCTTGCTGATTAGCTATGCCTTTTTTTGATAATCGATTCTTAAGATAGCCAATAGGCTGAATTACGAAGACTAATCGCTCAATATCATCAAAAATTTGTAGAAAGTAGTATTGCTGCTTAAGTACAATTGTGGTGCTTTCTAACTGAGAAATTGGCAGATTTGGATCTAAATTCAGTGCCCTATAATAATCAAATTGATAGTGAGCTTGCTTGGTGCGTTGCAATAAAGCATCAGGTAATGATAATAGCGTGATAGCCGCTTGATTAACCGCTAATAAAACTCCATCAAGATCAATCTCGATGATGGCGACGGGTGAATAATGATGAGTTGTCATGATATCCTAGCTATTGATATAAAGAATTTTGCCACTCTTCATTTAATTTACAGAGATTACGATGACGTTGTCGCCATTGATCACTTTTAATTAAAGTCGGATAGTCAATACAGTTTGTCGCTAATAGCGTATTAGGTTTATCACTTGTTACGTGGCCTAAACTATCTAAAATTGTAAACGTTGCCGACCGATTATTACACGCTAACAAAATATCGCATCCCGCATTAAATGCCATATTTGCACGCTGAGCATAATCACCCATAAATGCAGCGCCTTCCATCGAAAGGTCATCAGAAAAAATGACACCATCAAACTGCAGTTTTTGTTTAAGTATTGTTTGTAACCAAAGAGGGGAACCACTAGCGGGCTTATCATCAAATACGGGATAAATAACATGAGCAGGCATAACCGCATCAAGTTTACCCATTTTGATAAGATCTGCAAAAATCTGCATATCATCGTTGATTAATAACTGAGATCGATTATCAATCGGTGATTCTTTATGGGAATCAGCTAATACTGCACCATGACCTGGAAAATGTTTACCGGTTGTTTTCATACCAGCATCATGCATACCATCAATCATCGCGCCAGCAACTTGAAGTGCGATATGGCGATCTTGATGAAACGATCTCGAGCCTATCGCAAGACAACTATGCCCGAGATCTAAAACCGGCGCAAAACTTAAATCAATATCAAATGCCATCAGCTCCATCGCCAGCACCCACCCCGCATCAAATGCAAGCCGCTTAGCCTCATCGATTGGACGTAATTTGGCATAAGCTTGCGCTGGTGGAATAAGTGTAAAGCCTTGTTTAAAGCGCTGAACGCGGCCCCCCTCATGATCAACGGTGATGAGTAAACGCTGTGATGATGCTGACCTAATTTGCTGCATCAAATCATACAATTGTATTGGGTCTTGATAGTTACGGCTAAATAAAATCACACCAGCAACGGCATTGTGTTGTAACAGCTTTCGGTCATCATCACTCAGTGTTAAGCCTGGAATATCAATCATCAATGGACCCATAATACTCTCTCTATTTTATATTCTGGTCATTGACCAACTGATCAGATGAAAATTGCCATACAATTTCACCGGTTTTTGTTAACAGTAATTCCATCTCAACATTAGCTTGTTCATTGGGTAATTCAGGCACTGTTTTAATCGTTGTAAATAGTACATAATCGGCTTTGACTTGCCTTGCAAGACCTATCATTTTGCTACGTGAAACTAAACCATCATCATTCGTGATACCTAAATGCAATTTAGTTTCAATTATTGTGTTTGGATCAATCACATTAAAAATAGACTGCTGACGAAACGTATTAACAATAATGTTATTAAGCGTTGTTGATGAAACATATTGATTACTATTATTGTTAATATCACTTATTAGCATTGTGTTATTATCACTCACTACCATCGTTTCAAGTAATTCATCAATCAATGGCGTAATAACGGCTTTCCAATCGATCGTCGAAATTTTAGGGGGCGTGTTAATAAGGCTCGTGCGTTTATCTTCCTCAGTAGGTAATATTGATTTAGTGTGAGGTATTAAATGACATGCACTTAATACTAGCATTAGCATCACCATTAAACCCGTCTGCCAAGCTTGTTTCATAAATCCCCTTAACAACCAATAAATTAATTGACTAATTGACCTAAATTCTTACCACCCAATAAGTGCATATGCAGATGGAAGACCTCTTGCCCCGCATCTTTATTACAATTGATAATCAGTCGATAACCATTTTCATCAATACCTTCTTGTTTAGCAATTTGAGCCGCAACCACAAATAAATGCCCAAGCGCTTGCTCATCAGCCGCCGTCACATCATTTACTGTTGCGATCTGTTTGTTAGGTACAATTAAAATGTGCGTTGGTGCTTGAGGTGAAATATCACGAAATGCCGTTACTAAATCATCTTGATAAATAATGTCGGTGGGAATTTCGTGACGAATAATTTTACTGAAAATAGTTTCCTGAACCATAGGATATTCCTTAGTATTATGCCTATCTCATGACAACAATATCAAAATATATTATCACAATCTTACACCAAATAAATGGCAAAAATTTTCAGTTGTTTTTTCTGCAATTATCTCAACGGGCTGCTGCTTTAAAACCGCTAAATATTCAGCAACCTGACGGACATGAGCCGGCTGATTCTCTTTACCTCGATAAGGAACAGGCGCTAAATACGGTGAGTCAGTTTCAATAAGTAACCGATCGAGTGGCACAAAACGGGCAACTTCTCGTATACTTTCCGCATTTTTAAATGTCACAATACCGGAGAATGAAATATATAAGCCTAAATCTAGCAGTTTTTTAGCTGTATCGAGATCTTCAGTAAAGCAGTGCAGCACGCCTGAATGGACGTTTTCATCTTTCAAGATCGCCAATGTATCGTCTTTGGCTTGTCTGGTATGTACGATAACGGGTTTTTGTAATTCGCGCCCTAATCGAATATGTGCGGCAAATGCGGCTTGCTGAACTTGAATATGATCTTGTTGATAATAATAATCCAGTCCCGTTTCGCCCAGCGCAACAACGTGTTCGTCCTGAGCCAGATTCTTAAATAAATCCAAATCAAACGTCTCATCTTGTAAATTGAGCGGATGAACACCACATGACAACGAAATTTGCCCAAAATAAGGCGCGAGCCATGTTCGCATCGACTGATAACCCGATAAGGTTGTTGCTACACTTAAGCAATGCTTCACTGCATGCTCATTTGCTTTTGCAAGCACATCTTTAAGACTTTGATTATCATAATTTAAACTGTCTAAATGACAGTGTGAATCAACTAAAAACATCTCATAAGCTCTTTGTATTAATGTAAATATTAGATTTATCTATCACTGAATGTAAAGCATGTGATCTGACATCTAATTGATAAAAATGCATAATGACAACACCGAACTAAGTTACATGTTGATCAAAATCACGAATCGGTTTAATCGTTGCCCATGAACGACACGCAGGGCACAACCAATAAATCGAATTGACGGTAAAACCACATCGTTCACAGCGATAATTAGGAATCGCTTTAATTTGTTCACCTACCATATTACGCAAGAGTAACAAGCTCTCTTTGGCGCGTCCTTCTTCTGCATCAGCAAGATGGTAATCCATTAAACGGTAAAAACCTTTCAAATTTGGATGTTTGACCAGTTCTCGATAAATATAGTACTGTGCTGCATCTCGACCGGTTTGTTTTTCAATCATACTTGCGAGCATTAATTCAGCCACACTGCCTGAATCCACCTCAACACATTGCTTCAAAAACTGTTTAAAATCATCTTCTTGAGATAAATTCTGATAGCACTCTTGCAGGAATGGCAAGGCTTCACCAATAAATGCTTTATCTTGGGTTAAAATTTGTTTTAAATATTGAACCGCTTTAGGATAATTACCTTGCGCCATTAAAACTCGCCCAAACATGAGTGATGTTCTCGCGCAGTTATTATCAGCCGAGAGGGAACGTTGTAAATAAAATAGCGATTTATTTAAATCATCAGCAGCAATCGACAGCGCTGCTAACTCACAATAAAATTGCGCAATATCTTTATTATATTTAGTTTGACCTAATTTGACTAATTTTACAGCAACAGAAATGGCTTTATTCCAGTCACTTGTTGATTGATAAACAATAATAAGTTGTTGCAACGCATATTGTTGAAAATCATCTTCATCAATAAGCTGTAAAAACATTTGCTCGGCACGATCAAAAAAACCAGCGGTCATGTAATCACGTCCAAGTTGCTGAATGGCTAACAATCGTTGTTCAAATGTTAATGATGAGCTTTCCATCAATGCTTGATGAATACGAATTGCCCGATCAACCTCACCACGAGAACGAAACAAATTGCCGAGGGTTAAATGCGCTTCGAGCGTTCCTGAATCCTCTTTAAGCATATCAAGAAACAGATCAACTGCTTTATCCCTTTGATTTGAAAGTAGAAAGTTTAATCCATCAACATATTCACGTGATAGACGATTGGATTCATTTCGATATTTTTGTTTTGCACTGCGCCCTCCCATATACCATCCATAGGAAGCAGCTATTGGCAATAACAAAAACAGAAGTTCAAACATATATTGACTATTTATTTTCCGTAAGCGGTAAAGTTGTTAGCTCAGTCCGTTGGCGAGCAGCGATTTCGTCATCATACATTTTTTGCAATTTTCTTAATTTTCGCTGAGCCGAAGAAAGTTTAAATTTGACTTTGACAAAAAAGATACCCGTTAATAGCCACCCTAAAACGAACCCAGTACCAAACAAAATTGCCAATAATGTTGATAGACGTAACTGTGTTTGCGCCAAAAGATAATTAAATACTACTGGCTGATTATTATTCGCGCCAAGGGTTATCGAGATAGCAAAAATGACAATCAACACTAAAAAAAGTATGACAAATTTCATTAGTTCTTCCTTCTAAATCATCCAGTTTTAATACACACTGGCTAGTATTGGTTAATTATATACTAAAGCGAATTAAAGAGGTATTGTATTGTGTTATTCTTTTATCAGTTGCCAACGCTTTGCTAGATAATAAGATAACATCGCAATGAACCAAGCGATAATTGACCCGACAATAACATCGATCGGCCGGTGCATTCCTAGCACAATACGGCTCATTTCAATTAATACTGCCCAAGCTATAATGATACAAATTATCGTTTGATATCGCTTAAAATTTAACAATGTTAAGGCAAGAAAGGCCCAAGTCGCCGCAAAAAGTGCATGACCAGATGGAAATGTATAACCCGTTTCACTGCGCCAATGCTGATAAAGCCATTTTGGTATCTCTGGCGAATGGGCAATATATTGTTTAAGAATTTCACGCCGATCACTACGGCTTAATGAGTAAAAATATTCATCATCCACATTATATTTTGATTCAATCCATAATACAAAAGGCCTAGAATCAGCAGTATACGTTTTTACAACCGATTTAATCGCTTGTCCTAATAGCATTGCAACGACAAGAATAATCAGTAATTTAGCTAACTGTTTTGGAGATTTAAGTTTTAAGCATAATGCAAATAAGAGAGCAAAAAATACACAGCTTAATAAGGCCCATGGCACACCAGCTGTTTCAGTGATCCAAAACAGGTATTTTGAAGTACTGTTTAAGGTTTCTGGCTGCCATTGCCAATTAATTGCAATAATAGTAATAGGTGTAATTAAAAAAATCGCAAGAGTAATAAGTGTTTTTTTTATGATAGATAACATTGTTTGTTTTATAAAAACCACTAACAAGAAAATGATTTTACATCATAGCATAGTTGGTTTATCCCGTATTATTTTTTACAAAAATATCACTAAAATACTCTAATAATTCAACTTGATGTAATAAAGTTAGTTGCATATTGATACCTTAATTATAATTGCCTCTGCCACTTCACTTTATTTGAGTATATAATTATCACTAGTCGATTAATATTAAATGAAATGGAGTTCTCCATGCAATTAAAACGTATAGCACAAGCAAATCTTCCAACTCCTTGGGGAGTATTTACCATGATTGGTTTTGAAGAACTCGCAACAGGCAAGGACCACGTTGCGCTAGTCATGGGGGATATTACTCAAGATAAACCGATTTTAACTCGAGTCCATTCTGAGTGTTTGACCGGTGACGCCTTATTTAGTTTACGTTGTGACTGTGGATTCCAATTAGAAGCAGCATTAAAACACATTGCCGAAAACAAAACCGGAATATTGATTTATCACCGTCAAGAAGGCCGTAATATTGGTTTATTAAATAAAATCAGAGCGTATGCGCTGCAAGATCAAGGGTTAGATACTGTTGAAGCGAATCACAAATTGGGCTTTGCTGCCGATGAGCGGGATTTTACCCTTTGCGCTGACATGTTAGCGTTACTCGGCGTTAAATCAATCAAACTCTTAACCAATAATCCGAAAAAAATACATGTGTTAGAAGAAGCCGGAATCAATATTGCTGAGCGAATTCCACTTGAAGTCGGTGAAAATCCTAATAATGAGCACTATTTACAAACCAAAATGCAAAAAATGGGTCATATACTGCATTTACACCCGGTTGATAAATAATTAAGGCGTCTGTAAAAGGCGTTTTTACTCTATAAATAGTAGCACTGACAAAGCTGCAAAAATCAACCACTTATTTTAAATAAAGCCTGACCTAACCTCATGACACATAATAACTTAAATACGACTAGTAATGTTATACTTCAACTGCGCCAAAGCCTTGCTTTGCAGCAGCATCAATTACACTCATCTGCCGCAAAACTTGCGCAAGCAGCATTACTAACCGAAGTTGATCTCACCCCAAAACCGGGATTAGTCGATCAGGCCAATAGTGGTTCACATAAGGATATGGATTTATTAACCTTCCTACGTAGTATTTACGCAATTACGCCTTACTTTGATCAGTTTTACCAATATGGTATACAAACCGCACATGATGATAATCAATCGTTTTTAACCAATATAAGACCACTTGGCATATCCTGTGAAAAAGCGATGTTTCTAGCAACTAATGGCGTGAATACTCATAAAGGCGCCATTTTTGCTTTTGGACTACTCTTATCATCATTAGGCCGGCTACACGCGTTAGATAAAACGATTAATGACCAAACGATTTGCGCACAAATTAGTACCTTGTGCCAAGGTATGGTTGCGCGAGAGCTGAGTGATAATCAAGGCCAAACAATGGGTGAACGGTTATATCAACAATACGGACTAACCGGAGCGAGGGGCGAGGCAGAAAGCGGTTATACATTAGTGACAAAAATTGCCCTACCGAGTTATTTAGCCAGCCTTCAACAAGGTTATAGTGAAGCGCAATGCTTGCTACAAGCAATGCTATCTTTACTCGCTTATAATGATGATACTAATATTGTGTCACGTGGCGGGCTTGATGGGCTGAATTTAGTCAAGCAGCATGCTCAATTGCTACTTGAAGAAGGTGGCGCATTAATCGCACAAGCCAACGTTAAACTACAGCAATTTGATCAAGTGTTAATCGAGAAAAACCTAAGCCCTGGCGGCACGGCTGATCTTATTGCTGTCACGTGGTTTTTATCTCACTATCATCAGTAATACATCAGATAGCAATATGCTTGTAATAGCGCTCAGGGCGACCAATCTTACCATATTGAATTTCAACTTTTAGAAAATGTGTTTGCACACAATATTCAAGATAACGCCTGACGGTTGTTTTACTAATTTGTGCTTTACTCACCACATCTTCAACCGTTAAAGCGTCAGAGGTATGAATAAATAATGACTGAATACGCTGTAAGGTCAACGCATCAATACCTTTAGTATTTTTTTGTGTCTCAACAAAATCCTTAATCTGTAAATTAAATAGCTCGTCAATTTGGCGCTGGCTTAAATTTTTAGGTGAGGATTGACGCAATAAAAATAATTTGAATTTATTTAATGAATAGGTTATCCGCTCATAAGAAACGGGCTTAATTAAGTAATCAAAAGCACCGTGACGAATTGCATGGCTACAGGTATCCATATCACTCGCTGCGGTAATAAAAATAATATATGTAGATAATTGCTTTTTCACAATATAATCAAATAGCTCAATCCCCTGCCCATCAGGCAAATAGTTATCTAACAAAACTAATTGCGGGTTAAATTTTTCTAGCATGATTTTTGCATCATGCAGCGTTGAAGCAATACCAACTACTTTGATATTGGTATTGCGTTGTACAAATTCTGCATTGACTTCTGCCAAAATCGGTTCATCTTCAACAATTAAGGCATTAATATCAATATTCATGTTTCCCTACCTCTTATTCTGTCTTTATTTGGGGATAAAAATGGAGAAAATCGTACCTTGTGGCTCATTATTGCTAACCTCAATGTAACCGTTAGCTTTTTCTGTATAAGTTTTAACAAGGTATAACCCCACGCCATCACCCTTACTTTTAGTCGTTACGCCTAACTTAAAAATTGATGATTTTATCTCCTCATCGATTTGTGTGCCCTCATCAGTGACTTCAATCACATATTCATCTGTTGCATCATTTAGATAGAGATAAATCACTTTTTTATCTTTGCTAGCTGATTTTTGATACTGCGCTAAACTGGCGGTAAACGCATTATCTAGTAAGTTGGCAATAATCGACATGAACTCCGTTTCAGTAATTTTATTCGGCACCTGATTGAGTTGACACATCGGATCAAATTGCAGCTCAAGTCCCATTTCATTAGCTTTACTCAGCTTACCTATCAATAAACCAGCGATAGTGGGCACTTTGATTTTTTCATTAATAAAATCAAGATGTTGCTGATTTTGTGTTGATTGACGAGTAATGAACGTTTTCGCTTCTTCATAACGCTTCATATAGAGCAAACCAAGTAACGTTGCTAGCCAATTTTGATGTTCATGCCGTAAAGCACGTAAATTATCCGCATATTGCTGAACTTGAGAAAGACGCTTACTGAGTAAATTTATCTCATTCATATTACGAAACGTAATGACCCAGCCTTGCAAACGATCATTAAAAATTAATCGAATACGACTGGCAATAACCGCTTCATCATTAAAGTGGCTGATACGATCGTAAATATCTTCAGCTAAACAATCATGGTTTTGTAATAAATCATTCGGCTTTGCAATATACAAAAACAAGCTAGAGCCATTTACCATATCAACATGTGCCGGAATATTTAAAAATTGACGGGCAAACTGATTAATATGGGTAATGTTATAATCAAGATCGATGGCGATTAATCCCTCATTAATCGACTCCATAATCGCACTTTGCATTCTAACTAATAATGAAATTTCCTTCGGTTCAAGATTAAACATCTGTTTCTTAATTAAATAGGAAAAAATATAAGAAAAAATAAACAGTGTAATAAACAAAATAATACAGAAAATAATAAATGGATAAGACTGTACTTTATGTAATTCTTCTATTTTATCAAGCATATATCCGACGGAAACAATCCCAATGACTTGACCTTGCTTATCAAGAATTGGCGCCTTTCCGCGTAACGATTCGCCTAAAGAACCCTCACTAATCACGATAATGCTTTTCCCTTTTAACACTTCATGATTATCATCCCCTACCATTGGCACATTAAGAGGGGCATCTCGGGTATGAAACAAGCGATTAGCATGCTGATCGCCAATCACAATATAGCTCGCATCACTTTGTTTATGAATACGGCTAATGAGCTGATTAATGCCATCGAGATCACGATTAGCAACCGCAATCGCTAAAGCAGGAATTGCCGCTAACTCTTTTGCTTGGATTTGTGCTCTTTCGCCTAAATTTTTATATAAATTCATTTCGATAATATTATCAAGGTAACGTTGCATAATAAAAATTGAAAGGGCGAAGAGAATTGATAATGCAATAAATAATTTTTGAGCGAACAAAAAATTGATTTTATTGATTCTTATTTTTACATTCATAGGTCTGCTTTGGATAATTATTTTAACTCAATTCGATAATTCTTATACGAGTTGCATATTATCATAAATTAAAACCGAAAGAGACATTAAAACCATTAAAACCACCTGAAAACAATGAGATATATCACAAAAATTTAAATTTTAATTCATTATCATACACACCAAATTAATAACTGAAATATTGGGGAATATAATGAGTAAAACTGTTAATGCAGAAAAATCCAGTCCAGACGGGCAAAAAAATAAATTCTGGCCGACGGGATGGTGGGGATGGTTAGATAACTATAAAATCGGTGTAATTCCATTGCCGCTTTTTATTATCGCCGGCATCCTTATTTTTGCAGAAGTTTATTACACAGGAAAACTACCATCTGACATCGTTGTTATGGTCGTGACTTGTGCTTTCTTTGGTTTCTTATGTGGTGAATTTGGTAAACGCTTACCTATCGTTGGAAAAATGGGCGCAGCTGCAATTTGTGCAACCTTTATTCCGTCAGCTTTAGTCTATTATGGTTGGTTACCAGCGCCAATCGTTGAAGCAACAACAAAATTCTATAAAGATACGCATATTCTTTACTTATATATCTGCTGTATTATCGTCGGTAGCATCATGAGTATGGATCGCCGCACTTTAATTCAAGGCTTTTTGCGTATTTTCGTACCAATGGCTTGTGGCGAAATCGTCGGCATGATAGTTGGTGTGGGCATGGGCGTATTATTAGGTCTTTCTCCTTTCGAAACATTCTTCTTCTTAGTACTGCCGATTATGGCTGGTGGTGTTGGTGAAGGTGCGATTCCATTATCAATCGGTTATGCAGCAATTTTAGGTATGGACCAAGGCGATGCGTTAGGTCGCGTATTACCAATTGTGATGCTTGGTGGATTAACCGGTATTGTCTGTGGTGGCGTACTTAACCGCTTAGGTAAAATGTATCCACACTTAACTGGTAATGGCAAACTTATGCCGTCAGATGGCAAAGAAGAGACATCAGCAACAAAAGAAAAAGCTGAACTCACTAACGACGTAACCGTATTTGCATCGGGTGTGTTACTTGCCGCAATGCTTTACATGGTTGGTATGATTGGCCATAAATTAGTTGGTTTACCCGCGCCAGTTGGTATGCTATTTGCTGCGGTTATTGTTAAACTAACGCATGGTGTATCACCCAAAATTCTTGGTGGCTCACAAGTCGTTTACAAATTCTTTCAAACCTCAGTAACGTATCCAATTCTATTTGCGGTCGGTGTTGCAATTACACCTTGGCACAGAATTGTTGAAGCATTTACGATTGTCAACATCATCGTTATCGTTTGTACAGTGGTTTCACTTGTTGCAACAGGTTTCTTTGTAGCGAAAAAACTCGGTATGTACCCAATTGATGCAGCCGTTATCTCTTGTTGCCAAAGTGGTCAAGGTGGTACTGGTGACGTTGCAATCTTAACTGCAGCAGAAAGAATGGAATTAATGCCATTTGCACAAATCGCAACGCGAATTGGTGGCGCAATCAATGTTTCAGTTTCACTATTGATTTTAGGCAACTTCCTAGTCTAACTCTTAATCTTGACAATAACACACTATGCTAACGCACCATTAACCGCAAGGACGCTGCGTTAGCATATCAGATACAAAGGCATTATATGAAATTTATTAGTTATCTTTTAGCAAATAATCCAAGTTACGGCATCTTAACCACTAACGGTATTATTGACCTAAAATCACTAATGGGCGATCGCTATCCTGATCTTAAATCTCTAATCAGTTGCCCAGCTGGCTTAGCACACGTTAAAACACTTAACCAAACACCAGCAACCGTTGATCCTCGTTATGTTACTTACTTACCTGTCATTCCTAATCCAAATAAAATTATTTGTGCGGGTATGAATTATGCAGATAAACGCAAAGAGTTTGATGCACAAGATCAAGCTGTTACACTATTTGTTCGCTTTGCTGACACCCAAGTCGGTCACTTATCTCCGGTACTTAAACCAAGTATTACTGAAGAGTTCGACTATGAAGGTGAGCTCGCCATTATTATTGGTAAACCGTGTTTCAAAGTTTCAAAACAAGAGGCACCAAACTACATCGCCGGCTACAGCTGTTATATGGATGGCTCGGTACGTGACTGGCAACATACTTGGTTTACTGCAGGTAAAAACTGGCCAAAAACTGGCGCGTTAGGGCCTTGCTTAACCACGCAAGACGAAATTGATGATTTTGACGCCCTATCTATCCGTACTTATTTAAATAAACAAATGGTACAAAACGACGTGTTAGGCAACATGGTGCATAAAGTCGAAGATATTGTCTCTTACATCAGTACCTTTACTCAACTTTCACCTGGCGATGTCATTTTAACAGGCTCACCTGGCGGCGTTGGTAAAAAACGCACACCACCACTATTTATGAAACCTGGCGATGTTATTGAAGTTGAAATTGAAAAAATTGGTCATTTAATTAATACCATTGTAGCTGAATAAATTATGCAAGATAAATCAATATCATTTAAAACCGTCTCATTACAAAAAGATGAGTCTGTTTTAAACGCAATCAAACATCTTTTAGCATTGGTTGATCTGAGTTTAGATAACCATGTTAATGACTTTGTTGTTGGTTATGTAGAACAACAAATTGTTGCTTGTGCTGGACTTGATCATAACATTATTAAGTGTGTTGCTGTGCATCCCGATTATCAAGGCAGTCAGCTCACACTAAAACTTATCAATACAGTGATTGATTTAGCTGACGAAAAAAATCAGCATCATCTTTTTCTCTATACCAAACCAGACAATGTGCCATTTTTTAAAAGTTGTGGCTTTTATCCTCTCGTCAAAATAGACGAGACGGTAACCTTAATGGAAAATACCCCCGTGGGTATTAACCATTACTGCCAAAAACTCGCTCAGCATAAAAAAGTCGGCACATGCGGTGCCATCGTCATGAATGCCAATCCATTTACACGTGGACACCTTTATTTGGTGGAGCTGGCAGCAAAAACCGTTGATTGGCTTTATATTTTTGTTGTTGAAGAAGATGCGTCTTTATTTCCAACGGCAATTAGGCATCAACTTGTCAAACAAGGTGTGAGTCACTTAGGCAATGTCTCCGTTTTTCTGGGTTCTGAGTATATGGTTTCAAAAGCCACATTTCCGTCATATTTTCTTAAAGATCAAACCCTGATTGAACAAACGTATATGGCCATCGATTTGTTACTATTTAGAGAATATATTGCCCCTGCGTTAACCATTAGTGTCCGCTTTGTTGGGACTGAGCCGCGCAGTGAATTAACCAATGCTTACAATCAAGCAATGCCGTATTGGCTCGAACAAAAGGCGTTATCAACAGCGCCGATAATCAAAGTGATTGAGATACCCAGAGTCACTGCCAGCAATGATGTGATTTCAGCATCACGCGTGAGAGCATTACTCGCACAAAAGCGTTATCAAGAGGTCTATGACTTAGTGCCGAAATCGACATGGTCATACCTCCAACAACATTATGTGATTGAAGATAAATAGGTGAATATTTATGAAAATAATTAAAAGTGCTTTAGCTGGCACATTGGAATCCAGTGATTTGCTGGTCAAAGTCGAGCCTCATGATAGGTTAGAAATTGTCATCAATAGTGATGTGAATAAACAATTTGGCCAACAAATTCGCCAAGTCGTTGAAGATACCTTAGCCCGTTTAGAGGTTAAGCAAGGTCTTATCATTATTGATGATAAAGGCGCCTTAGATTGCGTCATTACAGCAAGAGTGCAAATTGCAATATCAAGAGCGGCAGCAGAAAAAGCACAGTGGAGCCAATTACTATGAAAAAATTAAGACGCAGTATGTTATTTTTACCGGGTTCAAATGCCGCAATGTTATCAACATCATTTGTCTATCAACCTGACTCTATTATGTTCGATCTTGAAGATGCGGTCTCCATTAAAGAAAAAGACTCTGCTCGCTTACTTGTCGTACAGACATTAAAACTGGGTATCTATCAAAAAATGGGTATCGAAACGGTTGTAAGAATTAATGCATTAGATACTCCATTTGGCCTTGATGACGTAGAAGCCGTTGTTCGTGCTGGTGTTGATGTAGTGCGTTTGCCAATGACCCACAGTGCTGAAGATGTTCATCAATTAGAAGCGCATATTGAACGAATTGAAAACGAAATTGGACGTAAAGTCGGTTCAACTAAGATTATTGCCGCGATTGAATCTGCCGCTGGTGTGGTTAATGCGGTCTCTATCGCCCAATCAACGCCACGAATGATAGCCATTGCCCTTGCTGCTTTCGATTATTTAGTCGATATGCAGACAGAGCGCGGTGATGGTACCGAACTATTTTATGCTCGCTGCGCCGTTTTACATGCCGCTAGAGTCGCTAAAATTGACGCATTTGATGTGGTTTATTCTAACATTAATGATGATGAAGGTTTTTTACGTGAAGTAAAATTAATCAAACAACTTGGCTTCAATGGCAAATCATTAATTAATCCGAGACAAATCGAGTTACTGCATAACGCTTATGCACCAACACAAAAAGACGTCGACCATGCGCAAGAAATCGTAGACGCAGCGATAGAAGGTGAGAAAAAAGGTCTGGGCGTTGTGTCGCTCAATGGCAAAATGATCGATGGGCCAATTATTACTCGCGCCAAAGCGGTAATTGAATTAGCCAAAATGTCTGGTGTTCGTCGGTAAGCATAAGGAATAAATAGCATGACTAAACATATTGATATACTGGCATCACAATATCCACAACTTGGTGCCTTAACCCCTTTTACTGGCGCCAATACAACCACGCCTTATTTAGCGGATATTAAACAAAAACACGAACGTAAGCTCTGTCAATCTATTGAAGATAGCATTAAGCAGTGCCAACTACGTGATGGAATGACAATCTCCTTTCACCATGCATTTCGTGAAGGGGATAAAATTATCAACTTAGTAATGGATATTATTGCCAAAATGGGCATCAAAGATCTCACGTTAGCATCGAGTTCATTGTTATCGTGCAATACACCACTGATTGAACATATTAAATCAGGCGTCATTACCCAAATTTATACCTCTGGTATGCGTGGTAAATTAGCCGAAGCGATTTCTCATGGTTTAATGAAAAATCCGGTACATATCCATTCACATGGTGGACGCGTTAAATTAATCCAATCAGGTGAAATTAATATTGATATCGCCTTTTTAGCGGTCTCAACCAGCGATGAGTTTGGTAATGCCAATGGCGTATCAGGCACATCACGCTGTGGTTCACTAGGTTATGCCATGGTTGATGCGCAATATGCGAAAAAAGTGGTATTACTGGCTGAAAATATTGTGGCGTTCCCCAATCATCCAGCGAGCATTAAGCAAGATCAAGCTGATTATATTGTCAAAGTCGATGAAGTGGGTGACCCAACTAAAATCAGCGTGGGGGCGGCTCGTATTACCAGTAATCCACGTGAATTAATGATTGCCAAATATGCGGCAAGCGTCATTGAGCACTCTGGCTATTTTAAAGATGGTTTCTCAATTCAAACAGGCTCAGGGGCATCATCAACCGCCGCAACCCGTTTTTTAGAAGATAAAATGGTAGCGCAAAATATCACCGCGAGTTTTGCTTTAGGGGGCATCACGCAAAGTATTGTTGATTTGCATGAAAAAGGCCTAATCAAAACCTTACTTGATACGCAAAGCTTTGATAATGCTGCAGGTGATTCATTAGCTAAAAATCCAAATCATATCGAGATCTCAACCAATGTCTATGCCAACCCGGCTTCAAAAGCAGCTTGCTGTGATCAACTTGATGTGGTGATTTTAAGTGCACTTGAAATCGATTTGAATTTTAATGTTAACGTATTAACCGGTTCTGATGGCATTATGCGCGGCGCTTCAGGGGGGCACTGTGATACCGCCGCGAGTGCCAATTTAACCATTATTGTTGCACCATTAATCCGTAGCCGAATTCCAACCGTGATTAATAAAGTGACCACAATCATTACGCCTGGCGAAAGTGTTGATGTTTTAGTGACCGACCATGGTATTGCCGTTAACCCAGCTCGCCCTGAAATCGCTGAACGCCTAACCGCAGCAGGCTTACCGGTAATGACGATTGATGAACTTTATCAACGCGCTATTAATCTAACTGGTGAACCAACACCATTAGAATTTGACGATAAAATTGTTGGTGTCATCCGTTACCGTGATGGTTCAGTCATTGATGTCGTTAGACAAATTAAAGCATAACAATGATTGCTTTACGGTCAATAACACCTAAAATGATAGGCATACTGCCTATCATTTTTTTATGCTGATACGGAATTAATATGACTCATCATACCTTACCAGATATCCGCCCTATTACGCTGCATGAACTATTAGATGCAAAAGAAAAGCGCGTTGCTTTACAACATCGCTTACTAAAACAATATCGGTTACCGCTAATCTCCTTAACGATTACGCTACCCGGTGCCGTTAAACTAAATGGCTGCGCCCTATTTTTATTCCGGCAAGCTCAGCAGCAAATTATTCAATATTACCAACAGCATCACATTACCTGCCTTAAAACGATTGAACACATTCAAGCAACTGGCTCTGAAGGTTTTTTTGTCTTAGATATGCCAGAATTGAGCTTAAAACAAGCGTGTATTGATCTAGAACAGCAGCATCCTTTAGGCCGTCTTTGGGATATTGATGTGTTATCGCCGGCTACATTAACGAGTATTTCAAGAACCCAGCTTGGTTACCCGCCTCGCCAGTGCCTGATTTGTGATAATAATGCTAAAATCTGTGGCCGAGCACGTACGCATTCCCTTGATGAGCTCAACCAAACAATCATGACCCTTGCCACACAACACGGTTATCGCGCTTAAGTGGCAAGGAATTGCCATTATTACTGTGCTTTATTTCATCTTTGATCAAACTCTCACTAAGTAAACAATGAGCCATCATCGTATAAAGAATTTGTATACGAGTTATTTAACTTGGATTAGCGCAATTTAATGATCGTTGTCCAAGTAATGGGCTAAATGAGTATTGTATGCGTATCAATACTTTTATCGTCAATATCTATCTGGCGATTAATTGAATTCAATCACTTCTTGCTCATTATCTGTCATGATATTAAATAAAATATCTTTTAGATCTTCAATATTGGGGGAATAAAAAATATTGTTCTGGCCAGTACATTCAGCCCAGCGCTTAACATGTTTTTTATGCGCCCCTTTTGAAGCAAGCATAATAAAATAAATATTCACTTTTTTGGTATTTGGTGAATAAAGTTTATAACTATTAGGATCTTTGACTTTGTCACAAATCTGATATTTATCCATAAACACATCACGCATCTTTATATTACTATTATCACCGCCGTCAGAAATTAAGATAATCGCTTTATTTTCTGATTTACCTTTAGTTATAACAGGAACTGCACGCATAAAACCTGACATTGATTCAGTCAAGCCGCCTGCCGATAAATCATCGATATCACTATCTTCAATGCCGCCCATATCCTCGTCATCTTGTTTATCCTCATCTTTTTCATCTTGATCGATCTCTTCATCATCAATATCCTCATCGTCGTCATCGATAGGATCATCTGGCTCCATCGCATTTAAGTTGGATGATAATTCAATTAAATGAGTATGTATTTTAGCATTGGCAAATGTTTTACGTTTTCCTTTAATCATACGGCACATTTTACGAAAAGGCCGATAGTAAGAGGCCGTTGATGTCCAAGCCATTGGAAAGGTTACCACAGCATGATTTGATTCACCTTCAGGAATAAACAATCGATTGATGGTCGCTTGATAATCAATGGTAGAATCATTAGCAATATTACGATAGCGACCTTTAGCCGCTAGGCGACGAACTTCATACGCTGTTTTTAATTCATTTTTAAATAATGGATTAATGGTTTTATTCGTTAAATTTTGATAAGCCGTAATTCCATCAAATATCATTGCCAGAGGGGTTTGCGCATTATCATTACCATATTTATCGCTCAAACAACTATATTCATAGTTACCCGAAGCGTAATTCGCCTTGTTTTTATTGGTATAGCAATAACTCTCGCGCGTATCTTCTAAGTCATTTTTATTCAGTGATGGGCTAACATAATGTTTGTAATAATAATAGCGGTAGCGATCGGCAAAATGGGCATTTTTCTCTAATTTTGAATAATTATTCGCTTTAACTAATGACCAATATTGATAATTAATCTGATATTTACTTTTTGGTACAAAGACAACAGAGCATCCATATAGTTCTCCCCCCCGCTCATTTTTACCTGCAAGTTTTGTTGGAACGCCATTACCATAAGGTACAATTGCAAAACGCGTATTTGGTGTTTTACTCCCTTCATTAACCAACTCTTTTAGTATCTCTTTTAACCGCTTAAGCTTTTTACCACGCATTGATGCAGACATATCAGTGACAAAGACATAATCACCATTAATTAACTTCGCTTTTTTTCGGCAGGCATCACTTTTGTAGCTCACATCTTCCACATCATCAAAGCTTGCTAACGCGCCAGAAGGTACAATGGTTGCAACAGAAGCGGTTGCTTGACCATCATAAGTCATACATCCATTACTACTTGTATAAGTCTTTACCGAGACATTTTTAAATTCTTTCGCTTGAGGTAAATAACCTTCTAAATAGATTGTTAATAAAGCCTTATTTTTATCCTCATTAGTTTCCCCACGATTTGCAATGGTAATGATACCCTCGTTTATGGCATCAGCTAAACGTGCTTTTCGACCAATTAATTGCATACTGTCAAAATAAAGCGCTAAGATAGCGAGCATAAATGGCAACAGCAAAGCAAAAATAATAACAACACTTCCACCACGCGCCAAAGTAAAACGTATTAATAGGTATTTTATAGAATTAAACAATCTCATTTTTCTCGCTCTCATAGCCAAAATAGTAAAGCTATTTTCAGTTTAATTAACGAATCATTCCTAGGCTTGAGGTTTGATACAGGCTAGGAAATAATGTATTGTCCAAAAAAGTAATCGGGATCAGATTGGTATTTTTAGCGCACAATGATAACCTTATAATTGGAATCCAACCCTCTGCACTCCATGCGCTATAAAGATGTAATTCCTTAGTTGGCGGCAAATCAGAAAAGCATTCGCTATTGGGTAATTCTGTGTCTGTTTGTGAGATTAATTTAATCGTTTCTTTTATGATTCGATTATTTTCAGTACTTTTTTTATCGAAATATATTGCTTCAAGCTGAATTTGTAAGTGTTGACTTAAATTTTCGCCAAGCATTTGTTTCGTCGCAAGAAGTAGTTCATTAACCTCATTTTGATCAATCTTTTTAAGGCTATTGCCGTATAATTTTGTTCTTTCACGCATTAAAGTGAAAGATGAGTAATTTACTCGCTCGAGTTTATTATGTTGTAAAATAGCTATACCGATATTGGCTGAAAAGTAAATAATGACAAAAAAACAGAGGCACACAATGGCAAATTCGATAGACATCGAACCATTTTTTTCACGGAAAATACTTATTAGATTCATCATAACGCCTATTCTATATTTTTAATATTGGCTATAAATTAATGCTCTTGCACATAAACCAAACTGCTACTCAGCTCAGTACCTGAGAAATACTTTAAGCCAACGGCAAAAATTGAATTGGCACCCAGGTAATTGATATTGTAAATGGCAATTTTCTTCGAACTATCGTTATTACAGAGATTAGCGCTGATATCGGATAAATTCTCGCAGTAGGTGATATGAATATTGATATCATTTTTGGTCACTTCATCAAAAAATAACCACATGAAAGTAGAATTACTATCATGAATTTTTTTATTAAATAGCGACAGATACGTTTCATTATTCAAACGCTGCCTTGATACTAGTCTTCCAGCTTCGGCAACAGAAAGATCAAAAACGGCTGATAAAGCGATAAAACGACATAATTCAATTAAAAATAATAAAACGAGTAAAAACGGTACGATAACGATGGCAAATTCAATGCTCGTGACACCAGATCTGTTGGCGTAAAAATGTTTAATCATTCACTTATCCCTTAAAATAATCAAGTGCTTTATTAATATGATAATATTAGCCTTGATGCACCTTATCGTGTTTAGCCACGCCATAGATGTCAATGCCAAAAGTGAGATGTTTGCTAAATCACTTTTAGTTAAATTAATACTTTTCAGTATCTTTTTTTACAGATAGATTATCTTTCTTTATGATGTCGTATCACATATTACGATTTGACAAAACACACGCATATTACACGGTAATGATTAATCGGTACAGTGTATATTAGTTATTGAAATGCTAAATTACATTTTATAATATTGCTAAATATGTAAATATGATGATTTAGCCTCGTCGTTAGGGGATGAATAAAGCAAGTAACCCTTTATTAAGATATACAGTGTTAATTAACCATTCGTGATTGCTTAATATTGGCTAAAATAGGTCTCTACGATAAAATAATAATCGGTTATAATGTGGTGAGTTATATGAGTCATTGAATAATAAAGAATAAACATAATAATAATGACAATTGTATTTTATTTAACCCATGCTTAAAACTCAGCCACATTTGATCATTTTAAGTTGAGCAAGTGGTTTTTATGAATTGAAATATCAATAATAAGTTGAAATATCACCATGAATGAAAACGAAAAATTAACTCATCACACTCCCATGATGCAGCAGTATTTAAAACTGAAAGCAGAGAATCCCGATATTTTGTTATTTTATCGCATGGGTGATTTTTACGAATTATTTTATGATGATGCCAAAAAAGCTTCGCAGCTACTCGATATCTCGTTAACTAAACGTGGCGCTTCAGCCGGAGAACCGATCCCAATGGCCGGCGTTCCTTACCATGCGGTTGAAGGATACTTGGCCAAATTAATTTCATTAGGTGAATCGGTGGCAATTTGTGAGCAAATTGGCGATCCCACAACTAGTAAGGGGCCGGTTGAACGCAAAGTGGTACGAATCGTAACACCGGGTACAGTCAGTGATGAGCAGTTACTTGAAGATCGCAAAGACAACTTATTAGCCGCAATTTGGCACCAAGCCGAAGGCTATGGTTATGCAACGCTTGATATTAGTTCCGGTCGATTTAATGTGTTTGAATGTCATAGTCAAGAAGCCATGCAAGCGGAATTACAACGCACCAATCCTGTTGAAATTTTATATCCTGAAACCTTTGCTGTAATGCATTTAATCGATAATCGCCATGGCTTAAGGCGCCGACCGTTATGGGAGTTTGAGTTAAGCACCGCCAAGCAGCAACTGAATCTGCAATTTGGTACTAAAGATTTAATCGGTTTTGGCGTTGAGCAAGCGAGCAAAGCATTAAAAGCAGCCGGTTGCTTACTCCAATATGTCAAAGATACCCAAAAAACAGCGCTACCGCATATCCGCGCACTGACTAAAGTCTCTGCCGATAAATTTGTTGTGCTCGATGCCGCAACCCGGCGAAATTTAGAATTAACTGAAAATTTATCGGGGGGCACAGAAAATACGGTAGCTGCTGTGTTAGACAAAACACAGACCGCGATGGGCAGTCGCATGTTAAAGCGTTGGTTACATACCCCAATTCGCGATGTGGTTGTCTTAAACCAAAGACAGACCTCCATTGCTGAGCTACAAAATCAATACGACAATATTCAACCCTTATTAAAGCAAATTGGCGATATTGAGCGTATCTTAGCAAGGTTAGCATTACGCTCAGCTCGGCCTCGCGACTTTGCTAGGTTACGTGATGCTTATAATATTTTACCCACACTGCAACATGCACTCAGTGAATTAAACAATCCTTATTTACAAACCTTGCGCCAACATATTCATGTATTTAGTGATATCGCAACATTGCTCAATCAAGCTATTATCGAAACCCCACCGGTATTAATTCGAGATGGCGGCGTACTTGCTCAAGGCTATAATACCGAACTTGATGAACTCAGAGCTCTATCCGCCGGTGCAACAAGTTACTTAGATCAACTGGAAATACGTGAACGTAGTGCACTCGGCATTGATACGTTAAAAATTGGCTATAATGCGATTCATGGCTATTACATTCAAGTCAGTCGCGGGCAGAGTCACCTTGTTCCCATTCACTATACCCGTCGGCAAACGCTCAAAAATGCCGAGCGCTACATTATTCCTGAATTGAAAGAGTATGAAGATAAAGTACTCACCTCAAAAGGCAAAGCGCTCGCATTAGAAAAAGCGTTATATGATCAACTCTTTGATCTGCTCTTACCCCATTTATCTGCCATGCAAAGCAGTGCTGAATCATTAGCTGAGCTTGACGTATTAGCTAATTTAGCCGAACGTGCGGATAACTTAAACTATTGCGCCCCGAAACTTATTAATAAAAAAGGTATTCATATCGAAAATGGTCGCCATTTGGTGGTAGAACAAGTGATGTCAAAGCCATTTATCGCCAATGCACTAAATTTATCGCAAGAGCGTAAAATGCTAATCATAACAGGGCCAAATATGGGGGGTAAAAGTACCTATATGCGTCAAACTGCCCTGATTGTTCTATTGAGTTATATCGGTAGTTTTGTGCCTGCTAGCGCCGCGATGATAGGGCCAATTGATCGTATTTTTACCCGTATTGGCGCTTCAGATGACTTAGCGTCAGGCCGTTCAACCTTTATGGTTGAAATGACAGAAACCGCCAACATCATGCATAATGCCACCGAACACAGTTTGGTTTTAATGGATGAAATCGGTCGTGGAACATCAACCTACGATGGCTTATCACTCGCTTGGGCGTGCGTTGAAACATTAGTTAATCAGATAAAAGCCATGACACTGTTTGCCACCCATTATTTTGAACTCACGCAGCTACCTGAAAAAATCACCGGTATCTACAATGTCCACTTTGATGCGATAGAACACGATAACACGATCGCCTTTCGCCATACTGTTGAGGAAGGCGCGGCAAGTAAGAGCTATGGTATTGCCGTTGCTGGGCTTGCCGGTGTGCCTAATGCCATTTTAAAACGCGCAAAGCAGAAATTGAAAGAGTTAGAGTTGCTGTCACAGCACTCAAGCAATCTGCCTGTTGATAACACACAGTTATCGTTAATGAATCACACTGAGCCATCCGAAATTGAACAGGCGCTAAAGCAAATTGATCCCGATACACTAACGCCAAAACAAGCGTTAGACATGCTATATCAACTCAAAAAATTACTGTAGCCAAACCTGCCTCACCTAGATTATCGCATCCCAATTATTATTAAGTTGGGATGTTTAATAATCGAATCAACTAGCATCAAGGCTCCTGACTCAATCTCAGCGCAGTCTGTTCATCGGTGACCAAACCTTTTAGCCATCTTCCTTTTAATACTGCTTTAATCGACGGGTATTTATGTGCGCCGGCCGCAAATCCAATCACATTCATTGCCGAATTAGGCTTCAATCGAATACTGGTAGTTAAGGCCTCAAATTCACTCTCAATCGGCTGGCCATTTTCATTCAGGAAATGACCCAACAATTCAGCCACTGCGCCGAGCTGTTTCAAATGAATGGCTTGCTCATCGGTCAGGAATTGTTCGGTATTTAATGGACAGCCCAATCCCACATCGCCGATGCCGATAAATACCACATCAGACTGTAACGCTTTATCTTTCACAATTTGATAAGCCTTATGCTGGCACCAGGTTTGTTTATCTTCTGGAATTTCGGCATACAAGGGTGCTGGGATAATAAAATATTTGCAGGCGATTTTCTCAGCCAGTTTTAACGGCACATCATAACGCGTGGCTGAGCCGTCTCTAGCAATCGCACCAATCAACGAGACACTAATATGTTGTGGGCGCTGACGTTGTGGTAAAACATCAATAATGTCGCGTAATGTTTTACCTGAACCAATACCAATAATTTGCGGGGTTTCTTGATCAATAAACTGACTCATAACCTCCGCCCCTTCTTGCGATATCATGTCACGAATGCCTTGCTCATCGGCACCAATTGAAGGAACAACTCGCACCGTTTCGAGCTGATATTTATCCGCTAATATTTGTGCCAACTCTAAACATTCGCTAATGGGATGTACAATATTGACATTCACCAGTCCCTGTTCTCTGGCTACCGACAGTAACCTTTGAGCGATTTGTCGAGATATGCCTAAAATTTTAGCAATTTCTAATTGCGTTTTGCCTGCCACATAATATAGCCATGCAACCCTAGCGGCTAAATCTTGTTTTTTGTGTTCTTTATACATTGATTTGCTAACTCATATACCAAACATTTGATACCTCAGATAGTTAATTCTAATCGGATTTATAGGCTTAATCAATCATGAAGAGTCATACCACTGAGTATTGACTAGCCCAATACTATCGTTACTTTTACCTCTATTGATTATTTAATAAGCCAAATTGAACAAATCAACAGCTAATGAGCAAATGTAAATAATGTGATCATGCTCGCAGACACCCATTCGCTGTTCATCTAAACTAATCTAAAAATGAGCATTTGCTCTAAAACAAAACAAATACTCAACAAGGGAAATCATTATGAAGCATAAATCTGTTTGGATGCACATTGGCGCAGGTTCTTTTCATCGAGCTCACCAAGCTTGGTATTTACACCGTTTAATTCAGCAAGGTGACGATAGCTGGTATATTGCTTTAGGCAATGTCCGTAATGACGCAACACCAATGTTGACGGAGCTTGCCAAGCAGCACGGTGAATATGTATTAGAAACCGTGTCACCTGAAGGTGAACGCCATTATGAAACGATCACCTCGATTAAAAAAATTCTGCCATGGGATGAAAAAATTAGCGCCCTGATTGAACAAGGCAGTCAGGAAAATACTAAAGTTATTGCCTTTACCGTAACCGAAGCGGGTTATTATCTGACACCCAATCATGAGCTCGATTTAACACAACCGGATATTCAAGCTGATTTAGCCGGTCAAGCTATCACCATTTACGGTGCACTGGAAAAAATTCTGACTGCTAGAGTGGCCAAACATGGCAAACCGGTAACCTTACTCAACTGTGATAATTTACGTCATAACGGCGAACGTTTTCGGCACGGTTTTCTCTCTTTTCTAAGACAAAAAAATAATCACGATTTGTCTCACTGGGTGGAAAAAAACACCACATCCCCAAACACCATGGTCGATCGCATTACGCCAAGACCAACGCCAGATGTGCGTGAGCGCGTAAAAGCGGCAACAGGGATAGATGATCACGTGCCCGTAATGGGAGAATCCTTTATTCAATGGGTTATTGAAGACGATTTTATTAATGGACGACCAAAGCTTGAACAGGTTAATGTTGAAATGGTGGACTCGGTTCTTCCTTGGGAGGAGGCAAAAATTCGTATCCTCAACGCAAGCCATAGCTGCATCGCTTGGGCTGGTACCTTAATCGGGCTTAACTATATTGATGAAAGTACGGTTAAAGAACCTATCTATCAAATGGCTTGGCGTTATGTCACTGACAACGTGATCCCATGTTTAACACCCAGCCCATTAGATCTTGCTAACTATCGCGATGTGGTACTGGCTCGCTTTAGTAATCCTTATATTAAAGATACCAATCAGCGAGTTGCCGCCGATGGCTTATCTAAAATTCCGGGATTTATTACGCCAACATTAATAGAGTGTTATCAAAAAGGCATAACCCCTCAGGCAACAGCCATACTACCGGCATTATTTTTTGTCTTCTTTGAACGCTGGGCACAAGGTAAGTTACCGTATACCTATCAAGATGGCGTATTAGATGAAGCCTTACACAAAAAAATGATGTTATCACCGGATGCCTTAACCCAATTTATCACTAATCCAACATTATTTGGTGAGTTAGCACAATCGACTGATTTTCAGCAATTAATGATAAAAACGGTTGCAGATATTAAACAATGGGCGTTGAACAATCATTAATAATCGAGTGAGTAATGCTGAGCCAGTCAACTAGTGGCTGATAGCATAAACTCACCACAATATCAGACAGTAAGAGGTTATTATGTACTTAGGAATCGATATCGGCACGTCAGAACTGAAATCACAACTGATTGATCAAACAGGTACTATTATTGCATCAAGTCATGTCCCATTATTAGTTAAAAGACCATATGCCAATTGGGCCGAGCAATCACCACAAGCCTAGTGGGATGCAACAAATCAATCGATTGCCACCTTACGCCAAAAGGCACCTGAAGCTTGGTCACAATTGCGTGCAATTGGCTTGTCTGGGCAGATGCACGGTGCAGTTTTACTCGATAAAAATCAGCAAGTATTACGTGACTGCATTTTATGGAATGACACCCGCAGTGCCGCTGAATGTCAGTGGTTGATGCAGCATTACCCAGAGTTCAAATCGATCGGTGCAAACCTTGTCATGCCAGGCTTCACCGCGCCTAAATTGCTATGGGTGCGTCATCACGAGCCCGATATTTTTGCCCAAATAGATAAAGTATTATTACCCAAAGATTACCTGCGCTGGTTATTAACTGGCGAATTTGTCAGTGATATGTCCGATTCGTCTGGCACCTTATGGCTTGATGTTGCTAAACGTGATTGGTCAGATCGATTGCTCGCGGCAACAGGCTTAACACGTCAACATATGCCAATTTTAGTCGAAGGTTCACAAAAAGGTGGCACACTGCGCAGCGAGCTCGCCTCAGCGTGGGGCTTAAACGACAATATTATTATTGCCGGTGGCGGCGGTGATAACGCTGCATCAGCGGTTGGGGTTGGCGCGATTAATAATGATGATGCCTTTATTTCACTGGGCACTTCCGGCGTCATTTTTGTCGTTAACGATGCGCTGCAAGCAAATCCCGATAGCGGCGTGCACGCTTTTGCCCACGCCTTACCAAAACGATGGCATCAAATGAGTGTAATGCTAAGTGCCGCAAGCTGTTTAAAATGGCTGTGTAATTTGTTATCAACCACTGAAAATATTTTAATGGATGAGATTGCTGCGCTGACAGAAGAACAAATAGCGCAAGCCCCCATATTCCTGCCTTACCTTTCTGGCGAACGAACGCCACACAATGATGCTGATGCGACCGGTTCCTTTTTTGCATTACGCCATGAAACTAACCGTGCCGCGCTTGGTTATGCCGTACTAGAGGGCGTCGCATTCGGTTTAGCTGATGGACTGGCGGTATTAGGTAATACCTGTATTAAACAATGCAGTTTGACTGGCGGTGGAGCCAGAAGCCCGATTTGGGCTCAGCTTATTGCTGATATCTTAAATTTACCAATCGTCACTCATCCCGCTAGCTCATCAGGTGCACTCGGCGCTGCGCGACTAGCCTGGCTTGCTGATGGCGGTAAAGAAAAGGAAGTGTGCCAAAAACCGCCAGTACAAGCGTGTTACTCGCCACAGCCAGTAAAACAAACCCAGCTAAAACGGCGGTATAGCGTTTATAAGCTGCTCTATCAGCAACAACGAACGGCGCGCTTAGCGTTAATCAATCCATAAATTATCAGGGACCACCGGATAAATATGCCCTATTTGCCGGTGGTAGGTCACGCTTTTGCCTAGATAGCAGAATATCGAATAAAGGATCATAATTATGAATCATCAACAATACTGGCTGGGTCTTCCAAAACACCTTATCTGGGGTTTTATTGCTATCGCCATTTTTATGAGCGGTGATGGTTTTGAAATGGCTTTTCTCTCTAAATATATTACCGATCTCGGATTTTCACCGACACAATCAGCCATGGTATTTACAATTTATGGCTTTGCTGCCGCTATTGCTGCTTGGGCATCGGGCGTTGTCGCTGAAATTATTACGCCACAGCGAGCAATGACATTTGGCTTTATTTTGTGGATCGTAATGCATGCCCTGTTTATGTTGCTTGGCCTAGATCTTGAAAATTATTATTTTATGTTGGTATTCTATGGCATTCGCGGTTTAGCTTATCCACTGTTCATTTACTCATTTATGCTCTTACTAGTACAAGTTGTTCCGCGCGTTCGTTTAGCCGCAGCAACAGGTTGGTTTTGGGCTATGTATTCAGTTGGAATTGGCGTCATCGGTAGCTATCTTCCAAGTTTTAGTATTCCTTTTATTGGTGAAGCCGGTACATTATGGCTTGCGATTGTATGGGTTGGATGCGGGGGGTTAATTGCTTATTTTAGTTTACGTCATGTACCGGTCGACCGCTCTAAAGTTGACTTACCTTTAAAAGACAAGCTGACTGAATTATCTCGTGCTGTCACCATTTTGTTTACCAACCGTAATATCTTCCTTGCCTGTTTGATTCGTATCATTAACACGATTTCTCTATTCGGTTTTGCCATTATCATGCCATTACTATTCGTTGGTCAGCTAAATTTTACCATTTCGCAATGGCTACAAATTTGGGGAGTCTTCTTTTTTGTCACCATTTTTACCAATATTCTTTGGGGCATTACCGGTGAATATATTGGTTGGATACGCCAAGTCAGATGGTTTGGCTGCATGGGTATGGCAATTTCGAGCTTAATGTTTTACTACTTGCCGCTCTATTTTGGTAATAATTTCTATATCGCGTTAATTCCGGCTATTTGCTTAGGTATTTTTGTTGCGGCATTTGTGCCAATGACTGCAGTTTTCCCGGCTTTAGAACCTCATCATCAAGGCGCTGCTATTTCAATTTATAATCTTTCAGCGGGATTAAGCAACTTTGTTGCACCAGCAGTTGCATCATTGATATTGCCATTTTGGGGGATTGTTGGTGTCGTCTGGGCCTATACTGGACTCTATATGTTCGCCTTTATCCTGACTTTTATCATCAAAGTACCACAACCGGAAAGAGCCAAAGTCACGGTGGCTGAGCCTGCCATGATTTAATCATACCGCCATTATAGTGCATATTGACTGTAATGGCGTTAAAGCAAGATTGAACCACACACCGAACTATTTTTGTATAATCCGCTTACGCTCAGCTTGTGGCAAAAAGCTCCAGGCAATAAATCGGCTAATTTTTTGCCCTTGAGCCATTGGTACCACTCTAACCTCTGCAACTGGCATCTGTTGCAATTTTTGCGTAAGTATTGGCAGCGTCTCTTTTTTAGACACAAATGAAGTAAACCAAGCACATTGATGTTGATAATGCTGACTTTCCTCAATCATTTGACCAATAAATTGACTTTCGCCCCCTTCACACCACAGCTCATTATCTTGGCCACCAAAGTTGAGCTCGCCTAGGCTAGGCGATAATGACGACTTACCTAAATTATGTTGTTTTTTGTGATTGCTCAACTGTGCTTCGTGAGCAGAAGCATGAAATGGCGGATTGCACAGCGTTAAAACATAGTGCTCATTGGCTTTAATCATCGTGGTAAAAATAGCAGAAGGATGTTTTTGTAATCGGCACACTAGTGCCCCTTTTAACGAGCTATTGGCTTGCGCAATCATGGTCGCAATTTTTATTGAAGTTGGGTTAATATCACTGCCTACAAATGACCAGCCATACTTGGCATGACCAATAATGGGATAAATCGCATTCGCGCCAACGCCGATATCCAACACTCTAACACCTTTACCGCAAGGGATCTCACCTTGATTATCATCAGCCAATAAGTCAGCCAAATAGTGAATATAATCCGCTCTTCCTGGCACCGGAGGGCATAAATAGCTTGCTGGAATATCCCAATAGCTCAGCTGATAAAAATGTAATAATAGCGCTTTATTTAACGTTTTAACTGCTATAGCATCGGCAAAATCAATCGATAAATTACCATACACATTACGAGTGACAAAAGGCGATAATTCAGCACAGCTTGCTATTAGCGCAGGAAAATCATAACCATGACGATGGTCATTGCGTGGGTGTAATTGATGTTTTATTTGATCCGTTGAGTCAGTCTTCATATCACTTTAAGCATTAAAATTTGCACAGCGGGTAGTATAAACAGATTTTTTCGTTAAGCTAAACTATTTTGCTTAGTCTACGGTTAATTGGCAAACAATGTTAGCAATAAGCCGATTTTCAACATAAAAATGGCGCAATTACGCGCCATCTATCTCACTCTTATAAGTAGGGTTTATTCATAGGCCATCGGCTTATTGACGACCTGAGTTTTACGATCGCCTTGTATCGCTTTAATGTGGTTTTGATAGGCATCAACAGACTGTTTATTTGCTAATAAGCTATAAACTAAAGTGAATGTGGCACTCTGTCCTGGCGCTAATTGACGAACACGTTTTTGTTCACGCTCAATGGTAACAGGGTAAGCAAAACTGGTCCCAGGCTCAAGTCCGGTCACATAACCTTGCTTTAACGTATCGGTATTTTTCCATAACGATAACACCGGCAATTCCTGCACATTAAAGGCGATGCCGGCACCTTTATCACCTGCTTTGTTTGCTAACATAACTTGTGTTTGCCCTTGGGCATCGGCATACGGATAAATATTGAATACCATTTCATCAAACCCTTTTGTTGGCCCTAAATAGGTTTGCCAATCTTTTAAGCCTTGCTTAGCATAATCATTAAAGGGCGATATCTCTTTAACTGGCGCCACAAATTTTGCGCCCTCTTGCAAAATAGGTTGACCATAATTACTGTGATAAATAATTTGATAATCACGCGTATAATCCCCTTTATTCGTCACCACATCATGAACCGTAAACGATTGCTCGCCGGGCACATAACTTAATCCCGCCCATGTCTCTAAATGGCTATTTTTAAATGTGTTTTCTTTAATAAGGCCCTTAACCGTAATGGTATAGGGTGCTTGCTCATCAATCTCAACAATTAATTTAGAAACTGGCGTATTACCGGCACGTCCGTGTAATGTATACATCATGCCATCGGCCGCAACAGCGTGCCCTGTCCACTCAAAACCACAACGTACCATCATTTCATTAAAACCATCGAGCCAACCAATGCCGCCTCGGCTTTCTAAATTGATATTAGCCGGATTGACAACCTCATTAACCGGCGAGTCCCAGCCCAAACGGATACCGTCACCTTGCGCAGATAAAATCCCCATGCCACGCGTTGGGCTAAGATTAATTGAGAAATTATCGCTAGAAATCGTAATAACCTGACTGCCCTCTTGCTTGCCACCTTTTAACACTGTGTTTTCGACTTTAAACGACTTGCCTTTGGCCTGCACATCTTTATCGCTAATCGACCAATTACCAACATTGATACCTTGCTCATTATCGATAAGCACAAATTCTTGCGCTACACTACTAGCTGACACCATACCTAATATCACTGCAAAAGAGAGTAATTTGATTTTCATACTATTTCCTCAGGCTGTTAATTATTGTGTTTAAATGGACAACTGAATCGTTTCAGTTAATATGTCATGAAATGCCGAAAAAGTACAAATAGTAAACAATCATTCTGAGATGAAAATCACAGTTTAATGTAAAAAGGCCAACGCCTTAAATTAGCCTAATCGCGTTGAACAGATAATAAAAAAGCCCAACTAATGTTGGGCTTTTATTTAATAACCAAAGGTAAGATTCAATTACTTCGCTTTGCCCTGATTAGCAACGGCAGCGGCTTTTGCCGCGATAGCCGCTTCATCACCTAAATAGTAATGTTTAATCACTTTCATATTATCATCAAACTCATAAACTAATGGCACGCCAGTTGGAATATTGAGTTCGATAATATCGTCATCACTAATATTATCCAAATACTTCACTAAAGCACGTAGTGAGTTACCGTGTGCGGCGATAATAACGCGTTCACCTTGTTGAATACGAGGAGCAATCGCTTCTTGCCAATAAGGTAATACACGTTTAATCGTCAGCGCTAAGCTCTCAGTTAAAGGTAATTCAGCATCAGATAAATCGCTGTAACGTGCATCATGACCAGGATAACGCTCATCCGATTTTTCTAGCGCTGGTGGTGTAATGGCAAAACCACGACGCCAAAGTTTGACTTGATCATCACCATATTTTGCCGCTGTTTCTGCTTTATTGAGTCCTTGTAAAGCACCATAATGGCGTTCATTCAAGTGCCAGTTTTTTTCAACTGGTAACCAAGCTTGCTCAACACCATCTAAAACATGCCACAATGTGTGAATGGCGCGTTTTAATACAGACGAAAAAGCAAAATCAAACTGATAGCCTTTTGATTTTAATAATTTTCCTGCATCAATCGCTTCTTGATTGCCTTTTTCAGAAAGCTCAACATCCGTCCAGCCACAAAAACGATTCTCTTTGTTCCACTCGCTCTCACCGTGTCTGATTAAAACTAATTTTTTTACTGCCATGGACAACTCCTTAGTTAATCAATTTACTATTTTGTAAACACGCTCACACTTCATTTTGAAAATATTGTTATTATTGGATACGACTTAATTGTTACTATTGTTTCGGTAAATATTTTAATGGATCAACCGATTTTGCTTGATAACGAATCTCAAAATGTAACCGCACTGAACTAGTACCAGTATTACCCATGGTTGCAATTTGTTGACCTGCTTTTACATCTTGTTGCTCTTTCACTAAAATACTTTGGTTATGTGCATACGCGGTTAAATAATCATCATTATGCTTAATAATGATTAAATTGCCATAACCTGGTAAGGCATTACCAGCGTAAACTACGCGACCATCAGCCGCTGACTCAACGCGATCACCTAATGAACCGGCAATATCAATACCTTTTGAGGCGTTAGAGAATGTTTCAATCAGTTTGCCTTTAACTGGCCATTGCCAGCTAATATTAGCAACCGTTGTCGCTGGGCTAGTGCTATTTTTAACCGTCGTTGTAACTTTTGACGTTGGCTGCGTTTTACTTGACGTCGTGGTTGTGGTCGTTGTGGTCGTCGTGGCAACAGGCTTAGTTGTACCCGTTGGCGTTGTTGTTTTTTGCGTAACCACTACCGTCGTTCCGCCACTCACATCGAGGACTTGTCCAACACTAAGCTCATAAGGCGCTTTGACATTATTTTTAGCGGCTAATGAACGAAAATCATTACCCGTTATCCACGCAATATAGAACAACGTATCGCCACGTTGTACCGTATAAGTATCGCCTTGATAACCGCCTTTAGGAATTTCATCATATTTACGGTTATATACCATACGTTCTTGCGTCGTCGTAACCACATTGCTGCCCTCTTTAACGGTTGACGAGGAATAAGCATTAGCGGTATTGGGGTTGGCAGTATTGGCACTGGTAATATTTGAACGGCTGATATTCGTTGGTGGGGGCGTATAGGTCATATCAGAATTAGAGACACTATTATCGACACTTGTCCGACTACTTGAAGACGGAGAATTAGAGAGATCTTTAATTTGTGCTGGATTGTTTTGCGTACAGGCCGCAATCGCCAAAGCAAGCACACTTACACAGACCACTTTAGCCAGTTGACCCTTTATTATTGGATTATTTCGCGCTATCAAGGTAAGACTCCTAAACTTGTTTTTATTAATTAATCAATCTATTAGGTATAATACTCATCAACCCAAAAAAGTTGACTTTAGTTAAAATTATTATACACAAGTTCTATAAAAAAACATGATAATCCATGTTAATAATAATAACGATGAACATTTAATGAAAATAAATGTCATTATTATATACAATAATTGCTCGGAACAATCTGTTTTTTGTGCTAACTTAATGCCCAAATTGACCATATCACGATATCTTATGACACCTGCTATCAACATCGAACCTTCTTGTTTATATATAGTTGCTACCCCAATTGGCAATTTAGGCGATATTACATTACGCGCCATTGAAGTATTAAAGCACGTTGATCTCGTTGCCGCAGAGGATACCAGACATAGTGGTCTGCTTTTGCAACACCTTGACATACAAGCTAAACTCTATCCATTACATGATCACAATGAGCAGCAAAAAGCCGCACTGTTGATTGAAAAACTCAAATCAGGATTATCAATCGCACTTATCTCCGACGCCGGCACACCCTTAATCAATGATCCGGGTTATCACTTGGTTAAGGCGTGCCATCAAGCACAAATTCGCATCATCCCGATTCCCGGCGCCTGTGCGGCAATTACCGCACTATGTGTATCAGGCCTGCCGACTGATCGTTTTTGCTATGAGGGATTTTTACCGGCTAAAAGTAAAGCCAGAATTGATTACTTAACTCAATTAATTCAAGAACCCAGAACATTAGTCTTTTATGAGTCAACGCACCGTATCATCGATAGTTTACAAGATATTGCACAGGTGTTTGGCGAAAATAAACTCGTGGTACTGGCTAAAGAGCTGACAAAATCATGGGAAACCATTATCCGCTTACCCGTTAATCAACTATTAAGCTGGCTCACTGATGATGAAAACCGCCAAAAAGGTGAGTTTGTGTTAATGCTCGAAGGCTACCAAAAAGATCCCAACGATGAACTTGATCCAACGGCGATAAAATTACTACAACGTTTACAGCAAGAGTTACCGCTGAAAAAAGCCGCTGCCATTGTTGCCGAGGTTTATGGACTGAAAAAAAATCAACTTTATCAACTGGGATTAGAGGCAAAATCATAATACCCAAAGCCGTACACTATTTATCAGTCATGGTGTGCGCTTTGGCAAAGCTATGCCGTAGAACATAATTTAAACTGCGCCAATCTTGCCGGCTAAAACTATCATCCATTAAAAAAAGCACTCGGCGACAAGCATTGCGCTTTGATATAAGGTGAATAATGATAGCATAACGAAAATAGAGTGTATGTTTAATAATTTGCCACCGTTGGCGAGACCAATACAATTCATCACTATCGAAAAAAATCGCAATTTCACCCCGTATGGTTTTAAAATAGCAGCACGCTTTCCACCACTCCAATACCAATAAAATCACACTTATCGCAATCAGACTATCGAATATCGTCTCATATAACATGACAATGATCAGAGTGATAAAAGTAAGATAAAATAGCGTTGCTAACAGCCATTGTTTGGTGGAATCTACCACTTGAGTTCGCCACATGATCCGTTCCTTAGAGGATTGATATAGATGACAAGCACAATAAGTTATCGCTAGAATTTAGCATACGGATTTAATCACAAATGGGATCCTTATCCCATTATTTCGCTAGAATTACTGCGTTAAAAAAACTTGTGGAATACAGTGCTTAGGGTGCACTTGCACACACAAATCTGCTTTATACCATTTTGCCAGTGTTGCTGAAGTTAAGATCTCACTCGGCTTGCCTTGCGCCACTAATTTACCCTGGTCAATGAGGAAAATACGATCGGCATATAATGCCGCTAAGTTGAGGTCATGTAGAACGCAGCAAACGCTGTAGCTATCGGTCATTGTCAGTTTTTTTAATAAGCGTAACATTTGCTGTTGATGATACAAATCCAGTGCCGATGTTGGCTCATCTAAAAAGAGCATTTTAGGCTGTTCATCGGGTGTCCATAACTGTGCCAATACTCTCGCTAACTGTACGCGCTGCTGTTCACCACCGGATAACTTTTGGTAATTTTTCGGGCAAAGTTCTTGGCAATGCGTTTTTTCGATCACCTCATCAAGCGCTTGCTGAAAATGTTTTTTACCATAGGGCGAACGTCCCATGGCAATCACTTCTTGGACCGAAAAAGGAAAAGAGAGTGCACCATGTTGTCGCATCACGGTTCTCACCTGTGATAACTGTTTACTGCACCAATGCTGCAAAGGTTTACCCAATAAACAGCATTCTCCGGCAGTCGGTGCTAAAAAGCCGGTCAACATACGTAATAAGGTGGATTTCCCGGCGCCATTGGTGCCAATAATTACCACCAGTTCACCGACATTAATTTCAAGGGAGAGGTTATCAATAATCGCTCGTTCTGCGACTTGATAACCGAGTTGCTGCGCAGTTAACATCATATCAATGGCCCTCTTCTTAAAATTAACCACAGAAAATACGGTCCGCCAATTAAGCTGGTTAATAGGCCAACTGGTATTTCATTAGGCGCGACGGCAATGCGCGCAATGGTGTCAGCTAATAGCAATAAACTGCCGCCACCTAACACGGTAGCGGGAATTAATAAACGATGATCAGCGCCGAGTTGCAGCCTTAACATATGTGGCACAGCCAAACCAACAAACGCAATAATGCCGCTGACCGATACCGCCGTACCAATCAATAATGCACTTAACAATAACAAGCTTCGCTTGGTCTTTTGCACATTGACCCCTAGATAATGGGCATCTTCATCACCTAATTGCAAGATATTGAGTGAACGGCTCATCAGCATAATCACTATCGTTGTTGGGATAATAAAAACAGCCGAAATAATTACCGACTGCCATTGTCCTTTCCCCAAATGCCCCATCGTCCATAATGATAGTTGACGCAGCTCTTGATCATCAGCCACATAGCTAATTAGACCAATTAATGAGGCAGCTAAGGCATTAATGGCAATACCGGCAAGCAATAACTTGGTAATCGAACTGTTTTTGCTATGGCTTAATAGATAAATAATGCAACACACCACCAGCCCACCAATAAAAGCGGCAATAATTTGCCCATATAGCTTAAAAAACCCGGGTAGATTAAAGGGTAAAATAATAAGTAATCCAACAAACAGCGCAGCGCCACTACTAATACCCAGCAAACCGGCATCAGCAAGTGGATTACGAAACACCCCTTGCATCACCACCCCAGAGGTAGCCAGTGCGATGCCAACTAGCACGGCTAACAATACCCTTGGTAAGCGAATATTGAGCCAAATATCCCAAAGTGGATCAGTCAAAGGCCTATCGAATAAATCGCGAAAAGACAACGATAATGCGCCCATATTCACCGAGCTAATCATTATCACGATAAGAATAAGACCTAATCCATAAAGCGAGTATTGTTTCATGTTAATATCAATTTCATGCGTTAAAAATCTAACGAGCCTTATAATTAGCTTCGTTCAACAACTAAATCAGGATCAATCACCGAGTATATATTGTTGCCTAACTGCGGTTGTTGTATTTTATCTAAAATCACTAACGCTAAATCATGACGTCTAATATAACCATGAACTTCGGTATTGGTATCGCAACGGGCATTGTGAGTTGCTTCGCCATTTGTTAAGCCGCCTGGTCTTAAAATGCAATAATCCAACAAGCTAGTTTGTAACCAAGCTTCAGCAAGCGTTTTTTCACGAACAGCATAACCAAAAGCGGCTTTTGCCCGTTCACTCAGCGTTGACCAACTGTCACCACAACCCAGTGATGTGATCAGTACCATGTGATTAATCTGGTGCTTTTCTGCTTGGTTGATAATGTGCATCTGCGGCTGATAATTGGCTTGATTCCCCCCCAAGGTTGACACAATCGTACAGTCTTTACCAGCCAATAAGCAGGCCTTCTCAATAATATCAATATCATTGGCATCGCCTAAAATGGGCTCTACACCTAACTCGAGTAAGGCATCATAATGAGCTTGCTGGCGAACAACTGCAACGCATCGATAACCTTGCTTGCGAGCGTGCTTGACAACTTGCTCACCAGTGCCGCGACTAGCACCAAAAATTAATAATGATTTCATCTGTCATGCCTATTTGATTTGTGAAAGTTGACGGAAAGCACTGAGCTGCTCAGCTTGCAAATTACGCTGCTCATCACGACCAACAAAAATTTTGAACATCGCTTGTCCTGCATCATTTAAAAAGAGGATTGATGCGGTATCAACGCCCATAAATTTTCTTTCAATAAAGGCGATATGCTGGCAGCGTTGGGCACTAATGTGACCACTAAAACCTTGTTTACCTTGCAAATTATAATAACCATGACCGTGCTTACCGCTTGGCAAATTGCCGTAGAACTCAAAAATAATATCAGGCGTGTTAACTAAAATCGTCACATTCCCCCACTGCTCGACAGCTTGGCATACCTGATCAAAATGTTGGCCCGCTAATAGGCGGCAATGTGGTAATGCTTGAATCACGGTTAATAATGACACTTGGTACTCCGCCGCGATTTTTTCTAATGCGCCATCTGGATTGGTTGCCATCAATTCGGTTAATGTTAATTTACTCATTACTACTATCCCCTAAATAATTTTTCTTACAAAATGAATACTATGCAAGGCTATTGCGCAGCATGACTGTGTTTTGCCCTTGCAAGCCCTGCTGCTGAATCCGCCTTCATCATCACGGCGTGAGGGTGCTTAGTTGCGATCTGAGCTAATTGCGGTTCATTAATTTGCAACAATAATTTTTGTAGTGCACTTAATAAATTGCTCGCCCAAAATCGCCCTTGTGTTGTTAATCTAAAGCAGAGTTTATCTTCACATATCAGCCCCGCTTGATACCATTGGTTAATGAGTGGCGCTAATAATTCTGGCTGCGACGTTATCGCGTTGAGATCAACGCAGCCACATTCAATGCCACCTTGTAGCAAATGTAGCCATTTCAATTGTTTATTACCTTGTAATAACATCGCTAAGGGCTTTTTACCTTGGTCAAGATTAGCGTAATAATGATCTAAATTACGCTGCACCATAAATGATTTATCCTGTAATTTTCCCCCGGCACAAGAACCAAATGCTAAATAATCGGCTCCTTGTTTGATGAGAATATTGTACAAGTTACGTTCGCGGGTCGTTTTACCCCAATGGCTATTAGAGAGCTGGTGCCAACCATAATCAGTAAGCGTATCAACGCCCATTTGATAAAACTGATAATTATCAGTAACCGTCGGTAATGTAACGCGGTTATTTTCAACGCTTTTAAATAATGGCGTTGTCGGTAACAAGTTCAGCGCATAAAGATCCACGCCGTCGAGTGGTAAATCGCGCACAATCGCTAAATCTTCCTGCCAGGTCGCAACTGTTTGCTCAGGTAAGCCAAAAATTAAATCACACACTACCGTTGCTTTATCTCTCAACCCTAATTTTTCAATAAAATTAATGGTTTGTTGCTTATCTGAGGTTCTGGCAAGTCGTTTCCTAATCGCAGTATCAAAAGTCTGTACGCCGATAGAAAAACGATTCGCGCCAGCTTCAAGGCAAGCGTCAATCTTTTCATCGGTAAAATTAAGCACACGGCCTTCAATGGTAATTTCACAATCGGGGGTTAATGGGTAATGTTTACGTAGCGTCGTAATAATTCGGTGCAGCTGATCAGCAGTCAAAGCACTAGGAGTACCACCACCAAAATAGACCGCATGAATCGGAGCTGATTGATATAAAACGGAATCAGCATTAAGTAAAATATCCTGCAATAAATACTGGGTATAGCGCTCGGTATCATGTTTATGTAGTGGGTTTTGATAAAAACCACAAAACGAGCAGTGGGTCGCACAAAATGGGATATGCACGTACAGCAAACGCTTGTTTTTGGTAATGGCATGTTGGTGTAGTTGCTGCCATGTATCGTTAATTTTATCCGCGCCAACTGGCATCGCGCCACGAAATGGCATCACCGCCCAACGCTCGGTAAAAGGCGTACCATCAAGCTTTGCATAAAATGATTCAAGCTCTAATTTCATCGTATTCTCCAAGTTTCCTAAATATATTAAACGATAATCATTATCATTTGGCAATATAAAATTTAATTTCCTTTTATACTTGATTTACTCCGCTCTTACAATATAATTGATAACAATTCTCATTTGCATTAAGTTAAGGTTAATTATGAAACTGTTCCGTCAAGCTTGTGTTTCCTGTTTTATGCCATTACTTGCCGCTATACCCATCACTGAAGTATCTGCTCAAGAAACCGTCAATAGTAAAGCGAAAAATAAAGTCGCCTCCGCCCTCGATACGATTATTGTCACCTCAGAGCGCAGTGAAAAATCAATCTGGGAGAGCCCAATGCCGGTTGCCGTTGTCAACTCGGATGAAATTAAAAAGCAAAATGGTGATTCCATTATTGAAACACTGCGGGATATTCCTGGTGTTGAGATTAGTGATAATTCATTAGCCGGGCGCAAACAAATTATGATTCGTGGTGAGGAGCCGTCTCGTGTTTTAATCTTGGTTGATGGCCAAGAACTTACCTATCATCGCTCTGGCCATGGTTCAAGTGCCGGAGTATTAATCGATATGGAGTCGGTTGAAAGAATTGAAGTCGTAAAAGGACCTAACTCAGTACTGTATGGCTCACAAGCCATCGGCGGCGTTGTTAATTTTATCACGCGCAAAGGATCTGAAGATCAAAAAAAATTCAATGCACATTTTAAATCCATTTATAACGGTGCAACCGATGGTTTTACCGAGCAAGGCTCGATTTATGGCACCGTTGATAATTTTGACTATCGACTCAGTGGTACTTATTCAGACCAAGGCGATCGTAAAACGAAAGAAGGACGACTTAAAAACACTGATTTTGACAATAACAGTGCCAGTGCCTGGTTAGGCTATCGCCTTGATCAACATAAGTTTGGCATGTCACTTGAGCATTATAAAGTCGATACTAGCACTTACTATAACTTAGCTTCCGGCTCACCTGAAATTAAAGAGTTCTCGCTCAAAATTCCTAAGCTGGCACGCGATAAAATTGGGTTATTTTATGACTACGATGTCGATAGTAATCTGATTGATAAAATTCATGTTGATGGTTATTATCAACGTTTGGAACGTCAGTTTCGCAATAATATTTTAATTGTGCCGATTGCGACCATGAAAATTGGCACCAATACCCATACCGATGATACGCAAAATAGTGTTGGCTTAACCAGTCAAATCAACTGGAAGCTACATCCCGATATCAATCTCATCACTGGCGCGCAATATCAGCGAGATGATGTTAAACAAACCTCACTAACCCAAAATACCATTAACACTCCGATTCCAAGTCGGGATTATGTCGAACGATCCTTACAAAATAATAAGTGGCAACAATCGACTATTGCCGTATTTGCTCAAAACGATTGGTCACTCACCAAAGACATCAACTGGAATATCGGCATAAGACAATACTGGATTGAATCTGAACTGAAAAAAGGCCATAGCACACAAACCAAAACCCCAGTGTCTGGTTCGCAAACCTCAACCACGACCGTTGACTCGCCACGAACCGATCATCATCATAATTTTGTCGTTGCCACCGGCATGACCTATCAAGGTATTGAAAATACGTTATTAAGAGCATCATTTGCGCAAGGTTATGTTTACCCAACTTTAGCTCATCTTTATGGTATCACCGCCGCCCACTCGCAAGTGCTATACGGGAATCCCGATCTTAAACCTGAAAAATCAAACAACTATGAAATAGGACTACGTTTTAATAATAATCGTTGGTTGATCGACTCGGCAATTTACTATTCAGATGCGAAAAACTATATCACGGATCAATACTGTAATGGTTCGGCGATCTGTAATGGCGCAGTGGGTTCAACGAACCAATATTATATTAATGCGGATAAAGCCAGAACCTATGGTGTAGAATTATCCATCGAGTATCTTGACTGGGATTTCGTGCCTTATCTGACGGCCAACTATATACGCCGCCAACTGCATACCTCAAGTTATCAAACATTCGACAGTGGTAGTCCTGCTTTATCAAGTACGTTTGGGGTAAAAAATAGTACGATTTGGGATGCTATTAACACCGATTTTGATAGTAATCTATTTATTCGCGCAGCAACTGATACCGCTAAACGCAGTGGCGATGACACCTATCATTACTCGGGCTGGGCAACGCTTAATTTCTCGCTGACGGCATCATTTGGTCGTGAAAGACAGTATCAAATCGGTATCGATTTAAATAACTTGCTTAACAAAAATTATACCACGGCAAGGGAAACTATTCCGGCAGCAAAATTTAATACGGTTATTAGCGCGAGTTTGCTATTTTAGAGGATATGCAATTATGATCTATCATTTAAGACAATTTATTATCATCACATTAACGATGTTTGCACCGCTGAGTTATTCACAAGAACGTATTATTATCGCTGGCGGTTCAATTACCGAAATTATTTATCTGCTGCAAGCACAAGATGAGTTAGTTGGCGTCGATATGACCAGTACCTATCCGCCAGAAGTCAAATCATTGCCACAAATTGGTTATTGGAAACAGCTCAGTATTGAAGGGATTTTATCGCTCAAGCCAACGTTATTTATTACCTGGCAAGATTCGGGCCCATCACCAATTTTTGCTCAGTTAGCCACAGCTGACGTGGATATTTTATCGCTACAACGCGTGCCAAATGATCTCACGTTGCTATTTAGCAATATCGAAAAAATTGGCGATAGGTTGCATAAAAGTGAGCAGGCAAAACAACTCATTAGCGCCATTGCGAGTGATGTCGCTATAGTTGAAGATAAAATTGTGCAAGAAGATCATGCACCAAATGTTTTATTTTTATTAAGTATGTCGGGCGTGACTCAAGTAGCAGGGAAAAATACCGTTGCCGATAGCCTAATCACACTTGCTGGTGGTAATAATATTGCCACACATAACAACTATAAAAACTACAGTAGCGAAGCCTTAATTGTTGCCAATCCTGATGTGATTGTCGTGACATCACAATCGATCGATGCGATTGGTGGTATCGAAAATCTGGCACAATTTGCTGGTGTTAACCACACCAATGCCTGGAAAAATAAACGCATCGTCTTAATTGATCAAGCGCTGATTTTAGGCATGGGTCCGAGAGTGGGCCAGGCAGTAAATACTTTATACGCAGGATTTTACCCTTAGTTTCGCTTATTGGGTTAATCGTCTACTGTTGTTAGACCATTAACCTATTTTTTATCATCGCTAAGAGTTGTGATTGTGTTTTATGATAGAGAGCGATTATACTTATAAGATACTATTGCAGAAAATGATCAATAAGGCGACTTATCATGTTGTATACATCAAACTCACTGCCACTTAGCAAAATTCAATTAGATGATTGGCAACTTATCAAAGTTTCTGGTGCTGATAATCATAAATTCTTCCAGGGTCAAGTCACCAATAATCTTGATCTGTTAAACGATACACATTTTTTATTTACTGCGCAGTGTGATCCTAAAGGGAAAGTGTGGAGTAATATGCTGCTGTTTAAACGTGGCGATGATATTTACTATATTGAACGCAAAAGTGTTGTCGAGGCTCAACTAAAAGAGCTAAAAAAATACGCTATTTTCTCAAAAGTTAGCTTTGCAATCGAAACAGATTTAACCATGATTGGCATTGCAGGTCAAACTGTGCAAACGGTCTTATCATCGATTGAATCATGCTTTGGTGATGAACAAAACTGCCTAACCCAAGGCAATATTACCTACTTAAAAATCGATTTTCCAACCACACGCTATATCATCATCGGTCAGCCAAATGAACTTGCAGCGCTCCCTTTCGCGACCGAGCAATCAGTCACGAGTCAACAGTGGTCGTTATTAGATCTTGAAGCTAATTACCCCATTATTGATTTGCCGGTCAGTAACCAATACTTACCACAAGCCTTTAACTTGCAAAATTTTAACGCGATCAGCTTCGATAAAGGCTGCTATTGTGGGCAAGAGATGGTCGCCCGTGCCCAGTTTCGTGGTATGAATAAACGCGCATTATACCTGTTAACTGGCCATAGCGATTCATTGCCACAAATTGGTGATACGTTATTACAGCAAATTGATGACAATTGGCGCGAAACAGGCTGCGTGCTCGCTACGCTACAATTAGATGACCACACGATCTGGGTTCAAGCCGTGTTAAATAATGACCTAGATGCAAATACCGTATTTAGTCTAAAAACAGATTCTGATAGTCGGCTACGTATTAAATAACGCACGCAGCATTACTGGCTCTAACTCATGCAATTTTTATCATAAAGACCTTATCTACTTTGATAAGGCCTTTATACAGTACCTTGTTTATTTTCAAATCATCAACGGATTTAAAACAATCGTTTAATTTTAATATGCTAAAGCTGATTGGTTAACCCTACCGTGCAATCACATTAACTGCTAATCAATCAGCCGATGTTTACCTGAATAAACGACGCCTTTTTCGCCACGAAAAAAGCCGACCAGCGTCAAATTGCACTGCTCTGCCATCTCGACAGCCATTGAGGTTGCAGCCGATACCGCGAATAAAATTTCAACGCCACAATTGGCAACTTTTTGCACCATTTCATAACTCGCTCGGCTGGAAACTAAAATGATACCTTGCTGATCGTGCTGTTTAGCACGATAGCCTAGCAGCTTATCTAACGCAACATGACGACCGATATCTTCAAAGCCAGCAATAAATTGCCCCTGAGTACTCAGCCACACCGCCGCATGCGTGCAACCAGTTTGTTCACCAACCACTTGTACTCGTTTTAAATTGTTGGGAGCATCGACAAAATGCTGCAACATAATTTGGGTGGTAGTTGGCAAATTTGCTGATAATTTACAGACTTGATCAATTTGCTCGGTACCACAGATACCACATCCCGTTCTACCGGTTAAATTACGCCGTTGCGCTTTAAGCTGCATAAAGCGACGTGAGGATAATTCGATATGTACTTCAATGCCTTTTGGCGTTTCTTCAATATCAATACCATAAATTTCATTTGGATTATCAATAATTCGCTCTGTTAGCGAAAATCCTAACGCAAAGTGTGCTAAATCTTTGGGCGTGGCCATCATGACCACATGAGAAATACCGTTATAAATCAGTGCTACTGGTTTTTCTATCGCAATCATATCGAGTTGTGTGGGTTTGAAGATGTGATCATTAAATTTATTGACGTTAACTGTTTGCGTTGTCAGAACCATGCTATTACCTTTAGCTTACTCAATTTTGCCGATATTTGTATATGTAATCATACGACTTTATTGTAAAATAGGAAAATAAATAAAGAAACAGAATCTATTTGAGCGAAGTAATTTATGTCGATACATGAAATCACACAAACGATAATGACGTTCATCGAGCATAATCAGGTATGGTCCATACCGGTTATTTTTCTGTTAGCTTTTGGTGAATCGCTAGCGATTATCTCACTTTTACTGCCAGCAACCGCAATTTTACTCGCATCTGGTGCGTTAATCGGCGCCGATCTCATTCCATTCATGCCGACATTTTTAGCGGCTTCAGCCGGCGCAATTATGGGAGACTGGGTATCATTTTGGCTCGGTAAACATTATCATCAGCAAATTATTCATGCTTGGCCATTGAATAAACATCCAAAAACCGTTTACCGAGCGGAGCAGTTTTTTCATCGTTATGGTTTAACCGGTGTGTTTATCGGTCGCTTTTTTGGCCCGCTTCGAGCGGTCGTGCCACTTATCGCCGGTGCCATGCATATGCCATGGTTTAAATTTAATATTGCCAATGTGAGCTCAGCGCCAGTATGGGCATTTGTGATGCTAGCGCCGGGCGCCTTTGGTGTACAGTGGTTAGAAGCCCTATTTGGTTAATCACCATCATATTAAATAGCAGACATAAAAAAGGCGGTAAAAAAACCGCCTTTATCATCAATCATTGGGACTAATATCGACTAGCCTTCAATTCCCATCCAATCAGTATGGAACACACCGTCTTTGTCAGTGCGTTTATAAGTATGAGCACCAAAATAATCACGCTGAGCTTGAATCAAGTTAGCAGGTAACACAGCACTCCGATAGCTATCATAATAAGCGATTGCTGCCGATAACGTTGGCACAGGAATACCATTTTGCACAGCAAGTGACACAACGTCTCTTAATGATTGTTGATAGTCTTCAACTGTCTGTTTAAAGTATGGCGTTAAGAGTAGGTTCGCCACATCATGATTGCCAGCATACGCGTCAGTGATTTTTTGTAAAAATTGCGCGCGAATTATACAACCAGCACGGAAGATTTTAGCAATCTCACCATAATTGAGATTCCATTGATAATGCTCTGAGGCCGCTTTTAATTGCGCAAAACCTTGTGCATAAGAGATAATTTTACCTAAGTAAAGTGCTTTACGAATTTTCTCAATCAGGGCGTCTTTATCACCTTGAACAGTGATTTTTGGACCACTGAGTACTTTAGATGCAGCAACACGTTGATCTTTAATTGCAGATAAATAACGCGCAAATACGGACTCGGTAATCAATGATAATGGCTCACCTAAATCTAAAGCACTTTGGCTAGTCCATTTACCTGTTCCTTTATTACCCGCGGCATCTAAAATAACATCAACTAAATGCTGACCCGATGGCTCTTTATAGTTAAAAATATCGGCCGTGATTTCGATCAAATAGCTATTAAGCTCACCTTGGTTCCACTGGGTAAAAACATGGGCCAATTCATCATTAGATAAGCCAGCAGCGTGTTTTAATAGTGAATAACTTTCGGCAATCAATTGCATATCACCATACTCAATACCATTATGTGCCATTTTTACATAGTGACCTGCGCCATTTGGCCCAATATAGGCAACGCAAGGTTCGCCGTTAGCTTTTGCAGCAATTTTTTCAAGAATTGGCGCAACAAGTTGGTAAGCTTCTTTTTGACCACCAGGCATGATTGAAGGCCCTTTAAGCGCACCTTCTTCACCACCTGAAACACCGGTGCCAATAAAATTAAAGCCTGCATCAGATAGCGCTTGATTACGACGAATGGTATCTTCAAAGTAAGCATTTCCACCATCAATAATAATATCGCCTTTATCTAGCAGCGGTTTTAGCTCATCAATAACCGCATCAGTGCCTTTACCAGCCTGAACCATAATCAGAACGCGACGAGGTTTTTCCAGTGAATTGACGAAATCTGGTAAAGAATAATAAGGAACAAGATTCTTATCTGAATGCTCAGCCATCACTTCATCCGTCTTGTCTTTAGAGCGGTTATAAATAGAAACAGAATAACCACGACTTTCAATATTTAATGCTAGATTACGGCCCATAACCGCCATGCCGATAACACCAATTTCTTGTTGAGACATTTTAAACCTCTTTTGTTCGCTCAGTATCGCGTATTCCCAAGATACTTAGGTATGATAAAACACTTAAGCCAATACCGTGATAAGACCATGATAATAAAGTCATCAGAGTATAAAGAATGCGCACATAGTTGATTAATTTACTTGGCTATTAAACCACATTTAAATCAATAAAAAAAGCTGCTTAAATGAAGCAACTTTTTATGACTAACAATCATTAAGTTAAATTATTCGCTATACTTTTAATTGATAACGCTTATGAACGTTTCATCATATCGAAAAACTCTTCATTTGTTTTAGTCATTGATAACTTATCAATCAAGAATTCCATCGCATCGATTTCACCCATTGGGTTGAGGATCTTACGCAAAATCCACATTTTTTGTAACTCATCAGATGACGTCATTAACTCTTCTTTACGTGTACCAGAACGGTTAAAATCAATTGCCGGAAACACGCGGCGTTCCGCGATTTTGCGAGAAAGATGTAATTCCATATTCCCCGTGCCTTTAAACTCTTCGTAGATAACCTCGTCCATTTTAGAACCGGTATCAACTAACGCAGTTGCAATAATTGTTAAGCTTCCGCCTTCTTCAACATTACGCGCTGCCCCAAAAAAGCGTTTTGGACGGTGTAATGCATTAGCATCCACACCACCGGTTAATACTTTACCTGACGAAGGAACAACTGTGTTGTATGCTCGCGCTAAACGGGTAATGGAGTCTAAAAGGATAATTACGTCTTTTTTATGTTCGACTAAACGTTTAGCGCGTTCAATCACCATTTCAGCTACTTGCACATGGCGCGCAGCGGGCTCATCAAATGTTGAGGCAATCACTTCACCTTTAACTAAACGCTGCATTTCCGTGACTTCTTCTGGGCGCTCATCAATCAGTAACACCATTAATTCACATTCAGGGTAATTGGTTGCTAAGCTTTGTGCAATATTTTGTAGCAACATGGTTTTACCGGCTTTTGGCGGTGCAACAATTAAACCACGCTGACCTTTACCGATTGGTGATGCTAAATCTAATACGCGAGTCGTTAAATCTTCAGTAGAACCGTTACCGCGTTCCATACGAAGTCTTGAATTGGCATGGAGTGGCGTTAAGTTTTCAAATAGGATCTTGTTTCGGGCATCTTCAGGTTTATCATGATTGACTTCATTGACTTTTAATAATGCAAAATAACGCTCGCCTTCTTTCGGTGGTCTAATCTTGCCTGATATTGTATCACCAGTTCTTAAATTGAAGCGTCTAATTTGACTTGGTGAAACATAGATATCATCAGGACCGGCTAGGTAAGAGCTGTCGGCTGAACGCAAAAAACCAAAGCCGTCTTGCAAAATCTCAAGTACGCCATCGCCAAAAATGTCTTCGCCACTTTTTGCGTGCTGCTTTAATATAGCAAAAATAATATCTTGTTTACGTAAACGGGCTAAGTTTTCAAGCCCCATTGTTTTTTCGCCTAGTGTAACAAGCTCTGATACAGGTTTAGTTTTTAGTTCGGTTAGATTCATAGTTTAATAGGTTCTTGAGGATAATTTCGATATGATTAATTCGTTGTTTGTTTATATCCACGCAATTAACATTTTGTATTAATACACGTAATGAATAGTCTAAATGTCATCTCTTTATACAATAAAACGTTTTAACTTAATTAACACAATTTGATATTACTTTAAAATATTGTACCGTCCACAAAGACTGATCACTAAAATTATTCAACTAGGTGGATAAACAGAGAGGAATCTCATAAGAGATAGCAAACAATTTACACTAAAATTATTATGGTGTCTATGGTTAATCGTAAAATAGATGTTAAACCATTATAAATAAGTTATCAATTACGGGAATGTTTACGCGCAGTCACGTTGTGAGCATGAACACTAGCATTTAAAAAATAAACGGCATAAAAAAAGGCGCTGAATTCAGCACCTTTCTAAAAATCTATATTTTATAAAATTGGCGGAACGGACGGGGCTCGAACCCGCGACCCCCTGCGTGACAGGCAGGTATTCTAACCAACTGAACTACCGCTCCGCGTTTTATTTCTTCACGACAAAACTGTGTCTTAAAGTAGGCGAGATATTAAAGATTTATTTGAATATCGTCAATAAAATTTTGCATTCCTAGCAATCAACTGCACATAAATTCATCACCAAAACATCCCTATGCTTATTTACGCCAAATCGCCCCACCGCTTTTTTTATCGATTTTATCTAACCATTCATTATGAATAACAAGCTCATCTTCAGTGGCTTTAATGACTTTTAGATTAAAATCATCACGATTGATTTTAGCTATTCGTTCTTGCATCACCGATGAATTAGCATTCCCCGCTTCATCGTGATTAAAAGTAAGTAATGTTTGTCCACCGGTCATCGCCAAATAAACTTCGGCTAAGATTTCAGCATCTAACAACGCGCCATGTAGCGTTCGATGTGAATTGTCAATTTGATAGCGCTCACACAGCACATCTAAGTTATTACGTTTACCGGGGAAAATACGCCTAGCCATTGCTAAGGTATCGGTCACAACACAGTGCGCAGCGGTAACAAAATCTATGTTTGCCAGCCTAAATTCATAATCCATGAATCCCACGTCAAACGATGCATTATGAATAATTAGCTCTGCGCCATCAATAAACTGGATAAAGTCGTGTGCAATATGACTGAAAATCGGCTTATCTTTTAAAAAGTCATCGCTAATCCCATGCACGGCAAATGCGCCCTCATCAACAAGGCGCATCGGATTAATATAGACATGAAAGTGATTGCCGGTCAAACGGCGATTAACAACCTCAACCGCACCGATTTCAATCACTTTATGGCCTTCATAATGATTTTTTCCGTCTTGATTCATACCCGTTGTTTCGGTATCAAGTACAATTTGTCTATTTGGTGTTATCATATTTTTACTATTCATTGGCGATTTAGGGTTTTTTAATCTAGATTAATTCTGTAATATAGTTTACCGTTTATTTTGCAATTTAAAAAATGCTAATTGAGTATGCTAAAAAAAATCGATATTTACACTGATGGTTCATGCCTTGGTAATCCAGGTCCTGGTGGATATGCTGCAATATTAAAATATCAGCAAAAAGAACGTATCTTAACTGAGGGCTATTTTTTAACAACCAATAACCGCATGGAACTGCTTGCTGCAATTATTGCACTCGAAGCATTAACACAAAAATGTGCAGTAAAGCTCTATTCCGATAGCCAATACTTACGTAATGGTATTTTATCATGGATTCATAATTGGAAAAAAAATGGCTGGAAAACCGCCAATAAAAAGCCGGTAAAAAATGCCGATTTATGGTGCCGCTTAGATCGTGTTGTAACTCAACATGCAATTGAGTGGATTTGGGTTAAAGGGCACGCAGGTCATATTGAAAATGAACGTTGTGATATTATTGCTAAAGAATCGGCCAATAATCCAAAATATCAAGATGATGGTTTTATCGCTGATGCGTCATAATTAGCATCATTAGGGAGGCACAGTGACTAAGTACAAATTACATATTATTCCATCTTTAACTGATAATTATATTTGGTTACTTGAAAATTCACAGCATCAAGTTATCATTGTTGATCCAGGTGAAGCATCGCCAGTCATTGATTACTTATCAACCCATCATTTATCACCAATAGCCATTTTGCTCACCCATCATCATCATGATCATGTTGATGGTGTGGGTAGCTTGCAGCAGCGCTACCCCAATTTGCCAGCATTTGGACCTGATGAAATTGATTTACCGATCACAAAAATATCGCCAGACACATCAATCAACTTTGGTGAGTTAACATTTGAGATTATCCCAGTCCCCGGCCACACACTGGGTCATGTTGCTTATTACGCTAAACCGTATTTATTTTGTGGTGACACCCTGTTTTCGGCAGGCTGCGGACGGCTTTTTGAAGGGACGCATGCACAAATGTTGACTTCACTTAATCGATTAAAAGCCTTACCTAATGATACCATCGTCTGTGCCGCCCATGAATACACGCTTAGTAATCTTAAATTCGCAGCAACCCTTGTACCAGAAGATATGATAATTACTCAATATGAGCAACATATCAAACATCAAGCTATCACCTTACCATCGACAATTGTACAAGAAAAAGATATCAACCTGTTTTTACGTTGTGATGAGGTAAATTTACAAAAAAAATTCAATTTTCATAATGAATTAGAACTGTTTAAATTTTTTAGGACACAAAAAGACAGTTTTTAGGTATAATGCGCGCCACTGTATACTAACTGATTAGTCAAAATGCGCATTGCTCTTCTTCTTTTACTCACGATTTTGATAAGTGGATGTCAAAATACGCAATCACCCAATACATTGGGCAGTGTGACCCAAAAACGAGTAAAAACAAATGTTACAATAGCTGATAATTCAAACTACACATTAATCACACAAGATCCTTGGTCATTTATTCAAAACCAGTTACAAATTAAAATTCCTGATAATAAACGGATCATGATTGAAAAAGATAAAATCATCAAAAATAAGAATTCGTTTGAAACCAATATATTACGCTCAGAGCCTTATATTTATTATATTGTAAACCAGCTTAATGAACGTAATATGCCTGTGGAGTTAGCTTTAATTCCTTTAATTGAAAGTGCTTATGATCCACTCGCAACATCTTATGCTAAAGCAGCAGGATTATGGCAGATTGTGCCAATTACCGCCAAACAATATGGTTTGACCAAAAATAATTGGTATGATCCAAGGCGAGATCTGATTGAATCAACCGATACCGCTATTAATCTATTGCAATACCTCAACCAACGTTTTGATGGTGATTGGTTACTAACGCTTGCAGCTTATAATGCAGGCGAAGGCCGTGTACAAAAAGCGATAACCTGGAATAAATCAAAAGGTCTGCCCACCAATTTCTGGGCACTAAATTTGCCGAAAGAGACGATGCAATATGTGCCTAAGTTTTTAGCCATTACCAATATTATTCGTCACAATGACCAATATCGCATCTCGCTACCGAATTGCGTATATGCGAATTCATTAGTCAAGTTTGATTTGTCAGAACAAATTAGCCTCGATAAAATCGCTGATTATGCGGGTATTTCACTTGATGAATTACTGGAATATAACGCAGCTTATACCAAAAAAGTCGTTAAAGGCCCATATCACTTATTTATTCCAGCTAATTATGCACCTGCACTATATACCAAATTAAGCGCATCTCATTTAGTTAGCTCAGATATCATCGATTTACTGCAAGTTCAGCCCAATACAATCGAAACAAAATACACGAATGCCGATCCTAATTTAACGAATAATAAATACGTTAAAATTACTGATCGAGAGATTAATTATTACGAAAAAGAGCATAAACGTTATAGCCAGATTATCTATCGCGTAAAATCAGGCGATAACCTGTATTTAATTGCTAAAAATCATAAAGTTAGCGTCAGTGATCTTCTGCAATGGAATAAGATTCAAAACTCAAATAAACTTAAGCCGGGCGAGAAACTGACCATTAATATTAAAAATGGCAGTTCGTAATGATCACATTGAATAATGCTAGTAGGCAGATCACGAAGTCACAATGATCAAAGGCTAAAACTGACAAATAAGGGATTATGATCTGAGGTATTGGTGTGTAAAATTGAAGCCTGCTCAATCTTTAGGCCACGATAAAAAACAAAATCCAGAGGCCGCCCCATAAATGTTTTGCGTAAATCCGTTGTGAAGTTAACGGGTTTTAAATTCATCATCCGAACTAAATTATAGAGTAAATGTAGCCGCTGGCGGCTCCAGGCATTGAAATCACCGGCTAGTATCACAGGTCCTTCGTGCAATTGTATTCGATTTAGTAGCATTCTTATTTGCTGACGATAAATCTTGACCCCAAAACTAAAGTTGACGGCATGAATGTTGGCAACTAATAAGCTCTGTGTAGTATTAGGTAAGCGATATTGGGTAACTAAAGCCGATTTAGGAATTCTTATCAACGGTTCTTTTTCTTTAAAAGCAATAGCAGAGATAGGTTTAGCATTGGCTATCGTCATCACACCAGCATAGCTGTCATTAAAAAAGTAAGCAGGAACATGATCGGCAACTTTGTGATTTTTACGAATAAAATTCAGTAACCTTGGTGTAGTTTGCGCTTCTTGCAGCAAAATAAGTTGGGTTTGATCTAAATATTTTTCTAAAAAAGCCAAGCTATCGGCACGTTTTTGTTTGAAAATATTCCACACTAAGATACTTAATTGATTAGCCACAATGAGTGGCTGATCAACAATAATCTGTTGGTGGGGCTCGATAAGTTCAATGTTATTATCACCAAGATAACGTATAACGTAATCATGATTAGGTAAAAGTCCGATAAACTTATTCATATTACCCCTTATCACCCAGCACCATTACCTCATCTGTTTAAGATAATCATCAAATGACAATGTTTGATTTTGCTCTTTTTGTTTCTGCTTAGCGATGGATTGGATTTTTTGATAATTAAAATCACCTTCAGTTAGAATACGTAAAGGTTCAGCATTAAGCTGCTGTTTATATTGCTTAGCCAATGCTAAACCAAATTTAGCCGTCCCAAGATCACTAATTGCCTGTAATGTTCTTGCTGATAATGTCAGTTCTGGATGATCGAACATAATGTTGAGCCGTTCACACACTCTACGATAAGATTTTTGTTCATCTTGATGATCAAGTACGTCTGCCACTTGCAATAAATCCTTAAATAGGTCATGCCCGACTTTCGCTAGAGGCTGATGATAACTCCCACATCCCATACTAATAATTTGATCAGGTTTTCGACCTTCCATAATCACTCTATTCCAATTCACTTTAGTACATTGCAACTCTTCACTACTCATTTCCGGCGATGGTGCAAGTGCACACCAAATTAAAAACAGATCAACAAAACGGATCTGTTCTTCAGTAATACCAATTGGTGAGAATGGATTAATATCTAAAGATCTCACTTCAATGTATTCAATTCCCGCTCTCAACAATGCGTCCGATGGTGTTTCGTCATTTTTCGGCACTCGTTTTGGTCTGATTGGTGCATAGAACTCATTTTCAATCTGTAAGATATTGTCATTAATTTGTCGATATTGACCATCAACTTTTATGCCAATTTTACTAAACTCAGCCGATTTAGTGTGCGTTGCTTTGGTTAAGCCTTTCACATAAGTGGCTAAATCATTAAATGTAATACCAAGCTGTTTTTGTGCATTGTTGGTATAACCGATATCACTTAAACGTAATGACGTCGCGTAAGGTAGATAACAGTTACCATTGGTCTGTTTAGTGAATTCTTTTAATTTTTCGGGATCTTTGATAAATGACCCACATGCCGATGGTGAAGCACCAAATAAATAAGGAATAACCCAACCAAATCGATAATAGTTACGAATAATATTGAAATAGCCGGCTGAAATGACATCTTTGCCTTCCTGAGCATCGTTGATGTTATATCTAGCTTGCCAAAATGCAGGAGGCAGCGAAAAGTTATAGTGCACTCCTGAAATCGTTTGCATCATTGCCCCATAACGATTCTTTAACCCTTGTCGATAAAGCGTTTTTAATAACCCTTCATTAGATGTGCCGTATTGCGCTAAAGTGATCTCATCTTCATTAGCGACAAAACATGGCATACTTAATGGCCACATCAATTCATCATCAATATGTACATTAGCATAACGATGTAAGTCCTTTAAAAAAGTCAGCATATAATCAATATTGGTATTAACTGGCGTTATAAATTCAAGCATTGATTCAGCGAAATCAGTAGTAATCCATGGATGTGTTAAGGCAGAACCAATTTCAAGTGGAAAAGGTGTTTTTGATAAGGTTCCATCATGTAAAATACGTAGCGTTTCTCTTTCAACGCCTCGTTGAATTCCATCTAAAACGGTATAGTGTTTCTCTAACCAGCTTAATGCTTGCGATACATCAGGAATCAAAATGGCCTCCATCACGGCAACTATTACGACAATATTGACTCATCATACCATAACTTTATGGGCTTTTTATACTAGCCAATTAGGATAAATATTTTTACTTATGTCGGCCAACCGCCTCAAGTGCTGCGTATTGCGCATGTATAAAGCAAGTATCAAATAAAGCAATCGCGGTATCGGTTTGTTTGATTAATAAGCCAATTTCGGTACAGCCTAAAATAATACCTTGTGCGCCATCGTTAGCTAATTTATGCATAATCGTTAAAAAAGCACGTTTAGACTCAGCCTTGATAAGGCCCAAACATAATTCCTGATAAATAATATTATTAATGATAGCCCGATCCTCTGGCGCAGGAATGATGACCTCAATACCATGATTCATGATGACTTGTTTATAAAAATTCTGTTCCATCGTATATTGAGTGCCCAATAGCGCAACTTTTTTAATGTGCTGTGTTTTTAATGATAGTGCCGTTGTTTCGGCAATATGTAAAATAGGGATAGTGATTGCCATTTGAATATCAGCGAATACTTTATGCATAGTATTTGTGCAGACAATAATAAAGTCAGCACCAGATTGCTGTAAGCTGGCAGCGGCTTGTGCTAAAATTTTGCCACTTTTATCCCAATTCCCATTGACTTGACACTGCTCTATTTCTTGAAAATCAACGCTATATATAATGCATTTTGCTGAATGTAAACCACCAAGCTCCGCTTGAATGACTCGATTAATCACTTGATAATAAGTCACCGTGCTTTCCCAACTCATCCCACCAATTAAGCCAATTGTTTTCATTTGATGTCCTTATTATATTGGGTATTTTTTAATAGTACGAGAATTTCCATATGTTCGGTATGAGGAAACATGTCAAATAACTGCACACATTGGATTTGATACTGTGTTAAGACCTTTAAATCAGCAACTAAACTGTCTAAATTACAACTTGAATATAAAATATATTGTGATGACATTTGATGTAAATAATCAGCTAACGCTTGACCTAAACCACGACGAGGTGGGTTAACTAAAACAAGATCAGGTTGCGAGTTTGGTTGTGAATAGGCAAATTTTGCCGCATCCAATGACTGGAAGCTAATTTTGTTGTAATCCATTAAACGAGCTGATAATTTTGCACACGCTATCGCTTCTTGATTAATTTCAATGCCCGTTAATTGCCTTTGCGCAGTAATACAATGTAGTCCAAATCCGCCCACGCCACAAAATAGATCCCAGATAGCATTAACATTTAATGAGTCTAACCATTGTTTAGCTGTGGCATATAACTGACTGGCGACAGCGGTGTTTGTCTGAAAGAAGCTGCCTTTTTGTATGAATAATGGGATATTATTCATCGTTATCGGGAACTGTTGTTGCTGCGTCAAAATAAATTCTTGTGGGCCTTCAAGAACCGCCGAATGCTCTGGCTGAATATTAATCGAGATCACGATCAATTGTGGCATATTTTGTTGTATTTCAGCTAAAGCATGAGTGATTTTTGATTGTTCTTTTTCTGAGCGCAAAACAATTCGCAGCATAAATTGACCTTTGGCCTCAGTTAGAATAATAAATTTAATTTCCCCTTTTTTCTTGCGAATGTTATAGGGAACTAACTGCAATTGCTTAATTAACGTTCTGAGTTGATATAGTGTTGAGCGCATTACGGGAGAATAAAGGGGGCAATCACATAAATCGACAGCATTACCATCGGTCATTATGCCTAGTATTGGTTTTTCCACCGTACCTAAAACGGCCATTTTAGCTTTATTACGAAAAGCAACTTGCTCACTCATAATCGGATCTAAAATCACCTCAGGGTTAAACTCATTTAACTTTTGAGATAGCATTGCTTGTTTATCGTGTATCTGTCTGGCGTACGGTTTTTCTAACCAGGAGCAAGATCGACATTGGTGAGAATTATAATAAGAACATATCATATTTATTTTAATAAAATCATTTGGTTAATTTTTTTTTAAAAAAAAGTGTTTTTTTATGGAACTTCTATTTTGTTTACCTGTCTTAATATGTGCCACTGCTTTATTTTTTCATTTTATAACCATGCCATCTAATTTAGATGGCTTTTTTTACGGTAACATGGCTCACATACTGTTGAACAGCTAGTGCTAAAACAATGATACCGCCACCGATTAGGAACCTTAACCAATCAATTTGCTGCTGCCAAATAATGACATTGACTAAAATTCCAGCAGGTATAAGTAAATTATTCATAATTGCCAGTGTACCAGAATCCACTTTTGTTGCCCCATAGTTCCACAAAAAGTAACAGACACCTGAAGCGACAATACCAAGCCAAATTAAAATTGACCATTGTGTTAATGTTGTCGGTAAACGCGCCGAGTGACCAAACATAAACCAGCAAATAACAGCCACAATAGCGGCACCGATATATACCCAAGCAAAAGCATATCGATGCGGTAAGTGATAAACCTCCATTATACGCTTATAGCCTACTTGTCCGATAGCAAAACTGATGTTTGCACCTTGAATCAATAAAAATCCCTGAACAAAGTCGGCGGAGATATGATCATAGCGAATAATTGCTGTGCCAACAACCGCCAAACTAGCGGTTAATAAATAGTAGGTTCTTAATTTGTGTTTCTGCAAAATATCGTAGATAAGTGTAATATAAATTGGGGTGAAAATGGTAAATAATAGTAATTCAGGCACTGTAATATAGTCAAAAGCACGATAATAAAAAATATACATTATACCTAATTGGCAAGCACCAACTAGCGCGAGCAAAGTAATTTGCTTAATCGAAAAATAACGTAAACGTAAGAAAGGTAAAAAAACTAACAAAGCAAGCATAATACGAACTAAAACAGCAAACCAAGTATCAACTTGACCGCTCAAATACACACCAATCAGACTAAATGAAAAGGACCAAATAATCGTTACAACAATCAAATAAAACACACTGACCTCATCATGTACACAAAAATAAAAAAAATAGTTTACATGTTTTTGTCGATAAAAAAAACCCGCTGCAAGCAGCGGATTTTCTCATCAAAGCGGTTTATTTATAGTACAACAACTTCAGCAGCTGCTGGACCACGCGGGCTGTCTTGAATAGCAAACTCGACCTTTTGCCCTTCTGCTAATGTTTTGAACCCGTCTCCAGTGATTGCTGAAAAGTGAACAAACACATCTTTACTACCATCTGTTGGAGTGATAAAACCAAAACCTTTACTTTCGTTGAACCATTTTACTTGGCCAGTTTTCTTAGTCATTATTAAGTTTCCTGCTAAAATTAATTTCTTGCCTACTGAGGCTGTTTTTAAGACTACTACAACAGCCAACTGAGTAAAACATAAGAAACCAATGAAAAATACATTTACAATCTTAATGCTAAAACAAAGTTCGTGCTGCGCAATTAATCTTCGTTATTATTACCTCATATATTGTAAAGATAATCAAGCAAATAATCATGATTTTGGTAACTGAGTTCACAATTTTTTTATCTAGTCTTTATCATATAGTGGAAATTTGACTTATGTCAAAACCTAATAAATAAAATTTATTATATTGATTATTATTAATAAATTATTTTAAAATAAAAATAAATAATCATAAAAATAAAATTCCATTTCTTTACAAATAGTTTACATGAAGAAAATAAATTTACACTTTCATAACAATTAAAAACAAAAAAAGCGAACCTAAATTCGCTTAAATTTTATCCCAAAATAGTAAGTATTAATTCGCTATTGGTAATTCGATTGTACCATTTGCGATGCGAATATAATCATTTTGTTTTGCCGTCTGCACAATTGGAACTAAATTTGCTTTAGTCACTGATGGTGCAAGTCCAATCTCGCCCTCTCTTGCTTTAGCGCGAATCATTTGACTATCTGGTAATGTGGTATTGGAATTTAAATTACTCCACAACCAATTCATCGCACTTTCGCCGTAATAGTCCAGAGCAACTAACGTATTATCAAAAGGTAGCTCACCGCTAAGATAGCTGGCATTTTCAACTTCAATATAACGTAAGTTAGAAAAACTGCCTTCAACAAAGCTATTTAATGCCGCATAAGCTCGAGAAGAGTAGTCAGGTAAATTTTTCACATTTAATTGACCGTGTACTATAATCGTTTTTATTTGATTTAATTTACCTGTCGCAGTCACAGCAGCTAAACCATCGAGAACTCGCCTTTCTGATAGTTTATCTCGCAGGCAAATTGCACCTGATAAATTATAATCAACATCACTTTCCCCCTTTGAACGAGAAAAGAATTCGCGATGAGCGCCTTTAGGATCTGTATCGTTAACCAAATCAATAACAATAGTACGATCGTCAACTTTAATCGGTAAAGAGCCTGAATTTAGAGCCCATATTGCCGCAAAACTGGTCTTTGTTAATGGCTCAACTGACCCTTCATAATACAATTCATCAGTATCAATACTGGCAACAGAATAATTACACAAATGTTCATCAACACCATAACGACCATATTCACTAATGTATTTATAGGGATAATTGATGGATTCAACATGATAATAATAAGGCAACTGATAGGCCATTTCGGGAGTCCAGCCGTATTGATATAGTTTTTCTAACGCTTCTTTGGCTTGTTCTTTTGGCGTTAATTGAGCTAACAATCCGACTTTCTGTAGTGCAGCGCAGCGGTTTTCGGCAAAAAAGAATGCATCTTGCTCCGGCACACGAGTGCCAAAAGTCATCTCATTTAATTCTAACGCCGCGCAGGGAATGTAAAGAGCGCCATAGGAACTATAATCAATGAGCGACTTAATCTTGAGTGGCGCAATATTAGCTGTGCCTCGTTTGATAAATAATGGTATGTTTGGGTCATCGCTAATTTGTATTTGTGGATTGACAGCAACGATCCCATCAATAATCCCCTCTTTATCAAATTCTCCAGCTTTTAATGCAGCACCACCGCCATCAGCAGCACCATAAACTAGAACATACGTATTATTTTTATTTAATATTGCCTCACGAGTCGGTGAAAACATTTCATTGAGCTGATAAAATGCAAACTCGATTGAGTTTAAAACATATTCACCCCATTTCGCTTCTGGATTTTGTTTGGAATGTAGTTGCTTAATGGCATAACGATTAAGATAATTTTTTGCCGTTCCCGTTGTAGACAAATTGAATATGAGTTCATTATTATTTTCATCTTGATGACTTTTTCGACCATCCACTCGAAAGCCATCTTGATGGTCTAAATCAAATATAGTGTTACCAAGTCCTTTATCATTGTAAACCACAGCGCAATTATGATTTAACCCCCAAAGCCCTCTTATTTGTATATCCTTGGCATTATAAATACCATCAGAATCAGTCGCGGGTACCGCAATAATACAGGGATTATTTTTATCAAAATCGAGGGGCACTTGTAACAAAAATGCAACGCGCTCATCGCCATTGACTAAAACAGCTTGAATCTCAGTCCCTGCAATTCGACCATCAAAAAGAGGTGTTAATGACTGTTTTTTAAACCCAAAAAACTCCCCTTCACCATCTTTAGTATCAATGTAGCGATTTAATCTTGCTCTTTTAAGTTCAGTAAAGGTGGGATTTTGTAAATCAACAAATTTATTTTTAACTTTGATTTGAGAAAGTTGAGAAAATCCATACCCTGCCGTAGCAAGATCATCACTTTCACCATCATAGAAAAATGATTTACCAATCTCTAGCCATGCAGGTTGCGAATTAATTGGTAATTCATCATTTTTTTTTATGAGCGGTGAATAATTGGCAAAGCTGATACTGTAATTCGATAAAACCACAAAAAAAACAATATATGTGGTGATATTTTTTAGTTTAATCATGTTAACACTCTATATTTGATATGATCAAAATTTGGTCTATCGGTATTTGACCGGTATCAGAAGTATAACAATAAAATCACGATATTTTAATCTTATTTTCATATCGAGAAGGCCAGATTTCTTCTGGATTTAAACCGATCGCATCGGCAATAATTCTCTCGCCTTTCGGCCACTTACGATCTAATACATTACGAAGCGTATTTTCTGATAAGCCCGCCTCTCGCGAGAGTTTTCTTAAACTTAATCCCTGTTTTTCGAGTGCAGCTCGAATATCTGCTCGATGCCAATCTTGAATTTTTTTTTGATTTTCATTATGATTTTTCATTTTAACTTCCACATTTTGGTAATTTACTCAGAATTTCATTATACGACGACAAATTATTTTAGGAAATTAAATTTCCAAAAAATAAAATATTATTAAATATAAATGAATATTGTTATACTTGGACGTTAACTAAATTTTTTACGTTATCTTTATATTTCTTAAATTATCTTTATTTTTTTGTGATTTTGTGACATTATATTGTTAAAAAAGATAATCTATACCGTTAATAAGAAAAATTTTCTTTTATTGTTTAATATGATATTTAAGACAACGGAAACTTATGAAACAAAATTATTTTACCTTTGCTCAACGACTAAAATATATTATTGGTGACAGCTCTCTTCTAAGCTTCTCTAAAAAATGTAATCTATCTGAGAGCGCCATTAGAAAATATATTAGAGAAGAATCTGAACCAACACTTCAAAATCTATTGACTATGGCAAAAGTAGGAAATGTGTCAGTTGCTTGGTTAGCAACTGGCCATGATCCATTCGTTTCTAATGCAGATCTCTTACCGCAAGATACCAAAAATATCGTTGTGACGGTTCCTGAAATTGAGTTTAATAATATATTAGCATTCACAAATAACACGCTTACCCCACTTGAAAAAAAGAGCAATATTATTACAGAATGGGTGTTAAGTCGTGACTGGTTATACCGTTCAGGTCTGATTAATGAAGATTTAGCAATTGTTCAAGTCCCTTATAATAATATGGCAAACACAATAAAATGCGGTGATATAGCCGTTATTAGTTTAGCTAAAGGAGACTTAACCCATGTATTAGCGGGGATCTATATTATTTTGCTCAATAATAAACTATTGATAAAACGTATCCAATATGATCCAATCGAAGATGGGTATCACTTGATTAATGATAATGAAACGTTTAAAAACCATTTAATCAAACAAAATGACGTCACGCCATTTCATGTATTGGCAAAAATCGACCACATTTTAACTAATATTTCTTATTAATCGAACATTAATAAATACCGCATAAATGCGGTATTTTTTTGTATATCTAATCGTAATTTTTCAAAAACTGAATTTTACTTTACGCTATACATCGCTTGTAAATGATTTTTTTTGTCTTTTTTGGTTTTGATTAGTTTGATTAAATTTTTATGTGGAGTTCTCATTTTAATCTCCTTATTTATGCATAATATATCTCTTATTTTTCATATAATTGATTGATTAGATAATTAAATCATTTTTATCATATTATCAATCTCTTCAATAATAACGGCTTATTATCAATAAGCCGTTTGACTTAAATTAAAACCATTGCCCAAATCGTTTGATATAAATTGTTTTCATCAACTGTGCAACAAGGCAGTAGCAAACTAATGTGCCAACTAACCAAGGGAAATATGACCATGGTAACGGCTCAAGTCCAACTAATGCACCAAATGGTGAGAACGGAATATAAATACCCACAGCCATAATTAGAATCGTCATAACAATAACAGGGAATGCGGCTGTACTTTGGATAAATGGTATTTTTTGTGTTCTTAACATATGTACAACTAATGTTTGTGATAATAAACCTTCAATGAACCAACCTGAATGGAATAGTGACTGTGCTTCTAGGTTATTTGCAGAGAAGACGAACCACATTAGCGCATACGTTGTAATATCAAAAATAGACGATGTCGGCCCAATCCAAACCATAAATCGGCCTATATTTGGTGCATTCCATTTTCTTGGTTTTTGTAAAAACTCCTCATCCATTTTATCCCAAGGTAAAGAAAGCTGTGAAATATCATATAACAAGTTTTGAATTAGCAAATGAATGGCCAGCATTGGTAAGAATGGAATGAACGCACTAGCGACTAATACTGAAAACACATTACCAAAGTTCGAACTGGCCGTCATATTTAAGTATTTCATGATGTTACCAAAAGTTTCACGACCGCGAATCACCCCTTCTTCGAGCACCATTAAACTCTTCTCAAGTAAAATAATATCCGCTGATTCTTTCGCAATATCGGTTGCTGTATCAACCGATATTCCAACATCTGAATCACGTAATGCGGGTGCATCGTTAATTCCATCACCTAAGAAACCAACAGTATGACCATTATCTTGAAGTAATCGGATGATTCGTGATTTTTGTAATGGTGTCAACTTAGCAAAAATAGTGCGCATTTCCACTTGCTCTTTTAACTGCTCATCACTCATATCTTCGATTTCAGTGCCTAAAAGTGGCTGCCCCGGTTCAAGTCCAACCTCGCGGCAGATTTTGGTGGTAATAATTTCATTATCGCCAGTAAGAACTTTAACCGCAACACCGTGCTCACTTAATGCACTGATGGCTTCACGAGCACTCTCTTTTGGTGGATCTAAGAAAGTTAAAAAACCCCGAATTGCTAAAGCAGATTCATCAGCAACGCTGTATTGTGTTTTCGTTTCGCTAGCAGGGATATCTTTTAATCCAACCGCAAGTACCCTAAATCCATCTTGGTTATATTGATATGCAAGTTCAATGAGTTGCTGTTTTCGTTCTTCTGTTAACGCAATGTATTCACCATCTTCATAAACATAAGAAGCAATTGATAACATTTCCTCAACAGCGCCTTTACAAATCATTAGATGATTATCGTTACCATTTTGTACAACTACAGATAAACGACGGCGGATAAAATCAAAGGGTAATTCATCGATCTTATTATATTGGCCAATACCGAGTTTACGAACGTTAGATTTTTGCTCAGCAAAATGAATAATTGCTTTATCCATTAGATTTTTCATGCCACTTTGGTAATGGCTATTAATCCAGGCAAGCTTTAATACCGATGGATCAACTTTACCTTTGATATCAAGATGTTGCTCTAAAATAATCCGATCTTGCGTTAGGGTTCCTGTTTTATCAGTACAAAGCACATCCATCGCACCAAAGTTCTGAATCGCATTTAATCGTTTAACAACAACTTTACGTTTAGCCATCCCAACCGCGCCTTTGGCTAAATTAGCACTAACAATCATTGGTAACATTTCTGGCGTTAATCCAACAGCAACGGCTAATGCAAACAGCGTTGCCTCGCCCCAATCACCTTTGGTTAAACCATTAATAAGCAGTACAATTGGTACCATAATTAACATAAAACGAATGAGTAACCAGCTAACGCTGTTAACACCTTTGTCAAATGACGTTTGTGATCGCGTACCAATAATTGATTTGGCTAATGAACCAAAATAAGTATCAGCACCTGTTGCTACAACGACCGCTTTAGCTGTGCCACTTACAATATTTGTGCCCATAAAACAGATGTTATTGGTATCTAATACATTCGATGATTCACTGCTATTTTCAGTTGAATTCTCACTTTTTTGTGATACCGCACCTAAAGTGTCATATTTTTCCACCGGAATTGATTCACCGGTTAATACGGCTTGACTGACAAATAAATCACGAGACTCGATAATTCGCACATCAGCAGGAATCATATCACCAGCAGAAAGAAAAATAATATCACCCGGTACAACTTCATCAAGCGGAACCTCCATTCGTTCAGAAGACATATTCTTATGAGGTCGGCGTGATACAGTCGCGGTTGTTTTTATCATCGATTTCAACGCTTCTGCTGCTTTATTCGATCGGTATTCTTGCCAAAAACGTAATAATCCACTTAACGTCACCATGACAAGGATAATAACAACCCCCGTCAAATCAGTCTCTTCCCCACTTTCAAGAGGTAACCAATAATCAGTGAAAAAGCTAACTGCAGCTAATATGAGTAATACAAAAATAAATGGATTATTAAATGCTATTAGTAACTGTACGAATGCTGATGGTACTTTTTCTCTTGCAACTTCATTTTTGCCATAACGCTCAATTCGAGATTTAGCATCAGCAGTAGTGAGTCCGGATAAATTCGATTGTAGATTTGCGAGCGTACCATCAAGGCTGTTTTTAGACTCAAGGAGCGCTTTAACGCGAGTATTATTTTTCGCTTTAACTTGTTGTTTCATAGTTTATACCTAATTTTCTATTCAAATATATTGCCACTAAAAAAATAGCAGATACTTAAATTCATTAGTTATGTGTAAATTAGATCATCAGTTTATTTAAACTGATAACAGTAATGTTCACAGACAATAACTAATAATGATAAAATAATCGCTATATTTGAAAATAACCTACGAGCTAGCCGATCAAAACTGACTAGTTAATAACGTATTAAAATTTTCAATATAGAATATAAGAGTATTAGATATAACTTGGTGGTTCTAATAGTTGATTAGAATAACATGAAGAATACAACACAAAATGTGATGCAATTAAATGATTGAGATGTGTTTGATAGCGTTTTAATAAATTGAATTGCATATCGTTCACCGTTACCGATTTTTCATTTGCCGGCAGTGAACTGAAAAAATAGATTATTTAGACAAGTTCATTAACCGATAATAATGATGCATTTAAAACTTACCCCCAAATAATTCGCGGGGGGACCCGATTGAGTATCCATATAGCTCCTGTAAATTGAACTCAAATTACCTTCAATGATTTTTGGTTTTTTTAATCTGTACAAATAGTTAAAATTTATGTAAAGAATACGTGAAAACCCTAAAAGGCGCGCCATTTATACCTTTTTTATTAATGCGTTGTCAACCTTATTTTCGTATGATTACAAAAAACAGGATATTGATAACTTAATGAGTAAGTTAAACGGTAAAATATACTGTTACAATTAACTGCAACCTTTCGATTTTAGTTAATTGTAACAGTATTTGTGGTCGTTAAGTCCATTTAAGCTTAGTTAGCTAAATATACTTTAAATTTTGTCGTTTGAGCAATCACGTCAACACGTTTGAAGTGCTCAGCAAGCAAACGATGGTAAGGTAAAAAAGAATTTGCGACAATGCACAATTTCCCATTAGCTGCTAAGTAGGCTCGACTTTGTGCAATTAATGTCTCTATAGCTGAATAATCAGTTTCTTTGCCATCATGAAACGGAGGATTGGAAACAATCAGATCAAAACGTCCATTAATATCACTAAATACATCACTCGCGATTACCTCACCATCAATTCCATTAGTCAGCAAAGTTTGTGTGGTTGAGGCTAGAGCTACAGCACTGACATCAACGCAGATTAACTCAATACTTGGATTAATTTTAGCGACAACAGCAGATAAAACGCCACATCCGCAGCCAACATCTAAAACACGTCCTCTAATTAAAGATGTATTATCAATTAAAGCATTTAACAATAAGTCACTACCGGTATCTAATGTTCTTTGGCTAAAGACGCCAGGTAAATTATCTATCTTAATATTTAGCTTATCTAACTGTAATTCATACTGATGCCACCATTGCTTAATATCAAAGGCTAATCGACTATCGGCATTGAAATGATACAAACTACAACGCCTTGCGGTATCTATTTTTTGAATAGTGCCAAACGACGTTAATAGTGTTTCTGCACTTTTCACGCCACTTCGATTTTCACCCACAATAAAAATATCTGTCCCTTGGGCTAAATGATTAAGTAAGTAGGCAAGCTGAAACTGGGCTTCATGTTTATTTTTTGGCCAATAATAAATTAACGTGTTAGTATTTTCATAACAAGCATCTGTTGGCATCACACCAAATTCAATTAACTTATCTGAATACCGCTTTTTTAATTGTGAATAAAGATGGAATAATGTGCAGTGAATTTTAGTGGCTGCAGTCTCTAGTTGCAACACATAATCATCATGAAAATCACCAGCCACTAAAATGTTTTTGCCATAAAAGAGTGCTTCATGACGTTGTAGAACTTGACTCGATGGCGTAAGTGCCGACATGTATTTAACCTCAAATAAAAAATCTTTATAAAAAATAGGATAGATTATACAATTAACTTTTACGAATCACTAATAAAACCCTATGAATAATCAAGATTGGTATCTAAATCAGTTTGGCATTACGCAATATCTATTACGTAAACCGGCTGTACTTAAAGGCGAAGCATCAATAGATATTGCTGAAAATATTCAACTAATTGTCATTACCCAATCTGAGCCCATTCATAAAATATTTAGCGACATTCTAACAGCAATTGGGGTAAGTAGAGAAAACTGTCTAATTTTATCCCCTGCTCAACTTATTTTGCCGCTAGATCAGATTAAGCAAGCCGTTTGGTTTATTAATGAAATGCTACCAAATAATTGGATTGATTCGCCAGTAATGAATGAAAAGATGATCATTGAAACACCCTCATTAGTTGAACTAGCCGCATCTCCTCATTTAAAACGTCAACTTTGGAATACACTTTGCCAATATGAAAATTATTTCAACACTCACTCATGCTGATTTAGATGATGCTTATCGAATCGAAATACAGTGCCATCCCATTGCTTGGAGTAAAGCCACGTTTCACTCCAATCAAGGTGAACGATACATCAACAAAAAAGTGACTATCAATCAGCAACTAGTGGGTTTTTTGATTTGTCAGCAAGTTGTCGATGAAGCGACCTTATTCAATATCGCCATCCATCCTTGCATGCAAAAACAGGGGTTAGCAACGAGCTTACTTACGGATTTGATTGAGGAACTAGCAACAAAAAATGTTCATACGCTATGGTTAGAAGTCCGGGCCTCAAATCATACCGCGATTCACCTTTATGAACGTTTAGGCTTTAATGAAATTACAGTGCGAAAAAACTATTACCCAACGGCTCATGGTCGTGAAGATGCCATTATCATGGCTTATACGATTTCACGATTATGATAGAATAATTCGAGAGGAAAAAATGGCAAAAGCATTACTTTTCGTCAATGGCGAGCCCCCAAAAAATTACCCAACCGATTTATCGCAATATCAATATATCGCATGTACTGATGGCGCTTACCATAATTATCTCACTCAGACAGATATTACGCCAAATTTTATTATTGGTGATTTTGATAGCTTGCAAAACCAACCTATCGATAATCGTATCGATATAATTCATACCCCAGATCAAAGTAAAACTGATTTCGAAAAAGCATTATTGTTCTTGGCCAATAAAGGCATACATCAATTTGATATATACGGTGCTAATGGCCATGCTAGCGATCATTTCTTAGGTAATATTTCAGTCGCCATGCGTTATTATCATATCTTTGAATTACGCTTTTATGATAACTATTGTGACTTCTTTTTCGCAAAAAAATTTACTACGTTAAATCACGTTAAGGACAAAACGATCTCTTTAATTCCGTTATCTGAAGTAAAACATTTAACGATTACTGGATTTAAATATCCCTTAACAAATGAAACAATAAATTTTAATGGATTAATAAGCCTTCGTAATCAGGCCATCGATGATCTTGTAACTATCTCATTTGAACAAGGCGATCTGCTTGTTTTTATTTCCACACTTTAATAAGGTTTACCTTACATTAATGGATAATGGCTAAAGACTGATTTTATATAAACAACTTACAAAACTAAATTTGACACTTACAATGCCTTACAGTATTATCCAAACTATAATGAGATTATATTTTCAGTGAGTATAAAGCATAAATGATGCCCTTATTTACTAGGCAATATGATAGCTTACTCATTGAAAATTTTGAATAAAGATATTTATCAAGGGTTAATAAAGGTCATTTTGATCATGAAAAAAGTCTTCTTGCTATGCTGTTCGGCACTATTATCACAAGTTGCATATGCTAATAATAATATCCAAAGTGTTATCGATGCTTTCACTAACTGCGATAGCAGTTTTTTTTATCAACTCAAGTCTAACGCGGAAAGTTTTGAGGATATAACGAATTTAGTTATCCAAGATGACATAGCTTATATTCCCGTTGATGATATCACCGCTGATGACGGCAATATTAACTATTTTTTACAGCCCCTACCCTATCGTGGATTGACCATTGTCGGATATCAAAATATTGCCATTGAAACATTATCTCTTGGTCAATATTACTATTGGGGATTTGTCATTGATGGCACTGTTGATAGCGTTAAACAATCCCTAGATCAGTTGTCATGGCAAAAATATAACATTACCAGTTATGTTGCAAATCCATTGACCTATGATCGTAAAAATAAACAGCAAGGTTGGCAAAATAACCCCTATGTTGTTGATGGTATTATTCCGCGTATCTGGACCATCGAGAAATCGTTATATCTAGAACCAATCAACGAGAATCAAGTTCACTTAGTGTGTTCGATGCAAGGTGATATTACAAAATCACTACTTGACTCTATTCACCCAGATATCAAATATATTCGTAATCAGCCCAATGAGAAGCAATCGGACACAGACGTACCACAAAATACACAAACCAATACACAAACCAATACAGATCAGAATTTATCCACTGATAATGCGCGAATTGAATCAGGAATATAAAATGCAAACAACACGCAAAATTTTTCAATTTATTGGTGGGTTAGCTTTATTAACTATCACATACTCTGCATTAGCTGACGTAGCTGATACGAATAAAAACGACACTAATTTCGTCACTAACGTTCCCGCTCAATATATTCCCCTAGAACGATCTACGTTTGGTCAATCAACCACGAATATGTATATCGACAGAACATCGATAAAAACGCACCCATATAATCGATTCATTCGAACTTATACTCAGATTACAAATTATGTGCCCGCTATTACACAAGAAGTGGACGGTAAACAAATTACCTATCACTCTGTTGTGATTGAACAGTACGCTAATTGTGATAAAAAAGAGTATGCTAAAGGTATAATTAAAGTTTATGAAAGTGATTTTGGCCAAGGTACATTACTTGATACCAATAATATGCCAAGACGTTGGGAAGAGACTAAGCCAGATAGCAAAAACAGGCAAAACTTAAGCATTATTTGCTCATTGCCAATTAACCCATAATTAACTCAAAAATAAGGCAGATTTCTGCCTTATTTTACATTTCACTTAACGAATACATGTTTCCAATACGTAATCAGCTGGCACGATATTAGGCTGGGTTATCAATATCAACAAATATTACGTCAAGAGAATAACGATCAGCAAGCCAATCGCCTAATGCTTTAATGCCATACCGTTCAGTCGCGTGATGACCTGCCGCATAAAAGTTGATCCCATATTCTCGTGCAATATGAATAGTACGCTCAGATACTTCCCCCGTCATAAACGCGTCAAATCCTAACAAAGCAGCTTCTTCAATATAATCTTGCCCACCACCGCTACACCAAGCTATGCGTTTAACTAAATTAGGGGCATTGTCGCCGCAAAATAGCACCGGTTGTTTTAATGTCTCTTCGATATAAGTTTTTAAGTGCATAGCACTCAGCGGATGAGTAAGTGACCCTTTAAACAGTAAATCAGTGATATCTTGCCGCTCATCAACCGTGATCCCCAAGTTAGTCGCAAGTAAAGCGTTATTGCCGATCTGATTATGACCATCTAATGGTAAATGGTAAGCAAACAAATTGATATCATGAGTCAATAATGTTTTAATACGATGGTGCTTAATTCCTGTTATTGTTACGGGTTCATTTTTCCAAAAATAACCGTGATGAACTAAAACCGCATCAGCGTTAAGCCTCACCGCTTCATCAAGTAATCGCTGACAGGCAGTTACACCTGTGACGATCTTTTTGATCTCTTTTTTTCCTTCAACTTGTAATCCATTAGGCGCAAAGTCTCGGTAGAGCTTTACTTGCAAAAATGCATTAATAGCTTGTTCTAAATCGGTATTTATCATTGTTTTTCCGCCATACTTTTTTTACTTAAAAAACTAACTAACGCGATGTGAATTATAGTCGATTTCTGATTTTAACTCACGTATATTTGTACTTCGTTATTATTACAACTCCCATAAGATTTGATTCAACAGGATCCAGATATGAAGACGTTAGGTGAATTCATCATTGAAAAACAGCACCAATTTCCCCATGCAACCGGAGAATTAACCGCCTTGCTTTCGGCGATTAAACTCGGCGCAAAAATTATTAACCGAGATATTAATAAAGCGGGTTTAATTGATATTCTTGGCGAAAGTGGTCAGTCAAATATTCAAGGTGAAAAGCAGATGAAACTCGATGCCTTTGCTAATGAAGCTTTAAAGGCAGCTTTGGAAGCACGTGGCGTGGTCGCGGGTATTGCATCAGAAGAAGAAGATCATCTAGTGATTTTTGGTAAAGATAAAGCAACACATGGCAAATATGTTGTATTAATGGATCCGCTTGACGGTTCGTCAAACATTGATGTTAATGTATCTGTTGGTACAATATTCTCAATCTATCACCGAATAACCCCTATTGGCACGCCGATTACTGAAGAGGATTTTCTACAATCAGGTCATAAACAAGTTGCAGCTGGCTATATTATTTATGGCTCATCAACGATGTTAGTGTATACAACCGGTTGTGGTGTGAATGCCTTTACATACGATCCCTCTATCGGCGTATTTTGCCTTTCACATGAAAATGTCCAATTCCCATCAACAGGTAATATGTATTCAATTAATGAAGGGTATTACTCAAAATTCCCATTAGGGGTCAAAAAATACATCAAATACTGCCAAGAAGAAGATGATGCCACAAATCGCCCTTATACCTCTCGCTATATCGGCTCATTGGTTTCTGACTTTCATCGTAATTTACTCAAAGGCGGTATTTATATCTATCCAAGTACAGCGCAATATCCAATGGGTAAATTACGTTTGTTATATGAAGCAAATCCTATCGCCCTACTTGCTGAGCAGGCGGGGGGTAAAGCAAGTAATGGCACCAAACGCATCTTAGATATTGAACCACGTAAATTACATGAACGCACCCCACTTTTTGTTGGGATGGAAAGTATGGTTAACGATGCAGAAAAATTTATGGCTGAATCAATAGAATAATTGTTTGTTATAACTGTTTGTTAATTCTTCAAGTTATATCATAATAAGTCGATTATTTAGCTAGATACATAGATTTTACTCATGTTACATGATAAATTTAGCTTACAATTTCTTTATTTGACAACAACATAAGGACTGAGAACAATGTATATAGGTATCCCAAAAGAAAGGTTACCGAACGAAGGTAGACTAGCGGCGACACCACAAACAGTGGGACAGTTGCTTAAACTAGGCTTCAGCGTATCGGTAGAAGAAGGGGCAGGCCAAGTTGCCAATTTTTCAGATCAAGCGTTTATTGATGCTGGTGCAACAATCCAAAATACGCACGATATCTGGCAAAATGATTTAATTTTAAAACTTCATGCGCCAACAGATGAAGAGATCGAGTTAATTAAATCCGGTGCGGCGTTAATCAGTTATATTTATCCGGCTCAACATCAAGAACTGTTAACGAAATTAGCAGCAAAAAATGTGACGGTTATGGCAATGGACTGTGTGCCACGTATTTCCAGAGCACAATCATTGGATGCATTAAGTTCAATGTCAAATATTTCAGGTTATCGCTCAGTGATTGAAGCGGCTAACCAATTTGGTCGGTTTTTCACCGGGCAAGTGACCGCTGCCGGTAAAGTACCACCAGCCAAAATTCTTGTCATCGGTGCTGGCGTTGCCGGTCTTGCTGCTATCGGTGCAGGGGTGAGCTTAGGAGCGATTGTCCGTGCATTTGATACCCGCCCAGAAGTGGCAGAGCAAATTCACAGTATGGGCGCTGAATTCTTAGAATTAGATTTTGAAGAAGAAGCCGGTTCAGGCGATGGCTATGCCAAGCAAATGTCAGCAGCCTTCATTGAAGCTGAAATGGCATTATTTGCCGCGCAAGCTAAAGACGTTGATATTATTATCACCACAGCATTAATCCCGGGCAAACCTGCACCAAAACTCATTTCAAAAGAAATGGTAGAGTCAATGAAACCAGGTAGTGTCATTGTTGACTTAGCGGCAATTACGGGTGGTAACTGTGAATTAACCCGTCCTGGCGAAGTGTACGAAACTGACAACAAAGTTAAAATTATCGGTTACACTGATTTAGCAAACCGTATGCCAGCTCAAGCTTCACAGCTTTATGGCACCAATATTGTTAACTTGCTAAAATTACTTGCCAAAGAGAAAGATGGCAAGATTAACATTAATTTTGATGATGTCGTTATCCGGGGCGTTACTGTCGTTAAAGATCAGGAAATCACATGGCCTGCCCCACCAATTAAAGTATCAGCACAGCAACAAAAACCTGCTGTAAAACCGGTTGCCAAACCAGCGCCAACACCAATGGCGCCACAGAAAAAATACAGCATTTTAGCATTAATATTAATTGCGTTTTTCTGGCTTGCATCGGTCGTACCTGATAGTTTCTTATCACACTTTACCGTTTTCGCACTATCGTGTGTTGTTGGTTATTATGTCGTATGGAATGTCACGCACTCCCTTCATACACCGCTTATGTCGGTAACAAATGCAATATCAGGCATTATTTTGGTCGGTGCAATTCTACAAATGGGGCAAGATGATGGCGTTATTACATTTATCGCATTTATTGCCATACTCATCGCCAGTGTTAATATTTTTGGTGGCTTCTTTGTTACTCACCGCATGCTTAAAATGTTCCAGCGTGGAAGCAATGATAACAAAGGCAAAAAAGGAAAAGGAGAATAAACATGCTGAGTCAAGGAATTATTCAGGCCGCTTATGTTATTGCAGCGTTACTGTTTATTTTTAGTTTACAAGGATTATCTAATCAAGAGTCAGCCCGTTCAGGTAATATCTACGGTATTATTGGTATGGTTATTGCCTTACTTGCAACCGTATTTAGCATTACCGATGGATTTCATTGGATCTTCATCGCGATGATTATTGGTGCCGCTATTGGTTTATATCTGGCTAAAAAAGTTGAAATGACCCAAATGCCAGAATTAGTGGCATTATTACATAGCTTTGTTGGTATGGCAGCGGTACTCGTTGGTTTTAATAGCTTTTTAGATCCTCACATCGCGCTATTCACAGGTGGTGAGCTAACGGTACATTTAGTTGAAATTTTCATTGGTGTATTTATCGGTGCTGTCACCTTCTCAGGTTCAGTCATTGCCTTTGGTAAACTAAATGGCCGTATTAGTTCTAAAGCCTTAATGTTACCAAATAAACATTATTTAAACTTAGCGGCGATTATCGTATCAGTGCTATTAATGTTTGCATTTGTTCATCTTGAAACCGGCTTTGTAGCATTTTTATGCCTATTCATTATGACCATTATTGCCTTTGCCTTTGGTGTGCATTTAGTTGCCTCAATTGGTGGCGCAGATATGCCTGTAGTTATTTCAATGCTAAACTCATACTCTGGTTGGGCTGCTGCTGCTGCCGGCTTTATGTTAAGCAACGATCTATTAATTGTAACAGGTGCCTTAGTCGGTTCTTCCGGTGCAATCTTGTCTTACATTATGTGTAAAGCAATGAATCGTTCATTTATTAGTGTTATTGCTGGTGGCTTTGGTAATGATAGCCCAGCAGCTAGCAGTAGTGATGAAGAGATGGGTGAATACCGCGAAATGCAACCTGTAGATGTTGCCCAAGTACTGAAAGAAGCCCGCTCTGTGATTATCGTACCAGGTTATGGTATGGCTGTTGCGCAAGCACAAGGTGCGGTGAGTAATATCACTGAAAAGCTACGCAATATGGGTATTGAAGTCCGTTTTGGTATCCACCCGGTTGCTGGTCGTTTACCTGGTCATATGAATGTACTATTAGCAGAAGCAAAAGTGCCTTATGATATTGTGCTGGAAATGGATGAAATTAATGAAGATTTTCCTGATACGGATGTTGTGTGGGTTATTGGTGCTAACGATACCGTCAACCCGGCTGCAGAAGAAGATCCAAGTAGCCCAATTGCTGGCATGCCAGTACTTGAAGTGTGGAAAGCAAAAACCGTTATTATCTCAAAACGTTCAATGAATACCGGTTACGCTGGCGTGCAAAACCCACTCTTCTTCAAGGAAAACAGCTATATGTTATTTGGCGATGCAAAAGCAAGTGTTGAAAAAGTCTTACAAGATATTTAATACTTTATTTTCATCATTAAAAAACTCGCTATAAAGCGAGTTTTTTATTTTTCATGAATCATATCTCACGGTTTTTTGACGAATAAATCAGTACTTTCACGCGTGGTTCGCGTGTAGACTTGATTTCGGTAACGATCAACCCACATTGCCGTTGCACCACATACCGCAACCGGCATAATAATTAAATTTAAAATTGGAATCATCGTACATAAACTCACCAGTATGCCAAACAAAGTATTATCCATTTTATCTTGCTGTAACAGTTGACGCATTTGATAAAAACTGACCTTATGATTATCAAATGCGTAATCAGCATACTGAATGTTAATCATCCAAGCAGTAAATAAAAACCACAAAATGGGGGTAACAAACTGGCCAAAAACAGGAATAAAATAGCTCAGTAATAAAGGAATACTCCACAATATATAATAGACTAATTTTTTCAGCTCCCGATTCATTATTCGGGGAATATCTTTTACTAAACTCCACATTGTCGTATCGGGTGCCGGTGAGTCAGTTAAATACGCTTCCACTTGCTCAGCTAACAAACCATTAAAAGGTGCGGCAATAACATTGGTTATTGTGCTAAAAAAATAACAAAAGAAAATGGAGAATGTTATAACAATGATCAACGTTGCTAAATAACTTAGCCACTGTAACCAAGCTGGCATATACCCTAAGCCAAAATCAACTGCTGAGGTTATCATTGAAAAAAACCAATAAAATAATAATGACATAATCAAGATATTGGCCAACATTGGCATAATCACATAATGCCGGATATTTGGTAGTTGAATTAACGACCAACCTTGACTAAAGTAATCTAGGCTTGTTTTTTTATTCATTTATGGATCCTTGCATAGCAATAAACTGATAAATTTCGGTACGTAATAATGTTAATAGTTGATTTTTACCAGATAACTGAAAACTGGCAATAACCGGTTTTTCATCAAACTGATTTAAAACCAAACTCATCAGCAACGGCAATCGTGATTGATGCTCAAGGCAAAAATGCTTTATCCAATTCGCTAGCCGAGATAAAACCGCAAAACTGGCCGAATAAGCATAATGGGTTGTAGCAAATAAAGATAATTCTGCCCAGTCTCTATCCGTCAATGCTTGCTCATCATCAATCATAATGGGTAAATCAATCGGAATAAATCGTTTTAACCAGTACCAATTTCGCGCTAAGCGTTGTTTTAAAGTATGACATAACTCTGTACCCGCCGGCGTTAGCGGATAAATCGCCATCACGGCATAACTACCGCTGCTCGCCTCTTTATTACTGCCGACATGCACAGGCACAAAACCGCAGTTTATCCAAAATGCCAGCATATCGGCACTATATGCAAAGCTGACTGACACAAAGGCGCAATCGCTCTGACGAGCATCATCGATTAACTCAGCTAAAAGAGTGCGCGCAATACCACGTTGGCGCAGTGCATTAACAACAGCGATGCGATTTACACGAATAGAGCGCAATATAGCGGCGGTAGGTTCACCAGCATGAGCAACTAACGATTGCGCAACTAAATTGCCTTTAGGGCGGCGATAGCCTTTTAATATTTGATCAATCACGTTAGCCGTGAGCCCGCCTTCGCAAATACCAATGAGTACCCCGGCCAACGAACTACCGCCTAACGTTGCACGATACAGCCATAAATTTTTAGCATCAAGTAAACGCCTTAGGTCAATTAAAGTCGTACGATAGTGCGCCGTTTTGAGTAACCCAAAAAATGCCGCTAAGCTATCAGTTGATGCGACGAGTTCATCTTGTGTAATCTTTTTAACGAGCAATTGGTAATCGTAGCAGTTTGCTTGATTGTTTTGCCCAAGCGCAACGGTTAGATTATCAATAAAGTGCTCTAATGGATCATGGTTCTGCCAGCGAATAGGAGTGGTTAAATGTAGCATCGCCACTTGATCATGCTGCTGATACTTGGCAAGTAATTTCAGTAATAAACCTTGCCCTGTCCCTTCATAACCATCAGTGGTAGTTGTCAATAAAATGCGTTTGAACCCCTCAATTAATTGCACTAGCATCGGCAGTGGAATCATTGCTGCTTCATCAATAATCAACCATTTGGGTTGAATGAGTGATGAATTTAATTGCATGATTAACTCATCGGGTGCAATAAACCGTGCTTTATCGGCAGCAAAGCGCATTAAGGTCGTGACAGACTGTCTATTAGGTGCGGTAATCCAACAATCATGATAAGTTGCAAATGACCCCGCTAAAGCCGATTTACCCCGTCCTCGTTTTGCTGTTATGACGATAATACGCTGTTCAAGCTTGAGAACACGCTCAAGCAACTGCTGTTGCTCAAAATAGTTTTGCGGCAGATCACATTTTTGATAAGTGAGATAATGCGGAGGTATCTGTTTAGTAAAATAGTCCTCATGTTGGGCAGTATTGAGTTCAAAGCAATCGATACTATGAGGAGCTCGGCGCTGCTGCAATAAAATCATCTCATTTAGATGCTTAACAAAGTGAGGCACATTAATGGCAGCGGGTAATTCACTCCAACGTAAGCTATCTTGATCTTGCCAATGGGTAAATGACATCGGCAAGATTAATACACAAAGGCTTGATGCAACGAGTGTACCGGTTAATATCGCCAGCGCCTCTAGATCAAAACCGTCTCGCGCATCAAAAATAGCGTGCTGAAATTCCTGTCCAAGTAATAATTTGGCTTGATTGGTCGAATAATAAGTGGCTGCGCTAACTGGCAATTTTTGCTCATCAGCGACCGCGATCCAATCACCAGCAATCGTTGTTGTCGTGTAATTAAGTTGGGTGGTAATTGATTGATTATCACCACGCAAAATGATCAGATGGCGTGCAAAAGAACTCATTGGTAAAATGTTAACCTTTACCAATCATCAATGACAGTATTCCACCAGCAATTAATGGCCCAACGGGAATGCCTTTGAAAAAAGCAACGCCAATCAGTGTGCCAATAATTAATCCGTTAATGATCGTCGGATTAGCCCCCATCAACGAGACGCCTCGTGTGCCTAACCAAGAGACAATAATCCCAACCACAATCGCCAAGATTGATTGCCAAGTTGCAAACGATCTTAAAATATCTTTTATGCCAAGGGAACCATTAGCCAATGGCACCATCATTGCCGCAGTCAAAATAACAATGCCAACAGTTAAGCCGTATCGATTTAAAACGGGAAGGTATTGATTAAGCGGCGTGAGCTTAAAGAGCAGCAGTAATAGTACCGCAAAGGTCACGGTATTATTATGCGTCAAATAGCAAAGTGCAGCTAAAGCTAATAAAATAAAAAAAGAAACATCAAACTGTGCCATCATTGTATTCATCCCCTCATTTCGCCACTCAATCACTAGTCGCTAATTATCTGAGGTTGTTGACCTTATCAAGCACCCACTAGGTACCGAAAATGTCGACTTTATCATCAAAGATAAAGCCGATAAATAGATAAGGCATTGATTAAAATAGATGACTAATTATAGCGGAACACCGATACGGTGAGCAACCTCTTCATAAGCCTCAATCACGCCACCTAATCCTTGGCGAAAGCGATCTTTATCCATTTTTTTCAGCGTTTCTTTTTCCCACAGCCGGCAACCATCTGGTGAAAATTCGTCGCCTAATACGATTTGCCCTTTAAACATGCCAAATTCTAATTTGTAGTCAATGAGAATTAAGCCGGCTTGATCAAAAATAGCACTGAGTATGGTATTAATCTTAAAGCTGAGTTCTTTCATTTGCTTAAGCTGATCTTCCGTTGCCCAACCAAAGGCACGGCAATGAGACTCATTGACCATTGGATCATGCAGCGCATCATTTTTTAAAAACAGTTCAAACGTTGGCGGATTAAGTACCATCCCCTCTTCAATCCCTAGTCGTTTGACCAATGAACCAGCTGCCCGGTTGCGCACTACACACTCAACTGGCACCATATCGAGTTTTTTTACCAGCACTTCATTATCAGACAATAGCTGTTCAACCTGCGTTGGCACGCCAGCTTGAGCAAGCTTGGTCATAATAAAGTGGTTAAATTTATTATTTACCTCGCCTTTTCTGTCTAGCTGCTCAATGCACAGACCATCAAAAGCAGAGGTATCATTTCTAAACTCAAGAATCAGTAAATCAGGGTTACTTGTTGTATAAACAGTTTTGGCTTTACCACGATATAATTCAGCTAATTTTTTCATTTCCAGGTCCATTAATTAATCAATAAAACAGAAGAAACATAAAATAATTAAGGCGCATTAATGCGCCTTATCCTAATTAACTGCTTGGTTTTGCGAGGGGACTACGGCTGATCTCATCAACAAATTAAAAAATTCATTGGTATAATATTGACGCTCAATCGCACTCGGTATGTCTTGCCCCATTCGTTGTAATGACACAAGTTCAAGAGTGATGTACTCACGCCCACTCGCCAGTTTACGTTGCAATAAATAACTGGCTTCAACTGGCTGTGGATCATCCGTGCGGTAAACAAATCGTGTGCCAGTTTTAATCACAGAACTGTCATTACGTTCAGCACTGATATTATTAGTACTTAAAATAGCTGGAATTTGTGACCAAAAATTCGCATAACTCGGTGAGTCAAACTTAATCATACCCGATTGGTAAGTGACATAGCTATCAGCAATCGTTGGTAGTGGCAAAGATGGTGGACGAATGTCAACCGCTTTACCCACTTCGCCTTTCGTCGTGACAGGAAAAATATAGTATTCGTTTGATGCTGCTGGCACAGTTAGCGTCTTAGGCACAATTAATGGTTTCAATTCAGTTGCTTTCAAATATTCATCATTACCATCAACTTCACGTTTATAACGCTGATCTGAACTACAACCAGCTACCAATAATGACAATAGTGAAGCAACAATCAAAGTCTGTTTAAACATAATTCTCTTTCTACTTAAGTTTGATAGTGAGCTATTCTACAATAGTTTAGCCAATTTTAATGCTTTTTCTACTTCCAAAATAGCAGGATTAGTTAACGGCGTCATCGGTAATCGCATTGTGGCATTTTGGATTAATCCAATTTTTTCACACGCCCACTTTACCGGGATTGGGTTAGGCTCAATAAATAATTTACTATGTAATAGTGATAAAGTATCATTGATTTCGCGCGCTTCTTCAATACGTTTACTAACAATTAGCTGACAAACTCTTGCAACTTCTCGAGCAGCTAAGTTTGCAGTGACTGAAATCACCCCATCACCACCTAATTGCATAAACTCAAAAAAGGTCAGATCATCACCACTTAATAACTTAAAGTTATCACCGACTAATTTCCGCGTTTTATAAACACGCGATAAATCTCCTGTTGCATCTTTTAATGCAACAATGTTGCTAATTTTCGATAACTTAGCGACCGTTTCTGGCTGTAGATCACAACCCGTACGACCGGGAACATTATATAGAATTTGGGGTAATGAAGTATTTTCAGCAATCATTCTAAAGTGTTGGTATAGGCCTTCTTGCGTCGGTTTATTATAGTACGGCGTCACACTTAAGCACCCCACCACACCGACACGCTCAACTTGCTTAGTTAACGAAATTGCCTCAGCAGTCGCATTAGCGCCGGTACCGGCAATCACGTTAATACGCCCTGCCGCATATTCAACAGTTTGCTTAATCACATCAATATGTTCAAGATGATCTAATGTTGCTGACTCCCCAGTAGTACCGACTGATACAATTGCAGATGTGCCACTTGCAATATGGTATTCAACGAGTTTTTTTAGGCTTACTCGGTCTACATTTCCTTTAACGTCCATGGGAGTGACTAACGCAACAAGACTACCTGTAAACATAAAATGACCTCTACTTACTATTATAAAATAGAAACAACAAAAAATTTTATTTAGTATGCGTGATTTCCACCTTAAATTCAACTTAACGCGTGGTGTTTATCGGCAAAATAACTAAATGTGAATATATTATAAAAAGTATTATTAATATTTATTAAAACTCTCATATCAAATCACCGCACACTGAGCGACTCACCAAATAAACCAGTAAAAGTTCAATTACAACGCACGATCAAAATACAGGTCAATCTGGCTTAATTTAGCCATACAATCAAGGTAAATTTTTACTTTTGGTGGAAATGTTAATCCTTGCACACACGTTAAATTACGTAACGTTGGGAATAAACAAATATCATCAATAGATAGCGTACCATTGCAGGCTTGAGGTGATTTTAATTGTTTGTCTAATTGTGCTAATAATGCCTCAACTTGTGCTGTCACCTGCTCTGTTTTTTGTAGGCATTCACTAAATGGGCCCGATCGTGGTTTCTTTTTATTTTCAAAATAATCTCTCGCACTGTGTGTTTGAAACTCAGGTAAACCAAGCGCAACATAACGCGGGTAAACTAAGATATAATCGACAGCCTGGATTTTGGCCAAAATTGCGGCCAGCTCTTCAGATTGTTTCCCCACCAAAACAGGTGCATCGCCATAATGCTGATCAACATACTCAACGATATCTAAACTTTCAGGCATATAAGTACCATCTTCTTTTTGTAAGATAGGCACCATTTTTTGCCCGATCATTTTAGTCGGAGTCTCATCATCATCATTGGCGAGCATCACTAACTCGAAAGGAATTTTCTTGAGCCCAAAAATCATCCGCGTTCTTACACAAAATGGACAATGATCATAAACAAATAATTTCATTTTTTTCTCCTAACGATATTGAGCACTGTGACTCAATTTAATCCGAATACGTTCAATAACCGCTAATAACATAACCAATATAAAGAACAACATCGCCACCATACCCGCCGTCATCAACGATTTTTCATAACCAATACGATTAACATTAATAAACGGATAAGGATATTGACCCGTAAGATGACCCCTTATAAAAATATAAAGTCCATAACCAAGTAACGATAAAAATACATAACTCACCACTTTTAGGTTAATGCGCATAAATGGCCCATACAGTAGCCATGTCAATAAGCCTAATAATGGGATAACAACATGTAAACTTTCGTTAGCAAATGCTAATAGTAAACTAGGCGGTTTATGAATGCCTCTTAACATGACATTATAAACCAACATAGTAATCATCACACCCACAATACCATTTAATCGAATAACATTAAACCATGTTCGATCACAAGTTGGCTTACAGGCTAAAACCGCGCAACTCACGGCCAACATGATATTGGATAATACGGTAAAAAAACTATAATAAAACACCATTCGTCCAATCGGTGAAGCCGGTTGCCATGGCTGAAAGCGATGAAACCAGTACATATAAGTTTCAATACTAATAACGATTATCACAAATAATGCAATAAATAGATTAACACTGCGATTTATCATACTCACTCAAACTCTTATTAAAATGGTGTTAAATAACACTGGGGTTTAGCGGCTTTGCCCAACCCGATTAATATAATTTTTTCGATAAATAACGCGCAATTATTGGCCCAAACACTAGCACACTAAAAAACCGTAAAATCTGTAACGGCAGAATAATCGCCAAATTCGATTGCGTGTCGAGTGCAATAATGACCGATGTTTCAAGCCCACCGGGGCTCGTTGCCAGAAAACACGTTAAATAATCAATACCCAAATAGTGATGCAGTAAAAGTGCCTGACCATAGCAAAAAACCAGCATAATGATAATCGACAATAAAATAATCGGTAATGCTTTGATCGCCAGCTTGATAACAGCGATATTAAAGCGCAAACCAACCGATAATCCAATTGAACCAAAACATAATAACAGTAACCAAAGCGGTGTCTCTAGCTGCACAAAACCATTAATTTGTAAAACCGCACCTATCACCATCGGTAGTAAAATACGTCCAGAAGGAAAACGAATCAGTCCGGTAATGATTACACCAACAACTGCAATCAATATTGTATAAAGTAGGTTCCAACTCGGTAGTGCAAACCAAACTGTTTGCGGCATAGAGTTTGTCATCGTCTCGATGGCAAAAAAGTGCGAAAAAATAGCCAGCATCAAAACAACGCCAATCACTCTCAAATACTGAATCAACGCCACCAAACGTGCATCAGCGCCATAGTCGCCACAAATCCCCACCATAGCCGAAGCACCACCTGGCATAACCCCCCAAACCGCCGTTGAACCCGGTAAAGCGGAAAATTTCACCATAATGACGCCAACCACAACACTAATTAGCACGGTGGAAATGGTGATAACTAAAGCAAGATGCCAATAGGACATTAAATCGAATAGCACATTGGCGGTAATCGCTTTGGCAGTTAAGCACCCTAAGATACCTTGTGATAAATTGAATATTTTTTTGGGAATATAAACGCTAACGTTTCTCAAACCCAATATAATCCCTGCTAGCATTGGGCCAAGTAAAAACGAAGCGGGTATTTGATTGATATAGATTATCAACGTAATCACAAAGCTAAGGCTAATCACCACACACCATTTCCACTTTATCGCCCGCTGTTTTTCCATGTTATATCTACCTAATTTTCTAATCGCAACAGGAAAAGATTAACACATTGCACCAATAAATCGCGTACAAAAAAATAATTCAAGGATTAGTGTGCTCGAAAAACACGCTGCTTAATGTCAACAACATCGACACCGTTGTGATATTAGACAATATTTGGATAGTAATTATAATGATGACCATATTTGATTGTATACGCCCATCAATCGGTAAGGGCTTTGGTGTTTGAATGATGATTTGCAGCCCTTTTATTATCTTATCATCAATAATATTAGTCGTTCGCATTCTCACTCTATAGGAAATGATCCCGATACCATCAACTTCATCACGGTGACGATGAATAGCACCTAAATGCATGACTGATTTGATATCAAACGGTTCAAGTTGATACATCTGAGTGTAAGAAGGTTGAGCTGAGCGATATATTTGATCTGAAATTTAATAAAAATTATCAAATCCCATGCCCTGCATTTTTGCAGTGGCGCAGGCGGTTAAAATGCTCCCCCCATGACATTTGCAGGCCGACTAAACCATCACACCGTAATTTAATCATCATTATGATTAAATTAGAACATACCTGAACAATACTAAATATCAATACCGTTTACAGATTAACGTAACGATTATCTTATGGCTATTTTATTCAAAAATACAAATTAACTATTACTTAACACTAAGCAATAATAAACAAAACACTCTTTATTCAAGCTTTGCATAGGCCTTACATACAAAAAAAATGAAATACGTCATAATAGTTACTCAATGATTATTCATTGTTTTCCTATTCCTTATCTTGGCCCAACACCTGTTGGGCATTTTTTTGCGTATTAAGCCATAGACTATGTGAAAACACGACAAAAATAAGCAATGCAAAGACCACAAATAATGCGCCAATATAACCGATCTCTGCAATCGATAAATGCTGTAAAATAAAACTTCCCGCTAATGCACCGCCGCCAATACCAATATTATAAATGCCCGAATAGACAGACATCGCAATATCAGTGCCATCAGGCGCAATCTCCAGTACTTTACTTTGCATTAGCATACCAAATATTGTAATGACCGTTCCCCAAACTAAGCATAATGCAATTGCACTATACGAGTGAAGGGATGAAAGATAAAATAAAGCTAAACACATAGCTAATAACGCTAAAGTATAAACAAATAATATTATAGGATACTTATCGGCGTACAGGGCAAAAATAACACTACCGATAATACCAGACAATCCAATGCATAATAACAAGATCACGACAAAGTAATCATCAAATCCACCGATTTGATGCATAAATGGGGTAATGTAGGTGTAAGCGGTAAAATGCCCAGTAATAACAATTGCAGTTAATATATAAACATGGACTAACACAGGCCGCCTTAACAAGGATGGTAAGTTATGTAAGGATTGCGTATTGGTACTCGGTAACTTTGGCAGTAAATAAATCAATGCTAACATCACACCAAAAGCGACAACCCCAATACACAAAAATGTAATTCGCCATCCGACAAGTTGACCAACCATTGTGCCGATAGGAACACCTAGCACAATTGCCATAGAGGATCCGGCAACAATAAAGCCCATTGCTTTGGCTTTTTTGCCACTCGGTGCCAATCTAACCGCTAAAGGTGTTGTAATTGCCCAAAAAACAGCATGAGCACACGCAATGCCGATACGTGCAACCATTAAACTTTCAAAGCTCCAAGCAAAACCCGCTAATATATGGCTGGCAATAAACAATAAAAACAAACCGATCAGAAGGTGTTTACGTTCAAACTTAGCGGTGATAATGGTCAACGGTAAAGAGAGTAATGATACGGCCCATGCATAAATTGTAATGAGTAACCCTGTATGACCAACTGTCATATCAAAACTTGCAGCAATATTGGGCAGCAAACCAACCGGAACAAATTCGGTAGTATTAAAAATAAAAGCCGCAAAAGCTAAACATAAAATAGCAGACCAAGCTTGCGAGCGTTTCACTACAGGATATAGATGCATGATAAGATGTCGGTAGTGTCAGGGAGATGACAATTATAATCAATACCGTGTAAAATTCAAATAGGCGGGATAAAACTATTCTCCTAGCAAAAGGAGAATAGTGAATAACAAAAAATTATTTACACGCTTTAGCCGCCGCCAAGGCTTTTTCATAATCAGGTTCTGTCGTAATTTCTTTAACATATTCAACATAAACCACTTTGTCATTTTTATCAATGACAAACACCGCTCGTGATAATAAACGTAGTTCATCAATGACTACACCGTATTTTAAACCAAAATCTAAATCTTTATAGTCTGAAGTCACTTTTACCGCATCAATACCTTCAGCGGCACAATAACGATTAAGTGCAAACGGTAAATCAACACTGATTGACAGAATCACAGTATCATCAAGCTTGGCTGCTTGAGTATTGAAATGATGCACTTGGGCACTACACACTGACGTGTCAATTGATGGCACCGCATTGATAATTTTTACTTTACCCTTAAAATCTGCAAGTTTGACAGGCTTTAAATTTGCATCGGCGACAATAAAGTCAGGAGCATTTTCACCAACCGTTACCAAATTACCTAATAGGGTAAGCGGATTTCCCTGCATTGTTACTTCATTTGTTCGTTTTAGCATACTAACTCCTTGTTATGTCATTAAATATCGTACTTACTAATAAGCTTAAAATGTATCAACCATGATAATTTCTGTGTGTTCAAGCGCTTCGATCGTCAATGCCTGCTCATTTTTAATCGCCACACCATCTCTAGCATTCGCTTGATAACCATTCACTTGATATTGGCCTTTTACCGCAACTAAATAAATGTAATGCCCCACTTGGACATTATACACTGCTGATTGACCTGCGTGCAAAGTGACAGCTAATACTCGCCCACTTGTCTGAATGGGTAAGGAATTTTGACTTTCATCTTCAGCAAATCCACTTGCTAATATTTTGAAATGAGCTTGATTAGCGGCTTTGGGAAACCGTTTGGTTCCCCAAGCAGGTGTATTACCTATTTTGTCTGGCATAATCCAAATTTGAAATAACTTCGTTGTTTCATCTTCTAAATTATATTCGCTATGTCTAACGCCTGTTCCAGCACTCATAACCTGCACATCCCCCGCCTCAGTTCGGCCGTTATTGCCCATGCTATCAGTATGGGTAATCGCGCCTTGATAAACGTAAGTAATAATTTCCATATCACGATGCGGATGTAGCGGGAATCCGGACTCAGGAGCGATAGTATCATCATTCCATACTCTTAATTTACCCCAATGCATACGCTCATCATCATAATAGTTAGCAAAAGAAAAATGATGCTTAGTCTCTAACCACGGATACTGAGCACTGCCTAATTGGGCATATGGTCGAATTTCAATCATAAATTCATCTCTTTATCACTTACTCTAATCATATCGGAATAATATGCAGAAAAACCAGTAAGAACGCAATGTATCAATAAACTATTATAGGCATTGTTATAACTAATTACTATGAGTTATCTCGCAATGGTACTCAAATTAGTTACTATTACAAAAGCAATGTCAATTTATCTGATGATAAATAGGTAGGAGATAAAAGCTAATTAGCCGCTCTCATCCAAAAATGGATGAGAGCGAAAAGCACAATTCACACGCTATTCTAATGCTTTTCCTTTCGTTTCTGGAATCAGGAATAAGAATGCAAATGCAGACAGTAGGTAAGCGGCAGATAGCAATGCTAACGCATAGCTAATTGAGTATTGCTGAGCTAAATAACCAATTAATATTTGTGACACGCCGGCAATTCCGCGGCCCACGTTAAAAATAATATTTTCAGCGCTAGAGCGCGCATCGGTTGGATAATGCTCTGCTAACAAGGCACCGTATCCCCCCATCATGCCATTAACGAAAAATCCGATGGCAGAGCCAAACACAATCAATACCACCATATCTTGCTGATGGAAATAAAACCAAATGGATACGGCTGAAACCAGTAAGAAAATAATATAAGATGGACGACGACCAATTTTGTCACATAACCACCCAAACACCACAATACCTAATGCCATACCAATCGTCGTTGAAATTGTCCAAAAGGTGGTGTTTTTAAACGGTAATTGCAGTTCATTTGCAATCATCGTTGGCATCCAAACCATTAAGCCATAAAAGCCAAAATTTTGCACCGCACAAGCAATAGTTAATCCTAAGGTCGTTAAACATGTTCTTGGATCTTTAAATAATTTACCAACCGAAATTTTATTCTGGTTATTGTCTTTTAACTTTTGCCAAATTTCAGGCTCTTTTAATCCTTTACGGGTCCAAGCAACGAATAAAGCCGGTAGCACGCCAACGGCAAATGCCCAACGCCAGCCAAAATACGCGCCAATAAAGGTCACCGTTAAGGTTGCAAGAATAATTCCCCCCTGAAATCCTAATGCAACAATCGACGTTGCACGTGAACGCTTATGTTTTGGCCAGCTTTCAGATACTAGCGTCATCCCAATACCAAACTCACCACCCAATCCCAATCCGCTCAAGAATCGAAATAGTGCAAAGGTTTCATAATTTGGTGCAATCGCACAAAGCCCAGTAAAAAAGGAGAAAATTAAAATAGTCCAAGAAAACACCCTAACTCGACCATATTTATCGGCTAAAATACCAAAAATAATGCCCCCGACAACGGCACCAAGTAACGTAATGGCATTTAATGTACCAGCGTCAGTAGGTGATAAGCTAAAATAAGTAATAATCATTGGTAAGCAAAAGCCTAACAACATGATATCCATTCCGTCTAATGCATAACCAACGGTTGATGCAAATAGGGTTTTCTTTTGATAAGGTGTCGCTCGATTATTATCGGAATGCTTAAGTAAATCTGACTCTGTATTCATTATTACCTCAAATAGTATTTTTGATATTTTTAGCCTAAAACTGGTTTAACAAAAAATGCGCGGTTATTTTCTATGATCTTCACCAAGAAAGCAAAAAATATGCCATTAAACTCAGTGATACTGACAATGGTGTTATAAAAAACAATAATAGTCATCATTCACAATCCATTTTCACAATAGATAATTACTGATACCATGGTATGGTCTTGTCCATTTACCACAATAAGCAACCTCATTGATTAAATAGTAAAAAGTACAATATTAGTTGTGTTTTGACCTTAAGTTCCAACCGTCTTAAATAGAATAGTAATAGGTAAATTTACTGAACCAATATTCATTCATCATTGACATTAAGGAATACTATGAAAAAAACAAAAATCGTTTGTACTATGGGCCCATCAACACTTCAAGCCGAAGTGATAGAGTCATTAATTTTAAATGGCATGAATGTCGCTCGCTTTAATTTTTCACATGGTGATCATCAAAGCCACCAAAAGCATATGCAGTTAGTCAAATCAGTGGCGAGCAAACTCGGCGTCAATATCGCCATTATGCTTGATACTAAAGGGCCGGAAATGCGCCTAGGTAAATTCAAATCAGGCAAAGTGATGCTCACTAAAGGCCAGACCTTTATACTAACGGGTCGTCAAATTGACGGTGATGAAACGATTGCCGCCATTAACCATCCGTCGCTCGCTAAAGAAGTCAATATCGGCGATAACATTTTGCTTTCTGATGGGCTAGTCAGATTAAAAATTATCGATATTGACGATCAAGACATTATTACAACGATTGAAAATAGCGGCGAAATGAGTAATAACAAGCGCGTTGCCGCACCGGGTGCTAATCTTAGTTTACCGTTTCTATCCGAAAAAGATATCGCCGATATCCTCTTTGGTTTGCAACAAGATATTGACTTTATTGCCGCCTCGTTTGTACAGCGCGCCGAGGATATTCAAGCTATCGAAGACCTGTTACAACAACACAATGCTAACGTGCAAATTATTGCTAAAATTGAGAATGCGCAAGGCGTTAAGAACATGGCGGAAATTCTTGCCCTTGCCGACGGCTTAATGATTGCGCGCGGTGATCTTGGCGTCGAAATTCCAGCAGAACACGTTCCTTTATTACAAAAACAAATGATTAAGCTGTGTAATCAGATCGGTAAGCCCGTCATTACCGCCACACAGATGCTAGAAAGCATGACAACTAACCCAAGACCAACTCGCGCAGAAGCCAGTGATGTTGCCAATGCGATTTTAGATGGTAGTGATGCCATTATGCTAAGTGGTGAAACCGCATCAGGTAGCTACCCGATTGAAGCGGTACAAACCATGGCAACGATTGCGCAATGTATTGAACCGACACTCGATAGTGAGCAAAGCCTATGGCGTTATGGCTATCATAAAACCTTCACATCCAATGCAATTTGCCATGCAGCGGTGCAAGTTAGCCATGAACTCAATGCTCAAGGCATTATCACCATCACCGAAAGTGGTAAAACGGCGCAAATGGTATCAAAATATCGCCCAATGGTGCCAATATTTGCCATCTCTCCAGAGATAAAAACATTACGTAAGTTACAACTGGTGTGGGGAGTAATTCCGATCAAAGGTCATGAACAAGCGAAAAGCACGGATCTGATGATCCGTGATGCGATTAATCAATGTATCACTCACAATTATCTAGCCAAAGGAGACCAAGCAATCATCACAGCCGGTGTCCCCCTAGGAAAAGTGGGTACCACTAATATGATTTTTGTCCAAACAATTGGGGTTGATAACTAACTGATACGCAATATAAATGGGGTTATTGCCCCATTTATTGATCAAAATACCAAAAACCTTTATTAACTAGACTCAGCATTGCTTGCAATAGCTCACCATCTTGCAAATCATCACGCGTTAATTGGCTTTTTTGGCACAATAAATCAATAAACTGCGCCGATAACGCGATTTTTTCACCGTGCACATAACCATGATCGCCAAGTTTAAAAATACGAATACTCGGTACACGGCATAACGATGCCCCGCTCTCGATTTCCTGCACCAATTCCTCATATGAGTAAGGTGGATCTAATGGAATAATGTTAAGTTCATGCATCGGTTGGCTAGTTTGCTTACCAAACCAATCAAGAAATAAATCATTATTATTAATCAACGCGCACATTTGTGATCTCAGTATCTCAATTTCATAAGGCTGAATTTGATATGGCTTGTCAGATAGTTGTAGCGTCGGATCTTGATAGAATATGCCTTTAGGCACATTATCTAATACATAATCAGCAAAACCACTTAACATTTCTTGTGATGTCGGCGTTCTAAAACCAACCGAATAACTCAGTGACTCAGTTAGACTCACACCATTATGAGGGTAACCAATCGGAATATATAAAATATCGCCAGGATTAAGCTCTTCATCAATAATCGGCGCATAATCTTCCACGTGTAATAATGCAGAATGCGCACTAAATTGACGATAATGAGGATTACGATCGCCCACTTGCCAACGGCGTTTTCCCATTCCCTGAGTAATAAAGACATCATAATTATCAATATGCGGTCCAACTCCACCTTGTGGCGTCGCATAAGAGATCATTAAATCCTCAAACTGCCAATGCGGAAAAACGCGAAACGGTTCAACTAACGTTGCCGCTTCTTCATGCCAATGATCAACAGCTTGTACAAGTAAACTCCAATTGGTTTCACCTAACTCGCTATAATCTTCAAATGGACCGTATTTTGCATCCCACTTCTCATCTTTATTACTGACGATTCGGCTCTCAATTTCACTCTCCATCGCCAGCCCAGCAAGCTCATCAGGCGTTATTGGATCGATAAAATTTGGAAAAGCTTGGCGTAATACTACTGGTTTTTTCTGCCAATAATGTTTAAGGAAATCGTCCCAATTAACCGCTAACTGATTTTTCATAATGATGCCTTATTTGTAAAATATAAACGCATTGTGAACAATAATAAAATTGTGTCAATATGCAAAGTAACACGGACTAAAAATGATGACCAAAAGACAAGAATTGCGCTACCTGCAAACGTTAAATTATTCATCTATAATCCGTACTATCTCAATTTATCTAAATTCACTTATTCATCAACCTCATTTAGTATCACTATAGGCGAATATAATAAAATCATTTATACTAAAGACTAACTTAACTATTGTATTAAGCTTAAAATCAATGAATGTCATCTCAACTCAAGCTCCTGCCATTGATAAAGCAACACGTATTTTTCATTTTATTGCCGAAAATGGTGGCTCAACATATACACAGATATATCAAGGGCTCTCGTTACCACAGAGTTCAACCTCAACCTTACTTGCAAGTTTAATCGCCAATGGCCTACTACGTCAAAACGAGGGTAGATATTTTCTAGGATTGATGTTTTACGAATTTGGTAATAAATCAGTTGAACAGTTTAATATTCGTGAATTAGCAATCGAACCATTAACTCAACTTAGGGATAAAACTCAGCTTGCTTGCCATTTAGGTATTTTAGATGGTAATTCTGCGATTTACTTAGCTAAAGTCGATAGCCCTAACGCCATTTTGGTAAAAAGCTGGCTCGGTAAGCGATTATCATTGCATTGTTCTGGTTTAGGCAAAGTACTACTCGCTTGGCTACCCGATGAGCAAATAGATCAGCTTCTTCCCGATGAAGACTTGCCAGCTCATACACAAACGACCATAACAACGCGCAGCTCATTTAAAGCGGAGCTTAAAAAAGTGCGCGAAAATGGTTGGGCATTTGATAATGGTGAAGATTTTGAAGGCATCACCTGCATTGCCGTACCCGTTTTTGATCATAATGGCAAAGTAATCGCTGCAATTAGTACCTCTGGCGTCGTATTTCAAATGCCTAAAGATAAAATTTGTGACTTTGCAAAATATGCCATTGAAGCCGCCACCAAACTAAGCAAAAAAATTCGATAATCCCGTACGCCCATAACAATGGGCTGATTCTTTTTTGATATCCCGATTTCTGATGCTTTAACGTCATCTTAAAAGCAATATTACCTGTTTAAAACTTTAATCCCCTCCTCCAATAAATTAAAATAACATTATAATTTTATTCAATTTAAAATTATTTTCACTTACTAAATTAATTAAATAATCAATTTAATATCATCGATTATCATTTTTATGATCCATCTCACATATTTGGATTTAAACCTATCTTTATGTTGTTAAATGACATAACACCCCCTACAATAACAACCGTATACAGATATCTATTTCAATATATTGGCGTAAAATAAATTAAAAAATATACCGATGGAGAATAACAATGTCTATTAGTCATACTTTTGAGAATCCTATCCTTAATTCAGCCATAAAGAAAACATGGCGAAGATTAATGCCTTTTATGTTTATTATGTATTTTGTTGCATTTATTGATCGTATCAATATCGGTTTTGCCAAAGATGCCTTTGCCGCTGATATTAATTTAAGTAATGAAGCCTACGCCTTAGGGGCCGGTATCTTCTTTGCCTCATATGCATTATGTGGTATTCCTGCTAATCTAATGATGAACAAATTAGGGGCAAAACGGTGGTTAGGAGCAACAACAGTACTATGGGGCGTATTATCTGCCTTAACGGGTTTTGTGACTAACGAAATCGAATTTATTATTTTAAGATTTGTATTGGGTATGGCTGAGGCCTGCTTTTATCCGGGTATCTTATTACTTGCGTCAATTTTCTTTCCCAATAAAATCAGAGGAACAGCAATTGGTATTTTCGTATTAGGTGTACCACTTGCCTTAACATTAGGTTCGCCATTATCAGGCGCACTATTAGAATTACATGGCTGGCTGGGTAAACCCGGTTGGTTCTGGATGTTTGTTTTAGAAGGGCTTCCCGCTGCGGTTCTTGGTTTAGTCTGCTTCTTTTACCTTGACGATAAACCCTCTGATGCACGTTTTTTAACAGCAGAAGAGCGAGATGCGTTAACCAATCAACTAGCATCAGAACAGAAATCCGCGGCAACAAGTAAAGTAAGTGATGCACTCAAAAATACTCGCGTATGGCATCTTGCACTGATTTACGGAACAATTCAAATTGGTGTATATGGCTTACTATTTTTCCTTCCATCACAAGTTGCCACATTAATGGGTACAACACTTGGTTTTAAAGCCTCTTTAGTTGCTGCAATTCCATGGGCAATCTCAGCATTAGGTGTCTATTATATTCCGCGTTATGCTGATCAGTTTGCGAATAAACGTGTCGGTATCTCAATTATTTGTATGGTTGCCTCAGCGATAGGCTTAACAATCTCAGCTTATGCTGGCCCCGTTATTGCGATTATTGCACTTTGCGTATGTGCAACCGGTTTCCTTGCGGTTCAGCCAATATTTTGGACTTTCCCACCGCAATTATTAACCGGCTCAGCTTTAGCGGCAGGGATTGGATTTATTACCACTATCGGCGCATTTTGTAGCTTTCTTGCACCCAACATTCGTGTCTATGCGGAAAAATTAACCAATAGTGCAAGTGCAGGACTTATCACCCTATCCTTATTCACGATTTTGTGCGCAATACTAATCGCGTTTTTAGGCAAAACTTATAATAAATAGTGAGGCAATGTATGCAAAAAATATTATTAATTAATGAGAAAGACAACTTAATTGTTGCGCTCAAAGATCTCAAAAAAGGTGAGTCAGTGTGTTGGGATAATAGCAGTTATGTGTTATCAACCGATGTGCCAGCCAAACATAAATTTACCACGCACGACGTGAATGTTGGTGATATTTTATACTTATATGGTTTACCGGTTGCAAAAGCAACGCAGCCAATTGCCAAAGGTGCCATTATTACCACGCAAAATGTGAAACACTACGCGGCAGAAGTTAATTTAGATAACCATAGCTATCATTGGACCCCGCCTGATGTGTCAAAATGGCAAGATAAAACGTTTAAAGGCATCATCAGGGATGACGGCCGTGTGGGTACGGCTAACTACTGGTTAATCATTCCTTTAGTTTTCTGCCAAAATCGTAACGTACTTAAGCTGCAAGAAGCACTAGCTACGCCGCTTGGTTACAAACAAACCCGATATGATGAAATCACCAAAAATCTATTAGGTTGTCACTCAAGTGATAGCGTTATTCACCAAAATAAACTTTTTCCAAATATCGATGGTATCCGCGCATTGACAGTAAACAGCGGCTGCGGTGGCACGGCTAATGATGCAATTTCACTGTGTAAGGTCTTAGCAGCTTACGCCGACCACCCAAATGTCGCCGGTATTACCGTGTTTGCATTAGGGTGTGAAAAAGCGCAGGTCAGCATTTTTGACGAACAATTAAAATTACGTAACCCGAATTTTAATAAACCGTATTTATTCTATCGCCAACAAGAGTGGCAAAATGAAGAAGAGATGATGGAACTGGCAATTAAACAGACGTTTGAAAAACTCGCAGGCGCCAATGAAGTCACTCGTCAAGCGGTGCCGTTATCTAAATTGAAATTAGGCGTAAAATGCGGCGGTTCCGATGGCTTCTCTGGTATCTCCGCTAACCCAACAATGGGGATTGTCTCAGATATTATTGTGACCTTAGGCGGCGCGTCGGGACTGGCTGAATTCCCTGAGTTATGTGGCGCCGAGGGCGATATGGTTGCCCGTTGCCAAAAACAAAGCGATAAAGTTCGTTTCCTTGATCTGATGAATCAATACGAAAAAGAAGCGAAACTTTGTAATGCTTCAATCGCCGATAACCCAAGCCCGGGGAATATCAAAGATGGTCTTATTACCGATGCGATCAAATCGATTGGCGCAGCTAAAAAAGGCGGTCATGCGCCAATCTCGGCGGTATGTGATTATAGCGAACCTATGGCAGAATCAGGATTATCTTTAGTTTGTACGCCAGGTAATGACGTGGAAGCCGTCACTGGGCAGGTGGCCGCTGGTGCAAATGTGGTGATCTTCTCAACGGGCTTAGGCACACCAACAGGTAACCCGATTGTACCGGTACTGAAAATTGCGACCAATTCAATCACCGCCAACAAGTTAAGCAGCATGATTGATTTTGACTGTGGCCCTGTTATCGAAGGTGCTTCATTACAGGAAGTGGCGGAAGACTTATTAGATTTAGTCATCAAAACAGCTAGCCACGACTACCTCGTCAAATCAGATCACCTTGAACAATATGACTTTATATTCTGGAAACGCGAAGTTTCTTTATAACGTAATGTAATCAATCATATTTTAATATTAAATTGCTATAAGGTACGTAAAAATGACAACACAAACTCACGAAAAAACACAATTAACAGGGGCAATCTGCCCTTCTGTTACGCCATTTACACAAGCAGGAAAAATTGATTTTAATGCACTAGAACAGCACTACAAACGCTTAACTGATGCAAAGTTAAGTGGCATTTTAGTGATGGGGACGATTGGTGAATTTGCCAATATGAATATCCAAGAACGTCTCTCCGTGATTGACGCAGCCAAACAAATGACATCGCTACCACTTATTGCTCACGTCTCTTCAACGGTTGTCAGTGATATCCTGCTCATGGCAGAAAAAGCCTATAGTAACAATTATGATGCCGTCATGATTTTACCACCTTACTATTATGGCCAAACACCAAATCAATTAATTAGCTATTTTGAATATTTAGATAGCCAATTAGCTGGCAACTGGTATATCTATAATTTCCCGGCAAGAACCGGTTGTGACGTTGATGTATCGATTGTTAAACACTTAATGAATAACTGCCCTCGCTTTGCCGGTATTAAAGATACGGTTGACTGTGCATCGCATACCAGACTCATTACGTTAGAATCACAAAAAATTCGCCAAGACTTTAGCGTATTTGCTGGATTTGATGAATATTTTGCGCCTAACTTAATGAATAATGGTGCTGGGGTACTATCTGGATTAACCAACATTGTGCCAGAAGTCTTTGTCTCGCTCTTTAATGCTTATAAAGCCAATGATTTGACTACTGTTGCGAATCTACATAAAAAAATTGCCAAACTTTCTGAAATTTATTTAGTCGGTGATGATTTTGTGACAACGATCAAAACAGCAGTTGCCCAGCAATTCGGCTATATGAAACCGATCTCGCGCAATTTTAATGGCACGCTAAATAGCCAACAAATCAAAAGAATCGAAGAGATCCTTAAGGCATAATGACCAGATTTATTTTATAAATTAATAAGGGGTATAAAATGGCTTATCGTATGATATTAAATGAAACATCCTACTTTGGGGCAGGCTCAATTAACCACATAGTGGATGAAGTCAAAAAACGCGATTTTAATAAAGCATTAGTGGTTACCGATAAAGATCTGATTAAATTTAATGTTGCAACTAAAGTCACCGATTTACTCGATAAAGCAGGCTTAAGCTATCAAATTTTTGATGAAGTCATGCCAAATCCAACGATCGGTATCGTGCAAAAAGGTGTACAAGTATTTAAACAATCAGGTGCTGATTACCTTATCGCAATTGGTGGGGGATCGCCACAAGACACCGCAAAAGCAATCGGTATTATTATTAATAATCCTGAGTTTGCTGATGTACGTAGCCTTGAAGGCGTTGCTCCTACCAAAAAATCAGCGGTACCAACTATTGCCATTCCAACCACAGCAGGAACCGCTGCTGAAGTGACGATCAACTACGTTATCACCGATGAAGAGAAAAAACGTAAGTTTGTCTGTGTTGACCCGCATGATATTCCGGTTGTGGCAATTATCGACTCAGATATGATGACCAGCATGCCTGCAAGTTTAAAAGCAGCAACCGGGGTTGATGCCTTAACACACGCGATTGAAGGTTATATCACTAAAGGCGCTTGGGAGCTCTCTGATATGTTTCATCTTAAAGCGATTGAAGTCATTGCTCGCTCACTGCGTGATTCGGTCAAAGGCATCGCAAAAGGCGGCGAAGATATGGCATTAGGTCAATACATTGCAGGGATGGGATTCTCTAATGTCGGACTGGGCTTAGTGCACGGTATGGCGCATCCATTAGGTGCATTTTATGGCACGCCACACGGTGTGGCAAATGCGGTTTTGCTACCCCATATTATGGCATATAACGCTGATTTTACCGCCAATAAATACCGTGATATTGCCAAAGCAATGGGTATACAAGGCACTGAAAAAATGTCGATTGAAGCTGCGCGTCATGCTGCAATAGATGCCGTTAAGCAGCTCAATAAAGATGTCGGTATTCCGGCAACCTTAAAAGAGATTGGCGTAAAACAAGAAGATATTCCAGCGTTAGCACAAGCAGCATTTGATGATGTATGCACTGGTGGTAATCCTCGCAATGCAAGCCTTAATGAAATTGTCGCGCTGTATCAAGCCATTTATTAATTGTCTGGCAGTTTAAACTGTCACCGCACGCAGGTCGATATTCGGCCTGCTTTAATTTTATGAGTCAATGACCAATCACATAAGCATAGCTATTTTACATTATAGCGAAAACTCAATTTATCATGCTTTAGCCCAATGGTTATTTTGCCACCTTGCTGTAATTTACCAAATAATAACTCTTGCGCTAGTGGTTTTTTAAGCTGCTGTTGAATAACGCGCGACATCGGCCTAGCCCCCATCGCTCGATCATAGCCCTTATGCGCCAACCAGCTTTTTGCTTCATTTGAAATCACTAATTCAACGTGTTTATTGATCAGCTGAGCGGCTAATACACCAATAAATTTATCCACAATTTGTAACATGATCGATTTGCTTAAATGCTCAAACCAAATAATATTATCTAAACGATTACGAAACTCAGGACTAAATACCCGATTGATTTCAAACATCGCATCATGGCTTTTATCTTGTTGTGAAAATCCAATCGATGATTTCACCGTTTCTTGAACACCGGCATTGGTTGTCATCACCACAATGATATTTCTGAAATCGGCTTTACGCCCATTACTATCGGTTAATGAACCATTATCCATAATTTGTAATAACAAGTTATAAATATCCGGATGGGCTTTTTCGATTTCATCAAGCAATAACACCGCATGTGGGTGTTTAATCACTTGCTCGGTCAACAGCCCGCCTTGTTCGTATCCGACATAGCCAGGCGGCGAACCAATTAATCGGCTAATCGTATGGGACTCTTTATATTCAGACATATCAAACCGCAATAACTCAACGCCCAGTTTGCGGGCTAATTGTAGTGTCACTTCGGTCTTACCAACGCCCGTTGGCCCAGCAAACAAAAAAGCACCAATAGGTTTGTTATCAAGCCCTAATCCCGAACGATTAAGCGTGATCACATCGCACAGCGCACCAATGGCTTTATCTTGACCAAATACAACCGAGTTTAATTCAGCAGCAAGATTTTGTAGCTTCGTTTTATCCGATGTTGACACTGTCCTATCAGGAATACGCGCAATTTTAGCGATAATTTTTTCAATATCACGCGCGCTGATTGTTTTTTTACGTTGCTTAGCTGGTAATAAGGTATTTTTCGCGCCGGCTTCATCAACCAAGTCAATGGCTTTATCCGGTAAAAAACGATTAGGTAAATATTTAACTGAAAGCGTCACCGCGCTTTTCAGCGCATCAGCAGTGTAAGTCACGTTATGATACTGCTCATAATATTTTTTTAAGCCCTGTAATATTTTAATCGTATCTTTGATTGAGGGTTCGATGACATCAATTTTCTGAAAACGGCGTGCTAAAGCATGATCTTTTTCAAAAATCCGGCTGTATTCTTGGTAGGTTGTCGATCCCATTACGCGGACTTTGCCTGATGATAGTAATGGTTTAAATAAGTTAGCGGTATCTAATTTACTTTCCCCTGTCGATCCCGCGCCAACAATCATATGAATTTCATCAATGAATAAAATACTATTCGGCTGTTTTTCTAACGCTTTCACTAATTCATTAAACCGTTTTTCAAAATCACCGCGATAGGTTGAACCCGCGATAAGCGCTGCGATATCAAAGGCATAAATGGTGGCATCCGCCAATACATCGGGTACTTTGTGTTGTTCAATAAGCCATGCAAGTCCCTCGGCAATGGCGGTTTTACCAACGCCAGCTTCCCCAACTAACAGCGGATTATTTTTGCGTCGACGACAAAGTACCTGCATCACGCGCTCAATATCATGTTCACGGCCAATAAGCGGATCAATTCGCCCTTCTTTAGCTAGCTGATTAAGATTAGTGGTATAGCGTGCAAGGGGATTTTGCTCATCGTTAACGTCATCATGGTGATTCTCATCGTTTGGTGTCGACGTAGACATTTGATGTGATAAGTAATGCGTTAATGTCAACCAATCAACGCCCATACTTTGCAATAAATAGCTCGCATAAGACTCTTGCTCAGTTAAAATCGAGACTAAAACATCACTGCTCATCACCTCTGTTTTTTCTGCTGATTGCACTTGAATAATCGCGCGCTCAACCACGCGATGAAATGCCACCGTAGGTTCGGTTAGCAATTCATCTTGTACATCAGGTAAATAGCTGGCATTTTGTTCAATAAAAAAGATAAGATCGCTGATTAACTGCTCAAGATCAACATTAAGCATCGTTAAAATTTTAATAATCGTTTGATCTTTTAATAATGCAAGTAATAGCTGCTCGACGGTAAAATATTCGTATCCTAATGACTGTGCCTCGTTAAATCCTTCGCTGATTACTAACTGTAATTGTTTATTCATCATGATGATACTTTCTCCATCGTACATTTTAAGGGAAATTGATGCTCCTTAGCGTATTGTGTCACCTGAAAAACTTTGGTCTCTGCAATTTCAGCGCAATAAATACCACAAACGCCTTTACCTTGTTGGTGCACAGCAAACATAATTTGTGTCGCTTGATTTTCATCATGACCAAAAAAACGCATTAATACATCAATTACAAAATCCATTGTGGTATAATCATCATTATGTAAAATCACCCGATACTGGGCTGGTGGTGTAATGTGTTTCACCTTCAATTTTTCAAAAACAGATTGTTGACTCATATTTAACACTCTACTAATCTTACTTTATCAGTTATGATACTCATTTTTATGAGTTATTTATACTCAAATTAAATAATTGTTAGACCTAACATATGAATAATATTCGCAATATCACTGCACCTAAAAATAAACTGGTCCTGTTTAAATGGCTCTACTCTGGCCAGTTAAAATTAAATCCACTGTGGCAAAAATGGAGCTATCGTTGCAAATTCGTGTTACGCTCGCTATTGATCAATCCAAGAACTTTCACTTGGCTACAACATTTAGCGAATTACCGATTGTTAGGTGACTACTTAGCAAGGCAGACCAATTTACCCTGTAAATTACAGCGCCCCTATTTATCATCATGCATGAGTAATAAAATGTGCTTACAAGCGCTGGTCTATCATTATGATTTTTTAGCTGCGCATAATGATAAAATGACGCACGCATTTTATGGCGAGCAGCCGTATCGCTTAGCCGAATTTACCGCTAAAAATGACGAAACAATTAGTCTGTTTATTCATGCTGAGGATAAATATGCACGTGAAGGTGAGCTTAGTATTTCCATGTACGATCAAAATCAGGTGGATCTTGCGACGCTGACTTTTTCAATTATTGAATATCAAGGTAAATCAACGCTGTTTATCGCCGGATTACAAGGTTCAAATTTTAAAGACGCCAGATCGGCAATTCAGCAAGCAACCAAAGCCTGCTATGGTTTATTCCCTAAACGATTAGTTGTGGAAAGTACACTCATTTTAGCAAATGTCCTCAAGCTTGAACAAATTGTTGCGGTGAGTAATCAAACCCATATTTATAATAATTGGCGATATAAAAAACGTTTTCAACGGCTTCACTCCGATTATAATGAGTTTTGGCAAACACTTGATGGGCAAGAAGATAACAACAAACTTTTTGTAATTCCAAATACCATTAACCGTAAACCACTTGAAGAAATCGCGAGTAAAAAACGGTCGGAGTATCGTAACCGCTATGCACTATTAGATAACCTGGTCGATAATATTCACCAGCAGTTATCACCATTACAATAATATCTATCGTTCAAAGGTGAGTTTATGTTATTTGGCATCTTAATCGCATTAGTGCCATTATTTGTTGGTTATTGCGTGAAACTGACGAATAAGAGTTGGTTAAGCTTTATCAACCTATCGCTCAGTATTATCATCTATATGATTCTTTTTTTAATGGGGGTTGAACTTGCCCAGATTAATGATTTAGCCAGCCATTTATCAACCCTCATTTTTTCAACATTATTATTGTTTGCCTGTACATTTGGCCTTAATGTGCTTTTTTTGTTTATGCTTGATATTATCCTACCTTGGCGTAACAGCAATAACAATAGTGAGCCACTCGCCTCTCGGCTCAAAATGATATTAGAATCATTAAAAATCTGTTTTGCCTTAATCCTTGGTTTTGTTGTTGGCCTGATTCCTCTAACCGTTTGGCAATATAATGGTCTGGCAACCAAAGTGATTTTGGTCATTTTATTAATTTTAGTTGGCATACAGCTGCGCAGCAATAATATTACGATAAAACAAATTATTCTCAATAAAATAGGTATCACAACCACATTAGTTGTTACTTTAAGTGCTTTACTTGGCGGTGTGATTGCCTCGTTTATTTTAGCGCTACCGATTAATGTTGGTATGGCAATGTCATCTGGATTTGGTTGGTACTCTTTATCGGGTGTATTAATGACTGAAGCACAAGGACCGGTTATTGGCAGTATTACCTTTCTCAATGATATTATGCGTGAACTTTGTGCGATTATTTTAATTCCAAGCCTGATTAATCGCTTTAAACTCACTTCACTGGGGATTTGTGGTGCAACGTCAATGGATTTTACGCTGCCAATGCTACAAAAAGGGGGCGGTTTTATGATGGTTCCACCCGCCATCGTACAAGGCTTTTTATTGACTATCATTATGCCCGTGCTAATGACATTTCTTAACTACTATTTTTAAATACGATGACCATGATGAATAAAAAAACAGCCACACAATGCCCTTGTTGCTCAGCAAAATTATATCAAGATTGCTGTGAGCCTTATCACCTATGGCAAAAAAATGCGCCAACAGCTGAAATATTGATGCGCTCGCGTTACAGTGCTTATGCACTGCAAAAAGCCGATTATTTGATTAAAACCTGGCACCCAAAAACATTACCAAAGCAACTGGCCGATGAAATTAGTGAGGCTAAATGGATTGAGCTGGTTATTCATAAAAGTTGGGATAGTGACACGCCAAATGAAGCATTTGTTCAATTCACTGCCCGTTACCGGAACAGCCGTGGTAAAGCGGAAAAAATGCACGAAATCAGCCGCTTTATTAAACATGAATCACATTGGTTTTATGTCGATGGGCAATTTATTTAACTGATTTGGTTAGCACAAATAACATTAAGATGGCCTTGGTCATCTTGATGAATATAGTTTACACCATCATGCCATGCACCTAATACCATCCGTTGACCGATAGTACCCGCGAGTTTAACATCATGGGTTGCAAGCTTGTGTATGTGACCATGAATCATTACGTTGGCCTGCTGCTTAGCCATCAGTAACTCAACCGCTTGTTGATTAACATCCATAATATATTCTGCTTTCTGCTGATTATGTTGATAGCTTTTATTACGCAGTTTATCAGCAATCTTATTACGCAAATAACGTGGTAGTAATAAAAACAGTCGTTGTAATCCTTTGTTGTGCATTTTACGTCGAAACCGCTGATAAGATTTGTCATCCGTACACAACAAGTCACCGTGTAAAATAACCATCTTATCTTGATGATCATCTAAAACACTCACTTCAGGTAGCAGCTGCATGTGACACAATTGACAAAAATGATGATTTAATAAAAAATCACGATTACCGTGAATAAAAAAGCTTTTAATATTACGTCGTGTCAATGCGCTTAAGTGCCGTGCAATCATCAGATGTAATGGTGTTGCAATATCATCACCAATCCAATAATCAAAAAGATCACCCAAAATATACAGCTCACAATTAGCGGGTAAAGAGGCTAGAAAATGTAAAAAGCCTGCAGTTATCTCAGGCTCGTTTTCATTTAAATGTATATCAGCAATAAAAAAACGCTGCATCAACTACTCAACAGTCACGCTTTTAATTATGATATCCTCAACTGGCACATCTGAATGCATACCATTGCGACCTGTTTTCACTGATTTTATTTGCTCTACAACATCAAATCCTTCGATAACTTTAGCAAAAACACAATAACCAAAACCATTAACATCTGCAGAACGGAAATTTAAATAATCATTATCAACCACATTAATAAAAAATTGTGCAGATGCAGAATGAGGATCAGCCGTTCTTGCCATTGCTAGCGTACCTTTCTCATTTTTCAAGCCATTATCTGCTTCATTTTTAATAGGCGCTTTGGTTTTCTTTTGCTTCATACCCTGTTCGAAACCACCACCCTGAATCATAAAGTTATTGATGACACGATGGAAAATCGTATTGTCATAAAACCCTTCTTTGCAATATTCAATAAAGTTTTTAACGGTTTCTGGTGCCTTATCATCAAAGGTTTCAATTTTAATATCGCCTTTGTTGGTATGAAAAATAATCATAATATGTTCCTTCAAATGTTTGTATTTCAATTTTAATGTTATTATAAAAACGGCTTACTGCCACCACTCACACTACTTAGTTAATATCTCACATGCTTTTAAGGTATTTTGCATTAATGTTGCAACAGTCATTGGTCCAACACCACCGGGGACAGGAGTAATAAAACTAGCATGCTGCGCGGCGACGTCAAACTCGACATCGCCAACTAATTTACCCTCTGGTAAACGATTAATACCGACATCAATAACGATTGCGCCCTCTTTAATCCACTCGCCTTTAACGAAATTAGGGATTCCCACACCTGCAACAATAATATCTGCGCGCTTAACGTGCTCTGCAAGATCATGCGTTCGGCTATGGGTAATTGTTGTCGTACAACCGAGTAACAAGAGTTCTAATGCCATAGGCCGCCCAACAATGCTTGATGCACCAACCACGGTTGCATTCAAACCTGATAAATTCACACCAGTCGATTTCAACATCGTTACAATGCCATAAGGCGTGCAAGGTCGTAAAATCGGCTCTCGTTGTAGCAAACGGCCTATGTTAAAGGGGTGAAAACCATCGACATCTTTTTTGGGATCAATGCGTTCTAAAACTTGTGTTTTATCAATATAATCAGGCAATGGTAATTGCACTAAAATACCATCTACATCCTTGCGCACATTGAGTTCATCGATTAAATCTAATAGTGCGTGAGTCGTAGAAGAAGGATAATCATAAGCAAAAGAGGTAAACCCAACTTCATCACACGCTTTTTGCTTATTGTTAACATAAATTTTAGATGCAGGATCATCGCCAACCTGAATTACAGCAAGTCCCGGCACGCGCAATCCAGCGGCTTTTCGTGCCGCGACTTTATCGATAATATCAGTTCTTATTTTTTGAGCTAATGCTTTGCCATCAATAATTGTTGCTGTCATTATTTGTTCCCTTGCCCGATGTTATCAGTTTGCTATTGTCTCAGATGTTACAAATGATGTCTATGTCCACATGACTTACATTGCTGTTTTTTATATAGTCTTAACAAAATTTTCAATATGCACTCGTCTACGATTGACGAAATATGCAATCGCTGTTTCAGTTATCGCAACAAAGATTAACAGGCCCCAAATAACAATAATCGGCATCAAAATAATCATCATTATTTGATTAACATAAAAAACAATAATTTTTAATATTACATCACTGATAAATAATTGCGATAATTTAACAGTGAAAACTTCATCTACCAATTTTCGATCTAATCCACTCATGTTTGAAATCTTATCTTTCAAATTTGATTTGATATAATTAAATGCAGCTGGCGACGCTATAGCATCTAGCATCAACTGGTTAATAGCTAGCCCATCTTGAGGTGTAAATTGTAGTTTGGATACCATTATTGTCTGAATATCATACACTATATCATCAAGTGATTTAGTGAAGTTTTGATTGGAATCATCGACTAACTCAACAGTAATATCAAAATTACTATCAACGATCGATTGTATCGATGCTTGATATAAAGGGAGTTTTTCAACCATTTGATCTCTAGCGCTAATTACTGCGCCATAAATGCTACCAAAAAAAAGACAGGTAAGGGGAATAAGCAAAAAATAACTACACGCTAAACACCTAAGAAATTTATAACGACGCTTAACTAACACCAACTTTTTTAATATGATTAATAAAAGCAATGAGATAAAACAACATAAAAGACCCGTTTTTATTCCATCCCAAATTAACAATATCACATTAAAATAGTGAGAAAAATACATAAAATACTCACTCATACCTTACCTTATTATTTTTAATTATTATGTGTTAATAAACGCAATCTCACTTTGGGATTTTTTTTCCACACACTGATAAAAACAGCTATTTAAACGATCTCATTAAATGATTATATTGATTATCAATATCTGTCATTAAAGCGCAGATAGACTCATCAAATTGTTGTAAAGAAACTTTCTGTGTTTTCCATTCTTCTTTGGCAATTTTTTTGATTCCCGAGTAATTCTTAAACACATCAAAGTGTAAAATACTGTTGCCTAATATTTTATAAAATACCTTCTTACTAATCGCTTCACCGTCTGTTTTTAAATTATTGAAAGGTTGATAATAAAAATAAGTCACGCCATCTTTTGTGATAATCGCTTGATGCAATAAAGCAAGGAGCTGGTTATATAAACTCCTTAAATTACTGAGCAGTTCGCTTTTATTGCCTAATTTATCTCGAATTGCTTGTGCAAAAACGGCATTAACTTGGTTAAGCTCAGCAACTGATCTTAGCTCATAATCCGCCATGTTTGTGCGTAAAAAAGCTTGGAATTGCTTGGCATCTTGTTGTACTGCCGGCGTAAGGGGTAAAGTTATATTATTACGTGTCACAGCACCAGATGGTGTAATCAAAACGTCGTTTTGTTGATTAACAATTTCAACAAAGCCTTGTTCAATAACAATATCATAAGATGGTTTAACCAAACACTCTTTGGTTTTTGCCAACACGGTATTGGCAGATAAACATCCCCAAATAATTAATCCACAGAATAACAATTTTTTTAACATCAAAATTAACCTTATTTATGAAGAAGCAATTTTAATCATTAACATCACTCTAGTACCTTGTCTGTCAGAGCGGTTCTCAATCACAATTTTACCATGGTGAATCACAATAACCTCTTTGACAAAAGAGAGGCCTAAACCACTGCTTTTCCCCTTATTCAAGCGCGGTAATGAATAAAATCGCTCATAAATTCGGTTAATCGCATACTCGGGAATACCTGTTCCAGTATCTTTAATTTCGATCATATAGTACTCGTCAGCAACCATTGTGCTAATTTCAATCGTGCCTTCTCGCGGGGTAAAATCTAACGCATTACTCAAAATATTACTGAGCGCCTGAGTTAACAAAAACTTATCGCCCATTATATTGGTGTCATCGATTTGATACGTTTTCAATTCAATTTCTAATGACTGAGCTTCAATGATCTTATTCTCAACCACTTGCTCAATCAGCTCACGCATATTGACTAATTGAAAATGTAAGCCGACGCGACTTTCCAATCGTACAAGCTGTAGCATACGCTCAATGAGAATGGTCATTCGCTCTGTCTGCTGATCGATATTAGTTAAAAAACGCGCTTGAGTTTCATTAATTTTCTCAATCTTAGTTGGGTTTTGCCGTAATTTATCATTGGAATCTTGCAATATCTCGGTTGCTGCTCGTATTGAAGATAATGGACTTTTTAGCTCGTGTGCTAAAGTATGAACATATTTTTCAATATAATCTTTACCATCGAGTTTCAAGCGCATATTTTCCAATGCATTAGCCAATAATTTTAATTCAGGCGATGCCAGTTTAGGTAATGTGGTATCTTCACGATTTGAAACCTGCTTGGCATAATTAAGCAGCACATTTATCGCACGATTAATCCACCATATAATAAAAATACCAATTAATAACGCCACGCTAATAAGAATCGCACCGCCAAATAAAATTCGCTGTTCACCTTTATCAATAATCAACGACATAGTTTGATTAGGCTTTGATACACTTAATACCCCTGCTAACTCACCATTAATATAAATCGGTGATGCCACATACATAACTGAGCTTGTTGGATCATCTGGATTATCTTTTGTGGTTCGCGCCCCATATTTACCTCGTAAAGTAAGATAAACATCATTCCAACGGGAATAATCTTTTCCTTCATCAAGATTCGCTGAGTCAAAAATCACAATTCCACGTTTATCGGTAATATATACACGATATGCCATTTGTGTTTTAATTATGCCATCTATATTTGCTTGAATTGGTGTTTTATCAATATTTTTAAACGCCTGCCCAAACGGACTATTCTTTATATTTTCTAATGTTTTTAACTCTTGTGAAACGATAGTTGCCAACAGTGCAGAAGTATCAATTAACATACCTTCTGTCACACGTCTAACGGTTGGCTTAACTTCCTTCAAAAAAATAGTAAACACTAAATAACATGCCAAAATTGCAACTAATATATAACCAAATAACAGTTGTAAACCAATACGCATATATCTTTGCCCTATAAAATAGTTAAAGAATATCCTAATCCTCTGTGTGTTAATATTAGCAGATGATAAGGTGCATTCATCGCCATTAGTTTTTGTCTTATTATTTTAATATGTTTATCAATCGAACTTTTCGTTAACGCTAAATTATCTTGCCAAACGAGTTCCATCAATAATACTTTCGAGAAAACACAGTTAGGTGAGTGAATAAATATTGCCAATAACCAATATTCATAACGCGTTGAACTTAATCCCTTGTTATCATAACGAATAAATACGAATTCTTCATCTAATATACACTGCCCTATATGTAAATTTATCGTCACTTTTATTGTGTCACATTTCTGCTAAGCACGATGTTCGCCATGATGACGATCAAAAATATCGTTGGAAACTATTCTTTAAAAAAGTTCATTTTTTATCAATTCAAATCCAACAATATTGTACTATTTAGCATCTAGACTCATAATTTGGTAATCTTTCTAGGTTACCTGTGCTTATAACAGCAATTCCTTACACAAATTAGTACACGTTATAATTAGTAATTTCATGTACATAAATCAGTATATCTGCTATTTCTACCCTATTCTCAATGACCCAAACACGATCACTATTGTCAGTTTGAGTATTGTATAACAAAGTCAGTTAAAAATGTAGCTGCTTGAATCTACTAACAATATTACGTGACTAATGTCACATATTATGACTTTGAAACTATTATAATCAAATTAAGTTATCAAGTATTAGCTTTAAACGCTACCGGCAGTATATACACGCCTTGAACTTTTTCGACCTAAGGATTCGAGATTAGTTTGTAATGGTGGAAATGGTAATATTAACTGATGCTTGCGATATTGCTCAATAATAAGTTGTTGAATTTCACTACGAATTGGCATACGGTAAGACATTTCAGCAGCGAAGATACGTAGCTCATACAGCTGAATCCCTTCTTGAATATCAACTAAAAAAGCCTGTGGCTCAGGATCTTCAAGAACATATTCACACTCTTTTGCAACTTGTTTCAAAATGGCAATGATTAAATTACTATCAGCATCGATTGTTGCAGGAATCGTCAAGACTATTCGAGTTATTGCATCCGATAATGACCAGTTAACAAGCTGCTCGGTAACAAATGCTTTATTTGGCATAACGATTTCTTTACGATCCCAGTCAACAATTGTTGTGGCGCGAGTATTAATTTTACTTATTGTGCCGGTTAAATCTCGGATCGTAACAGTATCACCTATACGCACGGGTTTTTCAAATAACATGATCAGACCGGATATAAAATTAGCAAAAATCTCTTGTAAACCAAAACCTAGTCCCACCCCTAATGCTGCAATAAGCCATTGAATTTTAGCCCAGTCAATACCGATAAATGAAAAAGCACTCATACAACCAATCATTAAAATAACATATTTAGTAATAGTTGAAATGGCATAGCCTGTGCCAGGCTTCAAATCTAAATGCTGTAAGATGCCGAGTTCTAATAATGCAGGTAAGTTTTTTACCAGCTGCACAGTAATTGTAATAACCAATATTGCAATAAAAACTGAACTTAATGTAATATATTGTTCGATTTCAACCCCATTGATGACAGACTTAGAACCCCATAACTTAATGTTATCCATAAAGGCAAAAGCCGAGTGTAACTCCGACCATAATAAAATCATACTAATTAAAGCGACCATCACGATAATTGAACGGACTAGATGCAAGGATTGTGCACTGATCGTATCAAGATCAATCACTGGCTCATCAATACTATCAGCCGGATTATTCGATTGCACAGTTTGGTTAGTATCTTCAACTTTGTTACGCTGCGCTAAGCGTTCAAGACGTCGCTGCTTAGCACGTTCAAATTCGATTCGGCGCTTTTGTATCCACATCCAACGGCGAATCATAAAGTAAATAACAAGCAGCAATAGCCAAATCACCACCGATGCTTCAAGCCTGGCAAGTAGTGCTTGTGCCGTTGATAAATAACCAAGACAAGCTGCAATGATGGCAACCCAAGGCGCGCTAAGTAGCATGATCCATAAAATACGACTAAATAGGTTATCGCCAGAGCCCTTTTTATCAATATACAGTGGCACACCAGCGCGATGAATAGCGTTAGTCATAAAGACCAATGCTAAACACAGTAAAATAAACCCTAACCGACCGATAGTTGCCGCAAATTGGCGATTATTATATTGATCAAATCCCATCACAATCATAACGAGAGGTATCACAACCCAGACCGATAATTGATAATATTTCATGGCGGAACGAACACGAAACTCTGGCCATCCAAAATGCGTAATAAATAGTCCATTAGGCGACGCAAACTGAGCACTTATCATAAATGCCCAAAGAATAGGTGCAGCAGCATTAAGGCCATATCCTAAGGCAACAGCGACGGGATAATCCCAATCAGCCTGAAGTGAGTAGCCAATAATTCCCCATAAAATAGGGATTGGTAATGCCATTAGCAACGAGTAAAGTACAACGCGTAAAGTCAGAGAAAAACTATCTTGTGTCACTTTACCAACGCGAGAAGCGGTTAGCTCTAAGTACTGGTGATAGCGAGCTTTACTTTTAAAATACACGACAACTAATGCTAAAGAAAACACCAACAGTAATAAGGTCAGCGGCGTTTGAATTAGCTCAAGGCCAGCATGGTATAACTGTGATAATGTATCGACAGAAAAAACCACAAACACCACATCTTTTGCAAGTTGCACCGGCGATGAGGTATTAATCGGATTAACATCGGCAACCCAGAAAAAATATCGGTGAGCGGCATCGTTAACTTCATCAATGACATTAATCAACTGTTTATTGGCAATTTTTAATTTCGTTAATTCTAGAATAACTGTATCGCAACCTGAAATTAACGTTTTTAGCAATTCACCTTGCTCACGCAGTAAACGACGATACTGTATCAGCTCGGGATTACTAAGTGATAAGTTGGCTAGATCAGGATAATCGTTAATATCATCAAGTTGGGTGTTATAACTCAGTTGCTGTACTTTAGTTTCAGCAATGCTGGCGTCAAGTGGTTGAGACTTTGGTTTTTCAGGTAGGCGTAATAATTGTTGGCGTAATGTTTCCCCTAGTGCGGTTGAAAAACTAAGCCACTCGCCTTGTTCGTCGAGTGTTGCCAACGTATTTTGTACATGAGAGATTTGCGAGGAAATGGTATTTTGTTCATCATTAATCAATGACACTTGTGCCTTTTGACTAGCGATATTGTCTCTCAGATCATTATTTTGTTTAGTGAGTTGCGTGATAACCACTGTCAGATCATTGTTATTTTCAATTACTGGTGCTTGATCCGCATAAGCGTTAATTGAACTAAAACAAATTAAACTCAGTACAATCGAACAGATAATATGACGCAACTGCATAAATACTAAATCCTTTCTGCCATTTTTTGACCGACGCGAGCAACGTATCCTTCTTTTAAATCGGCAATGAACTCAATACGATTGGGTGCAAACAATGTGATAACCGTTGAGCCGAGTTTAAAGCAGCCCATATCTTCGCCTTTTTCTACTTGCACTTCATTGTCTTGATAAGTCCAGCGCTTCATCACCCCTTCGCGTGGCGGGGTAACTACGCCAGCCCATTTTGTTTCAATACTACCAACAATCGTTGCACCGACTAAAATCTGTACCACCGGTCCAAACTCAGTATCAAATAAACAAATAACCCGTTCATTACGCGCAAAAATATTGGGAATATTTTCGGTTGTTGCTTTATTTACCGAGAAAAGAGAACCCGGTACGTAAATCATCTCTTTTAATGTTCCCTTACAAGGTGTATGAAAACGGTGATAATTACTTGGTGCTAAATAAGTGGTTACATAAGCGCCATTTTTAAATGTTTCAATCATTTCGCTATGGCACGCAACTAGCGATTCAAGGGTATAAATATGCCCTTTCGCTTGCAATAACACATTTTCTTGGATTGTGCCAAATTGACTAATCACACCATCAGCCGGCATCACAATGCTATCTTCTGCTTGATCAATTGGCCGTACGTCATCAGCTAGCTCTCTAGCAAAAAAATCATTAAATGTTTTATACGCATCAGCTTTATCATATTTAGCTTCATCCATATTAATTTTATAAAGTTTAATAAAACCGTTAATCATCCCTGTTGTCATAAATCCAAGTTGCTTACTCGCTAACCATCCAAATAGGCTGGTTAACAACTGCTTGGGTAAAAGATATTGAATCATTGCTTTTATATGGTTTAACATTTGGGTTTAGCTCTCTTTTGCTATTAATTGATTGATTGTACTATATTCGATTACCTAAAGAATAATTATTCGTCATCAAAATAATCTGATGAGTTGGCATAATTATCAAAACGTGACCATTGGCCTTGAAATTTTAACCGAACTTTACCTATTGGACCATTACGTTGTTTACCTAAAATAATCTCGGCAATGCCCTTATGCTCTGATGCTTCATTGTAAACTTCATCACGATAAATAAACATAATAACGTCGGCATCTTGCTCAATTGAGCCCGACTCACGTAAGTCAGAGTTAACCGGCCTTTTATCCGCTCGCTGCTCAAGACTTCGATTTAACTGTGATAGCGCAACGACAGGCACCTGCAGTTCCTTAGCTAAAGCTTTTAGTGAGCGCGAGATCTCGGCAATCTCTAAGGTGCGGTTTTCGCTCATATTCGGTACCCGCATTAGTTGCAAGTAATCGACCATAATCATGCTAAGGCCACCGTGTTCTCGATAAATACGTCTCGCTCTTGAACGCAGCTCCATTGGAGTTAATCCCGATGAGTCATCGATATACATATTTTTCTTTTCAAGCAAGATCCCCATCGTACTTGAAATACGCGCCCAATCATTATCATCTAACTGCCCGGTTCGAATTTTTGTCTGATCAACACGCGATAATGAGGCTAACATACGCATCATGATCTGTTCTGCAGGCATCTCTAAGCTGAAAATAAGCACGGGCTTTTCTTGCATCATTGCCGCATTTTCACACAAGTTCATGGCAAAAGTTGTTTTACCCATCGATGGCCTTGCCGCAACGATAATCAAATCTGAGCGCTGTAACCCAGCGGTCTTTTTATCTAAATCGACAAAACCCGTTGAAACGCCCGTTACCCCATCATGCGGTTTTTGAAACAACTCTTCTATCTTAGCCACAGTATCTTCAAGTACTGATGTAATACTTTTCGGTCCAACACCTTGTTTAGCTCTATGCTCAGCGATTTGAAATATTTTGGTTTCAGCTAAATCAAGAATATCTTCACTACTACGTCCTTCCGTTGCATAACAGCTATCGGCAATTTCGTTTGATGAACTAATTAACTCTCGCAATATCGCTTGCTGGCGAATGATATCAGTATAGGCAACAACATTAATCGCACTCGGCGTGTTTTTAGACAGTTCAGCTAGATAAGCAAATCCACCAACATCGCTTAAAATATCTTTGCTATCCAAACTTTCAGATAACGTGATTAAGTCAATTGGCACACCTTTACCAACTAAATTTAACATTTCGGCAAATATCATTTGATGATGGCGAGAATAAAAATCTCTAGCGGTGATCGTTTCAGACACACGATCCCAGCGCTGATTATCAATCATCAAGCTACCAAGCACCGCTTGCTCTGCCTCTATTGAATGCGGTGGTACTTTTAAGTTTTGTACCATTTTATCTTGTTTATTAGGTCTATTTGCCATATTTCAATCACATCAAATTTTCTATAATTCTATCACTTTTATTGCGCAGTTGCATTAAACCCAGAACTGAAGTAACGTTTGGTACAGACTCTGGCAATAAAAAATACGAATACACATTGTATAAAGATCTCGAACAACACAATCAATAACATTAATTTCTGGTTCAACACAAAATAGTGATAAGGTATTTTTGTGATAATAAATGCCGTCAGCCCAGCAATAACTATGATAGCAACAGCTGACACAATAAGGACTAACACAGTACTTTTAATCATTTTGGCTATTTGCAAAGAATCAAAAGCATAGTCAAAGCATGTTCTGACGACAAAAACTAACATCAATATAAAGATCATGCTAAAGACTAAAAACCAAAGCATAGCTTGATAAGCACTATTGTCTTGGTTATGTGATAACAGACTAAACACTAACGGCACTAAAAATAATGAACTCATCGAAATAAATAGCAGTATAAAAAGTGTCAAATGTATTTTAGCGCTATTGGATTGCTGCAATAATTTTTGATTAATATTACGGTTAAACATATTTTTAAACCCCATCACGGCCCAAAAACAAATTAAACCAATGACAATATATTTTGCTAACGCAATCACAAATTGATAGCTAAACATCAATATCGAATCATAATACTGAGCGATGTTCGACAGATAAAACTGAATAAATATTGGCGTAATAAAGTGGTTAAATAAGAAAACCACGATATTTATAGTTAGCGCAATCAATATAAGCAGCAACACGTTTTTTGTGGTCAGTTCATTAACGGCATAACTATATAAACTGCATGCTAAAATGACAATAAGTAATAACAAATTTGGGATCTGAGCAACACTAAAACCGATGAAAACAGCCATCGATTGTGAATAACTATTCATCAGATCATTGGTGCGAATAAATATCATGCCAAACGTGATGATAAGTCCCATTAGCCAGTATGCAAAAGCTAGCAGTAAGGGTAATTTAAAAAAAGAGGCTTTTTTCATCATTTTCCTTAATATCGTTATTAATTAAGCGTAAATTTAAATTCGCTTAATAAACTGTTTTAATTCAAATCTTAATATAACCAACGTGCCAAAATAGGCAATTATAGCAGCAATAATTAATACTAATAATCGGCCAATACGCGATAACATACTCCCTGTTGACCAATCAGGTAATAGATCACTGCCAATCATCAATACCGCTGACATAACAATGACGGCAATAACTATTTTACAAATAAAACTAAACCAACCCGGCCTGGCGATAAAAAGTTGCTGCTTACGTAATTGCCAAAATAACAATGCCGCATTAAAACACGCAGCAATACTAATAGATAATGCCAGTCCGGCATGCTTAAAAGGCCCAATTAACATCAGATTCATCACTTGTGTTAGGATTAAAGTGAAGATTGCAATTTTTACCGGTGTTTTAATATCTTGCCTAGAGTAAAATCCTGGCGCTAATACTTTAATCAAAATCAATGCTAATAAGCCGACAGAATAAGCCACCAATGCTTGCCTTGTCATTTCACTATCAAGCGCAGTAAATTGACCATACTCGAATAAAGTCGAGATTAACGGTTTAGCTATCACACCTAAAGCAACAGCACTAGGTAAAGCTAGTAAAAAACAAAGTCTTAATCCCCAATCAAGCAATTGTGAATATTGGTGAATATCGCCTTTAGAGACGCTTTTGGATAAAGACGGTAATAAAATCGTGCCAAGCGCCACACCGAGTACTCCCGACGGAAACTCCATCAACCGGTCAGCATAATACATCCATGACACGGAGCCTGATACAAGAAAAGAGGCAAAAATCGTATTAATAATTAATGATATTTGACCGACGGATACCCCTAAAATTGCCGGTCCCATCAGCTTTAAAACACGCCACACACCGCTATCACGTAGATTAAGCCTTGGTAGAACTAACATCCCTATTTGTTTAAGATAAGGTAATTGATACAACAACTGTAAAACACCACCAACAAGTACGCCAAATGCTAACGATAATATCGGTGGATTAAAATATTGCGATGCACACAAAGTAAATGCAATCATACTTACATTAAGGAATGTCGGTACAAATGCCGGCACCGAGAATCGATTCCAAGTATTGAGTACCGCGCCGGCAAGTGATGCCAGTGAAATCAGAAAAATATAGGGAAAGGTGATTTTTAGCATCAACGATGCCAATTCGAATTTTTCGACCGGCTCAGTAAAGCCAGGTGCGGTGACCAAAATAATAATCGGGGAAGCAATCATTCCAATTGCCGTTACAATGGCTAAAACTAATGTAAGTAGCCCGGCAACATAAGCAACAAACGTTCGTGCAGCTTCATCACCTTGTTGGCTTTTATATTCGGCCAGAATAGGCACAAAGGCCTGTGAAAAAGCGCCTTCAGCAAAAATTCGTCTCAATAGATTGGGTAATTTGAATGCAACAAAAAAAGCATCTGTCGCCATACCGGCACCAAAATAGCGAGCAACGATGGCATCTCGAATAAAACCGAGCACCCGAGAAATCATCGTCATTGAACTGACGGCAGCTAATGACTTAAGCAAATTCATTATTTTTTAATCCAGCGATCAAGATCTTTTGGTATATAAGTATCAATACTATGTAATACACTAGCCGGATCGTTTGAAACAATTAATGTCTGATAGAAACTCTCACGAATAAACCCTTCATTGACAGCGTGTTGTAAAAAGACTTGCATCGATTGCCAAAAATGATTGATATTATATAACGCAACCGGTTTTTCATGATAACCAATTTGCGCACCTGTCCAGACTTCAAAAATTTCTTCTAATGTGCCAGACCCGCCCGGCATTGCGATAAAGGCATCTGCCAATTCAGTCATTCTCGCTTTACGCGTATGCATATCACTGACAATTTCAAGTTGAGTAATGCCATGGTGAGCCGTTTCTGCTTGCACCAATCTTTCAGGAATAACACCGATGACTTCACCACCGTGTTCTAACACAGCATTGGCAATCGTTCCCATCAAACCTTTATTACCACCGCCATAAATCAGCCGTCTACCTTGCTCGGCAATGTGTTGCCCTAGCTTTTGTGCGTAAAGCTGGTAATCAGGATTATTGCCTTGACTTGCCCCACAGAAAATACAGATATTCTTTTTCATTTTAACAAAAACACATTAAAAAAATTAAGGTGGACAATTCTATCACAAAACAAAATTTACGTGATGATTAATTAAAGTGATTATAAGCTAAGCAGTTGAACGTTTTTTTTCGTTTAGAGGTTGACAGTTATGACAGAGGTCGTTAATATCTATGCCCATATGTTCCTCCATAGTTCAGTCGGTAGAACGGCGGACTGTTAATCCGTATGTCACAGGTTCAAGTCCTGTTGGGGGAGCCAAATTTTAAAACCTGCTTATGGCAGGTTTTTTCATTTCTAACGCTTAGCTATAATGTCTGTATTTAGGCGGTCGGATCGTATTCCAATCTTAACTCATCTTTCATAGCGGTGCCTCACGTTATCCAAACAATATCGACAAAACGCATAACAGTATACAAAATTAATATTTTCTTATTTAGTCATAATCGTTTTAAATAATTAATACAAAATGGTTATTATCCTGAGTAAGGAAATAGTATGACTCTGATTTCACCGCATGCCAGTCAAACTTTGCAGCCCCGACAAGTTGAACCGTATAATCTGCAACGTCGGCAGCAGTATGCTGCCACCTTGCGATCAATTACGCTCTCAAGCAGAGAAGTAGGTGATTTAATTATGCTAGGCATTGGTGGTTTTACGCCGCTGTATGGCTTTATGCGTGAACAAGATTGGTATCAGGTTTGTGATAACATGCACCTAGCCAATGGCATATTTTGGCCAATCCCCATTACCGTTTCCGTCAGTCATGAACAAGCCGAGCAGATCACTTTAGGCGACGATATCGCATTAAAAACAGCCGAAGGCAATGTAATGGGTATTTTAAACGTTGATAGCCGCTACCAACCGGATAAGCAATGGGAAGCCGAGAAAGTTTTTGGCACAACAGACACCTCACATCATGGCGTTGCGGTTTTAATGGCCCAGCCGCCGGTCAATTTAGGTGGCGCCGTTGAAGTTTTTAATGATGATGGCTTTAAACAGCGTTTTGGCCCATATACCTTAACACCAGCCGAAACGCGGGCACGCTTTACTGAGCTCGGCTGGCAAAAAATTGCCGCCTTTCAGACCCGTAATCCAATGCATCGCTCTCATGAGTATTTAGTGAAAACCGTTTTAGAGCTGTTTGACGGTGTGCTCATTCACTCGTTATTTGGTCACTTAAAAGCAGGTGATGTACCAGCTGATATTCGGCTTAAAGCCATCAACACACTCATTGAGCACTATTTTGTTAAAAACAGCGTGATTCATTCTGGTTATCCACTCGATATGCGTTATGCCGGCCCGAAAGAAGCGTTATTACATGCCCTATTTCGGCAAAATTATGGATGTACCCATTTAATTGTTGGCCGCGATCATGCTGGCGTCGGTGACTTTTATTCTCCGTTTGCCGCTCAAGAAATCTTTGCACATTTAAGCCCTAATGATCTCCTTATCGAACCGATAAAAATCGACTGGACATTTTATTGTGAAAAATGCAGCGGCATAGCCTCCAATAAAACTTGCCCACATGATAAAGCCTATCGGGTACTCATTTCCGGAACCGAAGTAAGGCGGCGCCTGCAAGCAAGGGAATCACTACCTGCAACGTTTAGTCGCCCCGAGGTCGTTGAAGAACTATACCACTGGGTAAAGTAATAACACCAGCATAGCCAAAATGGCAATGAAATAATCGAAGATGGATAAACACAGGACTGCACCATGACAAACTTAACGACAATCAATCAACATTTACACGGCAAATCTGCCCAGCAGATTATCGAATGGGCGCTTTTACAACACGCCACTCCACACAGTCGTAGTATCATCAGTACTCATTTTGGCCCGTATGAAGCAGTATTACTGCATTTGGTCACCCAAGTAAAACCCGACATTGATGTCGTCTGGGTAGATAATGGTTACGCTACCAATGACACTTATCGAGTGGCGAATAAAATCATTGAGCAACTAGGCCTCAATATTCATATTTTTGTTCCACAGCGAACGCAAGCCTACTTGAATGTTCGTTATAACGGCCTGCCTGAGCTTGATACGCCAGAACATGATGAATTCACGCATATATTAAAATTAGAACCCTTTAACCGCGCATTAGCAACACTCAATCCCGCTTTATGGTTTACCGCTTTACGCAAAGAGCAATCCGCCCTGCGCCAACAATTGGATACCGTGACCACTGCCGGTGATAATTTAATCAAAATATCCCCTATTTTAAATTGGACAACGCAAGATATGCAAGATTATATCAAGCAGCATAATTTACCGAATGAACTCAATTACTTTGATCCAACTAAAGGACCGCAAGGGCGGGAATGTGGTTTACACAAAGTTAAATTCTAATGCGCTCAGCTAATAGGCTGCTTGATATGCAAGGCTGTATGCAGTTGTTGGCTAATTCATCTAATAAGGTAACGTTATGAGCAACTATCATCCTCCGTTTAATGCCGATGAAATGGATAAAATTATTCATAATGCCTCGCCTGAGCAGTTAGCTTGGCTATCGGGCTATCTATGGGCTATCGCCCATAAGCATTCACCATTGTCAGCGCTAACTGATCAAGTGACAACGCCAGCGCCTTATCAAATGCCTATTACCATTTTATCCGCGTCACAAACGGGGAACGCCAGGCGCGTCGCGCAAGAGCTCAGTCATGATTTAGAGCGGTTAGGCTTGCCTGTTCGGCATGTTCATGCCGCTGACTTTAAATTTAAAAAGCTCCATCAAGAACAATACTTAATTATCGTGACGTCAACGCAGGGTGAAGGCGAACCGCCAGAAGAAGCGCTCGCCTTTTATAAATCACTTTTTGCGACCAAAAAACCCGTTGTCGATCAGCTCCATTTTGCCGTATTTGGCCTTGGCGACTGCTCGTATGTCAATTTTTGTCAGGCAGGTAAAGATATTGATCAACGCTTAGAGGAGCTCGGCGCTAAACGATTACTAGCACGCGTTGATGGCGATACTGACTATCAAGCCCTTAGTACAATCTGGCGCCAAAATATTATTGATGAATTGCAAAAATATTTACAGCAATCGCCACACAGCACAGCGCTTGAATCAGCAATTAAGACTAATCTAGTGGTAGAAAGTAGCCAATATTGCCGCGACAATCCCTTTACCGCCGCCATTAATATTAATCAAAAGATCACCTCTCGTGATTCTGATCGCGACATTCGCCACCTTGAACTGGATCTGACCGACTCGAACCTCAAATATCAACCCGGTGATGCACTCGGTGTTTGGTATCAAAATAGCGCGTCATTGGTGGATGAATTACTGCAGGCCACCAAGTTATCAGCTCAAACCGACATTGAGCTACATGGTCAAGTTTTACCGTTAAAACAAGCTTTGTTAGAGAAACTAGAACTCACGCAAAACACGCCTGTTATTGTCGAAAAATACGCAAAATTAAGCCAAAATGACGCATTATTAACGCTAATTGGCGATAAAACTGCATTACGTGATTTTTGCCATACCTTGCCGATTATCGACATGGTAAGCCGTTATGCGGGATCATTTACCGCGCAATCTTTTGTTGATATTTTACGCCCCCTTACCCCGCGTTTTTATTCCATTGCCTCCGCGCAAGATGATGTTGGTGACGAAGTGCATTTAACCGTCAATGTTGTGCAATATCAAATTGATGATAAAACGCGTACTGGCGGAGCATCCGGTTTTCTTGCGACGCAAATGCCACAGCATGACCAAATTAAAGTTTTTATTGAGCACAATGATAATTTTCGCTTACCAAACGATAATAGTTTGCCAATTATTATGATTGCCGCCGGAACGGGCATTGCGCCATTTCGTGCCTTTTTACAACAACGAGCCAGCGAAGAAGCCACCGGTCAAAGTTGGTTATTTTTTGGTAACCCACATTTTACGGCTGATTTTTTATATCAGCTGGAATGGCAAACCTATCAAAAAGACGGTGTGTTATCACGTATCGATCTGGCTTGGTCTCGCGATCAGGCCGAAAAGATTTATGTACAAGATAAAATACTGGCCCGCTCAGCTGAAATTTGGCAATGGCTACAAGCAGGTGCCTATATTTATGTCTGTGGCGATGCTAACCGGATGGCAAAAGCCGTGAATGCAGCCTTATTACACATCATTATGGAACACGGTCAATATGACGAAGAACAAACCAATAATTACTTAGACGAACTAAGAAGCAATAAACGTTATCAACGAGACATCTATTAAAATATTAACGATATAGGGATGTGACATGAGCAATAATAGTAACCTAACCCCCCCTCAGAATGATACATCGCAATTGCCCCCATCGGATGCTGAGCGTTTTAAACGAGAAAGTGATTTTTTACGTGGCACCATTGCGCAAGATTTAACCAATGAGATAACGGGCGGCTTTAACAGTGATAATTCACAGCTAATTAGGCCCCACGGCATGTATCAGCAAGATGATCGTGATATTCGCGCTGAGCGCATTGAGCAAAAACTCGAACCCTTAATTAATATGATGTTACGTTGCCGATTGCCTGGCGGTATTATTACCCCACAGCAGTGGTTAGCCATTGATAAATTTGCGCAGGAAGATACCTTCTATGGCAGCATACGTTTAACCACTCGGCAAACTTTCCAATTTCATGGTATTTTTAAACGCGACCTAAAATCAGCCCATCAGCTACTACACAAAATTGGCTTAGATTCGATCGCAACGGCGGGGGATGTGAATCGTAATGTACTGTGTACAACCAATCCGATTGAATCAGCCGTCCATCAGCAAGCGTACCAATGGGCAAGTAAAATATCAGAACATCTTTTACCCAAAACGAGAGCTTATGTTGAAATTTGGCTTGATGGTGAAAAGCTTGAGACCCAAGATGAAGAGCCCATTTTAAGCAGTCAATATTTACCGAGAAAATTTAAAACAGCGATCGTGATTCCACCAACCAATGACGTAGATGTGCATGCCAATGATCTGAGTTTTGTTGCCATTGCCAAACACGGTCAATTAATTGGCTTTAATGTGCTAGTTGGTGGTGGGCTGGCCATGACGCACGGCGATAAATCGACGTACCCACGTAAAGCAGATGATTTTGGCTTTATCCCCGTTGATGCAACACTAAAATGTGCCGAAGCGGTTGTGACCACGCAGCGAGACTGGGGTAATCGCAGTAATCGTAAAAATGCCAAAACCAAATATACATTAGAACGTGTTGGCGTTGAGAATTTTAAAAAAGAAGTTGAACTACGCGCGGGACTCACCTTTCTACCCAGTGTCCCTTACCAATTTACTCAAAGGGGAGATCAAATTGGTTGGTATCAAGGGTTTGATCGCCGTTGGCATCTAACACTCTTTATTGAAAATGGCCGATTACTTGATTATCCCAATAAACCACTAAAAACGGGTGTTGCCGAGATAGCCAAAATTCATCAGGGTGATTTTCGTCTCACCGCTAACCAAAATTTAATTGTTGCCAACGTTGAATCATCACATAAACAGGTCATTGAACAATTAGCCCGACAATATGGCTTAATTGATGATAGTGTCACCTTACAGCGCAAAAACGCAATGGCGTGCGTTTCATTTCCAACTTGTCCATTAGCGATGGCAGAAGCAGAACGATTCTTACCTGATTTCATTACCACCATTGATCATATTTTGCATAAAAACCAATTAGCTCAGGAGTATATTATTTTACGTGTTACCGGCTGCCCTAATGGTTGTGGCCGTGCAATGCTAGCTGAAATCGGTTTGGTGGGCAAAGCACTCGGCCGTTATAACCTCTATTTGGGTGGTGACAGGGCTGGCACCCGTATTCCGCGCTTGTATAAGGAAAACATTACCGTTGATGAGATTTTAGCGATTATTGAACCGTTAATTGAGAACTGGTCACAATTACGCCTAGCAGATGAAGGATTTGGTGATTTTGTCATTCGCACCAAAGTCGTTAAGCCTATTATCAATTCAGCCATTGATTTTTATGATTAACTCATCTCATTTTGCTCAATATGACAAAATTTATCTAAACGGATAATCTAACTTATGCCATTAGATTATATCGTTATAGCGTTATGATATTTGTGTATTGAGCCAATAATTTTATAATCATACTAATCCCCTTATATTATTTAAGGATAAGCGGTTTATGAATTTACAACAGTTACGAATCATACGAGAAGCAGCCCGTTGCAATTATAATTTAACCGAAGTCGCTAATGTGCTTTATACTTCCCAATCCGGTGTTAGCCGGCATATAAAAGAGTTAGAAGATGAGCTCAATATTGAAATTTTTATCCGGCAAGGCAAGCGACTGATTAATATGACTGAACCAGGATTTGAATTAGTGGTCATTGCAGAGCGAATATTGAATGAAATTAATAATATTCGCCGGTTATCCACGGTGTTTGCCAATAATGATGAAGGCTCGTTAGTGATTGCAACCACTCATTGTCAAGCACGCTTCATCCTGCCCAATATTATCAAATTGTTTAAAACTTTATTCCCACAAGTACATATTAGTATCAATCAAGGATCCTCAAGCGAGATTGCCAGCATGCTGCTCGCTGGTGATGCGGATATTGTTATTGATAACGCCAGAAATAATAATGCCTCAATTGTGACATTTCCTTTTTACCGTTGGCACTGTGATGTGATTTTACCAACCAATCACCCGCTTTCTGGCAACAGCAACCTTACCTTAGAAGAACTCAGCGGTGTGCCATTAATCACCTACTGCAAGGGTCTGTTTCCGCGTGATAGCATCGATAAAGCGTTTACTAAATCGGGATTATCCGCCAATGTTACGCTCAATGTACAACAATCTGATGTGATTAATACCTATGTTAAACTAGGCTTAGGTGTCGGTATCATAATCGATCGGATGTTTGATGCGCATGATGATGAGAATTTGATGCGGCTAAATGGATCAGCGCTATTTGAATCGCATACCGCTTGGATTGGTATTAAACGTCATCAATTAAAACGCAATTACATTTGGCGTTTTATTCAATTATGTAATCAAGAACTCACACTCGAAGAGATTAAAACCAAAGCATTATCAAGCGAAGAGAAAAGTAATCTGATTGATTATCAAATCTAATCGCCTGATCATCCCTAAATCATAAATTCGATCAGTTCATCTTGGACAAAAATATTTAACAGTAGTGGCTGCAAGTAAACAATGTCGCCCACCATAAAATGGTTTTGCTGGTATTGGCTAAATGGAATCGAGACATCAATAGGTTTAGGTTGGTGCGCTAGCGAGAGCTCCAAAAATACCGTTGGTCCCGCGGTATGTAATCGCATAATTTTGGCAACCAATTGACCACTCGAGCCGTTTGAATCATGCCGTAATGATAATGACTTAAAGACTGCAATTTCATGTGGCCTGACATAAGCAATAGTGACTTGATCCGCCCAAGAGCCCTGTGTTGACATATCTTGCTTAAAATCGCCTATATGTAATTGATTACGCTCAATGTAACCATGTAGTAAATTCACATCACCTAAAAAATGTGCCACAAATGCTGTCTGTGGCTTTTTATAAACCTGCTCAGGTGTGCCAATTTGTTCAATTTTGCCCTGATTCATCAAGATAATTTTATCGGCGACTTCTAATGCTTCCTCTTGATCATGGGTAACAAAAATGCTCGTTACATTAATATCATGGTGAAAATTACGGAGCCAGCGCCGCAAATCCTTGCGCACTTTGGCATCTAAGGCGCTAAACGGTTCATCAAGCAATAACACTTTAGGTTTGGTTGCCAGCGCTCTAGCTAATGCCACGCGCTGCCTCTGCCCACCAGAGAGCTGATCGGGATAGCGATCAGCTAACGTTTCAAGCTGAACTAACTCAAGTAATTCCTTCACCCGCCGATTAATGGTCAATGAATCACGCTTAAATACACTTGCTTTAATACGCAAGCCAAAAGCAATATTCTTAGCAACGGTCATATGGCGAAAAAGCGCATAATTTTGAAATACAAAACCAATATCACGCAATTGAGCACTTTGATGAGTCACGTTTTGCTGATCAAAATAGATCTCCCCTGCCATCGTTGCCTCTAAACCAGCGATCATCCGCAGCAATGTAGTTTTACCACATCCTGAAGGACCTAATAATGCCGCAAACTCACCTTGCTCAATGGTAAAATTAATGTTTTTTAAGGCATTAAAATCACCAAAATCCTTACTCAGATTTTGCACCATAATTCCCATACTTACCCCTTGTTAATAACGCGATAATCTTGTTCAAGACGAAATTCCGTCCACTGCCTGATTAAGAGTAAAACGAATGACATCATTAGTAGTAAAATTGCCACACTAAACGCGGCGACAATATTATATTCGTTATACAAAATCTCAATTTGTAGTGGTAATGTTGTGGTATAACCGCGAATATGCCCAGAAACAACCGACACCGCGCCAAACTCACCTAACGATCGCGCCGTACACAAAATCACGCCATGCATTAATGCCCAACGAATATTGGGTAAGGTGACATGCCAAAAAATTTGCCATCCATTAGCGCCAAGTACAACGGCCGCCTCTTCGTCTGTGGTGCCTTGTAGTTCCATAATCGGGATTAGCTCTCTGGCAACAAAGGGCACTGACACAAAAATAGTCGCTAAAATAATACCCGGTATGGCGTAAATAATTTGGATATCAAACGCTTGTAAATATGGAAATAGCCAGCTTTGAGCGCCAAAAAGCAATACATAAATTAAACCTGCCACAATGGGAGACACCGCAAAAGGCAAATCAATTAACGTCATTAATAGCTGCTTACCTTTAAAATGGTATTTGGTGATAACCCAAGCTGCCGTTACCCCAAAAACAACATTGAGCGGCACCGCAATACTGGTTGCTAACAGTGTTAAAGCTAAGGCAGATAACGTATCGGCATCAGCTATCACTTCACCAAAAGCCACAAATCCGGATGCAAATCCCTGAACAATCACCACCAATAGTGGTAATACTAACAAGCAAAAAAAGATCATAATTGCTGCGATAATCAAGATACCTTGCACTAAGGTCAGTCTGTTTTTCGCCTTGTTAAACAAAGTACTAGATGATGAGATTAACACCATAGTTGCTCACTCTATTTAACCTGTTTTACGACAGCGCGATTAAACCAACGCTGAATCATATTCATCAAAAAAAGCAATAAAAAAGCAATCAATAACATACATACTCCAATTGCCGCCGCCGCGGCATAAGCATACTGATCAAGCTTGGCAACGATCAATAACGGTAAGATTTCTGTTTTGAAGGGAATATTACCCGCTATAAAAACCACGGAGCCGTATTCACCAATCGCACGCGAAAATGCCATGGTAAAGCCCGTTATCCACGCAGGAAAAATGGCTGGTAAAATCACGGAAATAAAGGTTTGTACCGGCGTTGCACCTAATATTTTTGCTGCCTCCTCAACTTCTTTAGGTAAATCTTTGATGACCGGCTGTAAGGTCCTAACCACAAACGGTAAGGTCACAAAAAGTAACGCAAGCGTAATACCAATTGGGGTATAAGCAATTTTAATACTAAATAACTGACCAATTGGGCCATTTTTTGCATAGATTGCCGTTAATGCAATTCCCGCTACCGCCGTTGGTAATGCAAATGGCATATCGATACAGGTATCAATCAGTTTTCGCCCTGGAAATCGATAACGCACTAAGACCCAAGCAAGTAATAAACCGATAAAACTATTAAGTATTGCGCTAATTAACGCCGTCATTAATGATAAAGATAATGCCGCTAAAAATTGCCGGCTGGTGATGAGTTTTTCCCACTCAGCCAAGGATAATTTTGTTGAATATAGCAATAAACAACATAGCGGGATAAGGACAATCACACTGAGAAAAGTCAGCGTATAGCCCAGTGTTAAACCAAAACCTGGGATAGTACTGCCACTTTTTTTGCTGCAAATAAACATAACCCTCCCTCTTATCCTTTATCAAAAATAGCAATATGTCACGCCTATTATTGGGTGATTTCAGCAAAGATTTGATCAAACATCGCACCATCATTAAAATAAGTTTGCTGTGCTTGCTGCCAGCCATGAAAATAGCCATCAATCGTAACTAATTTAAGCGCTGGAAACTGTTCGGCATATTGGGCTAAAATTTGTGGATTACTCGGACGATAAAAATTTTTGGCAATAAGATGCTGTGCATCATCACTATATAAATAATTGAGATAAGCTTCGGCTTGCTTACGAGTACCCTTTGCATCTACCACTTTATCAACAACCGCAACCGGTGGCTCGGCTAAAATAGAAAGTGATGGCGTAATGATCTCAAGCGCCTCCCCCCCCTGCTCGGCCAACGCCAAATGCGCCTCATTTTCCCAAGCAAGTAGTACATCACCCAACTCGCGCTGCACAAAACTAATCGTTGCCCCACGGGCCCCCGTATCTAAAACAGGCGCATGTTGATAAAGAGCAGTCACAAATTGGCGGGCTTTTACATCACTACCGTATGTTTCTTTAGCATAAGCCCATGCCGCCAAGAAATTCCAACGTGCACCGCCTGACGTTTTGGGGTTGGGTGTCACGACCTCGATTCCATCTCGCACAAGATCATGCCAATCTTTGATCTGTTTGGGATTACCTTTACGCACGACAAACACAATGGTCGACGTATAAGGGGTGCTATTATTGGGTAATCTAGCTTGCCAATTTTTATCAATCAGGGGTTGATAACGGTTTAAAGCGTCGATATCGCCCGCTAAAGCTAAAGTGATCACATCGGCTTGTAAGCCATCTATCACTGCTCTCGCTTGCTTACCTGAACCGGAATGTGAGTTTTTAATTGTTAATGTTTTACCGGTTTGCTGTTGCCAGTATCGAATAAAAGCCGGATTATATGATTGATACAGTTCACGCGTTGGGTCATAAGAAACATTGAGCAGCGATGAAGACCACGCAGTGCTAATAAAAATGCTATTTAGTAACATAATATACATCGTTACGCTTCGATAATTGGCTATCATATTGATAAAGGCTGTCATTATCTGCTCCTTTAAAGACGTGAATAATACTCACGACATCATTCTTAATGAGACGATTACAACAGACAGGCCAGTCAGACGGAACCAATTATTTTGTATTTAGATAGAACAAAAACAGATATTAAAACAAATAAGGTAGGCAAATCTAGCAAATAAAAAAAGCAAGGCAACAGCCTTGCTTTTTATCATTCAATCATTGTGCAAACACAATAAAAACAACATTAGATGGTTGCGGCTAATTCCGCTTTTGATTCTGGTCGTTTAATGATGGCATAAATCACGCCAGCAATAACAGAACCAACGACAATAGACAGTAAGTAGCCTAATACCGGTGTTACAACACCAGGAATAGCTAAAGCAAACAATCCACCGTGAGGCGTCATAAGCTGAGAACCAAATGCTAAACTCATTCCGCCAGTGATCGCGCCGCCAATAATACAGCTTGGTAATACACGTAGAGGATCGCGGGCCGCAAATGGAATTGCACCTTCAGAAATAAAACACAAACCAAGTACAAATGCCGCTTTACCGCTTTCGCGTTCAGTTTTACTAAATTTGTTGCGAGCAATAAATGTTGATAAACTCATCGCTAATGGTGGTACCATCCCACCGGCCATAACTGCAGCCATAGGTGCGTATTGGTGAGCACTGATCAAACCAACGCCAAACGCATAAGCCACTTTGTTAATCGGCCCGCCCATATCGGTACACATCATACCGCCTAGGATCGCACCAAGAATAATGGCATTAGAGGTTTGCATTGTGCTCAACCATGCAGTAAGTTTTACCATTAACCAAGCAATAGGTGCGCCGATAACAAATTGCATGGCTAAACCAGTAATCAATGTTGCTAATAATGGAATGATCAAAATTGGTTTTAATGCTTCCATACTTTGTGGTAATCGAATATAGCGCGTCAATAATAGTGCTAAATAACCGGCAAAGTACCCCGCAGCAATCCCACCTAAGAACCCAGCACCAATCGCAGTAGCTAGCACACCACCGACTAAACCAGGAGCAAGTCCAGGTCTGTCTGCAATTGAATATGAGATATAACCAGCAAGCAACGGCACCATTAGTGAAAACGCAAGCCCACCAATTTGAGCTAGGTGAGGTTCACCCACTAATTGTTTAACTAATACTCCATCGACTAAGACATCTTTAAACTCACCAAAAGCAAAGGCTAATGCAATAATTAAACCACCAGCAACAACCATCGGTAACATATATGAAACACCGGTTAACAGATGTTGGTATATACCTTTAGTCTCTTTTTCGCTAGAGATTTTCGTAGCAGTTGATGTCGGTTGATAAACTTGTGCTTCGTCAAAAGCTTTATCAAACTCTTGAGCTGTTTTCTTTAACGCAGGCCCCGTTTTAGTACGATATAACAGTTTACCTGCAAATTTACTTAAATCGACATCGATATCACAAGCCGCAATAACGATATCTGCCGATGCAACTTCTTCAGCAGTTAATTCATTACCCACGCCGACCGATCCACGTGTTTCAACTTTACACCACCAACCACGTTTTTTCGCTTCTTCTTCAATTGCTTCTGCCGCCATAAAAGTGTGCGCAACCCCAGTTGGGCAAGCAGTTACTGCTACAATTCGTTTCATACCATTATTTGGTGCCGAAGTAACTGCTGCCGATTGTTGGTATGCGACCGCTTTTGTTTGCGCATCTGATAGTACTGTTTTAGGCGATGCAAAAAGTGCGTCTAAATCCGTAATGGTATAAACTTTTTTACCAATAATCGCGTTATCGCAGCTCCCGCCTTCACCAATTAAAATCGATACATCCGCTAAATCCGCTTTATCAACAATTGTCATATTGAGATCTTTTGCAGCTAAAACCAGTTCAGCTTTCGCTAAGCGGCCATTGACGGGGCCTGTTTGCTTAGCATTTACAATATATATATTCATAGGGTCTCCTATCCAGCCATAATATCTATTTTTTCAAGAATCGCATTCAATTTTGCTTTATCTGGCACGCCAACGCCTGGTTGACTAACCGCTAAAGCAGCAACTCCCGATGCAAAAATTAAGGTTTCTTTAATTGAATAATTAGCAAGTAAAGCATGGACAATTCCCGCTACCATCGAATCGCCAGCACCCACTGTACTAACCACTTCACATTTAGGAGGCTTTGCAATCCAAGCCTCATGTTTTGTGACCCATAAAGCACCTTTGCTACCTAACGATACAATGACATTATCAATACCTTGTTCAACCAGTGCTAACGCAGCACCTTTGATATCATCCATAGTTGGTAACGATCGACCAACAAGCATTTCTAACTCTTTATCATTGGGTTTAATTAGCCATGGCTTAGCTTTAAGCCCTGCAACAAGAGCATTACGGCTACTATCAAAAATGACCTTAGGGCAAATTACCTTGATTTTTCCAATCCACGCAGTGAAATCATCAAGCGAAATACCTTCTGGCAAACTACCGCTAATAACCACCATATCAAAATCAACTAGCCAGCTCAGTGAATCATTAACAAACTGCTGCCAATCCTCAGCTGTAATCGAAAAACCTGAAAAATTCAGATCGGTAACTTGACTGTTTTTCTCAGTCACTTTAACATTAATACGTGTTTTACCTTCGACGGTTTGGAACTTATCAGTCATCGCAGATTGCGTAAATAGCGCAGAAAACTCTTCTCGATTATCCTCTCCTAAAAATCCACCAACCGTCAACTCATCACCTAAGTCATGAAGTACTTTCGCTACATTAATTCCTTTACCTGCTGGCAATAATCCAGTGGTTTTCACTAAGTTTACATCACCCAGTTCAATGGAAGGGCAAAACCCGACTAAATCATAAGCCGGGTTCAACGTAAATGTCGCAATTCTATTGGCCATTATTCTGTTCCTTCCCCTAAGCCATCACTGATCGCTTGACCGATTGTATCAAGTGCTTTTTGAGCATCGCTACCTTCAGCAGTAAATTTTAAACGGCAGCCTTTTTTAGCACCTAAGGCAACAATTTTCATTAGACTCGTTGCGCTAACCGCATTACCCGTACCGTCAAGATTAGCAACAGTGATAACGCTATCAAATTGTTTAACAGTTTTAACCAGCACTGAAGCGGGTCTTGTATGCAAACCATGTGGATTGAGCACAATAAATTCAGCCGTTAACGCTGCCGTATCGGCTTGAGTGGGTTGTGCTTGAGTATTTTCTGCTGCAAAAATATCACTAATGGCAATATCGCTAGTAAACAGTTGACTAATTTGTGTATCTTTTGCGGTATGCAATTGCGATAGCTGTTGATGATAAGCAAGTTCAGCTAAACGCTCAACGGCTCTATCTGCAGCATCACTTTTAATCGACATCGAAATGAGCACTTTGACATCTTTACCAGACGCTTGAATATTACTAATAGTACGGCTAATCGCAATCGCATTTTTTAAATTGCCATCATTACAATCACTTACCCATACACCTTGACCAATGTAACTTGGTTTTGTGTCAAGTGAATTAGCGATAAAGTTTGCATTAATTGCACCAACACGTTTTAGTTTTGATGCATTAAGCGCTTGTAGTGTTTCAATATTATCAGCAGGGATATCTAATAATAGTAAATCATCTGAAATCAGTGCATTATTTTCGTCTTGAGAACTTTGTCCAGTTAACAATGCAATAATATCTTCTTTTGTTTTGATTTGCTTGATGCGATCTTCAACGTCCTCATCACCAAGCACGTGAGTTAACTGACGCAATAATGTTAGATGCTCGTCAGAGCTCGCCGCGATACCAATAGCAATATAAGCCTTCTCGCCATCATCTCCCCAAACAACACCTTGTGGAAAATAAAAAACTTGTACGCCTGTTTTTTTTACTAGATGACGCGTTGTGGTAGTACCATGAGGAATTGCAATTCCACTACCTAAATAAGTTGCCGCTTGAGATTCGCGCTCAAGCATTCCATCAACATAACCCTCTTGCACAAATTCACGTTGTGTTAATGCGCTGGCTACTTTTTTTATCGCATCTTGTTTGTTGTCAGCTTGCTGATCAAGATAAATATCATCTTTTGTTAGCTGTAGCATAAATACCTCTTTTTTGGCTGTAAAACTCGATTCAATACATCAGTATTATTAAGAATACACTATTTGTTGAATCGTTTCAGCTATAATGCAAATAAATAATACTGTTGGCAATTTTTTTTTCTAGTTAATCATTGATAGTGAGATAACAATCACACTTTTTTTGTCAAACTTTGATCACAATACCGTTGATTTAATAAACCGCGATAATTAAGGTTTCGCTTAATTTCAGTGCGGCCTGGTTGATAAGTATTTTGATCATTTAGGCTTGAAAGCAGAGTATCAACCGTCACTTCTGCAATTTGTTGATGATTCTGTGCAAGACTAATCACTTTACATGGCAAGAAATCCAATAGTTCATTATCACCAAATGTCGCAATGACCATGCCTTTAGGAAGTGATCCATATTTACTCAAAATGGCGTCTATCACGCCTTGTAATAATGAAAATGAAGTAGAAAACAGTGCGAGGGGCACCGGGTTATTATCTAACCATTGCCAAAACAGCTCAATAGCAGAATCTCGCGTATAGTCTTTGGCATAAAGGTAGTTAATATTTTTACCTTTGCCTTCAGTGCCTTGCTTAAATCCCTGTTCTCTTTGTCGGCTGATTAACATATCGGGTAGTGCACCAATATAGGCAATATCTTGATCGACAAATTTAATAAATTCCACAGCCAGTTCTTTAGCATCATCTTTATCCGCACCTAAAATATTACGAAATTTGGTTGTCACAAGTGGCCGATCTAAAGCAAATAGCGGAATATTGGTATTTTCCCAGTTATGGTAAAACGAATGATCGGCAATAAATGATGATGAAACAATAATCGCATCTGCATGGCGCTGCTTAAGATGCAAAATACACTTTTTCTCAATTTCAGGATCATCTTCGGAGCAAGAAATTAATAATTGATACCCTGCTTGCCGAACTTTATGTTCAAGGTGATTGGCAATTCGGGTATAACTGATATTTTCAAGATCAGGAATAATCAAGCCAATTGAATAAGTTCTTCCCGCTCTAAGTCCGGCTGCAACCGCATTGGGCTGAAAATTATGTTGTTTAACAATTTCCATTACTTTGGCAATCGTCTTGTCACTTACTCTATGATGCTTGGCTTTACCATTGATAACATAACTTGCTGTCGTTTTTGAAACACCTGCTAATTGTGCTATTTCGTCTAATTTCATTAACAGCTATTCCATGAGGAAAATAAATGAAGTAAAAATGTATCACAAAACGAAGTTTAAAATAAAGCAACAATCTAGAATCAATTGATAAGATAATCAGGCACGTGACGAATATTGATAATAAAATACGTGGATTTCATATAGGTGATTCAGAATTCGTATAAGAGATGAGAATATATAGGCCTAAAAAAATCACCTTAAGGTGATCTTGAAAATTGGTGGGTCGTGAAGGATTCGAACCTTCGACCAACGGATTAAAAGTCCGCTGCTCTACCGACTGAGCTAACGACCCACAGGTAATTTCGGGTTACATACTAATGCGAATTATCAATTCGTGCAACCCTTTTTTATAATACACTCAATCAATGGATGATTATTTAAACAAATTAACCTATTGTCGTAAGTTTACTGTTTGCTAGTGAGGTGGCATTCTTATCATTAGGATATTGGCTAAGCACTTGTTGGAAGATAGCCTTTGCTTTAACCTTGTCGCCTTTATCCAAGAAAATAACCCCTATTTTATACAAACTATCGGCTGCTTTTGCTGATTTAGGAAAATCTTTGACAACCGTTGCGTAATAAAACGATGCATCATCTTGTTTACCTTGTCCATAACACAACTGCCCTAACCAATAATTTACATTCGCACGATAAGATGATTTGGGGTAATCTTTTAAATATTGCTGAAATGCAGTAATCGCATCTTTAGATTGTTTACCATCGAGTACATATTGAATGATAAAATTATAGTCAGCTTTATCATTACCCGTGGCAGACCAATTTGCTAAAGTTGATGGTGCAGTATTACTCGTTGCGGTTGTATTATTCTGCGATTTTCCGTCAAGCTGTTGTAATATCATTTTTTGTCGTTCAATCACTTGATTCAATTGATAAGTTGTTTCTTCCAATTGACCACGCAATTGATCCACTTCACCTTGCAAATCGGTAATTTTTTGCTGGTTATCGGTTAATAACTGCCCTTGGGCCTCAACAGCACGATCTAATTCAGAACTTGCATAGCTGTGGAACGATAATAAGAGAAACAATGAACATATGAGTTTTTTACACATTAAAACAATCCTTCTAAAAAACAATGTATTAGCCTAGTATATCATTGTTACGCTCATACAAACAATAACGACCGCATAATGCGGTCGTTATATTCCTATCGCGATAAACAACAAGGATATTAGTATACAATTACTGCTCGACGATTTTTTTCATAAGCTTTAGCGTCATGTCCTAATACAGCTGGTTTTTCTTTACCATAAGAGACAATTGACATTTGTGTTGCTGATACACCGCGACCTTGTAAGTAAGCTTTTACTGCTGAAGCCCGGCGTTCACCTAACGCAATATTATACTCAGGCGTACCACGTTCATCAGCATGCCCTTCAATCACAACATTAAATGACGGGTGAGCACGCAAAAATTCTGCATGAGAATCTAAAGATTGGACAAAGTCAGGTTTGATATTATATTTATCAAAATCAAAGTAAACAGTATTAACCATTTGAAGTTGTTGAAGTTGTTGAGATTCAGTCAAATTTCCTGAGAGATTAGATGATGATGATGAACCATCATTATCTTTATTTGTTGATGTACATGCAGTAGCAGCAATTAGTGGTAGAATAATCACTGCACCTTTAATAAATTTTGAAAATTTCATTTGCTACTCCTTTACATTGTTTATCGTGTTGAATCAATTTATCTATCTATAATTACAAAAATTTTAGTCTTTATCTTGCGACAATCGCCAATAAATAAACTTAAAAATACTATTGTTTGCTAATAAGTCGATTACAATTACTCATTAGCAAATGAAGTTACAAATATGGTGACCAAGCAGGAAATTTTACTTGTCCATCAGTACCAGGTAGTTTAGCTTTAAAATTACCATCCGTTGATACGAGATTTAAAATAGTACCCAGTCCCTGCGTTGAACTATAAATAATCATCGTACCATTTGGCGAAATGCTTGGTGTTTCATCCAAAAAGGTATCTGTTAATGTTTGATAAGTATTCGATGCTAAGTCAAATTTAGTAACTTTTTGATCGCCATTATTCGTTGAAATCAACGCAATAAAACTACCATCAGCTGAAACCTCTGCATTTTGATTCTGATCGCCATCCCAAGTTAAACGTTTTGGCATTGACGCATCAATAGTCACAGTATATAGCTGAGGTCGCCCAGTCTGATCTGAGGTATAAACTAAAGTTTTATTATCCGGCATCCATGTCGGTTCAGTATTATTACTACGCCCAAAGGTCAGCTGTTTAATTGATTTAGTTGCTAAATCCATAACATACAGATTTAGATTTCCATCTTTTGATAAAGCGAATGCCAGTTTTGATCCATCAGGAGAGAACGATGGTGCGCCATTATGCTGAGGGAAATCGGCAATTGTTTCAATTTTACCGGTTTCTAACGTCTTCATCACTAATGCGGATTTGCCACTTTCAAACGTCACATAAGCTAATTTTTTACCATCTGGTGACCAAGTTGGCGACATTAAAGGCTGAGCAGAACGGTGTACGGTAATCTCACCATATCCATCATAGTCAGAAACTCTTAGTTCATGAGTATAAGGCCCTTTATTCATTTTAACAACGTAGGCAAGACGAGTTCTAAAAGCCCCTTTAATACCGGTTAAGGCTTCAAATATCTCATCACTTGCTGTATGACCAGCATAACGCACCCATCGCTCTGCAACTGAAAACTGATTTTGCGCTAAAATTGCCCCCGGATTATTCACCGTATCAACGAGTTGGTAAGTGACTAAATAATTGCCAGAAGCATCAGGTTGAATACTCCCAATGACCACTGCATCAATACCTAAAGCACTCCACTCTTTTGGTTTAACAGCAGATGCTGTTTCTGGGAGTCCAGGCATTTGTCGAGTTTCAATTGGATTAAATTTACCACTATTACGTAAATCTGATGCAATAATTTCTTCTATTTTTTGCGGTGGCACACCACTACCGCTCCATTTGAATGGCACAACCGCAATAGGTTTTGCGGTATTAACGCCATCAGTGATAATAATCCGGATATCGGCAATGGAAGCTGCGGAAAAAACCAAGATCCAACAGCTGAGCAAAAAGCGATATGCAAATCGTCTCATCATAAATTTCCTTCGTAGAGTTATCATATATCCCTAATGACATAGGGCAATGTTGTCAAGTATACTCCTTTAATAATGCAAGTATATAACGTTTTAATTTGCATCATTATTTTGGACTAAAATCGATTGTTAGATTTTTAACTTTTTGATAAATTTCATCATTTTTAGGTTTAGGGAACTTAGCCAATTTCGTCGCTGAAATCGCTTCACGACAAAGTGCACCATCCCCTTCTTGAGCCGTAACATTGATCAAAAAACCATCTGATGCTAACTGAATTTTCAACACACAATTTTTTCCGTTATAAAGCTTTGGATTGATAAATTTATTACTAATCGCATTATGAATTTGTGATTTAAATTGGTCAAGTTCACCATTTGATACACCCTGCTGTGATTTAGGTACGCTTGATGTTAATCCACCCAGAAGATCATTAACCGCTTGTTGTCGTTGCAGCTCTTCTTGTGCTTTCTGCTTAGCTTCTTGCGCAATTCTCAATTTTTCTTGCTTATTTTTTTCTACTTTTAAACGCTCTTGCTCTAGAATCTGTTTTTGCTTTTCAGCTTCTTGCTTAGCTTTTTCAGCTTCAGCAAGTGCTTGTTGTTTTTCTTGTTCTGCTTTTTGTCGCTCACTTTCAATACGCTGCTTATCTTGACGTTCTTTCTCGGCGCGTAATTTAGCCTCATCATCGGCTTTTTGTTTTGCAATTAATGCCTGTTTTTGCTGTTCTTCAAGCTGAGCCCTCGCTTTTTCAGCATCTTGCTGAATCTTTTGCTTCTCGGCCAGTGCATTAGCTATGGCATCTTGCTCTTGCTGCTGCTTTTCAACTGCCAATAATCGCTGTTTTTCTAATTCTTTCAAGCGCTGTTGTTCGGCAAGTTGATTTTGCTGCAAAACTTGCGCTTGTTTTTCAATTTGCGCTTGCTGCTGCTGTTTAACTTGTTTGCTATCAAGTTGATGTTGTAATTGGCGTTGATACTGCTCAGATATGATATTAGTATCGATCATAATTGCATCAATCGATTCGCCTTGCGGGTTATTTTCCGATAATGAAACAGATTGCCATGCACTATAACTTAGCACAGCAATAAGTATTACATGTAATAAGATGGAGGTGATTAGCGCAAAACTAAACTTTGAATTTGTGTTTTTTGGCATAGTACATTGTGACCAAATTGTGTTCGACATTGTCTCAGTAATGATGAAACATCATTACAATGATTATAATATATTTTGTACTATTGAGTAGTAAAATGAGTACAAACTAATGTTACATTGGCTGCGTCATTAATCCTACCGATTTCACCCCAGCTGTTTTTAACAAATTGAGTGCATTAATAATTTCTTCATAAGGCACCGTTTTAGCCCCCCCTACAAGAAATACTGCTTTATCGTTCATGGCTAATTGTTGCTTCACATTAGCAACCACTTGATCTTTTAGCAAGCCAGTCTGTCTGTCTTGATCAATTATCAAGGTATAAACACCAACATCCGAAACCTCGATAATCGTTGGTTTACTATCGGATGAAGCTACAGTTTGTGAATCAGTAGCTTGTGGTAAATCAACTTCGACACTTTGACTAATGATCGGCGCTGTTGCCATAAAAATCAATACTAACACCAATAATACATCTAATAAAGGCACAATATTAATTTCAGATTTCGTAGAATAACGCGTTTTACGACTCATAGACATTATTTCCTAACTGCAACAGCTTGACGTTGTAAAATAGCCGAGAACTCGTCGATAAAATTTAAAAAGTTTTGTTCAATACGAGTCACTTGTAATGTTAAGCGATTAAATGCCATAACAGCTGGAATCGCCGCAAAAAGACCGATGGCTGTTGCGATTAATGCTTCGGCAATACCCGGCGCAACCATTTGTAATGTTGCTTGTTTTACTGCACCTAATGCAATAAAGGCATGCATAATACCCCATACTGTCCCGAATAAACCAATATAAGGACTAATTGAACCTACAGTGCCCAAGAATGGAATGTTTTGTTCTAATGAATCAAGTTCGCGATTCATTGACAAGCGCATTGCGCGAGAGGCACCATCAAGTGCCGCTTCTGGCATATTAGGATTTATTTGAAACAAACGAGAAAACTCTTTAAAACCTGCATAAAAGATATGTTCAGTGCCGGTTATATTGTCTTTGTTTTTTTGCGTTTCATTATAAAGTGAATTCAGTTCATCTGCCGACCAGAACTTTTCGTCAAAATGTGTGATTTGCTTTTTCGCTTTATTCAAAATGCGACTACGCTGGAATATGACAGCCCAAGACATCACTGAAAAACCGAGTAATAATAACATTATACATTGAACTAACAGACTTGCTCCAAAAAACAAATCAACAATATTCATATTTTCCACTTATAAAACTCCGAAATAAAAAACGCTGGGAATACACAAGGTTTCTTTTTATTAAGATCCACACAAGCAATGACAACTTCGGCTTCGCTATATAAACGCCCACTTTGATCAATAATTTTTTGTTTAAACAATAAAGATGCGCGCTTGATGTTATCAATTTGACTACAGACAATGAGTAAATCATCTAAACGAGCCGGATATACATAGTCGATACTCATTTTTTTTACAACAAATGCTATATTATGCTGCGAAAGTAGGGATTGCTGACTAATACCAAGCTGTCTAAGTATTTCAGTCCTTGCACGTTCATAGAATGCTAAATAACGCGCATGATAAACAACCCCGCCCGCATCTGTATCTTCATAATAGACTCTAATTGGCCAATCAAAATTCTGCATAAAAAATACTCCTTCCCGCATTGTATTATATACCAATTAGCTTGTAATGAAATAATAGGTTATACAACACAATTTGATAGTTATCAATCCAAAATAAAAATGTAATAACATTATTGTGACTAATTGATACGATATTTCTTATTCAATTGATCGCTTCTGCTTATGATATAACAGCACGCAAATAAAAACAATTATCATTATCACAAAGCCTATTTTGCCATTATTTATAATAAATATGCAAATGAGCTAAAACGGCTTTATTACAATTCGTTGAAATTGAAGATGGAATTCGGTACAAATAAAACAATCCAAGCATAATTAAATCCTATGATGCAATTAGAAGCCGCATCGATAGGATATTCAAAAAACAGCTAACACAACATAAATGATTTATTATCGAATGACTAATACTGCTGTTTTAGCATGTCGTACAACACCTGAGGCGTTTGAACCAAGTAAATGGGTTGAAATATTTGGCCGACGAGAACCAAGAATAATTAAATCAGGTTGTAACTCATTGGCCATCGTGAGTATTTCATCCCTAGGATTACCAAAAGCAATCGCATAAGATAAATTTTCTTTAGGTAAATCAATCGATTGAATTAATTCAATTAACCATTTTTCGGCTTGAACAGTTGCCTTATCTTTAAATTCATCGAAACCAAATGAATAAGCATTAACAATTGCAGATGCAACAGGTAATGAATGAAAAAACTTAACTTTAGCATTCGCTAATTTAGCCAAATACTCAACATGCGGAAGTACTTTTTTAGTCAGATCCTTTTCAACAATATCTACTGGAACTAAAATAGATTGATACATAGCACTCCTCCATCTTCGATTATTAAATAGATATGATTAGTATATCGCCGACATTACAAGCTTATCAATAAGCAAGCCATGATAAATCTTAATTTAGTCCTCACCGTAACCTAAGCTACGTAGTGCTCGCTCATCATCAGCCCAACCAGCTTTAACTTTAACCCAGAGTTCTAAATGAACCTTAGTCTGAAAAAATTCCTGCATATCTTTACGAGCTTCAATACCAATTTGCTTAATTTTCTCGCCCTTATTACCAATCACCATTTTCTTTTGACCATCACGTTCAACAAGAATTAAACCATTAATACGATACATCCCCGTTTTTTCATCAACTTTGAATTGCTCTATTTCAACGGTGACTGAATAAGGTAATTCATCGCCTAAAAAACGCATCAATTTTTCACGAATTATTTCTGATGCCATAAAACGCTGTGAACGATCAGTGATGTAATCTTCAGGAAAATGATGTTGGCCTTCAGGTAAATTATGCTTAACAAGTGATCTAATAATATCAATACCTTCGCCTTTTTCAGCACTAATTGGAATAACATCCTTAAAATTAACTTTCTGGCTTATGAGTTGAATATGTGGCAATAGTTTTGATTTATCTTGTACATTATCAATTTTATTGATGACCAATATTACTGGGCATTTAACATCTTGTAATTTATTCACGACCATTTCATCATCATCGGTCCAATGTGTTCCTTCAACGACAAATAAGATTAATTCGACATGCCCAATTGAGCTACTTGCTGCTCGGTTCATTAATCGATTAATTGCACGTTTCTCTTCAATATGAAGCCCTGGCGTATCAATATAAATAATTTGATCATTATCTTGTGTATCTATTCCTAAGATACGATGACGCGTAGTTTGTGCTTTGCGAGAGGTAATTGAAACTTTCTGACCTAATAACTCATTGAGTAGCGTCGATTTACCCACATTGGGACGTCCAACAATAGCGACAAAACCGCAATGTGGTATATTGTCATTATCTATACTTTGATCCATCATTTGATACCTAAATTATCTATTGCAGTTTGAGCGGCTGCTTGTTCTGCTTTACGTCGATTAACCCCTCGACCCATATATCGATTATCATCATTGTCGAGTTTGCATTGAATAACAAATTCTTGCTCATGATCACTGCCAATAACTTCAACAATTAAATAAACTGGACGTGCTTGATGAATACCTTGCAAATACTCTTGCAAACGCGTTTTAGCATCCTTTTGTTTTATCCCTGGTTCAATCGTTTTTAAACGAGATTGATACCATGTTAAGATGAGTTGTTTAATCGTATTAATACAGCTGTCTAAATAAATTGCCCCAATAATCGCCTCAAGCGCATCTGATATGATAGAATCCCGTCGATGCCCACCACTTTTAAGCTCACCTTGCCCTAAAATTAAGCAATCACCAATACCGAAGTCTTGGCCTATAACAGCAAGCATCTCACCACAAACAAGTGTTGAACGCATCTGGCTAAGATCCCCCTCGTCAACAAAAGGGAATTGATTAAATAAAGCTTCGGCAATGACAAAACTTAAAATAGAGTCACCAAGATACTCTAATCGCTCATTGTGTGACTTATCGGCACTACGATGTGTCAGTGCTTTTGATAAGAGATTAATATCATTAAACCTATAACCAATTGATTGTTGTAATTTTTCCAAACGTTGTTCATTTGCTTTCATTACTTCTCGACTCATAATTATTTCTACAACACAAAGTATTTTTCCTTATACCCATTATTTTTATAAAAAATAGCGCCAAAAACGGCGCTTATAAAGGGCATACAATTTATTAAATAAATTATTCCCAATTAGTGAACACTACCAATTCGGTTAAAACGAATGCTACTTGGCCACTCATTTGGCTGCTTTTCAAAACTCATCCAAATTGCAGAAACCTTACCAACAAAATTTTTCTCAGGGACAAATCCCCAAAAACGGCTATCATCACTATTATCACGATTATCACCCATCATAAAATAGTAGCCATGAGGCACAATCCATTCACCCAGTTTTTGTCCAGACTGTTTATAAAAATCGTTTAAATCATGAATCTGCATAGGTAATAGCAAAATATCATGAGTTTGTTCACCAAGTGTTTCATTTCTTTTATTTAAAGAAAAGGCTAGTTGAGAGTTATTTTTTGGCAAATTTAATCCACTGTACTGTTGTTCAGTATAAAAATTAGTACCAGCCTGACTGAGCACTTCAACCCATTCACTTGGCGTAACATCGGTATATTTAAGGTTTAACGGCTGCGATTGTTGCCCCTTACACATCGTATCTTGAGTTTCGCAAGCAGGATAAATAAACAGTTCTTTAGTGTCGGGTTGATACACTATTTTATCACCCGGTACACCAACTACACGTTTGACAAAATCAATGCTTGTATTGAGTGGGTTTTTAAATACCGCAATATCACCACGCTTAGGATGACCTGTTGGAATCACTGTAGCGTTAGTAATCGGATCTTTTATACCGTAGGCATATTTTTGAACTGCAATAAAATCACCAACGAGTAAAGTCGGCATCATTGAACCTGATGGTATTTGAAATGGCTCAACAATAAACGAGCGGATAACAAAAACAACAAATAAAACCGGGAAGAAAGACGCTAATGAATCAACCCATTTTTTAGGACTACCGACTTCGGCTAAAATTTTGCCATCAATTTTACCATCAGTCTGTTTTCTCACATCTTCAACTTTGCGTTGTCTTGCAGGTTTCCATTTAAACTTCTCTAAAAACCATAAAATTCCGGTAAAAAAAGTTGCCAATGTTAAGATAATAGCAAACATTCCAGCCATTGTACTTCCTCGTTTTAATTAATTACTCTTTACCTACATGTAAAATAGCTAGAAACGCTTCTTGTGGCAATTCAACATTACCAACTTGTTTCATCCGTTTTTTACCTTCTTTTTGCTTCTGTAGCAATTTTTTCTTACGACTAACATCGCCACCATAGCATTTTGCTAATACGTTTTTCCTTAACTGTTTAACAGTTGAACGAGCAATAATATGATTTCCAATCGCAGCTTGTATAGCGATATCAAATTGCTGACGAGGAATAAACTCTTTCATTTTCTCAACTAATTCTCGTCCACGATATTGCGCGCTTGAGCGATGAATAATTAAAGCTAACGCATCAACGCGTTCAGCGTTAATTAATACATCGACACGGACCATATCTGACGCTTGAAAGTGCTTAAAGCTATAATCCAAAGAAGCGTAACCTTTAGAGGTTGACTTTAATTTATCGAAAAAGTCTAACACCACTTCTGCCATTGGAATCTCATACGTTAATGCAACTTGATTACCATGATAAACCATATTAGTCTGTGCACCGCGTTTCTCAACGCAAAGCGTGATAACATTACCTAGGTATGTTTGTGGCACTAAAATATGACATTCAGCTATTGGCTCTCTTAACTCGGCAATATTATTGATCGCAGGTAGTTTCGATGGGCTATCAATATACAGTGTTTCGTTTGAGGTAGTTAATACTTCATAAACAACTGTCGGCGCGGTTGTAATAAGATCAAGATCGTACTCTCGTTCTAAACGCTCTTGAATGATCTCCATATGCAGCAGCCCCAAGAAACCACAACGGAAACCAAATCCTAGCGCGCTTGAGCTTTCTGGCTCATAAAACAAGGAGGCATCATTCAAGCTCAACTTACCTAATGCATCACGAAAAGCTTCATAATCATCAGAACTTGTTGGGAATAATCCCGCATAAACCTGTGGTTTAACACGTTTAAAACCTGGCAACGCTTTTTCAGCTGGATTACGAGAAAGTGTTAATGTATCACCAACCGGGGCGCCCAGAATATCTTTTATTGCACACACTACCCAGCCAACTTCACCACATGCTAGGATCTCTTTATCAATTTGTTTCGGCGTAAAAATCCCTAAACGATCGACATTATAAGTCATACCTGTACTCATGACTTTAATTTTATCGCCTTTACGCAACTGACCGTTTTTGACCCGAATTAATGAAACAACACCTAAGTAATTATCAAACCAAGAGTCGATAATTAACGCTTGTAACGCAGCAGAACTATCTCCTTCTGGCGCGGGAATATCTCGAACTAATCGTTCAAGTACATCAACCACACCAACACCCGTTTTCGCAGAACAGCGCACAGCATCTGATGCATCAATGCCGACAATGTCTTCGATCTCTTGTGCGACGCGCTCGGGCTCAGCAGCTGGTAAATCAATTTTATTAAGTATTGGCACAACTTCTAAATTCATATCGATTGCAGTATAGCAATTGGCAAGTGTTTGCGCCTCTACCCCTTGCCCTGCATCGACTACTAATAATGCCCCTTCACACGCTGCAAGTGAACGTGAAACTTCGTACGAGAAGTCAACATGACCTGGCGTATCGATAAAATTAAGTTGATAAGTTTGACCGTCTTTTGCATGATAATCTAACGTCACGCTTTGCGCTTTAATAGTTATGCCCCTTTCACGTTCAAGATCCATTGAATCAAGAACTTGAGCTTCCATTTCGCGATCGGATAATCCGCCACAAATTTGGATAATTCGATCGGATAACGTTGATTTGCCATGATCAATATGGGCAATAATTGAAAAATTTCGGATATTTTTATTCATATCAATTATTTTGTTAATCTTTGTCAGTTAATAGATGCTTTAAATTAGCCAAGCATTCTACACATTAATCGGACTTAAGCATAGCATTACATGAGCCATTTTTATTATGCTCATTTACTTTTTATACTGTGAGCAATCCGTTCTATTGTTTCAAGTGGTATATTACCGATAATAACCACGTTTTTATTATCGATATTAGCAGAGTAAACGGTTCTGTCACTTTGTATTGAGGCAATCGCTTTTTTATCTAACGAAGCGGGCGCAGAAACATTGACGCTAAATGAAAATATTCCATCTGAAAAAAGCCGAGTATCTATCGTTGATTTCTCATAGTTGATGTTATATGAAGCACTTTCTTCAAAGCCTGCTGGTAACCATTTAACCGACCAACTATCTAATGCACTTTCCTCTTTATCAAGTGGAAAGAAAATTGGATAGTTACGCTGCTCGATATCCTTTTTAAAGGCTGTTTTATCAAAAGCAAAATTAATATCGAGCACTTTCATTTGTTTAATTATCTTTGAATTAAAATCCAATAAATCAATACGAAGTGGTAAATGACTCTTATCATCTATCCAAATTACATAATTATATCGATCTTTGTCTTTAGGAATGATACGGATAAGCTGACAATCCTCATCCGCTGTTCTGGCTTTACCTAATAAAATAAAATCATAGTATTTACTTAATTTTTTGAAATCATTATAAATAACATCCGGAAAAGCTTCTAAAATACGGCTTGCCGGAAACGAGAAAGAGACACTTTCCGGCTGAAAATAACTGACTGTATTATTATGTAAAATAATCTCTTTTGCTGCACCTTCTAAATAAAGCAATTGGGCATAATTCTGCTTATTTGCAGTCATATAGGTATACTGAAATGTCGTAGCATAATCATTATTATCTCCCAGTACAAAATAGATCTGATAGTCAGTATTTAATACTGCATGTTGCATATTATTTAAAATAGCAATAACCGAATCATCGGTTAACGCCGCATTAGTAACAGGCACTTTATCCTTGGTTGTAGCGAAAACAGAACAACATAAGAATAAAGACAAAATCGTTAAAATAATCTTAAGTTGCTTTGTACATAAATTGACTAGCGCCATTTTAAATAAATTCATAATCATTTAATTGATCATTATTGAACGTTCAAACGTTTTTGTAATTCATAATCTTGTACAAGTAAACGTATTTTATTGTACTGTTGCTGATCAACTTGTTCTGATGTTGATTGATCATTATTTGCATGACTTGGCATCCCGCCAACAGGTGCAACACTCACTCCAACAGGCATTGTATTTAATACCGAAATGTCATTCGATGAATCCTGTTGATATTGCACTCCTGCTATAATAGCTAAAGTGACACAAGCCGCTAATCCAACTTGACTAAGTTTACCAACAACATCTTTAATTTTAATCCAAAGAAGATTATTTTGTCTTGCTGGTTCAAACACAGCAATATGAGCTTGGTCATAGAGATCATCTAATGCAATTGCATCAGCAATTTTATCTACAATATTCAGTGTCAAAACGCCATCATTTAACTTATTTTGCATCACATCTCGGACAATATGATAACGCTGCCAGCACTGCTGTAAGTCCTGATCTTGTGCTACAGCATCAACAAACTCTACATCATATTGTTCACCGTCAATAAATGATGAAAGTTGTTCTTTTTGCTCTCTTAACATAATTTGCCTTTTAATCATATTGGTTAAAATGTCTGCTTACCCTAGCCTAATAACGGTTTTAACTTCTCATCAATCACTTCACGGGCTCTAAATATACGCGAACGAACCGTGCCAATTGGTGTACTCATTATTTCAGCGATTTCCTCATAACTCAAACCATCGATTTCTCGTAGTGTAATTGCCGTTTTTAAATCTTCCGGCAACGATTCGATAGCGGTAAAGACAACGCGTTTTATTTCATCTGATAATATTAAGCTCTCTGGATTATCAATATCCCTTAACAAATCAGAACCTTCATAAGCTTCAGCTTCTGAAGCATCAATATCTGAAGATGGTGGTCTTCTACCTTGTGCAATCAAATAGTTTTTCGCGGTATTGACTGCAATTCGATACAACCAAGTATAAAATACACTTTCACCTTTAAAAGAGCTTAACGAACGATACGCTTTAATAAAAGTCTCTTGTACAACGTCGGGGATCTCTGACGATGATACATAACGAGATACTAAATGCGCCAACCTATTTTGATAACGTGTTACCAATAAGTTGAATGCATTTTTATTGCCTGCAAGCACTCGGTCAACCAATACTTGATCGGTTACTTGTTCTCCCATTTAAGGCCATTCCTCATCTGTTATCCCCTATGACCCAAAATGTGCATACGGTATATTAGAGTTCATAAAATCAAAAAAGTTCCCAACATTTTAATAGAATTATAATAAAGAGATCTATTAAAAATATTTTTTATTTTCCACTGCCGGTGTATCAGTGCCATAATAATTATTCTATGACTCATTACATAGATATTTTATTATAATATTCAGCTCGTTTTAGTTAGTTGTGCGAAGATATATTGAAAGGTGCGATCTTCCTCTCACCATTCTCATCATAAAAAATTTGATAAAATTGAGGAAGATTAAAATTGACCGATAAACTTGTTGCAAAAGTAAAGCGATCGTCAGATAAAGCATAGAAGCTATTTACATCACGAATCATATTTTGCACATTACCATTGCAATTACGATAAATTTCAGCTTGATTATTTTCATTTAAAATATACAGATCAAACCCAGATAGTTTATTTTCAAAGAAAAATTGAATAATACCTTCACATGCAAAGCTATCAATCTCTTTCGGTAATTCATTACTGGTATTCCATACGTTTAACGCGCTGCCATGAATTTTGTGATTTGATAACGCGCCATAAAAATCGACCGTATTATCAAATTGATGCGCGGAGACACCAAATCGCTCAAAAAAAAGATACCACGATGAACCATTTATGCGTAGTGGCATAAACTGCTTAACGTTATTTAAGCTTGTTGTTAATCGTAAATCAATACAACGATCCATGAGTTTTTGCATTTGTTGTAAGATCTCATTTTGTAAGTATTTACTGTAACAAAATATTTTAATAGGGCTGGGTAAATCGGCATCTTTGTGCATACGATTCAATAATGTTTTCGTTGCATCTAATACGCATGATGGTCCTTCAAAATTTAAAACTCTAATTTCATTCCAAGAATTACGATACAATAAATTAATTGATTGGACCAAACTCAGCTCTTTTTCGCCATAATTAAATACATTAACATCAAAGATTTGATGATATGAATTAAGAATGTCAAGATCTGCACTCACTTCATCTTTCAAATTAACCATAATCGCAAGTTGCCTAATTTCACATGGCCCTGATAAGGCTTCTTCTGTCGCAGTTGGAACACTAATTGGAAAGTAAGATTGTAAGTCAGCCACAAGTTGACGTAGTTTTGTTGCGTCGTGATCAAGACCATCACGATAAAAAAAATGTGTTTTTGCAGAAATAAGATGATTAAAATAACACCAAGCAACGAGTTTGACTAACGAATGACTATATTCTAAATACTGATGACCAATGATGGAATCTAACGTTGGCTTCTGCTTATACACATACCAGCCGATACGATTAACCCGATCATTTTTGACATAAATAAACGTCAAGTTATCTTCAGCTAAGTCTCCTGGAATATTAGGATTAATCACCGTGACTTTTCCGGGCAAAACTTCATACGCCGCATATAATTTGCGAGTTAATATCGCTAAATCCTGCGGACTCATTAAGGAATCAAGATTATTGCGGCGACCGAAATTCAATAAATTACGATAGCCAGCCATCATAGTCTGTAATAATAACTCATTGACATCTCTAACTTTTTCAATTTTCCACATTTCACAGCGATCGAGTGCTTTAATATAACTATCATTCCATCCCCAACTATTGACTAATTCCATTAATAATAAGCGGCGCCAAGAGGAAGAGTCTACCGGTTGCGATAGTTTTTCATTAACCTTTAAATAAAAACATTCTCGCACTAAATCCAACCTGACAGTATCGCCAATTTCGATTAAATAACGTGTGACTTTCTCCAACATCATATAATAGGAATCGAGGTAGCTAAAACGCATATCATAGTGTTGAATTGAGGATTTAACTTGATAAGCAACAACTTGATTATCTGGATACTCCCAAGAATATGCTTCAAGAAGCAGATTTTTCAATACCGACTTAAATGGCGAATCAATACTTTTATAAAGTTGCCATAAACTGGCGCCAAAATACTCTTGGGCAGATAAATTTATCAGCGAACCGAAATCAATCCATTGTGAACGCTGTATCGCTTTAGCTTCAACTAAAGCAGAAATGCACTCATCATATGAAGTATATTGTTTACCATTAATAATGAAATTAGAAGGAATCGCATACCAAAGTAGTAATTTTCCCGCCAGATGATTAGCACTGCGATAAAATTCCTCGAGCAATAACATATGTTGGGCTGAACCACAATTCTCGCCCATTAAACACTCGTGATGTTTATCTTTAAAACGATCTGCATCAACAATAAACAGCGTTAGTCTTACGCCTTTGCTTAGCGCCCATGCCTCAATTAAATGACATTTTTGAGCCAAAAACAACCGCTCATCAGCCGTTAAACTGTGTTCAACGCACACCCAAATATCTAAGTCTGAATGAATTGACTGTCCCAATGTACAGGTGCTACCCATGGAATAAAGTGCAGAAATTTTACATACAGACTCGTCTAATACTTCGGGTACATAGCCAAAGTCATGAGTCACTTTTTCAAGTATATCATCACAAGGATGATAAAAGGTAATGCCCTGCGGAACACACCGATCGGTATAGCCGGGTAATTTGGGGTGATGATAATGGAATAAAATAGGCAACAGCAAAAACACGTCCTGAAATGATTCAGGCATAGCATCAAGCGCTCGCTTTTTTTTAACAACTGCGAGCATATCTAAAGTGTTCTTTATTTGGTTAAGATAATCTAGCATAATGCATCTAAGAATTAAAAATACGACTAAGTGCATATTTTTATAATATTATCGCAATCTAGCATGTTATTTTATTGGCGTAAAGATATTTGCCAAACCAATTAAATTTAACGGAAACATCTTAAGATAAAACACGAAAAATGATTACAACAGCGCAGATCTTTAATCAGATTAAAAATCAAATAAAATCAGACGATTTTTCACATAAAGCAGCGGTATTTATTCCCCTTATCAGAGATGAGTATGATCGATTAAATATACTGTTTGAAGTTAGAGCCGCAACACTCAGATGGCAACCTGGCGATATCTGTTTACCAGGTGGTAAAATGGAAGCTCGGGATCATTCGGCAATAGACACTGCGATACGAGAAATGATTGAAGAGTTGGGACTCCCTGCTGAAAAAATTAAAATCTATGGTCAACTCCCGGCTTTTATCTCAGCCGTTGGCTTTGAAATCTACCCGGTTGTTGGTGAGCTCACCTGCCAACAATTTAGGCTGAATAAAGATGAAGTTGCTCAAACCTTTACAGTCCCTCTTGAGTGGTTTATCAAAAATCCACCACGTAAAACGGCTATGGAGGTTGCTCATAAACCAGCAACCGACTTCCCGTTTGAACTACTGCCTAACCAAGCGAAAGACTGGCAAAAACGTTCACAACATGATATTTATGTTTATCATTATCAAAACTTCGTCATTTGGGGTTTAACGGCACACATTATTCAGCTATTTTTACACACAATAAATAGTTAAAGGAAAGACAATGTCAAAAAATATTGATGTAAATGAAATTGAAAAATTCTCTCAGCTTGCAAAGGAGTGGTGGGATCCAAACGGTAAATGTAAACCACTACATATAATCAATCCCCTACGGCTTGATTATATTGAACAACACTGCGACGAGAATTTAGTTGGTAAAAATTTGCTTGATGTTGGATGTGGTGGTGGTATTTTGTCGGAAAGCTTAGCGAGGCTAAATGCAAATGTAACCGGCCTTGATTTAGCACAAGCATCACTTGAGGTGGCAAAAAAACACGCGCAGCAAAATGGTTTAAACATCAATTATATTCAATCAACAATTGAAGATTATGCCAGTCAATCGCCAATACAATATGATATTATCACGTGTATGGAACTATTAGAGCACGTCCCTGAACCAGAGTCTGTCATCCATGCCTGCGCAAAATTATTAAAACCTGGTGGAAAGTTATTTTTATCCACCATCAATCGTAATCATAAAGCTAAACTATTGCTGATTTATGGCGCTGAATATATTGCAAGATTAGTGCCAAAAGGCACACACGATTTTAATCGCTTTATCCGACCATCAGAATTAATGGATTTTGTCGAACAAGCTGGTTTACGTACTCAAGATGTAATCGGTATGGAATATCATTTGTTGAAAAATAAATTTAAATTAGGTAACAATATCGACGTTAACTATATTTTAATGGCAACAAAAATAAGTGAATAAACACTTTTACTCATGTTAAATTACTTAATGTATGGTCTATTTTAGCTGTTTGATCGCACAAAAAATAACACGCGAAGAAAAACTATTATCTTGAGTTAAGCTCATGTTACAATGCATAATTAATTTATTTATGAAAGAAGTCAATAACGTTTAGGAGTAATATCAATGGCAAGTCGGGGAATAAACAAAGTTATTTTAGTCGGTAATTTAGGGCAAGATCCTGAAGTCCGTTATTTACCTAATGGTGGCGCTGTTGCTAACATCAGTATAGCTACTTCCGAAACGTGGAAAGATAAACAAACCGGTGAGCAAAAAGATCGAACTGAGTGGCATCGTGTCGTCATTTTTGGCAAACTTGCTGAAATTGCTGGTGAATATCTTAAAAAAGGATCGCAGGTTTATATCGAAGGACAACTACAAACACGTAAATGGCAAGATCAATCTGGTCAAGACAAATATACAACAGAAGTTGTTGTTAATATTGGTGGCACATTACAGATTCTTGGTGGCCGCAATAATAGCGCTGATGATGCACCACAACAAAATTGGGGGCAAAGCAGCAATAATAAATCATCTGCGCCGGCAGCACGACAAGCGCCAGCACAACAGCCACAAATGAATAATGAACCACCGATGGATTTTGATGATGATATACCGTTCTAATGCTATTGATTCGGATTGATAAGAAAAAAAGCCTGTAAAAACACAGGTTTTTTTATGACTTATTGTTATAATTAAGCTTAAAAAACGGTTAGTTACTTTAATAATCACTCTCTGTCATAAAATGATGATGATAAAAATATAGGGCATAATAAACAATGATTGAATTAATCCAAGTTGTCGGTTTTGGTTTACTAATGTTTATTCCCTTAACCAATCCATTAACAACAGTCGCACTATTATTGGGTTTGTCTGGTGACATGACCAATGATGAGCGAAACTATCAGTCAAAAATGACTTGTATATATGTGTTTATTATCATGGTTGTTTCCTTTTATTGTGGACAAATTGTGATGAAAACATTTGGTATCTCGATTCCCGGATTGAGAATTGCAGGCGGTATGATTGTTGCGTTTATCGGCTTTCGAATGCTATTTCCACAGCAGCCTATTCATAAAACCCCTGAAGCAGATGCCAAAAAGAAAGAACCATCAAATAATATCGCGTTTGTACCATTAGCGATGCCAAGTACCGCTGGACCTGGGACTATCGCTATGATAATTAGCATGGCTTCGACCGTTCAAAGTGGAGGATATGATGTCTCGACTTGGGTCATTTATACGGCATCGATTTTAGTTCCCTTATTACTTTGCATGATTTTATGGGGATTTATGCGCAGTGCCGGTAATATTATGAGATTAATTGGTAAAAGCGGTATTGAAGCAACATCACGAATAATGGGATTTTTACTGGTTTGTATGGGTACACAATTTGTCATCAATGGTATAACGGAATTAGTTCACGCTAACCCAAGTTTATAATCACCCATTAAGTGGTTTAACAGGTAATTATAAACAGCTAAAGCGTTGGGATCGTTTTGATCATTTCAACGCGCATAAGATAGTCATACAGGGGAACTAGTTGCTTGAACCCTTTACGTAGTTTACCAACCAAATCTGGGCTAAAAAGATCTTCAATTTTTGTACTACTTGCCATAACCGCAAAATCTTTACGATTATACCAAGTGGCAATTTGCTCGGGCTGCTCTTTAACTAATGGCCGCTTATAACTATCACCAACAAGTTCAAATGGTTTTTTCACACAACGAATCATGTGTAAAAATTTTTCTGGATCTTGATTAATCTCACTTCTGAAAATATCCATTGTTTGCTTTGGCACACAATAATAGCCCAAACCATAGCGATAACTATCTGGCGCAATTTCAAAGAAGTAGACTGGTGATGCTTTCCAATCCTGGCTTGGGCGCTTAAATGTTAACCATAAACGGTTACGATATAACGATTTATTATTAGAAAAACGCGTATCTCGATTGATGCGAGCAATCGTTTTACCGATTGCTGGCCGTGTTTCAAACCACTTATCAATCTTTAACATCTCAGGACTCAGCTGTTCAACTAACATCCGAAAAGGTTTAACGAGTTCATTATCATAAATCGCCCGATTTTCAGCAAACCATTCTCGACTATTGTTAATCATAACATTGTCTAAAAAATTCAAACCTTGCTGGGAAAATCCCATAAATTGACTCATAGCTAGCCTCTATTTTATCTTCAAGTATTAACGATTTCGACGATAAATTTGCCTAACATTCTCTAAATCTTTTGGTGTATCAACGCCAATTGCCGGCACTTCTTTTGCCACTGCCACATGAATTCTTTCGCCATACCAAAGCACTCTAAGCTGCTCTAACATTTCAATTTGCTCAAGCTCACTTGGTTGCCAATTAACATAGTGACGAATAAAGCTAGCGCGATAGGCATATATACCGATATGACGTAAGTAAAATTTACCAATCGCATCTTTTGAAGTAGCAAATTTATCTCTATCCCAAGGAATTGTGGCACGTGAAAAATACAAAGCATAGCCTTCTTTATCCATCACAACTTTCACTGCATTTGGATTAAAGGCTTCTTCAGCACTATCAATTGGTACCGCTAACGTTGCCATACCGGTTTTATATTGAACCAAATTATTGGCTACCTGATCAATAATAACTGGCGGAATCAATGGTTCATCGCCTTGAACATTGACAATCACCTCATCATCAGCAAACTGACATAAGTTCACAACTTCAGCTAAACGCTCGGTACCTGAGTTATGCTTTTCGCTTGTTAATACGGCTTCACCGCCAAATGACACAACCACATCAAACACTTGTTGGTTGTCAGTTGCAACAATCACTCGGTTCGCCGACGATTTTTTTGCTTGCTCTAATACGCGAACAATCATAGGTTTACCTTCTATATCAGCTAAAGGCTTACCCGGTAGACGGCTTGAAGCATAGCGAGCTGGAATTACAACAGTATAATTCATACTGCCTCCTCAGGTGTTAACATATCCAGCTCAATCGCTTCGCTTTCAATTAACACAGCAATGCCATCAACAATTGAATATTCGAGTCCATCGGTCACACAGATCAATTTCTGTTTTTTCTCATTGTAATCAAGTTTACCAAAACATTTTGGACAAGCGATTGAATCAAGCAATTTTTGTTTCATAATAACGATACCTTAATCAATAATGGTTATTTAGCGATTTTTATTTGTAAATTTTCGATAAACTCATCGGTTAACTTAGCCTCAATTGGCAGATACCACCAATTTTCCTCAGCAAATGCCACGCATTTTACTGCATCTTTTTCGGTCATTAATAGTATTTGATCTGACCTTACCAGCACAGAAAGCTGTTCTTTTGAATACTGCTGATGATCAGCAAATCCTGTAGTATTAATAAGATCAACCTGTTGATTTTTAAGCATAGCAAAAAAGCGATTTGGATCGCCAATACCGGCTATCGCCCAGACCGATTTGAGTTCTTGTACCGACTTACGTTCGTGCGTTAAGATATTCACCGCATCATGAGGTACCAGTTGCATCGAATAAGCATTGAGATAGTGCCGTTCATTGGCACCATTTATCACGGTGAAATCAACTGTGCTCAAACGAGATACTGATTCTCGCATGGGACCTGCAGGCAAATACCAACCATTACCAAACCCACGTTTACCATCAATGACCACAATTTCAATATCGCGTTGTAACGCATAATGCTGTAATCCATCATCAGTAATAATAACATCAAGCGTATAATTATCTAAAAGCACTTGTACAGCTTGGGTACGATCGGGGGAAACAGCAAACGGAACACGTGTTCGCTGATATACCAAGACCGGCTCATCCCCAACAACGGTTGCTGGCGTATCCTTTGTGACAATGACAGGATAACGATCGCTTTTCCCCCCATATCCACGCGAAACCACCCCAACACGATATCCTCTAGCAATCAATTGCTCGACTAAATAAATTACGACAGGGGTTTTACCATTTCCCCCTGCCGATAAATTCCCCACAACAATGACCGGAATCGGTGCTTTCCACGATTTAAATAGACCTAATTGATACAACTTTTTTCGCATAAATACAATCAAGCCATACAATAAAGAAAACGGAACAAGCAGCCAATATAATTTATTTTCACCTGACCAAAGTTTAGCAATCATTTGATTAATCTCTCTTGTACAACATTAATCACTAAATTGAATTTGATGCAGCTGTGCATAAGCCCCATTTCGACCGATCAATTCTTGATGACGTCCTCGTTCAACTATCGTCCCATCACTAATAACTAAAATTTCATCCGCATTTTCAATGGTTGATAAACGATGTGCAATTACGATTGATGTTCGATCTTTCTGTAGCTCAGTTAATGCTGATTGAATCGCCCTTTCTGATTCAGTATCCAAAGCTGAGGTTGCTTCATCTAAAATAAGAATAGGGTTATCGCGTAATAGGGCCCTTGCAATCGCCACTCGCTGACGCTGACCGCCAGATAATAATACGCCATTTTCGCCCACAATAGTGTTAAGTCCTTGATCCATATCTTTAATAAAATCCATGGCGTAAGCATGTTCAGCGGCTTTTTCTATTTGCGCCTGGGTATACTGCCCAGCCCTTGCGTAAGTAATATTGTTAGCAATCGTATCATGAAAGAGATGGACATTTTGTGATACCAGCCCAATCTGATTGCGTAGTGAAGCTAGGGTATACTCTTTAATGTTTTTACCATCAATTAAAATTTCTCCTTGCTCAACGTCATAAAAACGCGTTAATAAACTGGCGATAGTGGATTTCCCTGATCCAGAACGACCAACCAACGCTATTGTTTTACCCGCTGCCACTTTAAAGCTGACATTGACTAATGCTGGTGTTTCTCGCGTCGGATAAGTAAATGTGACATTTCTAAACTCTATCTCACCATCGGCTTTATCTAATACCAACGTCCCTTCGTCTTTTTCACGCGGTAAATCAAACAGTTTAAAAATAGTCTGACAAGCTGCCATTCCTTTTTGAAATTGCGCATTCACATTCGTTAACTCTTTTAGAGGTTTCATTAGCGCAATCATGGCTGAAAACACGGCCGTAAACTCACCCGGTGTTAAATCGACAACATCATGAAAACTGGCCATTATCAAAATAAACGATAGGGCAATCGAGGCAATTAATTGAATAAATGGCGTTGATAATGCAGAGATTGATACCATCTTCATACCTTGGCGGCGAATATGGTTACTTACTTTTTGAAAGGCATTGATTTCTGTTTCTTGGGCACCAAAAATTAACACCTCCTTATGACCTTTAAGCATCTGTTCTGCGCTTGTTGTCACCATCCCCATGCTGTTTTGTATATTTTTACTTAATATTCTAAATCGTTTAGAAATAAATCCTATTAAGATTCCAACAATAGGGCCAATAAGTAACAAGACTAATGAAAGTTGCCAACTATTATAAAACATCACAAAAATTAAACCGGCTAAATAAATTGACTCCCTAACAACAACGATTAATGAATTCGCCGATGAGGCAGCGACTTGTTCTGAATCATAGGTTATGCGCGATAACAATCTACCAGTAGAATTTTGATCAAAAAAGCTGACAGGTGAATAGACAAAGTGCATAAATAAATTTTGCCTAATACCCATCACGATTTTTCCAGATATCCAAGCTAAAACATAAGCTGAAACGTAATTTGAGACACCTCGAACCAGGAATAAACCCAATACGATAAATGATAAATTAAATAAAAATGACCTATCATTAGAGGCAAATCCATCATCAAGTAATGGCTGAATCAATGACAAAAGGTACGTATCAGATGCCCCATTAATCACTAAACATATAATGACGATAAATAAGTAGGATTTAAACGGTGCGATTCTTGGCCAGAGTCGTTTAAATGTGTCCCACGTTGATAAGTCTTTATCTAAAAATTGCTCACTCACGATTTAATCTCTATCTGTTATATCATTAAAAAGTTCTATTTTACCCGTAATTAGGCAAAGCGCCAAACCAATCATGATACCATCGTGGTTTTATTTCACCTCTCATAGAATTTACTCGCCAATCATCCGTATAAAACAACACCGAAATTTGCCCCGATAAACTCGTTAGATAGTAATTAAAATTGAGATCATGATAACGATGCAAAGCCTTTTTTGACGGCAGATTCCAAGGATTATAGCGAGATACAGAACCGAGTGAAACCTGTGGATTCACATTTGATAAGAATGCATAATATGACGATGTATTACTGCCATGGTGAGGGATCTGTAAAACTGTCGAGCGTAATGCACTTTTTTGTTTTAACACGATATATTCCTCTTGGGCTTTCTCCAAATCACCGGTTAATAACAACGAGTATTTATTATCTGATATTTTTATCACACAAGATTGGGCATTAAGGGCTGACGAGACAATGTTCTCCGGTCATAATACCGATAATGTTAAATTTTGCCAACTAAGTGATTGGCCACTTGAGCAGGGATAATCATTCATTAATTGATTTGAAGAACTCATTAACCATGCCTTTGGATATTGCGCCTTAAGTGCCGCTAACCCCCCGATATGATCATCATGTTCGTGGCTAATAATAATACCTTCAACAGTAAGATTATGCCATTTTAAAAAAGGAATAATTATACGTTCAGCAGCACTGCTCTCTCGCTATGTTGCCCCCGTATCATATACAATTGCTGATTGACCTTTTCTAATAATTACCGATAAACCGTGCCCAACGTCTAACATATCAACCCGCCATTGTTCTTTTGCTGTTCTAAATATCGGCGCAAGCATGATAAGTAATATGAGTAATACTGATGATACATAACGACGCCAAAGCATAGTATGCCAAATAATCACCCCCACCCAACCGATAAAACTCAATACATAATATGCTTTACTAACTGAATACCAATATTGTGATAATGGTCTCAAAATCATCAATAATCCATGTAAGGACAGATCAGCAATGTAACCAAATAGAACAACAAAAACTTCAATATGGCAAAAACTCATGATCATCATAAATAACGAAGCCGGAAAGGTAATGAATGTAATCATAGGTATCGCAATGATATTTGCAACCACGCCTCCACCACTTATTCCATTAAATACCAATAATTGAATTGGTAAAAGTAGCAAAGTCAACAATACTTGTAATTTAAACAGTTGTCGTAAATAGCCTTGTTGATACTTTGCTGTAAATGATGAATGCCACTGCGCTATAAAAATAAGACAAATGACGGCATAACACGATAGCCAAAAGCTTTCTGATAACATCATGAGCGGATCATAAAATAATAATAACGCAATAATGCGATTGATTATCTGCCATGGGCTTAGCACTGTTTTTTGTAACCGTAAAAAGACACAAAAACATAGGGCTACCAAAGCCCTTATTACTGGGGGATTAAATCCAGATAACCATCCATAACACAAGGCAATGATAAAACTTGCCAATAATGGCATTGAATAATAAATCAATTTTTTCGGTAAAAATAACTGCAAACCTCGCATCAGTTTATAGCCTAAATACGCCACGAACATAATATGCATACCCGAAATTGCTAATAAATGCGCAACGCCGGATTGAAATAATAGCGCTTTATGCTCACTAGTAAGCCTTGAGCGCTCTCCAAATGCTAAGGCGAGTAAAATATCACCATGTTTAAAAAGATTAGCATAAGGTAACATTTGGTTGACTAAAGTTTGCCTGAAATTTATTGTCGGATTTAACAATGTTGCCTTATTGATTGTAGCAACTAGCACACGCCGATTTGCCATAGCAAAACGTTGGCTATCAAAGCTACCTTGATTAAGATAACTATGCGCAGCCTTCGTTTTAATCATTAATTGCCATTTTTCACCTGCTGAGGGAATCGGTAATTGACGACTCCATAATAATGAAATCGCAATTGTTGACTTGAGTGGATGTTCATTAATATCATCAATCATAAAATCAATATAAGGTAATGCATGACGATTTAAAGATTCATTTTCAACTTGTTCTGGCGAAATATTGATACTTTGCACTACACCTTTAATAACTAGCGATTGATCAATATAGTTTTCTATCGTATTTAAATAGTTTGATGCACTGCAAATTGCCCATAAAAAACCGGCAAGGCAAGAGCCGCTAGCAATAAATATCATGTTTCTTATCAATATGTTGATAATAATAATGACGACTAAAAGTGCTAATAACCCACAATATAAAGAGAATGACGGTAATTTAGCTAAAAACCATAACGGTAAAAAGCCAAGTGAACAAAAAAATAAGCCTAAATCATAAGATATGTTATTGTTCAAGCTTATCCCTTCTTATTAATCACTCAATAATGATGATGCTAATGACATCACAAACAACATTGACGTTATACATATTAAATTGATACTTGATTCGCTATAAGGTAAAAATAGCAAATCAAGCAAAGAAAGGAACTAAGATGTTGTCAAAATGGTATTAAGATCGCACGCTAGCATGATTTTTTTACAATTTATCATCAGTGCTCTCATAAACACATTATGTATAGCAGACGGTTAAAACTGCTATTAAATAAATGACCTTGATCTATTTATGGACTGACCATTATATGATCTTTTAATAAACAAGAATTCCACGGCGATTTTTTGCGTGAGAGGCTGCATTGTGTCCCCAATAAGCTAATTTTTCTTTTCCATAAGAAACCGTGTAAAGTTGAATCGGCGAGACCCCTTTAGCAACCAAATAATGTTTTATTGCTTGAGCCCGCCGTTCGCCTAGAGCTAGATTATACTCAACGCTACCCCGTTCATCAGCATGCCCTTCTATCATGATTCGATAGATCGGATTTGACAGTAGCACACTAGCATGCTGATCTAATATCACCTTAGCGTTTGGTTTGATATCGGATTTGTCAAAATCAAAATACACGTTATTTGAATCATTTTTCAAAGTCTGATAAAAACCGTTTTCAGTAATATAATTAGTCGATAAAGGTAGCGCTTTTCGCTCCTGCTGATTTGCAAGAGATAAGGGTGACTTATTCTCTTTAGGGAAAATACTGTTATCAACGGCCAAAGCATGATTGATCATGATGAAAAAAGACATTAACACTACTATTTTATTGAATAAATTTATCAGCTTCATTTTTTTCCCTATTATGTCTTATGTTATTCTCTATTGCAGGTACCAATAGAGGTATTTCATTCGTAAAAAGTTAAAATATTGTCATTAACCATCTATCACGACGGTACAACCGTTTAATTAATTAACAAACCGATTGGGGACATCAACAAACATTGTCATTGACGTCAAAATATAGCTCGCACTAATTGCAAGCCCATAAGGTAAGGTGACTTTTTTCTGTGTAATGACTTTATAAAGTATCGCAATTAACGCTAAAGGTAATCCAGCGATTGTGATCATGATTAAAAAAAATACGACATACGGTGATGGAATAGAGAATAATAAAACAGTAATCAATTTGATATCCCCAGCCCCAATAAGTCGACAATAAAAAATAATTATGCCAAAGAAAAGAAACACGCTTGCGACAATATAATTAAATACACCTAATCCAAATAGATGATTTAACACGACTAAGATGAAAACAGTAATCACAACATAATTAGAAATAATTCGATAACGGATATCAGTATAACAACACAAACACAATAGTAACCAAATAGCTAATATTATAATATTATTAAATAAATTTTTATCTATCATCATAATCCCTGTCCTGGAATATAATTATTACCGTATGTTTTTTTCATTTCATCGAGTAAAAATGTTAGCTCCTTACCTGGAAATTCAACATTGTTATTAGACGATTGTGAAAATTTATGACCTGCGCCGTAACCAACACCATATGCTTTACCATTTTCAGTCCAGTAAATAAAATGCTCCTTGCCACCATCGATTTTAGTGATAACATCGTAATACTCTCTTTGTGTAGGAATGATACCATATATATTAAAAGCACTACTTGCAAATCCCCATGTAAGCAGGGTTCCATCATTCGTTAGAGCAATACTACCGCTGTAGCGACAATACATTGATGCAATATCAGTGGTAATTAACGCAGGTCCCGCTGTTTTACCTGTTTTTTGACCAATACCTAACGAAAAATTCCCTCCCATACCATATACATCACCAGAGCTACTGAGGTAGTTGGTGAACGGTTGTCCTCCGCACATATACGTTATCTCGCTCCCATCAACGGCTAAATTTGTCAAAAGTAATGGTTTTAACACATATTCATGAGCAGAACTACGTTCATAGCCAAACGCATTATCCTCATCATCACCCCAAGCATAAACCCCACCACTTTGCGTTATTGCATACCCGCCTTCATAAGCAGCGCCAAGTAATACCACCGCCTCACCGTTAAAATCAGAACGTGGAATCTTATACACAGCGCTTTTTGATACTTTCAGCCCATTGCCTAGTTGGCCATAAGGACCATGTCCCCAGGTATAAACGTCACCATCTGCTGATAAAGCATAAGACACATATTCACCCGCATCAACGCGAACGATATTTTTATCTTTTAGGACTAAACATGGCGATTTAACATGCCCCTCAGTACACACCCCACCTCCAGCGTGATAATATCCATTTTGCCCCCATCCCCACACATTTCCCTGTTCATCAAGGGCAATAATATGGTATATACCTGCTGTTGCCTGCACAATATTAATATTATTCCTAACAAAATAATCAACTCGCGCAGGCGCAGAGGATGATGGTTCATTCGATCCGTTACCTTGTTGACCTGAGCCGCGAAATCCCCAAATCCAGAGATCACCATTTTCAATAGTAATGCCCGTATCAACAGAGTTGGTTTGTCCCATACCACCTGAAGCAATTTTAGTGGATAAAATCATGGCATCGGTCGTACGACTCATCGCCAGTGATGGCAATAATATGATGTATACAGATAATGTTATGTATATTTTCCATCGCATCATCACTCTCCTTTTACCATTCGTATAAATTTATTGTTTAATAATAAAATGCCCAGTTTCGGATATCATCATCTGATTCACTATTGAGGTTAATGCTTGATAATCCGTCGCAACGTGTAAATAATCTTTATTTCGATTCATACATTTGGTATACCATTTACCATAAACCGCCTCATACTGAGCATCGGTTGTTATGTCTTGGGCGTTGGGATCAATTTTGATATAATGAATTACCGCTGATTGTGAGGCTTTTTTAATATAACCTTTTGCTTCGTTAACTTGTGATGTTAACCCTGAGGTGATGGCATCACATACTCCGGCATCTAAAAAACTATCTCTTAATTTATCAGCACCAGAGTCATCTTGACCATCTGTAATAATGATCAATATTTTATTAAAACTATTGCCTTTTGCCGCAACAGGCACAGTTCTTAATAACGCTGATATTGTGTCCGTTCCGCCACCGGGTTGCCAATGACTATTCTTTATTGTTTCAATAAAATGTTCATTATCAGTAACGCTCTCTCCTAAAGGGATCAAATAAGGCGCAGACTTAAATGATTTGAGATTTTGAGCGGCTTGCTTATACACCTGGGGTTTACTCATTGTTGCTAAATTTTCAGTCAGAATATGATTGCTAAATAAAGGAGCTTGGCACATCCCCATAAACGGGGAAAAATTTCCTAGCGGTGGCGCAATCGGCCGCGTAAAAGTTAAGGTGTTTTGTTTAATACCACTATATAATGAATCAATTGTACCTTTTATATCAACTGTTTGCGTATTAGCAAAAGAGTAATGTGTATCATAGTTGTCAGAAAACATATAATCATATAACTGAACAATCGCACCATACTGCTCATTAATCAATTGCCAGTTCTTAGCAGCCAGCGGATAATCGTCGTTATCAGCACCACATGAATACATATAATTAGCATAATTTGGACTATTTTGCGCATGAGATTTTTGGCATAAACCACGATTTAATAGCTCAATATCTGTATTGGCACCAAGCGCTGGACCGATAATTTTGGCATAATAGAGGTAATAAGCCAGATCCAAATTATAAAATACAGCGTTTGCATAGTTACCAACATAGTCAAATGTTGCATAATTTGAGATACCGCCATTGGCTTTTAAATTACTCCAACGTGCATAATTAATATTTTTATTAGCCCAAAACTGATAATCAATTGAATCATAAGGTGGCTTTAATTTATACATAACAGAACATTGATATGTGTCGCCGCCAGCAAGATTTTTGCGGCTATCATCATGAGTCATAACACCAATATCATATGGTATAAGCGCAAAGTGAAACCCGGTATTACTGGCATAGGATGATACGATTTCCGTTATCGCAGACTTCATCATAGCAAGTCGGTTTGAATCACTAATTGCTTGCGAATATGAATTGCAATTAGCTGAATTAAATTCACACGTTGCTGAGCCCGAAAAATCAGCAATAAAAAAGACATCAGTCGATGTTGGGATATCTATTTTACGTGTATTACCATAAACCGTTGAATGATTACTAATTATTGTTGATTCATCAGTATTGAATAATCGAGAATCGGTAATTAAATCCCGAAATTCATTATTATAGGTAAGATAATATTCTCGTTTATCATTAACATATTCTACTGAAATGTTGGCATTATTCTCAGTTTGATCAATACGTTTATTCAGATAATAATTGATATAGCCTAACGCCATTTTTTGATTAGTGAAAAAATCTTCATCAGTCTGATTTTTATTATTTATAGCAACAATGGCAAGTGAACCCTCATTACTCGCTTCAGAGATCAACGCTTTCATTCTCATCGTTTGTGCATAATTAATTGAAAAAGCGATCACAATAAATATCGTCGGCAGCATAATAGCAAAACAAATCATGAAATTACCTGCATTGTTTTGCCAAAATGACAGTGAGGTATTTATTTTAGATATTATTTTATTTTTATGCATTATTTTTGACCTTTGAATATGATTAATTCTATTTTGAACGTAAATAGACAGGGCAAGGCTTATCTTGGCTCTCGATATCATTACAACGTGATAAAACAACAAAATGACTGCATAAATTCGGTAAAAAACTGTCCGTGTTTCGATTGTTATTAATCCATTTCAAATAAAGACTTTCCTCATTAACCACACAAAGTCCGACTCTGTATAGCGGTATCCACCGCCCTTTGATATTATTGGAAGTAAAGCGATTCACATAAGGAACTAATTTTGAATAATTACTTAATGATGAATCAGTGGTATCTATCATGCTCGGTAAACTGTCAAAATAATTATTGATTTCACCATCACATATTCCTGATGGACAGTAACGATGTTGTACACTCACCAATTGAGCACGCGTTAAATCAGCTGAATTATACGGATCTTGCAAAATATATAATCCATCGATGTTAACTGCGACTTCTCGATCTAATAATAATGACGCTAATTGACTTAACTCTTTAACTTGTGAAGAATTAAAAAACTCATGGCTAGAAATGCATGCTAAATGATCAGTTTTACATAAAGAATTAATCGCATTATCATCCACTGAATCATCAATAATGGGGTAAATCGCTGAGCGCTCACGAAAGATAGATGCTAGCGTATAATTTGCTCTTTCTAATCGATTTTGTAACATGATCGCGTTATATGTGTCGTAAATAATAAATAGCAACACACTCAATAACACACAACAAGCTGCAAATTCGATTGAGATCACGCCGTCTTTGTTGATAATAAAATGATTAATTTTTTTCATCTTCTTTCTATTCCTTATCAACAAACACTATTTGAACTCCCTATAGACAATCACTTTCTTAGTCAGCGCAGTATCAATCAACCGGCTAAAAATTGATGAAAACATGGCAAAATATTGATATCGCAAAGTAAAATACATAATATTTTTATCAACACTGACAGATGAACTACAACGATTGTCGATTATCTCTTTGATTGAGTGGCAATATTCTAACTTGACGTGAAAATTATCTTTCGAAGCTAAAAAAGGCCATAGCGATTCTTCTGTCGTTAAAATTTGATTAAATTTTTCTGCATAATCGCTCTCTCTCTCTTCAGCCAAAGCAGCTTGCCGACTAATTTGCGTTGTGATTAAATCAAGCGATGAGCCAATGAACATCATACGACTAAATTCAACAGTAAATAAAAATAATACAATAAGAAAAGGAAATACAATTGCAAACTCAATTGAAACTATACCCGTTTTATGGGATAAAAATGATCGATTTAGTCTTAACATCATCCAATCCTTATATTTATAATCATTACACCTTATGCTTACTAGAAAAAAACAAACGCCGTCTTTTTTTGGTTGGTAAATTTTGATGTCGGCCAATAACTGATGCCGAAATTTTATTAATTTCAGCGCTCGTAAAGGCTTTCTCAAATTTTTCTGCATGGGGGATGAATTTACGAATAAAGTCGACTTTCCTACCAAGAAAATCCTCAATATCAATATCTTGTAATGATGATTTTTTATCAAAAGGCACATTTTCATTCAAACAAATTAAAAAACGTTTATTTAATAATTCTGTATTTTTTGCTATTGAACGCTCTGCTTCTTCCAAGATTTTTTTTGCAACACGGATCGAATAGGGATCTCGGTTAATAACCACAAAAATCATATTCGATAACTCGATAATGTCATCTAAATGTAGGAATGAAGATGATAATCCCATGTTTTGATCAATAACAGTAATGTTAAATTGGCCTGAATTTAAATCATCATATTTCCAAGCTGTCGCGTTTTTCTCGATTTTTACCTGTAATGAATCATCGATTTTAGTGAATGACCCATCGGCAGGAATAGGTTGTTCAAATAAAAAATCCGCATTCGGGCTGGTGCTTGCCCCTTGGATATATAAAATAGGATAGTTGGTTAATTTACTGATATTTTTAATTGTATGAACGGCTAGCGATGAGGTTCCAATTCCGCCTTTGCAAGCTAAAAAAGTTACAATACTGCCAACTCGTTTACTTGAGCCTGGCGGTGTAATACTACGAGTGTGTAAAATCGTTGGAATCTTATCTAATTGCTTATGTTCAAGAATGAAGTGAATCCCTTTCTTAAGTAAAAGTTCGCAAAATAAAATAGAATCATGACGACCAACTAAAATGGTTGTTGCTTGAATTGGAAAACACCGATTGACCATTTCAGATAATTTTTCAGCATCATCTTCATCTTCAATATCAAAAATAATAATATCAAATTTATTCCACGCTGCATTTTCTGTTAACTCAGGTAAGGTTAACGGTATAACCTCGATTGTTAGGACATTATAAAGAAAAAGAATGGCACGAATTTCGTCAATCAATGCATTTCTTTCACTAAAAATCCCCACACTGAATCCTGAAATACGTCCAACGACAAACTCTTGCGTCGGCTCAGCTAATAAATGTGAATCTTTTTTACTGTTGCTATGACCAAATAACTGCATAAAGTCCTCAATAATGGATTACTCAATAAATCCCATGTAATTAATAAACGTCTCACTTTCATTAGAGATCGGTATAGATTTGTTGATCTGTTTATTCATATTGTTGTTAATATTAAAAAAACTGTTAACGACGTCTGTGCGTTCAAAGACCGGAAGCTTTACACCATCAAAGCTGTTTTTAGGTGAAATTAAATTAACGGTGGCAAAAACGACCATTTCAGATTTACTACGTGTTGTCGATGAGCTTCTTGCTAATGCGCCCAAAATAGGGATATCGCCAATAAACGGGACTCGCGATAATTTTTCTTCATCTTGTTCACTAATTAATCCAGCAATTACAAAGCTATCTCCATCAGCCAAATCAATTGTTGAGCTGGTTTTACGAGTTGACAATGTTGGAATAGAGTATTCATTAAACTCATAATTACCAGAGACAGAACTAAATTCATTGGTAATAAATAATCGAATACGTTTATCATTATTGACTTTAGTACTTACATTAAGCTTGATACCATACTCTTTATAGGTGACATTAGAGTCACCATCTTTATTACTTGAAACAATTGGAATTTCGCCCCCAACTAGAAAAGATGCACTTTCACCAGACAGTACCGATAAATTCGGTTCAGCAAGTACCTTAGCTAAACGATCGCTTTTAATTGCCCGAATCACAGTCGTGATATTATCAATATCGAACCCTTTTTTAAGCCCAATTAATGAAAATTCGCCTAGGCTATTTACCGCACTTCCCCCTTGGATCAAAGTAGTTAAACTGAGTCCTCGCCACTCAATACCTAATGAATCGGTAAACTCCTTACTTACTTCTACAAAAGTCAGCTTCACGTTAACTTGATACTCTTCAATAACACGAATATTATCGATGATATTGCGATGCACTCGATAATCTAAAAAAGTGAGTAAATTCTCATTAATGCCACTATCGCTTGATTGATATGTTGTTCGAATCCGTTCATTATCAATACCAACAGCCGCACCAACTAAATCTAAAATTCGCTGCTTGGTTGTGGTATCTGGCACGCTCCCGCCTAATACATATACAAAACTTCCAGCCGATTCATCTCCCATATAACGTTCAATCGTAACATGGCTGTTAGGAAAATTTTGTGCCAAACGACTGGTAATTTGCGCTAAAAGTGGATCGACATTGATAGTATCATTAATGATCACCCGATCATTTTCATCATAAACAAGTAGATTGGTTGAACCATTTTTTTTTGCATATATAATCAAGGATTTATCACCAATAATTTCATAATTAGCAATACTATCTTGACTAATAAAAACAGTTCTAACCTTTTCAGGTAAGGCAATAACTTGGCTTTGGCCGACTTGTAAATTATATACATTAGCCTGACTTACTGAAAAAAGACATAAAGGGCTTAAATAAACCAAGAGGCGACAAATCGAGATCGCTATTTTTTTTATTTTGTTACACATTCCTAGTTACCTCTTAATCTATTGATTTGTGTTGGAGAGAAAATATCTTTATTAGAGAGTGGCCAATCTTTTTCTTTATCACTTAACAGCTGTAAACCATCTTGAACATTACCGCTAAAAACACTTGGATACATAAAAATTTGTGCATTTGTCATTAATGTAGAAACTAATTTGATTTCCTGATTCGTCAGTTCAAGTTGAATCTTACCAATATTATAGTCAGTTGATTTATCGGTATTACTCTCAAGTAATAAAACTCGTTTGCCGACAATGATCGGTTTCATTCTATTGGAAATAAAATCACGGCTAGGTGAAACATATTTATTTTCTTTATTATTTCGGCCAGCAACGGTTTCTTCGCCATAAAAGACATAGAGATCAACTAAATCACCGCTATGCAAATTTTTTATCAAATAACTGTCGGCTTGAGACAACTTAAATGGATACATAAAATTGCCAGGTTTGAGCGATAACAAAATAAAATCTTGACTTGACGGTGAAGCAATAAAATCATGTTCTAGCAACGTGCCGCTGACAATATTATTTCGCGTAACGTATGCGTGAATTTGCTTCGCATTGGTAATATATTTAGCCTTATCCGCTGAATTTGGATTAATTTCTATCGTTTTAAAAAAATAATCATCGGTTGTTAATATTGTCCGCTGTGGAATGTCGCGTTTAGCAACAGCAATGGTTATTTGCTCCATCTCGTTTTTGGGCTCTTGTTTTACAGTCACTTGCACCGGTATATTTTGAGATGATTTTTCCTCGGATGTTGACTTGGTAAATAATAATGCGATTCCAACAATGAGCATTAATACGTATAAAACAATCAATTTTTTATCTTTCATGTTCCCATGATCCCTTTTTTATTTTCTATGTGCTGCGTTATTAGCTACTTCGAATAAAAATCAATGGCTAAAATATGTGTATTACGTTTAGAATCCACCCCAGCATAAAAATGTTTAAAACTCGAATCACGTTTAGTCTTTAATTTGATTATTAATGTGCCATCCATATTCACTGTTATCACGGCTTTAGCAAAATCACGATTACTGTTTAATATGCGGCGAGAAATATACTCAGCGCCGCCTGAAGGCAAGGCAATATTTTTTATCTCAATACTAAATTCCGTCGGAGATAGCTGAGTAATAACATAATCATCTTGCTCCAACCGTTTTCTTGATTCGAATGAAATCCGTCCAAACCCTTTATGCTCACCAGAACGCACAATAACAAGTTCATTAGTTTGGTTAGGATTTTTCACCTTGCTATTTGACACGGGTATTACAGTCGGTTTGATAACTGATTTTCCTGAAGATGTAAGCGTTTTTAAGCCTTTATTCTCAGTGATTTTTTCAAAACTGTATTGTTTTTGGTTCTGTTCTTGTTTTGGCACGATCTCATTAAATTTAACAATATCAATCGGATCAATCTGTTTGAGTTCTTCAATTAAAATAATGGGTTTATTAGATAATTTATATTCTTCACAAAATTGTTTTGCTAATTGAATTCGATTAAGCTTAACCAAGGTATATAATAAATTATGAAGTAAAGTGGTATTTCGATAACCTTTATTATATAAAATATTGAGTTGATTATAAGCATCATCATATTCTTTATTTAAAATAGAAAGCATGGCTAAATTATTCACCACTTTATTCTCATCATAGAATAAATCTCTTGCCTGAGTGAACGCATATCGAGCTGCATCATATTTTTTTAATTTTATGAGTACAATACCTTGTAAATTATACGCTTCGCCATTTTTTGGATTCATCGTCAAGACAGTTTCAAGTGCATCCAATGCTTCTTGATAATGGCCTAATTTAGATTGAATATGCCCATATAATACTAAGATATTGTCATTTTGAGTTGATGCTATCACCGGTGCTAAAGAGCGTCTTGCCGAATCAAAATCATTGGAAAGATAATAGGCTTGAGCGAGCTTGTAACGCGTATCTTGCGTATCTTCTTTTTGTAATCGATTTTTGTATAATTCAATCAAACCACCATAGTTTTTAGTCGTTTGATGGATATAGATTTTTTGTTCTTCATCAATATTTTGCTTGAAAGAACTATTCTGACATCCGCTTATTAAACAAAAAATAAACATGATCATCACATATTTTATTTTCATATTTTTACCAAATTCCTTATGTATATTTATTTTGTTTATAATAATTGTTCTGTCTGTGCTATTTTTGAAAAAACGGTAGCGATAACAAATGCATAATAATAGGGGCAATAACAATGACTAATACGGGTAATAAGATAAATCCCATCATTGGCATGGTCATTTTTGCAGCAATAGCAGCAATACGTTCTTCAATGGTTAGCTTTTGCATTTCTCTAATTTCGGCCGATAAATCTAGTAATGACTCATAAATTGAATTACCGTAACCAATACTGCGTTTTAATGTGACACAAAACATTCGCATTTCTTTACTTGGCACTTCACGATGAATAAGATCAACGGCGGCTTCAATACCATTAACGTCCATCATCAAACACGCTCGCTCCAAGATTGTGGCTACATCACGATTAATTGGTTTCACTTTTGAACTCAAATACTTAAAACCATTTTCAACGGTCATACCGGATTTAACCATGATCGCCATCATATCAATGACTAATGGCAAATCGCGTGAGATATTAATCACGCGACGCTTTGCTTGCATTTTAACGATCTTATCGGGTAGCAAAATAACCACGACAGTAATTAGCACTAACACAATCAGCAATGAGCTTTGATCGATATCAATCAAATACATAAATTGATTTAATGTAAAAAAAACAGAAAAACCAATTATCACGGAATAGATCTTCCATAAACTTTCTGACTGGAATCGATGTAAAAAACCCACAATAATATTGTTCTTTGCTATAATTTTTTCAAAAGCGATATTTTTTTGGTCAACATTTTTTTTGACGGCCTTCTTGCGTGTATTCTCACCTTTAAGAATATTGCTAACTTTATCAATACGTTGATTCAAATGATAAAGATTAAATAACGCCTTAGTTGATAACATGATCAGCCATAAAGAAAATAGAATAATAAATAAGCTTTTCATCGTTTAAACAACTTTATTAATCATACTGCGAATAAATACAACACCAATCGTTACGCTACCCACGACGTAATACAAAATATAATTACCCGAAGCAGTTTCAAACAAGTAGTTGTAATGAATCGGTGATACCATTTTTAACAATAAAATAAAGCCAAAAGGAATCGCGGCTAAAATAAAAACAGTCATTCTTAATTCAGAGGTTTTACTATCACGAGTTTTGGCTAAAATTCGGTTATTAGCTAACATCTTGGCAAGGCGTGACAATATTTCTTTTAGTTCACCGCCACTATCAAGATTCACCATAATAGTTAGAATAAAAAAATAGTACTCAGGAAAAGGCAGTCGTCGGTATGATGACATTAAAATATTATTCAAATTCTCACCCACTTCCATTCGGCTATTAATTTCTTTCATCGTCTTACCAACCATACCATCGATAGTATCACCACATGTTTTAAACGAAGTCGTAATAGCGTAACCGGAAGAAACTGCACCAATAATCGTTGCGAGGGCCTCAGGAAAAGTATCATAAAACTGTTTTTTGAGTGCTCGTTTTTTGACATAAATAATCATAAAAATAGCGACAATTAAACTAATGATAATTGTTTTATAAACATTCATACCGATGTAATAACGGTTAAAAACCATGCCTACTATAATACTGACTAACAAGTAACCAAATAATTTGGTTTTTGAATAACCCAACAGTAAAATATCATATTGTGTTTGAACCGTTTGTTTGCAGGATAAAAATAGCGTAGCGAAAAAATTTTGCTTGTCTTTTTGTAATTGGCTTTCAAGCAAAGTAGTTAATGACGTATTTTTTGGCGTCACCTTTGAGAAAATATGTAATCTTGCCTGACGACGACGAAGAGACAAGATATTAATGACCGCAATGGTTATCAATGTAATGGCAATGATGGCAATCATACATCAATGCCCCCCGCTTTATACATCACTTCTTCCAAGACATTAGCAAGCCCATAATATTGCGAACTCTCATATAAAGCCGACCGCCGAACTAATCCATTGCAATCAAAATGACCTAAGATTTTCCCTTCATCACGTTCTTCACTGACCTTGAAACGAAATACATCGTGCGTAACAATATTATCCGACTCCATGCCAAGAATTTCAGTAATGCTGGTGACTTTTCGTTGCCCATCAGGCAACCTAGAAACTTGAATAATAAAATTGACTGACGAGCTAATATAGCGCCTGATTGCAACTAACGGTAATTCTGATTGTGCCATAATCACCATACTTTCTAACCGTGCCAAGGCATCTTTAGCGCTATTTGCATGCAGTGTCGACATAGAACCATTATGGCCTGTATTCATAGCTTGCAACATCTCAAATGCTTCTTCACCACGACACTCACCTAATACAATTCGATCTGGCCTCATTCGTAAAGCATTAACTAATAAATCACGCATCGTGACCCTGCCACGATTATCATCTCCACCGATGCGAGTTTCTAATCTCACCACATGTTCTTGTTGAAGTTTTAATTCTGCGGCATCTTCTAACGTAATAGTTCGTTCATTTTCATCAATAAATTGAGATAATGCGTTAAGCATTGTTGTTTTACCTGACCCCGTTCCGCCTGAAATAATAATATTCATTCGACAACGCGCAGCAATAACCAAAAAATTAGCCATATCTTCATTGAGTGAGCCAAATTTAATCAAATCATGGAAAGAACGCTTACCAGAACCAAATTTACGTATTGAAAGCGATGCGCCATCAATTGCGATTGGCGGAATAACAACGTTAAGGCGACTACCATCAGGCATTCTCGCATCGACTAAAGGATGGGATTCGTCGATATTTTTGCCAATTTTATTGACCAAACGACGTGCAATATCTAATAGCTGGCGATTATCAATAAAGAATTTATTGGTTTTACTTAAAATACCACCGCGTTCGACATATATATTGTAAGGACCATTGACTAAAATATCGTTAACCGTTTCATCACGCATCAACGAATCAATAGGGCCATATCCGATTATTTCATCACAAATCATGGTAGCTAAAACATTAGTTTCATCTAATGTTAAATAGGCGTTTCCTGAATTGACAATATCGCGAATAATCGCTTGAACTTCTCGAGCGACTTGATTAGCATCCCCCTTTAGCTCTTCAATCAAATCGAGATCTAAGGTTTGAAAGACTAAGTCTCGAATTTTACCCCACTCACTCGAGATTTTGACATGCTGCTCAACCATATTACATTATCCATAACGAATACAAAAAAACGAGAGCTACTAATTAAACAATTAGTAGCTCTAATTAAATAACTATTTACTCAGCACCAATACCCGTGATAACACTACTTAATTTCGTTTTAAGGTCACCAAAGATTTTAGTTAACATTTCATCCACAGGACCATCAGCCTTAAATACGGCTAACACAACAACCGCAACACCTGCAGCAACAACAGCGTACTCAATCGCAGTCACACCTTGCTCATTTTTAATAAATTTACCGAGGAAATTACGAGTTTGTGCTCTTAACGCGGTTAACATAGTCATGTTCATTTTTTTCTTCTCCTTAGAAAGATGATAGATAATCATATTGTTATAAAAAATATTATTTATACGCTGAACAAATCACCTAAACCGATAACTTGTTGGATGTATTTAACATTTAAAA